>CAWDPF010000009.1:0-26513 GCA_963804125.1 uncultured Gemmatimonadales bacterium
CAACAGAGAGAAGCCCACGACGGCCAACCGGCAAGAGTCCGCGCCCCGCGCCGCGCAGGACTCCGCCGGCCCAGCCGAGGCGCTTCCGCGGGCGGCCTGGCTCCAGGGCGACCCCGCGGACTCTGTCTACCGGGCCGCCCGGGCGGCGCTCGACCGCCGCGACTATCGCCAGGCCGCCGACCTGTTCGCGCAGGTGCCGGCCCGCTACCCCCGCTCGGGCTATGCCGCCGACGCCTATTACTGGCGCGCCTTCTCGCTCTACCGGGTGGGTGGCACGCCGCAGCTGCGCGAGGCGCTTGCCGCGCTCGACGTCCAGCGCGAGCGCTTTCCCAAGGCCGCCACCAAGGGCGACGCCAAGGCGCTGGCGAGCCGGATCCAGGGCGAGCTCGCCAGGCAGGGTGATCCCGCGGCGGCAGCGATCGTGGCCGCGGCCGCGGCGGATGCGGGCCGGCCACCGGTCCCGCCCACGCCGCCTGTACGGCCGATGCCGCCAGGACAGCCGATGCCGCCCACGCCCCCGACTCCACCCACGCCTCCGGGCGGCGACGACCGCTGCGCCGATGACGACGACGACACCAAGGTGGCCGCGCTCAACGCACTGCAGCAGATGGACGACGCGCGCGCGCGGCCGATCATCCAGCGCGTCCTCGCCCGGCGCGATCCGGGCTCGACCTGCCTGCGGCGGAAGGCGGTCTTCCTGATCGCGCAGGAAAGCGCCCCCGGCACCGAGGACATCCTGCTCGAGACCGCGCGCAACGACCCCGATCACGAGGTGCGGGAGCAGGCGGTCTTCTGGCTGTCGCAGGTGGGTACCGATCGGGCCGTCAGCGCGCTCGACTCGATCCTGCGCACGTCGAAGGACCCGGCGCTCCAGGAGAAGGCGGTATTCGCGCTCTCGCAGCATGGGAGCGCGCGGGCCAACCAGGCCCTCCGCACCTACGCCGAGCGGCCCGATCTGCCGGTCGACGTGCGCGAGAAGACCATCTTCTGGATCGGTCAGAGCGGCGGGGCGGAGAACGAGGCCTACCTGCGCGAGCTCTACGGACGCCTCAAGGAGGAGTCGCTGCGCGAGAAAGTGCTGTTCTCGGTCTCGCAGGCCGGCGGCCGGGAGAACGCGCGGTGGCTACTCGGGATCGCCAAGGACGCCCGACAGCCGCTCGAGCTCCGCAAGCGCGCCCTCTTCTGGGCCGGGCAGAGCGATACGTCCCTGACCGACCTGACGGCGCTCTACGCCGCGATGACCGATCGCGAGATGCGCGAGCAGCTGATCTTCGTCTACTCCCAGCGCGACGAGCCGGCCGCGGTGGATAAGCTGCTCGACATCGCGAAGCGCGAGCCCGACGTGGAGCTCCGCAAGAAGGCGCTCTTCTGGCTCGGCCAGAGCGACGATCCCCGCGCCGCCAAGGCGCTGCAGGACATCATCGAGCAACCGTGAGCCGGGAGACCTTGATGCATGCACACTTAGCGGCAGCACTCGCGCTGCTGACCCTTCCCGCGGCCGCCGGCGCCCAGACGCTGGCGCAGCGCGTCGAGACGCTCGGTGACGGCACGCTCCGGCTCAGTTTCGCCGCGCGGGCCGGGGTCTGTGGCAACGGCGGTCACAGCATCAGCATCAAGTCACGACGAGGACGACGAGTGGGAGAGCGACTGCGCGCCCGGCCCCGTGCGGGTGTCGCTCCGGGTGCGCGGGGGCCGGGTGGCCGACGCCCACACCTACGTCGGCGGCCGGTGGCGTCCGCCCGAGGGGAAAACGACCGATCTCGGCCAATTGCCGGCCCGGCAGGCGGCTGCCGACCTGCTCGCGCTGGTCGAGCAGCAGCCGGGCGGACGCCGAGGAGCTGGTCACCGCGGCCACGCTCGCCGATAGTGCGGTCGTGTGGCCGGTACTGCTCCGGATCGCGCGTCGCACCGAGCTGCCGGTCGAGACGCGGCGGCAGGCCGTCTTCTGGCTGGGGCAGGCGGCAGGCGAGGCGGCGACGCGCGGACTCGACTCGCTCGCGTCCGACCGCGGCGAGGAGGTCGAAGTGCGGAAGCAGGCGGTGTTCGCGCTGTCGCAGCGGCCGGCGGACGAAGGCGTGCCGGTGCTGATCAGGATCGCGCGCTCGAATCCGCACGCCGAGCTGCGCAAGTCGGCGCTCTTCTGGCTGGGCCAGAGCGAGGACCCACGGGCGATCGCCTTGTTCGAGGAGATCCTGCGGTAGGCAGGCCGTCCGCCTCCCCATTACATTCCCCCCATGCCGGCCCACCCCCACGCCCTCCTCGGCGCGGCGCTTCTGCTTGCCGCGTGCGGCGAGAAGCGGCCGCCGGCGCCGGTCGTGACCCTCGTCCCGCCGGCGGATACGGTCTCGACGACGCTCTCGGAGATCACCTCGGGCGCCTGGCTCGGCGGCGACCGCTGGGCGCTCCTGGCGCCGGCCGACGAGCAGGTCGCCATCGCCGACGTCGGCAAGCGCTCCGTGACGCCGCTCGGCACGGACCGGGGCAAGCGGCTCCGCAATCCTTCGACGCTCTTCCGCGCGGGCGATACGCTGTACCTGGGCGACTGGGGCCTGCGGCAGATTTCGCGCTGGACGCTCGACGGCGGCTTCGCCGGGGCGACCCCCGCGCCGAACGCGCTGCGTGGCGTGCTGCCACGAGACCGCGACGGTGCCGGCCGCTACTATCTCGAACTGCGCCCGCCGCCGGGGCCCGACGGGCAGGGCAACCGTGACTCGGCCGTCGTGGTACGGGCCTCGCCCGCGCTCGACCGGGCCGATACGCTCGCCCGGCTCGCGCCACTCGACATCGCCGAGGTGATGGGCGACGCGGGCCGCCGGTTCGAGCGACGGGTGTTCAGCGGCGACGGACCAGTGGGGCGCGCGGCCGGACGGATCGCTCTGGGTGGCACGGGTGTCCGAGAACCGGGTCGACTGGCGCGATCCCGACCGGCAAGTGGACCCGGGGCGAGCCGCTGAAGGACCGCGTGCTCGAGGTGACTCGCTACGACCGCGAGCTCTTCCTGCGCCGGTTTCCGCCCGAGCTCCGCACGCACGGCCGAACAGCTGCCGTTCGCCGCGATCAAGCCGCCGTTCGAAGCCGGGCTCGCCGGTGCCGGCGACGAAGTATGGTTGGAGAAGAGCCGCGCGCCGATCGATTCCAGTCGCCGCTACCACGTGGTCGACCGCCAGGGCCGGCTGCGGGAGGAGATCCGAGTGCCAGGGCCGGGGCGTATCATCGCCGTGGCGCCGGGCGCCGTGCTGGTGGCGGAGCCGGCGCGGGGCGGAGCCCGGCTGCTCCGATTCGCCTTGCCCGCGCCTGCTGCGGGCCCATGAAGATTCCGTTCGCGTCCGTTCGTCCGCTTTCCGGAGGAGTTCCCGCATGAAGTTGGCCGCATCGCTCTGCACGCTCGTCCTGCTGGCCACCGGCTGCACCCCGGCGCAAAGCCAGGGGGGCCTCACGCTCGAGAAGAAGCTGCCGGTCACGTTCGGGCAGCTGAGCAACGTCGTCGAGCTGGGTGACGGCCGGGTGGCGTTCGCGGACACCAAGGCAAAGCTCTTCCTCGCCGCCGACCTCAACACCGGCAAAGTCGACACCCTCGGCACGCGGGTGGATTCGTTGATCAGGAATCCGCCGCCCGAGCAGTACAGGTTCCCCGGCTGGGTGGCGCGGCTGGGAGGTGACACGGTCGCGCTGGTCGACTTCAGCGCGCTTCGCACGACGCTCTGGGGCCAGGATGGGAAGTCGCGCGGCGTGCTGCTGATTCCACCGGTGGCCGGCACGGCACCGGTGCTGGTCTACGACACGGTCGGGCACGGGTACAAGGTGGACTACCAGTCGATCATCGGTGGGGCAGAGCCGGGCAGCAAGGCGCGGCCGGACAGCGTGCCCGTGCTTCGCATCGTGCTCAAGACCGGCAAGGCCGATACGGTGGCGAACCTGGCCTCGCCCGAATACGGCGAGGCGACCTTTGGCACGCAGAAGCAGGAGGCGGCGAAGGTGTTCGCGCCGAACGACTTCTTCGGCGTGCTGCCGAACGGCGCCGCGTGGCTCGCGCGCGGCCACGAGAACCGGGTCGACTGGCGCGATCCGTCCGGTCGACTGGACGCGCGGGAAGCCGCACGAGTACACCAGGAGTGCCGTCACGCAGGCCGACCGCGACCGGGTGCTGGCCCAGGTCCGCGAGCAAGGCAAGCAGTTCGGCATGCCGCAGGACCTGGAGATCCACTACCCGTTCGCCGAGACCAAGCCGCCGTTCGACTTCGCGCTCGGCCGGCCGAACGGCGAAGTCTGGCTGCAGCGGCCGCGCGCGCAGGAGGATGCGGCACTGACCTACGACGTGTTCAACCGCCAGGGGGGCTGGCAGCGGTCGGTGGAGTTTCCGAAGGGCGCCTCGCTCGCGGGGTTCGGAGCCAAGGGCGCGGTGTACGGGTCGATCAAGGAGGCGGACGGGACGCGGACGGTGGGGAGGTTCGCGCTGAAGTAGGGCGGCAGCGGAGCCAGTGTCACCCTGAGCGGAGCGAAGGGGGCATGTACCTGAATCATCGCCCCCTTCGCTCCGCTCAGGGTGACTCGCGGGGGCGGGGGCGGCGTTCCCTCAGTCCAGCATCGGCGGCTCGTCCCCCGGCGGCGTGTTCGGCCCCTGCCGGTCGGTGCGCCGGCGGTCGCGGCGGCGGCCTTCCTCGTACCATCGGCGGGTGATCTCGCCGGCGAGATCGCGATTGCCGAGGCCGAACGCGAGCCCCACCGCCAGCGCCACGGCGCCGAGCGTGAGGGTGAACGCGGCGGTGACGATCTCTTCCGCCACGCCCACCTGCTGCAGCGCCATGAAGACCGCGATCACGACGACGGCGCCCTTGGCCATCTTGGCGACCGTCGGCACGCCCGAGACGCTCCCGGCCGACGCCAGGATCACCCCGCGCACGAACTCGCCCAGGATCATGCCGAGGATCACGATGACGATCCCGGCGATGAGCGTCGGGATGAAGGCGAGCATCGTCCCGAACATCTGGTTGATGCTCTCGAGCCCGAGCGCCGTGCTGGCGAGCAGGATCACCACCAGCATCACCAGCCAGAAGATCAGCTTGGCCAGCGCCCGCACCGGATCCAGCCGGGAGCCGGTGCGCCCCACCACCTCGTCGAGACCGCCGGCGGCGGCCATGCGGTTGAAGTCGAGCCGCTTGAGCGTGTCGTCGGCCCAGCGCTGGACCTGCCGGGCCAGGAAATAGCCGGTCAGGAGGATCACCGCCGCGCCGACCAGCGCGGGCACCACCGACCCGATCTGCTCCCCGCCGAGCCGCAGTCGCTCCCACAGTTCGTTCACGTCGCCACCTCGATCACGAGTTTACCGATCTGCTCGCCGCGCTCCAGGCGCGCCACCGCCGCGGACCACTCGGCGAGCGGCACCACCCGATCGACCACCGGCCAGAGGCGGCCCTCGTGGGCCAGGGCCACGACCTCGGCGTACTCGCGCCGGCTGCCGAGGGTGGAGCCGAGGATGCTCCACTGGTGCCAGAACAGGCGCCGGAGATCGAGTGCGATCATCGGCCCGGTGGTGGCGCCGCAGATCACCAGCCGGCCGCCGCGCCGGAGCGCGCGGAGCGAGTCCTGCCAGCGCGCCTCGCCGATGCTGTCGACGACCACGTCGGCTCCCCGTCCGTCGGTGAGCCGGCGGACCTCCGCCACGACGTCGGCCGTCGCGTGGTTGATCCCCGCGTCCGCGCCCAGGCGCCGGGCGGCCTCGAGCTTGGCGTCGGCGGAGCTGGTCACGATGGTCCGGGCGCCAAGGTGCCGGGCCACCTGGAGCGCCGCCATCGCCACGCCGCCGCCGATGCCCCAGATCAGCACGGTCTCGCCCGGCCGGAGTGCCGCGCGGGTCGTGAGCATCCGCCATGCGGTGAGCGTGGCCAGCGAGAACGCCGCCGCCTGATCCCACGGCATCTCCGGCGGGACCGGTGCCAGGTTCTCGGCGGGGACGACCACGAACTCGGCGGCGGTGCCGGGCCGATGCTCGCCGACGACCCGGAAGGACGTGGCAGAGCGACTCCTCGCCCTCCCGGCACGCGGCGCACGAACCGCAGGAGAGGCCGGGATTGATCATGACCCGCTGGCCCGGCCGTACGCTCGTCACGGCGGGGCCGACCGCGTCGACCACCCCCGCGCCGTCCGACCCGACGATGTGCGGAAAGGCGTATCGCACGCCCGGCAGGCCCTCGGCGACGAAGAGGTCGAGGCGATTGAGCGCGGCGGCGTGGATGCGGACCCGCACGTCGCCCGGCGCCTCGAGCTCGGGCGCGCGGAAGCTCGCGCACGGCCAGGTGCTCGATGCCGCCGACGCCGTCGAGCGCGAGGGCCCTCACCGGCGGGAGGCGCTCAGAACGAAGGGCTCAGCACCTGCTCGCCCGGACGGAGCGGGACGAGCAGCGGGGTGCTCCCCGCGCCGAGCTGCTGGATGCGCAGCGTCAGCTGCGACTTCCCCTTCCCCGCCTCGGCGAGCTTTCCCGCCACGTAGGCCACGCGCTCGCCGTCGCGCGAGACGTCCAGCGCGATCACGGGCTGGTCGATCTCGAGCACGGGGAGCGGCGTGGCGGCTCCCGCGGACAATCGCATCACCCGCGCCTTGCTGCCCTTCTCGAGGACGTAGATCAGATCGCCGTTCGGGAGATAGCGCGGGCTGTTCTCGCGGTCGCCGCTCTTGGTGAGGCGCCGCGCCGCGCCGCCGTCGATGCCGGCCTCGTAGATCTCCGGATTGCCGTCCCGGGTGGAGACGAACGCGACCCGCCGGCCGTCCGGCGAGACGTCCGGGCCGCGATTGCCGCCGGTCGAGACGGCGATCGGGCGGGGATCGCCGCCGTCCGGCCGGATGCTCATCACCTGGGGCGTGCCGGCGGGAGGCGCGGCGGTGTACAGGATGCGCGATCCGTCCGGCGTCCAGACCGGATCGCCCTCGCTGCCGGCGTCGACTGTGATGCGGCGGACGTCGCGCCCGTCGGCGTCCATGACGTAGAGGTCGTAACTGCCGGCGCGGTTCGAGCTGAACGCGATCCGCGTCCGGTCGGGCGAGCGCACCGCCTGCACGTTGGCGCCGCCGTCGACCAGCACCGGCAGCAGCGTGTCGGGGCTGTCCGGCCGCACCTGGTAGATCCCGAACGCTCCGCTCCGGTTCGAGGCGACGAGCAGGTCGGCCGTGACGAAGATGTCGGCGGTGGCCGGCTTGCCGCCGGGAAGCGTCGCGGTCACGACCGCGCGGCCCGGGCTGACCGCACGGACCTCGCCGCCACTCACCACCGCGACATCGGGCCGGTCGGTGCGCCCACTCGACGCCGGTGGCGGGCGCGATGACCTTGCCCGCCTCGTCGAGCAGGTTCGCCGCCAGCGTGACCCGCTCGCCGAGGCCCAGGCCGGCGCGGGGCCGGTCGAGTCCGAGAACGCCCGCGATGATGTGGAGCCGCCAGACCACCGGCTCGAAGCCACGGAGGCGCGCCGTGAGCGTCGTGGCGCCGGTGTCGCGGGCCGTCAAAGTGCCGGTAGCGCGGTCGAAGGACGCCTTCGTCGTGTCGCCCAGCTCCCAGGTGATGCGCGCCTCGGGAATGGGCGTGGAATCCGCCGCCTGGGCCACGGCGCTGAACTCCCGGGTCGCACGGAGCGGCAGCTGCAGCGCCTCGGTGGGCGGCTTGGGCGTGACGACCATGACCTGCGGCAGGCGATGCACGGTCAGGCTGGCCCGCCGCTCCTGCCCGAAGCCGGTCATCACGATCTCGGTCCGGCCCGGCTGCCGCGCCTGCACGACGCCGTTCGGCCCCACGGCGGCCACGGCGCTATCGGCCGAGCGCCATTGGAGGCCGGTGGTGATCTCGCGATTGCCCTGGGTGGGGACGCGGACGTGCAGGGTCTCCGCCTCTTCGGGACCGAGGACCTCGCTGGCTCCCTCCACGCACGAACTCCGCCTGCTCGACCTCCACCGGAACGGTGGCCATGAGCCCCGCCCCGCCGTTGGCCTGCACGATGCTCTTGCCCGGAGCGACCGCGACCACGAGGCCGGTGCTGTCGACGGTCGCCACCTCGGGCTTGAGCGACTTCCACACCACGCGGGCGAGCGGGAGCGGGGTGCCGTCCTCGCGGAGCGCGTGCGGGGTGATCAGGACGCTTTCGCCCGGCAGCAGGACCGCCGTGGTCGGATCCAGCGCCAGCGCCACGCCGCCACCGACGGCGTTGCCGCCGGTGACCAGCACGGCGAGCGACGCGCGCTTGCCCTGCAGCCGCGCCTCGACCTTGGCGAGCCCGGGGGCGACGCCCAGCACGCTGCCGGTCTTCGACACGCGCGCGATCGCCGTGTCCGAGCTCCAGAAGACGAACTTGGCGGACGAGATGATGTTGCCCTGGCGGTCGTACGCCGAGGCGAAGATGGGCTGCTTCTGGCCGACGCCGAGGGTCATCGTCTCGGGCGTGACCTGGACTTCGATGGCGCCTTGGGCGACGAGCGGGGCCGAGATGCCTGGCGCCGCGATCCACGCCACGATCGCGAGGCCGCGGGCGGCCCACGCCGGACGCCGGCGTGCGGGGCGGTCCGCTTCAGGTCGGAGAGAGATCACCGGCGATTGTGTCCACAGA
Organism: uncultured Gemmatimonadales bacterium; assembly: GCA_963804125.1. Classification (GTDB taxonomy): domain Bacteria; phylum Gemmatimonadota; class Gemmatimonadetes; order Gemmatimonadales; family GWC2-71-9; genus CAVVWJ01. Next base: position 8,587 of record CAWDPF010000009.1, read on the forward strand.
GATGAGGGAAGTGCTGGCGAAGTATAGCGCACGCCGCGCGCGGTCGCATGAGGCCGCCGGCGCCGTGCGCCGAGCAGGCGGCCGGATTCCGAAGGCATATATTATTGCCTGACAACGGCTTACGACATACGCCAGCCCGGCCGCGACCGCCGCGGGCTCCGCTCGGCCCCTTCCTGCGGGCCGCTAGGGCCTGCGGCCGGCGGCCGGCGTCGCTGCACGTCTTGCAGAAGCCTCGAAGAAGTGCAAGTTATATCTGAATCACCCCTGCACAGGCGCGCGGGCGCGCCTCACCGCCGGCGGGTTGCGCCGTACCAGCGATCGGAGGAAGCGAAGATGGCCGAGCTTCATTATATGGAGATGGGCTGGTCCGGATCCGGATGGATGGATCCGCTTCCGACTGAGTACCCCCCGGCCCCCACTCCCACCCCGCCCGCGCCACCCGAGCCGACTCCTGCGACCGCCCAGCCGAGCGCGCCGGCGCGGCGGCGGCCGCGCGACCGGCGAAGAAGGCCGCCAAGCCCGCCAGGAAGGCGGCCAAGCCCGCGGCCAAGAAGGCAGGGAAGAAGACGGCCAAGAAGAGCGCCAAAAAGGCGGCGAAGAAGTCTGCCAAGAAGTCGGCGAAGAAGTCCGCCAGGAAGGCCGCGAAGAAGAGCACGAAGAAGGCCGCCCGGCGCCCGGCGAAGAAGGCCGGCCGAAAGGCCGCGAAGAAGTCGCCGAAGAAGTCGTCCAGGAAGCCGGCACGCAAGGCCGCCAGGAAGGCCAGAGCGCGCGCCGGCGCTAGCGCGCCGCGCTCCGGCTCTTGGCCGGGGCGTCGGTGCGCGCCAGGGCCGCGGCGCAGTTGATCAGCGCGATGTGGGTGAACGCCTGCGGAAAATTGCCGAGGAACTCGCCGGTGGCCGGATCGATCTCCTCGGAGTAGAGCCCGACATGGTTGGCGTGGCGCAGCATCCGGCGGAAGACCCGCTCGGCGCGCTCGCGCTCGCCAATCATCGTCAGGGCCTGGGCCAGCCAGAAGGTGCAGATCGAGAACGCCCCCTCCACTCCCTCCAGCCCGTCGGGGTGCTTGTAGCGGAACACCAGCTCGCCGTCGGCGCTGGTGAGCTCCCGCGCGATCGCGCGCACGGTCCCGTGCACCCGCGGATGGTTCCACGGGAGGAACCGCACCATCGGAATCGCGAGCGCCGCCGCGTCGAGCGCGTCGTCGTCATAGGCCTGGGTGAACGCCTGGTGCTGCTCGCTCCATCCCCGCTCCATGATCTCCGCGTGCAGGGCGTCCCGCTGAACCCGCCAATCGTCGGTGTTCGACTCCAGCCCGAGCTCCTCGGCCATGCGGACGCCCCGGTCGAGCGCGACCCAGCTCATCACCTTGCTGAACACGTAGTGCCGCACTTCGCCCCGGACCTCCCAGATGCTGGAGTCGGGAAGCTGCCAGTTCTTGCTGACCCAGTCGACCAGCCCGCGCAGCACGCGCCAGGTGCCCTCGGTCATCTCGTTGGTGCGGCGCCAGATGTCGGCGGTCTCGAGGACCTCGCCGTAGACGTCGAGCTGGAGCTGCCCCACCGCGCCGTTGCCCACCCGCACGGGCCGTGACCCCTGGTAGCCGGCCAGGTGGTCGAGCTGGCGCTCGACCAGGTCGCGGCGGCCGTCGATGCCGTACATGATCTGCAGGTGGCCGCCGCCCTCGTGGCGGCAGACCTTCTTCAGGAACCGCATGAAGGCGTCCGCCTCCTTGCGGTGACCGACCGCGTCGAGCGCGGCGAGCGTGAACGCGGCGTCCCGGAGCCACACGAACCGGTAGTCCCAGTTCCGCACCCCGCCGATGGTCTCGGGGAGCGAGGTGGTGGGCGCGGCGATGATCGCCCCGGTCTCCGCGTGAGTCAGCAGCTTGAGCGCCAGCGCCGAGCGCTTGACCATGCCGCGGAACGGCCCGCTGTAGCGCACGCCCGCCGCCCAGCGCGCCCAGAAGGCGGCGGTGATGTCGAGCTTGAGCGCGCTCTCGTAGCGGTCGGCCGGGTGGATGTCGTCGTCGTCGTAGCGGAGGACCATCCAGCAGCCTGCTCGCCCTTCTCCAGCGTGAAGCGGGCGGAGGCGGTGGACTGCTCGACGATCCAGTCCACCGGCCTGGCAGCTCGAGAGCGTGAGGACCTGATCGGTGCGGTCGGTGGCGAACAGGCCGTTCCTCAGCAGCTCCAGCCGGGTGGTGCGCGCCCCGTACTCGAAGCGGGGCATGAAGACCACCTGCATGGCCACCCGGCCGCGGGTGCAGCGGACCTGGCGGTGGATCTCCGGATGGGGGCCGGACGGGCGGCCGTCCTCGCTCACCGGCATGAAATCGGTCAGGGCGACGACGCCGTCCGCGGTCCGAAAGGTGGTCTCGAGGATGTTGGTGCGTGGCAGATAGCGCTGCGTCGAGGTCCACTCGCCCTCTGGCCGGATGGCCCAGGTGCCGCCGCGCTCCTGGTCGAGAATGGCGGCGAAGACGCTGCCGCTGTCGAAGCGCGGCAGGCAGCACCAGTCGATGGCCCCGTCGATCCCGATGAGCGCGGCGGTGCGCATATCGCCGATCAGGCCGTACTCCGAGAGCGTCAGCGTGCGGGTCGGGACGGGTCGCCGAGGCGCGACGTCCGAGGAGAGTTCGATGGTGGGGTCCGTCATCGCCCAATTATAACGAGAGCGGCCGAGGATCTTGCATGCGCCCCGTCACCCACTCACCTTCCTACACCTCTTCCTCCGGTGATGCCCCTCATCCGCATTCCCGCGCACATCAGCGTGGCCCTGATGCTGGCGCTCGGCCCGCTCACGGCCTGCCACCGCTCGCCGCCCGACGGTGTGGCGCTGGTCGGCGCCACTCTGTTCGACGGGAGCGGCGGACCGGTCCTGCCCAACTCGGTCGTCGTCGTGCGCCGTGGCCGCATCGAATCGGTGGGGACACGCGACGGCTTCACGCTGCCCGCGAAGACGCGGGAGGTGGACGTCACCGGGCGCTGGATCATTCCCGGCCTCATCGACGCGCACGCGCACGTCGAGCCGTGGGCGCTGCCGCGGTATCTCGCCTGGGGGGTCACGACGGTGCGGGACGTGCACGGCGCGCTCGACTCGGTGCTCCGCCTCCGCGACCGGGTCAACCTCGGCGCCGTCGCCGGGCCGCGGATCTACAGCGCCGGGGCGATGATCGACGGCCTCCCCACGACCTATCCCGACGCCATCGGCGCCAACAGCCCGCGCGACGCGCGCAAGGCGGTGGACCGGCTGGTCAACGCCGGCGTGGACCTGATCAAGGTCTACACCCGGGTGGACCCGACACTGCTCCGGGCCATGCTCGACGAAGCCCGCACCTTCAATCTCCGCGTGGCCGGGCATCTCGGCCTGACGGACGCGGTGACCGCGGCAAAGGAGGGGATCGGCTCGATCGAGCACCTGAGCGGCGTGCCGGAAGCGTCGATGGCCGACGCCTCCTCGCTCTACGCGGCGCACTACCGCGGCTTCTTTCCGGGCTGGACCGCATTCGAGCGGAGCTGGGGCGGCCTCGACTCGGCGGCGCTCGCCCGGGTCGCGAAGGAGCTGGCCGATCGCAAGGTGACCCTGGTCCCGACGCTCGTGCTCCACGAAACGTTCAGCCGGCTGGACGATCCGGCGGTCCTGGGCGACACGATGCTCACGCGCGGTCCCCGAGCTGGCGCAGGCGCGCTGGAACGTCGCCGACATGGTCCGCCGCGCCGGATGGACCGACCAGGACTATCCCGCGTTCCGGGCTGGCCGCCCGAAGCAGGACCTCTTCCTGCGCCTCTTCGCCGCCGCGGGCGGGCGGGTCGCCACCGGTACCGATGCCTCGAACCAGCTGCTCATCCCCGGCTACAGCGAGCACCGCGAGCTCGAGCTGCTGGTGGGGGCGGGGTTCTCGCCGCGGGATGCCTTGCTGGCGGCGACCCGGAACGGGGCACTGCTCCTCGGCGTGGACTCGCTCGGCATCCTGGCCCCGGGGAAGGCGGCCGACCTCCTCATCCTCACCCGTGACCCGCTCAGCGACATCCGCCACACCCTCGCGATCGACCGCGTCATGTCGCGCGGCCTGCTGCTCTCCGCCGACTCGATCCGGAAGGCCTGGTAGGAGCGTGGCGTTCGGCCGCATCCTCCTGGCCTGGGTCGTGGTCGGGGCGTGGCTCGCGGTCTGGGCGTTCGGCGAGCGCCGGGTGACCGGCGCCCGGGCGCCCGTCCGCGGCGGAGCTGGCCCCCCTGGCGGGCGAGGCGCTGCTGCTGGCGCTGTTCGCGGCGCTCTGGTTCGGGAGCCTGGGATCGGGCGCCTGGTGGCTCGTCTTTCTGCTGCTCGGCGGGCTCATGGCGTGGCCGGTGCGCTCCCTGGCCGGGGCGGCGCGCATCGCCCGCGTCATCGTGGCCGGGGCGCTCCTGGCCTGGACGCTCCACGCATGAGCCCGACGGCGCTCGAGCGGCTGGCACTCTACTTCGGCGTGGTGCGCACCCGCCAGGGGATTCTCGCGCGGGCGGCGCTGGGCACGCCCGGCGCCGGAGACGCGGCCCTCGCCCAGGAGCTGGCGGCCGCGATGTCCGCCGAGCTCAGGCCGGACGGCACGATCATGGGCGGCGCGGTGCCGACCATCTGGCGCGCCCACGAGCTCCTCGATCTCGGCCGAGGCGCCACCGATCCCGCGCTCGCGAGCGCTGCTCGCGTGGCTGATGGGCCGCCAGGGACAGCCCGGCGCCTACGGCGAGGGATGCGACAAGGCCCGCCACGCGCAGCGCGTCTGCGAGCACTGGGCCCGCGGCTTCTTCTCGCCGGCGCCGACGGAGGTGCGGATGGCACCGATCACCCTGCCGAACGGCAAGGCGTTCCGGGTCGAGTCGGCGGCGCGATTCGCCATCAGTTGCCTGGGGCTCCGCGCGGCCCTCCGGGCGGGCCTCGGTGACCGTCCGGGGCCCGCAGCAGCATCTCGAGAGTCTCCGCCTGCTGGCGGAGCAGTGGACGAGCTGGAACGGCTCCTTCGTGCCGGACATGATGGTCGCGGGGCTGCACGCCCTCGCCCTGGGTGGACCCACGGCGCGGGCGGAGCGTCGAGCGGCTCGTCGGGATGATCGCGGCGCACCAGGCACCCGACGGCCTCTGGCCGAACGCGGACCTCTTCGCCACGCTCGAGGCGCTCCACGCCACCGGGCTCGAGGCGGCCCGCGCCGCGGTCGGCCGGGCGCTGCCCGCACTGGTCGAGCGCCAGCGGGCGGACGGCACCTTCGGCGCGATGGCCCAGCAGGAGCGCGCCCTGATCGCGCTGCGCGCGTTCCGGTGGGCCGATCCCAAGGCCTGAGGCCGTGTCCCCCGCCTGAGCGCCGGTATAAGTTCCGGCATGACGCACGCCTCCAGCGCCCCCAGCCCCAAGGTTCGACTCACGGCCCTCTCCCACGGCGCCGGATGCGCCTGCAAGCTGGGCTCGGTCGATCTGGCCGAGGTCCTCCGGCACCTGCCGAACGGTGGTCGACCCGCGCGTCCTCGTGGATGCCGGGACGCGGGACGACGCCGCGGTCTTCAAGCTGAGCGACGACCGAGCGCTCGTGGCCACCACCGACTTCTTCACGCCCGATCGTCGACAATCCCCGCGCCTGGGGCGCGATCGCGGCCGCGAACGCGCTGAGCGACGTCTACGCCATGGGCGGCACGCCGCTCTTCGCGCTCAACCTCGTGGGCTGGCCGCGGGAGAAGCTGCCGTTCGAGATGCTGGGCGAGGTCCTCGCCGGCGCGGTGGAAGTCACCGAGCGCGCGCGCTGCCTCATGCTGGGCGGGCACTCGATCGACGTGCTCGAGCCGCTCTTCGGGCTGGTCGTGATCGGCGAGGTCCACCCCGACCGCGCGCTGACCAACGCGGGCGCCTGCGCGGGCGACGTGCTGATTCTCACCAAGCCGCTCGGCACCGGCATCCTGGCGACGGCACTCAAGCGCGACGCGCTCATCGAGGCGGGCATGGCCGACGCGGTCCGCTCGATGACCACGCTCAACGAGGGCGCCGCCCGGGCCGCGCTGGCGGTGGGCGTCAGCGCGGCGACCGACGTGACCGGGATTCGGCCTGCTCGGCCATCTCGGCAACATCCTCGCGGCGAGCAAGGTCGGCGCCGAGATCGCCTTCGAGTCGCTGCCCATCCTGCCGCATGCCTTGAACCTCGCCAACCGCGGCATCGTCCCCGGCGGCACCCAGCGGAACCTGCAGGCCGCCGGCCAGGTCGAGTGGGCGGACGATGTCACCCCGACCGAGCGGATCCTCTGCGTCGACGCCCAGACCTCGGGCGGGCTGCTGCTCGCGGTGCCGCCGGAGAACGAGGCGGCGCTGGTGGCGGCCTTGCGCGAGGCGGAGACGCCGGCGGCGGCGGTGATCGGCCGGCTGACGGAGGGGCCGACCGGGCACATCCGGGTGACACGGACGCTCGCGTGAGCGTCCGCTGGACCGCCGACCGCATGGATCAGCTCGAGCACGCCGCCCGCGAGGGGCTCCGGGTGGCGCTCTCGCGCCGCGGCACCGAGTACATCGTGGTGGCGCTCCGGGTGACCTCGGCCGACCGCCATGAGGTGCTGATCGGCCGGCTGCCGATGACCGGCGAGGACCTGACCTTCCGCCTCGACCAGATCGACAGCTTCCAGGTGATCGGGTGAGCAGCGCCGCGATCCTGCACCTCGACGAGAGCTGCCTCGGCAATGGACGCGAGGGCCAGAATCCGGGAGGCGGGGGCGGACTCATCGAGGCGCGGAGCGGCAACGGCAGCATTCACCGGCGGGATTTCTACATCAGCTCGCCGGCCACGACCAACAACCGGATGGCGCTGGCCAGCGCCGTCGCGGCCCTGCAGCTCCTGGCCAGGAAGGGCGCCCGGCTCCCGGTGCTGATCGTGTCCGACTCGCAGTACCTGGTGAAGGGCATGCGCGAGTGGGTGCCGGGTTGGGTGGGGCGCGGATGGAGGCGGAAAGAGGGCCTGATCGAGAATCTCGAGCTCTGGAAGGCGCTGGTCGCGAGCGCCCGGCTGCACGACGTGCAGTGGACCTGGGTCCGCGGGCACAAGGGGCACCCGAAGAACGAATACGCCAACGACCTCGCGGTGCTCGCGGCGAAGGAGCAGCGAACGTCGGAGGGCATCGTGGAGTCGGGATTCGACGAGTGGCTGAAGGCTCAAGCGGGCGAAGGGGCTCTACCTGGCCTACGACCCCGACGCCGCGTTCGCCGAGCTGGAGGAGCGGCTGCTGTCGGACGACCCGTTCGCGCTGAGCGAGGGCCGCTAGCGGCTCGCGGACCGACCGTATTTGTGGCGAGGCCAACGTGACCGAACTCGAGCGCTTCTTCCGGCGGCTCGTCGCCAACCTGGCGGGGAGCGACCCGGCGCGCCTGCACCGCCCGATCCCGCTCGAGGACATCCTCGAGTCGATCGTGCCCTATCGGTCCAACCGCCGCGCCCTGCTGCTCGAGAGCAGCGAGGACTACGAGCTGGTCGTGCTCCGGCTCTGCGCCGGCGAGGGCGGGCTGGTCCGCACCGAGCCCGAGGAGGTGCGCGCCCGGTTCGCCGAGGAAGCGGCGAGCACCAACCCCGACCTGCACGTGCTGCACAAGTTCGAGCACGTGCTCGTCTCGATCCGCTCCGAGCCGCTGGCCCGTGCGCTCGACTCGGAGCCCGATCCCGGCCTGCCGTACGCGCCGCACTTCGCGACCCAGCCGCTGTCCGGCCTCGACCTGCCGGCGCTCGACCCGCTCAACGATCTCGACCCGATCGAGCCCGACGCCTCCGCGGCGCCCGACGAGGCGCCGATGACGGCCACGATCGACGCGCCGCACTGCCTCTACTGCGGCGACACGCTCCCCGGCGACCGGCCGGTCCGGTTCTGCCCGCACTGCGGGCAGCGGCAGGTGCCATCCGAGTGCCCCCGGTGCCACAGCGATGTCGAGCCCGGGTGGCGCCACTGCGTGAGCTGCGGAACCGCGCTGGCCGACGGCTAGCTCACGTTCGGCGCCCCAGGTGCCGATACTCCGCTTCGGTGAGGTGTACCCATGCCTTGGACCACCGTTCGCCCGCACGACGTCGTCGCGGTCATCATGGGGGGCGGCGCCGGGACCCGCCTCTTCCCGCTGACGAAGGACCGCGCCAAGCCCGCGGTGCCGCTCGCGGGCAAGTACCGCCTGGTCGACATCCCCATCAGCAACTGCCTCAACTCCGAGCTCCGGCGGATCTTCCTTCTGACCCAGTTCAACAGCGGGTCGCTGCACCGGCACATCCAGGAGAGCTACCGGTTCGACAACTTCTCGCCCGGATTCGTCGAGATCCTGGCCGCGGAGCAGCGCCCGAACAGCACCGACTGGTACCAGGGCACCGCCGACGCCGTGCGCCAGAACCTGGTCCACATGGAGTCGTACGGCCACCGCCTCGTGCTCATCCTCTCGGGCGACCAGCTCTACCGGATGAACTACTGCGCCGTGATCGAGCAGCACGTCGTCGAGCGGCGCCGAGGTGACGGTGGCGACGACGCCGGTGCACGCGGACATCGCCGGCGGATTCGGAATCATGGAGGTGGCGGAGGGCGGCCGCATCACCCGCTTCGTCGAGAAGCCGACCGATCCCGGCGGAGCAGGCCACGCTGCACGGCTATCCGAACGAGCTGCCCGCCTCGATGGGCATCTACGTCTTCGACCGCGAGGTGCTGGCCGTCGCGCTCGCCGGCAGCGAGGTGGACTTCGGCAAGCACATCATCCCGCGGCTGATCGAGACCCGGCGGGTCCACGCCTTCCGGCACGAGGGCTACTGGGAGGACATCGGGACCATCCTCGCCTTCTACGAGGCCAACCTGGACCTCTGCGAGCCACTCCCCAAGTTCAACTTCTACGACGCCAGCGCGCCGATCTTCACCCACGCGCGCTACCTGCCGGCCACGAAGATCATCAAGAGCACGATCGAGCGGTCCGTCATCGCCGACGGCTGCATCATCAACGACGCGCTGATCGAGCACTCGCTCCTCGGCGTGCGCAGCCGGGTCCAGGCCGGCGCCACCATCCGGGACTCCCTGGTGATGGGGCAGGACTATTACGACAGCCCGGAGCGGGCGCCGGCCCCGGATGCCCCGACCATGGGGATCGGCCACGGCGCGTGGATCGAGCGGACGATCGTCGACAAGAACGCCCGGATCGGCGACGACGTGCGGATCTCTCCCGCCGGGAAGCCGGCCTTTCTCGACGGTCCCAACTACTACATCCGCGATGGGATCGTGATCATCCCCAAGAACGCGGTGATCAGGAACGGCACTGTGATCTGACGTATATTTGGGGATCATGCCTTCCCCACGCGAGACGGGCGTCGTCCTCCTCTCCGGCGTCCGCACCGGCTTCGGCGCCTTCGGGGGCGCCCTCAAAGACCTCTCCGCTACCGATTTAGGCGTCCTCGCCGGCCGGGCCGCTCTCGAGCGTTCCGGCGTCGAGCCCGCCGCCGTGGGACACGTCATCTTCGGCAACGTCCTTCAGACCTCCGCCGACGCCATCTACCTCGCGCGCCACATCGGCCTCCGCGCGGGCCTGCCCGATCGAGACGCCGGCCCTCACCGTGAACCGGCTCTGCGGCTCCGGCTTCGAGGCGGTCATCCAGGGCGCGCAGCGGATTCTGCTCGGCGAGGCGGATGTCGTCCTGGCCGGCGGCACCGAGTCGATGAGCCAGGCGCCGCACGTGGTGCGCGGGGCGCGGTGGGGACTTCGCCTCGGTCCGTCCCAGCCGCTCGAGGACACGCTCTGGGAGGCGCTGCGCGACGGGTACTGCGGGCTCGCGATGGCGGAGACGGCGGAGAAGCTCGCGGACTGCTACGGGCTCGATCGCGCGGCGGTCGACGCCTACGCCGCGCGGAGCCAGGCGTGCGCCAAGGCCGCCTGGGCGGCGGGCGCGCTCGCCGACGAGGTGGTGCCGGTCACGCTCAAGGATCGGAAGACCCGCCAGGACGTAGCCTGGGCCGCCGACGAGCACATGCGCCCGGATACCACCGTCGAGGGCCTGGCCAAGCTTCCGCCCTACTTCAAGAAGGACGGCGTCGTCACCGCGGGGAACGCGTCGGGGATCTGCGACGGCGCGGCCGCGCTGGTCGTGGCCGGCGAGCATTTCGCGCGCGAGCGCGGGCTTCGCCCGCTCGGCCGGCTGGTCGGCTGGGGTGTGGCCGGCGTGGACCCGAGCGTCATGGGGATCGGCCCGGTCCCCGCCTCGCGCCGGGCACTGGCCCACGCGGGGCTCGCGCTCGAGGACATGGACCTGGTGGAGATCAACGAGGCGTTCGCGGCCCAGTACCTGGCGGTCGAACGGGAGCTCGGCCTCGACCGGGAGCGCACCAACGTCGACGGCGGCGCCGTGGCGCTCGGGCACCCGCTCGGCGCCAGCGGCGCCCGCATCACCGCTCACCTGCTCCATGCCCTGCGCCGCCGCGGCGGGCGGTACGGCCTGGGCGCCGCCTGCATCGGCGGCGGGCAGGGCGTGGCCGTCGTCGTGGAAGCCCTGCCCGCCTGAGGATCGCATCATGGAACTGCTGCTGCCACTGCTGCTCGCCGCCGTCGCCTACTCGTTCGTGAGCCTGCGCGTCATTCGCCAGTACGAGCGCGGCGTCTCCTTCTTTCTCGGGCGCTTCTGGGGCACCAAGGGGCCCGGGCTCATCTTCCTGCCGGCCGGCTTCGCCTCGCAGAAGCGGGTGTCGCTCCGGATCGTGGCGCTGGACATCCCGCCGCAGGACGTGATCACGCGCGACAACGTCTCGGTCAAGGTCAATGCGGTGCTGTACATGCGGGTGACCGACCCGGCCAAGGCCATCATCGAGATCGAGGACTATCTCTACGCCACGAGCCAGCTGGCCCAGACGACGCTGCGCTCGGTCCTCGGCGAGGTGGAGCTCGACGAGCTGCTCTCCGACCGCGAGAAGATCAACGCCGTGCTCAAGCGGATCATCGACACCCGCACGGATCCCTGGGGCATCGAGGTCTCGGCGGTCGAGGTCAAGGACGTCGATCTTCCCGACCAGATGAAGCGCGCGATGGCCCGGCAGGCCGAGGCGGAGCGGGAGCGCCGGGCCAAGGTGATCGCCGCGCAGGGCGAGCTCCAGGCGTCGGAGACGCTGGCCCAGGCGGCGCGGAACCTCGCGACCGAGCCCAGCGCGATCCAGCTCCGCTACCTCCAGACGGTCACCGAGATCGCCGCGGAGAACAACTCGACGACCATCTTCCCGATCCCGATGGAGCTGTTCACTCCGTTCCTGCAGGCCCACCAGCAGCGACAGCAGGTGCGTCCGCCGTCGACGGTCCCTGCTCCGGTGCCGAGTACGGAGCCCCCCGGCACCGCGCTCCCCGCAGCCGACCTGTCCGACCTGATGTCCCAGCTCCGGCTCGGGGCGGCCCAGAAGCCCGCGCAGGACTAGCATGGGCGAAGGCACTCCCGCCCGGATCGATCGGGCCGCGCTCGAGCGGATCATCCAGCGGGCCGCCGAGCTGCAGACCGCCAACCGCGACATCGGGGAGGAGCTCACGCCCGAGCAGGTCCTCGCGCTCGGACGCGAGGTCGGCATCCCGGGACGCTACCTCCAGCAGGCGCTGCTCGAAGAGCGTACCCGAGTCGTCGCCGTGCGTCCCGAGGGCACGTGGGACCGGATCGCGGGGGCGGCGCAGGTCGTGGCCCAGCGCGCGGTGCCCGGCACCGTGGCCGGGGTCGAGGCGGCGCTGGCCGAATGGATGGAGGAGAAGGAGCTCTTCTGCGTCCAGCGGCGGCAGCCGGGCCGGATCACCTGGGAGCCGCTCGGTGGCATGGCCGCGGCGCTGCGCCGCTCGACCGCGGCGTTCAGCCGGGGCAGCGCGGCGATGATGCTCGCCCGGGCCGACACCGTGTCCGCCACCATCATGGCGCTCGAGACGGGCTGGTGCCACGTGGTGCTGACGGCGGAGACCGGGACGGCGCGGTCCCAGTTCCTCGGCGGCGGGGCGGCGGTGGCGGGCGCGGGCGCGCTCGGCGCCGGCCTGATGGTGGTGCTCGGCGCGCTGGTCCCGGTCGCCCTGATCCCGGTGCCGGTGGCGTTGGGTGTCGGCTACGGTGTGGCGCGCCAGTATCGCTCGACGCTCGCCGCATCCAGCTCGGCCTCGAGCGCGCGCTGGACCAGCTGGAGCACGGCGCCGCCGCCGTGGAGCGGCAGCTGCCGCGGCGTCCGGCCGGATTGCTGGGAATGCTGGCGGAGGAGATCCGCCGGTCGCTGCGGTAGGCAGGATGTCCGAGATCACCCGCGTCGGCGTGCTCGGCTGCGGCCAGATGGGGAGCGGGATCGCGCAGGTGGCCGCCACCGCCGGGTTCTCGACCATCGTCCGCGACGTCGAGGCGGGCATGCTCGCGAAGGGCCAGGGCGCGATCCGGAAGTCGCTCGACAAGCTGGTGGACAAGGGCAGGATCGATCCGGCGGCGCGGGACGCCGCGCTGGAGCACCTGACCTTCACCACGCGGCTCGGCGACCTCGACGCCTGCGACCTCGTCATCGAGGCGGTGACCGAGGACCTCCAGCTCAAGACCGAGCTCTGGCGCGCGCTCGACGCCAGCGCGCCGGCGGCGACGATCTTCGCCTCCAACACGTCCAGCCTCTCGATCGGTGACATGGCGGTCGCCACCGGCCGCCCCGACCGCTTCGTCGGCCTCCACTTCTTCAATCCCGTGCCGCTCATGCCGCTCGTCGAGGTCGTGCGGGCCGTGTCGACCGGGCCCGAGACGCTCGAGCGAGCGATGACCTTCGTGCGCCGCCTCGGGAAGGAGCCGATCGTCTCCCGCGACCGGTCGGGCTTCGTGGTGAATCGCCTGCTGGTGCCGTATCTGCTGGACGCGGTGCGCGCGCTCGAGCAGGGCGTGGCGACGGCGGCCGACATCGACCGGGGCATGCAGCTCGGCTGCGGCCATCCGATGGGCCCGCTCACACTGCTGGACTTCATCGGGCTGGACACGGCGGTGCGCATCGCCGAGATCATGTTCGACGAGTATCGGGAGCCGCGCTTCGCCCCGCCGCCGTTGCTCCGCCGGATGGTGGCGGCGGGCCTGCATGGCCGGAAATCGGGCCGGGGGTTTTATGATTATTCCCTCGAACCGCCCGCTCCCGTCGCTCTTGGACTCTGAGGAGACCCGATGCTCGGCTACGACTGGCCCCGCCTGCACGCCGCCCTGAACGACCTGCCCGCCGCCCTCCTGCTGGTGGCGGTCCTGTTCGACCTGGCGGCTGCGGTCACCCGCCGCCCCTCGCTCCGGACGGCCGGCTTCTGGACGATGGTGGCGGGCGCGGTCGGCGCGGCGCTCGCGGTCGTGTCGGGCCTGCAGGCGGAGGAGCACATCGCCCACGGGGAGGCGGTGCACCGCGTCATGGAGACCCACGAGGAGCTCGGCCTGATCACCCTGGGTGTCTTCGTGGTGCTGGCGCTCTGGCGGATCGTACGGGAGCGGCGGATGGGAAGCACCGAGCGGGCCGTGGTGCTGGCGGCCTCACTCGGCGGGGTCGGGGCCCTGTGCGCGACGGCAGTGTATGGCGGCAAGCTGGTCTTCGATCACGCCGCCGGCATCCCCACCAAAGTACTTCAGGCCGAGATGCACGAGCGGGCGGAGGGGCACCACCACCACGGGGGCGAGGGCGAGGCCGACGAGCACGGCACGGACGAGAATGCGGCGCCGGCCATGGGCGCCGACTCGGCGGCGGCGGGCGGTCCGGCCGCGACGGTCACCGATTCCGGTCCTCCGGCCGGGCACACCCATGCGCCCGGCACGCCGCCGCACAAGGATTGACGTGATGCGCTGGGATCGGGCGGCATCGCTCGGAATCGCGGCGGCACTCGCGGGGTGCCAGCCGGCGACCACCCGCCCACCGTTCCCTCCCGTCCCCGAGGCGGCGATCACCGAGATGCGACTCCCGGCGGGCGAGGCCACGCGGCTCCTCGCCGCGGCATTCCAGGCGGACTCGATGCCCATCCAGCGGCTGGTGCCGAGAGACGGATGGCTGGAGACGACTTGGTTCGACGCGCCGAGCGGCCGGCAGACCGGCCGGCGCCCGATCGGGGTCAACACCGTCCGCGTGCGGGCGTGGGCCGACCCGACGCATCCGGGCAGCAGCAAGGTGACGGTGGAGACCATCTATCACCCGCTCGCCGACCCGTCACTTCCCGAGCGCGAGCTGGACAAGCAGGTGCCCCGTGATCACCCGGTTGCGATCAAGGTTCGCGCGGCGCTTCAAGACCTGGTGAAGCGGTACGGCGGCCCGCCGGCGCCGGTGGCCCCGCCGGCCGCGGGGCCGGAGAACGAGCAGGCGCCGGAGGCGCCGCCGGGTGACGAAGTGCCACCGGAGGGGGCGCCTGAGGAGGGCGCGCCGGATCAACCGACGCCCTAGCAGGTTTTCCGGGCGCATCCGTCACCCTGAGCGCAGCGAAGGGGGCATGACCGGAATCATGCCCCCTTCGCTGCGCTCAGGGTGACGGCGGAAAAGCAGGCCCAGCCCTACACCACGTACGCCCGCACCCAGTCCTCCAGCTGCTCCATGTCCAGCAGCGCGTCCTTGCACGGCCCCGACGGCAGCGTCATCGTGAGCCCGAGCACCGGGATCTTCCCCGCCACGTCGTGCAAGCCGCTCACCATGTCCCGCTCGCAGGCCACCGCCACCACCGCGCGGGGGCGGCGCTCCCGGATGACGCGCCGCGCGAGCTGACCCCGCGTGGCGACGAACACCGGCACGCCGTACTTCCCCGCGATCCCCAGCACCCCGTCGAGCGTCTCCTTCGAGAGGCAGCGGGGAATGAGGAGGAGCAGCTCGCCCTTGCCCACCTTCCGCCCGCGAAGGAGGGCCAGTGCGTTGTACACCTTCACCGAGGCGTTCTCCACCCAGTCGCGCCGGCCGAACCGGTCGGCCACGCGGGAGGTGAGCCGCATCAGCCGGAGGAACGGGCCGCGCTCCGCGAGGCGCTCGGGCAGGAGCGGCCGGCCAATGGCATAGGAAAGGAAGAGGACGCCCCACCAGGCCCAGAGCACGACGGCCGTGGCGCCGAGTCCTGCCCAGAGCAGGCGCGGAACACGGGCGTCGAGATCGGCGAGCCGGGGACCCAGCAGGAAGAGGACGAGCGCCGCGAGACCGAGGCCGACGACGAGCGCGGCGGCCGACCACGCGAAGAACAGGGACGGCGGCGAGTCGTAGTCCCCGCGATTGGGCAGCGGCTTGCCATCCCACTCGTCCCATTCATGACCGAGCCGACGGTCCACGTCGATGTGGATCAGCTGCGCACGCGGGGTGTCCGACATACGGGAAGAAGATAGTTAGCTTTTCCCCATGCTGCCTCCCCCGCCGATCCGTGGGACCTTCCGAACCGATCAGCGCGCGCGTGCCGCGTACGCCGAGGGCGCCGGGATCTTCCGGATCCTGCCGTCCGCCGTGTGCGTGCCGCAGGACCGCGAGGATGTCGCGTCGCTCGCGCACTGGGCGTCCGCCCACCGCGTGGCGCTGGTGCCGCGGGGCGCGGGCAGCGCCATGGGCGGCGGCAACGTGGGCGACGGCGTCGTCGTCGACCTCACCGGCCTGCCGGCCCGGGTGGACGTCGACGCCGGCGCACGCCGTGCGCGGGCCGGCGCCAGCGTCACGCTGGCCGACCTCAATCGGGCGGCGCACCCCGCCGGCCTCCGGCTTCCGCCCGACCCCTCGAGCGGCCGCTGGGCCACGCTTGGCGGCATGCTATCCACCAACGCGGCAGGTGCGCGGACCGTCCGATACGGCAGCGTGCGCCGCTGGATCGAAAGCGCCGAGCTCGTGACCGCCGATGGCGAGGTGACCGAGCTCCGCCGCGGCCAGCCCCCGGCTCGGCCGCACGCTCGCGGTCGACCGGTTCGAGGCCGAGGCCGCTCCCGCCATCCGCGCGGGGGCCGACCTGGTTCGCGCGCGGTTCCCGCGCACCCGGAAGAACGCCTCGGGCTACGCGCTCGACGCCTGGCTCGAGACCGGAGATCTGCTCGATCTCGTGATCGGCGCCGAAGGCACGCTCGGCATCGTCACCTCGGCCGTGTGGCGGCTCGATCCGGTGCCCAGCGCCCGCGCGGGGCTCCGCGTCCGCCTGCGCTCCCTCGACGCCCTCGCCGATGCGGTGGAGTCCCTGCTCGTGCACCAGCCGTCCGCCGTCGAGCTGCTCGACCGCACCTTCCTCGAGCTGGTCGGCGAGACGGGGTCCGAAGCGGTCCTGCTGGTCGAGATCGAGCGGGACGATCCGGCGTCGGCGCGCGAGGTCGTGGAGCGCGCCGCGGCGGCGGTGGCGCCCTGGGCCGCGAGCGTCGACCCCGGCTTCACCGCGGCGGCGGCCGAGCGGCTCTGGGCGCTGCGGCACGCGGCGAGCCCGATCCTGGCCGGGCTCCCCGAGTCGCGCCGGTCACTGCAGGTGATCGAGGACGGGTGCGTCCCCGTCGAGCGCATGGGCGACTACGTGCGTGCCGTGCGCGAGGCGGCGGCCGAGCGCGGCCTGGCGGTGGTGATCTTCGGGCACGCCGGCGATGGCCACATCCACGTGAACCTGCTCCCCGAGATCGGGCGAGCGGGGTGGGAGGACTCGGTGGCGTCGCTGCTCGAGGCGGTCACCGACACGCTCGTCCGGCTCGGCGGCACGCCGTCCGGCGAGCACGGCGACGGCCGGCTCCGCGCGGGACTGCTCGCCCGCATCTACGGCGACGAGGTCGTGGCGCTGTTCGCCCGGGCCAAGCGCGCCTTCGACCCGCTGGGCATCCTGAATCCCGGCGTTATCCTTCCCGG
Source organism: uncultured Gemmatimonadales bacterium (assembly GCA_963804125.1). Taxonomy (GTDB): domain Bacteria; phylum Gemmatimonadota; class Gemmatimonadetes; order Gemmatimonadales; family GWC2-71-9; genus CAVVWJ01. The sequence continues at coordinate 25,367 of CAWDPF010000009.1, forward strand.
CGCCGACGGCGCCGGGCGCCCGATCCGCCGGCTCAAGGTCGGCGCGCACGCGGTGGCGCTGCCGGACGACATCGCGCGCGGCCTCCGTCGCATCGAGCAGTCCGGCGGGTATGCCCAGCACCGGCTCGAGCTGGCCGACGGCCCGACGTCTCACCCCTGACCTCACGACTCATGGAAATCCTTCGCGAGCCCCGGATCACCCTCATCGCGCGCCCGCAGTTCCTCGAGCCCGCCCACCTTCCGGTCCAGTGGAAGGGCGAGGCGAGCGACGGCGAGCGGATCGCCGAGTTCGCCGGGCGGCTCTGCTACATGAGCCAGCACAACCCGGCGGGCCGGACCACGGCCGAGTACCTGACCAACATCCTGAAGCAGGGACACGGCTCGGTGTTCGAGCACAGCACGTACGTGGTGCTCATCGAGGGGATCTCCCGGAGCTGCAGCCACGAGCTGGTGCGGCACCGGGCGGGCTGGGGCTATTCGCAGCTCTCCCAGCGGTACGTGGACGAGACCCACGCCGCCTTCGTGATGCCGCCCGCGATCCAGGGCGACGCCGCTGCTCGAGGCGGAGTGGACCGCGCAGGTCGTGGCGGCCCAGGCGGCCTACGTGGCCGCGGTCGAGCACCTGATGACGCGCTACGCCTGGGTGGATGACAAGATCCACCGCCGGAAACTGGCGCGCGAGGCCGCGCGGAGCGTGCTGCCCAACGCCACCGAGGTGAAGATCGTGGCGAGCGCGAACGTCCGCGCATGGCGGACGATGCTCGAGCTCCGCCTGGGTGAGGGCGCCGAGCTGGAGATCCGCCGGATGGCGGTGGCGTGCCTGCGCCTGCTCCAGCGGGAGGCGGCAGCGCTCTTCGGCGATTTCGAGATCTATCCCGCGGCGGACAGGAGCGAGGCGGGACGCGTGGGGTTTCACAAGGTGTGAGGCGTTTCGCAAGGGAAGATGGAAAGACGGAAGGACGGAAAGAGGAAGGACGGAGGAAGACACGGCGGGGGAATTGGGGGCGAGAGGGGACGTCATCTTGAGCGGAGCGAAGGATCGGGTTGCTGCGCTGAGCGAGGCTCGAGCGTCACTCGCATGCGTTAGCCGATCCTTCGCTCCGCTCAGGATGACCTCGGCGGCGAAAACTCGTGGCACGAATTTCGG
>CAWDPF010000010.1:0-31676 GCA_963804125.1 uncultured Gemmatimonadales bacterium
GAGCATGGAGGATATGGCGCGGCGGTGCGCGGAGACCTTCGTTCGGGAGAACGGCTACACCGAGGAGCAAGCCGACGACTCGACGCGCTGGGTGAGAGAATGGCAGGATGGGGGCCCCTGGCCTCGCGTGCTCGCGGCGCGGGTTGGCACCCTGGCCCCGGACGCCAGCACGGCGCAGTGCAGCATGCGCGAGTGCATCGTCCTCTTCCGCGTGCGCCGGCCGGTACTGCTCTGCGCCTACCGCGCCGTCACGATGACCCAGGTGTTCACCCGGATTCGGCTCGCGCAGGGCGGGATTCGGGATGTGCGGTGCGGGGAGCGGCAGGCGTGAGCAAAGCAGAAGGGGGCACACCTTAGAGGTATGCCCCCTTCGCTTCGCTCAGGGTGACGCGGCCCTGCGGGCGCGTCAGTTGGGCGCGTGCACCCCCGGCCCCGCGTAGTTCCGGTTGTTCCCGATCACCGGTCCGCCCGCATCCACCCCGACGTTGTTGTCCATCGTCGCCAGCCGCTGGCGGATCGAGCCGGGGAACGGCTCGGTCTGCCCGTTTCGGCCGAAGGCGTCCGTGTACCAGACCGCCGGCCCGTCGCTGTTGCTGAGCTGGTTGGCGTTGACGTCGACGAAATGCCCCGCGCCGTTGAAGGCCGACCCGACGCTGTCGAACGTCAGCCCGGTCATCTGTCCGCCCGACGTCGATGCATCGCACGCGCCGCCGCTCGCCCGCTCGCCCTCCGGCGTGACCTCGTAGCATACGGCGATCGGCCGGCCGACGACCGGCGCCAGCGCCGGATCGTAGAACCGGCTCGGCAGGCGCACCTGGAAGTACGGATTGAAGAACGCCAGCGTGTGGCCGTCCGCCCGCCGCACGCTGTTGGACGTCTCCCAGGTCTCGTGCAGCGCCGAGTAGTTGGACTGCTGGCCCGGCGGCACGAGCACGAGCTGGTCGACGCAGGTGCGGTCGGGGATCGCCCGGAAGCCGCCGCCATCGGGCGAGTTGGCCGGCGTCGGGGTGCCGGCGGTGATGTGGACCGAGTGATCGCACGAGCGCACGAACTCGCCCGGCGTGCCGATCGCCGTCATCATCGTGACGTGCATCTCGGTCCCATCCGAGCATTTGATGTGGTAGACCAGCTCGTGCAGGTTGTTGGTGAACGCGTCCTTCGAGTGGGTCCCCTGGTGCAGCTTGGTCAGCACGTCGCACTTGCCGGTGAACAGCACCGACCCCGCGCCCCCGAATTGCAGGTCCATGTCGTTCTCCCACTCGACCTTGTGGCCGACGTGGTCCTCGTCGCGCGGGTTGGCCGGGTCGCTGATTGCCAGCGCCTCGTTGGCCAGACCGAACGGCAGCCCGCCGGCATCGTCGTACAGCTTCGACCCGTGCGGATCACGCCCGTGCTCGTGCCCGAAGCTGCAGCCGCCCGGGCCCGTCGGCGGATGCCAGGTGGGATAGCGCTTCCCGTCCTGCCCCACGACCGCGTAGGCGTCGTGCTGCTCCTGGGTGCAGCTCTCGGTGGCGCTCGGATGCCAGATGCCGAACGCGCGGCTCGGCGCCGCGTCGGCCGGATCCATCGCCGACTCGGACGAGCAGGCCGCGGTGGCCGCGAGCGCGGCCGCGAAGAGCGAGGCGATGGGTGAGGCTCGCATGGTCGATCTCCTGAAAGGGCTCGGCGCCCGTGTTACCGCCAGGTCACACCCGCGCCGATCTGCAGCATCGAGAAGCTCGCGTCCGTCACCAGCGTGGTCCCCCTCGTCAGGTTGCCCGAGCTGGTCACGATCAGGTTCGCGAACGGCGAGATCCACACCTTCCGTCCGGCCCGGACGTCGTAGCCGCCGCCCAGTTGGAGCGCCGCCGTGCTGGCCGTGAGCGGGTCGTCATCCGGATTGTCGGTGCCGGCGTGATAGTGCATCAGGCCCGCCCCGCCCTTGAGGAACCACCGCGCCCCCCGCTGCGGATGCCACCAGAGCGACGCGCCATACAGCATCAGGCGCTGGCTCACTCCGTCGGTGTTGTCGAACCACCCGGCGAGCTCGAGGCCCGCGTGCAGGTTCGGCGCGACCCTGAGACCGCCGGCCACATAGCCGGACAGGCCGCCGTTCCGGTCGTTCGCGCAGAGATCGCAGTTGACCTGGGCCGAGGCGGTGGCGAGGCCGGCGCCGAGCCAGGGGCCGCGGAGCGTGGTGGCGTCCTGCGCGACGGCGGGGGTCGCGGCGGCGGCGCCGAACACGGCTAGCGCGCACGCCACGAGGAGACGGGTGGACATGAGCGTCCCTCCTGAGGAAATGCGGATCGAATGCAATCGTTGGAGTTGGTGTCCGGAGCAGCGAGAACGACGCCGGGAAACCCGGACCTGCGCCGCGCCGTCAGGTGAGGGCCCAACATCCCGTCGGCTCACCAGTTATCACGCGAGGACCCGCCGCATGTCACGTTCCGCAGTCCCTGCCCGCCGCCGCCTGGGTCTGGTGCTTTGCCTGTGTCTCGCGCTCCCTCCTATGCGGGTTTCTGCGCAGGCGGCCTACGACAAGGGCGAGTTCGCCGCGCGGCGCGAGCGCCTGCTGGCCGGCATGCCCGACGGCATCGCGGTGATCCTCGGAGGGCAGGCACACGAGTATCCGGTGCGGTTTCGGCAGTCCCCCGACCTGTACTACCTCACCGGGCTGGAGGAGCCGGGACTGGTGCTGGTGCTGAACGGCGTGACCAAGAAGGCTGCCGTCTTCGCGCTCAAGCGGCCCAGGTTCGGGGCGCCGGAACCCACTCCCGACCTGCGCGACGTGCCGCAGCCGGTCGAGACCTACGGCCTCCCGGTCCAGCCGATGGAGAGCTTCTTCGCTTTCCTCACCTTCGCCGCCTGGAATCCGGCCGTGCAGAAGCTCTACGTGCAGCTCACGCCGCCCGACGATCTCCTCCATTCGCGCGGCGAGGCCCGGGCCGCCAACGCCATGGCGATGGACCACCCGGTGCTCGGCCACGAGCCCCCGCCGTCGCAGGCCATCGACCGGATCCACTCGGCGGTGCCGCATCTGGCGCTCGCCGACGTGAGCCCGAAGCTCGACGAGCTGCGTTGGGTCAAGACCGCGTACGAAGTCACGCGGCTCCGCCGGGCCGGCGAGATCGGCGCGGCCGCGGTGGCGGAGGCGATCCGGGGTACCCGGCCCGGCATGTACGAGTACGAGATTGCCGCGGCGGCCCAGTACGTGAACACCCGCATGGGCGCCCGGGGCGACGCGTTTCCGCCGATCGTGCCCTCGGGGCCGCTCGCGCCGATCGTCCATTACATGGACAACACGCGGCAGATGCGGGCGGGCGAGCTGGTCTACATCGACTACGGCTCCGACTTCGAGTACTACACGTCGGACATCACCCGCACGTGGCCGGTCGCAGGCCGGTTCACCCCCGAGCAGGAGAAGATGTACCGCTGTGTGCTCGAGGCGCGGAACGCCATCATCGCGGCGATGAAGCCGGGAGCCACGATCGAATCGCTGCAGGAGGTCGCCGCGCCGGTGTACGCGAAGCACGGCTATGCCAAGGAGTTCGAGGCCAGCGGGCGGTACATCGGCCACTTCGTGGGGATCGCGGTGCACGACGTGATCGACATCGTGGGCGGCGCGGCGCGGAAGCCGTTCCTGGCCGGCACGGTCTTCAACGTCGAGCCGATCCTCGAGATTCCCGACCGCAAGATCCACATCCGGCTCGAAGACACGATCGTGGTGACCGACACCGGCGCGGACAACCTGACGGCCGCGGTTCCCGCGGAAGTCGAGCCGCTGTACGCGTTGATTCGGCAGAAGGGGGTCAACTCGGCGCCGCTCGCCGGCCGGACGAGCCGCTAGGCACCATGGAGAGAGGGGATGGTCCCCGGAGCCGTACTGCCTGGCCGCGGCTCCGGGAACCGGGGTACTGCGGAACTGCGGTCCTTCAGGGGTTTGGATGCGGGACCGGTGAAAAGGGTTGCGCGCCTGCCGCACCCGGCGGTATCCACGGCTAGATTTGGGCCATGCGCGAAGCTCGCTTACGTCCCGAATTCGCCCCGCTCTATCCTGGCCTCACCCCAGGACGTTGGGAGCCGGCGGCAAGAATCGCGGAGGCGGTGCTGGCCAACTTTCTCCTGCACGAGATGGGTGAGGCGCCGCTCGCCGACCGCACGCTGAACGAAGCCCACTTCGAATTCCGGGGCGGGGGTGAGGCCGATCGCCCGGCCCGCGCCGACCGCGCAGCGGATTCATCGTGACCCCAGCGCGAGAGGCCGCCGTGACCGATCTCCGATATCCCATTGGCAACTTTTCGTACGACGGAGCGATGACGGACGCCCGTCGCGCCGCGTCCGTGGCGCGCATCGCGGCGGCACCGGCGGCGCTCCGGGCGGCGGTAGCCGGGCTGAGCGACGCCCAGCTCGACACCCCCTATCGCCCTGGCGGGTGGACCGTCCGGCAGGTGGTGCACCACGTGCCGGACAGCCACCTGAACGCCTACGTCCGGATCCGGCTCGCCCTCACCGAGGACACCCCCACGATCAAGCCGTACGAGGAGGCCCGCTGGGCCGAGCTGCCCGACGCGCGGACGCTCCCCGTCGAGGCGTCGCTCGCCCTGCTCGAGGGGCTGCACGCGCGATGGGTGGCCCTCCTCGGGGGCCTCGGCGCGGCGGACGGCGCCCGGCAGTTCCACCACCCGGAGCACGGCCGGCTGATCACGGTCGACGAGCTGATCGCGATGTATGCCTGGCATGGGGAGCACCACGTCGCGCACGTGACGAGCCTGCGGGCGCGGAACGGCTGGAGCTGAACGTTTGCCGGAGCGACATGGTAGCGCTCGAGCTTCCGCCTGACGAGTTCCGCCGGCTCGGCCACGAGCTGGTGGACCGGGTGGCCGAGTTCCTCGGCAGCATCCGCGACCGCCCGCTGACCTCGGGCGAGACGCCCGCCGAGATCCGTGACCTGCTCGGCCGCGGTCCGCTCCCGGCGGGCGGCACTTCGGCGGCGGACCTCCTCCCCGAGACCACCCGGCTGCTGTTCGAGCACTCGCTGTTCAACGCCCATCCCCGCTTCATGGGCTACATCACGTCGTCCGCCGCGCCGCTCGGCGCGCTGGCCGACCTGCTCGCCGCGACCGTGAATCCGAACGTCGGCGGGTGGGAGCTCTCGCCGATGGCATCCGAGATCGAGGCGCAGACGGTGCGCTGGGTGGCCGAGCTGGTGGGCTATCCCGAGACCTGCGGCGGGCTGCTGGTGAGCGGCGGCAACATGGCCAACTTCGTCTGCTTCCTGGCCGGGCGTCGGGCGATGCTGGGCGACGAGGTCCGGGCCGCGGGCCTGGCCGCGGCGGGCGGGCGCCGCTCCGGGTGTACGCCTCCGCCGGCACCCACACCTGGATCCAGAAGGCGTGCGACCTCTTCGGCCTGGGCACCGACGCGATCCGGTGGATCCCCACCGACGCCGCGCAGCGCCTGCGGCCGGACGCGCTCCGGGCGCAGATTGCCGAGGACCTGGCGCGCGGGGACCGGCCGATGCTGGTGGTGGGCACCGCCGGCAGCGTGAGCACGGGCGCCGTCGACCCGATCCGCGAGCTCTCCGACATCTGCCGCGCCCACGGGCTCTGGCTCCACGTGGACGGCGCCTATGGCGCCCCGGCCGCCGTGCTGCCCGACGCGCCGGCACGATCTCCATGCGCTGGGCCTGGCCGACTCGCTCGCGGTGGACCCGCACAAGTGGCTCTACGCGCCGCTCGAGGCCGGCTGCGTGCTGGTGCGCGAGCCGCGGCACCTGAGCGAGACCTTCGGCTATCACCCGGCGTACTACCGCTTCGAGACCGAGGGCGAGGAGCCGCCGATCAACTACCACGAGCTCGGCCTCCAGAACAGCCGCGGCTTCCGCGCGCTCAAGGTCTGGCTCGGGCTCCGGCAGGCGGGCCGCGAGGGCTACGTCCGGATGATCGGCGACGACTGCCGGCTCGCCGCGGCGCTCCACGCGCACGTGAGCCGGCATCCCGAGCTCGAGGCGGCGACTCTGAGCCTCAGCATCGCGACCTTCCGCTACGTGCCGCGCGACCTCCGCGCCGCCGGGGCCAAGGCCGAGGACTACCTCAACACGCTCAACCAGACGCTGCTCGACCGGCTCAAGCTCGGTGGCGAGGTGTTCGTCACCAACGCGGTGCTCGACGACCGCTTCCTGCTCCGCGCCTGCATCGTCAACTTCCGCACGACCGAGGCCGACGTCGCCGCGATCCCCGAGATGGTGGCGCGCGTCGGCCGCGCCGTCGATGCCGAGCTCCGACCCGGGAGGAACGATTAGAACCGACGTCATCGCCCAGGCCGCCCTGCTGCTCCTCTGCTCGAACGTGTTCATGACGTTCGCCTGGTACGCGCACCTGCAGAACCTGGCCGACCGGCCCTGGTATGTCGCCGCCATCGTGAGCTGGGGCATCGCGCTGTTCGAGTACCTGCTCCAGGTGCCGGCCAACCGGATCGGCTACACCATGCTGTCGCTGGCCCAGCTCAAGATCATGCAGGAGGCGATCACGCTCACGGTGTTCGTGCCGTTCGCCGTCTACTACATGCGGCAGCCGATCAAGCTCGACTATCTCTGGGCCGCGCTCTGCATCGTCGGCGCGGTGTACTTCGTCTTCCGCGCGCCGGCCGCGCCGTGAGGGCACGACCGCGATCCGGGACGGCGCCGCTCATGGCGACGCTGCCGCTTGTGGCGGCGCTGGCTTCGAGGCCAGACCGCTCTGTCCGCGGCTGGCTGGCCGCTCAGCGAGCGCGCCCGCGACCTCGGCATCCCCCTCGACGGCACGCCCGGCCCGCTCGACGCCATCACCGACGTGCGCGGCGTGACCGTGGGCCACAGCACGATCGTCCGCGGCAGTGGCCGGCTGGTGCCGGGGAAGGGGCCGGTCCGCACCGGCGTCACCGCCGTGTTTCCGCGGGGCCGGGACGATCTCTCGCCGGTGTTCGCCGGCTGGTTCAGCCTCAATGGCAACGGCGAGATGACGGGCACCGCGTGGATCGACGACTACGGGCTCCTGTTCTACCCGATCGCCATCACCAACACCAACAGCGTGGGCACGGTGCGGGACGTCCTGATCGAGTGGGGGGCCGAGCGCCTGCTCGACGCGCTCCACTGCTGCCTGCCCGTGGTGGCCGAGACCTGGGACGGCGATCTCAACGACATTTTCGGCTTCCACGTGAAGAAGGAGCACGTGTACGCGGCGCTGAACGCGGCGGCGAGCGGCCCGGTGGCGGAGGGCAACGTCGGCGGCGGCACCGGGATGCAGTGCCTCGGCTTCAAGGGCGGCATCGGCACGGCGAGCCGGCAGATCACCGCCGCCCGTGGCCGCTTCACCGTGGGGGCCCTCGTGCAGTGCAACTTCGGCCTGCGGCGGCAGCTCCGGATTGCGGGCATCCCCGTGAATCAGGAGCTCAAGGTGCCCGAGCCGTGCTACGACACCCGCGAGCCGCTCGACTCGACGCTGGCACGCGACCGGTGCGCGACGGCATCCGGGGAGCGTGTCCGGGAGACGGAGCACGGCTCGATCATCGTGGTGCTGGCGACCGACGCGCCGCTCCTGCCACATCAGCTCAAGCGCATCGCCCGGCGCGCCGCGCTCGGCGTAGGCCGGATGGGCGGCATCGCGGGGGCGGGGTCGGGGGATCTCTTCATCGCCTTCTCGACGGGGCCGACCGGCACGCCGGACTCGACGGGCGTGGCGCGCGTGGCGATGCTGAGCGACGACGTGATCGACCCGGTGTACGAGGCGGCGGTGCAGGCCACCGAGGAGGCGATCATCAACGCGATGCTGGCCGCCCGGACGATGACGGGCGCCAACTGGTATCGGGTCGAGGCGCTGCCGCACGAGGGGGTGCGGGAGGTGCTGGCGCGGCACGGGAGGCTGGTGGGGAAGTAGTCAGCGTCATCCGAGCGAAGCGAGGACCTCCGACTGCGCTCGGATGCGCAAGTCGCTCGCCTCGATGCCTCCACACGCCTCAGGCCGCCCCTTCCGCCCGCTCTCCCAGCTCCCCGCCGCGAGCGGATGAAACCCCCGCCAGATCTCCCGATACGGATCCATCATCAGCGTCACGAACCGCTCCACCGCCACCGGGAACGGAAACCGGCGGCGGAACTCGAGTGCCGTCAGCCCCAGCATGGCCCGCAGGTGGCGGCCGAAGCTCTGGGGTGAGCTGTACTCGAGACGGTACGCCACGTCCGCCACCGACAGGCCCGCCGTCTCGAACAGCCAGGCCGCGTGCAGCAGCCGGATGGCGGCCAGATAGTTCTTCGGCGAGGGGAGCCCCGCCCGCGCGAACCGCGACATCAGCGTGCTCGGCCGCACCGAGAGCTGGGCCGCGAGCGCCGTAACGGTGGGGACCTCGGGCGCGAGCCGGATCATGGCCTCGACGAAGAGCCGCGCGTCGGCCGGGGCTTCGGCCAGGGCCTCGAGAATCGGCTGCTGGATCCGCGCGACCGCGCGGGTGGCCGGCTGGCCGACGACCTGGCGCAGCCGGCCCCAGCCGGCAGGTGAGGTGACGTCCACCACCTGCCGCACCCCCGACGCGCCGAGCCGCAACAGCATCTCGATGGCCCCGGGGTCGTGCTGCGAGACCAGCGCGACGGTGGGGATCGACGGGAACTCCCGCACCAGGTGGCCCAGCACCTCCATCTGGTCGGCGCCGCAGCGGTGGACGGAGACCAGCACCGCGTCCACCGGCCGCTCCCGGACCGCCCGCACCGCGTCGGGAATCGAGTCCCGGTGCAGCACGGCGAAGAGTCCGTTGCCGGCCGCGTCCACCCGCGGACGCTCGCCCGGCAGGAGCACGGCGGCGATGGTGGCGGAGCTGGGATCGGCGACTGGGGACACGCGTTCCTCCGGCGGGTTGGTGCAAGAGGATAGGCCTGCCACGTCAACATGGATTCAACCCGAAACACCGCCTTTCCGCGCGGGGCGCAACCCTTTCTCCGGGTGACGCATCCAAAGGTGGCTGCGCGGATCCGTGTGCACCGCAAGGCCGCCGCGGTATATTCTCGGGTCCGTCCCCCAACGCAGGTTGGACCATGACGACGCCGAGCCTCGACCTCTTCGCCGCGCTCCAGACGGTACTGGAACCGCAGTATCGGCTCGAGCGGGAGCTGGGTCGCGGGGGCATGGGCGTCGTCTTCCTCGCCACCGACACCACGCTCGACCGCCGGGTCGCCATCAAGGCGGTCCATCCCGAGCTCGCCGCGCACCAATCGATCGGCCGCCGCTTCCTCGCCGAGGCGCGCACCATCGCCCGGCTCCGCCACCCGAACATCGTCGCGGTCCACACGGCGGGAAACGCCGACGGCCTCCTCTATTACGTCATGGACGAGGTCGAGGGCGAGAGCCTCAGGCAGCGGCTCGTCCGGGAGCAGCGGCTGGACCCGGCCACGGTCGCCCGGATCGTGGCCGACCTGGCCGCGGCGCTCGACGCCGCGGGCCGGGCCGGCGTGGTGCACCGCGACGTGAAGCCGGAGAACGTCCTGCTCGACCAGGCCACCGGCCGGGCGCTGCTGGCCGACTTCGGCATCGCGCGCGCGATGGCGGGCGAGAGCGGCACCAGCAGCACGGGGCAGGGCGTGGCCGTCGGCACGCCCGCCTACATGAGCCCCGAGCAGGCCTCGGGCGAGGAGATCGACGGCCGGAGCGACCTCTACGCCCTCGGTGTCGTCGCCTACGAGATGCTCGCGGGGGCGGCGCCGTTCCGGGGCCCCAACCGCGTCGTCGTCTCCAAGCACATCGCCGAGCGGCCGGCGCCGATCGAGCGGCTCCGCCCGGACACGCCGCGCCCGCTCGCGGCGGCGATCATGCGCGCGCTCGAGAAGCAGCCGGCCGACCGCTGGCAGACCGGCGAGGCGTTCCGGCAGGCGCTGCTGACCGAGCAGCCGGCAGCGCGGCCCGGGCGCCGGCGCCGGCGAGTGCTGGCCGGCGTCGCGGTCGCCCTCGCGCTGGGGGCCGGCGCGTTCGGGCTCGCCCGCCGGTCGCCGGGGCCGCCCACCGGCGTCAACCCACGGCACTCGATCCTGGTCCTGCCGTTCGACAACCTGCGCGACGACCGCGCCGTCGACTGGCTGCGCGACGGCAGCGTCAGCATGCTGGGGCTCAACCTGTCGCAGTGGAACGATCTCACCGTCGTCGACCACGAGCGGCTCCACGACCTCATGGCCGCGCACCGGCTCCGCCCGGGCGATGACGTCGGGCTCGACCTGGCGCGGCGGCTGGCCCGCGAGGCCGGCGTCTGGACCGTGGTGCTCGGCGACTACGCCCAGGCGGGCGACTCGCTCCACCTCACGGCGCGGGTGTTCGACGTCGCGAGCGGCGCCCGGGTGGACGTGGCGCGGGTGGACGATCGCGCCGGTGCCGACGTCCGCCCGCTCTTCGACGAGCTCGCCGCCAAGCTGCTCGACCTGTCGGGCGCGCCGAACGAGGTGCGGATCGGCATCGCCCGGAGCACCACCGCGTCGCTCGAGGCGTACCGCGCCTATCTCGCCGGCGTCGAGGATCTCAACCGGTGGGACCTGGCCGGCGCCGAGCGCGAGCTCGGGCGCGCGATCCGCATCGACACCACCTTCGGCCTCGCGTACTACAAGCTCGCGCTCACCCGCGGCTGGCTGGTGGGCACGGGCGACTCGATCGCCGACGCCGCCATCGTCCGGGCGACCGCCTACTCGGAGAATCTGCCCGCGCACGACCGCACCGTCATCAACGCCTACCGCGCCTTCCTGGGCGGCGAGTTCGCCGACGCGCGGGCCGCCTACCAGCAGCTCCTCGCCCGCGACCAGGCGGACGCCGACGCCTGGTACGGCCTCGGCGAGGCGTGGTTCCACGACACCACCGCCGCGAACCAGGCGCCCGCCTGGACCCAGGCGATTCGCGCCTTCAAGCGCACGCTGGCGCTCGACCCCGGCTACGCGCTGGCCTACGAGCACGTGCAGGCGATGCTGAGCGGCGCGGCGGCCGCGCGGCCCTACTACGCGCTGGTGGCCGCCGATTCCTTCGCCCTCACCGAAGGCGCCGCCGGCCGCGCGCTGGTCGACAGCGTCACCACCGCGGCCGCGGTCCGCCGTGCGCGCGCCGAGGCACTGGCCACCGCGCGGAGCTGGGTCAACACCCAGCCCACCACGCTCCGGGCGCACGGCGCGATGGTGGACGCCTACATCGCCTCGGGCAACTACGGCGCGGCCCTGGCCGAGGTGGACCGCTTCCGGCAGACCGCGCCGGTGCACCCGGAGCAGCCGTTCGTCGAGGCCCGGATCCGCTTCGCCTCGGGCGAGGTGGAGCGCGCCGCCCGCGAGCTTCGCACCGCGCTCGACACGGTGGCGCCGCAGGACTTCCGGACCTACGAGGGCACCCCCACGGTGGTGGGCGACATCGCCGCCGCCGCCAACGTCTTCGCCTACCAGGGCGACATCGCGAGCGCCGCCAAGACGATCGACCTGGCCGACCAGGTGCGGCGCGAAGTGATCCAGCAACCTGGCCGCGAGACCGAAAGCATGGGGCGCGAAGGGTGGCGCCGGATGGCGCTGGGCGAGCTCTACGGCGCGACGGGCGTCCCGACCGCATCGCTCCGCCAGGTGTGGCAGAGCGCGGCCGAGGCGGTGCGGATGGCGCCGGCGGACCGGCGGACCCACGTGGCGCACAGCGGCGCCTCGGCGGCGATCGGGCTGTTCACCGGACCCGCCGGCGGACAGCAGCGCCCTGAGCGAGTACCGCACGCTCACGGGCGAGACCCTGACGAAGGAAGTACGGGCACTGCTGGCCCTGAGCCGGGGGGACTCCGCCGCCGCCCGCCGCGCGCTCGCCGAGCCGGACTCGATGCAGGCCAAGATGATGTATGCCTACTACCGCCGCCCGCTGGCCGCCCAGGCCTACTTTCTCCTCGGCGACTACCAGGCCACGCTCCGATCCCTGCAGGACTTCGAGCCCGCGGCGCTCCGGACCGCCGGGTTCGATGCCCGCTGGGGCATGGTCGGCCGGGTCCGGCTGCTTCGCGCCGCCGCCTTCGAGCAGCTCGGCCGCCGGGCGGAGGCCCGGCAGGAGTACCAGGAGGTCCTGAGCCAGTGGCGCACCGCCGATCCCGCCCTGCAGCCCTTCGTCCGCCAGGCCCAGCAGGGGCTCGCGCGGCTGGGGGAGGCGGGGTGAGGGCGGACAGACGGACGGGACGGTAGGACAGACGGAAAGGACAGCGCCACGTCATCCCGAGCGCAGCGAGGGACCTCGCTGGGAATGGCTCGATCCAGCCCGACCTCCTGCCTCGGTCGAGCCGTCCCTCCGTCCCTGCCTCCTTCCGTCCTTCCGTCCTTCCGTCTGTCCGCCGTTATATTCCCCCCGCTGGTCGAGCGTGATGGTCGCGGGCGCCGCAAGGCGCTTCGAGGAAAGTCCGAGCTCCACCGGGTAGACTGCCAGGTAACGCCTGGGCGCCGAAAGGCGACGGACAGGGCCACAGAAAACAGACCGCCCACCGGGCAACCGTTGGGTAAGGGTGAAACGGTGGGGTAAGAGCCCACCGCGCCGCCGGCAACGGCGGTGGCACGGTAACCCCCAGTCGGAGCAAGGCCAAATAAGCGGCGAGGTGTGACCCACACCGACACGACAAGCCGCGGGTAGGCTGCTAGAGGTGGCCGGCGACGGCCATCCCAGACAGATGACCATCCCGGGCACGCGAGTGCCGGGAACAGAACTCGGCTTACGGCTCGACCAGCGCGGCCCTCCGGACCTGGTTCGGAGGGTCGCGGAGCTTCGGGCCCCCACGAGGATACACGATGGTCGCTCGATACTTCGCCGCCGCCGCACTCGCGGGACTCGTCACCGCCGCCACCGCGCAACGCGCACCGGTCACCGCCCGATACCGCGTCGACCAGACCCTGACGCAGAACATGGACGCCAGCGCCGCGGGCAAGGGGAAGCAGACCATCTCCTTCTCGACCGTGAGCTTCCTCACCCTCACCTTCACCGACAGCACGGGCGGCCGGAGCGTGCGGGTGGTGGTCGACTCGATGCGCGGCGACAGCACGGCGCCGATCCCCGCCGAGGTCTTCGACAGCGCCAAGGGCGCCGAGTTCCACGCCTTCCTGAGCGCGGCCGGCAAGCTGGGCGAGCTCGAGGCCGTCAACGCCTCGCCCGCGGCGCTCCGGGTGCAGGGCTTCCTCACCGATTTCTTCCCCTGGGTCAAGGCGGGCGTCAAGGCCGGCGAGCAGTGGGCCGACACCAGCGCCAAGGCCACGACGTCCGGCACCGACAGCGTCGTCGTCAAGCGGGTGACGACCTACCGGGTCGTGGGCAAGGACACCCGCGAATCGCGGAAGGCGCTCCGGGTCGCGAGCGAATACAACTCGACCGTGGCCGGCACCCAGCCCACGCCGAACGGCCCCGCCCGGATCGAAGGCTCGGGCAAGGGAACGGGCATCTACTTCGTGAGCCCCGAGGGACTCTACCTCGGTGGCGACTGGCAGCTCCGCTCCGCACTGACCATCTCCGGCGCCTTCGCCAACGAGCCGCTGCCGATCACGATCACCCAGACCACCAAGGTGACGGCGCTCAAATGATGCCGCTGCTGAGGCCGTTGCGGACGCCCTGCGCGCGACCCGGGCGTCCTGCTGGCCGCCACGCTGCTCGCCGGCTGCGGTGGCTCGACCGCCGGCAACGCGCCGACGCCGGCACCCGCGCCGCGCGCCGGGCGACAGCGCGGCGCCGGCGCCGACCACCCCGGGCCACGGGCCCGCCGTGACCTACAAGACCGTGCGGAACGCCGCCTACCGGCTCGAGCGGCACGACAGCCTGAGCCTGCAGTATCCGGGCGGCGCCACCCAGGAGCAGGCGCGCGACCGGATCGCCTTCCTGCGGGTGACGCTGACCGAGTCGCCGACGCCGGGCGCGTACCAGGTCGCGATCGTGCTCGACTCGCTCCAGGCGTTCGAGAACGGGCAGCCGGGGTCGCCCGATTCGATCGCGGCGGCGCGCGGCACGCGGTGGACCGCGACGCTCAGCACCACCGGCGGGCTCAGTGCGCTCACGCCCGACCGCACCGGGACGCTCCCCGATGAGCTGACCGGGCGGCTCCGCCTCCTCTTTCCGGCGTTGCCGGCCGGCGGCGTGCGCGAGGGGATGGAGTGGAGCGACACGACCGAGTATCACCTCACCGCCGACGCCTTTCCCGGCAGCGAGCGCGCGGTGACGACCTACCACGCCGAGGCGAGCGACGCCCCGGGCATGCGGAAGGGGATCACCCTCCGAAGCGACGGCTCCTACGACCGCAAGGGCACCCGCAACCAGGGCGACCAGGAGCTGCAGATGCAGGCCACCGGGACTCGCCAGGGCGCGCACGTGCTCGGACTCGACGGCGTCCTCATCTCGGCGCGCGGCACCGAGGCCGGCGACATGACGATCACCGTGCCCACCGTGGGCCAGACCGTGCCGGTCAAGCAGTCGGGCAGCTACGCCATCACGTCGACCGCTTCCCGCTGATCCGCCGCGCGCCATGACGCGCCCGCGCCTCCGCCGTCTGCTCCTCTACTGCCTCCTTCCTCCGGCGGCGTTCCTGACCTGGCTGCTCGCGGTCTGGCCGCCGCCGGTCTGGTACCGGACCCACTGGCCGGCCGAGACCGCCTTCATGGCCATGCGGGAGGGCTCGCCCGCCAAGCGGCGCTACCGCCCCGTGCCGCTGGACTCGATGGCGCCGGCGGTGCGCGAGGCCGCGACGACCGGCGAGGACGCCCGGTTCTGGACGCATGGGGGAATCGATTATCAGGAGGTGCGTCACGCGCTGGGCTATCGGCGGGCGCGGTTCGCGTGGGATTCGGCGCGCGACCGGCAGGAGCTGCGCCGGGTGCTCGGAGGGACCTGGCAGCCGGCGGGAGGCGCTCCGCGGGGCCAGCACCATCACCCAGCAGGTGGCCAAGAATCTCTACCTGTCGCCGTCGCGGAATCCGCTCCGGAAGATGAAGGAGGCGGTCACCGCGTGGCGGCTGGAGCGGGCCCTCGGCAAGCCGCGCATCCTCGAGCTCTACCTCAACATCGCCGAGCTGGGCGACGGAATCTGGGGCGTCGAGGCGGCCAGCCGGCGGTACTTCAACCGGTCGGCCCGACGGCTCACCGAGACCCAGGCCGCCGCGCTCGCCGCCACGCTGCCGTTCCCGCTCAGGTCCAACCCCGGCTACCGGCCCAACCGCATGCGGCGCCGCCAGGACCTGATCCTTCGGCGCATGCGCGGCGAGCGGATCGAGGTCCCGCCGGTCGAGGAGGAGCCGCTGCTGCAGCCGGGCGACACGATCCAGTGGACACCCGGGATCGACTCGCTGCTCGACTCTCTCCGCGCGCCGGTCGAGACGCTGCCGCCCGGGTCCATCGAGGCACCGCCGGCGCTGTCGGCAGACTCGGTCCGGCCGCTGGCACCGGTGCCGGTCGATTCGTCGGTGCCCACGGAGGGCGCGATGCCCAGACAGGTGGCCAGACCCACCCCGCTGTCACCCTGAGCGCAGCGAAGGGGGCATGCCTCGAGGCATGCCCCCTTCGCCGCGTGACGCCCCCACGCGCCCTCTCAGGCTCGACGGCTGCGATTCCGGCTGCGACTCCCGCACCACCCGGTCCACCGCCTCCTCCACGTCACCCTTCCGCCTTCGGAGCTTCGCCGAGAGCTGCCGCCGGGTCTCGGCGCCGCTCTGCGGCAGCAGCAGCGCCGCGACGCCGGCGCCCACCGCCAGGCCGAGCAGCGCGGACGTGCTCCGCTCCCGCCGGCGCCGCGCGTCACGGCGGTGCAGCTCGCGCTGCACCCGTCCGATGGCGCTTTCCGCCTCCCCGCGGAAATCGCGGAGCCGCTCGCCGACCACTTCCCTGGTCTTGGCGCCCTCCGCCGGCGCGAACAACAGCGCCGTGCCGGCGCCGACGGCCAGCGCCACCAGGGCGAGGCCGAACAGGCCACCGCGGGACTCCTCACCCTCGGCGGCCTCGAGATCGAAGTTGTCGATGTTGGTGCGCATTCATGGCCTCCAGGCTGTGCGTGTACCTGTAAAGTACAACGGTGCCCGCCGGCGTTGCCGGGGGCACCGTCACCGCGCGGACGACCCCGGCGTCAGTCGACCAGGCGCAGGGGCATCACCAGCGTGAGATAGCTCGACGGGTCGTTCCAGCCGACCGGCTCGCAGGTGGCCGCTCGCTCCGGCGCCTTGAAGGTGAGCCGGACCTCGTCGGTCGGGATGTACTTGAGGATCTCGAGCAGGTACGACGCATTGAAGCCGATCTCGAGCGGATCGCCGTCGTAGCTCACGGTGATCTCCTCCTGCGCCTCGCCGAGATCGGGCGTCTGGACCGAGAGCTTGCACGAGCCGTTGGCGAAGGCCATCCGGATCCGGTGGGTCTGGTCGCTGGCCACGATGCTCATCCGCCGGAGCGCCGACGCGAACGCCGCCTTGTCGGCCGTGGCGGACTTGTCGTTCTCGCGCGGGATGACCTGCTCGTAGTTCGGGTACGGCCCCTCGATGAGCCGGGTGAAGATCTGGGTCGTGGCGGAGCGGAAGCCGAGATGGTTCTCGCTCTTGGCGATCTCGACCTCCTCGTCGTCCCGGAACAGCCGCCGGATCTGCTCGAGCGCCTTGGGCGGCACGATGAGATCGGCCTGCGCCGTGTTGCCCGACGGCGGGGTGGGGACGTCCATCCGCGCCAGCCGGTGGCCGTTGGTGGCCACCATCCGCATCCGCTCGGGGCGGAGCTCCCAGAGCACGCCGTTGAGGATCGGCCGGCTCTCCTCGGTGCTCGCGGCGAAGGCCACGTGGGCGATCAGCTTCTGCAGGTCCTTCGACGACGTCCGCCAGCTGCCGTCGAACTTGACCGTCGGGAACGCCGGAAACTCCTCGCGCGGGAGGCCCAGCAGCCGGAACTTGGAGCGGCCGCACTCGATCGTCACCCGCTGCTCGCCGGAGGCGGTGAGGCGGATGGCGGCGCTGGGGAGCTCGCGGACGATCTCGACCAGCTTGCGCGCCGGCAGCGTGATCGCCCCCTCCTGGTCGACCGAGGCCGACACCGTCGTGCTCACGGCGATGTCGAGGTCGGTGCCCGAGAGACGAATGCCGTCCTTCGTCGCCTCGAGGAGGATGTTGGACAGGATCGGCAGCGTCGTCTTGGCCGGCACGCTGGCCGCCACGGCGACGAGACCTTCCTGGAGTTGCTCCCGCGTGATCGTGAGCTTCATGCCGCTCCTCAAGGAGGAAAAAGCAGTACTGCTTTACCAGTTTAAAATACTTAGCAGCAGTAGTAGAGGCTCTGGATATGTGGGCGGTCCCCGTAATGCGTCCGTGGGTCCGCAGTTACTGTCCCCGCCGCGTGTCGACACGCTGTTGGCCGTGGGGACGTTCCACCCTACCTCTCCACCGTAGTCCAGAGTTCCCACAACGCAAATGCGTGCGCGGGGATTATTCTGCGCACAACTCCTGGCGCGCATGATCGACGCGCTCGCGGAAGGTGCGATCGCGCGACATCTGGCGGCTCACCTTGTCCACGCTGTGGATCACGGTGGAGTGATCGCGCCCGCCGAACGCCTGGCCGATCTCGACGAGCTGCATCTCCAGCAGCTCGCGCGCGAGGTACATCGCGATCTGGCGCGGCACCGTCAGCGTCTTGATGCGCGCCTTCGACCGGAGCCCCTCCGGCGTGACGCCCCAGCGCCGCGCCACGACCTCCTGCACCTTGTTGATCGACGGCAGCGCCTTGGGGTTCGCCATGCCCGTCCTCGCCCGGCCGGATCTTGTCGCTGAGCGCCTCGCGGGCGAGCTCGATCGACACTTCCTTGTGCTTGAGCGAGGCGAACAGGAGCAGCTTGATGATGCAGCCCTCCAGCTCGCGCACGTTCGATCTGACGTGCTCGGCGATGAACCTGAGCACGTCGTCCGGGATGGTGAGCTCCAGGTGGTCCTGCTCCTGCTTCTTCCGCAGGATGGCGATCCGGTGCTCCAGGTCCGGCTGGCCGATGTCGGCCACCATGCCCCACTCGAACCGGCTGACCAGGCGGGCCTCGAGGCCCGGGATCTCCTTGGGCGGCCGGTCCGAGGTCAGGACGATCTGCTTGTTGCCTTCGTAGAGCGCGTTAAAGGTATGGAAGAACTCCTCCTGCGTCATCTCCTTGCCTTCGAGGAAATGCACGTCGTCCACCAGGAAGAGGTCCACGTCGGCGCGGTAGCGGCGCCGGAACTCGGGCATCGTCCGGCTGTGGATGCTCTCGATGACTTCGTTGATGAACTGCTCGGCGCCCACGTAGAGGACCCGCGTGTCGGGCTGGCGGAGGCAGACCGTGTGCGCGATGGCCTGCATGAGGTGGGTCTTGCCGAGCCCGGTGGCGCCGTAGATGAAGAGCGGGTTGTAGGTCTTGCCGGGGGATTCGGCCGCGGCGTGGGCGGCGGCGGCCGCGAGCTCGTTGGACTTGCCGATGACGAACGTGTCGAACGTGTACCGCTCATTGAGCGGCTGGGTGCTCGGATTGACGGGCACGGCCACGACCGCCGGCACACTGGGCGCCACGAAGAAATCCATCTGCGGTCGCTTCTGGCGATCCTCGTGCACGCGGAAGACGACCGACGTCGGCTGTCCGATGACCGGTTCGGCCAGGCGGGACAGCAGCGTTGCGTGCTTCGTCTCGTTCCATTCCACCGCGAACTGATCCGGCGCGCCGACGATCAGGCGGCCCTCATCGAGGGCGATCGCCTCCGTCGGCTCCAGCCAGGTCCGGATCGTGTGGTCAGGAAGCTCGCGATGCGCCTCATCGAGGATGCGCTTCCATGCGTCTTTTGCGGACAGCTGCATCGGTACTCGAACGCGGTGGGGGATTGATCAAGGGCGAGAGATGTTACGGAACGGGTGTGGAAAAGTCAACCATGCGTAAATTGGCGCGAACGCGCTCTTGACAGAATGAAATCGGACCGCACGAAACGAGAAAAAAATGGGCGGGCGGGCAGGCGGTCAGGCGGTCAGGCGGTCGGACGGTCGGACGGTCGGGGGCCGACAGTCGGAGAAGACGAGGGGTCAGATGACGCACGTGACCATAACGGAGCAGAGCGGAGCAGAGCAGAGAAAAATCTGCGTTCTGACGCGGCCCACGTGCACCCGTACGATTGCACCGCAACGATCGCCCGACTGCAATGACCGTCTGACCGTCTGACCGACTGACCGCCTGACCGCCTGACCGTCTGACCGCCTGTCTTGACCAACCCCCGCTTCCTAACTAGCTTCCCCGGCTCACTTTGGAGGAACGCCCGCATGAAACCGTCGTATCGGCCGCGCAACAAGCGCCGGATCAACAAGCACGGATTCCGCGCCCGCATGGCCAATCGCTGGGGACGGGCGGTCCTGTCCCGCCGCCGCAAGAAGGGCCGCAAGCAGCTCACCGTCTCGCTGCCGTCGAAGCACGGGGGTTCCTGACGCCCTCGGCGCGCCTCCCGCGAGCCCACCGGCTCGCGCGCGCGTCGGACATTCGTCGGTGCCTCACCCAGGGACGGCGCCGCCGCTTCGAGCATCTGGACATGATCTGGATGGACAACACGACGGGCCACGCGCGGATGGGACTGATCGTTCCGAAGTTTCAGTCGACCGCGGTGGCCCGCAACCGTATCCGCCGCCGCCTGCGCGAAATCTGGCGGCTCGAGCTGCAGCCCGCCCAGCCCGCGTGGGATCTCCTCATCAAGGCGCGCCGCGAAGCCTACGGCGCCTCGTTCGACGCCCTGCGAGCAGACCTGCTCGCCTGGCGGCGCACGGTGCTGAGGGCCGGGTGACCCGTGCCCGGTCCGGCCAGCGTTCCCCGTCGTCTCCTCGCCACGCTGATCCGCGGCTACCAGCGCTTCGTCTCGCCGGCGCTGCCGCCGAGCTGCCGGTTTCATCCGTCCTGCTCCCAGTACGCACTCGAAGCGGTCACCCGGCACGGCGCCCTCAAGGGCGGCTGGCTGGCCGCCCGTCGGCTCGCCCGGTGTCATCCGTTCCATCCGGGCGGGTTCGACCCCGTCCCCTGACCCTAGTGATCTGAGCTCATGGACCGTCGTACCGTCTGGGCGATCCTCCTCATGATGGTCATCGCCATCACGCCCGCCATCTTCATCAAGCGCCCGCCGCGTCCGGCGCCGGGTGCCGGCGCCGCGGCCGACTCGAGCGCGCCGGCCCCGGCGGCTCCGTCCGGGCCGGTCGCGCCTGCCGGCCCCGCCGCCTCGGGCGACAGCGCGCCGGGCGTGTCCGCGGCGCGCGACAGTCTCAAGGCCCCCGCCGACAGCGCCGGCGCGGCCGCGCGCGCTGCTCGTCGTCCGCGTCACCTCGCCGCTCTACACCTACGGCATCAGCACGGCGGGCGGGCGGCTGGTCGAGGCCCGGCTGCACCGGTACCGCTCGATTGCCCCGGCCGACAGCGGCGCCACGGCCGAGCTCCTGCCGAAGGACAGCCGGCTGCTCGGCCTGACGCTCGTCCTCGAGCGCGACACCATTCCGCTCGACGGCTGGACCTTCACCGCCTCCGCCGATTCGCTGGCCGCCGGCGGCGAGCCGCTCCGGCTCACGGCCACCCGGGGCCCGGTCGGCGTCGAGCTCACGTACCGCTTCGCGCCCGACGACTACCGCATCGAGGTGAGCGGCCGGGTGAGCGGCGTCGGCCCCAACGGGGGGACGCTGTTGGTCGGGATGGGGCCGACGCTGGCCAACACCGAGGCCAACATCGAGGAGAACCACCACGCGCTGGCCGTGGTGACCCGCCACACCGACGCCGAGCGGATCGATCTGGGCGGTCTCAAGCCGGGCGAGACCCGCACCGTGAGCGGGCCGCTCGACTGGGTGGCGATGAAGTCCAAGTACTTCGTCACCGGCGTCCTGGCCTACGACAGCACCGGTGGCCGGATCGGCGGCGCGGCCATCACCGCGCGCCCCACCACCGAGAAGCGCCCCACCGAGGCCGACGTCCGCCTCAGTATCCCGCTTCCGCCCAGCGGCGAGTTCGGCTACACCACCTACGCCGGGCCCGATGGAGTACGACCGGCTGGGCCGGCTGGGCCGCGGCTTCGATGACGTCAATCCGTACGGCTGGCCCGGCTTCCGGACGATCATCCGTCCGGTGGCGGTCGGCGTGCGCTGGCTGCTGGTCTGGATGCACGAGCACCTGCACCTCGCCTACGGCCTGGTGCTCGTCTGCTTCGGGATCATGGTCCGGATCCTCCTCTGGCCGCTCAACCAGAAGGCGATGCGCGCCAACATGCAGCTCCAGGCCGTGCAGCCGCTGATGAAGGACATCCAGGAGCGCCACAAGGCCGACCCGCAGAAGATGCAGCAGGAGATGTTCAAGCTGTACAAGGAGTACAAGGTCAATCCGCTGGGCGGCTGCTGGCCGATGCTGCTGCCGATGCCGGTGCTGTTCGCGCTCTTCTTCGTGTTCCAGAACACGATCGAGCTGCGCGGGGCGTCCTTCCTGTGGCTGCCCGACCTCTCGCGGCCGGACCCGCTCTACATCATCCCCGTCATCATGGGCGCGTCCATGTGGGGGCTCAGCAAGGTCGGCATGATCGGGATGGAGCCGAACCCCCAGATGAAGATGATGCTGTACATCATGCCGGTCATGATGACGTTCCTCTTCCTCAACTTCGCCTCGGGGCTCAACCTGTATTACGCGGTGAGCAACATCGCGAGCATTCCGCAGCAGTGGATGCTGGCCCGGGAGCGGCTGAGGAAGAACCCGGTGCCGGTGGTGTCGACGAAGCCGGCGGTGTCGGGCACGGGGAAGACCAAGAAAAAGGCGTAGTCGCCCGGCCCGGATGCTCTCCGACCCCATTGCCGCCCTCGCCACGCCGCCCGGCCGCTCGGCCATCGCGGTCGTGCGCCTGAGCGGCACTGGCGCGCTCGCGGTCGCGGCCCGCGTGGTCGACGGGTTCCGCGCCGACTGCCCGCGCGCAGCCATCCTCGCCACCTTTCGCGATGCCGCGGGCGACCCGATCGATCGCGGGCTCGTCACCGTCTTCCCGGGCCCCGCCAGCTACACCGGCGAGGATCTGGTCGAGCTCTCCTGCCACGGCGGCCTGCTGGCCCCCGCCCGCCTGCTCGCGGCCCTCCACGCCGCCGGCGCCCGGCCCGCCTCACCAGGCGAGTTCACCCGCCGCGCCGTGCTCAACGGCAAGCTCGACCTGGTTCAGGCCGAGGCCGTGGGCGACCTGATCGACGCCGTCGCTCCCGCGCAGGCCCGCGCGGCGCTGCGCCAGCTCGACGGCGGCCTCAGCCGTCGTCTGACCGAGCTGCGCCTGGCCTTGGTCGAGACCGAGGGCCTGCTGGCCTACGACATCGACTTTCCCGGCGAGGACGACGGCCCCGTATCGGCCGCTCGGATCGCGGCGCAGCTCGAGGAGGTCGCGGGCCGGCTCGAGCGGCTTCTCGCCACGGCCCCGGCAGCGGAGCGGCTGCGGGAGGGCGCGCTGCTCGTGCTCGCCGGGCGGCCCAACGCGGGCAAGTCGTCGCTCTTCAACGCGCTGCTCGGCGCCGACCGCGCGCTGGTGACCGAGATCCCGGGCACCACCCGCGACGCGGTCGAAGCGCACACCGATTTTCTCGGCTGGCCCGTCCGCCTCATCGATACCGCCGGACTGTGGGATGCGCCCGGAAGGATCGACCGGCTGGGCGTCGAGGTGAGTCGCCGCTACCTCGCCTACGCCGATCTCGTGCTGCTGTGCGTCGAGACCGGCCGCGAGCCGGGCGCCGACGAGCTGGCGATCGCGGCCGAGCGCCCGACGCTCCTGGTGCGCACGAAGGTGGATCTCGACGGCACCACGGCCACCGAGGGCGTGGGTGTATCGGTGATCACGGGCGAAGGGCTGCAGGAGCTCCGGCGCGCCGTCGCCGAGCGCGTCTTCGCCGACCGGATCGCGCTGGCCGACCTGGAGCCCGCGCTTACCCGCGCCCGCCACCGGACGGCGCTCGAGCGCGCCCGCGGGGCGCTGGCCGGCGCGCTCGAGCAGTTCCGCGGCTCGGGCGACGCCGTGCTCGTCGCGCACCACGTCCGGGAAGCGACGACCGCCCTCGACGAGCTCGTCGGGGCGGTCGATGTCGAGGATATCCTCGACCGGGTATTCGCTAGCTTCTGCGTGGGGAAATAGACTACGCGATGAGCCCCGATCCCCCGCTCTGGCCCTACCTTCCGACGCTTGCGCGGCTGGCCCTCGCCCTGGCCCTCGGACTGCTGCTCGGGATCGAGCGCGAGCGCCGTCGAAAGGAGGCCGGGCTCCGCACGTTCGCATTCGCCTCGCTGCTCGGCGCCATTGGTGGGCTGCTGGGCGACTCCTATGCCCTGCTTGCGCTCGCGCTGGTCGGCGTGCTGATCGTGCTCCTCAACCTGGAGACGATTCGGACCGGCGAAGGCTCGGAGATCACCACCTCGGCCGCGCTGCTGGTGACGGGCTACATCGGGGTGCTGGCCGGCAAGGGTCACACCCTTACCCCGACCACGCTCGGCGTGGTCACCGCCGCCTTGCTGGCGTGGAAGGAGCCGCTCGCCGGCTTCAGCCGCGCGGTGACCGATCGCGAGCTCCGCTCGGCCATTCTGCTGGCGATTCTCGCCTTCGTCGTCTATCCCGTGCTGCCCCTCGGCAGCGTGGACCCGTGGCGGTTGATCGAGCCCCGTGCCGCCTGGGTGGCGGTCATCCTGATCGCCGCGCTGGGCTTCGCCAATTACGTGCTGCTCAAGCTGTACGGCATGCGGGGCATCGCGCTCGGCGCGTTTCTCGGCGGCCTGGTCAACAGCACCGCGGCCGTGACCGATTTGTCGAAGCGGACGTCAAAGGTGGGGAAGCGATTCGCGGGGGAGGCCTATCGCGGCATCATCCTGGCCACGGCGGCAATGCTGATCCGGAATGCCGTTCTGCTGGGTCTGATCGCCCCTGCGGCGTTGCTGGCCGGCGCCGTGCCGCTCGGGCTGATGCTCGCCGGCACGCTCGGGGTGGCGCGGCTTGGGCAGCGAGGGGGCGAATCGGCGCCCGAGGATGTGCCGGGAGCGCCGGAGATGGCCGCCCCCTTCTCGCTCGCCCTGGCCCTCAAGTACGGGCTCATCTTCCTGGCGCTCCAGGCCGCGGGCACGCTGGCCCAACGGTCGCTCGGCGAGGCGGGTTTTTATGCGGTGAGCGTCGTCGGGGGCTTCGTGTCGAGCGCGAGCGCCGTCGCCTCTGCCGCCAACCTCGCTTCCACCGGGGCGCTGCCTCCTTCGGCGGCCGCGATCGGTACGCTGCTCGCCTCCGTCGCCAGCGCACTCGATACACCTGCCGATCGTGGCCCGCGTGGCTGGGGACCGCGCGCTGACTCGACGTGTGGCCGTGGCTCTGGGAGCGCTGGTGGTGCTCGGTGCGGTGGGGGTGGCCGTGCAGGTGCTGGTGCCCGTGACCTACGGGTCGTTGCCGGAGGCCCTGCGGCTCAACCGGTGATCGAGCCTCGACGCCGCTACGCCGTCTGGATCCCCCGGGCGACGTCCTCCGCCGCCTGGAAGTCCAGCGCCGGCGCCCGCAGTGCGGCCGCCAACCCCCGTTCCGCCACCAGCGCCTCGCTCATCCGATATCCCAGGTAATAACCCGCGCGCTCCGGCAGGACCCGCCCGCCCACCAGCCGCGCGGTGGGGCTCATGCCGCCCGAGAGATAGCGCAGCCGGAGGCCGAGCCCGCTCTGCTCGAGGTCGGGCTCGACCACGCGCCGGAGGAACGCCTCCATCTCGCGGAGCCGGTGGTACTGGCGGCGCGGGTAGCCGAAGTAGTCGGCGGCGTCGAAGCCGGGGGCCACCGCCTGCGCCGCGTGCACGGCGAGCCCCTCGTTCACCAGCAGCTCCCGGAGCGAAGCGCGGCTGCCCGTCGACCAGTAGTCGTAGTAGCCGCCCGCCTCGGCCACCAGCCGCCGCATGTCGCTCCCGCTCGTGGCCGAGGTGTAGCGGACCGTGTGCGCCAGCTCGTGGCCGATCCAGAGCGGGATCAGGTCGGGCGGCAGCCCCATGCCGTAGGTCTCCGGGTTGACCCGCCCGGTGAAGTGCTCGAGGCAGATGAAGGCGATGCCGCGCCCGCCGACCACCAGCTCGCCCGCGTTCGCGCCGCCGAGCCCCACCATGAGGTAGGTGTCGGTCGGGCGATCGAGCAGCAGCAGCTCTTCGGCCTTGGCGATGGCGTCTTCGGCGAGCTGGACGAGATTGGCGGAGTCGGCGAGAGCGAGGAGGTCGCTGCGATCAGCCCGCAGCGCGGCGGTGATGATCTCGCCGGCGTGCGGGCTGTCGGGGTCGAGTACGTAGTTGCGCCAGTAGGCGTCGAGGATCGGTCGGTGGGAGTCGTGATACTGCCGATACGCCGCCTCCCGGTCGCCGGCGCCGAGCACCGCGAGAAAATCGGGGAGGAGGTTGATCAGCACGGCAGACAATACGAAAGCGTGGAGGAAGATGCAAGAGACTGATACTAATGCTCCTGCTTCTTCTGCCGCGACGACCTCGTCGAGGAAGCGCCGCTCGGCGGCCGTGAGGCTCGCGATGCCCTGCTCGCTGATCTTGTCGAGCACGCGATCGACCTCGGCGGCAACGGGGTCCGCCTCGGCCCGGCGGCGCGGCCGAATGGGCGACGGCGGCGTCCGCCCCTCGGGCTCGGCGGCGCCCGACTGCACCATCACCACGCGCTCGACGGGGCGGGGCGGCGGATGCGGGGCTCCGCCGCGACATGGCCTGCAGGCGGAAGAAGAGGTAGCCGAAGGCGGCGCCGCCCACGTGCGCCAGGTGCGCGACCCCGTCGCTCGGCAGCATCAGCGAGAACACGACGTCGAGGCCGACGAGGAACAGGATGAGCGTCCGGGCCTTGATCGGCATGGGCAGCGGGAAGACCAGCAGCTCGGCATCGGGCCAGAGGAGCGCGAAGGCCACGCCCACGCCCAGCACCGCGCCCGACGCGCCGGCGAACGGCACCGCCGCGCTCGGCAGCACGCCCGAGAGCGCGAGCGAGAGCACCGCGGCCCCGATGCCGCAATAGAGGTAGTAGAGCAGGAACGCGCGGCCGCCGAGCCGGTGCTCGACCGGCGGGCCGAACACGAACAGCATGATCATGTTGCCGAGCAGGTGGAGGAGCCCGGCGTGCACGAACATGTAGGTGACGAACGTCCAGGGCTGCTCGAGCGCCCGGCCGGGCGCGAACCGCAGGGCCGCCTGCAGCGCCGGGGACGTGAATACCGTCATGAGCAGGAGCAGCACCACCGCGTTCGCGATGATGAGGCGACCCACCCAGGGGGTCAGACGGTTGGAGGGAGACAAGTTCATCGGACCACGCCTTCTAGACTGAGACCCCGCTACTGCTAGGACGGTTCCTTGCGGCGGCCAAGTCGGGCGGTTCGGCAGATCCGTTCGCACAGATCCGGGAACTCGATGCCCACCGCGGCCGGCCGACTGGGGGAGAAGGCTGGTCGCCGTCATGCCCGGCAGGGTGTTCACCTCTAAACAGAAGAGTTCCCCGGCCGGTGTCAAGCGAAAATCGACCCGCGAGTAGCCACCCAGCTTCAGTGCCTCGTGCGCCAGCAGGCCGAGCCGCCTGCACTCCGCCGTGACGGCGGGGGGAAGGTCGGCCGGGAAGATCTCCTGGGACATGCCGGGCGTGTACTTGCACTCGTAATCGAAAATCTCGTGCCGCGGGATGATTTCCCCCACCGCCAGCGCCTCCCCCTCGAGCACCCCCACCGTCAACTCCCGGCCGGGGACGAACCGCTCGATCATCACCTCGTCGTCGTATTGGCGGGCCAGGACCACCGCCTCCTCGTAGTCCTCGGCCCGCTTGACCACGCGTCAACCCGACCGTGGAGCCCTGTTTGGAGGGCTTCACCACCACCGGCCACCCAAACTCGCGGGCGACCCGGTCCCCGTCTGCGGGCGCCATCACCCAGTCGGCGGTCGGGACCCCGGCCATGCGGAAGAGTCGCTTGGACACGTCCTTGTCCATGGCCATGGCGCTGCCCAGCCGCCCGCTCCCGGTGTAGGGCACGCCCACCATTTCGAGCAGGGTCTGCAGGGTTCCGTCCTCACCCCGGCCGCCGTGGAGTGCCAGAAACAGCACGTCGGCGTTCCGGACGGCGGCCATGTTGCCGAGCCCGGAGAGAAGCAGGCCCTGCTCCAGGGCGTGCAGCTGGTCGATCGAGGGCGGCGCCAGCCCGACCGAGCCCGACAGCAGCGAGCGCTCGTCGGCTTCGGGGATGTAGCCCCGGGCGGTGTCTACGACCGCCACCTCGTGGCCGCCCGAGCGGAGCGCCGCCGATGACCTGGACCGCCGAGGCGATGGCGACGTCGCGCTCCGAGGAGGTGCCGCCGGTGAGGACGGTTACGCGCATGTGCGGGTCCTCACCGCGTCCCGATCAGCTGCTGCAGCACGTCGTACCGGCTCACGATCCCGATGAGCTTCCCGTCCTTCCGCACCAGTGCGGCCGGGCTCTCCCGCGTGAGCATCGCACCGACCCGGTCGGTGGCGGTGCCGGCCTCGACCTCGGGGAAGGGCGGGTCCATCACCTCGCTCACCGGCCGCTCGAGCAGCGCCGGCTGCGCCAGGGCGCGGGTCATCAGGGTGCCCTCGATGAGCCCGCCGACCGACTGCCCGTCCTCGAGCACCGGGATCTGGCTCACGCCCCAGGTGCTCATCAGGTTGAGCGCCTGCCGCACCGCCGCCGCCGGGGCCACGCTCACCACCGCCGGGGCGTTCGGCGGGCCGCCGCTCGAGCAGCTCCTGCACCGTCGAGCGCGGCGTGTCGAGCATCTGGTTCTCCTGCATCCAGGCGTCGTTGAACTGCTTGGACAGGTAGCGCTCGCCGGTGTCGCACAGGATGGTGACGATCAGCGCCTTGGGGTCCGCCACCTCGCGAGCCACGTCCACCGCCAGGGCCACGTTGAGCCCGGTCGAGCCGCCCACCAGAATCCCCTCCTCACGGGCGAGCCGCCGAGCCATCACAAACGACGCCTTGTCAGAGACTTGCCGGAATTCATCGACCCAGTCGAACCACACCGTCGTCGGGATCTTGTCGCCGCCGATCCCCTCGACCTTATAGGGATGCCCCTCGCCCATGCGTCCGGGTGCGGTGATAGTGGGTGTACAGGGAGCCGACCGGATCGCCGGCGATGACCCGGATCTTCGGGTTCTGCTCCTTGAGGTACTTGCCGGCCCCGCTCACCGTGCCGCCCGTTCCCGCGCCCGCCACGAAGTGGGTGACCTGCCCCTCGGTCTGCTGCCAGATCTCGGGCCCCGTCGTCGCGTAGTGGGCCTCGGGGTTGACCTGGTTGTAGAACTGGTTGGCCAGGATGGCGTTCGGCGTCTCCTTCACGATCTGCTTGGCCTTCATCACGTAGTGGTCGGGGTGGTCGGGCGGCACCGCCGTCGGCGTGATCACCACCTCGGCGCCGTACGCCTTGAGCAGCCGCACCTTTTCCATCGACATCTTGTCGGGCATGGTGAAGATGCAGCGATAGCCCTTGAGGCTCGCGGCGATCGCGAGGCCGACGCCGGTATTGCCGCTCGTGCCCTCGACGATCGTGCCGCCCGGCCGGAGCTCGCCCCGCCGCTCGGCGTCCTCGATGATCGCGAGGCCGATGCGGTCCTTCACCGAGCCGCCCGGGTTCACGTACTCCGCCTTGCCGTAGATCGGGGTCTGGAGCCCCGCGCCGATCCGGCCGAGCCGGATGAGCGGCGTCCAGCCGATGGTCTCGAGCACCGAGTCGTACGGGCGGAGATGCGGAGGCGTCATGGGGCGCTCTGGGTCCGCGGGTTCCGGAAGTGGATCGGCTGCAGGAACGCGCCGGCCACGGGGCGGCCGTGCCTGAGCGCCGGCGAGAACCGCAGGCCGAGGCGCCGCCGACCGCCGCCGAGTCGAGCGCGGGGTATCCGCTCGACTCGGCGACCCGGGTCGAGTCCGGCACCAGCGTCCCCATCGAGTCGGCGTAGAGGCGCAGCAGCACGCGGCCCTCGATGCCCTGCTCGAGCAGCGGCACGGGGTACTCCACCGGCGAGAGCGGGTTGATCGCGACCGGTGGCTGGTCCGCGTCGCTGGTCGGTGGGATCGGGACGTTGGTCGAGAGCCGGAAGCCGCCGTCGTCCTTCCCCTTGCAGGCGGGTGCGAGGGCCACGGCCAGCGCCAGCGCGAGCACCCGCCGCCCGCTCACCGCCGGTCCTCCGCCCGCCGCTTGAGCTCGGCCAGCCGGTTGAGCGCCTCGAGCGGTGTCAGCGCGTTGACGTCGATGAGCCGGAGCTCCTCGACCATCGGGTCGGGCGGCGGCGGCTCGGCGAACAGCGCGAGCTGCCCGGATCGCGCGCGGTCTCGGGCGGCGCGCCCGGCACCACGCGGTGCTCGCCCTCGAGCGTGCCCAGGATCTCGCGGGCCCGGCGCACCACGCCGTCCGGCAGGCCCGCGAGCTGGGCGACGTGGATGCCGTACGAGCGGTCGGTCCCGCCCGGCTCGAGGCGGTGGAGGAACACGACCGGTCTCGCCGGTCTCGCGCACGGCGACGTTGTAGTTCCGCGCGTGCTGCAGCTGCTCGGGGAGCTGCATCAGCTCGTGGTAGTGCGTCGCGAACATCGTCTTGCAGCCGACCCGGTCGTGCAGGTGCTCGGTCACCGCCCACGCGATCGCGACGCCGTCGTAGGTCGACGTGCCCCGGCCGATCTCGTCGAGCAGCACCAGGCTCCGCGGCCCGGCGTTGTGGAGGATGGCGCTGGTCTCGCTCATCTCCACCATGAAGGTCGACTGGCCGCGCGCCAGGTTGTCGCTCGCGCCCGACCCGGGTGAAGAGCCGGTCCACCACGCCGATCGACGCCGCGGCGGCGGGCACGAACGCGCCCATCTGCGCCAGCACCACGCACAGGCCGATCTGCCGCAGGATCGTGGACTTGCCGGCCATGTTGGGGCCGGTCACCAGCGCCACCCGCTCGGCCTCGGTGAAGCGCGCGTCGTTGGGGATGAACGACTCGCGCGGCATCATGCCGCTCGATCACCGGGTGGCGGCACTCGCGCAGCACCAGGTCGAACCCGTCGTGCACCTCGGGGCGCACGTAGCGGTCGGCCACGGCGCCGTCGGCGAGCGCGGTCCAGACGTCGAGCCGCGCGAGCACCCGGGCGGTGCGCTGGACCCGGCGCGATCGCCTGGCCGACCGCGGCCCGGAGCGCGCCGAACAGCTCCGCCTCGCGCACCGCCATCCGCTCCTCGGCGCCGAGCACCTTGGCCTCGTAGTCCTTGAGCTCGGGCGTCACGTAGCGCTCGGCCGTGGCCAGCGTCTGCCGCCGCTCGTAGTCGGGCGGCACCCGCGCGGCGTGGGCGTTGGTGATCTCGAGGTAGTACCCGAAGACCTTGTTGAAGCCGACCTTGAGCGACGAGATGCCGGTGCGCTCGCGCTCCCGCTGCTGCAGCGACGCGATGTACTGCCGGCCGCCGTCCCGGAGCGCGCGCAGCTCGTCGAGCTCGGCGTCGTAGCCCGCGCGGATCACGCCGCCGTCGGCGAGCGGCGCCGGCGGCCGCTCCTCGAGGCCGCGGCCGAGGTCCGCGGCGAGGTCGGCCAGCAGGTCGAGCTCGTCCACCGCGTCGGCCAGCGCGGCCGCGCGGCGCCGCCGGCAGCGTCGACGCCGCGAGCGCGCTCAGCGCCTCCGACACGTCGGGCAGGCGGAGGAACGAATCGCGGAGCGCGCCGAGCTCGCGCGGCGTGGCCCGGCCGGCGGCGGCGCGGCCGGCGAGCCGCTCGACGTCGCGCACGCCGTCGAGCGCCTCGCGGAGCCGCGCCGCGGCCGCGGCCGTCGCGCACCGCCACCTCCACCGCATCGAGCCGGTCGCCGATCGCCGCCGGATCGCGGAGCGGCGAGAGCAGCCACTGCCGGAGCAGGCGGCCGCCCATCGGCGTGACGGTGGCGTCGATCGTCTCGAGCAGCGTGCAGCCGCGGGCGCCGGCCCGGAGCGGCTCGACCAGCTCCAGGTTCCGGCGGGTCATCTCGTCGAGCCAGAGGAAGGCATCGCTCCGGCGGACGAACGGCCGGGCGAGGTGCGGGAGGCCCGCCGGGCTGGAGCTCGGTCGAGGTAGCGGAGCAGCGCGCCGGCCGCGCCGATCGCCGGGGCGTCGTCGGGGCCGAGGCCGAGGCCGTCGAGCGAGGCGAGGCCGAAGCGGCGGGCCAGGTCCTCGCGCGCGAGGTCGGGGTCGAACTCCCAGCGCTCGCGCACCGGTGCGGAGCACGCCGTCGCCGGCCGGGCAGTCGACCGCGTCGCCGGGCACCACCACCTCGGCGGGCGCGAGCCGGCCGAGCGCCTCGGCGAGCCCGGCCGTCGTCCAGGGTCTCGAGGAGGAACTCGCCGGTGCTGAGGTCGATCGCGGCGAGGCCGACGCGCCTGCCTCGTCGCCCGCGGCGACCGCGACGCAGGAAGTTGTTCCGCGCTGCCCGGCGAGCCACCTTCCTCGAGCATGGCGCCCGGGCGTGACCGTCTCGACGACCTCGCGGCGGACGATGCCCTTGGCCAGCTTGGGGTCCTCGACCTGCTCGCAGATCGCGACCCGGTGGCCCGCGCGCGACGAGCTGGCGGAGGTACTCGGCGGCGGCCTTGACCGGCACGCCGGCGAGCGGCACGCCGTCGCCCCGCGAGGTGAGCGTGATGTCGAGCACGCGCGCGGCGAGCTCGGCGTCGTCGTAGAACATCTCGTAGAAGTCGCCCACCCGGAAGAACAGGAT
>CAWDPF010000011.1:0-114587 GCA_963804125.1 uncultured Gemmatimonadales bacterium
CGTCGGATGCCGGCAGGGTGGAGTCGGCGAGCGAACCGGCCGGCCCGCCGCCCTGCAGCGGCCACTTCGTCGAGCCGGATGGACGCTCGAGGCTGTCGGGGAGACGCCACTCGTAGGTCCGCACCACGCCGGCCTCGCTCGGGACCCCCTCGGCGATGATGCGAGCCCTGCCGGCCTGGTGGAGCGCGAGCAGGCCTTCGGGGATCGAGGACTTGTCGTTCACCAGGACGACGGCGCGGCGTCCCGCGGCGGTGCCGTCGCCCGCCGGTACTGTCGCCCCGTCCAGGCGTCGTGCCCGGAGTAGTAGCCGCCGGAGGAGTTGCCTCCTCGGGCGCGTGACCCGAATGGAGGCGGCCGCGCTGATCGGGAGCGCGGATCGCGGTGGAAGCAAAAAGGCTGCAGATGCCGGACCTCCGCCAGGGCCCAGTCCAGGGCCGTCGCCCTGCTCGACGCTTGCGCAGATCGAAGACCACGCGCCGCGCCACTCGGATCGTGTCGGCGAGAGCGGTCTGGCTTCGGTGGCCCGGTTGAAATCCTCGAGATCGGTCGGGTTCCGGAGCGAGATGACGAGGACGCTGTCCGCCGTCCACCAGGACCTGGATCTCACTCGCCTGGCTGGCGGGCGACTGCGGCCCGCCCGCCGTCTCCACGCTCGTCGGCCGGGACCCGCGAGCGCCCCGAGCATGTCACCGACCGCCGCCGCGTAGGCGGCGCGATCGGTCGCGGCGCTGACGCGAGGAACGGCGGCGACCAGCGCCGCGTCCCAGTCGATCGGCCGGTAGGCGAGCCAGGGATGGAAGTACTGGATGGAGACCCAGAGGCGGTCCGAGCGAGGCGAGCCGCTCGATGCGGACGCTCTCGGTGACGGGTGTCTGCACCGAGCGGGGTGGCATGCTTGCGGAGCAGAAGCGCGCGAGACCGAGCTCGGAGGCCGAGGAGCCATTTGCAGCAGGGGACCGCGGCAGGCGCGGGTGGAAGTTGTCCCGCGTCCCGCGAGGCGCAAGAGCCAGAGATGGGCCGTTCGGCCCATTTCCCGATCCTCGAGCCAATTCCATTCTAAGACATGCCGGCCCAGGACAAACGAACTGTGCTCGTCGTAGATGACGAGCCGTCGGTGTTGCAGGATCCTGCCTCTATCACCCTGAGGCCGAGGGATTCGAGGTCCTCGCCGCGCCGAGCGGCCGCGAGGCCGTTGCGACACTGTGCACGTCCACACACGTGGATCTCCTGCTAGCAGACCACCTGATCATGCCCAACCTGGACGGCGAGGCCCTGGCGGGGGCCATTGCCAAAAACTCTGCCCGACCCCCCGCGGGTGGTAGTGGTGTGGGATTCGGATCGTACGCACCAGCGCGAGCAGCTCCGGTGGCCGCTGATCGTGAAGCCGTTCGACCTCGACAGCCTCCTCGCGCAGATCACCCGACGCGCTTGCCGACCCGGCACCCGTCCTCACTCCGTCTCCGGCCGCCCGAACATGAGCTGAATCAGCCCCTTGTCCTCCGGCTGCGCCAGCACGTACGCGTGGTCCCCCCGCCTGCAGCACCGTCGACCCCCACGGCGGATCGAGCCGGTTCCCCCGCACGATCAGCGTCCACGCTCGACCCCTCCAGGGAAGTCCAGGTCCCGGAGCGTCGCGCCCATCACCACCAGCGCCTCGTCCACGTAGAACGACATCAGCTCGCCGTTGAGCGGCAGGCGCGACTCGATCGGCAGCACCGCCTGTGGCGCCGGCGCCTCCGCCTCTGCAGGCCGAGCTGTCGCGTCACCCACGCCACCGTCGCGCCCGGCACGAGCGCGTTCACCACCACGATGAAGAACACGACGTCGAAGATGCGCTCCGCGCCCGGCGCGCCGCCCAGCACCGGAAACGTCGCCAGCACGATCGGCACCGCGCCGCGCAGGCCGACCCAGCCGATGTACGCCATCTCGCGCATCGGATACCGGAACGGCGCGAGGCAGAGCGCCACGACGAGCGGCCGCGCCACGAGGCCAGCAGGAGCGCCAACGCCGAGCCCGATCCCCGCCACCTCCAGCAGCCGCGAGGGGAACACGAGCAGCCCGAGCAGCAGGAACATCACGATCTGACCCAGCCAGGCGAGCGCGTCGTGCACCCGGAGCAGGCCGTGTGGTCCGGCAGGGGCCCGTTGCCGAGCATCAGGCGGCGACGTACACCGCCAGGAAGCCGCTGCCGTGAAGCAGCGTCGGCACGCCGAACGCGAGGAACGCGAGCGCGAGCGTGAGCGCCGGGTAGAGCCCGCCGCGCCGGCAGCGGGATCCGCCGAGCAGCCAGCGCCCGCCGTAGCCCGACGCCGACGCCGAGCGCGCCGCCGATGAGCGAGCTCGCGCGCCACCTCGAACAGGACCCGCGCCGGCGCGACCGAGCCCGGCGCGAACAGGTTCGCCGTGAGCGTGACCGTGAGGATGACCGCCACCGGATCGTTGAGGCCCGACTCGAGCTCGAGCGTCGTGCCCACCCGCCGCTTGAGCTGCAGGCCGCTGCCGCGGAGCACCGAGAACACCGACGCCGCGTCGGTCGACGACACCACCGCGCCGAGCACCAGCGCCAGCGGCCACGAGAGCCCCCACCGTGCGCCGGCAGCGCGATCAGGCCCGCCGTGAGCGCGACGCCCGACCGTCGCGAGCACCGCGCCGGCGCCCACCTGCGCCGGAGCGCCGCCATCGGGGTGTTGAGCCCGCCGTCGAACAGGATGAGGACCAGCGCGACCGTTCCCAGCCGGAACGCGAGCCCGTAGTCCTCGAACGGGATTCCGCCGACGCCCTCGGACCCTGCGAGCATGCCGATGCAGAGGAACAGCAGCACGATCGGGACGCCGATCCGGTTCGACGCGCGACTGAGCAGCACGCTCGACCCCAAGAGGAGGCCGGCGATGGCGAGCAGCAGCGCGGTGGCGAACGGCTCGGAGGTTGGCACGGTCTTACAGGTTAGCCCGCTGCTGGTGGGCGGCGCCAGCCCCGGGCTCCCCGGGGATTGGCCGCTGAACCTTTCTGCATTTGGTTGCTTTCTGTTGGCCTCTCGTAGTTTCTCGGGGGTTTGTTTTTCGCGCGTCAGTAGTACCTCACCATCGTTGCTCCTCTCCGGCCGCCTGGGCGACCTCGGCGCCGTTCCGTTTCCTCGTTCCCCCAGAGGTTCACATGCGGTTGTCGAATGTGTTGCAGTCGGGGGTCTCATTGCGCTCGCGGGCCTGGCGGCCTGCACCGACGAGCCGGCCACCGAGCCGTCGGACGCCGGCGCGCCGGCCATGGCCAAGGCCAACGCACCGGACAACGACGAGGTCGTCCGCGTCGGTCACCCGCTCCTGACCCGGATCAACACCGGTCTGGCGGCCAGCGGTCAACGTCCGCGTCGCCAAGGTCGAGCTGTACAAGGGGCAAGAGGGACCCCGCGTCGCCGACGACGATCTTCACCAATGACCGGACGCATCTCACCGCCTACCAGTGGGTGGCCGGCGATCCGCGGCGGGACGGCCGGGTCGGCGTCACCTACGCCGTGGACCCCGAGCTCCAGACCTTCCTGACCGGCCTCGCGTTCCCCGTGCCGGTGATCGAGAACGGCGCCGGCTTCCGGCTGTCGTCGCAGGCGGAGCTCGACGGGCTCATCGAGGAGTCGATGCAGGCCTGGCGGGACCGGCGTTGCTCGACGCGCCGATCGAGCGCGTGGCGGTGCCGGCCGGCACCGACCCCGATCTGCTCGACGACTTCTACCTGGGGCGTCCCGTCCCCAGCCCGACCTATGCCCAGGTCGCGGACATCATCCAGGCCGGGTGGCAGCCCGCGGAGTTCTTCGAGGCCTACGTCCCGGGCGGCTCCGACGCCATCCTCGGCGTCACCTTCACGTTCGTGTTCGTCGACGACCAGGGCACGGCCACTGAGGACGACGACATTCCCACGGACATCAACGGCGACGGCCTCCTCGATACCTCGCTGGCCGAGATCTACTACAACCCCTCGTTCATCTGGACTACGCGCGGGGCGCCGAACACCATCGATTTCTACTCGATCATCACCCACGAGACCGGCCACGCGCTGAGCCTGGCGCATTTCGGCAAGTTGTTCATCACCAAGAAGGATGGGGCCGACGGCTTCGACATCGACGAGATCCACTACGCTCCGTATGCCCTGATGAACGCGGCGTACGTCACGGGGCGGAATGAAATTGCAGGGACCGACAACGGCTCCTTCTGCCACGTCTGGGCGCGCAGATAAGCGGTTGCCGAGTTGATGCAGGGTGAACGGGGGGAGCCGGGTGGCCCCCCCCGTTCTGGTTGAGGGGGGTCGTCCGGACCCGTTTGCAGTTGCCGGACGAACGCGCCGTTTCCTGGGCGCGTCGGATCCCCCGAGGGTGCCTCGTGGAGACATTGGGTTTCGCGGCGCGGAACCTTTGGATCGCGGCGCAGCTCGTCGAGGTCGGTGCTCGGGTGCTGGAGGTCGCGCCGCTCGCACGCCATTACGCCGCTCGTCGGCGTAGGGAAGCCGCTTCGCGGCTCGAGGGAGCTCCGTCGCGGCTTTCAGGGAGCTCCGTCTCGGCCTCAGGGTGCTCCGTCTCGGCCTCAGGCTGCTCCGTCTCGGCCTCAGGCTGCTCCGTCTCGGCTTCAGGCTGCTCCGTCTTGGTTTCAGGAGACTGCGTGTCGGTTTCATGGAGCCGCTGTCCGACTCTAGGGAGCCGCTGTCCGACTCAAGGAGGCTGCTGTCCGACTCTAGGGAGCGATCGCTGTCCGACTCGGGGAGCTGCTGTCCGACTCTAGGGAGCCGCTGTCCAACTCTAGGGAGCTGCTGTCCGGCTCTAGGGAGCCGCTGTCCAACTCTAGGGAGCCGCTGCCCGACTCAGGGAGCTGCTGTCCGACTCTAGGGAGCTGCTGTCCGACTCTAGGGAGCCGCTGTCTGACTCTAGGATGCCGCTGTCCGACTTTAGGAAGCTGCGGCGCGCTCCAGGGAGCCGCGGTCCGACTCGAGGGAGCTGCGATGCGACTCAAGGGCGCCGCGTTTCGACTAGAGGGCGCCCCGTCGCCACGAAAGTTTGTAACGATCGCACCGAAGGTCGACGCGATCGCCCCCCGGAAGCGTCGTTCCACCCCCAGGGCGTTGCGTTCGCGCCTGAGGGAGAAGAAATCGCCCCCGAGGCCCGGGCGGTCGCAGTCCAGGCGGTCGCTGTCGGGCCTCGGGAGCGCGCGGCTTGATATCGGCTTGAGAGCGGAGTGCGATATCTAGCCGGAACCACCGTTCTGCCGGCGTTCCTTCCCCCAGGAGCTCCATATGCCTCGATTCGCCGCCCTCGTCCCCGCGCTCCTTCTGGCCGTCCTGGCCTGCCGGGACGAGGCCCGTCCTCACCGACCCGGAGCCCGGGCCGGCCCTCGCCACGGCCGCGGCCGCGACGCTGGCGTTCGAGCAGATCAGCGGCGGCTACCACTTCACCTGCGGGCCCACGACGGACCATCGAGCCTACTGCTGGGACTTCAACGACATCGCGGCGCTCGGGGATGGCACGACCATCCACCGGCACACGCCGACGGCGGTCGCCGGCGGGCTCAGCTTCCGCCAGATCAGCGCCGGCGCCATTTCCGCCTGCGGTGTGACCACGGACTTCAGGGCCTACTGCTGGGGCGCCAACGACAACGGCCTGCTCGGCGACGGGACGACGACGTATCGTACGACCCAGTGGCGGTCGCGGGCGGGCACCGCTTCCGCCAGGTGGAGACCAAGTGGAAGCACACCTGCGGCGTGAGCTACCCCGACGACCGGGTCTACTGCTGGGGCGAGAACCTCGACAGCAGCTCGGCGACGGCACGCGAACCCGTCGCCTGAAGCCGACGCTGGTCGCCAGTGACCTCCGCTTCCGCCGCGTGACTGCCGGGTGGAGCCACTGGTGCGGCGTGACCACCGACGACCGCCTGTTCTGCTGGGCCTTCAACAGCCTCGGCCAGATCGGCGACAGCTCGACCGCCGCGCGGCGCCTGAAGCCCGCCCGGGTCGGCCGGACCCGCGATTGGCACGACGTGGACGCGGGGGGCTTCCACCGCTGCCGCGGTCACCACCGCCGACCGCGCCTACTGCTGGGGCAATGGCACCAAGGGCGAGCTCGGCACCGGCCAGCAGGCCGTGAGCTTCTGGCCGAGAGCGGTGGCCGGCGGGCTCCGGTTCCATCGGGTCAGCGCGGGCTACACCCATACCTGCGGCGAGTCCACGGGCGACCGAAGCTACTGCTGGGGCGACGGGTCCCTCGGCCAGAGCGGTGCCGGCTTCATCGTCGACAACCCTTTGACGCCGATTGCGGTCGTGGGAGGGCACGCGTTCAAGCAGGTGAGCACCGGCAGCACCCATACGTGCGGCAGGACCATCGCCGGCGTGGCCTACTGCTGGGGATACAATGCCTACGGGCAGCTCGGCAACGGCACGATCATCGATCGCCTGGCCCCGGTGCCGGTCGCGGACCCGATGTAGCGCGAAGCTGGAACAGGCTCGTCGCAAGCGGAGCGGGTGCGGAAGCGCCCGCTCAGGCCTTGTCCCAGGTGCCGGGTGGCACCTCGTCGATCCAGAGCAGCCCCCGGTCCCTCGTGCCGATCACCTCGTCGTCCGTGTCCACCCACCCCGCCATGTCGATCCAGGTCGACCACGGCTCCTTCGCCTCTTCCCGGAGCCGTGCCGCGTTTCGCGCCGCGAGCACTCGGGTCATCGTCGTCCTGCACGAAATGGCGCACCAGCTCGCCGCCGGTGATGTACACCAGTTCGCCGAAGCCGGCCGCGTGGTCGCCAGCCGGCGTAAACCAGGTCGCCCCCGTCGGCGAGCCGCAGCAGGAGTTCCGCGGCGCCGCGGCCGCCGAGCCCGCCCGAGAGCTCCTGGAAGACCGTCCACGCGCCCCAGGGAAAGATGAAGACGGCGAGCCCCTTCCAATCCTCACCCTCCAGGGCCAGGTCGATCGACTCCCGCTCGGGCACCTCGCGTGCAGGCTCGACCTCGGGAACGCCGATCCAGGCGTGGAACTGCTCGAGCGCGTCCTTCAGCGGCCGGCGCACCCGCAGGTAGCTCAGGTTCATTCGACGCCTCCCCTCTCATCGCTCGCCGGGTTTCCTGGCCTCACGCGTCGCCGTACTCCCGTTTCAGCCGTTCGAAGTATGCGCGCTTGCGCTCCTCGTTCCACGCGGGATCGGTGCGTTCGCGCGTTCGGGCGGATCGACGCTGTCTGCCTCCACGACGGCCAGCGTGATCACCTGCCCGACTTGGAGGGCCTCGCGGAGCCACCGTATCTGGATCGCCGCGCCGTCGGGGTCGTGCGCCAGGCCGCCCACCTCCAGCGCGAGCTCTTCATCGAACGCATCGCCGATAGGTTCCCCGGACGCGGGGTCGCGGGACAGCCGCGGACCCAGTCGCGATGACCGAGGCCACATCCAGGTCGCCGGATTCCGGCGGTGCACTGCCGACGCCCGTCGATGGAGATTTCGAA
The DNA here is from genome assembly GCA_963804125.1 of uncultured Gemmatimonadales bacterium. Lineage (GTDB taxonomy): Bacteria > Gemmatimonadota > Gemmatimonadetes > Gemmatimonadales > GWC2-71-9 > CAVVWJ01. The sequence goes on from CAWDPF010000011.1 coordinate 7,458, forward strand.
CGCTATCATGCCCGGCCTCCCTTTGCCCCGTGCGTCCTCTTGCCGGTTCGCCGCCGTATCGGTAGTCGCCCGTCCCAGGGCAGGCATGTCACCAAGATGCAGTCCGGTGCTGCGGCGGATGAGGGAGCGCGCTCCCAACACCCCGGCTGGCGCCCGCCGCCGGTCCCCGCGCATGTTTCTGGCCATGGCTCACGAGAACTTCACCGCGCTGCTGGCCCTGGTCGGCATCGTCATCGTCGTCTGCTCGTTGCTCTCCGGCGCGATCGAGCGGAGCGGCCTCCCCCAGGTCGCGATCTTCCTCCTTCTCGGCGCCGGCCTCGGCCCCGCCGGCCTCGGCCTGATCGAGCTGGGGCTCGACTCGCCCTCGCTGCAGGTCATCGCGACCCTCGGCCTCGTGCTGGTGCTGTTCAGCGACGCCATCGGCGTGGACATCGCGGAGGTCAGAGCAGCACCGCCTGGCCGCGCTGATCCTCGGGCCCGGCACCTTGCTCCCCGCGGCGATGATCGCCCTCGCCGCCTGGGTCCTGCTCGGCCTCCACCGGGCCGCCGCGGCCATCCTCGGCGCCGCGCTGGCCTCGACCGACCCGGTGCTGCTCGCGCTCGTTCCTCCGGAGCCCGGCGCTGCCGCCGACCGCCAAGCTCGCGCTCCGGCTCGAGAGCGGGATGAACGACGTCATCCTGCTGCCGATCGTCGTGCTCTGCATGCTGGCCCTCCGCGCGACCGGCCCGGCGCCGGCCTGGGAGTACGGCAGCCGCGCCGTCGGGCTGTTCGTCCTCGGGCCCTGCTCGGCGTGTTCGCCGGCTGGGTGGCCATCACCCTGCTCGAGCGGGTGCGCCGGCGGGTCGGCGTCCGGCGGGACTACGAGTCGCTCTACGCGCTCGGCATGGCCTTCACCGCTTCGCGGCGCGGAGGCGGTTGGCGGGAGCGGCTTCCTGGCGGCGTTCGCGGCGGGAATGATGATGGCGGCGCTCGACGTCGAGCTGTGCGACTGCTTCCTCGACTACGGCGAGGCGTGGGCGGAGATGTTCTTGCTGCTCACCTTCGTGGCGTTCGGGGCGGGGCTCATCTGGACCGGCGTGACGCTGGCGGGCGACTGGCGCGTGCTGGTCTTCGCCGCGGTGGCGCTCGGCATCCGGGGCGGGGTGCTGATCCCGGTGCTGGCGCGCTCGGGGATCGAGCCGGAGAGCTGCCGGCTGATCGCGCTGTTCGGCCCGCGCGGGCTGTCGTCGCTGCTGCTGGTGCTGCTGCCGGTGTTCGCCGGGATCCCGGGCGCGGAGCGGCTGTTCACCATCACCTGCCTGGTGGTGCTGCTCTCGGTGGTGATCCACGGCGGCGGGATCGCGATCTACCTCCGGCGCCACGGCGGCGCCGCGGCCGGCGCGCCGACGCCCGGCGCCGCGCCCGCCCCGAACCGCGCCGAGGTGGTGCCGAGTGCCGCCACCGCCGCCGCAGCCGCCGGCCGTGGCACCGTCGGCCCCGGGCGAAAGGCCGCCCGAGCGGCCGAGACCAACGTGCCCGAGAAGATCACCATCCCGGAGTTCCCGCGCTGCAGCAGGCCGGCGAGCCGGTCATCGTCGCCGACGTCCGCACCGAGCGGAGCTACCGCGACGACCCAACATGGGCGAGGGCGCGATCCGGCTCCCGCCCGACGACGCCGTCCGCCTGGCGCGCGAGCGACGATTGGAGCCGCACGCCACGCTCGTCCTGTACTGTGCGTGACAGGACGAAGCCACAAGCGCCCGGGTGGCGCGAGAGCTTCGTCGAGCGGGATGGAAGAAGGCGCGGGCGCTGGTCGGGGGGTGGGCGGCGTGGCAGGCGGAAGGACTGCCGGTGGTGCCGGAGTGAGGCTCAGACGGTCGGAGCTGACCCAGCACCGGGGGCGCATCCGCTGCCGGGGAGGAGGACCAACGACCAGGGCCGACGCGGGACCGGGGGGGACCTGGTCCTCGTCCGACCAGCTCCTGGATCATCCGGGCCAGTTCCGGGAGGATGAGCGGCTTCCAGACCAGCGGGAGATCGCGATAGCCGGAGAGCAGGTCGCGCGTCTCGGCGTCGCCGGGCGCGGCCATGAGCACCACCACCAGGCTCGGATCGAGGTCGAGCGCGCGCTCGGCCAGTTCGCCGCCGTCCATCCCGGGCATCCCGAGATCGACCAGGAGCAGGCGAGCCTCCCCGGGGTGCGTATCGAGGAAGCCGAGGGCCGCCCGGCCGCCGAGGCAGTTCCGGGCGTGGTAGCCAAGATCCTGGAGCATGCGGGTGACGGCGTGGTGCGAGGTGCGCCTCGTAGTCGACCACCAGGACGAGGGGACCGGGAGCCATGGGAATGATGTCGGTGTCTTCGTGGGGCACGGAGCCTCCGGGCAGCCCGCCAGGCCGCCGTTCGGCCCTCTCCACGAAGAGGGCGGTCGGTAGTATACCTTCTAGAGAGACCTAGGGGGTCGCGGAAGCTGTGACCGCGACGCGACACCTGCGGAGACCCTGCAGCGGAGCGATGGGGTTACGCGTCACATCCGTCGCGGCCGGCGTCTGCCTACAGTACAGCCGGTCGCGCGTCAGGCCCAGTCGACCCCAACTCCGCGGAGGCTCCATGGCGGCAGAAGAAACTCGAGAAGGGCGGTCGGAAATACGGCAAGGCGGCGAGCAAGAGCGTCAAGAGCGCCATGCGCCGCCGGAAGAAGGGCACGCTCACCCGCGGCAAAGCCGGGCGCGGCGGCAAGGTGAAGAGCCGCAAGCAGGCGGTCGCGATCGGCCTGTCGGAGGCCCGGAAGAAGGGCGCCAAGGTCCCGGCGAAGAAGCGGCAGGACGGAAGAAGCGCGCGGGCAAGCGGTCGAAGTCGGGCAGGCGTCGGCGCTCAGCCGTAGCAAAAGACAGGGCGTGGATCTCTCCACGCCCTGTCCGTGTCTGCCCTCATACGGTCCGGCCTAGCGCGCCGTCGACCTGTCCGTCGCTCGAGCTGTCCATGCCCGGGTCGTTCATCGCCGTGCTGTCCATCCCGTCGTGGCTCATCGTGGAGCTGTCGATGCCCGTCTTGTTCGTCGAGCGTGTCGGTCCCGGCGCCGGTCGAGCTGTCGATGGCCTCGTTGAGGGTGTCGCCCTTGGACGTCACGGGCTGACCCTGGTCGGGCCGGGTCTGGGTGACGTCCGGGCTGATGTTGGACTTGCCGGTCGTGTCGACGCCCGACTGGTCGGCGTTGGCGTTGGCGGAGTCCGAGACGCGCGGCGGCCGTCGTGTCGCGCGCGGCTCCGACGTTCTCGTTGGCGCTGTTCTTGGCGCAGGCCAGGCCCCCGACCAGCAGGCTGAGCGTGGCGATGCGCATCGGCGATGGAACTCGCATGGGACCTCCCCCATGGTTTGAGCGTGGCCGCTGAATCACCTCCAAGCGCCAGTACATAGCCACCGTCAGGCCCTCGGACCCGCAGCTACCCTGGCTCTGTCCGCTGCCTGCCCGCCAGCCCGCCTGCCGTGCGCCGCGTCGCCCGCCCGCCTACTTTCCCCCCGGCAGCTGAATCATCGGCATCGCGCCGCCCGTCACCTGCGGCATCTGCCCGTTCCAGCGCTTGCTCATCTCGTACTGCACCAGCGTCGGCGTGATGCTCTCGCTCAGCAGCCGGTTCGCCTTGGCCTGCGCCTCCGCCTCGGCCAGGATCGCCTTGGCCCGGCCGGCCGCCTTGATCGAGTCGCCCTGGGCCTGGAACTGGTTCTTCTGCAGCTCGTTCTGCGCCGTGAGGCCCTGCTGCTGCATCACGTTCTTCTGGTTGATGGCCTCGATCACCGACGGCGGCGCGCGCAGCTCGTTGATCGTGAACTGCTTCACCAGGATCCCGTAGGGCGAGAGCCGCTGCTCCAGCAGCTCGCTCACCCGCGACGTCGCCTCGGCCTTCTTGGGGCCGATGATCGCCGCGATCTCCTCGTTGCCCACCACCTCCTGCAGCGACTGCCGGATCGCCTGCTTCACGTAGCTGTGCTGGATGGTCGCGATGTCGGTCCGGAACGTGGAGTACAGCGCCGGCACCTTGCTCGGGTTCAGCTCGAACGACATCGACACGTCGAGCGAGAGCGGCTGGCCCTCGACGCTGTTGACGTTGATCTCGTCGTTCCCCGACGACCCTTCGCTCGGCCCGCGGGTCAGCACCAGCGTCTGCATGAACGTCGGGTACTCCTCGATCCCGGTCGTGAGCGGGTTCCGGGCGTGGAGGCCCGGACTGAGCGGCGTCGGATCCACGCCGCCGCCGACGCGGTGGATGACGATCCCCACGTGCCCCGGGTTGATGTAGGTCATGGCGGTGGGCAGGAGCACCAGCAGCGCGATCAGCCCCAGGGCCACGCCGGCGAGCCGCACCAGGCGGCCGAGCCCCGAAACGCCGATACCGTCGCTACTCATGTAATGCCTCCTTGTAACAGGTCGGACAGATGCGGCTGCCGGACGGCAGGCGCACCATTTCCTCCTCCCGCTGCGGCCCGTGGATCGGGCAGTCAGCTCGAGCGTCTGCTCGATCTTCCGCCGGTTGGCGTCCTGCCGGAGCCGGAGCCCCAGCGGCGTCCAGCGGACCAGCGCATAGAAAAGGAGGGTGGCCACCGTCGCCAGCAGCGCGACGAACAGCACACCCTCCAGAATGATCCCGCCCATGTCCTCCACCGTTGGTGAAGTGTCCCTCGGACGGCCGGAAATATAGCGGACGGACGCGCTGCCCGCTGCCCCGCTCGGCTCCGCCTCGCCCGCCACGCCTGCCGCCGCCCGTCGGGCATGCCGGTTGCCAAGTTGCATCCGCACCGCCGGCCCGGGCCCCCGATTCGGGGCGCTGCAAGCTCTGGCATCGGCGGCAACTCACTGCCCATCAACGGCTTCAACAGTTCGTTTCGAACCCCTCGTGGAGGCGGATCTCATGCGCGTCACGCATTACGCAAGGCGATCGTTGGCCGCGGCCGGGCTGGCCCTGGCGCTGGCCGGCTGCAAGAACGACGGCGCCTCCCCCAGCGAGTTCGACCCCCAGGGCACCGCCGCCGACGTGGCCGCCGCGCAGGACGCCTTCGCGTCCGGCCCCACCGCCAGCTTCGCGGCCGTCGGCCCGGACATCTCCCTGGCGCTGAGCGGCTCCCCGCTGGTGGCGAGCTCGGCGGCCCTCGCGCTCTCCCGCCCGTCGAAGGCGAGCGAGCGGTACGCGCGCCAGATCGCCGCGCTGGTCTCCGCCGGCGGCGCCGGCATCCAGGCCAGCGTCGTCGCGATCCCGGTCGGAAGTGGCCGGGAAGACCTTCGTCTGGGACGAGAGCACCGACACCTACGTCGTCTCGGACGTGAGCGGCGCGCCGTCGAACGGCGTCCGCTTCCTGCTCTACGCGGTGGACCCGGTGACGTACCGCCCGGTCGAGCCGGTGGTGGAGACCGGCTACGTCGACGTGATCGACCAGAGCACGCTCGGCGCTCGCCAACGTGCGCATCAAGGTGGTCGAGGGCGACGTGACCTATCTCGACTACCAGGTGGTGGCCAGCGGCACCACGTCGAGCGGCATCGTGACGCTCAGCGGCTTCGCCTTCAACGGGACGACCCGCGCGAACTTCACGCTCAAGAACACCGTGACCAGCAACGGCGGCGGGATCGTCATCGTGCTCGACTACTCGCTCGACGTCCCCTCGCGCGACCTGTCGGTCGACTGGACCGCCACCTTCGGCGACATCTCCGAGAGCCTGACTCTCGACCTGACGGTCAGCGGGCCGAACGGAGACGTGCGCCTCGTGGGTACCTCCAACGCCGATGGCGGGACGTTCACCGTCAAGGTGAACGGCAACACCTTCGCCACCATCACCGTCACCGCCAGCTCGCTGGTCGTCACCGGCGCGACCGGCGACCCGCTCACCTCGGACGAGGAGCAGGCGTTCGAGGCGGTGTTCGACTCCTTCGAGGGCTCGCTCGACGCGTTCAGCGCGCTGCTGATGCCGGTGAACTGAGCGGCCCAGCTCGAGTCCCGAGCCCGAGCGCCGAGTCACCCTGAACGCAGTGAAGGGGGCATGCCTCGAGGCATGCCCCCTTCGCTTTGCTCAGGGTGACTGCGGCCGCCTGCCGCCTCACCCCGCCGTCCCGAGCCACCCCTTGCCCGCCACCAGCTCCCGCATCAGGTCCTCGCTCGTCCGGTCCGCCGCCTCCGCCGCGAAGTTGGTGACCACCCGGTGCCGAAGCACCGCCGGCGCCACCGCCCGCACGTCGTCGAGGTCGGCCATCGGCCGCCCGGCCATCGCCGCGCGGGCCTTGGCGCCGAGCACGAGGTACTGCGACGCGCGCGGCCCGGCGCCCCAGTCCACGTACTCCCGGATGAACGCCGGGCGACTCGGGGTCCGGTGGCCGGGTCATCCGGGCCAGCGTGACCGCGGCCCGGATGAGGCCCCGGCTCACCGGGATCCGCCGCACCAGCGCCTGCATCGCCAGCACCGACGCCGCGTCGAGCACCGGCTGCAGCGGCTCGCGCGCGGCGCCGGTGGTCTGCTCCACGATGGCCTCTTCCTCGGCCCGGCTGGGGTACGCCACCCGGAGCTCGAGCATGAACCGGTCGAGCTGCGCCTCGGGCAGCGGATAGGTCCCCTCCTGCTCGATCGGGTTCTGCGTCGCCAGCACGAAGAAGGGGTCGGGGAGATGGTAGGTGGCCCCGCCGGCCGTCACCTGGTGCTCCTGCATGGCCTGCAGCAGCGCCGCCTGGGTCTTGGGAGGCGTCCGGTTGATCTCGTCCGCCAGCACCATGTTGGCGAAGATCGGGCCCTGCACGAACCGGAACGAACGCCGGCCCGTGGTCAGGTCCTCCTCGATGATGTCGGTGCCGGTGATGTCGCTCGGCATCAGGTCCGGGGTGAACTGGACCCGGTTGAACGAGAGGTGGAGCGTCTCCGCGACGGTCTGCACCATCAGCGTCTTGGCCAGTCCGGGCACGCCGATGAGCAGGGCATGGCCGCCGCTCAGGATGGCGGTGAGGATCCCCTCGATGACGTCGTCCTGCCCGACGATCCGCTGGGCCACCTGGCGGCGCAGCCGGACGACCGCTTCGGTGAGGCGCTGGAGCTGCTGGACGTCGTCGTGCGGGGTGGCTGCGGTTGCGGTCATCGGATCTCTAAGGAAAGGACGAGACGAGGAATGTGGTGGAGATTACCCGGCTGCCTGATCGGACGCCATGGGACCGCGGATCGTTTCCGGCCGCCTGGCGCCCTATATTGGCGGTCCGGATCGCCCGCCGTTCCTGCCGCCGAAGGCAGTGCCGGACGCGCTTGCGAAAAATTTCACAAGGGACTAGGTTCTCCGCGTGAAATCCCCAGATCCGGACGGCGGAAAGAGTCCGGGGCCGATGCGCTACGCGGGGCTCGGGGTCCAGCTGGCGGTGAGCCTTCTGGTCTTCGTGCTGGCCGGACAGTGGGCCGATCGAGAAGCTCGGCACCAGCGGCATCCTCACGATGGTGGCGGCGTTCGTCGGGTTCGGGGGGACGATGTACTCGCTGATCCGCACACTCAACCGCCAGGACCACGACCGGGACGGCGGCGGCAAGGACGGCGGTCGCAAGGGTGGCGGCGACAAGGCCGGCGGCGGCGAGTGAGGCTGGGCCTCCGCTACCTGACCGGCGTGGCGATGGTAGCGGCCGGCGGGGCGGTCGTGGCAGCGGTGGTGCCGGCCGCGGACCGGGCGGTGGTGGGGTGGGGGATCGTCATCGGCCTGGTGCTGCAGACGCCGCTCGGCTGGTGGGCCATCCGGAGCATCGGCACCGACCGGTTCATGGCGGTGTGGGGCCTGGGGATGCTGGTGCGGCTCACGGTGGTCGCGGTGGTGGGGTTCGCGGTCCTGCCCGTGCTCGGGCGGCGCGCCGGATCCATGCTGGGGTCGATGGTGGGAGTCCTCGTGGCGCTCCTTCTGGTCGAGGGGGTCACGGCCCTTCGGGAACACTCGCGGGAAGATCAGCGATGACGCGTTTCGGTCGACGGTTGGCGGTGGTGGCGGCGCTGCTCGGGGCGGTCGTGTCCGGCGCGCCGGCGCTCGCGGCGCAGGAGCATGCCGCTCAGCAGGAGCAGGCCGCCAAGCAGGCCACGGGCCAGATCGACATCGTCCACCACCTCGCCAACTCGCACGAGGTCGAGCTCCCCTTCGGCGTTGTCTGGCACCTGCCGCGAGGGGTGGAAGATCCCGCTCGGCACCGCCGCCAACGGCCAGCCGCGGTTCCTCGACATCTCGCCGACCAAGCACCTCGTCTTCATGCTGTTCGCGGCGGTCCTCGTGGCGCTCATCTTCGTGCTCAGCGCGCGCAGGATCACCGGCCTGCAGGCCGCGGGCAAGCCGCCCAAGGGGTTCGCGGGGGCCATGGAGGCGACGGCGCTCTACATCCGGCAGGAGGTCATCCTGCCGAACGTGGGGCCGCACGGCGAAGGCTTCGCGCCCTACCTGCTCACGCTGTTCTTCTTCATCCTGGCGATGAACCTGCTCGGCCTCCTGCCCTGGGGCGCCGCCGCGACGGGCAACATCGCGGTGACGGCGGCGCTCGCGGTCATGGCGTTCGTCGTGATCGAGGTGACCGGGATGCGGACCCTGGGGTTCAAGGGGTACATGGGCACGATCTTCTATCTGCCCCACGGCCTCCCGGGCGGCATCGGCGGCACCTTCCTCAAGGTGCTGCTCCTCGCCGTCATGACCCCCATCGAGCTGATCGGCAAGCTGGCCAAGCCGTTCGCCCTGGCGGTCCGGCTGTTCGCCAACATGACGTCGGGTCACGTGCTGGTGCTGGCGCTGATCGGGCTGACGTTTCTGTTCCAGAGCTACACCGTGGGCGTCGCGGCCTCGGCGCTGGCCACCGGGGTCATGCTGCTGGAGCTGTTCGTGGCGTTCCTGCAGGCGTTCGTGTTCACGCTGCTCACGAGCGTGTTCATCGGGCTGATGCGGGCGGAGCACTAGGAGAGTTGAAACCCCAGCCGGCGCGCGCTCGCGCCGTGCTGGTGAGGTAGTCCGCCGAACGGCGGACGATGCCCGCTGTCCTTGGCCGACCTGGCGAAGGACGCCGGCGGGCCACCGTGACGAGGCCGCTCCTGGAGAGGCGGCCGCACGTGCGGCGGGCGCGGCCGATGTTCATCTCCGAACCTCACGAGGGAGTACGCCATGCTGTCCATGATCGCCCTGTTGCAGGACGCCGCCGCCGCCGGCGCGGATAAGGGATTCGGCCTCATCGGCGCGGGTCTCGCCGCCGGCCTCGCGGTCGTCGGTGCCGGCATCGGGATCGGCCGGATCGGCGGGTCCGCCACCGAAGGCATCGCCCGCCAGCCCGACGCCACCGCCCGGATCCAGACGGCGATGATCATCGCCGCCGCGCTGGTCGAAGGCGTCGCGCTGTTCGTCGCGGTGATCGCGTTCCTGATCCAGGGCAAGATCAATTTCTAGTCGAGGCGCTGCGTCATGAAGAAGCCGGTGCTCGCCCTCGCCACGCTCTCGCTCCTCCTGGCCCCCGCGCTCGCGGCCCAGGAGGAGCACGCCTCCGGCCCGCTCACGGTCGAGGGCGGCCTGATGTTCTGGACCATCGTGGTCTTCCTGGTCCTCCTCGCGGTGCTCAAGAAGTTCGCCTGGCCGGCGATCCTCGGCGCGGTGGAAGCCCGGGAGAAGGCGCTCGAGGAGCAGCTCGCCGCCGCGGAGCGGGACCGCGCCGAGGCGGCGAAGTTGCTCGAGGAACACCGCAAGCTGGTCGCCGACGCCAAGGCCCAGTCGCACGGGATGGTCCTCGAGGCCCGGCAGCTCGCGGAGAAGGAGCGGGCGGTGGCGATGGAGAAGACCAAGCAGGAGCAGGAGGAGCTGCTGGCGCGCGCCCGGCGGGAGATCGCCGCGGAGCGTGACCGGGCGGTGGCGGATCTCCGCCGCGAGGCGGTGGACCTGTCGCTCGCGGCGGCGTCCAAGCTGGTCGGCCAGCGGCTCGACGGCGAGGCCGACCGGAAGATCGTGCTCGACTACCTCGCGACCCTGGACGGCGGCCGGTGAGATCGGAGACGATCGCCCGCAACTACGCCGAGGCGCTGTTCGACCTCGGTGAGCGGAGCGGGGGCACGGCGCGGTACGCGGACCTGATCGACGCGGTCGCCGCGGCGATCGAGACCACGCCGGCGGTGCAGGCCGTGCTCATGTCGCCCCGCGTCCCCAAGAGCGAGAAGTCCCGCCTGCTCGGCACGGCCATGAAGGAGGCCCCGAGGGAGTTCGTCCTCTTCCTGCAGGCGGTGGTCAAGCGCGGGCGGCAGCACCTGCTGCGCGAGATCGCGACCGAATACGCCACGCTGGTCGACGTCAAGCTCAACCGGGTGCGCGCGGGCGTCACGCTGGCCCGCCCGGCCAACGAGGCGCTGCAGAAGGGCATCGCCGAGGCGCTGAGCCGGCACCTGGGCAAGGAAGTGCTCCCCTCGTTCTCGGTCGACCCGGAGATCCTGGGCGGCGCGGTCGTCCGCGTGGGCGAGCGGATCCACGACGGCTCGCTCCGGCGGCGGCTGGTGAAGCTGCGGAGGCATTTGCTGGCGAGGTAGGACGGAAAGACGGACAGACGGAAGGACGGAAAGGGAGGGACTCCCCTTCCGTCACTGTTCCGTTTCGCACGCTTCCGTCCTTCCGTCTTTCCGTCCTTCCCTCCCCCTCACGGCAACGGCAGCAGATCCGGCTCCACCCACCCCGCCCGCGCCTCCGCCGACTTGAGCCGCGCCTCCGAGTAGTGCCGCAGCGGCAGCTCGCGGTGGCCGTACCGCGTCGATGAGACGATTCGCGCGCTCCGCCCAGTCGCCCCCGCTGTTCCTCCTGCTCCACGAAGTGCCCCACCACACGCATATAGAACCGCGTGATGGTCTCGTGATACCCGCGCGTCGGCGTCGTGGGCACGCCGTGCGCGGCATTGAGGCGCAGGATGCCGGCGCGGACCAGGTCGAGCGCTTCGGCGGCCTCATGGTGGGTGGCGTACCACAGCGCCACCGTCAGGTGCGCCCGGTGGGTCCACTCGGCGTGCGGCAGCGTGCCGTCCATGAAGCCCGCTACCACGCGCTCGACCTCGGCCGCCGCCTCGTATGGGCGCTCGGAGGTCGCGGGCTGCGCTCGAGTGTCCGGTCATGCGTCCGCCGGGTACCGGCGCCGGAGCGCGCGAACGGGCTCGGCCGACCGGGCGCGCGCCGGCCGTGCCGCGAGCTGGATCCACACCACGGCGCCCAGGATGAGGGCCATCGCCGCCAGCATCCGGCCGGTGATCGGCTCGTGCAGCACCAGCCAGCCCGAGCACGACGGCCACGACGGGGTTCACGTACGCGTAGGTGCCGACCACCGTGGCCGAGCCGTGCTCGAGCGCGTAGCCGAAGGCGGTGTATCCCACCAGCGATCCGAAGACGATGAGATAGGCCATCGCGGCGAGCCCGGTCCCCCGGAGGTGAAAGTCGGGCGCCTCGCCGAGGGCGAGCCCGACGACGCAGAGGATCGCGCCCGCGATGGCCATCTGCACGGCGGCCGCCGAGTACGGGCTCACCTCGGTGGGATTCCGCTTCCAGTAGACGCTGCCCATCGCCCAGCAGGCGCTGCCGAACGTGAGCGCGATGGGCCCGCGCAGGTCGGCGGTGGCGAGCTCGTGCGGCGTGATCCCCGCGAGCAGCGCGCTCCCCAGGAAGCCGATGGCGAGCCCCACGCCGATCCGCCAGGTGAGCGGCGTCTTGCCCCCGGGCACGATCGCGTCGAAGAACGCCGACCAGAGCGGCATCGCGGCCACGAACACGCTCGCGATGCCGGAGGCGACGAACTGCTCCGACCAGACCAGGATGGCGTTGGCGCCGCAGAGCAGGAACACCCCGGTGATGGCGAGCGTGCGCCAGTCTTTCGCGCGCGAGGGGAGCCGGATTCCCAGGGCCAGGACGATGGCGCCCAGCAGCAGCCCGGCCACCAGGAACCGCACGCCCGCGAACAGGAACGGCGGGAGGTGGGCCACGCCGATCCTGATGAACAGGTAGGTCGAGCCCCATATCGTGCAGACGAGGAGGTAGGCGACGAGCGCCTTGCCGCGGAGGCCCGCCATGTCAGTCCGCCTCCATGGGCACGACACCCGCTTTCTCGAACACGCTCGAGAGCACGATGGTGGTCCGGGTGCTGGCGGAGAGGCCGGGGTCGCGGAGGGAGCGCAGGATGCGCTCGAGCGCCTCGAGCGACGGCGCTGCCACCTTGAGGATGTAGCAGTCCTCGCCCGCCACGTGGTGGCACTCCAGCACGCTCGGATTGGTCACCAGCGAGCGCACGGCCGACTCGCCGCCGTCGACTTCGGTGCCCGGGTAGCGCACGGCGACGAACGCCGTGATCGGGAAGCCGAGCTTGGCGCGGTCGAGCCGGGCGGTGTACCCGAGGATGTGGCCGCTCTCCTCCAGCCGCTTCACGCGCTCCATCACGGCCGGGCGCGAGAGCCCGACCTCGTCGGCGATGGCCTGGTAGCTGGCGCGGCCGTCGGCGAGGAGGAGCTGGAGGATGCGGCGGCTGATGGGATCGATGGCGGACATCGGGTCTCCGGAATGCGTGTCGCTGAAAGGTATTCCTGGACGGACGTTTCGTCAATACCGGAAGATATTGCCGACTATTAGACCGACTACTCACACTATCAAGAGCGAAGCGTCGGCTCGCCAGCGGCCCATGAGCCGGGGTTATCTTGCGATATCTCACGATATGGAGCGGACAATGGCGGAAGAACGGGCCGACGTCGTGGCCATCATGGCGGCCATCATCTACGCGGGCCGGACCGGCGAATCGGGGCAGGTGCCCAACGAGAAGTCCTTCGGCATCGTCGCCAAGGCGGCATGGGACCTCCACAAGGCGGTGATGGGCGGCGAGGACGTGCACGTCGCCAAGACGGGATTCCAGCAGCCCTGACGTAGCCGGTTTGAGCTATGCCGGACGGGTCCGGGCGCCGTAGGTTGTTCCGAATGCACGAGCCCCTCGCGCCGGTCGAGACCGATCGCCGGCCCGTCGTCCTCGTCGTGGACGACGAGCCGATGATGCGCTGGTTCATGACCACCGCGCTCCGGGACCACTTCCGGGTGCTGGTGGCGGCCGACGGGCAGGAAGCCCTCGACACGGTGCGCGAGGTTGGGGACGAGATCGCGGCACTCGTGACCGACATCCGGATGCCGCACCTCGACGGCCTGGAGCTGGCCGCCCGGCTCCAGGCGATGGACGACCCGCCGCCCCTGCTGTTCATCTCGGGGTTCATGGGCGGTGGTGAGCTGCCCGGCCCATTCCTCTCCAAGCCCTTCCGTCCCGAGGCGCTGCTCGCCGCCGTGCAACGGCTGATCGCCGCCGAAGCGTAGCCGGTCCTCGCCGCCGCCGCCGGGACCGTTGGCCGGCGGCCCGAGCCGCGTATGTTTCCGCAGGTCCCGTCCCGCCGCGCTCACCCCCGACCGTCGAGCCGTTCGTGATCGCATTGGTGTTGCTCGCCCTGCAGCAGGCCGCCGCCGCGCCCGTGAATTCCTCCTGGCAGCAGGAGGTCGCCTACGAGATCAGCGCGCGGCTCGACGAGCCCACCGGCGTGCTGAGCGGCGGCGAGCGGATCCGCTACCGGAACGCGTCGCCCGACACGCTGACGACGTTCTCGCTTCATCTCTACCTCAACGCGTTCCGTCCGGGCTCCCGCTGGGCCGACGTCGACTCGGTCGAGGGCCGCCGGCGCTTCAACGACCTGCGCGACCCCGACTTCGCGTTCAATCACGTGCGCGACGTGCGGATCATGGGCCAGGCGGTCGAGGCGGTCTATCCGCTGGCGCCCGACAGCACCATCGTCCGCTTCGCGCTGCCGCGCCCGCTCCTGCCGGGCGACTCGATGACGGTCGAGATGGGCTGGGACGCGCGGCCCTCCACGGTGCCGCGCCGGCAGGGCCGCCAGGGGCGGCGCTTCGACTTCGCCCAGTGGTATCCCAAGGTGGTGGTCTACGACCGGCTCGGCTGGGAGGAGCACGCGCTCATGCCCGCGGGCGAGTTCTACGGCGAGTTCGGCACGCTTCACCGTGGACCTCGACCTCCCCGAGGACCAGGTCATGGGCGCCACCGGCGTGCCGGTCTGCGGCGACCCGGGCTGGGAGCGCGCCAACCGCGCGCCCGGCCGCGCGGTCGAGTACCAGCGCGACTACTACGGCGCCTCGACGCCCTCGGCCGACGCCTGCGCCGGCGCCGAGCCCGGCCGCAAGCGGCTCCGGTGGTACGCGGAGCGGGTGCATCACTTCGCCATGTCGCTCAACCCGGCGTACCGGTACGAGGGCGGCCGGTTCGGCAACGTCGCGGTGCACGTCCTCTACCAGCCCGGCGACGACAGCACCTGGGGCGGCGGCGTGGCGGTCGAGCGCACCCAGACGGCGCTCGCCTGGCTGGACCAGCTCTACGGGCCGTTCGGCTGGCCGCAGCTCACCAACGTGCACCGGATCGAGGGCGGCGGCACCGAGTTCCCGATGATGATCCACGACGGCTCGGCCGACCAGGGGCTCATCGTCCACGAGGCGGGCCACAACTACACCATGGGGCTCCTCGCCAACAACGAGTGGCGGGAAGGCTGGCTCGACGAGGGGTTCACCAGCTTCCAGACCAGCTGGTTCTGGGAGACGATGGGCCGGGAGAGCTACGGCGAGACCGAGGCGAGCGTGCTGGAGCTGGACCTCGACGACTACTCCGAGCCGCCCAGCCTCGAGTCCCAGGCGTACCGCGACTTCACCTCGTACAACATCGCGATCTACACCCGGGGCGAGCTGTTCTTCCACCAGCTCCGCGCCATCGTGGGCGACGAGACGATGCACCGCATCCTCCGGACCTTCTACGAGCGGTGGAAGTACCGGCACGTCGACGAGGCCGCCTTCCGCGCGGTGGCCGAGGAGGTGTCGAAGCGGGACCTGTCGACCTTCTTCGCCCAGTGGCTGCACACGACCGAGCTGTACGACTATGCGGTCGGCCGGGTCCGGAGCCGCCGCGAGGGCGACGGATACCTGACCCGGGTCGAGGTGGTGCGGAAGGCGCCCGGCCGGTTCCCGCAGGATGTGGCCGTGCTCGCCCAGGGCGACACCGCGCTGGCGCGCACCGACGGGCTCGCCGAGCGCGAGTGGGTGGAGCTCCGGACGCGCACCCGGCCCAAACTCGTGGTGCTCGACCCGCTGGTCCGCTCGCACGACTGGAACATGCTCAACAACCGGCGCCGGCTCGGCTTCTCGCTGTCGCAACTGTTCGTGCCCTTGCCGGCGACCGACGTCTACCTCCACCGCTACTTCAGCACCCGCGTCCGCCGCGACCGCCTGACGCTGGGGTTGCAGCCGGTGGCCTGGTACAACGACGGGGGCGGCCTGACGCTCGGCCTCCGGAGCCGCGGCGACTATCTGGGCCGGTTCGAGCAGAACGTCTCGATCGTGACCGCGAGCACCGGCGTGGGCGTGGACGATGACGCGCGGGACGTGGACTTCTGGTTCCGGCTCCGGAATCCGGTCTTCCTGCGCGCGCCGAACGTGTCGCAGACCCTGGACGTGTACAACGTCGAGGGCCGCTTCGGCGCCACCGCCGCCATCGAGCGCACACGGCGGGCGCATCTCAGCTTTGGACCCGCCTGGACCGAGGGGCTGGCGCTTCAGTGGGTCCAGCCCGACGACTTCCGCTACCTCGACCGCGGCTATTACGACGACGTCGGTACGGTCGAGCTGCGGCTCTCGTCCGGGGTATCGACCCGCGCGGGGCGTTGGCAGCTCGAGCTCCGCAACACCGTCAGCGGCGGCCTCGCCTACCACCGGGACGGGCTCGCCGCGAGCGGCCGCGCCGATCTCGACCCGTTCTACGGGCGCGCAACGGTCGAAGGCACCGCCCGCCGCCCGCTCGGCGCGCGCTGGACGCTGGGCGGGCGGCTCTACGCGGGCCTCGCCGGCGGCGACGAGCTGCCGGCCAAGCAGCGTCAGATCTACCTGCAGGGCGCGGACCCGCTCGAGCGGCTCGCCAATCCGTTCCTCCGCTCGCGCGGCTCGCTGCTCGAGGGCGACGACATGCGCTATCAGCTCCCGGGCGGCGGCGGCGTGCGCGGCATCGATCCGCGGGTGTCGACCAGGGCGCTCGTGGCGCTCAACGTCGAGCTCGAGCGCACGATGGTGTCCCGGCCCAAGGCGCGGCTGTTCTCGCGCGTGGCGCTGGCGGCGTTCACCGACCTGGCCCGCGGCTTCCAGGATGAGGCGGACGCGCCTTCCAGCGGCCGCATTCGCTTCCTGGGCGACGCGGGCATCGGGCTTCGCGCCGAGCATCGCATCGGGGACACGCGGTTCGTCACCCGGTTCGACCTGCCGCTGTGGGTGAGCCGGCCGGAGCTGGCGCAGGACCGGTCGGCGGGGGACGACGAGGTGGCGTTCCGGTGGGTGTTCAGCTTCGAGCCGGGGATGTAGCGAGACGGAAGGACGGAAGGACGGAAGGACGGAAAGACGGAAGGACGGGAACTACGGCGCGAGTCACCCTGAGCGCAGCGAAGGGTCGCGCGACGCATCACGGACCTGCGCCTCGCTCCGCTTCGCTCCGCTCGTCTTTCCGTCTTTCCGTCCTTCCGTCTTTCCGTCCTTCCGTCTCCCCCGTCCCGCGTAATCCCGCCATTCATCGCCGACCCTGCCGAGCCTATATTTCCCGCCGCACGCTCCACCGCACCGCGTCTCGGAGGATTCGAGTGCCCGATGTGCCGTACCGTGTCGACAAACCGTGGGGCTACGAGCTCGTCTGGGCGCGCACGGATCGCTACGTGGGCAAGATCCTCCACGTGAAGGCGGGTCACGTCCTGAGCCTGCAGTACCACAACCTGAAGGACGAGACGATGCACGTGCTCCGGGGCGAGCTCATTCTCCGCACCCGCCCCGGCGCCGAGCTGGTCGCGCGCGCCTTCAAGGCCGGCGAGACGGTGCACATTCCGGCCCGGCTCGTCCACCAGATCGAGGCCGTCGTGGACAGCGACGTGCTCGAGGCATCCACGCCGGAGCTCGACGACCTGGTCCGGCTCCAGGACCGCTACGGCAGAGGCTGACATGCAAGTGATCATCCCGCTCGCCGGGAAGGGCACCCGTCTCCGGCCGCACACCCACCTCGTCCCCAAGCCGCTGCTCAAGGTGGCGGGGCGGCCGGTCATGGACTGGGTGATGGACCGCCTCGACGGGCTGGACGTGAGCGAGCTGATCTTCATCACCGGCCACCTCAAGGAGCAGGTCGAGGCGTACGCGCGGGCGCGCTACACGATTCCCTCGCGCTTCATCGAGCAGAAGGTGCAGGACGGCACCGCCGGCGCCGTCAACCTCGCGCGGCCGTTCGTGCGCGAGCCGGTGCTCATCATCTTCGTCGACACGGTCTTCGAGGCCGATCTCACGCTGATCAACCGGACCGACGCGGACGGGATCATCTGGGCCAAGGAGGTCGAGGACTACCAGCGCTTCGGCGTGGTCGTCACCGACCCGCAGGGCTACATGACCCGGATCGTCGAGAAGCCGTCGACGCCCATCTCGAAGCTCGCCAACATCGGGCTCTACTACATCCGCGCGGTGGACAGCCTCTGGCAGGGCATCGACGAGGTGCTGGCGCGTCCCAAGAACAAGGGTGAATATTTCCTCACCGACGCCTTCCAATGGATGATCGAGCACGGCAAGCGTATCCTCACCGCCGAGGTCGGCGGCTGGTACGATTGCGGCAAGCTGGACTCGCTGCTCGAGACCAACGACATTCTGCTCCGCAAGGGCGCGGCGCGCCGCCGGGATTTCCCGGGTGTCACGATCCACGATCCCGTCTACATTGAGGATGGCGTCACGATCGAGCGCAGCGTGATCGGTCCCAACGTCTCCCTGGAGCAGGGCACGAAGGTGGCCGACAGCCGCCTCGCCAACACCATCGTGGGCCGCGATGCCACGCTCACGCGCGTCCAGCTCGACGGGGCGATGCTGGGGAATGGCGTCATCGCCGAGGGGCTGACGGGCAGCGCCTCGCTCGGCGATCACTCGGAGGTGGCCGCGAAGCCACCCGCGTGACGCCGAGCCCAGGTCCGAGCCCGAGCCCCCCACTCCCTATCCCGGGACGCCGGATGCCGTCTGTCGACGAGCTCTGCCAGTCCTACCTGGACCTCAAGTACCACTTCGACCCGGCCGCCGCGAGCCAGGCCGGGCTGGTGACGCACGACGGCCGGCTGGGCCGCTTCGATGTGGCCACCGTCCGGGCGCACGTCGCGGCGCTCCGGTCGGTGGCGGGCGCGGTCGAGGAGCTCGACGTCGAGGACCTGCAGCAGGAGGTCGACCGCACCGCGCTGCTGGGCGAGCTCCGGAGCACGATCTTCCGGCTGGAGCACGAGCGGCCGCACGAGCGGAACCCGATCTTCTGGGTCAACCATCTCTTCCAGGGGCTGTACGCGGTGCTGGCGCGGAACGCCACCGACGCCGGCGCGCGGGCGCCCTCGGCGCTCGAGCGGCTCCGCGCCGTCCCGGACTTCCTCGACGCCGCGCGCGAGACGCTGGACGAGCCGCCGTCCGTGTTCGTCGAGTCCGCGCTCGCGATGCTGGGTGGCGGCGGCCAGCTCATCGTGCAGCTGGCCGTGGCGATGAGCGCCGAGACGCCGGGGCTCGCCGACGAGCTGCGGACCGCCGGCGGCCTGGCGCTCGAGAGCCTCAAGCGCTTCGGCACCGCGCTCCGCGACGAGATCGAGCCGGCCGCCGATCCCCACGCCTTCGCGATCGGCGAGGAGCAGTTCGCCCGCCGGCTGCACTTCGAGCACGCCGTCGTATCGGGCGCGCCCGAGCTCTGGCGCTACGGCCTCCACCTGCAGGAGGAGACCACGGCCCAGCTCACGGCGCTCGCCGCGGGGCTCGGCTCCCGTCCCTGGCGCGAGCTGGTCGACGAGCTCCGGAACGACGCCCCCGACACCGGCGAGCTGCTCGACGTCTACCGGGCGGAGCTCGACCGCGCGCGCGACTTCGTGGCGGAGCGTGACCTCGTGGCGATTCCCGACACGCCGCTCGACGTGGTCGCGACGCCCCCGTTCCTCGCGTCGCTGGTGCCGTTCGCGGCGTACGAGCCCCCGGCCATCTATCTCGGCGCGCAGCGCGGCCGGTTCTACGTCACCGTGCCCGATCCGTCGCTGCCGGCCGAGGCGGCGGCGCAGCAGCGCCGGGGACACGGCCGCCACGGCATTCCGGCGATGGTGGCGCACGAGGCGTATCCCGGCCACCACCTCCAGCTCGTGACCATGCAGGAGCTTCCGTCCGAGGTCCGGCGCCATCTCTGGACGCCGATCATGGTCGAGGGATGGGCGCTCTACTGCGAGCAGCTCCTGGACGAGGCGGGCTACTACCGGACGCCCGAGCAGCGGCTCTTCCAGCTGGTGAACCTGCTCTGGCGCGCCATCCGGGTCGTGCTCGACATCGGCCTGCACACGCGGGGGATGACGCCGGCCGAGGCGGTGGACTACATGGTGGAGCATCTCCCGATCGAGCGGCGGAGCGCGGAAGCGGAGGTGCGCCGCTACTGCGCGTGGCCCACCTACCAGCTCTGCTACGCCGTGGGTCGCCGCGAGCTGCTGCAGCTGCGCGAGGACTGGCAGGAGGCCACCGGCCCGGACTTCGACCCGCGCCGGTTTCACGATACGCTGCTGAGCTACGGTGGCCTGCCCGTCTCGCTGGCCCGTTGGGGGATGGACATGGCCGGATAAGCGCGAAGGAGCGCTCGTGAAGATCACCGTCCTGACGTATCTGGACAGCGAGAACGAGAACTCGAAGGAGTACGATCAGGTCGTCCCCCAGGTGGCCCGCACCCTCCGCCGCCTGGGTCACCGGGTCTCCGTGCTCGGCGTCCACGGCGACGTCAAGCGACTCATCGCGGGCCTCTCCCGGCGGAAGCCCGAGCTGGTCTTCAACCTGATGGAGATGTTCGGCGACAACGTCTTCGGCGACATCCCGGTCACCGGGCTGCTGGAGCTGCTCGGCGTCCGCTACACCGGCAGCGGCCCCGGCGAGCTCTACCTGAGCCAGGACAAGGGGCTCACCAAGAAGCTGCTCGCCTTCGAGGACATCCTGTATCCGCGCTACGCCGTGTTCTCCCGCCAGGCCGCGTTCGAGACCGGCGGCAACCTCCGCATGCCGCTCTTCGTGAAGCCGCTCCGCTCCGACGCCTCGCTCGGCATCGGCGGCAAGTCGCTGGTGCACGACGCCGTGGCGCTGATGGAGCGGGTGGCCGCCATCCACAAGGAGCTCGAGGACTCGGCGCTGGCCGAGGAGTACATCGACGGGCGGGAGTTCTACGTCGGCGTGCTCGGCAACTCGCAGCCCAAGGCGCTGCCGCCGGTCGAGGTGGACTTCACCGGCTTTCCCGAGGGCGTGCCCAAGGTGATGGACAGCAAGGCCAAGTGGGACGAGCGCAGCAAGGAGTACAAGGGGACCAAGTCCGTGATCGCCAACCTGCCCGACGAGCTCCGGGCCCGGCTGCAGAAGGTGGCGGTCGACGCCTACCGTGCGCTCCGGGTGAAGGACTACGGCCGCGTCGACCTCCGGCTCACCGAGACGGGCGAGATCTACGTGCTCGAGGTGAACGCGAGCTGCTATCTGGAGAAGTCGAGCGAGTTCGCCATGGCGGCCGCCGCGAGCGGGCTCGACTACCCGCGGCTGATCGAGCGGATCGTGAACCTGGCGACGGAGCGGATGGAGAAGAGGAAGCGGTGAACATGGCCGATCTGAGGCTCAGGGCAGGTACGAGCCCCGCTGGACGTAGTTCATCGCGAGCCCGGTCACCAGCGTCGTGAGCCCCACGATCGCGGTCGTCTCCCGGGTGGTCTCGTATCCCTGCTGCAGCTGCGCCGCCCGCTCGGCCAGGTACCGGAGCAGCACCCGGGTCCGCTCGGGGAAGTGGCCGGTCCAGCGGAACACGTTCGCCATCAGCTCCGGCTCGAGCCGCCGGATCAGCGCCGCCGCGGGCGCCAGCGGCTCCTCGAGCGACATCCCCTCGTCGCCGCCCAGGTCCTCGAAGATCGCGCGCAGCGCCCCGTCCAGTCCCGGCGGCAGGTCCGACGGCCGACGCGGCGGCGTCGCGGTAGTACTGATCGAGCGAGTACTCGATCTGGCCCACGTCCTCGTCCAGATCGGCGTCGGTCACGACCGGATCGCGCTCCCGGATCGCGGCCATGGTCCGCTCGCAGTACGCCAGCTTGGCCGAGGCCACCGGCCACCCGCCGTACTCCTTCCGCCAGTCGAGTCCCGGCGTCATCCACACCGCGAAGGTCTCCGACCAGTCCTCGTCCGGGTGCTTCTGGGCGTACCAGCCCGGCAGGTGCCGCACGTAGCGCCGGCTGAACGGCTCCGGCCGGTACTCCTCGGCGTAGGGCTGGGTGATCGAGCCGAACTGCTTGACCCATTCCTCGTCGTCGTACAGCCGGTAGGCGTAGTTCACGACGTGCCCCATCTCGTGCCGCAGGTAGCGCAGCACGTCGGCCCGGTCGAACCCTTCGACGTGCCCCACCCGTTCCGCGTGGAGTGCCGTGAGGTCCGGCCGGGCGAGGTAGAACGGGATGGCGACGGCGACGGTCTCGAACGGGACGCCCCACTCCGTGGAGAGGTAGAACCGGGGCCGCACCCGGGTCAGGCCGACGCCCTGGAGCTCGGCCTCGAACTCGGCGAGGATCGGCTCCAGGCGGGTGCCTTCGATGGTCAGACCCAGGTCACGGATGGGCGTCGACCAGAGGTTGGATTCGTGAAAACCGACGGGGTCGGCGGCCATGCGGGGTAACATACCATGCTACCTTCCGGCGATGCCGTGCCCCGCATTACCGCGCCTGACCGCCGCCGCGACGTGAGCCGCGTCCCGCCGGCGGTCAAGGGATTGTCGCTCGTCTCGCTGTTCAACGACTTCGCGAGCGAGATGGTCTATCCGCTCCTCCCCGCCTTCGTCACCGGCACGCTCGGCGGCGGCGCCGCGCTGCTCGGGCTGCTCGACGGCGCGGCGGACCTGACCTCCGCGGTGCTCAAGGTGGTGAGCGGCCGGCTCGCCGACCGGCCCCGCTGGCGCGCGCCGCTCATCCTGGTCGGCTACGCCACGGCCGTGCTGGTGCGTCCGCTGATCGCGGTGGCGGGCGCGGCGTGGCAGGTGGTGGGCTTCCGGGTGGTCGACCGGATCGGGAAGGGCCTCCGGACGCCGCCGCGCGACGCCCTCATCGCCGGGATCACGCCGCCCGCGCTCCGGGGACGGGCGTTCGGGTTCCATCGCGGGGCGGACCACTTCGGCGCGGTCCTGGGGTCGCTGGCGGCCTGGTACCTGCTCTCGCGCGGGATCGAGGTCCGGCGGGTGATCGAGTGGAGCGTCGTGCCGGGCCTGGTGGCCTTCGTCGTTCTGGCGGCGGTGCTCCGGGGAGCGCGCGCCGTGCCCGGCGCCGCGCCGCCCTCCGCGGCGACCACGGATGCGGGAGGGCGGGTCTTCTGGTTGCCCGGTGATCGCGCTGACGGCGCTCACCTTCTTCCGGGTGCCCGAGGCGCTGCTGCTGCTCCGGCTCCAGGACGCGGGCGTGGCGGTGGCCGTGGTTCCGCTGGTGTGGGCGGGCCTCCACGTGGTCCGGAGCGCGAGCTCCTATCCGGGCGGATGGCTGTCGGACCACCTCGGTCCGCGCGCCACGGTGGCGGCCGGCGGGCTGGTGTTCGCGGCCGTCGTCGCGACACTGGGCGCGACGCTCCGGCCGTCCGCGGCGGTGGTCACCTTCCTCGCGCTCGGCCTCGTGGCCGGACTGACGGAGTCGGCCGAGCGGGCGCTGGTGGCCCGCCTGGCGCCCGTCCGGACCGGGCGGGGGTTCGGCCTGTATCATGCGCTGACCGGCGCGGCCGCCCTGCCGGCGGGACTGCTGTTCGGTGCGATCTACCAGATGGCGAGCGGCCCCGCGGCCCTGCTCGCGAGCGCGGCGGGAATGGCGCTCGCGGTGGCCGCATGGCTCGTCGCCTCACCACGAACCCCGGAGAGAGCTGCCGCATGAAGATCCGCTTCGGAATCGGACTTCGGAGTCCTGCTCACGCTCGCCGCCGGCCCCGCGCGGGCCCAGGTGCAGCTGCGGCTTGGCGTGCCGGGGCGGGCCAACTACTCCGAGCTCCACGAGGCGCTCCGCCCGGGCACCCCGTCCGCCGACACGGTCCTCCGGATCCAGCGGATCCGGAGCCCCGGCGCCGCTCTGGCGGATGGTCATGGCGGCTGTCCGCGGCTCCGGCGACTGGCAGAGCGGCCTCATCGCCGTCACCCGGCTCGCCGAGCTCCGGAGCAAGGCGTACGCGGACAGCGCGCGCCGCCTGGAAACCCTGATCGAGACCGCCGAGGAGAACCCGTTCCCGGAGAATCCGGGGCTCAAGCCCGAGGACGTGGTGCCGTCGCTCCAGGCGGTCATCCTCGAGCGGCGCCGAGCGGTCGAGGGCGACTCGGCGGTGCTGGCCGATATCCTCGGCCGGCTCCAGTCGAAGCGGTACGAACACGGCGACGCCTGGGTCCTCGGCCGGCTCGGCGCCGGCGCGGCCGACTCGCTGACCGCGCGCTTCCTGTCGGCCGACAGCGCGGAGTTCAAGGTGCGGTACCTGACGCTGCTCTCCTACTTCACCGACCCGTCGCTGGTGCCGCTGCTCGCGCGGGTCTACGCGGCGCCGGACAGCTTCGGCCTGCCCAAGCGCTACGCGATTCGGGCCTCGGATGGCCTGCTCTGGATCGGGACGCGGGAGAGCCTGCAGGCGTTGCTGGACGCGCGTGCCGCGGCCCGCGCGCGGGGGGTGTATGACGACCCGAAGCTGCGGCACGCGGATCTCGATTTTCTGGGGAGCGACAGCTCGTCGGTGATCAGCCGGACGGGGAAATGGCTGACGGAGTGGGTGGCGGAGCTGGATACGGTGGGGAGACGGGCAGGGCGCTGATCGATTCCCGTCATCCCGAGCGCAGCGAGGGACCTTCTCAACCGTTCCGGAACGTTGCCACCGTCCGGGTCAGTGACGAGGGTCCCTCGCTACGCTCGGGATGACGGGGCTACGCTCGGGATGACGGGGCGGTGAATGGAGACGGCCCCGTCAGCAACACCGCGTCGGCCCGTCGCCGTAGCGCGCCCGGACGTACTCCTCGTAGAACTCCCGCGCCGATGGCACGTCGCGCTCCGGATGACACCGCCGGAGATGCGCCACGTGTGCCGCATAGTCGGGCATTCCCGCGACCCGCCGCACCACCTCCAGCACCCGCTCGACCCTAGCCCACATACGCGGTCTCCACGAAGGGAGTCTCCGTCGCCGCCGCCGGCCGCCGCCGGAGAAGCACCAGAATCCACTCGCGCGCCGACGCGGCCACGACGAGCAGCGTGACTGCCATGAACGCGAGCGCCGTGACGGCGTCGAGCCGGTCGTTGAAGATGAGCCGCGCGCCCCGCGCCGCGTCGAGCGAGCCCGCCGTCACCTGCGCGGCCGTGACGGTCGCATGCGACAGGAAGCCCAGCCGTGGGTCGGCCGCGAACACCTTCTGCCAGCCCGCGGTGAGCGTCACCGTCAGCACCCAGGCGAGCGGCAGGAGGGTCACCCAGGCATACCGCGCCCTGCCGCCCTTGATGAGCACGGTGGTGCCCACGCAGAGCGCCACCGCGGCGAGCAGCTGGTTGCTGATGCCGAAGAGCGGCCAGAGCGAATTGATGCCGCCCAGCGGATCGGTGACTCCCTGCACGAGGAAGTACCCCCACGCGGCCACCGTGCCGGCGGAGGTGACGATGATGCTGGGATACCATGAGGTCCGGCCGAGCGGCGCCCAGACGTGGCCGGCCAGCTCCTGCAGCATGAACCGGCCGACGCGCGTGCCCGTGTCCAGGGTCGTGAGGATGAACAGCGCCTCGAACATGATGGCGAAATGGTACCAGAACGCCACCAGTCCCTGCCCGAACGCGCCGCTCAGGATGTGCGCCATGCCGACGGCGAGCGTTGTTGCGCCGCCCGCGCGGCCGATCAACGTCCCCTCACCGACGTCGGCGGCCAGCCGGGTGAGCTGGTCGGGCGTAACGGTGAAACCCCAGGTGCGGACCACCTCGGCCGCGGCCTGCCGGGGTGCCGCCGAGCGTGGCGAGCGGCGCGTTGATGGCGAAGTAGACGCCCGGGTCGAGCAGGGTCGCGGCGCAGAGCGCCATCACCGCCACGAACGACTCCATCAGCATCCCGCCGTACCCGATCAGGCGCGCGTCGCTCTCGCGCATGATCATCTTGGGCGTGGTGCCGGAGGCGACGAGCGAATGGAATCCGCTGATCGCGCCGCAGGCGATGGTGATGAAGGCGAACGGAAAGAGCTTCCCGGCGAAGATCGGCCCGGTGCCGTCGACGAACGAGGTGACGGCCGGCATGCGGAGCGGCGGCACCACGAGCAGGATGCCGAGCGCCAGGAGCAGGATCGTCCCGATCTTCATGAAGGTCGAGAGATAGTCGCGCGGACAGAGCAGCATCCAGACGGGCAGCACGCTGGCCACGAATCCGTACGCGATGATCACGTAGGCGAGGGTGGTCCCGGACCAGGTGAACATCGGCGCCAGCGTGGGCGAGGTCGACACGTAGCGCCCGGCCACCAGCGCGAGCATCAGGAGCACCACACCCGCGGCGGAGGCCTGGAGGGTCGCGCCCGGCTGCCACACCTTCATCCAGTAGCCCATCAGCAGCGCGATCGGAATCGTGCAGGCGATGGTGAACACGCCCCACGGGCTGTCCTTGAGCGCGTTCACCACGACCAGCGCGAGCACGGCCGAGAGGATCACCAGGATCGCGAGCACCGCGACCATCGCGAGGAGACCGGTGACCGGCCCGGTCTCCTCCTTGGCCATCTGGCCGAGCGATTTGCCGTCGCGGCGCATCGAGGCGAACAGGATCACGAAGTCCTGCACCGCGCCCGCGAGCACGACGCCGAGCACGATCCAGATCGTCCCCGGCAGGTAGCCGAACTGGGCCGCGAGCACCGGCCCGACCAGGGGCCCCGCGCCGGCGATGGCGGCGAAGTGGTGGCCGAAGAGCACCCAGCGCGAGGTCGGCACGTAGTCGCGGCCGTTGGCCAGCCGCTCGGCCGGGGTGGCCCGGCGGTCGTTCAGGCCGAAGACCCGGTCGGCGAGGAAACGGCTGTAGAATCGGAAGGCCAGCAGGTAGGTGCCGACCGCGGCCAGGACGAGCCAGGCGGCGCTGATGGTCTCGCCGCGGTGGAGGGCCAGCATCCCCCAGCCGGCGGCGCCGGCGAGGCCGACGAGCAGCCATGCGATGGCGCGGAGCATATCGACCAATTAACAGCGGGCGGGGCGCGAGGTGAAGGGTCCCGCGCTCCTTGCCCTCGCCTCGGGCGCGCCGTACCTTCGAGGCCCATGCCCTTGCCATCATTCGGGTTCGGTCACCGGCCCTCGTGGGAATTCCAGGCTCCGGAAGGGAGCGGTGCCGCCCTCGAGGAGCCGCAGCCGCAGCCCGCGCGCACCGGCTGGCGCGGCAAGGTGGCGATCGTCACCGGCGGCGCCACCGGCCTCGGCCGGCACATCGCGATCGAGTTCGGCAAGCTCGGCTGCCACGTCGCGTTCTGCTTCGTGAACATGCCCGGCCGGGACGTGAGCGAGCAGGCCGTGCTCACCGAAGCCGCGCTCACCGCCATGGGCGTCGGCGTCCTCGCCAAGCGGTGCGACGTGCGCGACCGGGACGCCGTGGACCATTTCGTCCTCGAGACCAAGCAGCGGCTGGGCGGTGTGCACTTCCTGATCAACAACGCCGGCATCGCCAGCGACGGCGCGCTGTGGCGGTTGAGCGTGGAGGCATGGCAGGAGGTGCTCGACACCAACGTCACCGGCGCGTTCAACTGCATCCGCGCGGTGGCGCCCGTGTTCCGCGGACAGCACTACGGCAAGATCGTGAGCGTCAGCGCGCATCAGGCGGAGCGGCCGGGGTTCGGGGTGGCCAACTACGCCGCGAGCAAGGCGGCACTCCTCGGACTCACCCGCGCGGCGGCGGTGGAGCTCGGGCCCGCCAACGTCAACGTGAACGCCGTCGCCCCGGGCTTCATCCGCACCGAGCGCATGGCCATGCTGCCGTCGGAGGTCATCGAGCGGGCGCAGAAGAGCTCGGTCCTCGGCCGCGTGGCGGAGCCGGACGACGTGGCCCACGTGATCTCGTTCCTGTGCTCGGAATCGGCGCGGCACATCACGGGGCAGACGCTCGTGGTGGACGGGGGGTTGTCGCTGGAGTAGGTCGGGACCGACTGGTGACGCGCGGTGTCGCGCCTGGCGGCATGATTCGGATCCCGTCATCCCGAGCGCAGCGAGGGACCTTGGTCGGATGCGATCCGACCGCTGCCCGCTGTACGTCTACATCCTCAGCAGCCAGACCGCGTCTACACGGGTCCACGAATGATCTTCATCGCCGAATGTACCAGCACAAGACCGGGCTGTTTCCCGGGTTCACGCGCGAGTATCAGGTCACCCGCCTCGTTTACTTCGAATGCCACGCGAGCATCCGCGCCGGCGTCGAGCGCGAGAGGCAGATTAAGAGCTGGCGGCGCGCCAAGAAACTTGCCCTGATCGAATCCATCAACGGCGGCTGGCTCGATCTCGCCGCCGACTGGTTTCCGGCTCTATCCCGGCAAGGTCCCTCGCTGCGCTCGGGATGACGGGATCCGCCCGACGGCCGACTTTTTCCCACCCTCCGCCCCCATTACCTTCCCGCCGTGCCCCGCCATTCCGTCATGACGTTCGCATTCGCGCTCCTGCTGGCCACGCCGCTCGTGGCGCAGAAAGTGCCGGCCGTGCCGGTGCCTTCCCAGGGGTTGGCGGGACAGCAGGTGGCGCTCGTGCCGCTGACGCTCGTCGCTACCGATCCCGCCTTCCAGTCCGACACCCTCTTCAACGCATACCGGGACCGCCGCGCCACCCTGACCTGGGCCGATTCCGTGATCGGCGACGCCTTCGTGAGCCGGTCGCCGGAAGTGAAGTGGGTGCTGCCGCCGGCGCTTCGGAAGATGGCGCGGCGCGCGCCGGGCATCGTCGGCGACCCCGACCAGATGGGCCAGGCCATGCTGCGCGCGCCCAAGCTCAAGGACGTGCCCGAGCCGCTCCGCGCCTCGCTCCGGAACCTGATGGCGCTCGTCGGCGGCCGCGTGGCGATGGTGCCGGCGGCGCTCAGCTTCAGCCCCGATTCCACCGGCCACGTGCGCGCCTCGCTCTCGCTCGTGGCCGCCGACACGCGGGCGGGCAAGATCGTCTGGCGAAGCACGGCGCTCGGCACCGGCCCGACACCGGCCGCGGCCCTCACCGCGGCGCTCTACGGCATCCTCCCGCTCGAATGACCTACGACGTCACGCTCATCCCGGGTGACGGGATCGGCCCCGAGATCACCGCGCAGACCGTGCGCGTGCTCGAGGCCACCGGGCTCCGGTTCAACTGGGACGAGGAGCTGGCGGGAATGGCGGCGGTCGAGGCCACGGGCACCCCGCTGCCCGACGCCACGGTCGAGAGCATCCGGAAGAACTCGCTGGCGCTCAAGGGCCCGCTCACGACGCCCGTCGGCACCGGGTTCCGCTCGGTCAACGTGGGGCTCCGGAAGGCATTCGAGCTCTACGCCAACGTGCGCCCGGCCCGGACCATCGTGCCCGGCGGCCGGTTCGATGAACGTGGACATCGTTCTCGTGCGCGAGAACCTCGAGGGGCTCTACATCGGCGTCGAGCACTTCGTCCAGGTCGGCGACGATCCGCGGGCCGTGGCCGAGTCGATGGCGATCGTCACCCGCGCGGGCTGCGAGCGCATCGTGCGCTACGCCTTCGAGTACGCCCTGCGCCACGGCCGGAAGAAGGTCACGATCGTCCACAAGGCGAACATCCTCAAGATGGTGAGCGGGCTCTTCCTGGAAGTGGGACGCAGCATCGCGCGGGAGTACGAGGGACGAGTGGAGGCGACCGACATGATCGTCGACAACACCGCCATGCAGCTCGTCATGCGCCCCGAGCAGTTCGACGTGATGGTGACCACCAACATGTTCGGCGACATCCTGAGCGACGAGGTCTCCGGCCTCGTCGGCGGGCTCGGCCTCGCGCCCGGCGCCAACATCGGCACCACGGCGGCCATCTTCGAGGCCGTGCACGGGAGCGCGCCCGACATCGCGGGGCAGGGCATCGCCAATCCCTCCGCCCAGATACTCGCCGCCGCCATGATGCTGGACCACATGGGCGAGCTCGACCGGGCCCAGCGCGTCCGCGACGCCGTCCGGGACACGATCGTGCGGGACAACATCCGCACGCGCGACCTCGGCGGCACCGCGTCGACGGAGGAGTTCGGGCGTGCGGTTGCCCGGCGGGTTGCCTGAGGTTCCCTGCGCCAAATGTGAACGGCGGGTCGCGGGGCTCTCCTGGGGAGACCTCTGCCCCGAATGCCGCGCCGAGCGGCAGGGGCGTGCAACCCGGCTGGCCCACCGCATCTCCCTCGCGGCGACGGCACTGATGGCGGTGTACGTCGCGTTCCGACTTCCAGGCGATCCCTCATCGAGGCTCTACGGAGCCGTCGCGGTGCTCGCCACCTACATCATCGTGCGGCGGGTCGCGAGCCGCGCCGCCATGGAGTTCCTCCCGAAATGACCACGATCCGCGTGGCCGGCCTCCTCCTGCTGCTCGGCGCGGCCCCTGCCGCGCTCGGCGCGCAGACATCGCTCACCATCTACAATGACGGCCGCGTTCTGGTGCGCCGGACGGTGCCGGTCACGGTGCCGAAGGGCACCAGCACCCAGCGCGTGACGCTGGGCGCGCTCGACCCTGCCTCGCTCTTCTCGCTGGACTCCACGGTGACGCTCGACGGCCTCGCCTACGACGGCGCGGTGGACGAGGGCAGCGTGCTGCGCCGGTCGGTGGGCCGACGGGTGGTCTTCCGCCTGCCCGAATCGAAGGACACCCTGAGCGCGCTGGTGCTTGGCGTCGACCCGCTCCGGCTCCAGCTTCCCGACGGAAGCGTGACCTTCAGCCCGCCCGGCGCGGCCATCTACCCGGGCGACGTGGTCGTGGCCGACCCCACCGCCGCGCTCCGGCTCACGAGTGCCAAGGCGCAGGATCGCCTGCGTCTCGGCTACTTCACGACCGGCGCGGCGTGGCAGGCCGGCTATCAGGTGATGATCGGTACCAGCCGATGCGCGAGTGACCGGCAGCGCGGTGATCGAGAGCCAGACGCTCCGGGCCGAGGACGCGGAGCTGCAGCTGCTGGCGGGCGCGGTCGGGCGAGCGCAGCCGTCGGCGCCGCCGGTGCCATACGCCGGGCGCGCCGTCATGGCCGAGGCGATGGCGATGGACAAGGTGGCGGCGACCGAGCAGCGCGTCGGCGAGTTCCACCTGTACTCGCTTCCCGGCCGCACGTCGCTCCTGCCGGGCTTGACCAGCACCATCGCGCTCTTCGAGCCGGCTCAGGTCAAGTACGAGCGCAACTACGTCGTGCACGGCATGGTGCCGTGGTGGGGAGTGCTGCCGCAGCAGGGCGACGAGACCGAGGCGCCGGTCGAGGTGTCGTACACGCTCAAGCGGCCGCGGAAGACCGAGTTCGGCGATCGCCCGCTGCCGGGCGGAGTCGTGCGGCTGTTCCAGGCGGACAGCGGCGGCCGGCCGCAGCTCATCGGCGAGGCCGCGATGGACCACACGCCTGCCGGCGAGGACGTCCGGCTCTCGGCCGGCACCGCGTTCGATCTCACCGCCCGTCGCGTGCAGACCAGCTACACCACCCGCCGCGACAGCACCAAGGCCGGCTGGCGCACCCTCGCGACGGCCGACTACAAGGTCACCGTCCGGAACGCCACCGACAGCGCCGTCACGGTCGACGTCCGCGAGGAGCGGAGTGGCGAGTGGAGCGTGCTCCAGAGCAGCGTGCCGGCGGAGAAGATTTCGTCGACGATCACGCGCTTCCGCGTGAAGGTGCCCGCCAAGGGCGAGGCGGCGGTGACGTACCGGCTGCGCGTGGTCTGGTAGCGCGCATTCCGCCGAGTCACCCTGAGCGAAGCGAAGGGGACATGCCTCCGGGCATGCCCCCTTCGCTTCGCTCAGGGTGACTCTTACCTTGTACTCAATGACCGCCCCATCCATCTCGATCGTCCACCTCTCCGACCTGCACTTCGGCGGCTACGCCGACCTCACGCAGATCGAGGCGCTCGAGGATTTTCTTCCCACCCTTGGCGCCGCTGCCACCGTCGTCTCCGGCGATCTCACGCAGCGCGCCCGGCACGGCGAGTTCCAGGCCGCGCACGCGTTCCTCCGGCGGCTGCGGGCGCACGCGCCGCTGCTGGTGGTGCCGGGCAATCACGACCTCGAGTGGTGGAAGAGCCCGCTCGGAATCGCCGGCGGTGGAGTCAAGTACGCCAAGTACGCCCGCTACTTCGGCGAGCTCACCCCGGTGCTGACCATTCCCGGCGCCGTCATCGCCGGCGCGCTCAGCAGCTACGGTGTGGCCTTCGGCTCGCTCACGTTGAACCTGAACGACGTGGCGGTGAAGGGCCATCTGCCCGCCCGCGAGACCACCCGGGTCACGAAGATTTTCGAGCAAGCGCCGGCCGACGCGGTCCGGATCCTGACCTTCCACCACAACGTGCTGCGGGGCGGCATCTCGCGCCGGATGGGACTGGCCAACTGGCGGGCGGCGTACCGGCGGCTCCTCGCCACCGGGGCCGACGTCATCCTCTGCGGGCACGACCATCACGAGGGGGCGGGACAGATCGAGGGTGCGCTGGCCGTGAGCACCGCCGGTACCCACAGCTTCCGTACGCGCGGCGGCCGCCCGTCGGTCTTCAATCTCGTCAGGATCGACGACCGCGCGGTCCATATCCGGCACTACCGCTGGGAGGCCGCCGGCCGGCATTTTCTCACGTCCGACATGAGCTCCTTCGCGCGCCAGGGATCGCCGCGGGTCGCGGTCTCCGTCGCCGGAGGCTCGGGCCCGGTGTGACGTGAACGAGCTGCTCCAGCATCGCCTCACGCAGCTGGGCCTGCGGGACGTCGACCGGGTCCTCACGCACACCAATCGGACGGTCATGATCAGCCTCGCGCGACGCGTCCTCCGGGTGCACCGCGGGTACGCCAGCGCGCCCGATCGCGTGCTGCGCGCCATCGTGCGATTTCTCGACTCGCGCCTGTCGCGGGCCGCACGCCGGGGCGCCGAGCGCGTCTTCCTGGACTTTCCCGTCGAGCTGTACGCGCCCCCGCCATCGCGTGCCGTCCGGCGCGAGCGCCCGCGGCCCGGCGACCTCGTCTGGCTCGAGCGATTGGTCTCGCTCCACGAGCGGCTGAACGCGGCCCACTTCGGCCGCGCGCTCGGGACCATCCCGATCCGTCTCTCCGGCCGGATGCGCAGCCGGCTCGGCGAGCTGGCCGTCGACCTCCACACCGGCCGGCCACTCGAGATCGCGATCAGCCGCCGCCACCTGCTGCGCCATCCGTGGCCCGAGGTGGAGCACACCATGCTGCACGAGATGGTGCACCAGTGGCAGGCCGAGACCGGGCTCGCTGTGAACCACCTCCGGTCGTTCCGCCAGAAGGCGGTGGAAGTGGGCATCGAGCCGCAGGCGCGCCGGATCGTCGCCCGCCGGGGCCAGGAGGCCGCCGAAGCGTAGGGCGTGCCCCACCGCACAGCCGGGCCGGGTACGCGCGCTAATCTTTGGGGCTCACGCAAGGAGGCGTCATGCGGTGGACACCAGGTGGGCGCAGCAGTGATCTGGAGGATCGCCGCGGCAGCAGCGGCGGCGGATTCGGCGGCGGCGGTATGCGGATCGGCCTGGGCGGCGCCGCCGTCCTGCTGGTCCTGAGCCTCGTCTTCAAGCAGAACTTCTTCGCCCTCCTGGGCGGTGGCGGCGGAGGCGGCGAGCCCGTGGCCGCCGGACCGGTCGCGAGCACCCCGGAAGAGGAGAAGAAGGTCGAGTTCGTGTCCTTCGTCCTCGACGACGCCCAGGCGACCTGGGCGCGGCTCTTCCAGGCCCGCGGCAAGACCTACGAGCACGCCAAGCTGGTACTGTTCCGCGACGCGATCCAGTCGGCCTGCGGCTTCGCCGAGGCCGCCACCGGACCGTTCTATTGCCCGGGCGACGCGAAGGTCTACATCGACCTGGGTTTCTACGACGAGCTGCAGCAGCGCTTCGGCGCGCCCGGCGATTTCGCGCAGGCCTACGTGCTGGCCCACGAGCTGGGGCACCACGTCCAACGCCTGCTCGGCACGGAGTCCCAGGTGCGCGAGCAGCAGCAGCAGCGGCCCGATCTCGCCAACCAGCTCTCCGTCCGGCTGGAGCTGCAGGCGGATTGCTATGCCGGCGTCTGGGGCCACGAGACCGCGCAACGGGACATTCTGGATCCCGGCGACGTGGACGAGGGCCTCGGTGCCGCCGCGGCCGTGGGCGACGACCGGATCCAGCGGATGCAGGGGCAGGGCGTGCATCCGGAAGGATTCACCCACGGCTCGTCGGAGCAGCGCACGAGCTGGTTCCGGCGCGGCTTCGAGTCGGGCCGACCCGAGGACTGCGACACCTTCAAGAGCTGACCGTGACCGCCACGGCGCCCGGGCCGCATCCGGTTCTGCTCTACGACGGCACCTGCGGCTTCTGCGCCGAGAGCGTCCAGCTCGTGCTGCGACACGACCGACGGCAGACACTGCGCTTCGCCGCGCTGCAGGGCGAGTTCGGGGCGGCGGTGCGTGCCAGGCATCCGGCGCTCGACTGGGTGGATTCGATCGTCTGGGTCGAGCCCGCTGGCGAGCGGGCCGGAGCGGGTGCTCGTCCGCTCGGATGCCGCGCTTCGGGTGGCGAGGTACCTCGGCGGATGGTTCACCCTCGCCCGGCTGGGCGCGCTCGTGCCTCGCGCGCTCAGGGACCGGGCGTACGACCTCGTTGCGCGGCACCGGCACCGGCTGCTCGCGACGGGACCCAGCTGTCTGGTGCCGTCGGCGGACGTACGGGCGCGCTTTCTGGATCCGGTGCCGCGGGCGTAGAGCTTCCGGAGCGCCTGGATAGCTGCGCCGAATCCGTGGCGCTGTTGCACGTCCGACACGCCCCGTTCCCTGTCGAAGCCTCAGGCGCTCCCGAGAGGCCGGGTCGGGTGGCGGCGGCCCGGATGGGTCAGGGTCCAGGGCAGAGTCGTTAAACCGCAGGCCTGTAAAGCTTTAGGCGCTTGCGATCGGGCCAGTATGCACGCCCCTCCGCCGCGCGTCCCACCGCGAAGCACTCCAGGCCATACGCTGCCGCGCGTGCGGCTCCCGTGGTACCTTACTTGCCCCTCCATCGCCTCTCCCATCGAAGCTCTGGAGTGTGCATGGCCCACGGCCGCCGGCCGTCAATCTGCCATATCGTTCCGGGATTGGATCTTGTTCCGGGGTCGGCGTCGACCCGCCAGACGCTGGCTTTGGCGCGCGCGCTCGCCGCGCACGCCGAGGTCACCGTGGCGTTCCGGCGGGTGACCGGTCCGGTGACCCCCGAGCCCTTCGAGATCGTCGCGCTCGAGCCGAACGGACACGAGCTGCCGAGCGACCTCCCAGCGTCGCGCCGCGCGCTCGGGCGCTTCATCGAGGAGCGGTGTCCGGCGGACGGCACCGTACTCGAAGGCACCTGGCCCATGCTGGGTAAGCTCACGGCGTGGTGCGCGCAACGTGGCATTCCGGCCGTTCCGATCGTGGAGCGACAGTCCCCCGCACGCTGGCTCGACCCGATCGACATGGGCCGGTCGTGGCTCGGGCTCGGTGCCTCGGGACGATACCTGCGCCGGGCGCCGGTCGTGATCACTGCCAGCAACGATCTCAAGGCGACCATCATCCGGCGCTGGCGCGTGGAGGCCGAACGCATCACCGTGACCGGGACCGGCGTGGATCGGACCCGGTTCACCCTCCGCGACCAGGCCGATGCCCGGCGCCGTCTCGGGCTGTCGCCCGATCACCGCATCCTCCTGGCCGGCGGTGTCCTCGACCGTGCCCGCGACCTCGCACCCGTGATCGAGGCTGTTCAGCGGGTCGGGGATCCCGACCTCCGCCTGCACGTGCTCGGGCAGGGCGAGCGCCGCGCCGGCCTCGAGCGGCTTGCCGGGCTCGGGAGCGCGGTGACCTTCCACGGCCGGGTCGGCGACGACCTGCTCCCCGTGTTCATTGCCGCCGCGGATCTTTGCGTCGCCATCGAGCATCCGGACGGGCCCGTCACCGACGCCGCGAGCGAAGCCGCCTTCACGGTGGCGGAGTGCCTGGTATCCGGCCGCCCGGTGGCGGTTGCCTCGGACGGCGAGCGCGACCACCCGCTGGTTCGGCACCTGGTCTCCGGCTTCCTGATCGAGCACGATCTGCTGGCCTGGATCCGCTTCCTCCAGCGCGACTGCCCGTCGCGTAACACCTTGCGCATCATGGGCCAAGCCGCCACCGCCACGCCCATCGACGGGGTCGAGCGGGCGGCCTCGGCGTACCTCGAGGCGATCGACCGCGCGCAGCGCGCGGTGAAGGCCGGCGCAGCCGCTCGCTGAGGCTGCGTTGGGGCGGGGGGACGGCTATCTTACCGGCGTTTCCCAGACCCCGGACGAGGCGATTACATGGCCACCGCAGCCGCTGCATCCCAATTCACCGGCGTTGATTTCCTGGCATTCGACAGCCTGCTGTCGGAGGAGGAGCGCGCCGTCCGGGACACCGTCCGGACCTGGGTGGACGAGAACCTCATCCCCGTCATCGGCGCCGCGTACATCGAAGGCAAGTTTCCCAAGCAGCTGATCCCCGGTATGGCGGAGCTGGGTCTGTTCGGCGCCAACCTGCCGGAGGAGTTCGGCTGCGCGGGGCTCAACAACGTGGCCTACGGCCTCATCATGCAGGAGCTCGAGCGGGGCGACTCCGGCATTCGCTCGTTCGCCTCGGTGCAGGGCGCGCTGGTGATGTATCCGATCTACGCCTTCGGCTCCGACGAGCAGAAGCGGCACTGGCTGCCGCTGCTCGCCTCCGGCCAGGAGATCGGCTGCTTCGGCCTCACCGAGCCCGACTTCGGCTCGAACCCGGGCGGCATGATCACGACCGCGCGCGAGACCAAGGACGGGTGGGTGCTCAACGGCACCAAGATGTGGATCACGAACGGCTCGCAGGCCACCGTCTCCATCATCTGGGCCAAGACCGGCGCGGTCGACGACTCCAAGTCGATCCGCGGGTTCATCGTGCCCACCGACACCAAGGGGTACACGGCCAAGGATCAGAAGGGGAAGCTCTCGCTCCGCGCCAGCGACACGAGCGAGATCCACCTCCAGGACGTCCACCTGCCCAAGGACGCCATCCTGCCGAAGTCGGGTGGACTCAAGAGCCCGCTCATGTGCCTCACGCAGGCGCGCTACGGCATCGCCTGGGGCGCCATCGGCGCGGCCATGGCGTGCTACGACGAGGCGCTGCGCTACGCGGGCAGCCGGGTGATGTTCGACAAGCCGATCGCGGGGACGCAGATCCAGCAGGTCCGCCTGGTGGATATGCTGACCGAGATCACCAAGGCGCAGTTCATGACGCTCCAGCTCGGCCGCCTCAAGGACGCGGGAACGATGACGCCCGAGCAGGTCTCGCTCTGCAAGCGCAACAACGTGAGCATGGCCTGCGACACCGCCCGCGAGGCGCGGCGCCTGCTCGGCGCCAACGGCATCCTGGTCGAGTACCACTCGATGCGGCACATGGCCAACCTCGAGTCGGTCTATACGTACGAGGGCACGCACGACATGCACTCGCTCATCGTCGGCCAGGCGATCACCGGGCTCCCCGCCTTCGGGTGACCGTGCTCCGGCTCGCTGTTCAGGCGCCCCCCGGTGTGATGTTCGGGGGGCGCCGTCGTATATGGAGGGATTTGATGATCCGGACGCCTCCGCTCGCCGCGTTCGTGCTCTGGGCCGCGGTTACCGCTCCCGTAGCGCTCCACGCGCAGGTGACCGATTCCACCCGGCGCGACAGCACCGCGGTGACGCTCAAGGAGATCGAGGTCGTCGGCTCGATCGCGCCGACGGCAGGTCCCGCAATCGGCTCGGGCATCCCGGCGCGGATTTCGACCGTCACCGGTGAGGCGATCGAGGCCTGGGAGCCCCGCCTCCTCGCCGACGCGCTCGCCACCCAGCCCGGCATCTCCCTCTACGACGATCTCGGCAGCGCGTACAAGCTCAACCTCAGCACGCGGGGGTTCAACGTGGGGCCCGTGGTGGGACTGCCGCCCGGGGTATCGGTCTTCCTCGATGGGGTGCGGCAGAACGAGCCCGACGCGGCCGAAGTGAACTTCGATCTGCTGCCGATGGAGCACGTGCGTCGGGTCGAGCTGCTGAGCGGCTCCGGCTCGCTGCTTGGAGCCAATTCGCTCGGCGGCGCGATCAACCTGATCACCCGCCGCGGCACCGGCCCGCTGGAAGGCGAGCTCGAGCTGTCAGGCGGCTCCTACGGCGCGGCGTCGGCCGAAGGCTCGCTTTCCGGTCTGACGGCGGGCAAGACCGACTACTACGTGGCCGGCGGCTACGAGCGGGAAGACGGCTGGCGCAAGGCCACCGGCGCGCACAACTACAACCTCTTCACCAACGTCGGGCGCCGCGGCGAGCACCGGGGAATCAGCGTGCAGGCCTTCGGCGCCAAGTCGCGGGCGCGAGACGGCAGGCTCGCTGCCCGAGAGCATCTTCGACGCCTCGCCCGGGACCAACTTCACCACCGGCGACTTCGAGGATATCGACCTGCTGCAGGGCACCGTCTCGGGGTACGCGCCCGTGGGGAAGGGACTCGGCACCTTCACGACCTACGTGCGCCGCTCCCACGCCGAGCGGTTCAACGTCAACCAGGCCCCGGACGACAACGTCCGCTCGCTCACCACCAACGGCACGGTCGGCGCCAACCTCGACTGGCGCTGGACCGTTCCGCTCGGAGGTGGCGAGTTCTCGCTCCGGACCGGGGCCGATGCGTCGGCCAACCGGGTGCACATCCAGCTCTTCACCGAGAGCCCCGTGGACGCCGCCGACCGCACGCTCACGACGGACGTGCGGAGCCCGAGCTGGGACGTGGCCGGCTACACGCTCGGTGACTACCGCGTGGGGCGGGTGACCCTGTCCGGCGGGTTCCGGTACGACTACATCCGGATCCCGTTCGAGAACCAGCTCGACCCCGCGGCGGACACCAGTAACAGCTTTCACCGGCTGAGCCCCCGGGGCGGCGTGAGCGTCGAGCTCGGAACCGGCGCCAGCGCCTACGGTTCCATCGGCCGGAGCTTCCGCGCGCCCTGCGGTGCTCGAGCTCGCGTGCGCCGACGAGACGGCGGCCTGCCCGCTTCCCTTCGCCCTGGGCGACGACCCGCCGCTCGACCCCGTCATCTCGACGACGTACGAAGTCGGCGCGCAGCTGGTGCGCGGCCCGGCGATCCTGACGGCGTCCGTCTACCGCACCGACGTGCGCGACGACATCTCGTTCATCCAGTCCGAAGATGCGGTGTTCGAGGGCTTCTTCGACAACATCGGCGACACCCGGCGCGAGGGCGTCGAGCTCGGCGTCCAGGTGCTGCCGAGCGAGGCGGTGTCGCTCTACGCCAACTACGCCTTCACCAGGGCCACCTATCGCGACCCGGCCGAGATCTTCAGCCTGCGCGCAGAGGACGACTTCGCCGCGTCGCCACTCGCGGGGCCCAACGCAGTGGAGGTGGGGGACCGGCTCCCGCTCGTTCCCGGACACCAGGTGAAGGCCGGCGGCCTCGTCCAACTGCCCGCCGGCGTTGGCCTTGGCCTCGACCTTCGCTACACGGGCCGGCAGTGGCTCCGCGGCGACGAGGCCAACGAGACCGAGCCGCTCGGCGGGTACTTCAGCGCCTCGGTGCGCGCCGGCCTCACCCGCGGCGACTGGGAGCTGTCCGCGGTGGTGACCAACGTCTTCGACTCGCATGCCGCCGTGTTCGGCACCTTCAACGAGAACCGCCGGACCGGCGAGCTCGAGCGTTTCCTCACGCCGATGGGCGCCCGCGCGGTCAAAGTCGTCGTCCGGCGAGGCTTTGGCGGCTGATAGCGCTCCGAAGCGATTTGCGTGACCCGGCTCACCGTCCAAAACGTGTCCCGCCGTACATTGTGAGGCTCCACTCTCTCGGACAACCGCGGAGGAGGGCACATGCAGGGCTCGTCTATCACGGTCCCGGTGCGCAACATGGGCGAGACGGTTCGGGCCTCGCTCGCGGGCGCCCTCAACACCTTCCTCTCGGCCCTCCCTCGGCTGCTCGGCTTCATTGCCGTCCTCATTGTCGGGTGGGTGCTTTCGTCGCTGCTCGCGCGGGGCGTGGCCGCGCTGCTGCACGCGATCAAGTTCAACGAGCTGGCGCGGCGCTCCGGGTTCGCGGACTTCGTCCGCAACATGGGCGTGCGCCAGGACGCCTCGTGGTTCATCGCCGGGATCGCGAAGTGGTTCATCCGCCTGATCACCCTGGTCGTGGCCTTCGACCTGCTCGGTCTCCCGGCGGTTTCCGCGGTGTTCGAGCAGCTCCTGCTCTGGCTGCCGAATCTCCTGGTTGCGCTCGTCGTGCTGGTGATCGGCGGGCTCGCCGCCAACGCGCTCTCCCGGCTCGTGCGAGGGACCACCGCCGAAGCCGGGTTCAGCAATCCGGACGTGCTCGCGGCCGTGACCAAGGCATCGGTCTGGGCGTTCAGCATCGTGGTGGCCGTGAACCAGGTCGGGATCGCGACGGAGCTGATCAACACGCTGCTGATCGGCGTCGTCGGCGCATTGGCCCTGGCCTCGGGTCTCGCGTTCGGGCTCGGCGGGCGCGATCGTGCGGCCGAGATCCTCGACCGTCTGGGCCGTCGAACGGACCTTCCCGGGCCATGGCTCGAGCGCGGCTCCGTTCCCGTGAAAGAGCCGGCGAGGGGCGCCGCGCGCGCGCCGGCTGGTGCGCCGCCCGGCCCCGCCACGGCCACTCGGCCGGTGCCGTTCGACGAGGACTGGATGCCACGATCGGGCCGCGACCGCCGCCGGGTGATGAGAGAGGGGATGGACCGGCGGATGGTGGGCTCGCGCTGATTGCCGCGGCGCCCGGCGGCGAGTCACCCTGAGCGAAGCGAAGGGGGCATGATCCGAATCATGCCCCCTTCGCTTCGCTCAGGGTGACTCGCCTAATAGCGTCACTCCTTGTCACAAGCTGGCGGGTGTGGGACGGAGCGACTAGGTTTGCCGCCAGTTTTGAGGGGTCGTATCTGGGCTAATCAGGGAGCGCGCGTTGAACATCGCCGTCTGCATCAAGCGGGTGCCGGATATGGAGTTGCGGTTCTCCATCGCGGCCGACCGCAAATCGCTCGACCAGGCTGGACTCAAGTACGATATGAGCGACTTCGACGGCTACGCGCTCGAGGTCGCGCTGCAGCTGGTCGAGCGGCAGGGGCCGGGCGAGGTGGTGCTCCTATGCCTCGGCCCCGATGGGGTGCAGGAGACCCTCAGGAAGGGGCTGTCGATGGGCGCCGCACGCGCGGTGCAGCTCAAGGCGGCCGATGTGCCGGTGGACGGGATGGCCGTCGCCCGGGCGCTCGCGGCCGAGCTCGAGGGCGGTGGGTATGATCTCATCCTGTTCGGTCGGATGGCGACGGACACGGCGAGCGGCACCGTGGGGCCGATGGTTGCGGAGTTGCTCGGCTTGCCCTGCGTCACGGCGATCTCGCATCTCGAGATCGCGGACGGGCAGGGAACCGCGCGGCGTGATCTCGAGGGTGCCTCGGAGACCGTGCGGTTCCCGCTCCCGGCGGTGCTGACCATCGACGAGGGGATCGCGCGCCCGCGGCTCGCGACGCTCAAGGGAATCATGGCGGCCAAGAAGAAGCCGCTCGAGACCAAGCCCGCCGCGCTCGGTGAAGCGCGCGTGACCGTCGAGGCGATGGCGCTTCCGCCCGAGCGCTCGGGCCCGCGGTTCGTGGGCGAGGGCTCCGAGGCAGTGCCCGAGCTGGTGCGGCGCCTCCGGACCGAAGCGAAGGTGCTGTGATGGCCGTGATGTTCGCGTTCGCGGAGACGCGGGGTGGGGAGCTCCGCAAGGTGGCGTTCGAGGCGGTGACCGCGGCCCGGCACGCGGCTGACGCCACCGGCGGTGGTGAGGTGCACGCCCTGGTGCTCGGCGCGCCGGGCATCGCGTCCAAGGCCGAGGCGCTGGGCCGCTACGGCGCGGACGTCATCGTCGTCGTCGAGCATGCCGGACTCGAGCGCTACAATCCCGAAGTGGTGGCGGCCACCGCTGCCGAACGGCTCCGGGCGGGCCAGTATCGCGCCGCGTTCTTCTCCGCGTCCGCCGAGGGGCGCGATCTCGCGCCACGAGTCGCCGCGAAGCTCGGCGTCGGGCTGGCCTCGGACGTGACCGCCTTCGAGATCCAGGGTGACGCGCTCCTGGCCCAGCATCCGGCGTACACCGGCAAGGTCATCGTCACCCTCCGTCTATCGGGCACGCCGGCGATCGTCTCACTCCGCCCCGGCGCGACGCCGGCCGCCGAGCATCCGGGGGCGGCGCGGATCGAGCGCGCGGCGCCCGCCGCGGAGCCCGCGGCCTCGCGCGTCGTCGTCACGGAGCTCGCCCAGCAGACGGGGGCCAAGCTCGACCTGGGCGAAGCGCCGGTGATCGTGAGTGGCGGGCGTGGCCTCCGCGCCGCCGAGCACTTCGCCCTGATCGAGCAGCTCGCGGACGCGTTCGGCAACGCGGCGGTGGGCGCCACCCGCGCCGTCACCGACGATGGGTGGCGGCCCGCCACCGACCAGATCGGCCAGACCGGTCGCGTGGTGAGCCCCGAGCTGTACGTTGCGGTCGGCATCTCGGGGGCCATCCAGCATCTCGCCGGCATGCGCACGTCCAAGACGATCGTGGCGATCAACAAGGACAAGGACGCGCCGATTTTCAAAGTCGCCGACTACGGTCTCGTGGGCGACCTGTTCGAGATCCTGCCGCGCCTCACCGAGGAAGTGCGGAAGGCCCGGGGGAACCAATAGCCGATCGTCCTGCAGGCGGCCGCCGCGAGGGCGAGGAGCTGGACGATCGCGCCCGCGCAGCCGCCCCCGGCCGATTCGCCCGACTCTTCGACGGTGCGACGCACTACGAGACGGCCGGCCCTCTTACGGGGCCGGCCGTCGTGCTGGTGCATGGGTTCTCCACGCCGCTCATCATCTGGGAGCGCACCGCGCCGGCGCTGGCCGCGGCAGGCTGCTGGACGGTGGCCTACGACCTGTACGGTCGGGGGTATTCGGACCGCCTCAAGTGCGCCTACGGTCCCGAGCTGTACGAGCGGCAGCTGCACGAGCTGCTCGGGGCGCTCGCCGTCCGCTGGCCGGTCGACCTCGTGGGTTTCTCGATGGGGGCGCAGATCTGTGCCCAGTTCGCGGACCGGCACCCGGCGCGGGTACGGCGGCTGGTGCTGATCGACCCGGCCGGATTCGGCGCGTCCGCGATGCGGCCGAGCCGGCTGACCCTCCTGCCCGGCCTGGGCGAGCTGCTCCAGCGTCGCGCCGGGCCCAACATGGTGGCCGACCGGGCGGTGCGCATGTTCGCGGACCAGGCGACGGTGCCTCCGGACTTCCGGGACCGGGTGCTCGTCCAGGCCCGGTTTCGCGGGACGGGTCGGGCCCTGCTCTCGACCCGCAGATCGATGCCGGCGAAGATAGCGAAGCTCTATGCGCGCCTCGAGGCGATGCGGAAGCCGGTGCTCGTCGTCTGGGGCACGGAGGACCGCATTACGCCCTACAAGCAGCACGTCCAGGCCCGCGCGGCGATCCCGTCCGCCGAGTTCCTGGCGGTCGAAGGCGCCGGCCACGCTTCGATGTGCGAACGGCCCAGCGTGGTGAACCCGGCGATCGTCGAGTTTCTGCGGCGGGTGTAGGGGGGCCGTGCTTCAGCCCGAGTCACCCTGAGCAATAGCGAAGGGGGCATGACCTGAATCATGCCCCCTTCGCTGCGCTCAGGGTGACTTACGATGAGGATCGCTACACCCCCGCCTTCACCATCTCCTGAATCCGCCGCACTCCCTCCACCACCGCCCGCTCCTCCGGCCCGAACGAGAACCGCACGTAGTTCCGGAAGCGGGACGGCCGCCCGCTCCTGCGCTTGCCCGGGTTCACGTCGAAGAACTCGCCCGGCACGCAGATCACCTGGTGCTCGAGCGCCTGCTGGAAGAAGGTCATCCCCGTGTTGAGCTTCGCGGGCAAGGTAGAGACGTCACCCCACCAGTAGAAGGTTCCCTCCGGCGCGAGATCGAAGCGTACGCCGGCCGCGCGCAGGCCCTCGCCCAGGAGCCTGCGCTTGCGGAGGAACGCTTCGCGAATGGCCGCGGTCTCCGCGCGCACCAGCGCCGGAGCGAGCAGGGGCACGGCGGAGCGCTGCAGCGGCTTGCTGCCGCCGCCGTCGAGAAAGGAGCCGCTGCTCGACACCGCCTCGATCACCGCCTGCGGGCCGACGATCCAGGTCGTGCGCCAGCCGGGGTAGCGCCAGTTCTTGGTGAGCCCGTCGAACAGCACGACCGGGTCGGCATCCACATCGTCGACGAACCGCGCCGCGGAGACCACGCCGTCGCCCTCGGCCGTGTCGGCCCAGATGTAGTGCGAGTAGAACTCGTCGATCAACAGCGTGCAGCCGACCTCGCTCGCGAGCCCGACCCAGCCCGCGAGCTCGTCGCCTTGGATGACCCGCCCGGTGGGATTGCAGGGATTGGACAGCAGCAGCGCCGAGAGCCCGCGGCCCGTGATCTCGCGCTCGAGATCCTCGAGGCCGAAGTGGTAGCCGCTGGCGCCTTCGAGCAGGATGGGGATCGAGGTGAAGAGCTTGAAGATGTCCAGCAGCTCTTCGTACGCGGTGTAGTCGGGCAGGAAATGGCCGAGGTTCACCTCGCCCAGCGCGGCCACCGCGCGGGTGAGCGAGGCCCGGCCGCCGCCGCAGATGCAGACGTTCCGCTCGGTGTAGCGCGAGCGCTTCCCCTTGCGGTAGAGCTCGTTGTACAGGTCCGCCACCGCGCGCCTCAGCTCCCAGATGCCAGGCACCGGCGCATACTCCTGGTCGTCGACGCCGATCTCGACCTGGTGTACGCGCGGCGGCGCGCCGGGGAGCGGCCCGGTCTCCGGCTGCCCCTGGCCGAGGTTGCACCAGTCGGGATGGCCGTAGCGAAAACCGCGGCGCGCGGCCTCCGCCATGACGTAGATGACGCCGGTGAAGGGGACGGAGCGGAAGCCAGGAATGATCGGGGTGGTCATGGGGCTGTAAGGTAGCGGCGCTGATCCGCCCCCGTCATCCCGAGCGCAGCGAGGGACCTTGCCCGGGAATGGCTCGAGCCGATCCAGGCAAGGTCCCTCGCTGCGCTCGGGATGACGGGGCTCCTACAGCACCCGCCGACGAACGTGCACCGTGTACCGCTGATACTCCGGATACCGCGCCATCAGCCACCGCTCCTCCGCCCGCGCCTTCGCGTCGAAGTACTGCCGCGCAACGAGACCGACGACGAACGCCATCGTCCAGTTGCTCCAGGCGAGCGCGTACCCGGCGAGCAGCAGCACGAGCCCGGCGTAGATCGGATGCCTGAAATGGGCGTACGCTCCGGTCGTCACCAGCGGCGCGCCCGGAAGCGGCTCGGTGCCGGGCGTCAGGCTCGGACCGAGCGAGCGCACTCCCCAGGCTGCAATCGCCAGACCGACACCGGCCACCACGCCCCCCAGCGCGCGGATCCACGTGGAATCCACCCGATTGAGTGCGTAATCCGCGTTGCCCAGGCTCACATAGCGTGGCAGGAGCGGCGCGAGGACGGCGACAAGCCCGATCAGCGCCAACTGGCCCCAGACCCACGGGTCCCGGGACGCCTTTCGAAGGTCCATGCGCCGAAACATACGG
The DNA here is from genome assembly GCA_963804125.1 of uncultured Gemmatimonadales bacterium. Taxonomy (GTDB): domain Bacteria; phylum Gemmatimonadota; class Gemmatimonadetes; order Gemmatimonadales; family GWC2-71-9; genus CAVVWJ01. The sequence continues at coordinate 52,241 of CAWDPF010000011.1, forward strand.
CCGCCCTGCCCGATGTATATTCTGCCGCAACCGTCCGCACTCATCGCGCGCCAGGAGCCGTCGTGCCCACGATCCTTCCCATCCGCCATCAGCCGCCACTGCCGCTCGACCGCCTCATCCGCCGCGATCCGCCGGGCGCGGAGGCCATCGAGATGGACGTGCTGATCGTGGGGGCGGGGCCGGCGGGCCTGGCCTGCGCCATCGAGCTCGCGCGGCTCGTCAAGCGCGAGCGGGAGGGTGGTGGCGACATGCCGGAGCTCAACATCGGCGTGCTCGAGAAAGCCGGCAGCCTCGGCGAGCACAATCTCTCCGGCTCCGTCGTCAATCCCCGCGCCTTCCGTGAGCTGTTCCCCGAGCTTCAACCCTCCGATCTCCCATTCCGCCAGCCCGTGCCCCGCGAGGCGGTCTACTTCCTGACCGAGGGCCGCGCCCAGCGGATGCCGACGCCGCCGACGATGCACAACAGCGGCTATTACACCGCGTCGATCTGCGAAATGGTCCGCTGGCTCGGCGAGCGCGCCGAGGAGCTCGGCGTGAACATCTTCGCGGGCTTTCCGGCCGAGGCGCTGCTGGTCGACGGCGCCGCCGTTCGCGGAGTCCGCACGACGGCGTCAGGGCTCGACCGCACGGGGCAGCCGGGCCCGGATTACGTGGAGCCGACGGATCTGACGGCGCGGATCACGGTCGTCGCCGAAGGAACCCGCGGTGCGCTCGGCCAGGCGTGGCGTGAGTGGCAGCAGGTGGGCTCCCCCAACCCGCAGCTCTTCGCGCTCGGCGTGAAGGAGATCTGGGAGGTGAAGCGGCCGCTCGACACGGTCATCCATACGCTGGGCTGGCCGCTCCCGACCGACGCCTTCGGCGGCAGCTTCTTCTATCCGCTCGGCCCTTCCCAGGTGGCGCTCGGGCTGGTCGTGGGGCTCGACTACCACGACGCGAGCCTCGACGTGCACGAGCTGGTGCAGCGCCTCAAGCTCCATCCGCTGTTCCGGCCGCACCTCGAGGGCGGCCAGCTGCTCGAGTGGGGCGCCAAGACGATTCCCGAGGGCGGCTACTACGCGCTGCCGACGCGCCGGAGCGGCGACGGCGTGCTGTTCGCGGGCGACACCGTGGGCTTCGTCGACGTCCCGTCGCTCAAGGGGATCCACTACGCGATGCAGTCGGGGATGTACGCGGCCCGGGCCGCGTTCGCGGCGCTCAAGCGCGGCGACGTGTCCGCGGCCGCGCTCTCGTCCTACGACCGGATGATCGACGAGAGCTACATCGTGGCGGACATGCGCCGCACACGGAACATGCGGTTGGCGTTCAAGGACGGGCTGTACGTCGGCGGGGTGAAGGCGGGGCTCATGACCGTCACCGGTGGCCGCTTCCCCGGCGGACAGATCACGATGCCTGAGGACGCCAGGACACCGCGCACCACGTCCGCGCCGCGGCCCTTCACGCCCGACGGCACGCTCACGTTCAGCAAGCTGGACGCGGTATTCAAGTCCGGCAACGCGACGCGCGACACCATTCCGTCCCACCTGCTGGTGGGCCGCGACGTGACGGCGGAGGTCGCCGATTTCTACTCGCACGTCTGTCCCGCGGGCGTCTACGAGCGGGTGGGCGACGAGCTCCGGGTCAACGCTCCCAACTGTGTCGACTGCAAGGCCACCGACGTGCTCGGGCCGCGGTGGACGCCTCGCGAGGGCGGGAGCGGCCCGAAGTACCGTAACATGTAGGAATCCCCTCTCTTCACTGCAACTCTTTGCGCCAGCGAAACTCGCTGGCGCGCTGTGTTTTCCATCCCGCTCTCGGCTTCGTTCCCAATCGACCGACAATGATTCGAACGCTGTTCTCTTCCTGCGGATTGCGGCGAGGTCGCCGGGTTCGCACACTGAGCGCAGCACCGTCCGCCAATGCCGGGAGGCTGCATGTCCGCCCACAGGGTTTCGCTCGTCGTCGTCCTGCTGGCCGCGCTCGGCGCTGGTGCGCTCCGCGCGCAGACCAGCGCGGCAGCCACCTGGCAGGCCACGCCCGCGTCGGTGCTCAAGACCGCCCTGCGAAAGACGCTGGCCGCCCAGGAACGCTTCTACGCCGACAACGAGACCTACGCCCCGTCGGCCGAGGCCCTGGGCCTCCGTCCCGAGGCGGGCGTGCGCGTGGACATCCTGCTCGCGACTGCCAACGGCTGGCAGGGGCGGGCGACGCACCAGTCCCAGCCGGGCCGGAGCTGCGTGGTCTTCGTCGGCTCGCTCGACGGCGTCGAGGCGCCTCGCACCGACGGCGACCATGAGATGGCGGGCGAAGAAGGCATCCCGCTCTGCGACCGGATGCGCTAGCGCCGGATGGCTTCCTCGAAGCGCGACGCGGCCGCGGCCGGATCCGGCGCAACCTGGATGGTCCAGGCATGGAAGTGGGGGGCGGGCTCGCTGTCGGCGGGTGCCGCCCTCGTCTCCATCATCTCTTCGGTGCGCTCGCTGCCGGCCGACCATGTGCGTTGGATCGGCGTGCGGCCCATCGCCGATACGGCCTGGGCCATCGGCGACACCATCCAGCTCGCCATCACCATCACGGACGCGCACGGCGGCGTCGTGCCCGGCGTCCGCGTCGGGTGGACCTCGACCGATAGCTCGGTCGCCTCGGTGGACAGCGCGGGCACCGTGGTGGCCCGCTCGCCAGGCGCTGCGACGGTCGTTGCCGCGGCCGGCGGGCGGATCGCGCAGTCGCGCATCCTGGTCCGCCCCCGCCCGGCCGCCATCTGGATCCAGGGGGACTCACTGCTTCGGCTGGGCGAAGGCGGCGTGTCCCGCCTCGTCGCGCGCGTGGTCGACGCCCGGCGGCATCCGGTGTCCGGACAGGCAGTAGCGTGGCGCTCGTCGGACCCGTCGGTGGCCGTGGTGGACAGCGCCGGCCGGGTCACGGGCATCACCTCCGGCCGTGGGACGCTCGTGGCGTCGGCCGGCGATCTCGTGCTCGAGCTCCCCACCGAGGTCTATCCGATCCCCGCGACGATCACGCTCCTCGCCGGCGACGGGCAGCGGGCGCCGGCGGGACAGCGTCTGGCCGTTCCGCTCAAGGCGCAGATCGTGTCGCGCGGCGGCCGGCCGATGGCCGGCGTCCCGGTGCGCTTCACGACGGCGGAGCCGACCGGGCACATCGCGCCCGACGCCGACACCTCCGACGCCGACGGCATCGTGCAGGCGGTCTGGACGCTGGGCGACCGGCCGGGCCGCCAGCGGAGCGCGCTCGCGGTCGACGGCGCGCCGCCGATCGCCACCTCGCTTGCCGCGGACGCCGAGCCGGTGGCCGACAACACGCGCATCGCCCCGGGCGAGCCTCCCGCGGGTCAGGCCGGCGTCGAGCTGGCCGAGCCGATCGTGGTCCGGGTCACCGATTCCACGGGTGCGCCGCTGGGTGACGTGCCGGTCTCGTGGGAGGCCGCGGGCGGCGGGACGATCGTGGCAGACGCCGCGCGGACCGACTCGCTCGGGCAGGCTCGGGCCCGCTGGACTCTCGGCCCGCGCGCGGGCTCGCAGCGGGCCTACGTGCAGGTGGGCGCGTCGCGCGCGGTGCCCCGCGCCGCGCTCTCGGCGACCGCGGTGGCGGGGCCGGCAGTGTCGATCGCCCTCGTTCGTGGCGCGGTGCCTCGCGGCATCGCCGCGCGCCCGCTGGTGCCGGCCGTGCAGCTTCGCGTCACCGACCGCCATGGCAATCCCGTGGCGGGCGTGCGGGTCTCGCTCCGGCCGGGGCAGGGGACGGTCGTCGAGCGGACGGTGGTCACCGATTCGACGGGGCGAGTCGAGGCGGCCTGGACGCTGGGCCCCGCAGCCGGCGTGCAGCACCTGACGGCGTCGGCGCAGGGCGTCGAGGCTCCAGCTCGACGTGACGGCGCGAGCGATGGCGGGCACGCCGGCCAGGCTCGTGCTCGAAGGCGTGCCCGCCGCCGCGACGGTGAGCCGGCCGTTGCCGCAGCCGGTCCGGGTCCTCGTGACCGACGCCCATGGCAACGCGGCGGCCGGAGCCTCCGTCGTGTTCTCGACGCGATCAGGCGCGGTGACGCCGACGCGGGCGCGCACCGATAGCGCCGGGCGCGCACAGACGCGCTGGGTGCTGGGCACGCGTGCCGGCGATCAGGTGGTGGAGGTGATGGTGAAGGAAGGCGGGCTCCGCGCGAGCGGCAGCGTTCGGGCAACGGTGGCTCCCAAGCGCAAGGCGCGCTGAGGAGCGTCCGGGCTAGGCGCGCCGCAAGATGGACGGAGCGACGGTGCCTCGTCGGGTCTCGAGGAAGTGGCGCGCCCAGCACTCCATCGACAGCACGGACCAGAGCCGGTGGGCCACCTCCCGGCTCTCCGGCGCGCGTGTGCGGTCGATCCGGAGCTGCTGGAGCTGTGCGCCGGTCAGCAGCCGATGCCGCTCGAGCGCGCTGTTCACCAGCCAGTCGCCGGCCAGATCCGAAAGCACCTCGCCCATCGCACCCTGCACGTCGAGGCGCTGGATTGCCTTCTTCCGATGTCGGATGCTCGCCGGCAGCAGGTCCACCGCCGCTTCCCGCAGGACCCACTTCTGGCGCCGCCACCCTGACTTGAGCCAGCCGGGCACCGTCAGGCTGGTCGCGATCATGTCGGGATCGAGGAACGGCGAATGGAAGGCCGCGCCGGTGAGCTCGTGGTTCGGTTCGAGGTAGTTGTGCGAATGCATGCGCTGGATCGTCGCGCGAATGAACTCGTTGACCTCGGGCCGCCAGAACACCCCTTTCTCGGACCCGGCCCCGGGCACACGAAGCGCCTGGGGCGGGGTGCTGCCGTACACCGCCGTCTGCAGCGCTCGGCCGAGCAGCGTGGAGGGGGACAGGCCGCACTGCGAGAGCTGAAACAGCTCCTGCAGCGGCGCGCTGAACATCGGCAGCCGCTCGGCGAGGCCGACGAGCCGGTGCCGGGGCATCCCGCCGAACAGCACGTCGGCCCCGTGGCCGCCGAATACGGCCTTCACGTGCGCGCCGGCGTGCCGCAGCACGTGCATCTGCAGCATCGCCTCTTCGCGCCCGCCGCAATCTTCGGTGAGCCAGACCAGCTGCGGCAGCTCAACGGGGATCGTCGACGGATCGAACATGAACTCGTGGTGCTCGGTCCCGAATTGTTCGGCCGTCTGCTGGGCGCCCACCACCTCCCAGTCGTCCGGCGCGGCGCCGATCGTGAATGACGAGACGCGCACGTCCGGCGCCACCCGTCGGATGGCGCCGAGCACGATAGCGGCATCGACGCCGCCACCGAGGGTGATGCCCACCTGCTCGTAGGCGTGCACCTGGCGGTGCACCGTCTCGAGCAGCGCGTCACGCACAACGGTCACGTGCTCCTGGTCCGAGCGGCTGACGACATCGCTCCGGGGCTTCCAGTAGGTCGAGACGGCGATCCGCTTCCCCCGAAGCTCCAGCATGTTCCCGCCCTGCAGGTTGCGGGCGCGGGCCAGGAACGAGCGCCCGCTGAGCGGGTGCTTGGTGGCGAGATAGTGCTGGATGGCCGTGCGGTCGGGCTCGAGCGGAAGGTCGATGAGAGCGAGAAGCGACTTGTATTCGCTGGCGAACGCGAACCGGTTCGCGGAGCACGGAATAGTAGAGGCTCTTGTAACCGATCTGGTCGACCGCGAGCGACACCTGTGCAGGGCCGCCACAGATGGCGACGGCGAAAGTACCCCGAAGCCTGGCCAGGGCCGCCGCTCCCTCCCGGGCGAAATGCTCCGGCAGGGCAGTCTCGTCGCTGACCGCGTGCCAGTCGGCCGTCATGGGGGAGCCGTCTACCTCGAAGGGCCGATGCTCCGCCCGGCCGAAGTAGACCCTGGGCGCCGGGCTCCAGATCTGCTGGAATTGGCCCCGGTGGCTCACCGCCTGACCCATCGCTCTGACTTCGGCCAGCGAGCCCTCGCCCACGATACCGAAGATGGCCCCCATGAACGACTTCCCTCTTTTGCGGCAGGGGCCGCGGCGCAGGCATTTTCCCAAGCCGCTAGCCGCCCAGAGGTGGGGCGGTCAGGGTCAGGTCGTCGACATTAAGTTGGGAACTGACTTGGAGTTACAGCGCGCTTCGTAAAAGCGAAAGATCACTCGCCGAGGATCTTGATGATCACTCGCTTCCGCCGCTGGCCGTCCCACTCACCATAGAAGACCCGTTGCCAGGGGCCGAGATCCAGCTTGCCGGCCGTGATCGGCACGATGACCTCATGGCCGACGGTCAGGCTACGCAAATGTGCGGCCGCGTTGTCCTCGCCGGTCTCGTTGTGGCGGTACCGCTCCGGGTCCCAGGGCGCGATGGTGCCCTCGAGCCACGCGAGGATGTCCTGCCAGAGTCCGGATTCGTGGTCGTTGACGAAGACCGAGGCGCTGATGTGCATGGCGGAGACGAGCGCGAATCCGTCACGGATCCCGCTGACGGTCACCTGCCGCTCGACCTCGTCGGTGATGTCGATGATCTCCTGGCGGCGCTTGGTGTCGAACCAGAGGTAGTGGGTATGGGCGGCCATGGGTCAGCGCAGCAGCTCCTCGAGGCGCACGGCCGTCTCGGTCTTCTCGTCGCGGTACTTCACGATCACCGGCGTGTAAAGCCCGATTCCCGCCTCGCGGCCGGCGCCCGAGCGCACCGGGCGGGTGCCCGGAACCACCACCGCGCCGGCTGGGATCTCCAGCGGCCGCTCGCCGTCGCGACGGTAGACGCGGTCGTGGACCAGGTCGAACACCGCCGTGCCGCCGGTGAGGATCGTGCCCGGCGCGAGCACGGCGCGCTCGCGCACGATCGTGCCCTCGTAGACCCCGCAGTTCCCGCCGACCAGCACCTCGTCCTCGATGATGACCGGCAGCGCGCCCGCGGGCTCGAGCACGCCGCCGATCTGCGCCGCGGCGGACAGGTGGACCCTGCGGCCGACCTGGGCGCACGAGCCGACCAGCGCATGCGAGTCCACCATGGTCCCCTCGCCGACGTACGCGCCGACGTTGATGTACATCGGTGGCATGCAGACGACGCCCGGGGCCACGTAGCAGCCGTCGCGGATGGCCGATCCGCCGGGGACGATGCGGACGCCGTCGTCGATGGTGGCGCGACGGAGCGGGTAGGTGTCCTTGTCGTAGAACGGGAACGGGCCGCCGGTGGCGGCCGGCGTGATGCGGCCGAGCCGGAAGCCGAGCAGGATGCCGGCCTTCACCCACGCGTTGGCGCGCCACTGTCCATCGGCGCCGCGCTCCGCCGCGCGCACCGCACCTGCGTTGAGCGCGGCCTTGAGCTCGACGAAGGCGGCCCGCGCAGGCCCTTCATCCTCTGGAGCGATGGGACCGCCGTAGCGGGCGAGCTCCGCCTCGAGCGCCTTCACGTCCTCAGGGGACATTGGCACCCGCCGCTACGAGCGCGGCGCGGAGCGCGTCCCGGGTGGCCCGGGCCACGGGCACCAGCGGCAGGCGGAGCACATCGGCGATCCTGCCCATCAGGGCCAGCCCCGCCTTGACCGGCGAGGGATTGGTCTCGAGAAAGTTGGCGTCCATGAGCGGCAGGAGGCGATACTGGCCCGCGCGGGCGGCGTCGAGGTCGCCGCGCCGGGCGTGACGCACGAGCGCCGTCATCTGCGCCGGGACCTCGTTCGACGTCACCGAGATCAGCCCATCGCCGCCCGCCGCGGCGACCGGGAACGCCAGCCAGTCGTCCCCCGAGAGCACGGCGAAGCCCGCGGGACGGTGGCGGATGATCTCCATGATCTGCCGCAGGTCGCCGCTCGCCTCCTTGATGCCGCGTACGTTTGGATGCTCGGCCAGGCGAAGCGCGGTGGCCGGCAGGAGATTGACGGCGGTGCGGCCGGGGACGTTGTAGAGGCAGACCGGGCGGATGGAAGCGTCGGCGACGGCCTGGAAGTGCCGGGCAAGGCCCTCCTGCGTGGGCTTGTTGTAGTAGGGCGTGGCCGAAAGAATGCCGTCGACACCGAGCGGCGCACATGCGCCGGGTCTCGTCGACGGCGCGGCGGGTGTCGTTGCTGGTCGCGCCGGCCACGACCGGGACGCGCCCGGCCGCGGTCTCGACGACGGCGGCCACGACTCGTTCGCGCTCGCCGTCGTCCAGGGTCTGGGCCTCGCCGGTGGAGCCGCAGGGCACCAGGAAGTCGATGCCTTCGGCGATCTGCCACTCGACCAGCGCCCCGAGGGCCAGGAAATCGACGGCGCCGCTCTCGGTGAACGGCGTGACCAGCGCGGTGCCGCATCCCTCGAAGGCGGTCATCCACTCTCTCCGAAGAGCATGTCCTCGACCGTGTAGACCCCGCGGTGCCCGGGCAGCCACTCGGCCGCGGCCAGGGCACCGGCCGCGAAGCCCTCCCGGCTCCGCGCCTCGTGCACCAGTGTCACCCGCTCGTATGGCCCGTCGTAGGCCACGAGGTGCGTACCCGGCGTGGCGCCGGCCCGCACGGAGGTGATCGGAAACGTCCGCGCCGCGATCCGCGGAGCTCGCGCGTGCCTGGAGCTCGCGCGCCGTGCCCGACGGCGCATCGAGCTTGGCGGCGTGATGCTCCTCCAGTATAAAGGCGTCGAACTCGGGGTGCCCGGCGAAGCGATGGGCCAGGTCCCGCGCGGCGCGCAGGAAGAGATGCACGCCGAGCGAGAAGTTGGCGGCGTGGAGCAGGGCGCCGCCCTGCCGCTCGACGTGCGCCGTGATCCGCGCGAGCTCGTCCCGCCAGCCCGTCGTCCCGGTGACGACGGGGACGCCGGCCTCGATGAGGCGCTCGAGATTGGCCACCGCCGCGTCGGGCCGGGTGAACTCCACGGCGACGTCGGCGCCTGTCAGCCGCTCCGCCATGAGCGCGCGGCCGCCGGCGTTCTCGCTGCCACCGATCATCGCGTGGATCGTGTGGCCGCGAGCCTCCGCCAGGCTCGCCACGGCCCGGCCCATCTTGCCGTCGCCTACGATTACGATGCGCATGCGGCGCTCCCATTCACCACGGAGGCGCAGAGGGCACGGAGGGTCACGGTGGACCCACAAGAAATCGGTTCTCCGCGGCTGTTCTCTGTGGCCTCTGTGCCTCTGTGGTGGTTTTTCTCAACCGATCCCCGAGCTCACCTCGGAGCCTCAGCATGTCCCGAAGAACTCCTGGTGCAGCCGCCGCACGACATCGGGCCCGTCCTCCTCCCGCACGACGAACGTCATGTTGATCGCCGAGGCCCCCTGAGAGATCACCTCGACGTTGGCCGGCTGGACGGCGCGGAAGAGCCGGGCGGCCAGGCCCGGGGTGGTGCGGATGCCGATGCCGACGACCGCGATGATCGCCCGGTGATTCTCGACCCAGACCTCGCCCAGCTCGCCCAGATCGCGCACCACGGCGTCGAGGCGGGTCCGGTCCTCGACCGTGAGCGAGACGCTGACCTCGCCGCTCGCCAGCACGTCGACCACCATCTCGTGCCGCTCGAAGACCTCGAACATCGCGCGCAGGAAGCCGTAGGCGCCGAGCATCCGCGGCGCGCGCACGTTCACCACCGTGATGCCGGGCTTCCAGCTGATCGACCGCACGGGCGAGTCCCCCATCCGCTCGAGCTCGGCCGACGGCTCGATGGTGGTGCCGGGATCGTCGGCGCGGGTGGAGTTGAGGACCACGATGGGGATCCCCGAGCGCACCAGCGGCTGCGCGGTGGCGGGGTGGAGCACCTTGGCGCCGAAGGTGGCCAGCTCCGCGGCCTCCTCGTAGCTCGCCGCCCGGAGGGTGCGCGCGGACGGCACGATGCGCGGATCCGCCGTCATGAGCCCGTTCACGTCGGTCCAGATCTCGACCCGCTCGACGTCGAGCACGGCGCCGAGCAGCGCGGCGGTGAAGTCGGAGCCGCCACGGCCGAGCGTGGTCGGCGTGCCGTCGACGGTGGCGCCGATGAAGCCCTGGGTCACCGGTATGCGGCCCGCGTCGACCAGCGGACGAAGGCACTCGCGCGCCCGGTCCGCCAGGGCCTGCATGTACGGCGTGGCCCTGCCGTGGCGATCGTCGGTCACCATGATCGGGCGGATGTCCACCCACGTCGCGGCGAGCCCGGCGGCCTCGAGCGCGGCCGCCACGAGCCGGCTGCTCCAGAGCTCGCCCCGGCCGGCGAGCGCGTCGAGTTCCGCGGGGCGCAGCATGCGGCCGAGCGCCGCGCCGAGCTCGTGGCGGAGCGCGGTGGCGTCCTCGGTGATCGCCGGCAGGGCCAGGGCAACGCCCGGGAGCTCCCGGGCGGCAGCCGCATGGCGGTCGACGAGCGCGGCGATGGCCGCGTCGAGTGAGGCACCGTCGGCCGCGTGCACCATCGGGGCGAGTCTCAGGAGACCATCGGTCACTCCGGCGAGCGCGCTGACCACTACTACCGGCCGATCGGCGGTCCGCGAGCGCACGATGCCGATCAGCCGGCCGATGGCCGCCGCGTCGGCCACCGAGGTGCCGCCGAACTTGGCGACGATCATGCCGGCCGGTCCACCCGGCCTTCCGCCACCAGCAGCTCGGCGATCTGCACCGCCTGGCCCGCCGCGCCGCGAATGGTATTGTGGCCCAGCAGCACCAGCCGGAGGTCGAGGATGGGGCAGGCGCGCACCCGGCCCACCGTCACCGCCATCCCCCGGCCGCGCTCGAGATCGAGCCGCGGCTGCGGCCGGTCCTGGCGGCTATCCACCTCGACCGGCGGCGTGGGCGAGGACGGCAGGCAGGCGACCCGCGGGCTCGCGCGGAACTCGCGCAGCGCGGTCACGGCGGACTCGGGCGTGACCCGCGTCCGGAAGCCCGCCGACACCGTCATGAGGTGCCCGTCGATCGTGGCGACCCGGTTGGTGTGCGCGCTCATCGCGAAGTCCGCGGGCGTCACGCCGTCGGCGGCGAGCGTGCCGAGGATCTTCCGGCTCTCGCGCTCCATCTTCTCCTCCTCGCCGCCGATGTACGGCACCACGTTGCCGAGGATGTCGAGCGAGGCCACGCCGGGGTAGCCAGCCCCCGAGACGGCCTGCATCGTCGAGACGAAGAGCTTCTCCAGCCCGTATGCGCGGTGCAGCGGCGCGAGCGCCAGCACCAGCGCCGCCGTCGAGCAGTTCGGGTTCGCGAGAATGGCGCCCGGCCAGCCCCGGCCCTCGTGCTGGCGGTCGACCAGCGCCAGGTGGTCGAGATTGGCCTCCGGGATGAGCAGCGGCACGTCCGCGTCCATCCGGTGGGTGCGGGTGTTGGTCACCACGTATGCGCCGGCGGCCGCGAACGCCTGTTCGATCGGCCCCGCGACCTCGGCGTCGAGCGCGCTGAACACGATCGGACCCGGGAGCGGTGGCGCCGACGGCTGCACGATGAGCGCCGCGATCCGATCGGGCAGCGCGCTCTGCTCGCGCCAGCGGACGACGTCGCCATAGCGCTGGCCCGCGCTCGCGGACGACGCCGCCACGGCCGCGACCTCGAACCAGGGGTGGTCCGCCAGCAGGCGGACGAACTTCTGGCCGACCGTGCCGGTGGCACCGAGCACGCTGACCGGGATCTTCGCTGTCATGGCGCCTCGCGGGCGAGGAGATCGGTGGCCAACCGCACGTAGAGCTCCACGCCGCGGAGGAGGTCGGCCTTGCGGATGTGCTCCTGGGCGGTGTGCGCGACCTTGATCGTGCCGGGGCCCAGCTGGTAGCCCTCGCCCCAGCTCGCGAGGAAGGGCAGATCGCTGGCGTAGCTCACGACGGTCGTGTCCCAGCCCGCCGGTGCGGCGCCGGCCTTGTGGCTCGGCAGCTCGACCGGGAACGCCACGGCGACCCCCGGCGCGGCCAGCGCCCGGATCGCGGCCATGAGCGGGCCGGTGGGCTCCACCGTGCGGATCAGGATCTGCGCGCTCGCCTCGGGCGCCAGCACGTTCGGCGCGACTCCGCCCTCGATGAGCCCGACGTTGAGCGTGGAGGGGCCCAGCAGCGGATCCCGGGGCAGCGGCATCTGCCGAATGCGCTCGATGGTGTCGAGCAGCGCCGCGACGGCGCTCTGCCCCTCATCGGGATAGGCGGAGTGGGCCGCGCGCCCCGTCGCCTTCAGGTCGACGCGGAGCGAGCCCTTCTGGCCGATCGACAGCCGGTTTTCGGTCGGCTCGCCGTTGATCAGGAAGCGCCCACGCGGCTCCAGGCCGGCGGCCACGCGGGCGCCGTCGGAGCCGTTCTCCTCTCCGACCAGGAACAAGAGCCCGATCCGCCGTTCGCCGCCCGCCGCCAACTGCTCCGCCGCCGCGACCATGGCGGCGGCGAGGCCCTTCGCGTCGCAGCTCCCCCGGCCATGAATCGATTCGGCGTCCTCGGACAGGGGGAGATACGGCGGCACGCAGTCCACGTGGGTGGAGAACACCAGCGCGGGCGGCTCACGGAAGGCAAGCAGGTTGTCGCGCCCCGGCGTGACCGGCTGCCGCACGGTGCGGTAGCCCGCTCGGCGGAGCGCGCCGTCGAGCAGGTCGGTGGCCGGCCCCTCCGACCCGGTCGGGGTCTCGAGAGCTACCAGCGCGCGCGTGAGCCCGAAGGCGTCGGCCAATGCGTCCATGAATGCAAAGTGCCCCGCCGGCGAGGGGCGCGGCAGGGCTCCAGATTGAAGAGAGGCGGCAGTGCCCCGGGCCAGATACTATTGATCCACGGCGCAAGTTAGGGAAAGCGCCAAGGCGCGGCAAGGTGCTTCGGCACCAGGAGGTTTCCATGGCGACAGGCCTCCAGCCTCTCGTTTCGCTCGCGGTCCTGGCGTTCGCCGCCGGCTGCGACGTGACCTTCCTCAGTGTCTCCTCCGACGGCCGGATCGAGGTGGCTGTCAGCACCAACGGCTCCGATCCCGGCGGCGATGGCTTCAGCGTGACTGTCGACGGCGGGACCACCCGCCTCCTCGCCCCGGGCGGGAGCGTGGTCCTCGACGGCCTGAGCGAAGGGAGTCATAGCGTCCTGCTGAGCGGGCTGGCGGAGAACTGCCGGGTCGAGGGCACGAACCCCCGCGTCGTGGTAGTAGGGCGGGATGGGCAGGCGCACGTGTCGTTCGACGTGAGCTGTGCCCGGACTCAGGCTGCGGGCCGGACGGCGGCGTCCGCGGCCAGCGCCTGGCGCCGGCCAGCGTCCAGGTCCACGAGCGCCAGGATGGCCGCGCCGACGGCAAAGAAGCCGATGACGCTGAGAATCGCGTTGCGGCTCGATCCGGTGGCCGCGATCGTTCCCGCGAAGATCAGCGGACCGAAGATGCCCGCGAACTTCTCGAACACGCTGAAGAAGCCGAAGAACTCGCCGCTCTTGTGCTGCGGGATCATGCTGGCGAAGAGCGACCGGCTCAGCGCCTGGGTGCCGCCCTGCACCATCCCCACGAGGCCTGCCAGCACGTAGAAGTGGGTCGCGGTCTTCATGTAGTAGCCGAGGATGCTGATGGCCGTGTAGGCCAGGAGCCCGAGGAACAGCGCCCGCTTCGCCCCGATCCGACCCGCCAGCATGCCGAACAGGAACGAGCACGGGATCCCCACGAACTGCACGAGCAGGATGGCGCCGATGAGCGCGCTCTGGTCGATACCGAGCTCGGTGCCGTAGGCCGTGGCCATCTTGATGATGGTCTGGATGCCGTCGTTGTAGATCAGGAAGGCCAGCAGCATCAGGAATGCCTGCCGGTAGCCGCGCAGCTCGCGGAAGGTCTCGCCGCAGGCGGACGAATGCCATCCGGATCGGGCTCTGCCCCCGCTGCTCATCCGGCTCCAGCCGCGCCGGCGGCTCGGGCACGCGCCGGAACAGCGGGATCGAGAACAGCAGCCACCAGACCGCGACGCTCAGGAACGCCAGCCGCGCCGGCAGCGTGGCCGCGGATTCATCGAGGCCCGGGCCGGCGGGCAGCCCGAACCAGGCCGGCTTCTGGATCCACGCGAGGTTGAGTGCCAGCAGGATCCCGCCGCCGACGTAGCCGAGCGCGTACCCGGCGGTCGAGAGGCGATCGAGCTCTCCGCCGCGCGCGATGTGCGGCAGCAGGGCCTCGTAGAACACGAAGCTCCCAGCCACGCCGATGAGGGCGAGCACGAAGAGCCAGCTCGCCAGCGTGAGGTCACCCGTGTGGACGAAGAAGAGGCCGGCCACCGCCGCGGCGCCCACCCCCATGAACGCGGCGATGAACCGCTTCTTGTTCCCGCCGTAGTCGGAGACGGCGCCGAGCACCGGCGAGGCGAGCGCGATGATCACGAGCGCGATTGTGTTCACCGTCGCCAGCCGCTGGGTGGCGCCACCCCCGGCCAGCCCCGCGCCGGCAACCTTGACGAAGTAGATGGGGAAGACGGCCACCATCACCGTCGTCTGCATGGCCGAGGCGGCCCAGTCGTACATCGCCCACGCGCGGAGTTCGGGACGGTCGAGGCCCAGGCGGGCGAGCAGGGATGATCGAGACATGCCGGAAGATGGGCGGCGGAGGCTCGCGTGCAACCCTTTCCGCCTCGATCTCGACAACGGAGGAGGATCGGGTATCTTGCCCCTCCATCTCCGCCCTTCCGAAGAGGCCTCCATGACGGTCGTTCGATCTCTCGCGCTCGCCGTTTCCGTGGCGCTGCTCGCTGGTCCACCCGGCGTCCGGGCAGGACACCACCGCGGCGGCGCCCACGCCGGTCGCGCGCGTCGTGCTCGGCACGCCCAACGTCAGCGTGGCCGTGGGCGACTCGGTCCGGCTCGAGGCCCGCGCGCTGGACGCGGCCGGCCGGCCCATTCCCGAGGCGAAGATCGTCTTCCACACGGTCGGCCCGGCCCAGGTGGCGATCGGGGAGGACGGGTGGGCCCGAGCCGGCTCGGTCGGCGACGTGGCGTTGCTCGCGACCGCGATCGTCCCGGGGACCAAGCCGTACATCGAGCGGCTCTCGGTGCGCGTGGTGCCGGGCCCGGCGCGGCGCGTCGAGATCGACCCCGTCCCCGCGCGCCTCGTCCCGCGCCAGCGGATCCAACTCGCGGCACGGGTGCTGAGCGCCGAAGGCGATGCCCGGGGAGACGCGGTCACCTGGGCCAGCTCGGCGCCCGCCGTGGCGCGGGTGAGCCGCGACGGCGCGCTCGAGGCGCGGGGCGCGGGCCGCGCTACGATCCGCGCCGCGGCCGCGGGAGTCCGCGCCGAGGTGCCGGTAGAGGTCGCCGGCGCGGCGCCGGCGTCGCTCTCGCTCGAGCCGGCGTCCGCGAAGGTCCGCCAGGGCGACGTGGTCCGGTTCGCCGCCACGACGCACGATGCCGCCGACCGTGCCGTCGCCGGCCTCACGCCGACCTGGTCGTTCGGCCCTGGCGAAGGCCACGTCGACGCCGACGGGGCCTTCGTGCCCTACGAGCCGGGCACCTACACCGTGACCGCGTCGCTCGCCGGCCGCTCGGCGACCGCCACCGTGACCGTCTCCAGGCGCGAAGTGCGCCGCCCCACGACGGTCGTCGGGTCGGTCGTCCGCAAGGCCTTCCCGACCGCCGAGGTGTGGATCCACCCCAACGGCAAGGTGGCGTACCTCGGTACTCACCTCGGCGGCGACCGGCTCTACGCGATCGACGTGAGCGATCCCGCCAACCCCCGCATCGCCGACTCGGTCCAGGCCAATACCCGGGTCATCAACGACATCATGACCGATGCGGCGGGCAAGGTCCTGGTCTTCACCCGCGAGGGCGCGGCCGACCGGAAGAACGGCATCGTCATCTGTACCCTCGACGATCCGCTGCATCCGAAGCCGGTAGCCGAGTTCACCGACGGCGTCACGGCGGGCGTTCACTCCGCCTTCATCTTCACGCAGCCCAAGTACGGCACCCACGTCTACCTGACCAACGACGGCACGGGCGCGCTCCACATCGTGGACATCAACGACCCGGCCCACCCGAAGGAGGTCGGCCGCTGGAAGACCCCGCGCGCCGACTACGGCCGGAGCCTGCACGACATCGACGTGCAGGACGGGCTGGTGTACGCGAGCTGGTGGCACGATGGCCTGGTGATCCTGGACGTGGGGAACGGCGCGAAGGGCGGGAGCCCGTCGAATCCGCAGCTGGTGAGCCAGTTCAAGTACGATCTCGACTCGCTCTACCGGCAGGTGTCGGAGACCGGCGGGCCGGGCTTCATCCGCGGCACGCATACCGCCTGGCGGTACCGCAACTACGTCTTCGTGGCCGACGAGGTCTTCGGCGTGGACGCGGGCAACGCGCTGTTCAAGGGACAGCCCTCGCGCGCGTACGGCCGCCTGCACGTGGTCGACGTGAGCGACCTGACGAAGCCCAAGGAAGTGGCCTGGTACGAGCCGGAGTACGGCGGCGTGCACAACGTCTGGGTGGCGGGGGATACGCTTTACATGGGCGCCTACAACGCCGGCTTCATGGCGTTCGACGTCTCGGGCGAGCTGCGCGGCAATCTGCGGTCGCAGGGCCGGGTCATGGCCCAGCTCAATCCGACCGACCCGCAGGGCTTCCTGCCCAACTCGCCGATGACGTGGGGCGTGGTCGTCAAGAACAACCTGGCCTACGTGAACGACTTCAACAACGGGCTCTTCATCGTGCGGCTGGAGCCGCGGCGGGAGGATCTCGCGCCGCCGGTTCCATGAGGCGCGCGCTCGCGGTCGGGACGGCGCTCGCCCTCGGGGCCGGCGCCGCGCGCGCGCAGGAGCCGCCGGCGCACGACTATTACGCCTGGGTGGCCTCCGAGGCGGTGGACAAGCTGCAGCTCGTCCGGTTCGGGCCGGCCGGGCTCACGGTCGAACGCACCCACACCGTCGGCATCCTGCCGACCGACCCGGACGGGCCGCACGGTGTCGCTCTGGCGCCCGACGGCAATCACCTGTTCGTCTCCACCGGCCACGGCACGCCGTTCGGCTCGCTCTGGAAGTACTCGACCCGGGACGACCGGCTGGAGGGCCGGGTCGAGCTCGGCCTGTTCCCCGCGACGCTGCAGGTCTCGCCCGACGGCTACCTCGCCTACGTCGTGAACTTCAACCTGCACGGCGACATGGTGCCGTCGTCGGTGTCGGTGGTGGCGACCGACGAGATGCTCGAGGTCGCCCGCATCCCGACATGCGTGATGCCGCACGGATCCCGGCTCAACGCCCAGGGCACCAAGCACTACTCGGCCTGCATGATGGACGACGAGCTGGTCGAGATCGATACCCGGAGCCTGGCCGTGTCCCGGACGTTCCTGCTCCGGAAGGGCCAGGAGCACGGGATGGCCGGCGCGATGAAGGTCTCGGCGAGCGCGTCGGGTACGCCGACGCACGACGCCGGCGGGCACGGCATGGAGCCGCCCAAGCCCGGCAACGTGTCGTGCTCGCCCACCTGGGCTCAGCCCACGCCCGACGGACGGCGCGTGTTCGTGGCGTGCAACAAGGCCAGCGAGATCGCGGAGATCGACGCCGAGCGCTGGACCCTCACCCGCCGCCTGCCGGCGGGCGACGGCGTCTACAACCTGGCGGTGACGCACGACGGGCGGCTGCTGGTGGCGACCAACAAACGGGGCCAGTCGGTCTCGGTGTTCGACGCGGGGACGGGGAAGGAGCTGAAGCGGCTGCCGACGAAACGGAAGGTGGTCCACGGCGTGGCGATCACCGCGGACGATCGCTACGCCTTCGTCTCGGTCGAGGGGATCGGTTCCGAGCCGGGGACCGTCGAGGTCATCGACCTCCGCGCGCTCGCGACGGTGGCCACAGTGGATGTGGGGCCGATGGCCGGCGGGATCGACGTGCTGCCCGTGGCCCGCGAAGGCACACCGCAGACGCCGACCCGCTAGGCGGCCTGCCGCGCCTCCCTGGCGCTCCGCCAGAGCGACAGGCCCACCGACGCGCCGAGGGTGAGGATGACGACCGCCAGGCTCGCGAGAGTGGGCACGTGCAGCCAGGCACTCACCGCCATCTTCACCCCGACAAACACCAGGATCAGCGCCACCCCCGGCTTCAGGTAGACGAACTTGTCCAGCATCCCCGCCAGCACGAAGAAGAGCGCCCTGAGCCCCAGGATGGCGAACACGTTGGAGCTGTACACGAGGAACGGGTCGCGCGTGATCGAGAAGATGGCGGGAATACTGTCGATGGCGAAGACGAGATCCGACCACTCCACCACGAGGAGCACCAGCACCAGCGGCGTGGCGAGCAGCCGGCCGCTGCGGGTCCGGTGGGTGAAGTTGGCGCCGTCATAGCCGTCGGTGAACGGCAGCACCCGCCGCGCCAGCCGCACGATGGGATTCTTCTCCGGCTCGATCCGCTCATCCTGCTGCAGCAGCATCCGGATGCCGGTCAGGATCAGGATCCCGCCGAAGACGTAGATGATCCACTCGAACCGCTGGAGCAGCAGCGCGCCCGCCGTGATCATGATGAACCGCATCACGATGGCGCCGAGGATGCCCCACTTGAGGACCTTCGGCTGGGCCTCGGAGGGCACGCCGAAGTAGTTGAAGATCAGGATGAAGACGAAGAGATTGTCGACGCTGAGCGAGAGCTCGATCAGGTAGCCGGTGTAGTACTCGAGCGCGTGCTGGGCGCCCTCGCGCCACCAGAGAAAGAGCCCGAACAGGAGCGCGAAGGCGATGAGCCCGCCACTCCAGCTCATCGCCTCCTTGAACGACAGCACGTGGGACCGCCGGTTGAGCACCCCCAGGTCGAGGACCAGGAGGGCGATCACGATCCCGGTGAAGCCCAGCCAGACGGCCAGGCCGTGATGACCCACCTAGCGGCTCCGCTACCGTCATCGCCTCGAGCCGGGCGACGCGCTCCTCGGTCGGCGGGTGCGTGCTGAACAGGCCGGCGACACCGCCGCGGGCCGCGAGCGGGTTCACCTGCGCGAGCGGCGCGGCGGCCGGAGCCACCTGCATCGGGATCCGCTGCGCCATCGCGTCGAGCCGCCGGAGCGCGTTGGCCAGCGGCATCGGGCGGCCGAGGATCTCGGCGCCGACCCGGTCGGCCTCGAACTCCCGCTGGCGCGACACGGCGAACTGGATCAGCATCGCGCCGATCGGCGCGAGCAGGAGCAGCGCCAGCTGCGCGATCGGGTGCCCGTCCTCGTCGCTCCGCCCCCCGCCGAACAGGAGCAGGTACGGCAGGTTGCTGATCGCGCCGGCGACGCCCGCCGCCAGCGTGGTGATCAGCATGTCCCGGTTCTTGACGTGCGCCAGCTCGTGGGCGATGACGCCTTCGAGCTCCTCCTGCGGCATGTACTTGAGGATGCCCGTCGTCACCGCGACGACCGCGTGGTCGGGGTTCCGCCCCGTGGCGAACGCGTTGGGCTGCTCGTGCGGCGCCACCGCGACGACCGGCATCGGCAGTCCCGCCCGCTGGCGGAGCCGGTCGACCATCCGGTAGAGCTCGGGCGCCTGCTCCTCGCTGACGATCTGCGCGCCGTACATCCGGAGCACGATCTTATCCGAGAAGAAGTACATGATGAAGTTGAACGCGCTGCCCAGGACCAGGGCGAGCACGAGCCCCTGCGACCCCCCGAGCAGCTGGCCGGCGAGCAGGAACAGGCCCAGAAGGCCGGCCATCAGGACCATGGTCTTGATGTTGTTCATGCGCTCCTCTTAGCACCTTGCTGGTAAGTGGGGTCTGGTGACAAAAAGAGCGAGACCCCGTCCGCTCCGCTTTCGCGTGGACGAAGGTCTCGCTCTGATGCGGGGAGATCGTGTCTCCCTCGACCCCGGCTGGACCGTGCCCGAACGCGTCGGACAGTCTTGACGATCCAGTCGTCCGCCTGGTGGCGGATGAGCTACTCCCCTTCTACAAGGCTCAAATCTAGCGGGGTATGCCGCCGGAATCAATCACCACACCTGCCCCTCAGGCGGCTCGCTCCCCAGTTGCCGCCGCCTCGCGCATGATGGCCGCCAGGGTCGTGTAGGCGGTGGTCCAGGCCTCACGCACCGCGACGGTAAAGCCGTCGCCCAGCCCCTGTTCCAATGCCCACAGCAGCGCGGCTCCGACCAGTTCGTAATGACGATCCTCGACGCCGTAGTCGACGTGCCGTCGTCCCAGGTTTTCGAGTGCCGGCCGGATCGTCTCCAGCTTGTCCAGCGCCCCCACGGCGACCGTCAGGGTCCGCAGGAGTTTCACTCGCTGCTGGTCCATGTCGCTGTGCGCGAAGAGCTGACGAACCTCCGGATCGGTCTCGAAAAGGCGTCCATAGAATAGCCGTGCCGCGGTGTCGGCGATCGGGGCCACCTCGAGCCAGGTGACCCGGACCAGCCTGATCTGCTCGCCGTTCATGGTGGGCTCCTCTCTCGCCGCTATTCGCGGGTGGCGGTGAACATGCCGGTCGCCTTCATCGGCCGGCTCTCGTCTGCCGGATCCGAGGCGAGAAATCCGGTGGCCACCACCTGGAACCGTCCACGAATGACGTTGTCGGTCGCCGAGGTGACGATCAGGTAGCCCGACTGTCCCCGAAACACGCCGGTGGGCCGAGTCGCGGAGCCGGTCATGACGAGCGCCCGGATCTCGTCCGTGCCGTCGTCCCGGCCCGAGATGGCGTAGGTGCCGGGCGTCAGATGGGCGCCGTTGGTGCGGGTGAAGAGCACGGAGCCATCCGGGCCATCGGCACCCAGGGACAGGGTGAACTTCGAGGCGCCGGCGCCGCCTGCCACCGCGCCGAACCGTGCCGCGCCGCGGGGGCTGGCGTGCAGGTCGCCGTGGAGCTCGGCGAAGAAGGAAGAGGATTCGGTCGGGGCCGGCAGGGTCGTCGGACGCGCCGCGCCGGTGAATGCCGCCAGCGTCAGGACGATGAGCGAGGTCAGGCCCAGCGCGGTCGTGGTCTTCATGGGGTGACTCCTTCTCCGGGGGCCCATTGGATGGTGGCAGTCGGCTTCGGGCCTCGCCGCCGCCCAGTTGACGGGAACAAGTCTACCGGGCGGAGTCACGCTGAAATCACCGGGATCTCACCATGCCCATCAGGTTCTCCTATAAGGGCTTATGGTAGTGCCGTGTAGCCTCGCGGCTGGGACGCGCGGGCGGTGGCCCGCCGCGCGACGCTCGAGAAGAGGAGGTAGGCCTCGGTCCAGGCATCCCGGACCTCGTCGGTAAAGGCCGGACCCAGGCCGCGCTCGAGCGTCCAGAGCAACGCGGTGCCGACCGAGTCGTACTGGTGATCTTGCACGCCGTAGC
The DNA here is from genome assembly GCA_963804125.1 of uncultured Gemmatimonadales bacterium. Classification (GTDB taxonomy): domain Bacteria; phylum Gemmatimonadota; class Gemmatimonadetes; order Gemmatimonadales; family GWC2-71-9; genus CAVVWJ01. The sequence goes on from CAWDPF010000011.1 coordinate 73,263, forward strand.
CGACGTGCCGACGGCCGAGGTCAGCCACCTCGGCGACCAGCGCCTCCGGCCGGTCGAGGTTGTGCACGATCTCGGCGAACATCCGCATGACCTTGTGACCCTGTGCGACCATGTCGGTTTTGGCGAAGAGGCGCTGCGCCTCGGGGTCGAGCTCGAACAGCTTGTCGTAGAAGAACGCGGCCGACTCCACCGCGACCGGCTCGAATTGGGCCCAGCTCTCGCGAACGACCCGCTCGGTTTCTGGACGCATTTTCGGCGCTCCTTCTGTCTTGTGGGCACACTACCCCGACTCTACAATTGATACCAAAATCGCTTCCGCCGGTCACCTCGAAATCACCGAGCCTAACCTGTTACGTCTTAACACGTTTGGCAGGTTGTTCCTCGAGCGCGACGGTCAGCGCTTGAGCGGCGCGGCTTCCCAGCCGCGGCGCCTCGGGCTGCTCGCCCTGCTGGCGGCTGCGGGCGAGCAGGGCATGACACGCGACCGGCTGATCGGCATGCTCTGGGCGGAAACGGACGAGGAGCGCGCGCGGAAAGGACTCAACCAGGCCCTCTACGCGCTTCGGCAGGAGATGGGCGCCGACGAGGTCTTCCTGGGAACCCGGGACGTCCGGCTCAATCCCGATCTGGTCACCAGCGACGTCGCGGCGTTCTCGGCCGCACTGAAGGCCGGCTTCCCGGAGCGGGCGGTCGCGGAATACTGTGGTCCATTTCTCGACGGCTTTCATCTCTCGGAGGCGGGCGAGTTCGAGCGCTGGCTCGAGGAGGAGCGCGCAGGCCTGGCGCGGGACCATGCCACCGCGCTCGAGCGTCTATGCCGGCGGGCTGCCGATCGTGGGGACCACCGGGACTGCGCGGAATGGTGGCGCAGGCTGGCGGCGCAGGATCCGCTCAACGCCCGCGTGGCCATTGGCCTGATAGAGGCGCTCGTGGCAGCGGGCGACCGGACCGCCGCGCTCCAGCACGCTCGAGTCTACGAAGTCCTGCTGGAGCAGGAGTTGGAGGCGCCGCCGGATCAGGCCGTGGTGGCGCTGGCCGAGCGGATCAGAAGGGAGATGACGAGCACCGTCGCCGAGCGCAAGGTGAGTGCGGAGCCGCCGCGTGCCGACCTGCACGCCGACATCTCGCCGCGCGCGTTCTCGGCGGATACGCCACCTCGTGACCTGCTGTCTGACACGTGGCCCCCTACGCCCTTGGAAGCGGTGGGTCCGCTTGCTCCGATGCCGGATGCCGTCGCGCCCGCCAGCCAGGCGCAGCACTCGGCAAGCCTGGCCGAATCAGGTCTCTCGCAGCCCCACGTCGCGTCTCGGCGTTCCGCGCGGCGATGGGTGCTCGCTGGCGTGGCCGCGGTCGCGCTCGCGGGCGGAGCGACACTGCTCCGCCCGGGCCCGCCGGGAGAGCTGCGCGTTGGCCGCATCACGCGGTTCACGGGACAGCCCGGGCTGGAGATCCATCCGGCCCTCTCGCCCGATGGGAAGTTCGTTGCCTACGCGGCCGGACCGAGCGGGCGGCTTCGGATCTACGTCCGCCAGATTTCCGGCGGCCGCACCATCGCGGTGGCCGACAGCACGCCGGGCGACCAGCACTGGCCCCGATGGTCTCCGGACGGCGCGCGACTCAGCTTCGAGGCGGGGCGGGCGATCTATGTCGTCCCGGCACTGGGCGGACCCGCGCGCCTGCTGGTCGCGCCACCCGAGGAGAGTCCCACCATCAACGGCGAGGGGGCGATCAGCGACGAGGGTCCGAGTTACCTGGCCTGGTCGCCCGATGGCCGGAAGATCGTCTACGCAGTCGGTCGCAGGATCGAGGTCCGCGCTGCCGAGGGCGGGCCGCCGACGACGATCGCGGAGGTGGGGCAGCCGCACTCCTTCGCCTGGTCGCCGGACGGCTCGCGCATCGCCTACGTGCTCGGGAACGCGGCGTTCGTCTACGCGCCCAACGCCATCGGCAACATCGCGCCCAGCGCCATCTGGACCGTCGCCGCGTCCGGCGGCCCGCCGGTGCCGCTCACGGACGCGGCGGCGCTCAACACGAGCCCCGCATGGCTGCCGGACGGCCGGAGCCTGCTGTTCGTCTCCAGCCGGGACGGGAGCCGGGACGTCTATCGCGTCGCCATCGATCGGTCGGGCAAGGCGGCAGGCGCGCCGGCTCGGCTCACCACCGGCCTGCAGGTCCACACGATCGATCTGTCGCGCGACGGCCGCCAGCTCGCCTACGACGACTTCACCGAATACGCCAACGTCGCCACGCTCCCGATACCCGCTGGCGGACCAGTGTCCGCCGCGGGTGCCGAGCCGCTCACGTCGGGTCACCAGTCGATCGAGGGCATGGCCGTGTCGCCGGACGGGCGATGGTTGGCGTTCGACTCGGACCGCGGTGGCCACCAGGCGATTTACCTGATGCCGCGTATCGGCGGCGAGCCGGAGCTGCTCTCGCCGGATTCGGGCGATGCCTTCATGCCGTCCTGGTCGCCTGACGGGCGGGAGGTCGCCTACTACGGCTTCCGCGCGGGCCACCGGCGCCTGTTCGTGATCCCCGCCATCGGCGGCACGCCGAGCCCGGTCGTATCCGACTCGGGCAACCAGCGGTTCCCGGACTGGTCTCCCGACGGGCGACGCCTGGTCTACCACTCCGACCGCACTGGACGATTCGAGCTGTACGCCGTGGAGCGGGAGGCCGGTGGCCGCTGGAAGGCGCCCCGCCAGCTCACCACCGAGGGCGGTCAGGACGCCCGCTGGTCTCCCGACGGGGGGGAAATTGCGTACCTGCGGAACGGGGGCCTATGGGTGATCGCGCCGGACGGGAGCGCGCCGCGGCTCCTCGTGGAGAGCCGGGATCCCACCGTCCGCCCGGTGCCGCTGCTGGCGCAGTGGTCCCCCGAGGGACGCACCGTGTACTACAAGGCGCTGGATGGGGAGGGCCGGGCGAGCCTCTGGTCGGTCCCGGCCGGCGGCGGCGAGCCCAGGCTCCTCGTGCGGTTCGACGCGCGGCCATCCCCGCGCGCTGAATTCGCGGTGGATGGCCAGCGGTTCTACTTCACCCTCGCCGAGCGCGAGAGCGACATCTGGCGGATGGCCCTCGACCGCCCATCCTGAGGGTCGCTCCTCCGAAACGGGCCCCCGGCGCGTTGATCCGCCCCGGGGGCCAAACTGTGCCGAACGCCGCGTCCTGCGACCAATCTGCGCAGGTCAGAGCGTCTGTCCGTACACCAGGTAACGCTGCCAGATCGTGATCCATAGGGCGAGGGGAGAGTCGAAGCGCGCCCCGCTGGTGGCATCGGTCGGTCGGGTCATACTGTCCTCCTACACCCTCGAGTGTCGATCGTAACAGGGATCACTGGTCGATCCGGGCGATGTTGACACGCCAAGTATGCCGGCCCGTACTCACCGGCGAATCATCCCGAAATCACCCGGCTGTTGGAGCGGCTGCCTAATGCGACCACTGCGGGTAAAGCTCGGCGCTGGCCGTCGTGTGCGTGAGCCGCGTGAGGCCTCCTCCGGTCGCGGCGTTCATGGTCCAGATCTGAAGCACACCTGACCGGCGGCTCGTGAACGCGATCCTCGACCCGTCCGGCGACCAGGTCGGTGAGTTGTCGTCTTTCGCGGACCAGGTCAGGCGCTTGGTGGTGCCATCCACGAGGTTCTTGACGAAGAGTTCCTCGTCACCGGTACTGATCAGTCTGCTGTAGGCGACCTTCTTGCCGTCCGGCGAATAGGCCGGCCGGCTCACATAGGTTGAGGACACGAGGACCTTGTGACCCGTTCCGTCAGCCTTGATCTGCTCTACGGTCTTCGAGCCCGAGCCGACATACACGATCTTCTGGCCGCTGCGGTCGTACGATGCCTTGAGCCCCGGATAATTGAACCCGCCTCCGTTGAAGAGGCCGATCTGACCGGTGGCCAGATCCATCCATCCCACGTACCAGGTGTACGACACGGTGACGGTCACCAGCAGGCGCGAGCCGTCGGGAGACCACGAGGGGTCGCCCAGGTGCCATGGCGATGGTACCGAGCGTGCCCAGTGCCCGCCGCTGCCGTCCGCGTTGATGATGTAGATGTCGTCGTGCTTCGTGTTGTTGGCGTCCAGCCGCGGCCGTACCAGTGCGATCCGCTTGTTGTCGTAGGACCAGGCCGGGACTCTTTCCTCGTCGACCGAGGTGGTCAGCCGGACGAGGCTGGTTCCCATAGGATCCATCCGGTAGATGTCGCCGCTGCCGCTCCGATATGACTGGAACACGATCCGCCCGGTGGCGGGCGCCAGCGTGAAATCGGGCCCCACGGCTTGGCCGGCGGTGGCGAGCGGCTCGCTCCCGAGCGCGGTCGAACCGTCGGAGGGCTCGAGGAAGCTGTCCGCGCCGTTGCAGGCGGCGAGCGCCAGGGCGACGAGCAGCGGTGGAAGCGAATGACGGAGCGACCGGATCGCCGGGTGCTCCGAGCCGAGGGTGAGCATCGTATCTCCTTGGGACATGTCCCGGTGCGCATGAATAGGGGCGTTCGATAGCGAGCCGAGTATACGACTGGCGCTCACGCGCGAATCACCCCGGAATCACCCGAGACAACGACTGATGCAGAGACGACTTGCGGGAAGGCTGGAGAGGAACGGCGAGGCGGCGTCCGGTGGGTCGGAGCGCTCGATTAGAACCCGGGCTCGAGCTGGTGCACCGGATCGTCGAGCCTGATCGCCTGCACCGTTGCACCGGCAGGCGTATCGAACTGACCCTCCGGAAGGACGAGCAGGGCGTTCGCGAGCACCATCGAGGTGAGAATGCCCGAGCCCTGCGGCCCCGTGAGCCTGGCCTCCGGCCCGCCGGGCGTTTCGTCCACGATCGCCCGCAGGAAATGCTGCAGCTTCGGCCTGACCGAGACCGGCTCGGCCAGCCGCACGGGCACCGCGCGGCGGAAGGGCAGGGGATGCCCGCACATCTTTCGGATGGCCGGCCGCACGAACAGCTCGAACGTCACCATCGTGCTGACCGGGTTGCCCGGCAGGCCGATCCACGGAATCCCGCCGAGCAGCCCGAAGCCCGACCGGCGCGCCCGGGCGCATCCGCAGCTTCCAGAATCGCTGCACGGCGCCGAGCTCGTCGAGCACGGAGCGGACATAGTCGTGCTCGCCGACGCTGATGCCGGCCGTGGTGACCAGGAGATCGCAGTCGAGCGCGCGCCGGAAGTGCTCGCGCAGGCTCTCCGGCGTGTCGCGGGCGATGCCGAGATTCACCGGCTCGCCGCCGGCCTGGCGGACCAGCGCCACGAGCGTATGGGTGTTGCTGCTGGCGATCTTCCGCCCGCTCAGGATCTCCTCGGGCTGGTCGACGTCCACGATCTCGTCCCCGCTGCCGAGGATCGCCACCCGCGGGCGGCGATAGACCAATGGCTGAGCCACGGCGAGGGAGGCGAGCACGCCAAGCGGCGCCGGGCCCAGTGCCATTCCCGCCGTGAGCACCGTGGCACCGCGCCGGATGTCCTCGCCCACGCGACGGAAGTTGACGCCGACGTCGCGGTCGCGCACGATCGTCACCGTCTCGGCGCCCTCGTCGGTGTCCTCCTGCCGCACGACCGTGTCGGCACCGTCGGGGAGCGGGGCACCGGTGAAGATTCGGGCGGTCTCGCCGGCCTCGATCCGGCGCGTGGGGAACGCGCCCGCGGGGAGCACCTCGACCACCCGGAGCCGCACCGGCTCCTCGGCCGACGCGCCGCGAACGTCGTCGCCGCGGGCCGCGTAGCCGTCCATGGCCGAGTTGGTCCAGGCCGGGATGTCGATCGGGCTCACGATGTCCTCGGCGAGCACGCTGTCGAGCGCGTCGTCGAGCGGGACCCGCAGGGCGGGCTGGCGGCGCACGTCGTCGAGGATGCGGCGCGCGGCCTCGGCGGCCGAGAGCGGCGCGTTCATCCGTCGATTGCCTGGGCGCGCTCGGTCGTCAGGGAGGCCAGCAGCTGCAGCCACATCGTGTCCTGGAAGCGGATCACCTTGCAGGGCGACTCGAAATCGAGGTCGTCGGTGACGATGGCCGTCCAGAGGTGGGCGTCGGGCGCGGTGGGGTCGAAGATCGGCGTGGGCGCCACCGAGGGCCGGAAGACCTCGATCTTGGGAATCGGCGCCCGCTTGTAGCCCTCGGCGAGGACGATGTCGGCGTCGGCCATGTACCGGCGCGCGAGGGCCACCGGATCATACTCGTCGGGGGAGCGCTCGAAGAGCACGCGGAGATCGGGCGCCGCGATCAGCGACCGCTCGGCCCGGCCCTCGTGGAAGTGCCGCCAGCTGTCCGAGCCCGGCCGGTCCACGTCCGCGGGGTGGTGGCTGTGCTTGATGGTCATGACCCGCCGTCCGCGCCGCGCGAGCTCGCTCGCGAGCGCCACGGTCAGCGTGGTCTTTCCGGCGTTCTTCCGCCCGATGATGGAGAGGATGCGTGTCGACGCCACAGTCCGTCCGCGCGCGCGAGATCGTCCGCGGTGTTGACGTTGAAGAACAGGAGCTCCGGATCGCCGAAGCGCCGGACCTGGGACAGAGGGAGGATACCGACAGAGATGCGCTGGTGGAAGCCGATGGCGCGGAGGTCGCCGGCATCCAGGGTGGCGGCAATGGCGTCGCGGCAGGCAGGACCGTAGGCCGCGCAGAGCGGCTCCACGCCGCGGCGCCCGTCGCTCTCGGCCAGCATGGCGTCGTGCGTATCGAGCCCGGCGGCGAGCGCCTGGACCAGCGCCACCGACACGAACGGCATGTCCCAGGCGACGCACACGACCGGCGCGGGCGCCTCGACGACCGCCGTGTAGATCCCGCCGAGCGCGCCGAGGCCGGGGCGGACATCGGGCACCACCCGAAGGCCGGGTCGCCAGGCGCCGGCGTCGGGCGCGTTGGCCACGAGCAGCGGCGGCTCGCCCAGGGCCTCGGTGAGCGTGTCCACCAGCCGGTCGAGGATCCGCTCGCCGCCGATCGTCTCCAGGCCTTTCGGCCGGCCGCCGAAGCGGGTGGCCCCACCGCCCGCCAGGACCGCGCCGCGGATTCGTCCGCCGGTCAGTAGCGTCTCCCCGGCCTGCGCTCCAGGATCACGTCGAGCCCGACGTTGATGCTGAAGATGTGCTTGTACGCGGTTTCGTTCGGCGGCACCTGCCCCGGTCCTGTCGGGGCCGGTGATCCTCTGGATGCCCACGATGTTGTCGCGGACCTCCCACCGGATCTGGTACGCCCGGCCGGCGGCGACGGTGGTCCCGATGCCCAGCACGAAGGCGGGACGGAGCCGGGTGCCGGTGTTCTCGTCGTCATAGATCAGCAGCTCGTCGCCGTTGCTGTCCTCTCCGAACAGGCGGAGCGGACTCTGGTTGTTGACGAGGATGCCGGCGGCGCACGCGGGCGAACGGCGAGATGAACTCGTCGCCCGAGACCCGGTAGATGAGTCCGGTCGTCAGCGCCACGGCCGCGGCCGACCGCTCGCGCTCGTCGATCGAGTTGCACCGATCGGCGTTGAGCCCCGCCTGGAGCGGAGCCACGAGGCGACAGGTGTCGTCGTATCCCAGGCCGAGCAGGAACGCCTCGGCAGTGATCCCGAGGTGGCTGCCCTTGTAATACGTGCCCGAGAAGCCGGCGCCGATCGTGCGCTTCACGCTCCGGGTGATGGCGAAATGATCCGTGCGCGGCCCGAGGCGGGATCGATCACCGACTGGTCGGGAACGCTCCACAGCCCGACGTCGTCGAGATAGGCTCCCGAGATCGTGAAGATGAGGATCGGCCGATCGCGCGGTGCGCTGCGCCGCCAGGGGCGAGCCGGGGATCACCAGGCAGGCGGCGGTGAGGGCGACAGCGACAGCCTCTCTCATCAGCATCACTCCCCCATGAATTGGTGATCCACCGCCAGACAGCGGTCCATGACGACCGGAATCCCTTCGGCCTCGAGCCGTCCGGCGGTGGCGTCGTCCCGGATGCCGACCTGGAGCCAGACCAGGCGCGGCCGGACGGCGAGCAGGTCGTCGAGCAGCGCCGGCACGAACTCCGACCGGCGAAAGACGTCGACGATGTCGATCGGTCCGGCGGCCGCCGCCGCCCGGAGATTCGAATGAACCGGCTCGCCCAGGATGGTGGCACCGGTCGGGCGGACGGGGATGATCGTGTAGCCCGCGCGCTGGAGGTACGCGGCCACCCGATGGCTTGGGCGTTCCGGCTTCGGGCTCAGCCCCACCACCGCGATGCGCCGCGACGTCCGCAGGATCTCCGCGATCGCCGCGCGGTCACTCGGCACCGGCGGCCCCCGCGCCGTGGCGCTGGGGTGTGCCGGGCTCCGCTAGGAAGGTGGAGACGGCGCCGCAGCCCGATGCCAACACAGGACGGCGGCCCTTCCGCCTGTACTGCCAGCCAGACCGGAACTTCCTCGACGGCGCCGAGCTCGGACATCCGTCCCCCGCGCTTGGTGAGGCGGGCCAGCTCAGGGGAGTCCGGTGCAGTCGGCATAGAGCGTCGGGTCCTCCAGGATGCGTACGCGCTCGAGCGTCACGCCGGCGGGGAGACGGGCGGCCACGCGAGGGAACAGGTGCGCGGCGATCGCCTCGCAGGTCGGCAGCGTTCGGCCGTAGGCGAACTCGGGCAGGTCCAGATTGAGGTGCCGGCCGTCGAACCGGGCCACGACTTCCTCCTGCAGGACCCGGTCGAGGACCGCCAGGTCCATGACCATCCCCCGCGTTTCCTCGAGGGGGCCGCTCACGGTCACTACGCATTGATAATCGTGTGCGTGCCCCGGCGCATCGCTCAGCGGGCCGAACGCCTCCCGGTTCCGGGCCTCGCTCCAGTCCGGCCGGAAGAAGCGGTGCAGGGCGCGAAAGCCGACGACGCGCGAGAGCGAGGCCGCCACGGGATCAGAGCGAGAAGGTGTAGCCGAGCCCGACGAGCAGCACCGAGCTCGTGGTCCACTCGCTCACATTGCCATCGGTGATGACGGCGTTGGAGTTGTCGGGCGGATCGCCGGGCTCGGCCGCGGGCTCGTCCTCGAAGGTCGTGGGATACTTGAGCTTCAGGAACAGGGCCCGGGCTTCGCCCCGGAGCGAGAGCCGGTCGGTGACGAAGATCCGCACGCCGACCATCGGCGCGAGATAGATCTTCTTGCCCAGCTCGAACCTGCTGGTGTCGGCGGGGGTGCCGCTGGGAAAGGTGAGGCCCACGCCGCTGCCCACGAAGGGCGCCAGCCGGTGCCAGGTCTTTCCGCCGGTCAGGTTGAGCTGGAGGTTCACCTCGGCGAACGTGACCGTCTGGTCCACCGGGCCCGAGACGCGCCGGGACAGCGAATCGAACGGGTCCACGATGAGCCGCTGCAGATCGGCGCGGGCAACCCCGAGGCCGATCTGGATCGTCGAGCCGGTGCGGAGATCGTACCGGAGCCCGTAGATCTGCCCGTCGTGCGGGCCGATCTCGAACCGTCCGCCGGACCCCCCGAACTGGCCGAAGAAGGGAGTGACGGTGTGCCCCTTCCGGATGTCGCGGTAGGGCGAGGATTCGGGACGGTGGCCCACCTGGGCCGCGAGCGGGGCGGGGATGGTCGCGAGGAGGGCCGGCGAGGAGCAGGCGCCGGCCCGAGGGCCGCTGCCGCCGCCGTCATCCCCTGAGCGCAGCGAGGGGAGCGACCTCGTGCGGGACTGGGCCTTCGAGTCACGCTGATCCATGCACGCTCTCACGCAAGGGGATCCCACACTCGGCTCTTCGCACTCCGGCTCCTCGCACGTCCGCTCCGCCTCAAGCTTCCCGCAGATCCCGGCCGGTCATTTCAGCCGGCGGGTCGATGCCCAGCAGCCGAAGCACCGTCGGCGCCACGTCACGGAGCGACCCGCTGCCGCGCAGGGCAGCGGCGCCGGCGCGCACCGCGACGAACGGCACCGGGTTGGTGGTGTGCGCGGTGTGCACGCCGCCCGTCACCGGGTCGATCATCATCTCGCAGTTGCCGTGGTCCGCGGTGATGAGGACGCTGATCCCGGCCCGCTCCGCACTGGCGAGGACCCGGGCCAGGCAGGCGTCCACCGTCTCCACCGCCTTGATCACGGCCGGCAGCACCCCGGTGTGTCCCACCATGTCCGCGTTGGCGTAATTGCAGAGGATGAAATCGTGGTGGCCCGATTCGATCGTGCGGCAGAGCGCGTCGGTGATGCCCGCGGCGCTCATCTCGGGCGCGAGGTCATAGGTCGCCACGCGCTGCGAGGGGATGAGGCAGCGCTCCTCGCCACGATAGGGCGGCTCGTACCCGCCGTTGAAGAAGTAGGTGACGTGCGGATACTTCTCCGTCTCCGCCGTCCGGAACTGGGTCCGCCCCTGGTCGGCGAGGACCTCGGCCAGGATCCGCGCGAGGCTGAAGGGCGGAAAGGCCGGCGGCAGCTGGAAGGTCTGGTCGTACTGCGTCATGGTGACGCAGGAGAGCGCCGGGCGGCGGCCGAGGTCGAATTCGTCGAACCCGGGGATGGCCAGCGCGCTCACGATCTGGCGCATCCGGTCACTGCGGTAGTTGAAGAACAGCACGCCGTCGCCGTCGCGCATCGTGGCCACGGGCCGGCCGTCCCGGTGGTGCACCAGCGGCCGGATGAACTCGTCGGTCTCGCCGCGCTGGTAGGCCGCCTGCATGGCGAGCACCGGATGCTCCACCGGCGTGCCGATGCCGTGCACCATCGCGTCGTAGGCCAGCTGGGTCCGGTCCCAGCGCCGGTCGCGGTCCATGCCGTAGTAGCGACCGGTCAGCGAAGCGATGTCCACGCGGGACCCGGCGATCCGCCGCATGTCGAGCAGCAGCGTCCGAACGACTTCCGCGCCGAGGGTCGGCGACGAGTCCCGGCCGTCGAGGAAACCATGGATGGCGATCGCCGGCAGGCGCTGTCGGACGCCCAGCTCGACGCAGGCGAGCAGGTGACGGTCGAGCGCATGCACGCCGCCCGGGCCGAGCAGCCCGACGAGGTGGAGGGTGCCGCCCGACTGCCGGAGCTGGCTGCAGAGATCGACCAGCGCGGGGATCTGGTAGAACTCCCCACTCTGGATGCTCTGGGAGATGCGCACCAGATCCTGCGGCACCACCCGGCCGGCGCCGAGGTTGAGGTGGCCCACCTCGCTGTTCCCCATCTGGCCTTCGGGCAGACCCACGGCCAGGCCGCTGGCGTCCAGCAGGGTCCGCGGCGACGACGCCCAGAGCCGGTGCCAGACCGGCGTCGAGGCCAGCTCGATGGCGTTGCCCTCCCGCTCGCGCCGGTAGCCCCAGCCGTCCAGGACGACCAGGACGACCCGCTGCCGGGTGCTGCCGTTTGACATGAGTCTCCGCGTGCTCTACAATGCCGGACTGTGAGTTACGCGCCGCAATCTAGTCCCGGGCTGCTTCGCCTACCAGCCTGCGTGATCGTCGCATGCCTCGCCCTCTCGGCCCCTGCCGCGGCCCAGGAGGACACGGCGCTGACCGCGCCCGCCAGCCTGCACAAGGACCCCGACGGCGTCCCGCTCGTGACCCTTCCGGCCGGGGCGCCGGTCGAAGCCGGCCGGACCCGTGGCAGCTGGAACGAAGCCACGGTCGAGGGCTGGATCTACACCAACTCCACCGAGCGGACACGGCGGGACGGCTACGATCTCGTCGTGACCACGGATGAAGGCGAAAACCTCCGTCGCTCGCCCAACGGTCCGTTGCTCGGCCGGGTGCGCGAGGGAACGCTGCTCGAGCGGGTCGGCGCAGAAGGGCAAGTGGACCCGGGTGCGGCGGAACGGGTGGATTCCCAAGCAGGCGCTCCGCACCTCCGACCGCCCCAGCAGTCCACGACCGCCCAGCAGCCCGCGGCGCCACGCTCCCGGCGGACTCCCGGCGCCACCGCGGCCGAGGCCGCCACCCCAGGCCCCTGGTCCGGCGCAGCCGGCCAGGTGGTGCCCTGACCGCGTCCAGACCGCTCGTGAGACGGCCCTCGGCGCTACGCCCGCAGGCGGGACGCTCGGCACCCTCCAGGCCGGCACGCCGGCCCGGATCGTGGCCCGCTCGGGCGATCTGGTGAAGGTGCAGGTCGAGGGCTGGATCCCCGCTGATGCCGTCGCCGTCTCGGACAGCGCCGCGCTGGTCGGGGTGAGCGCCGCCGAAGTCCGCGCGGAGCCCGCCCGGTTCGTCGGCCAGACGCTCGAGTGGCGGCTGCAGGTGATCGCCGTCAAGACGGCCGACGAGCTCCGGAGCGAGATGCCGCCCGGCCAGCCCTACCTCCTCACGCGCGGGCCACTGCCCGAGCCCGGCTTCGTGTACGTGATCATCCCATCGGCGCAGGCGGCCGCGTTTCAGGCGTTGCCGCCGCTGCAGGAAGTGGTGCTCCGCGTCGCCATCCGGGCGGCCCGCACCCGGTTTCTCACGACGCCCGTCGCGGAGCTGGTGTCGGTGGTTTCGGGGATGGAAGGCGACAGGTGACCCGATGAACGATCTCCTCAAGCAGCGCATCGGCCGGCTGCTCGACTCGCTGAGCGACGAGCGCGGCTATCAGATTCTCGACTTCATCGAGTTCCTCGACAGCAAGTACGCCGAGCGAGGGCGCCCGAGCGGCATCCTCGCCAAGATTACCGAGACCGTCGAGGACACCATGCGGGCCGGGAAGCTCCCGATCCAGGCGATCAGCGGGACCATGGGCATCATGGACGGCGCCGCCAAGGTGATGAAGGGACTCGCGGCCGCCGGCCAGGCGGTGGTGGACGAGGCGGTAAAGGCGGCGGAGCAGGCGTCCAAGCCGCCGGAACAGGTGGCCGCGCCCGCGCCGCCGGCTGTGCCGCCCACTACCCAGCAGTCCGGCACCGGCGCCTAGTGGCGACCACGGCGAAGACCCAGCCCGCCAGCCCGCCCTCGCCGGAGTTCATCCGGGGCATCGGTCCGCTGGCGGCGATCTCGCTCGTCGTGGGCTCGATGATCGGCTCCGGCATCTTCATCGTCTCGGCCGACATCGGCCGGCAGGTGGGCGAGTGGGGACCGGGCGCGCTGCTGCTGGTCTGGGTCATCACCGGCGCCATGACGGTCACGGGCGCGCTCGCCTACGCCGAGCTCGCCGCGATGATGCCCAAGGCGGGGGGCCAGTACGTCTTCCTGCGTGAAGGACTCTCGCCGCTCGCCGGCTTCCTCTACGGCTGGACCCTCTTCACCGTCATCCAGACCGGCACCATCGCCGCTGTCGCGGTGGCCTTTGCCAAGTTCCTGGGCGTGCTGGTGCCCGGCGTCTCGCCCGACGTCTTCCTCCCCCTCGGGCAGCTCCGTCTTCCCGGCGCCTCCGAGGCGATCCAGCTCGGACTCTCGCCCCAGCGCGTCGTCGCGATCCTCATGATCGCCGTGCTCACCCTGACCAATATGCGGGGCGTCACGCTCGGCGCGGCGATCCAGACGGTCTTCAGCGTCGCCAAGATCGGCGCCCTCGCCGCGCTGGTGCTGCTCGGGCTCACGCTGTTCCGCCAGCCGGACATCGCCGCCGCCAACTTCGCCGACTTCTGGGGGACCGGGGACTGGTCGATCGCCGTCATCCCGGTGCTGGGAGCGGCCATGGTGGGCTCGCTGTTCTCGAGCGATGCCTGGAACAACGTCACGTTCGCGGCCGCCGAGGTGCAGAACCCCACCCGGAACCTGCCCCGCGCGCTCGCGATCGGCACCGCGACGGTGAGCCTTCTCTACATCCTCGCCAACGTCGCCTATCTCAACATCCTCCCGTTCTCCGGCAACCCGGATGGCGCCGACGTGCTCGCCCGCGGGCTCCAGTATGCGGCGCAGGACCGGGTAGGCACCGCGGCCATCGAGGTGGTGCTCGGCGCCGGCGGGGCCACGCTGATGGCGGTGGCGATCCTGCTCTCGACCTTCGGCTGCAACAACGGGCTCATCCTGTCCGGCCCGCGGGTCTATTACGCGATGGCCCGCGACGATCTCTTCTTTCAGCGGGCCGGCGTGCTTCACCCGACGTACCGCACGCCGGTCTTCGGGCTGGTGGCGCAGGCCGTCTGGGCGAGCGTGCTCTGCATCAGCGGCACGTACGGGCAGCTGCTGGATTACGTGATCTTCGCGGCCATCGTGTTCTACTTCCTCACGACGGTGGCGCTGTTCCGGCTCCGGCGGACGCGCCCCGACCTCCCGCGGCCCGTCAAGGCGTTCGGATATCCCATCCTCCCGGCGCTTTACATGGTGGCGAATGCCGCGCTGATGGTCATTCTGCTGCTGGAGAAGCCGCTTTTCACCTGGCCGGGTCTGCTGATCGTGGCGAGCGGGGTGCCGGTGTACCTGCTGTGGAGGCGCCGCCGCCCGGCGCCCGCCTGACGCGGCGGCCCGGCGGTCTCTGGCCCGCCGTCTTGACCCCGCGCGGACTGCGCCCTACACTTCGTGATGGAACCGCTCACTTCCGGCCTGCCAACCGCCCTCCTCGGGCCAAGGTGGGCCGTTGTGTATCGAGCGATCCTCGTGCGACCCCCCATGCCCCCGAGCACATGAGCGTCATCCGGAACAAGCCCGGTCTGACTTTCGACGACGTCCTCCTCGTGCCGAGGTATTCGGCCGTTCATCCGCGCGAGGTTTCGACCACCAGCCGCCTCACCCGCACGATCGCCCTGAACATCCCGCTCGTCTCCGCCGCCATGGACACCGTCACCGAAGCCGACATGGCCATCGCCATGGCCCGGTCCGGCGGCATCGGCGTCCTCCACAAGAACATGACCGTGGAGCGCCAGGCGGCCGAGGTCGACAAGGTGAAGCGGAGCGAGAGCGGGATGATCATGAACCCGATCACGCTCGGGCCCGACCGGCCGCTCCGCGAGGCGTACCAGCTCATGCGGCGGTTCAAGATCTCGGGCGTGCCGATCGTGGACGGGCAGGGCCGGCTCATCGGCATCATCACCAACCGCGATCTCCAGTTCGAGCGCAACCTCGACCAGCCGATCCACGAGGCGATGACCAAGGAGAATCTCGTCACCGCCCCCGTCGGCACCAGCCTGGACGACGCCGAGCGCATCCTGGCCAAGCATCGCATCGAGAAGCTGCCGGTGGTCGATGCCCAGGGCGTCCTCAAGGGGCTCATCACGGTCAAGGACATCTTCAAGCGCCGCGAGCATCCGCTCGCCAACAAGGACCAGCACGGCCGGCTGCGCGTGGCGGCGGCCGTGGGCGGCGGGCAGGACGCGAGCGACCGCGCGCGCCGGCTGATCGACGCCGGCGTCGACGTGCTGGTCGTCGACTCCGCCCACGGGCACAGCGAGGGTGTGCTCCGGACCGTGACCCAGCTGCGCGAGGCCTTTCCCGACACCCAGCTCATCGCGGGCAACATCGCCACCGAGGCCGGCGCTCGCGAGATGGTGCGGCGCGGGGTGGACGCGGTGAAGGTCGGCATCGGGCCCGGCAGCATCTGCACCACGCGGGTCGTGACCGGCGTGGGCGTTCCCCAGATCACCGCCATCATGGACGCGCTCCGCGGCGCGGACGACGTCCCGGTCATCGCCGACGGCGGCATCAAGTACTCGGGCGACGTGGTCAAGGCACTCGCCGCCGGTGCCTCCGCCGTGATGATGGGCTCGATGCTGGCCGGCACCGAGGAGAGTCCCGGCGAGTCCGTGCTCGCCGAGGGGCGCCGGTTCAAAATGATTCGCGGCATGGGCAGCCTCTCCGCCATGCAGGACGGGTCCGCGGACCGCTACTTCCAGGAAGGCGAAATGGCGCCCTCGAAGCTGGTTCCCGAGGGCATCGAGGGCCGGGTGCCCTACAAGGGGCCCGTGGCCGACGTGCTGTATCAAATGGTCGGCGGCCTGCGTAGTGGCATGGGCTATTGTGGCGTCTCCTCCATTCCCCAGCTCCAGTGTGACGTGGAGATGCTCCAGATCACTTCCGCCGGGCTGCGCGAGTCGCACCCGCACGATGTGACGATTACGCGGGAAGCACCGAATTACAGTGCGTAGCACATCGTCACCCTGAGCGAAGCGAAGGGGGCATACCCCAACGCCGCCCCTTCGCTTCGCTCAGGGTGACTCAATGCAGGTCGCAGTCGGCGCCGCCCGTCCGGTGCGGCGCTTCTCCATTCTTCGAGGACCATTCTATGAGCTTGTGGGCGACGAAGTCCGTCGCGGCGCTGCGCGCCGAGGCGGACGCGACCGGCGAACGGTCCCTCAAACGCAGCCTCGGGGCGTTGAACCTGACCATGCTCGGCATCGGTGCGATCATCGGCGCGGGCATCTTCGTGCTGACCGGGCTCGCCGCCGCCCTGCACGCGGGACCCGCCGTGCCCCTCTCGTTCGTCGTGGCCGCGATCGCCTGCGGGCTCGCCGGGCTGTGTTACGCCGAAATGGCCAGCGCCGTCCCCGTCGCGGGGAGCGCCTACACCTACTCCTATGCCACCATGGGCGAGTTCGTCGCCTGGATTATCGGCTGGGACCTGGTCCTCGAGTACGCCATGGGGGCCGCCACCGTCGGCGTCGGCTGGTCCGGATACTTCGTGAGCATGCTCGACTATTTCGGGATCCACATCCCCGCCGCCCTCACCTCGGCGCCGCTCCGCTTCTGTACCGCGCCCGACGTGGCGAACGCGGTGACCGCCTGCGTGCATCCGGGCTGGAACCCGACCGGTTCGCTGGTCAACCTCCCCGCAATGCTGATCGTGCTGCTCGCCACGACGGTGCTCGTGATCGGCATCGAGGAGTCGGCGAAGGTCAACAACCTGATCGTCATCCTCAAGCTCGCCGTGGTATTGCTCTTCGTCCTCTTCGGGTTCCACTACGTCAACCCGGAGAACTGGCACCCCTTCATCCCCGCCAATACGGGCACCTTTGGCGAGTTCGGCTGGAGCGGCGTCTTCCGCGGCGCCGGCTTGATCTTCTTCGCCTACATCGGGTTCGACGCCGTCAGCACGGCCGCGCAGGAGGCGAGGAATCCGCAGAAAGACATGCCGATCGGCATCCTGGCCTCGCTCGGCATCTGCACAGTGCTCTACATCGTCGTCTCGCTCACGCTGACCGGCCTGGTGCGGTACGACCGCCTCAACGTGGCGCACCCGGTGGCCTTCGCGGTGGAGCAGATTCAGGGGCTCAGCTGGCTCCGGCCGCTCATCACGATCGGCGCGGTGCTCGGCCTCGGCTCGGTGGTGCTGGTCATGCTCCTGGGTCAGAGCCGGGTGTTCTACTCGATGTCGCGCGACGGGCTCATCGGGCCATGGGCCGGCAAGGTCCATCCCCGGTTCCGGACACCGTATCTCTCCACGATCTACGTCGGCATCATCGTCGCCATCATCACGGGCACCTTCCCGATCCAGATTCTCGGCGAGCTGGTGAACATCGGCACGTTGCTGGCGTTCGTGCTCGTGTGCGCCGGCGTCATGATTCTCCGGAAGACACGTCCCGACCTCGAGCGACCCTTCCGGACGCCGCTCGTGCCGCTGGTGCCGATCCTCGGCATGCTGTCCTGCTTCGGGCTCATGGCCACATTGCCGGGCGATACCTGGCTCCGGCTGTTCGTATGGCTCCTGATCGGCTTCGTCATCTACTTCAGCTACGGCCGCAAGCACAGCGTGCTGCAGAAAGAGCGGGGTGGTGCATGAGCCTGTTTCTGCGGAAAGACATCTCGGCGCTCCAGGCGGAGGTCGGCTCCGACCAGAGCCTCAAGCGGGCGCTCGGCCCGGTCAACCTGGTGGCACTGGGCATCGGCGCGATCATCGGGGCGGGCATCTTCGTGCTCACGGGGCAGGCGGCGGCCAACTACGCAGGCCCGGCCATCGTCTACTCCTTCATCCTCGCCGGCACGGCCTGCGCGCTGGCCGGGCTGTGTTATGCCGAGTTCTCGGCGATGATCCCCATCGCCGGGTCGGCCTACACCTACGGCTACGCCACGCTCGGCGAGCTGCTGGCGTGGATCATCGGGTGGGACCTGATCCTCGAGTATCTGTTCGCCGCGTCCACGGTCGCGGTGGGCTGGTCCGGGTACGTGGTCTCGTTTCTCAAGGACATCGGCATCGTCATCCCGCCGCAGTACACCTCGGCGCCCTATACGCACACGACCCCGCCGGGCGCGGGTCTCAACGTGTGGCGGCTGTTCACCGAGGGCTGGTCCAGCACGGGCGCCGTGCTCAACGTGCCGGCGATGATCATCGTGGCGCTCGTCACGATCCTTCTGATCATCGGCATCTCGGAGTCGGCAGGCTTCAACAACGTTGTCGTGGTCATCAAGCTCACCGTCGTCTTCCTGTTCATCGGCTTCGGGCTGGCGTACATCAACCGCGAGAACTGGGAGCCCTTCATCCCGGCGGCCGCGGGCCCGGGCAAGTACGGCTGGGACGGGGTGGTCCGGGGTGCGGGCGTGATCTTCTTCGCCTACATCGGATTCGACGCGGTCTCCACGGCCGCGCAGGAAACCCGGAATCCGCAACGCGACATGCCCATCGGCATCCTCGGCTCGCTCGCCATCTGCACGGTGCTCTACATCGCCGTGGCGCTCGTGCTGACGGGCATAGTGAACTACACTCAGCTCAACGTGCCCGATCCGATCGCGGTCGGCATCAACGCCGCCGGCCCGGGCCTCGCCTGGCTCCGGCCGGTCGTGAAGATCGGCGCCATCGCCGGCCTGAGCTCGGTGATCCTCGTGATGCTCCTGGGCCAGCCGCGGATCTTCTACACGATGTCCAAGGACGGGCTGCTGCCGCCGATCTTCAGCAAGGTGCATCCGAAGTTCCGGACACCGTACGTCGCGAGCCTGCTCACGGGCGTCGCGGCGATGATCTTCGCCGGATTGCTCCCCATCGGCCTCCTCGGCGAGCTGGTCTCCATCGGCACGCTCCTCGCTTTCGCCATCGTCTGCGCCGGCGTGCTCGTGCTCCGCTATACCGAGCCGGACCGCCCCCGTCCGTTCCGGACGCCGCTGGTTCCCTACGTGCCGGCTCTCGGCATTTTGGCCTGCTTCTATCTCATGGTTGGCCTGCCGGTCGACACCTGGGCCCGGCTCATCATCTGGATGGCCATCGGCCTGGCGATCTACTTCCTCTACGGGCGGCGGCACTCGAAGGTGCAGGCGGCGGCGAAGCGGTAGGGCGGGCAGGGCGGGCGGTCAGGCGGTCGGACGGTCAGGCGGTCAGGTCGGCGTCAGGCGGTCGCGCACGGTCAGCACGTGGTCGTCATCCGGAGCGCAGCGAAGGGGACATGGCTCGCTTGGCTCCTCGCTGGCTCAGGTTCCGCGACGATCGCTCGCGACCGTCCGACCGCCTGACCGCCCGCCCGCCCGCCTGCCCCCTGTTAGATTTTCCCTATGCCCTTCACCCTCGCCCCCGATCGGGCCGCCGCGGCGCGGGCCCTGGCCGCGGTGCTCGTGCCCGGCCAGCGGGTCTGCCTGACCACCCACGTCAATCCTGACGGCGACGGCCTCGGCAGCGAGGCCGGGATGGCGCACCTGCTCCGGGCGCAGGGCATCGACGCGGTCATCACCAACCCCACGCCGACCCCCTCCCGGTTCGCGTTCCTCTTCGAGGACCTGCCGGGCGTCGACCGCACCCGGGAAGGCGTCCGCGAGCTGCGGCGCGCCGACGTCATCGTGGTGCTCGACATCTCCGATCTGGGCCGACTCGGCAACCTCGGCGAGACGGTCCGGACGCGCGGTGTGCCGGTGGCCTGCGTGGACCACCATGTGAGCGAGGGTGTGCTCCCGGACGGGCCGCGGTACCTGGACGCAGGCGCGGCGGCCACCGGCGAGCTGGTCTTCGAGCTCGCCGTCGCCAACGGCTGGACGCTCACCGAGATGGCCGCGCGCGGGCTCTACGTCGCGATCCTCACCGACACCGGTGGGTTCCGCTTCAGCAACACGCGCCCTCGCACGCTTCGCGTGGCCGCCGAGCTGCTCGAGGTGGGGGTGGATCCGGAGGAGATCTACCTCGAGGTCTACGCCCGTGCCCCCGAGGGCCGCCCCCGGCTCTTCGCCGAAGCGCTCCAGACGCTCGTGGTGGAGCCGGAGTACGGCCTCGCCTGGGTCACGGTGCCGCCCGGGGCCATCGAGCGCCTCGGCGTCTCGTCGGACGACCTCGAGGGGGTGGTGGAGTTCCCGCGCTCCATCGAAGGCGTGCGGATGGCGCTGCTCTTCCGCGAGGTGAGCCAGGGCCGGGTGAAGGTCTCGCTCCGCTCCGTCGGCGACGTGGACGTCGCCGCCTTCGCGCTGCCCTTCGGCGGCGGCGGGCACACCAAGGCCGCCGGGCTGGCGCTCACGGGATCGCTCGCCGAGGTGCAGTCGCTCGTGCTCACGGCCGCCCGCAGCTACCTCAAGGACGGTGGCCGTCGCAGCGCGTGAGGGGCGTTGACCGGCCCCGAGGCGGGCCTATATTGCCGAGTAACTCAGTAGGAATTACGTCGGGGGCCATGGATACCATCGATCGGATCGAGAAAACGCTCGACACGCTGCGTCCCTACATCGCGTCGCACCGCGGCCACGTAGAGGTCGTGGACTTCGACGAGAGGGACGGCGTGCTGCTCGTGCGGCTCGGCGGCACCTGCCACGGCTGCGCGGCCTCGACCGTCACCCTCAAGCAGGGGATCGAGAGCCGGCTTCGCGAGGCCGTGCCCGAGGTGAAGCACGTGGAGGCCGTCTAGTGGCCTCCTCGCTCGAGGCGCGCGTGGTCGAGGCGCTGGCGGGGATCCGGAATCCACGGCTGGACAATGACCTGCTCTCGGCGGGGATGATCCGGGACCTCGCGGTGACCGACGCGGGCGGGGTGACCTTCACGTTCCTCCTCGCTCCCGAGGATCCCGCCACGCTGGTTCGCCAGGCCCGCGCGGCCGTGCAGGCGATCGACGGCGTCCGGCGCGACGAGATCAAGATCACGGTCACCAATCCCGCCGGTCCCGCCCGCACGACCCATCAGCCGCCGTCCGCTCCCCCCGTCGCCGCCTGCAGGCGCCGCGCCGACGCCGGCCGAGCAGCCGAACCTGGGGCGCATCATCGCGGTCTCCTCCGGCAAGGGCGGGGTGGGCAAGTCGACCGTGGCCGCGAACATGGCGGTGGCTCTGGCGCAGGACGGCGCCCGGGTGGGCGTCATGGACGCCGACATCTACGGGCCCAACATCCCGCGCATGTTCGGCGTGTTCGAGAAGCCGCCGGTGATCGGCGGAAAGATCCAGCCGCTCGAAGCCCACGGCGTGAAGCTCATGTCGCTCGGCTTCCTCGTCGAGCGCGATGCCCCCGCCATCTGGCGCGGGCCGATCATCATGAAGATCGTCACCCAGTTCCTGAAGGACGTGGACTGGGGCGAGCTGGACTACTTCCTCGTCGATCTTCCGCCCGGCACCGGCGACGCGCAGCTCTCCCTGGTACAGGCGACGCAGGTCTCGGGCGCGATCATCGTCACCACCCCGCAGGAGATGGCCGTGGGAGACGCGCTCCGCGGCGCCAAGATGTTCGAGCGGGTGGGCGTGCCGGTGATCGGCGTGGTCGAGAACATGAGCGCGTTCGTCGACCCGGAGACCGGCCACCGGCTCGAGCTGTTCTCCTCCGGCGGCGGCCAGCGGCTGGCCGAGGAGATCGGCGCGCCGCTGCTCGGGAGCGTGCCGCTCCAGCCCCGCATGGCCGAGCTGGCCGACGCCGGCCAGCCCATCCTCATCGCGAGCCCCGACAGCCCGGCCGCCACCAGCCTTCGCGACATCGCCGGGCAGCTTCGCCGGAAGACCGCCGGCCGGAGCGCGGCGTTGCCGATTCTGCGGAACTGAGCGCTGCCGAATCTTGGCGCGAGTCACCCTGAGCCCTGGGCGAAGCCAGGGCTCAGGGTGACTCCCTGCGGGCCCTGTGCGACCGCTCCGGCGCGCCCATGAGGCGCCGATGAGCGACGCGACGCGCCCCGTCGTGCCGCCTGCCGGGCTCTACGCCGAGCAGCCGGATGCCGCACCGGCGCTCGCGCCGCCCGTCGGGGACCGGCATCATCGACGGCCCGCTCCGGCCCGCCATCCTCCGCCTCGCCCTGCCCGCGGTGGGCACCACACTGTTCCAGGTGCTCTTCAACGTCACCGACACCTTCTGGGTCGGCCGGACGCTCGGCCCCGACGCGCTTGCCGCCGTCTCGCTCGCGAGCTACTCGGTCTGGGTGATCGTCTCGATCGGCGAGCTCGTCGGCGTCGGCCTCACGGCGGTGTCCGCGCGCCGGCACGGCGAGGGGGACCCCGAGAGCGCCGCCCGCGCCGCCGGTACCGCCCTGGTGATGGCGCTGGTGCTCGGGGTGGTGATCGCCATCGGCGGCGTCCTGAGCCTGCCGGCGATCTTCCGGCTCATGAACGCCCAGGGCGTGGTGGCGGAGCTCGCGCGCGAGTTCCTCGTCATCCAGCTGCTCGGAGCGGTGCTCATCTACGGGTACTTCGTCGTCACCGCGGCGTTCCGGAGCGCGGGCGATACCCGCACGCCGTTCGTGCTCCTCGGCGCCTCCGTGCTTCTCAACCTCGTGCTCGACCCGCTGATGATCCTTGGCTGGGGGCCGCTGCCGGCGCTCGGTGTGTACGGCGCCGCACTCGCCACGGTGCTCACGCGCGGCCTCGGCTTCGTCGTGGGCATCGTGCTGCTCTACCGCCGGGGCGGGCTCCGGCTGGGGCTGAGCCTGCCCGTGGCGCGCACGATCGCGCGGATCGGGCTCCCGACGATGCTGACCGGCGTGCTGTTCAGCGTGATCTACATGCTGCTGGTGCGCGTGGTCGGGCGGTTCGGCACGCCGGCCATCGCGGCGCTGGGCGTGGGGCACAAGATCGAGGGCATCAGCTACATGATCTGCGTCGGCTTCGGCCTGGCCGCCGAGACGCTCGTCGGGCAGAACCTCGGTGCCGGCCAGCCACGGCGCGCCCGGCAGGCGGGATGGCTCACCGCGCGCATCGCCGCGGTGCCCGCCTGCGCGCTGGCGGTGGTCTTCCTGCTCGCGCCGGCGGCGATCGTCGGCGTGTTCACCGACGATGCGGCGGTCATCCGCGACGCGACGCTTGTATCTCCGCGCGGCCGCCGTGGCCCAGCTCTCGATGGCGTTCGAGAACGTGCTCGAGGGCGGGCTGACCGGGGCGGGCTACACGCTGTACACGATGCTCGCGGTGGTGGGGATCAGCTCGCTCCGCATCCCGCTCGCCGGGCTCGTGGCCGGCTCGTTCGGCCTCGCCGGCATCTGGTGGATGCTCGCGCTCACGGCGATGGCCCGCGCGGCGGCGATGACGGCGCTCTGGCAATGGGGTGGGTGGGAGAAGGCGCGGGCGTGAGCGCGTTACCTTATGGCATGCCCCTCGTCACCCTGCTGACCGACTTCGGCAGCTCCGATTCGTACGTCGCCGAGATCAAGGGCGTCCTGCTGGGCCTCTGCCCGGCGGCGGTGCTGGTCGACGTCACCCATGCCGTGCCCCCGGGCGACATCCGGGCCGGCGCCTATCTGCTCGGCCGGTCCTGGCACCGATTCCCGGCCGGCACGGTGCACTTCTCGGTGGTGGATCCCGGGGTCGGCACCACGCGCGCGGCGCTCGCGCTCCGGGCCCACGGCCACTGGTTCGTGGGTCCCGACAACGGGCTCTTCACGCCGGTCCTGCGCGACGCCGAGGTCGAGATCGTCACCCTGCCGACTCCGGCCGGGGCCGCGCCGACGTTCCACGGCCGGGACCTCTTCGCGCCGGCGGCCGCGGCGCTCGCCCGTGGCGCCGCCGCTCCAGTCGCTCGGCGGGCCCTTCATCACCATGCCCGCGCGGCTCACCTACACGGAGCCGCACTACGAGGGGAAGGCGGTGATCGGCGAGATCGTCTACGTCGATCGCTTCGGCACGCTGGTCACGAACCTGACGACCGAGCTCGTGCCGCCGTACGCGGTGCTCGCGGTCGATGATCTCGACATCGGGCCGCTCCGGCGCACCTTCGGTGACGTGCCGACGGGCGGCCTGCTGGCGTATGTGGGCTCGGGCGGGGCGATCGAGATCGCCGTGCGGGACGGCTCGGCGGCGCGGCGGTTGGGGCTTGGGGTGGGGGGAGGATCCGGGCGCGGCTAGGTTGATCGATAGCTTCGTCATCCCGAGCGAAGCGAGGGACCTTCCCGCGCTCGAGCCATTCCCGGGCAAGGTCCCTCGCTTCGCTCGGGATGACGAGGCGAACCGCCTACTGGCTCGTCGGCGTCGCGACTGTCTCCCCTCCGCTCGGCCGCCGCCCGAACCGCGACACCACCTGCCGGAAGAACCGGAACAGCCGCCAGATCAGCAGGATCGCCAGGATCACGAGCACCGCGGTGAGCCCCACGGCGAGCACCGGATGCGCGGACGCGAACCACGCGAGGAACACCGCGATCGAGTCCTCGGCCAGGCTCAGCGTCCAGTTGCTCACCGGCTCGGGGCTCACGTTGGCCGCCGCGCGCGTGGTGGCCTTCGCGCCGTGAGACGTGAGCGCGACGCTGCCGGCGAGCAGCGCCGCGCCGATCTTCCACTGCTCGGGGACGCCGCCGGCGAAGGCGCTGTAGGAGAGGAAGGCGGCCGCGGGTGGCCGGATGAAGGTGTGCACCGCGTCCCACACGCTGTCCACGTACGGGATCTTGTCCGCCACGAACTCGACGACGAAGAGGGCGAGCGCCAGGCCCAGCACCAGCGGATGCGACAGCACCTGGAGCGGCTCGGGGAGGTGGATGATCCCGAACCGCTCGAACAGTCCCGCGGCCGCGACGGTGGCGTAGAGGTTGAGTCCGGAAGCGAACGACGTGCCGAGCGCGAAGCCCAGCGTCTCGAGCGGCGACATGATCGGAAGCTACTACTCCAGCCAGTCGACCGTCACCCCGCCGATCGCTGTCGTCACGTCGATGTCGAGATGGCGGGTCGCCTGGTCGTAGCCGGGCGAGAGATAGCTGGTCCCGCGCCGCACCATGCCCTGCGGCTCGAAGCTGGCGAGGAACTTGTCGAGCGTGATCCGCACCCCGACCGCGCGCGGCAGGCGCAGCGCGACCTCGCCGAGCGCCATCTTCACCGCCACTTGCGAGCTCGAAGTCCACGTCCCGCCGAAGTCGAGCGTCACCCGACCTACCCCGCCCTCGAACGTGATGCGGTCGCATCGGCTGTTGCCCAGGCCGAGCACCGAGAGCTCGGCCGCGCCGGCGGTGAGCGTGGCCGCGCGGCAGCGCGCGGCGTTCGGCTGCGAGAAGCGCACGGTGGCGCGACTCGCGCCCGCCTCGAGCCTCAGATCGGTCAGGCGGAGCCCGCCCAGCTCGAGGTCGCCGTCGACCGCGCCGAGCGTCACGGCGAGCGCCAGGTCGCTCCTGGGCGAGAAGGTCACCGAGGCCGTCTGGCGGAGCTGGTTCCTGGACACGACCCGGAGACCGCCCTCGCCCGCCGCGCGGAGCCCGAGCCCGACCGCCGCCGCGCGCCGCGTCGAACGCGCTCACCGGCACGTAGCGCTCACCGTCATAGAGCACGTCCATGCGGTAGAGCTCGTTCGGGCGGCCGGCGGCGAGGCGCAGCGCCCCGGCGGCATACTCCAGCCGGGCGTCGAGCCGGGTCTCGCCGTGCCATTGGCGGTAGGTGCTGAAGGGGCGCATCGACTGCGCGGCGGCGGCGGACGCTCCGAGCGCGAGCGCCAGCAGGGAGAGCAGCACTCGGCGCATCAGAGGCCCCGCGTGGGCGTCCGTGAGCCGGGGCGCTTGGCGGCGGTCACGCCGTACTGCGGGGTTGCCCAGAGATATTCGTCGGTGAGCGCCTCGGGCGGCAGGAGCCGCCCGGCGAAGTTCTCGCGGATCCCGGCTCGGCTCAGGAGCGCCGCGCCGAAGCCGGCGGTGGCGAGCAGCCAGGTCACCAGGATGGCCGCGCCGCGGATCAGGTCGCCGGCCACCGGCACCCACCCGAAGACCGACCACGCCGCCCAGAACGCCGCCAGCGCGCCCAGTCCCACGAGCAGGTAGCGATAGCTGTTGGGCGAGCCGATCATGGCGCCCGAGGGCGAGCCGCCGGCGGGTATATGTCTCGCCCATCGCGTGCGCCACGGCGAGGTATCCGCCGACCGCGCCGACGATCACCAGCAGCGCGTAGACCACCACCGCGAACGGCAGCAGCACGATGCCCACCACGCTGAGGATCAGGCCCACCACCAGCATGCCGAACGTCGGGAGCAGCAGCAGCTGGCCCAGGAGGCCGGTGGCGAACGCGCGCCCGAACGAGTGCGACACGGTGTCGGACACCACCTCGAGATTCGGCCGGCCGAACATCACCAGGCCGAAGCCGAGCGCGCCGAGCGTGAGGAAGACGCCCACCACGCCCGCCATCCGCCGGAACACGGTCTCGATCGCGGTGGGCGCCGGCGCGGCCTGTGCCGGCAGCGGCGACCCGTCGAGCACGGACGAGGTACGGAACGTCCGCGACCTCGCCGCCGATCTCGCCGCCCTCGTCCCGCACCTCGCCGCCGAGCGTCAGAATGTCTCCCGAGACGACGCCGCCCGGATGGATCACCACGTCGCCGTCGACGGTGACGAGGTTGCCCAGCAGCTTGCCGTAGATGTCGGCGGTGCCCTGCACCACGAGCAGGTGGCCGGGCACGGTCTCGTTGGAGCCGATGCTGAAGTCGCCCATGCGGGCGGCGCCGTTGGTCACCGTGACGCGGACGCCGCCGTCACGCCGGCGGAGCGCTTCCCTGAGGCGTGACTCGATGGCCGTCGGCTGGCTCAGGTCGTCGAGTGCGACCTGGGGCTCGCCCTTCGCGCCGGGAGGAATTGCCTGCGGTGCGGGATGAGGCGTCTGCGGATCGTCGCCATCCCCCGGTCGGGTGGCGGCGTCGGCGACGAGCGACCAGAAGCCATGGACCAGCTGCACCGTGCGGGAGCCGGTCGGGATCGCTGAGGGTACCGGCGAAGGCGGCAGGTGGGGCGAGGATCGACAGCAGCGCCACCGCCGGAAGCAGCCGGCTAAGCGCTCGCATGGGCCACCTGCTGCGCGGGCAGCGCCAGGAGGCGGCGAAGCGCCAGGACGCCGCCGAGGTAGGCGGTGAGCGCCAGCGCGGAGGCGAGACCGAGACGGCCGGGGTGCGCCGCCAGGGCCTTGAGCCCGGCGAACCAGGGCTGCTCCATGAAGTTCGAGGCCACGCCGCGCACGCCGAGCCACGCGACCTGGCCGGCCTGTGCCGTGAGCCAGCCGCCGAGCGCCGCGAGGGTGTCCTGATGGCCCAGCGTCCAGACCACGCTCCCGGCCATCGAGCCGGCTACCAGCACCAGCAGCGACGCGGCCAGCGCCATCGAGCGGCGGGTGGCGAAGATCCGGTTCCGGAGCGAGGCGAGCGTGGGTGGGGCGAGGGGCTGGGGAATCGAGACCCGCGCCATCACCCGCTCGGCGAACCCCGGCGAGGGACTCATGAGCGGCAGCGTACCGAGGAGCTCGACGATCTCGCGCTCGGTCTCCGCGCGCTCCCGGCAGACCAGGCACTGGGCGAGATGGTCTTCCGCCGCCGGGGCGAGTGCGCCGGCGAGCCACGCGTCGAAGTCGTCCGGCGTGAGGTGGGGCCCGGAAACAGGGGTCATAAGTGGACCCTCCTACGGTGAGGGAACGGGGGAGGTTTCATTCTTCCTTGAGGTGGGCCAGGGCCTGCCGCAGCTCGTTCCGGGCCCGATGGATGTAGGTCTTCACGGTGCCCAGCGGGAGGTCGAGCATCTCCGCGATCTCCTCGTAGGCGCGCCCCTCCACGTGCCGGAGCAGGATGCACGAGCGGTACTCCGGCCGGAGCCTTCCGATGGCGAGCTCGATGGCGCCGCCCAGCTCCTTCGCCTCGACCGTGTCGAGCGGCGACTCCTGCCGCGCGCCGATCTGGAGCGCCGTGGCCTGCATGGCCTCGGGCGTCTCGGCATGCGGCGAGCCGTCGAGCGAGAGCGTGTCGAGCTCGCGCCGGCGCAGGTGATCGATCGCCGCGTTGTTGGCGATCTTGAAGATCCACGAGGAGAACTTGAACTCGGGGCGATAGGACTCGATCGCGTTGAGCGCCTTGATGAACGTCTCCTGCGACAGGTCCTCCGCCAGCTCGCGGTCCCGCACCATGCGGAAGAGCAGCGCGAAGATCGGCCGCTCGTAGCGGCGGATCAGCTCGCGGTACGCCGCCTCGCGACCCGCGCGGGCCATGAGGACGACCTCCTGGTCGCTGAGCCGGGCCCACTCGGGGGTGTCAGCCACCCGGCCGCCGCCTTGCCAACGGTCTCGCGGCCGGACTACATTGAGCGCCTATGTTAGCCTCGGATCGTGAGTTACCTGTCTCTGGCGGGCCCGAAAAACGGGCCTACGTCCGGGACGTCTTCACCGCCATCGCGCCCACCTACGATCGTCTCAACCGCATCATCAGCCTGCGCTTCGACCAGGGCTGGCGGCGATACGCGGTCGGACGGCTTGGGTGGGAGCGGAGACCGGACGGAATCTACCTCGACCTCTGCGCCGGCACGCTCGACTTCGCGGCCACCCTCGCGCGGCGGCCTGGATTCCGGGGGCGGATCGTCGCCGCCGACTTCGTGCCGGCGATGCTCAGGCTCGGCCGCGGCAAGGCCGCGGGCCTGGCGCCGGTGACGGCCGATGCGCTCGAGCTGCCGTTCCCGGACGCCTCGTTCGATGGCGCGATGGTCGGTTGGGGCGTGCGGAACCTGGTGGATCTCGACGCGGGGCTGGCCGAGGCGGCTCGGGTGCTCCGGCCCGGCGGCCGCCTGGTGATCCTGGAAATGACCTTGCCGCCCCACCCGGGGCTCCGCCGGCTGTACGAGTTCTACTTCCGGCGCGTGATGCCCTGGATCGGCCGGCGGATCTCGAAACATACGACCGCCTATACCTGGTTACCAGCATCGACGATCGCGTTCCCCAGCCCGCCCGAGCTGGCGCGGCGGCTCGCGGCGCAGGGATTCGACGAGGTGTCCTATCGCCTGTTCCTGGGCGGCGTCTGCGCGCTCCACGTGGGGACGCGCGCGGGCGGAATGCACTCACCCTCACCCGCGAGTCATCCTGAGCGGAGCGAAGGAGCCATGCCTGGAGGCATGCCCCCTTCGCTTCGCTCAGGGTGACTCCCCGAAAACCGGCACTCGGATCTCGACTCGGAGCCCCATGCCCCTCGACAACCTCCGCGACTTCATCAAGGCCATCGACAAGCTCGGCGAGCTCGTGCGCGTCACCCACCCCGTGCGCGCGCGCCTCGAGGTCGCCGAGATCGCCGACCGCTGCATGAAGAGCCCCGGCGGAGGTCCCGCCCTCCTGTTCGAGCACGTGTTGCTTGGCGACGGCACCCGGAGCCCGCAGCCGGTGGCCATCAACCTGTTCGGCTCGATGCGCCGGATGTGCCTGGCGCTCGGCGTCGACGACCTCGACAGCATCGGCGGCCGCATCTCGGAGCTGCTCAACCTCAAGGTGCCCGAGGGGCTCTTCGGCAAGCTCGCCATGCTGCCCAAGCTGGCGGAGATCGGCAAGTTCCCGCCGCGCGTGAAGAGCGGACGCCCGCCGTGCCAGGAGGTCATCCTGCGCGACGCCGCCGTCAACCTCGAGCAGATCCCGTTCCTCACCACCTGGCCCGGCGACGGCGGCCGCTACATCACGCTCCCGATGGTCATCACGACCGACCCCACCCGAGGGATCCGGAACGTCGGCATGTACCGGGTCCAGGTGCTCGGCCGCGACACGCTCGCGATGCACTGGCAGCGCCACAAGGTCGGCGCCGCCCACTGGCGCGAGATGGCGGAGAAGGGCGAGCGCATGCCCGTCGTCATCGCCCTCGGCGGCGATCCCGCGAGCATCTACTCCGGCTCGGCCCCGCTTCCGCCCACGATCGACGAATTCATCTTCGCGGGCTTTCTCCGACGCGAGCCCGTCGAGCTGGCCCACGCCGTCACCTGCGACCTCGAGGTTCCCGCCGAAGCCGAGCTCGTGCTCGAGGGCTACATCGATCCGGCCGAGCCGCTGGTGCTCGAGGGGCCGTTCGGCGACCACACCGGGTACTACTCGCTCGCCGACTACTATCCGCTGGTGCACGTCACCGCCATCACCGCGCGGCGCGATCCGATCTATCCGGCCACCCTCGTCGGCCCCCCGCCGATGGAGGACTACTATCTGGGGCACGCGACCGAGCGGATCTTTCTGCCGCTCCTCAAGCTGACCGTGCCCGAGATCGTCGACTACCACATGCCGGCCGCCGGCATCTTTCACAACCTGGTGTTCGTGTCCATCGACAAGCAGTATCCCGGGCAGGCGTACAAGGTGATGAACGCCCTCTGGGGCCAGGGGCTCATGTCGCTGGCGAAGGTGCTGATCATCGTCGACAAGCACGTCAACGTCCGCAATCCGGACGAGGCGTGGTGGATCGCGCTCAACAACATCGATCCCGAGCGTGACGTCCGCTTCACGATGGGCCCGATGGACGTGCTCGACCACGCGAGCCGCGCGTTCACCTACGGGAGCAAGATGGGGATCGACGCCACGAAGAAGTGGAAGGAAGAGGGCTTCACGCGCGAATGGCCGGACCTCATCACCATGGACGCGGAGACCAAGCGCCGGGTGGACGAGATCTGGCCGCAGCTCGGCATCCGCCTGTGACCTCTCCGGCGCGCGAGGGGCAGACGTTCGCCGGCGAGTCGCTCCTCGTCCGGTACGTGAATCTCGTCAAGCTGCCGCATACGCTCTTCGCGCTTCCCTTCGCGCTGCTCGGCGTGCTGGCGGCCTCGCGGGTGGCGCCGGTGACGCTTCGCACCGTCGTGCTCGTGGTCCTGGCCTTCTCCGCCGCGCGCTGGGCGGCGATGGGGTTCAATCGCGTCGCCGACCTGCGCTTCGACGCGCAGAATCCGCGCACCCGGAACCGCGAGCTCCCGCGCGGCGCCCTCACGCCCGCGCAGGCCTGGATCTCGATCATCGTGGCCGCGGCGCTCTTCGTCGTCGTCGCCGGCCTGCTCAACCCGCTCTGCCTGCGCCTCAGTCCCGTGGCGCTCGGATGGGTGCTCACCTACAGCCTCGCGAAGCGGTTCACCTGGTGGCCGCATCTCTGGCTGGGCATGAGCCTCGCCATCGCGCCGGTCGGGGGCTACCTGGCGGTGATGGGGCGCTGGAGCGATCCCGCCTGGCTGCTGCTCGCGGTGTCGCTGGCGGTGGCCACCTGGGTCGCCGGGTTCGACATCTTCTACGCCCTGCCCGACGCCGGCTTCGACCGGGAGCAGGGGCTCCGGAGCGCCGTCGTCCGCCTGGGCGAGCGGCGCGCCATCCTGCTGGCCAAGCTGCTCCATGGTGTGACGATTCCGGCGCTGGCGCTGTTCGGGTGGGGAGCGGGCTTCGGGGCGTGGTATTTCGCGGGGCTGGTCGTGGCCGCCGGGATCCTGGTGTACGAGCACCGGCTCGTGCGGCCCGGGGACCTCTCGCGGCTCGACGCCGCGTTCTTCACGATGAACGGCGTCATGAGCGTCACGGTGTTCGCCTTCGCGCTGATCGATCGGCTCGTGCGATGAAGCAGCGGCCCGACCCCCGGCCTCCGGGAAAGCGCCGCGCGGCTGAGCCGCCCAAGTCACCACGGCGGCCGCCCCCGCCGCCGGCACCCCGGCATCCCGTTCGTTCTCCGACCCCCAACCGGAGGGGACGGTGACGCGTCATCCGGTGGTCGTGGCGCTCACCGGCGCCTCGGGAGCGCCGTACGGGGTACGCCTGCTCGACGTGCTGGCCCGGCACCAGGTGCCGGTGTGGCTCGTGGCCTCGAGCCACGGCATGCGGCTCCTCCGCGACGAATGCGGCATCGATACGCTGGATGCGCTGCGCGAGGCCACGGGCGGAGACTGGCGCTCGGTCACGAGCTTTCCGGACGGTGACCGCGGCGCGCTGCCGGCCTCCGGCTCGCAGCGGACGCACGGCATGGTGATCTGCCCATGCTCGATGGGGACGGTCGCGGCCATCGCCGCCGGCACCAGCCGGTCCCTCGTCGAGCGCGCCGCGGACGTGACCCTCAAGGAGCGGCGGAAGCTCGTCCTGGTGCCGCGCGAGACGCCGCTCTCCCTGATCCACCTGCGGAACCTGGTGGCGGTCACCGAGGCCGGCGCCGTCGTGATTCCGGCCGCGCCCGGCTTCTACCACCGGCCCTCGACCGTGGCCGAGCTGGTGGATTTCATCGTGCAGCGCGTGCTCGACCAGCTGGATGTCGACATCCAGATCGCCAGGCGCTGGACGGGAGACGACGACCTGATGGCCCGCGTCGGCGTCATCGCGGACACGCACGGGCTGCTCCGCCCCGAGGTGTTCGAGGTGTTCCGCGAGGTCGACCATATCCTGCACGCGGGTGACGTCGGGCCGGCGTCGATTCTCGAGGAGCTCGAGACCATCGCGCCGGTCACGGCGGTCTACGGCAATACCGACGGCTGGGAGGTCCGAGGCCGACTTCCCGATGTCGCCACCGTCGAGCTCGACGGCTTCACTATCGTCGTCACCCATGGCGACAAGCTCGGCAGTCCGACGCCCGAGCGGCTGCAGGCCGAGTTCCCCAACGCCGAGATCATCGTCTACGGCCACACTCACCGCCCGCTGCTCACCCTGGTCGACGTCGTCGTGACCGTGATGAACCCCGGCGGTGCCGGGCCGCGGCGCTTCGACCTGCCGGCCTCCGTGGGCATCCTCGAGCTCGAGCCGGGCATCCCGCCGCGCGGCCGGCTGGTCCCGCTGACACCGCTGGATCCGGATTAGCCGCTGCTCGTCTCCGTCGCCTCACTGCTGCTCCTGCTCCAGGGCCTGCCCTCGGCTCCGCCGCCATCCGACACGCTCCGGCTTCGCGCCATCGCGCGGCCTCCGGCGGCGGACGGGCGCATCGACTACCGCGGCCTGGGGTCCGCCTCAGCTGCGCATCGCCACGGCGCAGGGCCAGGCCTCGGTCTGGCTGCTGCGGGCCGCGGACACGGCGTTCGTGGCGGTGGCCGTGCCGGACCGCTCGCGCTCCTGGGCGGATGCCGTGGCGGTGTGCTTCGACATCGCGGGTGATCGGGCGGCGGCACCGGCGCACGACGACTTCCAGTGGTCGCTGCAGCGCGTGCTCGACAGCAGCGTGGTCTATCGCGGCCGGGCCGGACGGTGGGAGGCGCCGCGTGGCGATCCGGACTGGCGGCTCGGTGCGGCGCGCGCGGGAGGCGGCTGGGAGGTGAGCGGGGCGGACGACGGGACGGTGTGGTCGTTCGTGCTGCGCCTCGACCCGGCCTGGCTCGAGGGCGAGCAGGGCCGCCGGCCGGGCATCGGGTTCCTGATTCACGACGACGATCCCAACCGCTGGTACAGCTGGCCCGAGGTGGTGTCGCCTGCCGGGGCCAAGCTCCTCGAGCGCACGCCGGCGCTGTGGGTGCCGCTCGAGTTGCCCTGAAGCGGAGTCACCCTGAACGAAGCGAAGGGGGCATGATTCGAATCATGCCCCCTTCGCTGCGCTCAGGGTGACGAACGCTGTTGTCGTCTGCCTACAGCCCCAGCCGCAGCCCCGCGCTCACCGCGAAGTTGTGCGTCGTCTTGGTGTCGACGTTCAGCCCCGTCGCCTCCTGCGCATCGAACTTCCCGATGTAATCCTTGACCATGAGCTGCAGGCCGAAACGAGGGGCGAGCGCCACGTCCGCGCCGGCGCCGACGTTGTAGGCGAAGTTGGTCGAATGCGTCGAGGCGGGCCCGATGTCGAACGACTGCCGCGCGTAGCCGGCCCCGCCCTGGACGAACGGCGAGATGGGCAGGCCGCCCATGCCGACCGGCACCCGCAGCCGGAGCGCGGCGTCGTAGAGCAGCACCGAGCTCTGTCCGACCGACACGCCACCGATCAGCGGTGCGCCGATCTCGAGCCCCGGCTGGGTGTACGCCACGTTGCCGACGAGGGCGATCGACCGCGTCAATCCGAGCGTCGCTTCGGCGCCGTAGACCGCCGCACCGGCGTTCCGTACGCTGGTGCCGAAGGGACCGGAGACGAGGTTGCCGAACTTCATGTACCCGGCGTAGGGGGTGATGCCGAACGAGGGACCGGAGGAGCGCTGCTGGGCGGCCAACGGCGTCGAGACGGCGAGGCTGGCAAGGGCGCCGGCCCAGAGGATTCGGTGGAGCATATGACCTCCCGCAAACGAGTGAATGGCTGCGCAGAGAGCGCAACAGCGGTAGGTCAGGCAGGTGGGGTGCCACAAAATGCAGGTTGCTAACCTGCTGATCTAAAAAGTCTTACGTGAGGCGGTCGCGGTGGACCGTCCTCTGATGCGGACGCTCGAGGCCGGCCTCGGGCCGCGGACTGTCGCTCAGGCCGCCCACTCGGCGTAGGAGGTCGTCCGGCGCAGCGCCTCCGGATGGGCCCGGAACCAGGACATGAGCAGCAGGATCTCGTCGATGGCCTCGAGCGGAAGGGGACCGACCGGCGGCGAAGGCCTGGCCGCCTCCTGGGCCACCACGGCGCGGAAGGCCTCGTGCTCGATCGGCGTGTTGGGATACGGAAACGACGCCCGCACGACGCCCTGGCGGACGAGGTACACGCGGTCGTCGCCGAAATCGCCGGGGTCGCGGTAGACGAAGGTGAGGAGGTCGCGGGCGGAGCGGGCGCGGCTGGTGGCGGCGAGCAGCCATTCCAGCTGCTCGAACTTCTCGCGCCAGCGCGCCGCCACCTCGAAGCGGGCCTCCGCCGCGGCGAGCCTGCATCGCCTGAACGACGCGGTCGATCGGCTGAATCGTCCGGCCCTCGAGGAACGCCATGGCCGTCTCGACGCGCCGGCGATAATCCAGCTGCGTCACGAAACCCGCGCACGGTCCGCTGCAGACGCCGAACTCGTGGCGCATGCACGCCGCCTGCCGCGGCTGATCGAACAGGTCAGCCTGGCCGGCGAAGACCGCGGGCATCTCGGCCTTGCAGTCGCGGAGGCCGAGCAGGTCGTTGAGCGTCCGAACCGCCTCGAGCGTCCGCGCCATCGACCGGAACGGGCCGTAGCAGCGCGCGTCGTCCCGGGCGACGGTGGCCCCGGCGTACACCCGCGGGGCGATGTCGCTCGAGATCTTGATGAGCACGCTCCGGCGGGTGACGTTGCCGCGATGGTTGAAGTACGGGCGGAACTTCCGGATCTGCCGAAGCTCGCCGAGGTACGCCGCGAACTCGCTCGGCACGTAGTCCCAGGCGATGTCGCCCGCCGCGTAGAGAATGCGCGCCGCCTTGTCGTCCGGATAGGCCGCGCGGAAATAGGTGAGCAGCCGGGTGCGGAGCCGCTTGGCCTTGCCCACGTAGATCACCCGGCCCATGGCGTCCGTCATCCGGTAGACGGCCGGCCGGTTCTCCGCCAGCGCGCGGACGCGCTGGCGAAGCTGCTCGAGGTCGGTGGCGGGGAGCGGGACGGCCCGCTGCGCGCGGCGGGCGGGGCTCACGATTGGCAGCGGTGGCAGAAGACGGAGATGCGCGCGTCGATCAGGTGCGTTCCGGCGAGCCGGGTGCCGCAGCGACGGCACGGCTCTCCTTCGCGGCCGTAGACCAGCAGCTCCAGCTGGAAATTGCCCGGCTCGCCGGTGCCCGTGCGGTAATCCCTCACGGTGCGTGCCATTGGATGCGATGGCCGCCTCCAGGATCCGCCGGATCTCCGCGTGCAGCCGGCGATGGTCATCGGGCGTGAGCTTCCGCGCCGGCTTCGACGGGTCGATTCCCGCCGCGAAGAGCGCCTCGTTCGCGTAGATGTTGCCCACGCCCGCCAGGTACCGCTGATCCATGAGCACCTTCTTCACCGCCTGGCGCGAGCGCCCCAGGGCGCTGCCGAGACGATCGGCGGTGAAGTCGGGCTCGAGCGGCTCGGGGCCGATCGCCTCGGTGTATCGCCTCCAGCCCGCGGCGTCGAGCAGCCGGAGCTTTCCAATGCGGCGGACGTCCCGATAGACCAGCTCTCGCC
Source organism: uncultured Gemmatimonadales bacterium (assembly GCA_963804125.1). GTDB lineage: Bacteria > Gemmatimonadota > Gemmatimonadetes > Gemmatimonadales > GWC2-71-9 > CAVVWJ01. Next base: position 109,022 of record CAWDPF010000011.1, read on the forward strand.
CGTCGTCGAGCGGCGCGCGCAGCACGGCGTAGCGGCGCTCTTCCTCCGTGAGGGGATGGTCGTACACGATGAGCGAGCCGGTCATGCCGGGCTGGACCACGAGGCGCCGGGCGCCCAGGTCGAGCACCGCGTGCTTCGCCCGCCGGAAGACGGAGCGCACAGTGGCGCCGTTCAGGCCGCGCAACAGCGTCCGGCGGGTCACCCCGCTCAGGATGTCGTCGTGGCTCAGCGAGACTCGGCCGAGCTGGCGGCCGACGAGGGCGGGGCGGATGTCGCGGACGATGGTTTCGACTTCGGGGAGCTCGGGCATCGCTCCGAAATCTAACGGGGAGGCTCGGCGGGAGAGGACGGGTTCGACCGATCTCCGTCATCCCGAGCGCAGCGAGGGACCTTGCCCGGGAATGGCTCGAGCTCGGCCGACCAAGGTCCCTCGCGGCGCTCGGGATGACGGATCTGGGAAAACATCAGCCCTCACCGCAACCCGCGCCGCCTCGCGCCAGCCGATGTCGCGCCGGAAGACCTTCCCCTCGAACTCGATCGCTTTCGGCGGCCTCCCGGCTCAGGCGCTGTGCCTCGGGAAACGTCGGCGCCACGGCCGTCACGTTGAGCACACGTCCCCCGTTGACTCGCAGCACGCCGTCCGGACCACGCGCGGTGCCCGCATGGAACACCGTGACGCCGGCCGGCAGCTCCTCGGGAATCCGGATGGCAGCCCCCTGCTCGGGCCGGTCCGGATATCCCCGCGAGGCCAGCACCGTCGTCACCGACGCCTCGCCGGTCCAGCGGGCGATCGGGCCCACGCCCTCCCCGTGCGCCACCTTCCAGAACGCATCGGTCAAGCCGCCCTCCACGAGCGGCAGCACGACCTGCGTCTCGGGATCTCCCAGGCGGCAGTTGAACTCCACCACCCACGGCGTCCCGTCGCGATCGACCATCAGGCCGGCGTAGAGCACTCCCGAGTAGGGCGTGTCTCGCCGCCGCATTTCCTCGAGCGCCGGAAGCAGGACCTCCTCGCGGGCGCGCGCCAGCAGCGCGGGCGTGGCGACCGCGACGGGACTGTACGCCCCCATGCCCCCGGTGTTGGGGCCGGCGTCGCCCTCGAGCAGGCGCTTGTGATCCTGGGAGACCGGGAGCAGCTCGACGTCCCGGCCGTCCGTGACCGCCAGGACCGAAATTTCCTCCCCCTCGAGAAACGCCTCGATGATCACGGTGGTCCCCGCGTCGCCAAAGACGCGCTCACCGAGCATCGAGCGGACCGCGGCGGCGGCTTCGCCGCGCGTGAGACAGACGACCGCGCCCTTACCGGCGGCGAGGCCGGAGGCCTTCACGACCAACGGCTCGGAATGGCGATCGACGTAGTCGAGAGCGGGGCGGAGCTCGGTGAACGTGCGGCTGGCGGCGGTGGGGATGCCGGCGGCGTGCATCACTTCCTTCGAGAACGCCTTGGAGGCCTCGAGCTGCGCGGCCGCCGCGCTCGGCCCGAACACCGCGCGCCCCTCGGCCCGGAGTCGATCCGCCAGGCCACGGGCCAGCGGTACCTCGGGGCCGACCACGGTGAGATCGATGCCGTGCATGTCGGCCGCGTCGGCGATCCGGTCGAGGTCGTCGGCCGCGATGAGGAGGTTCGTCGCCAGGCCGGCGGTGCCGGGATTGCCGGGTGCGCAGTAGAGATCCGCGTCGGGGTTTTCGCGCCGGAGCGCCCAGCACAGGGCGTGCTCCCGTCCGCCTCCGCCGATGACCAGCAGCCTCACGACTTCTGGGCGTTCCGGAACGCGTCGCGCGCACGCTCCGCGGCGCGCTTGGCCGCATCCGCGACCTGGGTGGCGAGCTCGCGCGCCTCGCCCGCGTAGTAGTTGCCGGCGGCCGTCATGTCGTCGCGCAGCGGACGATCGGCGGTCTCGGGGCCTCGCCGGGCGTATTCGCCGCGAAGGATCCGGTCGTATTCGCCGCTCGAGACCCAGCGCTGGAGCTCAGCGGCGCGGACGGTGTGCATCGGATGCGTGAGCGCCAGGGTGCTGAGCAGCTTGTAGACCACGTCGAGCCCTTCGCCGCTCGTGGCGTACTCGTGGGCCTGCTGCATGAACGCGTCCACGTTGAGCTGCGCGCGGAAGGCTTCGCCGCGGCCGCCGCCGGCCATCTTCATGTCGAGCCGGTGCGCCGCCACGACGTCCTGGGCGCCGAGCAGGCCGGCGCGATCGGCCGAGAGCTCCGATTTCCGCGACCACTCGAGAAAGGCCAGGCGGACCGGAAGCACGGCCAGGCTGGCGAGCATGGGCAGCGCGCCGAGGCTGATGAGGGCGAGGATGGCGGCGATGGTGCGGTAGAGCGCGTGCCCGCTGATCACGTGGCCCAGCTCGTGGGCCATCAGCACCCGCAGCTCGTCGTCGTCGAGCAGCTCGAGCGCGGCCGAATGGACCACGATGAACGGCTGGTCGATGCCGTAGGCTCCGGCATTGAAGAACGGGGTCTGGGAGACGTACAGCTCCGGCACGGTGGGCCAGTCGAAGGTCGTGACCGCCTCGTTGTGGAGGTGCCAGAGCTTGGGAAACTGCGCCGGCCCCACCCGGACGGCGTTGCCCTGAAACAGGAGCCGCACGCCCCGCTCGCCGCCCAGCAGGGCGAGCGTCTTCCGGATGACCTCGTCCACGCCGGGAACCGACCGCAGGGCCTGCAGCGCGGCGCGATCGGCCGGGTGCTCCCACGAGACGCCGGAGATCTGGGGAAAGGTCTGGCGCGGGCGCTGGGCGGGCAGGGAAGTGCTCATGGCCGGCTCGGGTTGGAGATGCGGGGCCTTACGGGTGCTCGGCCCCTAGGTTTCACTTTGAGACTATGCGGCGGCGAACGCCTGGTCGAGATCCTCGATCAGATCCTCGGTGTCCTCCACGCCGCAGCTCAGCCGCACCAGGCTGTCCGTGAGGCCCATGGCCTGCCGCATGGCCGGCGGAACGGACGCGTGAGTCATGCTGGCCGGGTGACCGATCAGACTCTCCACTCCGCCGAGCGATTCCGCCAGCGCGAAGATCCGCGTGGCCTCCACGAAGCGCCGGGCGCGGCCGGCCTCACCCAGGTCCAGCGAGATCATCCCCCCGAAGCCGGTCATCTGGCGGCAGGCCAGCTCGTGCTGGGGATGCGACGGGAGCCCCGGATAGTACAGCTTCGGCACGTCCGACCGGCGTCCCAGCCACTCGGCGATGCGCCGGCCGTTGGCGTCGTGCTGCCGCATCCGGAGCGGGAGCGTCTTGATTCCCCGCAGGGCCAGCCAGCAGTCCATCGGTCCCGGGACCGCGCCGGCGGCGTTCTGGAGGAACCCGATCCGCTCGGCGAGATCGTCGCGCCGGGTCACCAGCAGCCCGCCGACCATGTCGCTGTGGCCGTTCAGATACTTGGTCGTCGAATGCAGCACGATGTCCGCGGCGAACTCGAGCGGACGCTGGAAGTAGGGCGTGGCGAAGGTGTTGTCGACCACGCAGAGCAGCCCGCGGGCCTGCGTGAGGTCGCCGACCGCGGCGAGGTCCACCAGGTTCATCATGGGGTTGGTGGGCGTCTCGCAATAGACCATCCGGGTGGCCGGAGTCAGCGCCCGCTCCACCAGGCGGACGTCCCGCATATCCACGAACGTGAACGTGAGGCCCAGCTCGCTGTACACCCGCTCCATCAGCCGGTGAGTGCCGCCGTACACGTTCTCGCCGCAGACCACGTGATCACCGCTTCGGAGGAGCTTGAGCAGGGTATCGAGCGCCGCGAGCCCCGATCCGAAGGCAAAGCCGTGACTCCCGCCTTCAAGGGCCGCGATGTTGCGCTCGAGCGCCTCGCGGGTGGGGTTCTGGGTGCGGCCGTACTCGTACCCTTTGTGGCGGCCCAGGCCCTCCTGCACGTAGGTCGATGTCTGGTAGATGGGCGTCATCACCGCCCCGGAGAGCGGCTCGGGCACCTGGCCGGCGTGCACCGAACGGGTGGCGAACCGATGGTCGTGATCGTGGGGCAGAATGCGGGTCATCGCGGGCCGGAGACAGTGAGGGTCGGAGAAGCGTAATGGCGAGGGCCGCGCGGTTGTAGAGGGGGGCGGTTTGCGGTTACCTTCGGGGCGTGTCTCTCCCGTCACCCACCCCGGCCAGCGTGCACTGCCTCGTAGTGGACGACGATGCCCAGGTGCGGCATTCGCTCGCCCGTGTCATCCAGGCGCACGGCCTGGCCACGGTCGAGGCCTCATCGGGTACCGAGGCGCTCGCGATCCTCGAGAGCCAGGGAGAGGTCCCGATCGTCATCTCGGACATCTACATGCCCGAAATGGACGGCGTCACCTTCCTGCGCGAGGCGCTCCACCGCTATCCGGACACGGCGTTCGTGATGCTCACCGGCGTGGCGGAGGTGACCACCGCCGTCGAGTGTCTCAAGCTGGGCGCGCTCGACTACATCTCCAAGCCGGTGCTGGTGGAGGAGGTGCAGGCGCGGGTGGACAAGGCGCTGGAGAAGCGCGACCTGGTGCTCCAGAACCGGTTCTACCAGCAGCACCTCGAGAGCCGCGTCCGGGAGCTCGACCGGCGGAACAAGCAATCCCTGATCAACGGCGTGCAGACGCTGGTGCACGCGCTCGAGGCCAAGGACGCCTACACCAGCGGCCACTCGACGCGGGTGAGCCGCTACGCGGTGAAGACCGCCGTCCAGCTGGGCTATACCGGCGAGCGCCTGGAGCACGTCCGGCTCGGCGGAGAGCTGCACGACATCGGGAAGATCGGAACGCGCGAAGACATCCTCAACAAGCCGGGGCCGCTCACGCCCGAGGAGTTCGAGCACATCAAGGGGCACGCCGCGCTGGGGGAGCGCATCCTGGCGCCGACCCTCGCCGAATCGCCGACGGTGCTGCGCATCGTGCGCTCGCACCACGAGCGGATGGACGGCGGCGGCTTCCCCGACGGGCTGGTCGGCGCGCAGATCCCGGCGGAGGCGCGCATCGTGGCGGTGGTGGACGCGTTCGACGCGATGACCACGAACCGCGCCTACCGCCCGTCCCGGACCCCGGCGGACGCGGTCGACGAGCTCCGGCGGTGCGTGCAGACGCACTTCGACCCCGAGGTCGTCGACGCGTTCCAGCGCGCGTTCAGCGACATCTCGGCACTGCCGATCTCCCTCTGACGCCCGTCCAGATCCAGTCCTGATGTCCGACACCCTGATGATCAGCGTTTCCGGGATGCGTGGGCACGTCGGCACGGATCTCACGCCCGAGCTCGTGGCCCGGCACGCCGCGGCGCTGGGCGCGTGGGTCCGGGCCTCCGCGGCGGGGCAGCCGGCGGCCGGCCAGGTCGGGGCGCGGCCGGCCGTGGTCCTCGGGCGCGATGCGCGGACGAGCGGCGCCATGTTCACCCATGCGGCGGCGGCCGGGCTGATGTCGGTGGGCGTCGACGTCATCGACGTGGGCGTGGTGCCGACCCCGACCGTGCAGCTGGCGGTGGAGCACCACCACGCCGGCGCCGGCCTGATCCTGACCGCGAGCCACAATCCCATCGAGTGGAACGCGCTCAAGTTCGTCGGCCCCGACGGGATCTTTCTCGATGCCGAGGCCGGCGCG
>CAWDPF010000012.1:0-189840 GCA_963804125.1 uncultured Gemmatimonadales bacterium
CTCCGGACCCGCCCCCCGTCGGTCCCCTAAACTGCCTATCTCCAACGCAGGCCACTTGCACCTGGCCGACTTTGGCGAAACTTTGCGTGTCTCCTGAGGACGCATGAACACTGTCACAAGGACGTCGATGACGTTGACGCTGTCCCCTTCGCCCGTCTCGGATCTGGTCGGCTTCGCCGCGGGCCAAGGGCATCCCGACTACCCGTGCCTCTCCCGGACGCACGCGCCGGCGAGCTGCGTGCCGTGCGCGGATTTCTCGCCCTGGCTGGCCGAACGGGTGCGCCGGCGGGACGTGGACGGCGTGGCGGAGTACCTCTACCGGATCCGGGAAGCCAACCCGGGCCTCGGTGAGAGCCCCGAGCAATTGCGGACCAACTACACCCGGCTGGCCGAGGGCATGGTCAACGCGACGCTCGACCGATATCTGGGCGGCGGCGACGAGGCGGCCTTCCTCGATCTGCGGGTCACGCTGGCCCTGCTGGCGGTGCACGAAGGGTTCTCCGGCTTCATCATGACGGGTGAGGCGGCCGACTTCGTCGCTTCGGTCATGGCGCCATACACGCTCGCCATCTGTGATGTCGGCAACCTGGTGGACGAGCGCAACCAGTTCGTGCAGGAAATGGCGAAGGAGATGAGCTACTGGGCGGCCTGGCCGGTGCTGACGGTCGAGAGCGTCCCGCCGCTGGAGCCGCAGGAGACCCCCGAGCTGCGCCACCTGCTCGACACGCTCCGCACCCTGCCGCTCGGCGCCAGGGCACATGCGGTGGACGCCTTCCGTCATCTGAGCGCGCACCCGCAGGTCCCCAAGACGCTCGCCGGCCTGAGCCGCTACGAGACCCGGAAGCGAGGGCTCGACGTGGCCGAATCGTCCCGGCTGATTCTCGCGACCGGCATGGTCGTGCCGGGCAGCGACCTGGACGGGTGGCTCGGCACCTGGACGCGTCGCGACCTCCTGGGATTCCTGGCGCAGAGTGGTGTGAGCGCGCGGAATTCGTGGGGCAAGGAGCGGCTGGCGGAGGTGGCCAAGACCGAGTGCGCGGACCTGCTGCGGACGCGGATGGAGGCGGCGGGGGTGGTGGAGCTCGCGCCCGAGCACGTGGAGCGGCGCCCGGCTGCTCCGGCAGCACGTCGAGGCGGTGCGCGAGTGCTGGCGCGTGTGGCTGGCGTTCGGGACGGGGGTCTAGATCAGGCCCGCCGCGCCGCAGCTTTCCGATCTGATCGAACCGCTCCTCGTGCACCGCGAGCACCTCCTCCGGCGACACCGTCGCCACGCCCGGCTTCCCGACCTCCACCCCCGCCGCGTAGTTCGCGAGCTGCGCCGCCTCCCGCACCGAGGCGCCGGCGGCGAGCGCCGTGCCCATCCAGGCGGTCACGGTGTCGCCCGCGCCCGAGACGTCGTAGATCTGTCGCGCGCGATGCTCGGGATGTGGGTGCTGCTCCCGTCCTTCGTCACCAGCACCATCCCCTCCGCGCCGAGCGTCACCAGCAGGTTGTCGACCTTGAGCCGGGTGAGCACCTGCGGGCAGCGCGTTCCCGTTCTGCAGGTCGACCGCCGCGCCCGAGCGCGGACTCGAGCTCGCGCCGGTTGGGCTTGAACACGGTGGCGCCGGCGTACTCGAAGAACTGGCGGTACTTGGGATCGACGACGATGGGGATGCCGCGGCGGCGCGCGACCTCCATCACCGCGGCGATGAGGGCGGGCGCGCAGCGCGCCCTTGTTGTAGTCCTCGAGCAGCAGCGCGTCGGCGTCGGCCAGCGCGTCGCGCGCCACGCCGTACGAGCCGCTCGAGGTCCGGGCCCTCGAGCAGGGTCTCGACCTCGTCGTCGATCCGGACGATCTGCTGCGACCGGGCGATGATGCGGGTCTTCGACGTCGTCGGCCGGCCGGCGACGGTGAGCACGAACCGGTCGCTCCAGCCGCGCCACCGCCAGCTCCTGCCGGATGGCCGCGCCGTCGGTGTCGTCGCCCACGATGCCGACCAGCAGGCAGCGCGCGCCCAGCGCGGCGACGTTGGCGGCGACGTTGGCGGCGCCGCCGAGCGCGGCGTGGCGCTCGCGCACCGTCACCACCGGCACCGGCGCCTCGGGCTGAGAGCCGCTCGGTGTCGCCGACGAGGTAGCGGTCGAGCATGATGTCGCCGACCACCACGACACGGCTCTCCTTCATCCGCTGGATCAGCTGCAGCACGCGGTCGCGGCGTGAGCGGCTGCCGGCGGCGCTCTCATCGCAGCGACTCCCCGGTGGCTGAGGCCCAGCGTGGCCTGGAGCCGTCCCTCGAAGCGGTTCACGGTGCGGCCCTCCTCGTGGCCCGCGTTGACGACGTGGTGCAGCCCGGCGTTCGGCGTGCAGGTCGAGCGGGCCCTCGCGGCCGCGCAGGTCGAGCGCGGCGCGCCAGGTGCGCTCGACGACGCCGATGAAGAGCTGCGGGATCGCGCCCGCCTCGCTCGCGCGTCGCGGGAAACGGATCGTCGATGCCGCCCTCGCCTTGCCGGAGCAGGGTGAGCTCGGGCGTCAGCAGCCAGCGCGTGCCGCGGGGCACGCCGGCGGTGAGCGTGAGCTGGTCCATGTCGTCGAAGTTCCGGCCGAGGCCGACGCCGCGCGTCGGTGAAGTTCTCGAACGGGTTCGAGCGTGCGGAAGGCGAGGCTGGACGCCTGGGTGTAGAACGCCCGCCAGCCGAGCGCGCGGCCGAGCGGCGCCGAAGGCGGCGACGGTGAGCGCCCAGCGGTTCGGGATAGCGGTCGGCGCCCGGCGATGTTCTCGTACTGCAGGTCGTCGATGCGCGAGCTGCGCCTCGACCGTGGTCCGGCCGGCCGACCCGCCAGTGCGCGTCGACGCCGAACATCACGTTGCCGTCGGCGCCGAGCCCGTACTGGTTGGCGAGCAGCAGGAGGCTGAGCGGGTTCCGGTAGCGGCCGTCGAAGTCGCGGTCGACGCCCGACAGCACCACCGTCTCCCAGAGTCCGAGGCGAAACCGGTCGCGACAGCCGCGCGCCGAGCCGGTGCGCGAAGAAGTAGCGGTGCACCCCAGCGTCTGCCGGCAGCGTGTCCCGGCCGTCGGTGAGCGAGCGGGCCAGCGCCTCGAGCTCGAACGCCGCCGGTGCCGATCGGGAAGCCCGCCTCGACCTGGGGATAGCCGTAGTTGCTGAGCGCCGATGCCCGGCAGACCGACCGGCCCCCAGTTCCGGTCCATCTGCCCGTAGAAGACGCGGCCGTACTTGAACTGCGCGCTGGCGTAGGCCTCGGGGAAGCGCCAGGCCAGCTCGAGATCCCTGCCGGCCCGGCCACTCGGGATCGTCCGGCGATGCGCGGCTCCGCGGCGGGCCGGGTGACGAGCGCGAACGGGCCGATCACCGCTTCGCCGGTCAGGTCGGCGTAGGGCCGGACGCCGTCGGGGCCGAGCGGATGCAGCACGTCGCGGCGGATGTGGCTGTAGGCCTGGGCGCCCGCCCGCGCGCGCGACGCGCCAGGTCTGCTCGCCCGGCAGCTCCTCGAAGGCGGCGCGGAGCGCGTGGACGATGGCGGCCGGCCCGCGCGCCGCGGGCTCGGCGGCGGTGTCGGCCGCCGCGAGCGACGCGGAGCGCGTCGGCCCGGCGGAACGGGCGCACCATCGGCGACGGATCGTCGATGTCGCCGCGCGCGATCAGGTGCTCGAGCAGCGGAAGCCGGGGATCGTCGAGCGGGAGGTAGGGCGACGCCTGCGCGCGGACGGCACGGCGGGGCGAGCACGCCGGCGAGGACGACGGCGGCGCCGAAGCGCGCGGAGGGATCGGTGGCATCGGCCCGTAAGGTATCCGGAGGATCGAGCCTGCCGCTTGCCCGCTATCTTCTGCCCATGTCCCAGCTTCTTGCGTTTTCATGACTGAGCCCGGCGGCGATGCGGTTCGGGTCCTTCCTCTCAACCGAGGTAGGATCGGATGGCGAAACAGGACAACCTCGACCCGCAGACGCGCGATCTGGTGCGCTTCGCCGCCGCCATCGCGCAGGGGTACGAGCCGGAGCTGCGCGAGCGGGTGGGCCCGCTGCGCTCGTCGCAGGTGCCGGCCGCAGTGGGTCGAGGAGCTGCTGCTGCAGTCGGTGCTCATGGTCGGCTATCCGCGGGCGCTCATCGCCTTCGGCGTCTGGCGCAAGTTCAGCGGCGTGCCGCGCACCGCAGCGGATGACGAGGCCAGGACTACGGCCAGGTCGCCGAATGGACGCGGCGGGGCGAGGAGGTCTGCGCCACGGTGTACGGCGAGAACTACCGCAAGCTCCGCGAGAGCGTGCGCATGCTGCATCCGGCCATCGACGCCTGGATGATCACCGAGGGGTACGGCCGCACGCTCGGCCGGCCGGGGCTGGACCTCATGCGGCGCGAGCTCTGCACCGTGGCCCAGACGGCCGTGCTCGAGGCGCCGCAAGCAGCTGCACTCGCACCTGCGCGGCGTCGCTCAACGCCGGCGCGTCGTTCGGCCAGATCGAGGGCGTGCTCTCGATCGTCAATCCGCTGCTGTCGTTCGACCAGTGGAAGAAGATCAAGGAGCTCTGGCGTACGGTGCGCGAAGGGTGGTCGCCGGGGAACTGATGTTCATCGATCGCGCGGTCGTCCGGGTGGCGGCGGGCACGGGAGGGTCGGGCGCCAGCTCCTTCGCCCGGTTCAAGTACAAGCCCAAGGGCGGGCCCGACGGCGGCGATGGCGGCCACGGCGGCAGCGTCTACGTGCGCGCGGACGCCAACCTCGCCACGCTGCTCGACTACCGGTACCGCACCGTGTGGAAGGCCGAGCGCGGCGAGCACGGCAAGGGCAAGACCAAGACCGGCGCCTCGACCGACGACGTCTTCCTGCCGGTGCCGCCCGGCACCGTCATCCGCGACGCCGACACCGGCGAGCTGCTCGGCGAGGTGCTCCAGGACGGCGACAGCGCTGCTCGTGGCGCGCGGCGGCCGCGGCGGCCGCGGCAACGCCCGCTTCGCCACCTCCACGCACCAGGCGCCGCGCGAATGGGAGCCGGGCGAGGAGGGGCAGGAGCGGCAGATCGAGCTGGTGCTCAAGCTCATCGCCGACGTCGGCCTGGTCGGCGAGCCCAACGCCGGCAAGAGCACGCTGCTCTCGGTGCTCTCGGCGGCGCGGCCCAAGATCGCCGACTATCCGTTCACCACGCTCGAGCCCAACCTCGGCGTCGTGCAGCTCTCCGGCCACCGCACCTTCGTGCTGGCCGACATCCCGGGCATCATCGAGGGCGCGCACGCCGGCAAGGGGCTCGGCCTCAAGTTCCTGCAGCACGTCGAGCGCACGCGCGTGCTGGCGTTCCTGGTGCCGCTCGACAGCGCCCGATCCGCAGGCCACGTACGCCGGCCTGCGCGACGAGGTGCGCCGCTACAGCGAGACGCTGGCCGAGACGCCGCACCTGCTGCTGCTGAGCAAGCGGGATCTCCTGCCGCCGGGCGACCCGCTGCCGGCCATCGATGCGCCCGACGCGGCCGGCGTGCTCGCCGTCTCGAGCGCGGCGGGCACCGGGCTCGAGGAGCTGAAGGAGTTTCTCTGGAAGTTCGTGGAGCAGGCCAAGACGGCGGTCGCCGGCGCGGCGGCCGAGGACGAGCTGGCCGACGTGCCGGGCTACTGGGAGTTCATGGACGATGAATAGATGAGCGACGAACGCGACGCCTACCTGGCGCTGACGCAGGTCCCCGGCCTCGGACCCGCCCGCCTCCAGATCACTGCTCGATGCCTGCCACACCCCACTCGGCGCCCATTCGGCGCCGTTCGCGTTTTTATGCGCCTTGCCGGGGATGACCGCCGCCTGCGCCACCGCCATCAAGCAGACGCCGCTCGCCACCGGCCGCCGCCTGGCGGAAGCCGTCGAGCGCCTGGGCGCGACCATCCTCGTGCCCGACGACCCCGCGTTCCCCACGCTGCTCCGGTTCATCCCCGATCCCCGCCGGTGCTGTTCGCCTTCGGCGACCTGTCGCTGCTCGAGCGGCCGGCGCTCGCCGTCGTCGGCAGCCGCGACCACACCGCCTACGGCGAGGCCGTGGCCCGCACGGTGGCGGCGCAGGCCGGCCGGGCCGGACTGGTCGTGGTGAGCGGCATGGCGCGCGGGCTCGACGCGGTGGCGCACGCGGCCGCGCTCGACGCCGGCGGCACCACGATCGGCGTGCTCGGGAACGGGCTCGGCGTCATCTACCCCGCGGCCAACCGGCGGCTGTACGAGCGGGTCGGCGAGCGCGGGCTGCTGCTGACGGAGTTCCCGCCGGGCGAGCGGCCGCAGCTCGGGAGCTTTCCCCGCCGGAACCGGCTCATCAGCGGCCTGGCGCGGGTCACGATGGTGGTCGAGGCCGCGCCCGGATCGGGCGCGCTGATCACGGCCGGTACCGGACTCGACCAGGGACGCGAGGTGATGGCGGTGCCGGGGCCGATCACGAGCGCGGTCTCCACCGGCTGCAACCGGCTGCTGCGGGACGGCGCGACGCCGTATCTCGAGCCGGCGGACCTGTTCGCGCACTATCCCGAGGTGGCGTTCGTGCCGGAGCCCGCGGCCGTGACGGACGACGGGCTGCGCGTGCTGCCGGATACGCTCAGCGCCGAGGAGCGCGGGGTGGCGGAGCTGCTGGGACGGGAAGCCGTGCACCTGGAGCGCCTGGTCGAGCGCGCGGGGCGGCCGGTCGGGGCGCTGCTGGCGGTGCTGTGCGGGCTCGAGCTGCAGGGGGTGGTCGAGCAGGTGGCGGGGAGGAGGTTCCGGCGGATTTGAGCGGGTCAGGCGTCATCCTGAGGATGACGATGCTGCCAGGCGCCGGTACATATTTCAGCATGCACCTCTACCTCCACGTCCCCTTCTGCGCCCGGCGTTGCAGCTACTGCGACTTCGCCATCGCCGTCCGGCGTGAGGTGCCGACGGACCGCTACGTCGCGTCGGTGCTGCGAGAATGGGACGCCTGGCAGGCCAGCGACGTATGGGAAGACGCAGCCGAGGTCCAGACCGTCTACTTCGGCGGCGGAACGCCGTCCCACATCGATCCCGCCGGCATCGCCGCGCTGCTCGACGGCATCGCGCGGCGGCGGCCGCGTCGCCGCCGGCGCCGAGATCACGCTGGAGGCCAATCCCGACGACGTGACTCCCGCCCGCGCCGCGGCCTGGCGGGCCGCGGGCGTGAACCGCATCTCGCTCGGCGTGCAGTCGTTCGACCCAGCCGTGCTCGCGTGGATGCACCGGACCCACACAGCCGGCCAGGTGGCCCCGGCGGTCGAAGCGCTCCGGCGCGCCGGGTTCCAGGATCTCTCGCTGGACCTCATCTTCGGGCTTCCCGCCGCGCTCGGCCGCGATTGGGACCAGGACCTCGCGCAGGCGTTCGCGCTCGCGCCGGAGCACCTGTCGCTCTACGGGCTCACGGTCGAGGCGCACACCCCGCTCGGCCGGTGGACCGAGCGCGGCGAGGTGACGCCGGTCGACGAGGAGCGATATGCGGCCGAGTTTCTGGCGGCCGACCGGGCGCTCGCGCGCGAGGGCTACGAGCACTACGAGGTGTCGAACGCCGCCCTCCCGGGCCGGCGGGCCCGGCACAACGGCGCCTACTGGCGCCGGGCCCCGTTCATCGGCCTGGGCCCGTCCGCCCACAGCGGGTTCGGGCGGCTGCGGCAGTGGAATCTGCGGGAGTGGACCGCCTACGAGCGGGCGATCGCCGAGGGCCGGAGCGTCGTGGCAGGGATGGAGGACCTGTCGCCCGAGGCGGTCGAGCTGGAGGAGATCTACCTCGGCCTTCGCACCGTGGAGGGGCTGCCCGCGGACCGGCTCCCGCCCGAGAGCGTCGCGGCCTGGACCGAGGCGGGATGGGCCGTCGCCACCCCCGGGCGGATCCGCCTCACCGCCGAGGGATGGCTCCGGCTCGATGCGCTGGCGGCGGCTACGCCGTAGCGCCAGCCATCTCCCGGCACGATCTCGGCGCAGCGCCGGCAGATCTCGGCGCAGGCCGCCATGTAGGGATCCTCCCCCATCCGGTCGCACTCGTCCGCGCAGCGGGTACAGATCTCCGCGCAGGCGCGGCAGGTGTGCGGATGCATCGTCGAGCCGCGGATCATGAAGTCGGCGCTGGTGCGGCAGATCTCGGAGCAGTCCAGCAGCAGGCGGACGTGCTGCTCCTCCAGGCGGGGTGAGGGCTCGCCCGCGAAATGGCGGGCGGCGGTCTCGAGGCAGATACGATGGCAGTTGGTGCAGTTCTCTATGCACTGCTCCATCGTGTGCGGGTGCAGCGTTGTGCGGGTCGCCATATGTCCTCCAGCGAAGTCGTTGGTCGAGGGCCGGGGTGCCGGGCAGGGGCCGGTCTCCACCCTAGAAGCGGGGCGGATCGTGGTCAACCCGAATAGATTTCGTGACCATGCCCACGCCCGAGCAGTTGAGCGAGCGCGAGCTCCGGGTCCTCGAGGCGGTCGTTCAGACCTATATCGAGACCGCCGAGCCCGCGGGGAGCCAGACGATCGCCCGTCGGTTCGGGCTCGGCGTGTCGCCCGCCACGATCCGGAACACGATGAGCGAGCTGGAGGACAAGGGCTACCTGTTCCACCCCCACACCTCCGCCGGCCGGATCCCGACCGATCGGGCGTACCGGGTGTACGTGAACGAGATCATGCGGCTGGCGCCGCTCAGCCATGAGGCGCAGCACACGCTGCAGGCGGGGCTGCTGGGCAGCCGGAGCGCGGTCGAGGAGCTCCTGCGCCGCGCCGCCCAGGTCCTGGGCGTCCTGACCCAGGAGCTCGGCGTGGCCGTGGCGCCGGCGCTGGACGAGATGGTGCTCGAGCGCCTCGAGCTGGTGCCGGTCAGCGCCGAGCGCCTGCTGCTGGTGTTCAACCTGCGGAGCGGAGTGGTCCGCACCATCTTCGTCGAGGTGCCCGGGAGGGTCGGGCCGGAGGCCGTGCAGGACGTCTCCCGGATCCTCAACGAGCGCCTGGCCGGGCATACGCTGCAGCAGATCCGCTCCACGCTGACCGAGCGGCTCCGCGACGCGGGCGGTGCGCAGGGCGGGCGCGAGCTGCTCAACATCTTCCTGGCCGAGGCCGAGGAGATCTTCGACCTCGCGGACGACCAGGGCGCGGTCGTCCTCGGGAGCGCCCAGATGCTGGCGGACCAGCCGGAGTTCGCCTCCAACGTCCGGATGCGCGAGCTGCTCCGCCTCACGGAGGGACGCGACCTCCTGAAGCGGGCGCTCGCGTCCCGGCGCGAGAACGGGGTGTCCATCACCATCGGCGCCGAGAACTCCGATGCCCGCCTGAGCGATTTCACGCTGGTGACCGCCTCCTACGAAGCCGGCGCCCTCAGGGGCGTCATCGGCGTCATGGGACCCACACGCATGCCGTACGACAAGATCATCGGGCTGGTGGAGCACACCAGCCGACTGGTGGAGGATCTGCTGGAGTGAGCGAGTTCTACGTCCTGCTCGGCGTCGCGCGCGACGCGACCGAGGCCGACATCAAGAAGGCCTACCGGAAGCTGGCCATGGAGTTCCACCCGGACCGCAATGCCGCGCCCGAGGCGGAGGCCAAGTTCAAGGAGATCACCGAGGCGTACGAGGTCCTCCGGGATCCGCAGAAGCGCGCCACGTACGATCGCTACGGCAAGGCCGGCCTCGCCGGCGCCGGCGGCGGCTTCGGGTTCCACCACGTCGACCTGTCCGAGGCGCTCAACATCTTCATGCGCGACTTCGGCGGCATGGGCGGCCTGGAGTCGCTGTTCGGCGGCGGCCGTCCGAGGGCGGACGCGCGCCGTGGCCAGGACGTCCGGGTGACGGTCAAGCTGTCCATCGCCGACGTGGCGACGGGCGTCAAGAAGACCGTGCGGTTCAAGGCGCCCGACCGCTGCGCCACGTGCGAGGGCAGCGGGGCCAAGCCCGGGACCAAGCCCTCGACCTGCTCCACCTGCGGCGGCAGCGGCGAAGTCCGGCGCCAGGCGCGCAGCATGTTCGGGCAGTTCGTGAGCGTGTCGGCCTGTCCCACCTGCGCGGGCGAGGGCGTGGTCGTGCTCGAGCCGTGCGAGGTCTGCCGCGGCGAGGGCCGGGTGCGGGCCGAGAAGACGGTCACGGTGGAGATCCCGGCCGGCGTCTCCGCCAACAACTACCTGACGCTCCGCGGGCAGGGCGCGGCCGGGCCGCGAAACGGCCCGCCCGGCGACCTGCTGGTCATGCTCGACATCAAGGACGACGACCGGTTCGAGCGCCAGGGCGACGACCTGGTCTTCGATCTGCCGCTCTCGTTCTCCCAGGTGGCGCTCGGCCTCTCGGTCAAGGTGCCGACGCCCTATGGCGACGAGCAGATCACGATCGCCCCGGGCACCCAGCCGGAGACGATCGTGCGCCTGCGCGGGCGCGGCCTCCCCGTTCTGGGCCAGAGCTCCAAGGGCGATCTCATCGTGCGGGTGCACGTCTGGACACCGGAACGGCTGAGCGCCGAGCAGGAGCGGCTGTTCCGGGAGCTGGGCAAGCTGGAGGGCGAGCCGCCGAAGCGCTCGCCCGGCTTCTGGTCCAAGCTCAAGGAAGCGCTCGGCGCATGAGCTGGTGGGCGATCGACGTGCGACCGGAGCCCGTCGCGCCGAGAGTGGGTGGGCGCGTGGCTCGTGGCGCGAACGGGGCAGGCGGTGGAGGAGCGGGACGACGGCACGCTGGTCACCTTCGCCGAGGACGAGCGCGCGGCCGACGCGCTGGTGGCCGCGCTCGCGGCCGAGGGTGAGGCGCCGGTCGCGACCTCCCGGCGCCCGCTCGAGCCGGTCGACTGGACGACGCGGTGGCGCGACGGGCTCGGCCCGCGCCACTTCGGGCGGCTGACCGTGGTGCCGTCCTGGATCGAGCTGCCGGCGGACGACGGGCCGGCGGTCGTGCTCGACCCCGAAAGCGCCTTCGGCAGCGGGGAGCACGGCTCCACCCGCGCCGCGCTCACGCTGCTCGAGCGACACCTCCGCCCGGGCGACCGGGTGCTCGACCTCGGCAGCGGCAGCGGCATCCTCGCCATCGCGGCCGCCAAGCTCGGCGCGGCCAGCGCCGTCGGCATCGAGAACGACGCCGAGGCGAATCCGGTCGCCTGGCGGAACGCCGAGCGCAACGGCGTCCGCACCGCCGTCGATTTCCTCGAGGGCGACGCGGGCGACCTGGCCCCGCTGCTCGGCCCCGCCGACCTGCTCCTCTCCAACATCCTTCGCCTGGTGAACACCGCGCTGTTGCCGGCCATCGTCGCCGCGCTCCGGCCGGGCGGCCTCGCCATCTTCTCGGGGATGGAGGAGCTGGAGGCCCCGCTGTTCCGCCCGGTGCTGGGACGGCGGGCCTCGCCGTCCGGGACGAGGTGACCGACACCGGCTGGTGGGCGGTGGCCGCGGCGCGGCCGTGATCACGGTGCTGGTGCCGCCGGGCGTCGTTACGCCCGGCGGGGCGGCGGGCCGGCGGGAGCGCCTGGACGACGGGGAGCAGCACCACCTGCGCGTGCGACGGGCGCACGACGGCGAGCGCGTGGCTCTCAGGGACGGCGCCGGGCTCGTCGGCATCGGCCGGATCGCGGTCGTCGGCAAGGCGTGGGAGGTGGAGATCGAGAGCGCCGAGCGGCGCGCGCGGCCGGCGGCGCTGACGCTGGCGGTCGGGGCGGGGGACCGGGAGCGGTTCGGCTGGGTGGTGGAGAAGGCGGTGGAGCTCGGCGTCACGCGGATCGTCCCGCTGGTGACCGCCCGGCCGGACGACGTGGCGACCCGCGTCCGCGACAGCCACCTCGAGAAGCTCCGGCGGCAGGCGCTCGAGGCCACCAAGCAGTGCGGCGCCGCGTGGGCGGTCGAGGTCGACGCGCCGGCCGCGCTCGCGGCATTCATTGAGCGGAACGAGATCGAGCGGAACGAGCCGGGTCTCCGCTGGCTGGCCGATGCCGCCGGCGAAGCCCCGCCGGCCGCGCTCGACGGCGTCGGCGGTCACGATCGTAATCGGGCCCGAGGGCGGCCTGGAAGACCAGGAGCGCGCCGCCCTCCGCGACGCCGGCTTCCGCCCGCTGGCCCTGGCCGCCCACACGCTCCGCTTCGAGACCGCCGCGCTGGCCGCGGCGGCGGCGGTCGACGACCGCCAGACTCAGGGGGACCCATGGCTGACTGCCTGTTCTGCAAGCTGGTGGCGGGCGAGATCCCCGCCCGGATCGTGAAGCGCACCGACGGATGCGGTGGCGTTCCACGACATCGATCCCAAGGCGCCGGTGCACGTGCTCGTGATCCCGACGCGCACGTGCCGGCGGTGAGGAATGCGGTGGGGCGGAGGGGAAGGCGATGCTGGGCGGGCTGCTGCAGTTCGCGGCGGAGGTGGCGGGCGAGCTGGGGCTGGATGCGGGCGGATATCGGATCGTGACGAACACCGGGCCGGATGCCGGGCAGAGCGTCGACCACCTGCACTTTCACGTGCTCGGCGGGCCGACGGATGACGTGGCCGCCGGGGTGAGGAGGACGGAAGGACGGAAAGGCGGAAGGAGGGAAAGAGCGGAGCGGTCGAGCGATCTGGGGGCGATTTGGGGGAGAATGGTCCTTGCGACCGTCACGGTGGGCGTTCGCTGCCGACGCGGGGGCGCATGCGGCGGTAGAGGCCCCAGAGCAGCCGGCCAGTCTCGCAGCGGACAGTCTCGACGGTCTGCCATTCATCCATGTTCATGAATCCGAGATCCCGGCTCAGGCGAAGCAGGCATGTCAACTCGGACAGTGACCCGAGGGCTACGTCCAGAAACCGCCCGAACTCTTTTCTCCCACGTTTGGCCGCGCCCTCGGCGATGTTCGCGGCCACAGAAACCGCCGCTCGACGCGCTTGAGAAGTCAAACCATAGATCTCCTCTCTGGGCCAGCCGTGGGTCGCCCGATACACCTCAAGCGCCAAGCGGTGCGAAGCCTGCCAGGCTGACAACCTCTCGAAAGGCATCATCTCTCAACTCTATCACCTTGAACCTTCCTGACCCCAATCACTTACCGGCGGCTCGTGACATTCCTCCGCCCCGTGGGCCAACTCGCCCGCTCTCCGCCTTACCGTCCTTCCGTCTTTCCGTCCTTCCGTCTTTCAGTCCTTCCGTCCTTCCGTCTCTAAACACCATCCCGCTTGCCCACGCTCCTCCCCCCTCCCTAAATTCCCCAACTTATTCCGCTTACTGCCCTTAACCGGGCTCGAGAGGGGTGAGACAGCGAATGCCAGAAGTCATCATCCACGATGACGAGAGCTTCGAGCGGGCGCTCAAGCGGTTCAAGAAGAAGTGCGAGAAGGCCGGGATCCTTTCGGATCTCCGCAAGCACCGGCACTTCGAGAAGCCGAGCGAGAAGCGAAAGCGGAAGTTGAACGCCGCAGTGCGCAAGACTCGTCGTGGACCCCGTGTCTCCAGAGCCTAGTATCGGTGAGGCCCTGCGGGCGGCGATGAATGCCGCCCGCAGGGCCCAGGACAAGGATCGGACGCTCGTGCTGGGAACGATCCTCGCGAACCTGAAGAACCGGGAGATCGAGCTCCGGCGCCCCACCACCGATGACGACGTCGTGGATGTGCTGCGGAAGGGGATCAAGACCCGCCGGGAGTCGGTCGAGCAGTACACCGCCGCCAACCGGACCGACCTGGCCGAGAACGAGCGGTCGCAGATCAAGGTGCTCGAGGAATTCCTGCCACCGGAGATCGATCCCGAAGAGATCCGCGGCGCGGTGCGGGCCGCCATCGCCGGCGGCGCCACGGACATCGGCAAGGTCATGGGCCAGGTGATGCCGAAGTTCAAGGGCCGGGCCGACGGCAAGGTCATCAACCAGATCGTCCGCGAGGAGCTGCAGGCAGGCTGATGTCGTCGTCCCCACTCGTTTCTCCCCACGGGGTGCCGGCCCACGCACAGGGCGGCACCCCGTCGCCTTTGCCCCCGGGTCAGAGCGCCGACGCGCTCGAGACGATCGAGTTCGGCCAGGTGGTCGAGCTCGTCGCCGGGCGCGCCGTGGGCCCGCTCGGCGCGGCGCGCGTGCGCGCGCGCCGGCCCACCGACGACCTCGCGTGGATCACGGGCGAGCTCGCGCGCGTGGGCGAGGTGGCCGGGCTGTTCCGCCGGGGCGACGCGCTCCTGGCCGAGCCGATTCCCGACGTGGGCCGCGCGCTGGGACGGCTCCGGATCGAGGGCAGCGTGCTCGAGGGCGTGGACCTCGCGGCGCTCCAGCGCGTGCTGGTGGCCGCGCGGCTCATGCAGGCCGATCTGCGTCGCGTGGCCGATACGGCGCCCCTCGCCGGCGCGCTGGCCCGGCCGCTGCCCGACAAGGCGCTCGAGCGGCGGCTGGAGCAGTCGGTCGATACGGACGGCACGCTGCTCGACACCGCGAGCCCGCGCCTCGCCGCGGCGCGGCGCGAGGTGCACGCGGCCCGCCAGCGGCTCATCCGGAAGCTCGAGTCGCTGCTCCGCGGGCTCGACGCCACGAGCGCGCCGGTCGACGCCAGCGTGACCGTGCGTGGCGGCCGCTACGTGATCCCCGTGCGGCGCGACTCGCGGAGCCGGCCGGGCGGGATCATCCACGACGAGAGCGGCAGCGCCGGCACGCTCTTCATCGAGCCCGCCGAGGCGATCGAGCTCGGCAACGCGCTCCGCGAGGCGGAGGTCGACGAGGAGCGCGAGGCGCTTCGCGTCCTGCGCGAGCTCACCGACCTGCTCCGGCCCGAGCTGCCGGCGCTCCGCGAGCTGGTCGAGATGTGCGTGGCGGTCGACGATCTCGTCGCCCGCGCGCGCTACGCGGTGGCGGTGGAGGGCGAGGTGCCCGAGGTGGCGCCGGCGCCGGCCGATCTCGTCGTGGTCAACGGCCGCCACCCGCTGCTGCTCGCGGGCGCGGAGCCGGTGATCCCGTTCGACCTGAATCTCCCCGCCGGCGAGCGGACGCTGCTCATCAGCGGCCCCAACACCGGCGGCAAGACCGTGCTCCTCAAGGCGGTGGGTCTCGCCGCCGCCCTCGCGCAGAGCGGGATCGTGCCGCCGGTCGGGCCCGGCAGCCGGCTCCCGGTCTTCCGCCGCTTCTACGCCGACATCGGCGACCGCCAGAGTATCGCCGCCAGCCTGTCGACCTTCAGCGCGCACGTGCGGATGCTGCGCCGGATCCTCGACGACGCGGACGACGCGACGCTCGTGCTGCTCGACGAGGTCGGAAGCGGCACCGATCCGGCGGAAGGCGCGGCGCTTGCCGCCGCGGCGCTCGTGAGCCTGACCGCCCGCGGCGCGCTCACGCTCGCCACCACCCACCTGGGCTCGCTCAAGGACGTGGCGAGCCACACGCCGGGGGTGGTGAACGCCTCGCTCCAGTTCGATGCGGCCACGCTTACGCCCACATACCGTTTCCTCAAGGGCGTGCCGGGGCGCTCCTACGGCCTCGCCATCGCGCGCCGCCTGGGCGTGTCGCCCGACATCGTGGCTGACGCGGAGGCGCGCGTGCCGGACGCGGAGCGGAGCCTCGATGCGCTGCTCGCCGCGGTCGAGGAGCGGCAGCGCGACCTGGCCGCGGCCCGGGCCGCGCTCGCCGAGCGCGAGGTCGAGATCGACACGCTCGGCGCGCGTCTCACGGCCCAGCAGGAGGCCCAGGCCGCGCGCGAGGCGGAGCTCAAGCGCCGCGAGAAGGACGCCGAGCGCGCCGGTCGCCAGCAGGCGCGCGCCTACCTGCTCGAGGCGCGCCAGCGGGTGGAGGAGGCCCTCGGCGCCGCCCGCGCCGCCTCCGACGACGCGGCGCGCGAAGCGCGGCGGCTGGTCGAGGAGGGCATCCGGGAGCAGGGCGTGGAGCTGGAGCGCGTCGAGCGGGCCGAGAAGGTGGAACGAACCGAGCCGGCCGGGGCGGTGGGAGTCGGCGATCGCGTGCGGCTCGCGGGCGGCGGCGCCGGCCAGGTGCTCGAGATCCGACCCGACGGCAAGCTCGTCGTGGCCATCGGCGCGATGAAGATGGTCGTGGAGGCCGACCAGGCCACCCGCACCGCCGCGTGAAAGTTCCCAGGCCGCGGCGAGCCCGCCGCATCCGGCGCCCGCGGCCACCGACTCGCTCCTGGAGATCGACCTCCGCGGCATGACGGGCGACGAGGCGGAGATGGCCACGGTCGCCGCGGTGGACGCGGCCGTGCTGGCGGAGCAGCCGTACCTGCGCATCATTCATGGCATGGGTACCGGGGTGGTGCGGGAGCGCGTGCGGCGGGTGGTCTCGGGCGACCGGCGCGTCGCGCGCTTCGGCTTCGCGCCGCGCAACCAGGGCGGCACCGGCGTCACGATCGTGGAGTTCCCGGCGTGAGCATGATTCCCGACGAGATCGTCGAGCAGGTGCGCGACAGCGCGGACCTGGTCGGGATCATCGGGGAGGCGGTCGAGCTCAAGCGCACCGGCTCCGACTACCGCGGGCCCTGTCCCTTCCACGGCGGCACCCACCGCAACTTCTCCGTCATCCCGAAGAAGGGGCGCTACTACTGCTTCGTCTGCCACGAGAGCGGCGACGTCTTCTCATGGCTGATGAAGCGGCTCGGCATGGACTACCCCACCGCGGTGCGGGAGGTGGCGCGGCGCGTCGGCATCGTGATTCCCGAGCGGGCGGCGCGGGCGGGTCCCGATCCGCTGGAGCCGCTGTTCGGTGCGGTGGCGGTGGCGCAGGATTGGTTCACGCGCCAGTTGCTGGAGTCGGCGGAGGCGAAGGGCGCGCGCGACTATCTCGAGGGCCGCGAGATCTCGCTCGACACCGCGGCGCTGTACGGCCTGGGCTACGCTCCGCCCGGGAAGGCCTTCCTCGCGGCGATGACGGAGCTCGGGCTCGAGACCCGGGTGCTGCTCGATGCCGGCGTCGCCGCCACGCGCGACGACGGGAGCATCGTGCCCCGCTTCCGGTCGCGCCTGCTGTTCCCGATCCACGATCTGCGCGGCCGGGCCTGCGGCTTCGGCGGCCGGCTCCTCGGGCCCGGCGAGCCCAAGTACCTCAACTCGCCCGAGAACCAGATCTTCCACAAGGGCCGCCAGCTCTACAACCTGCACCAGGCCAAGGGCGCCATCCGGAAGGAAGAGACCGTCATCCTGGTCGAGGGCTACTTCGACGTGCTTCGGCTGGTCCTCGCCGGGATCGAGCACGTGGTGGCACCGCTCGGCACCTCGCTCACGTCCGACCAGGCGACGCTGCTCCGCCGTTTCGCGCCCGCCGCCATCCTGCTCTACGACAGCGACCAGGCCGGCCTCCGCGCCACCTTCCGCGCCGGCGACGAGCTGCTCCGCCACAGCGTCCGGGTCCGGGTCGCCACGATGCCCGCCGGCGAGGATCCCGACACGCTCGTGCGCCGGGGCGGCGCCGCCGCGCTCGAGCCGATCCTTGGCGACGCCATCGACCTGCTCGAGCGCAAGGTGCAGCTCCTCGAGCAGAAGGGCTGGTTCGAGGGCGTGGATCACCAGCGCGAGGCGCTCGACCGCCTCCTGCCCACGCTCCGCGCGGCGGCCGACCCGATCACGCGCGATCTCTACGTCAAGGAAGTCTCCGAGCGCACCGGCGTGACCCGCGAAGTGCTCCTGCAGCAGGTGACCGCGCGGCCCGACCCGGCCTATGCCCGGGTGCCCGAGGGCCGCACGCGCTCGTCGAGCGACGGCCCCGGCGCGCGCGACGATATTCCGTCGCCGGACGGGCGGGACTCGGCCGGCCGCCCCGTGCGGCGCGCCGGGACGGGCGCGCCGGGTCGACGCGGCCGAGCGCGAGCTGCTGCGCGTGCTCATGCGGGAGCCCGCCTGGCTCGCCCGCGCGGCGACCGAGGTGCCGCCCGAGTGGTTCGAGACCACGGAGCTTCGCGAGGTGTACGAGGCGTTGCTCCGCAGTCCCGAAAACGCCGGGTCCCCGATATTCTTGGAACAGTTGTCTCCGGGCGGCCGTCGCGCGTGGGCGTGGCTCGACAGCATCGAGGCGAAGTACGGCGTGCCGGATCCGGACCGGACCTATGTGGACGCGTGCCGGACGCTGGAAGTGCGGCCACTCCGCCGGCAGCTCGCCGCGCTCAACCGCGAGATCCGCGGGCGCGAGCGGGCGATGACGTCCGAAGATTTCGACGCGCTCGTGCTGGAGCGCGCCCGGTTGAACCGGGAGATCGCCACGCGGTTCCCCGAGGAAATGTTGAAACGCTCCATGCGAAGAGGCGACGTCGATGCACGCTGACCTGGTGAAGCTCCTCGACCTGCAATCCAAGGATGCCGCGATCGATGACATCGACCGCAGGCTCCGGGAGCTTCAGGGGGAAGTCGGGGCCCTCGACCGCGCGGTCCAGCGCGCGCGGGACGCGCTCGACAGCGCCCGCCGGGCCGCCGCCGACGGGGCGCGCCGCCGGGACGAGCTCGAGGCCAAGGTGGACAGCTACCGGATCCTCCAGGACCGGCGGGTGCAGCGGCTCGAGACGGTGCGGAACCCGAAGGAGGCGTCGACGCTCATGGCGGAGCTCGAGCTCGCCCGATCGGTGATGGCCAAGGAGGAGACCGAGTGGGTCCGGAGCGCGGAGGCCGTCACCGGGCTCGAGCGCAAGGTCTCCGAGGAGGAGAGCAAGGTGGCCGCCGCCGATCTCGAGCAGGCGCCCGAGCGCGCGCGGCTCGAGGAGCGGAGGCTGGATCTCGTCGCCGAGCGCGAGGCGGCGGTGCGGGACCGGGAAGCGAGCGCCGACCAGATCGACAAGCCGCTCCGGACGCGCTACGACCGCCTGCGGCGCTCGCGCGCGAAGGATGTCGTGGTCCCGCTCGTCGGCGGCACCTGCGGCGCCTGCCACACTTCCATCCCCCTCAACCGCCGCAGCCAGATCCGGAGCGGCGCCATCATCGACGGCTGCGAGGGGTGCGGCGCGATTCTGTACCCGGCGGAGCCGGCAGGATCGGCATGAAGCCCGGGGTGGAGGGTACCCTCCCGCTGGTGAGCGTCTTCCCGGCGCCGGTGCTCCGGTGGATGATGGTGCCGCCGCCCGATCCGGCCGTGGTCGACCGGCTCGCGCGGGCGCTCGGCATTCCCGCCGCGCTCGCGGCGCTGCTGGTGCAGCGCGGCCAGGCCACCGAGGCGGACGCGCGCACGTTCCTTCGCCCCGCCGTGACCGGGCTGTCGGACCCCGGCGCGCTCGCCGGCATGAGCGAGGCGGTCGAGGCCATCGCCGCCGCCGTGCGGGCCGGCGGCACCATCCTCGTGCACGGCGACTACGACGTCGACGGCCAGTGCGCCACGGCGCTGCTCACCCGGGCGCTCCGCGCGGCGGGCGCGGACGTCGTGGGATTCGTGCCGCACCGGCTGCGCGACGGCTACGACTTCGGGCCCGCCGGCCTGGCCGCGGCGCAGCGAGCCGGCGCCTCGCTGGTCGTCACCTGCGACTGCGGCATCACCGCCGTGGACACGGTGCGCGCGGCGCGGGCTGCCGGCATCGGGGTCGTCGTCACCGACCACCACCTGCCCGGCGCCGAGCTGCCGCCGGCGCTCGCCGTCGTCGATCCGCAGCGCGCGGACGACACCTCGGGCGCGACGGGCGCTCTGCGGCACCGGCATCGCCTTCAAGCTGGTGCAGGCGCTGGTTCCCGCGCTCGGCCTCCCGCCCAACCTGCCGTACCACCTGCTCGACCTGGTGGCGCTGGCCACGGTGGCCGACGTCGTGCCGCTCGTCGGCGAGAACCGCATCCTGGTCCGCCACGGGCTCCGGCTCCTGGCCGACAGCCGGTGGCCGGGGCTCCGGGCGCTCGTCGCGGCCAGCGGACTGGAAGGGAAGGAGCTCCGCGCCGGACACATGGGCTACATCCTCGGCCCGCGGCTCAACGCGGCGGGTCGGGTCGGGGATGCGGCCGAGGGTCTCCGGCTCCTGCTGACCGACGATCCGGCCGAGGCCGCCGAGCTGGCGCGGCGGCTGGAGGGGCTCAACGTCGAGCGCCAGTCGCTCGATCAGCGGATGCTGGAGGAGGCGCTCGCGCAGGTGGAGCAGGCCGGCGATCCCGAGCGGGACGCCAGCTTCGTGCTCGCGGGCGACGGCTGGCATCCGGGCGTGGTGGGGATCGTGGCGTCGCGCGTCGTCGAGCGGTACGGGCGGCCGGCGTTTCTCATCGCCTTCGACGGCGACATCGGCAAGGGCTCGGGGCGGAGCATCTCGCGGTTCGACCTGCACGCGGCACTCCTGGCCTGCGGCGACCTGCTCGAGCGCTACGGCGGCCACCAGATGGCGGCGGGACTCACCATCCGGCGCGACCGGCTGGACGAGTTCCGCGAGCGGTTCGGCGGGATCGCCCGGGAGCGCTGGGGCCGGACGACCTCGGGCCGGAGCAGCGGGTGGACCTCGAGCTGGCGCTCCGCGAGGCCACGCCCGAGCTCGAGCGGATGTGCCGCCACCTGGAGCCGTGCGGGTCGGGGAACGCGAGCCCCGTGTTCGGGGTGCGCGGCGTGCGGCTCACCGGCCGCTCGCGCGTCGGCAGCGGCCACCTCAAGGGCACGCTGGACGACGGCACCACGCGGCTCCCCGCGATCGGCTTCCAGTGGGCCGACCGGGTGCCGTGGCTGGCCGATGGCCTGGTGGACGCGGCGTTCCGGCTGGAGCCGAACGAGTGGAACGGGCACACGACGCTGCAGGCGCGGCTGTGCGCGCTCTCGCCGCACGGGGGATCGTGATCTCCCTGCTGAGTCACCCTGAGCGCAGCGAAGGGGGCATGACCCGAATCATGCCCCCTTCGCTGCGCTCAGGGTGACTCGCGCTGGCAGACCCGGCTCGTGCGCATCGTCGCCGGCGAGTTCGGCGGCCGACGGCTCAGCAGGCCGAAGGACGCCCGCGTCCGCCCCACCGCCGACCGCGTGCGCGAGGCGTGGATGAGCATCCTGGCCGACGCGATCCCGGGCGCCAGGGTGCTCGACCTCTACGCCGGCAGCGGCGCGCTCGGCCTCGAGGCGCTCTCGCGCGGCGCCGCCTCGGCCACGTTCGTCGAGCTCAATCCGCCGTCGCTCCGGGCACTTCAGGCCAACGTCGCGGCGCTCGGCGTCGCCGACCGCGCCACGGTGCATCGCGGCGACGCGCTCCGCTACGTGGAGGGCCTCCCGGCCGGCGCGTTCGACGTCGCGCTGGCCGATCCCCCCTACGCCCGGGACGACGCCGCGCGGCTGGTGGCACTCTTCCGCTCGACCCCATTCGCCCGCATTCTTTCCGTCGAGCACAGCGCCGCCGAGCGGCTGGACGGGGACAGCACCCGCCGGTACGGCGACACCGCCCTCACCTTCTTCCACGCCCCATGACCCGAACCGCGATCTACCCGGGCTCGTTCGACCCGCTGACGAAGGGCCACGAGGACCTGATCCGCCGGAGCCTGTCGCTCGCCGACCGGGTCATCGTCGCGGTGGCGGTGAACCCGTCGAAGCAGCCGCTGTTTCCCGTGGCCGAGCGGCTCGCGTTGCTGCAGGCGGCGGTGGGCGACGATCCGCGGGTGGCCTTCGAGTCGTTCGACGGCCTGCTGGCCGAGTTCGCCAAGAAGGTCGGCGCCTCGATCGTGGTCCGCGGGCTCCGCGCCGTGAGCGACTTCGAGTACGAGTTCCAGATGGCGCTGATGAACCGCCAGCTGCATCCCTCGCTGGAGACCGTCTTCCTCGTGCCGGCCGTGGACCTCACGTATCTGAGCTCCAGCCTCGTGCGCGAGGTCGCCCGGTACGGCGGCGACGTGAGCGCGCTGGTCCATCCGGCGGTGGCGGCGGCGCTGGCCCGGCGGTATGGCCGATGAGCTTTCGCCAGTCGCTGCGGGAGCGCGCGGCCAAGCGTCCGGAAGCGGATCGTGCTGTGCGAGGGCGACGATGCCCGCGTCCGCGCCGCGGCCGAGCGCATCCGCGCCGAGCGGATCGCCGAGCCGATCGTGCTCGGCGGCGACGGCATCCGGCCGGCGGACGATCCGCGCCTGGCGCGCATCGCGCAGTTTCTCCGCGACCGCCGGCCCGACCGGATCGTGGACGGCGTGCACGCGCTCGACCTGGCCGTCGATGCCGGTCAACTTCGGCGCGGCGCTCGTGGCCCTGGGCGAGGCCGACGCGGCGGTGGCCGGCGCCGTCGGCCCGACGCGGGACACGATCCGCGCCGCGCTCTGGGCCATCGGCACCGCGTCCGGCGTGGATCTCGTGAGCTCGGCGTTCTACATGGTCCTCCCGGGCGACGAGGTGCTCACCTTCACCGACTGCGCCGTGGTGCCCGAGCCCACGCCGGAGCAGCTCGCGATGATCGCGCTCGCGCGCCGCGCGCGACCGCCCGCGCCTGGTGGGCGACTCGCCGCGGGTCGCCTTCCTCTCCTACAGCACCAACGGGAGCGCCGAGGGGCCGCGGGTGGCGCGCGTGCGCGAGGCGGCGCGCGCGGTTCCGCGAGCTGGCGCCCAACATCGTCTCCGACGGCGAGGTGCAGGCCGACGCCGCGCTCGTGGCCGAGGTGATGGAGCGGAAGGCGCCGGGCTCGGCCCTCGCGGGGCGCGCCAACGTGCTCGTCTTCCCGGACCTCGACGCCGGCAACATCGCCTACAAGCTGGTCCAGCGGCTGGCCGGCGCCGCGGCCATCGGGCCGATGCTGCAGGGACTCGCCCGGCCGATGGCCGACCTGTCGCGCGGGGCCACGGCCGACGATATTGTCGAGGTGGCCGCCATGGTGGCGCTGCAGTGCGACTGAGACTGGGAGAGGATGATGAGCTTCAGCCAGACCAAGGACGCGAGCGGAGTGGCGGTGGTGCAGGTGGAAGGGCAGTTGATCGTCGGCAACCGCCAGGAGCTCAAGGAGCTGGTGCAGGCCGCGCTGGATCAGGGCGAGCGCCGGCTGCTGATCGACTTCTCGCGCACCGGCTACATCGACTCGTCGGGGCTCGGCGCGCTGGTGTCGATCTCCAAGAAGATCCGCGAGGCGGGCGGCGAGCTCCGGCTCTCGGGGCTCAACGAGGATCTCCGCTCCCTGTTCGAGCTCACCAAGCTCGACACGCTCTTCGCCATCGCCGAGACGCCCCAGCAGGCCCTCGCGAGCTTCTAGCCCCGTCCGATGCCGTCGCCGCTCCGCCTCTGCGTTCGCCGCTCGCCGGCCACGGAGGGAAGCGGCGCCGCGCACGCTGGTGACGCTCCGTCTCCCGAGCGAGGTGGAGTGCATCGAGGAAGCGGTCGAGCTGGTGACGCGCCACTGCCTCGCCGGCCACGACGCTCCGCACAAGACCCGGTTCCGGCTCCAGGTGGTGCTCTCCGAGGCGCTCAGCAACGCCATCATGCGCGGCAACCGCGAGGACCGCGGCAAGTGGGTGCACATCCGGGCCGAGCTCGGGCCCGGAGGCCATCCAGCTCGTCGTCACCGACGAGGGCGCCGGGTTCGATCCCGCCGCGGTGCCCGAGCCGATCCGCCCCGAGCAGCTCGACGAGGCCAATGGGCGGGGCCTCTATCTCATCCGGAAGCTCGTGGACGAGGTCAGCTTCAACGAGCAAGGGAACTCCATCTGCATGACACTGCGCCGTCCGTAGGACGGCTCGATCTCGTGGTCGACGGCCTCGGGGCACTCGTCCACGGACGCGTGCGCCTGTGGCGCTACGACGGGCGCGTCCTCCGCCTGGCCGCCGGGGCCGATCCCGGGCATCGCGCCGGCGGTGCCGCGGACGGCCGGGCTCACGTCCACGCCCGGCGGCACCGTGTGGCTCGAGCCCGTGAGCGAGGTCGAGGGCTTCTGGCTCGAGGTCTCCGGTCCGGCCGAGGACGAGCTGCCCGCGGCGGCCGCGGCGCTGCTGCCGCTGGTCGGGGCGCTGCTGGAGGCGGAGCGGCAGCGCGCGTTCCTGAGCGAGGAGCTCACCAGCCGCTACGAGGAGATCGACCTCCTCTACGCGATCAGCGAGATCCTGGGGCAGACGGTGCAGCTCGAGGAGGCCACGCAGACGATCGCCCGCGAGGTGAGCACGGTCGTCGGCGCGCGGCGGGCCTCGATCATGGTGTTCGACGAGGCGGCCGGCGTGCTCCGGACGGTGGCGGCCCGCGGGTTCGGCGTCGACGGCCTCACGCCGGTGTCGGTGGACGACGAGATGCTCGATCGCGGCCCGGGTCTACCGCGAGCGGCGGGTCGTGGCGTACGACCCGTCGCAACCGGACGTCGTCGCCACCGATTGCGGCGAGCCGCGCGGCTATCGCGGGCAGGCGTTCCTGAGCGTGCCGATCTGCTACGGCGCGCCGGGCTCGCCGCTCCGCTGCGTGGGGGTGATCAACCTGACCGACCGCCTGGGCGGCGACCGGTTCACGCTGAGCGACCGGAAGCTGGTGACCGCGGTCGCCAACCAGATCGGCGCCGCGGTGGAGAACTCCCGCCTGGTGGCGCGCGACCGCACCCAGCAGCGGCTCCGCTACGAGCTCGAGCTGGCGCACGACCTCCAGCTCAAGCTGCTCCCGGCGCCCAGCGTGCTGCAGGGCGACGCCGAAGTGGCGGCGCGATGCCTGCCGGCCGACTCGGTCGGCGGCGACTTCTACACCTTCTCCCGGCTCGGCCGCGGCCGCGTGGGCATCATGCTGGGCGACGTGGCCTCGCACGGCTTCTCGGCGGCGCTGGTGATGGCGCTCGTGATGTCGGCGGCGGGCATCCACGCGGCGGCATCGATCACGCCCGACGAGGCGCTGAGCGCGCTGCTCGACAGCCTCTCGACCGAGCTGGCGACCACGGAGATGTACTTCAGCGTCTTCTACGGCGTGCTCGATCCGCTCACCGGCCGGCTCTCCTACGCCAACGCGGGCCATCCGTATGCGTTTCGCGTCCCCCGGTTCGGCGAGCCCGAGCGGCTCGAGGCCACCGCGCCGCCGCTCGGGCTCGCGACGGCCGGCAAGCATTCAGCGGCGGCAGGTGCCGTGGTCGATCGATCACGACCTGCTGGTGCTCTGGACCGACGGCCTGGTGGACGCGCGGAACGCCGACGGCGAGCCGTTCGGCGAGCAGCGGCTGCTGGCCGAGGTGCTGCCGGCTCCGGACCGAGTCGCCCGAGGTGATCGTCGAGGCGGTGCTGGCGGAGGCGGAGGCGTTCGGCTCGCAGCCAATCGACGACCGCACGCTGCTCGTCCTCCGGATCTAGCGGTGCCCCGGGCCAAGCGCCGGCTGGGGCAGCATTTTCTCACCGATCCCCGACTCCTCGGCCGCATCGCCGACGCCCTCGGCGCCGGCCCCGACGACACCGTGCTCGAGATCGGCCCCGGGCCCGGCGGGCTCACCGCCGCGCTCGCCGAGCGGGCCGGCCGGCTGGTGGCGATCGAGAAGGACGCGGACCTGGTGCCCGCGCTGCGCGCAGCGATTCCCGTCCGCCACGATCGTCGAGGGCGATGCGCTCGAGACCGACTGGCCGGCGGTGGCCGGGCCGCGGTTCCTGGTCGCCGGCAACATTCCCTACAACATCACCTCGCCGCTGATCGACAAGGCGCTCGACCCGCCGCGACCGGTGCGCATCGTCTTCCTGGTCCAGAAGGAAGTGGCCGACCGGGTGACGGCCCGCGCGGGCGAGCCGGCCTACGGCGCGCTCAGCGTGGGCGTGCAGTCGGTCGCCCTGGCCGAGCGGCTCTTCACCGTGCCGGCCGGCGCCTTCCACCCGCGGCCGAAGGTCGATTCCGCCGTGCTCCGGCTGACGCCCCTCGCCGAGCCGCTGGTCGATCCGGCGGAGCAGTGGAGCTTCCGCCGGCTGGTGGTGGGGCTGTTCGGCTTTCGGCGGAAGCAGATCGCGCGCGGGCTCCGTGAGCTGACGGGGTGGGAGCCGGCACGAGTGGGCGAAGTGCTTGACCGGATCGGCGTGCCGCCGGCGTCGCGACCCGAGGTGGTGGCGCCCGCGACGTTCGCCGCGCTGCATCGCGCGCTCGTTGACGGAGGGTGGACGGCGCGGTAGCTTTGTGAAATGTTTCACAAAAATGCCGGCCATGCGTAAAGTCGCGGAGTCCACCGTTCGGCGGCTCTCGCTCTACCTGCGCTTTCTCGAGGAATTCGAGGGGCAGGGGGTGGAGACGGTCAGCTCCGGCGCCCTGGCGTCACGCGGGGGCACGACGTCGGCGCAGGTGCGGAAGGACCTCTCGTTCTTCGGCTCGTTCGGCAAGCGGGGGCTCGGCTATCCGGTGCCCGAGCTGGCCGACCGGCTCCGGGAGATCCTCGGGCTCAAGCAGCGCTACCAGGTGGGCATGATCGGCGCGGGCAAGATCGGAAGCGCCCTGGTGCAGTATCGCGGCTTCAAGCAGCGCGGCTTCGACATCGTGGCCATCTTCGACAGCGACCCGGCCAAGATCGGCAAGCAGTGGAACGGGCTCACCATCCAGGACATCGCCACGCTCGAGGCCGAATTCGCCCGCCGCCCGCTCGGCATGGCGGTGCTGGTGACCCCGGCCGACGCGGCGCAGCCGGTGACCGACCGGCTGGTGGCGCTCGGCGTCAAGGCGGTGCTCAACTTCGCGCCGGTGCAGCTGGTGGTGCCGGACGACGTGGTGGTGAAGACGGTGAATCTGGCGCTGGAGCTCGAGACGCTCAGCTACGCGCTGGCGAATCGGTAGTGTGGGAAGGTACGTCGTCGAGCGGAACCCTTCGTCATCCTGAGCGAAGCGAAGGAGCCATGCTTCCGGTGTTGGCTCCTTCGCTTCGCTCAGGATGACGGCCCTTTTTCTGCCCAGCCCCCTATCAGCCCACACCGAGGCCCATGTGCGTCTCCCGCTTCTCGCCTCCGCCTCAGCCGACGTCGTCCTCACGCTCTGTCTCATCCTCACGCCCGTCTCCCTCCGCGCCCAGACCGACTCCTTCGACGTCGTCATCCGCCACGGCCGCATCATCGACGGCACCGGCTCGCCCTGGTACGCGGGCGACATCGGCATCCGGGCCGGGCGGATCGCCGCGATCGGCCGGCTGGACAGCGTGGCCGCCCGGCAGACCATCGACGCCGCCGGCCAGGTCGTCGCCCCGGGCTTCATCGACATGCTGGGCCAGTCGGAGCTGACGCTGCTCGTCGCGCCCAGCCTGCCGTCCAAGATCTTCCAGGGCATCACCACCGAGATCAGCGGCGAGGGCGGCTCGGCGGGGCCGCTCAACGACTCGATCATCGCCGCCGACCGTCCGGACTACGACCACTACAAGGTGACGCCCGACTGGCGCACGCTCGGCGAGTACTTCGCCCGGCTCGAGAAGCAGGGGATCGGGATCAACTTCGCGAGCTACGTCGGCGCCACCCAGGTGCGCCGCATGGTCCTGGGCGACGGCGACCGGACGCCCACGGCGGAGGAGCTCGATCGGATGAAGGCGCTCGTCCGCGACGCCATGCGGGAGGGCGCGGTCGGCGTCTCGACCTCGCTTCAGTATCCACCCGCGCCCTATGCCCACACCGATGAGCTCGTCGCGCTGGCCAGCCGAGGCCTCGGCGCTCGGGGGCATGTACGCGACGCACATGCGCTCGGAGGGCGCCGACATCGACGCCGCGCTGGACGAGGCGATCACGATCGGCCGCGAGGCGCGGATCCCGGTGGAGATCTGGCATCTCAAGGTGGCCGGCAAGCGCAACTGGGGCCGCATGCCGCAGGTGATCGCCAAGATCGACTCGGCGCGCCGCGCCGGCGTGGACATCGCGGCCGACACATACGCCTATCCGGCCTGGTTCAACTCGATGTCGGCCTTCGTGCCGCCCTGGGCGCACGACGGCGGCGACGTCAAGCTGGTCGAGCGGCTGCGGGACCCCGCGGCCAGGCGCCGCATCCGCCGGGACATGCTGAACCCCAAGGGGACCTGGGACAACGAGTGGCAGGAGATTCCGGGCCCGTCGTCGGTGCTGATCGGCGTGGTCCAGAACCCGGCGCTGAAGGAATACCAGGGAAAGACGCTGGCGCAGGTGGCGGCGCTCCGCCATACGGACGCGATCGACGCGCTGCTCGACGTCCTGGCCGAGGACAAGGCCTACACCTACGTGGCGGTGTTCGGGATGGCGGAGTCGGACATCACGCTCGCGCTCCGGCAGCCGTGGGTCTCGATCAACAACGACTCCCAGGGCACCACGCCCGACGGGCCGCTGGGCCAGGAGCACCCGCACCCGCGAGCGTACGGCACCTTTCCGCGGATCCTGCGGAAGTACGTGCGCGAGGAGCGACGACTCACGCTGGAGGACGCGATCCGGAAGTTCACCTCCCTCCCGGCGCAGCGGATGCGCCTCGGCGACCGTGGCGTGCTCAAGGTGGGGATGTGGGCGGACGTGGTCGTGTTCGACCCCGCGAAGGTGCGCGACCGGGCGACCTTCGCGGAGCCGAACCAGCTGTCGGAGGGGATGCAGTGGGTGCTGGTGAACGGCGTGCCGGTGATCGCGGACGGCCGGGCGACGGGGGCGCTGCCGGGGCGGGTGCTGCGGGGGGCGGGGTGGAGGGGGGCGGCTAGTCATTAGCCCGAACCGGCATCCCGAAGCCCGAAGCCGTCATCCCGAGCGAAGCGAGGGACCTCCTCGGGCCGAGTTCGAACCCCGTGTGAGTAGGTCCCTCGCTTCGCTCGGGATGACGAACATTCGACGAACGCCTATGGCCCCTCCATCCCCCTAGCCCCACCCGCGCCGACCCCGATAGTTTCCCGTATGCCCGTCGACGTCACCTCCGAAATCGGCCAGCTCGAGACCGTGCTGGTGCACACGCCCGGCCCCGAGCTGCTGGCGGTGACGCCCGGGAACCGCGAAGACTACCTCTACGACGACATCATCGACCTCGAGATCGCCCAGCGCGAGCACCGGCAGTTCGTCTCCGTGCTTCGGCGGTTCGCGCGCGTGTTCCAGGTGCGCGAGCTGCTCGCCGAGATCCTGGCCCAGCCCGCGGCCCGCGAGTTCCTGATCACCAAGACGATGGACGTGGTCGCGTCGGACGAGCTGACCCAGCGGCTCGGCACGCTGCCGCCGGCCCAGATCGTCGAGATGCTGATCGAGGGTACCCGCGAGGAGACCGGCCCGATCGCGCGGGCGCTCAACGAGGAAGGGTTCGCCTTTCCGCCGCTGCCCAACCTCTTCTTCCCCCGGGACATCGGCATCGTGCTCGGCCGGCGGGTCGTGGTCGGCTCGATGCGCTACGACGTCCGCTGGACCGAAGAGCTGCTCATCAAGGCGCTGTTCACCTTTCATCCCGAGCTCGCCAACGAGGGCCTGCTGTACGACGGGTCGGAGGAGCGCCGGAGCAACTACAGCCTCGAAGGCGGCGACGTGCACTACCTCCGCCCCGACCTGCTGGTGGTGGGGTTCAGCGAGCGGAGCTCGCCCGCGGCGCTCGACGAGCTGTGCGACACGATGTTCGCCCAGGGCACCGTGACCGACGTCATCGTGGTCGTGATGCCCAAGGCGCCCACCGCGATCCACCTCGACATGATCTTCACCCAGGTGGACCGCGATCTCTGCGTGATCTATCCGCCGTACTTCGTGGGTCCCGAGCGGCTGGCCGTGCTGCACCGGCGGAAGGGTGAAGCGGGCGTGCACGAGCGGGCCGGCTTCTTCGAGGCTCTCCGCGAGGTCGGGCTGCCGATGGACGCGATCTTCGCCGGCGGGCAGCACCGCACCAGCCAGGAGCGCGAGCAGTGGAGCTCGGCATGCAACTTCCTGGCGATGCGGCCCGGCACCATCCTCAGCTACCGGCGGAACGATCAGACCCTGTGCGAGCTCCAGGGGGCGGGCTTCCGGATCGTGCCGGCCGTCAACTTCCTGGCCTTCGACGACTGGACCGACGCCAAGCACCGCACCGTGATCACCGTCGACGGCGCCGAGCTGGCCCGGGGCGGCGGCGGGCCGCGCTGCATGTCGCTGCCGCTCCGGCGGGCCCCGCTGTGATGGGGCTCTCGGCCCATCCGGAAAGCACGCTGCTCGACCGGGTGCTCGCGGTGCTGAGAGACGGTCCGCGACCGGCCGGGACGCTGTGCAACGGCGTGATCGGCCTGGCCGGGGCGTCGGACGCGGTGTGCGAGCGGATCGCGATCGCGCTGCTCGGCGCCGACCCCAGGGTCCGCCAGCTCACCGATGGGCGCTGGGGTCTGGTGCCGGAGGCGCAGGGGTCGCCGCTGCTGGACGACTGCGCCTTCGCGGTGGTCGACGTCGAGACGACGGGCATGCGGGCCGGCGGCGGCGACCGCATCACCGAGATCGCGGTGGTGGTGGTGCACGGCGGCCGGCGCGAGGTGGTCGTCGACTCGCTGGTCAATCCGGGCCGTCCGATCCCGCCGGCGATCTGCGCCATCACCAACATCACCAATGCCATGGTGCGGGACGCGCCGACCTTCGCCGAGGTGGTGGACCAGGTCGTGGCCGCGCTTGGCCGGCCGGGTGTTCGTGGCGCACAACGCGCGGTTCGACTGGGGGTTCGTGAGCGCCGAGGTGCGGCGGGCGCGCGACCTGGCGCTCGACGGCCCGCAGCTCTGCACGGTGCGGCTGGCCCGCCGCCTGGTGAAGGGGGTCCGCTCGTGCGGGCTCGACAACCTGACGCAGCACTTCGGCTTCGACAACCCGGCCCGGCACCGCGCCGCCGGAGACGCGCTGGTCACCGCGGACCTGCTGGCCCGGCTGCTGTGGCTGGCCCGGGAAGAGGGCGCGCACACGCTGCAGGACCTGAGCGCGATCGCGCTCCGGCCGAGGAGGCGGGTCCCCGCGGAAGCGGCTGGCCATGCCGACCGAGCCGAGGGCGGACTCGCTCCCGGAACAGGCGGGGTAAGGGCGACATGTCGCTCGCGCAGACGTTTCGGATCGGTGGCCTTCGCTGCCACACCCTGGAGGGCGGTCTCCAGCGCCTCGACGGCGGCGCCATGTTCGGCGTGGTGCCGCGGACGCTCTGGAGCACGCGCGTGGCGCCCGACGAGCGCCACCGCATTCCGCTCGCCATGCGCTGCCTGCTGGTCGAGCACCCCGACGGCCTGGTGCTCATCGACACCGCGCTCGGCAACAAGGAGGAGCGGAAGTTCCTCGACATCTACGGGGTCGAGAACGCCGGGCTGGAGGGCGCCACCCAGCTCGAGGACGCGCTCGCGGCCGCCGGCTTCCTCCCGGCCGACGTCCGGTGGGTCATCAACACCCACCTGCACTTCGACCACGCGGGCGGCAACACCACGCTGGATCCCGAGCTGGAAAACGATCCGCGCCGGCACGTCCGCCCGACCTTCCCCAACGCCACCTACGTGGTCCAGCGCGGCGACCTCGAGTTCGCGCGCCACACCAACGAGCGCACGCGGGCGAGCTATCTGCCTCACAACTTCGAGCCGATCGCGGCGGCGGGCCGCTGGCGGCTGCTCGAGGGCGACGGCGAGGTGCTGCCGGGCATCTCGGTGCGCCTCACCCCGGGCCACGTGCCCTGGCACCAGGCGGTGCTGGTCCAGGACCGGGGCGAGACGGCCGCCTTCATCGCCGATCTGATCCCGACGGTCGCCCACCTGCCGCTGCCCTGGATCATGGGGTACGACCTCGAGCCGCTTCGGACGCTCGAGAGCAAGCGGGCGCTGCTCCGGGACGCGGCGGAAGGCGGGTGGCGGGTGGTGTTCGAGCACGACCCCGGGATCGCGAGCGGGGTGCTGGTGGCGGAGGGGAAGGGGTTCGGGCTGCGGGAGGTGGCGGCGGCGGGGGTGCCCGCGGCCGTGTCATCCTGAGCGGGCCGTGTCATCCTGAGCGGAGCGAAGGAGGCATCACCTGATGCATGGCTCCTTCGCTGCGCTCAGGATGACGAGCTCGTCAGGATGACGATGCGCCGTTGACACTTACCCCTCCCTCCGCTAGCTTGCCCACCTCGTAGAAGCGGGGAGGAGACTCCCCCACCCTCAGCCTGCCGGCCCCGGTGCCGCAGCGCACCCGGGTCCCGGTATCGCCGCCGATGGCGGGCCAACTGGCCGCCGCGGCTCATGGCATCGCGGGCACCCGGTCGTTCGAGAGGGTGCCCGTTTTCTTTTGGCCCAGGGAGGCACGCCCACTGTCCACGAACGACCGCGACAAGCGAGTCCGCGTCAATCGCATGATCCGCATCAGCCCGGTGCGGGTGATCACGGGCGATGGCGAGCAATTGGGAGTCCTGCCCATCGAAGAAGCGCTCGCCGCGGCGCTGGAACGCGGGCTGGACCTCGTGGAAGTGGCGCCGACGGCGCGCCCGCCCGTCGTCAAGATCATGGACTACGGGAAGTTCAAGTTCGAAGAGGCCAAGGCGGCGCGCGCGGCCAAGAAGAAGCAGCACATCATCCAGCTCAAGGAAGTGAAGTACCGTCCCGGCATCGACGACCACGACTTCGACTTCAAGACCCGCCACGCGCGGGAATTCCTCGGAGACGGGAACAAGGTGAAGGTGACGATGATGTTCCGCGGGCGGCAGATCGCCCACCTCGAGCTGGGCAGGGCCGTGCTGGACCGCGTGGCCGCGAGCCTGGCCGACGTCGGGAAGATCGAGGCCGACGCGAAGCTCGAAGGGCGCAACATGACGATGGTCCTCGCCCCCAAGTAGGACGGAGACGACGGAGTAGACGGAGAGACTGGCTCTCCGTCGCCACCATGGGAGTACCATGCCGAAGCAGAAGACGAAGCGCGCCGCAATGAAGCGCTTCAAAAAGACCGGGACTGGGAAGCTCAAGCGTTGGCATGCCAACCACACCCACATCCTGACCAAGAAGACGCGCAAGCGGAAGAACCGGCTCAAGAAGGGCGACCTCGTGAGCTCGGCCGATTTCCCGCGCGTCAGCCGCCTCCTCCAGGCCTAAGGAGCCACCATGCCTCGCGTCAAGAATGGTGTGGCCCACCACGCCCGGAAAAAGAAGATCATGGAGGCCGCCAAGGGTGCGCGCGGCGGCCGGAGCAAGCTGTACAAGGCGGCCAAGGAGACGGCCGAGCGCGCCATGCGGTACGCGTACCGCGACCGGCGCAAGAAGAAGGGCGAGTTCCGCGCGCTCTGGATCACGCGCATCAACGCGGCAGCCCGCATCCACGGCCTGAGCTACAGCCGGCTCGTGGCGGGGCTCAAGAAGGGCGGCGTCGAGATCAACCGCAAGGTGCTCGCCGACCTCGCCGTGCGGGACGCGGACGCCTTCGGCCGGCTGGCCGAGGTGGCCAAGAACAACCAGTAGCGTCGCCGGCACCCGATTCATGCCCAATGGGGCCGTTCGCGCTCGGCGGGCGGCCCCATTGATTACCCCGGCCATCTGATGAGCGAACCCACCGGCTACCCCGATCTCGACGCGCTCCTCCCGCGACTGGACGCCGTCCCGATGCTCGCGGCCGACGCGCTCGACGCCGAGCGCACCGCGGTGCTGGGCCGGAAGAGCGGCGTGCTCACCGCGGCGCTCCGGACGCTCGCGTCGCGGCCGGTCGAGGAGCGCAAGCGCTACGGCGCCGCGCTCAACCGGCTCAAGGAGCGGTTCGAGGCGGCGTTCGATGCGCGGGTGGAGGCGCTCGAGGCCGAGCGGCGCCGGCGCGAGGGCACCGGCATCGACCTCACGATGCCGGGCCGCCGCCACTGGGTCGGGGCGGAGCACCCGGTGACGAAGGTGGTGGACGAGATCGTCGGGATCTTCCGCGAGCTCGGCTTCGCCGTGGCCACCGGCCCCGAGGTCGAGACCGAGTGGTACAACTTCCTCGCGCTCAACTTCCCGGCCGACCATCCGGCGATGGACATGCACGACACGCTCTACCTCGACGCGCCGCCGGCCGAGGGCGAGCCGGCGGGGCGGCTGCTGCTCCGGACGCACACCTCGCCGGTGCAGATCCGGACGATGCTGGCGGCGCCGCCGCCGGTGCGGGTGGTGATCCCCGGCATGGTCTACCGCAACGACGCCATGGACGCCTCGCACCTGCCGGCCTTCTCGCAGATCGAGGGGCTCGCGGTGGACGAGGGGATCTCGTTCGTGGATCTCAAGGCGACGCTCACCCACTTCGCCCACCGGTTCTTCTCGCCCGCGACGAAGACGCGGTTCCGGCCGTCGTTCTTCCCCTTCACCGAGCCGTCCGCCGAGATGGACGTCGAGTGCCAGCTCTGCCACGGGAGCGGCTGTCCGGCGTGCAAGGGAACGGGCTGGATGGAGATCCTCGGCTGCGGGATGGTGCACGAGGCGGTGCTCGAGAACGTGCATCTCGATCCGGAGCGCTATACCGGGTGGGCCTTCGGGATGGGGCCGCACCGGATCGCGCTGCTGCGCTACGGCGTGCCGGATATCCGGCTGCTGCTGGGTGGAGACATGCGGTTTCTGGAGGCGGTCGGACGGCCGGGGGTGGCGGGGGGTGGGGAATGAGCGTGATACGGACGTCCTGCATCCCGTCATCCTGAGCGAAGCGAAGGAGCCATGGCCCTGGGCAGTGGCTCCGAGCGCTCGATCAGGGTGCCTCGGCTCGACATCGCTCCGCTCGGAGAGCGAGCGCATGCGATGAACATCTCCCTCCGCTGGCTCCAGGACTTCCTCCGCCGCGATCTCGACGCCGCGGACGTCACTGCGCGCCTCACCATGCTCGGCGCCCCCGTCGACGCCGTCGAGCCGCTGCACGCCGAGCTGTCGCCGTTCGTCGTCGCCCGGGTGCTCGAGGTCGGCCCGCATCCCGATCCCAAGGCCACCAAGGTCCGCCTCACCCGGGTGGACGACGGCACGCGGCGAGCCCCTGGCCGTCGTCTGCGGCGCGCCCAACGTCGCCGCGGGGAAGAGCTACCCGTTCGCCCGGCTCGGCACCCAGATGCCCGGGCCCAAGGGGTTCCGCATCGAGGCGCGCCCGATCCGCGGCGTCGTGAGCCAGGGGATGCTCTGCTCCGCGCGCGAGCTCGGCCTCGGCGAGGAGCACGACGGCATCCTCGAGCTCGCCACCGACGCCGCGCCGGGAACGCCGCTGCTCGACGTGCTCCCGCTGGCCGACACGCGGCTCGTCGTGGACGTCACTCCCAACCGGCCCGACCTCCTGTGCCACAAGGGCGTCGCGCGCGAGCTCTCGGCGTCGTACGGGACGCCGTTCCGCCTGCCGCAGATCCCCGGCGCCGAGTCGATCGACGTGCCGCCCGCCCGCCGCGCCGGCGCGAGCGACACGGTCGGCGGCATCCGGATCTCGATCGAGGACGTCGAGTCGTGCCCGCGGTTCCACGCCGCCGTGATCCGCGGCGCCGCCGTGGGCCCGTCGCCCGCGTGGCTCCGGCGGCGGCTCGAGGCGGTGGGCGTGCGCTCGATCAACAACGTCGTGGACGCCACGAATTACGTGATGTTCGAGCTCAACCAGCCGATGCACGTCTACGATCTGGCCCGGCTCCGCGGCGCCGCGGTGATCGTGCGCCGCGCGCGGAGCGGCGAGCGGGTCGTGACCCTCGACGACGTCGAGCGCCCGCTCACCGCGGAGGCGGTGGCGATCGCCGACGCCGAGGGCGTGATCGGGATCGCCGGCATCATGGGCGGCGCGGGCACGGAAGTGGGCCCCGAGAGCCGGGACATCCTGCTCGAGGCCGCGTGGTGGGATCCGAGACGGACCCGCCACACCCGGCGCGATCTCAACCTCAGCACCGAGGCCAGCTACCGCTTCGAGCGGGGCATCGACCGCTGGGGCGGCGAGGCCGCGATGCGGCGCTGCATCGAGCTGGTGCTGGCGACGGCGGGCGGGACGCTGGCGGAGACCCCGCTCGACCTCTGGCCCGTGCCCACGCACCCGCCGCGGATCTTCCTCCGCCCGGCTCGGGTGGCCCAGGTGCTCGGCGTCGAGCTGCCCTGGCACGCGCTCGAGCGGCACCTGGTGGCCATCGGCGCCACCGTGGTGAGCAAGCCGGACGACGGCCGGATCGCGGTCGACGTCCCCGGCTGGCGGCCCGACCTCGTGCGCGAGATCGACCTGGTCGAGGAGATCGCCCGGCTGCACGGCTACGACGCGTTCCCGTCGGACCTCCGGCCGTTCCGGGTCGGCAGCCTGCCGGATGCCCCGGAGGAGGCGGCCACCGCCGCGGTCCGCCGCGGGCTCGTGGCCGAAGGGTTCTACGAGGTCGTGAGCCTCCCCATGGGGCCGGCGCACGAGCCGGACAGCGTCCGCCTGCTCAACCCGCTCGCCGCCGACGACGCCTGGCTCCGTCGCCGGCTGTTGCCGGGCCTGGTCCGGCTGGTCGAGGCCAACTGGGCCAACCGGGTCGCCGATGTGCGCCTGTTCGAGATCGGCACCGCCTTCGCGTCCGGCGCTCCCGGCGAGCGGCCGCGGGAGGAGCGCCGGGTGGCCGCGGTCCTGACCGGCAGGCACGAGCCCGCGCACTGGACGGGCACGGGCCAGGGGCGATTCGATATCTGGGATCTCAAGGGCCGGCTCGAGGCCGCCGTCGCTCTGGCGATTCCAGGGGCCGAAGTGCAGGTTGGAGGACAGGCCTGGGTGGTCCGGGACCGCGCGGGCCGGGTGGTCGGCGAGGGCGGCCCGCTCGCCGCCGACGCGCCGCCCTGGGCCGCGCCGCTGTTCGGCTTCGAGCTGCTCGTCGACGCGGCGCCCCGCCGTCCGGCCCCCTTCGCGCCGTTGCCCACGACACCGTCGTCCGAGCGGGTCCTTGCCCTCCTCCTGCCGGAGGGGGTGCGCGCGCGGGAGGTGGAGCTGCTGCTCCGCCAAACCGGCGCCCCGTTGCTCGAGCGGATCGACGTGGAGAGCGATTACCGGGGTCCCGAGCTCCCATCGGGCACGCGGAGCGTGGCGTTCCGGCTCGGGTTCCGTGCCCCGGACCGCACGCTCCGTGACAGCGAGGTGGACGAGGTCGAAGCGCGGCTCCTGGCCGCGCTCGCCGAGGAGTTGGGCATCCAGCGACGGGACGGCGGGTCCCGCACCGGAGAGTGACTGTGGCATACACCTATGACCGTCCGGATCTGCCGGCGCTGGCCGAGCTCGAGCGGATCCTTGCGAGCCTCACCGAGGAGCTGGCCGCGTGGCGCCGCCGGAGCCTCAAGGCCGAGGCGGAATTGAAGGAAGCGCAGGCGAGCGGCGGCGTGGTGGCGGGCACCGAGCTCAAGGAATCGCGCCAGCGGGTGATCGAGCTGGAGACCGAGAACCAGTCGCTCCGCCAGCGGATCGACGGCGCCAAGGAGCGGCTCCGGGTGCTGGCTGCCCGGCTCGCGTTCCTGGAGCAGCACGGCGGAGGCACGGCGGCATGAGCCAGGCGAAGAACGCGGTGAAGGTGACGATCGGCGGCGAGGAGTTCACCGTCCGCTCGGAGTTCCCGCCCGAGTACACCCGCGAGGTCGCGACGTACCTCGACGCCGCGCTCAAGCGCGTGCGCGACTCGATGCCGATGGTCGAGACCCACAAGGCCGCCATCCTGGCCGCGCTGGCGATCACCGACGAGCTGTTCCAGGCCCGCCGAGGCGACCGCCAGGTCGCGGATCGGCTCATCCGGATGGCCGACGAGTACACCCGACTGCTGCCGCCGTCGAAGCGCGGCTCCAGGTCGGCCGCCTCCTAGCGGAGATCCCCATGCCCCAGAACCTCCTGCTGCCCGCGCTGGTGGGCGTGGTGGCCGGCCTGATCGTTGCCTTTGCCGTGATCGCCGTGAACACTCACCGGCAGCGGTCGGCCGCCGACGGCATCCTCGGCGCCGCGCGCGGCGAGGCCGAGCGGCTCCGCACCGACGCGGCGCGCGAAGGGGAGGCGGCGAAGCAGGAGGTGCTGGTCGCGGCCAAGATGGAGGCGCTCAAGCAGCGCGAGGACCTCGACCGCGAGGTCCAGCGCCGGCGCGAGGAGTGGGAGCGGCTCGAGCGCCGGGCCGACGAGCGCGCCCGCTCGCAGGAGCGGAAGGTCGAGGAGCTCGAGGCGCGCGACCGCGCGCTGGCCAAGCGGGACGAGGCGCTCACCGGGCGGGAGCAGGCGCTCCGGGCGCGCGAAGGCGAGGCCGACCGGCTGGCGCAGGAGCAGCGCGTCAAGCTCGAGCGGATCGCCGGCCTGAGCGCCGAGGACGCGCGCCGCGAGATCCTGCAGCGTACGGAGGACGAGTCGCGCGCCCAGGCGCAGGCCCTCGCGCGCGACATCAAGGAGCAGGCCAAGCGCGGCGCCGATCGCGAGGCCCGGCGCATCATCTC
Organism: uncultured Gemmatimonadales bacterium; assembly: GCA_963804125.1. GTDB lineage: Bacteria > Gemmatimonadota > Gemmatimonadetes > Gemmatimonadales > GWC2-71-9 > CAVVWJ01. The sequence goes on from CAWDPF010000012.1 coordinate 37,914, forward strand.
CATGGCGATCCAGCGCCTGGCCGCCGAGCACACGGCCGAGAGCACCGTGGCCGCCGTGGCGCTCCCCAGCGAAGAAATGAAAGGCCGGATCATCGGCCGCGAGGGCCGGAACATCCGCGCCTTCGAGACCGCGACCGGCGTCGACGTCATCATCGACGACACGCCGGACACGGTGAGCGTGAGCTGCTTCGACCCGATCCGGCGCGAAGTCGCCCGCCGCTCGCTCGAGGCGCTGATCCTGGACGGCCGGATCCATCCGGGCCGGATCGAGGAGATCGTCCTCAAGGCCCAGAAGGAGCTCGAGGGCCAGCTCGTCGAGCTCGGCGAGCAGGCGGCCTACGACACCGGCATCCACGGGCTCCACCCCGAGATGATCAAGCTCATCGGCCGGATGCGCTACCGCACGTCCTACGGCCAGAACATCTACGATCACTCGAAGGAAGTGGCGTGGCTCGCCGGGATGATGGCGGCCGAGCTGCACCTCGACGTGATGCTGGCCAAGCGGGGCGGGCTGCTGCACGACGTCGGGCAAGGTGCTGACCCACGAGAACGAAGGCACCCACGTCGAGCTGGGCGTGGAGGTGGCGCGGCGCTACGGCGAGACCGGGCCGGTCATCAACTGCATCCAGGCCCACCACGACGACGTGCCGCACGAGAGCGCCGAGTCGGTGCTGGTGCAGGCCGCCGACGCGATCAGCGGCGCCCGGCCTGGCGCCCGGCGCGAGGCGTTCGAGACGTACGTCAAGCGGCTCACACGGCTCGAGGAGATCGCCAACGCGTTCCCCGGGGTGGAGAAGAGCAACGTCATCCAGGCGGGGCGCGAGGTGCGCGTGGTGGTGACGCCGGAGCGGATCGACGACGGGGCGGCGGCCCTGCTCTCGGAGACCATCGCCCGCAAGATCGAGCTCGAGCTTCAGTACCCAGGCCAGATCAAGGTCGTCGTCATCCGGGAGACCAGGTCCGTGGACTATGCACGATGAGCGCCCGTATTCTCGATGGAGTGCCCCTCGCCAACGCCATCCGCGGCGAGGTGGCGGAGGCGGTGAAGCGATACGCCGGTAGCGGAAAGAAGCCCGGCCTCGCGGTCGTGATCGTCGGCGAGAACCCGGCGAGCCAGGTTTACGTGAAGGCCAAGGGGAAGGCGTGCGAAGAGGCTGGGATGCACTCGGAGACGGTCCGGCTGCCCGAGCAGGCCACCGAGGCCGAGCTGCTCGCGGTGGTCGAGCGGCTGAACCAGGATCCGGAAATCCATGGGTTCCTGGTGCAGCTGCCGCTGCCGAAGCACATCAACAGCGAGCGGGTGCTCAACGCGGTCAACCCGGCGAAGGACGTCGACGGGTTCCATCCGGTCAACGTCGGCAAGCTGAGCATCGGCGACCCGACGGCGCTCAAGCCGGCCACGCCCTTCGGCGTGCAGCAGATGCTGATCCGGTCGGGGATCGAGACCCGGGGCGCCAACGCGGTCATCGTCGGCCGGTCGAACATCGTGGGCAAGCCGATGGCGAGCCTGCTGATCCAGCCCGGGAAGGGCGGGGACGCGACGGTCACCATCTGCCACTCCAAGTCGCGCGACCTGCCGGCCGTCTGCCGCTCGGCGGACATCCTGGTGGTGGCGATGGGGAAGCCCGAGTTCGTAACCGCCGACATGGTCCGTCCCGGCGCCACCGTCATCGATGTCGGCATCAACCGGGTCGACGACTCCGACGCAACCGAAGGGCTACCGCATCGTGGGCGACGTGGCCTATGCTCCGGTAGCGGAGGTCGCGGGCGCCATCACGCCTGTGCCTGGTGGCGTGGGAAGGATGACGATCGCGATGCTGCTGCAGAATACATTGCAGGCGTTTCAGCAGGCGGCGGGCTGAACTGAACAGCACACCACAGAGGCGCAGAGGACACAGAGAACTGCCACGGAGAACAAAAAAAGAATGGTGTTGACTCCGTACGCTTTCCGATCCTCTGTGCCCTCTGTGCCTCTGTGGTGAATCACCACCCTCGCCGAGCCACGATCTTCAGCGATTTCGAGCCCTAGCCCAACCGGTCTGATGGCCCTCTCCCTGTTCTCCGATCTGATCACCCCCACCGACGACGTCTGGTCGGTCACCCAGCTCACGACCGCGGCCAAGCGCATCGTCGAGGGCTCGTTCGAGCGTCCCCTCTGGATCCGGGGCGAGGTCGTCGGTTGCAAGGCGTGGCCGAGCGGGCACTGGTACTTCAATCTCCGCGACGCCGCCAGCCAGGTGCGCTGCTGCCTTTGGAAGCGAGATGTCGTTCCCGGCAGCAAGCCGCCAGCCGACGGTACCGAGGTCTTCGTGCTCGCGCGGCCGGGGATGTACGAGGCCAAGGGCGAGTTTCAGCTCAATGTCGTGCGCATGCTCCCCACCGCCGACATCGGCCAGGCGCAGCGGGAGCTCGAGCGGGTGAGGCTGCTGCTCCAGAAGGAGGGCTTCCTCGACCCCGCCCGCAAGCGGCTGCTCCCGGCGTACGTCGCCACGCTGGCGGTGGTCACCAGCACGGCCGGCGCGGCAATCCGGGACATCATCACCGTCGCCCGCCGGCGCTGGCCCGGGGTGGCGTCTGGTGACGACCGGACGCAACCGAAGGGCTACGCATCGTGGGCGACGTGGCCTATGCTCCGGTAGCGGAGGTCGCGGGCGCATACCCTGTGCTGGTGGCGTGGGAAGGATGACGATCGCGATGCTGCTGCAGAATACTTGCAGGCGTTTGAACAGGCGCGGGTGAAGTGAACAGCCCCACGGAGGCACGGAGGACACAGAGAACTGCCACGTGCCCACAAAAGTCTGTGTGGGGGGCGCGCGCTTTGTGGTCCTCCGTGCCCTCTGTGCCTTCGTGGTGAAAAGATGCCGAGCCACGATCTCTCCGCGTTCGAGCCCTCAATCCAACGGTCTGATGGCCCTGTCCCTGTTCTCCGATCTGATGACCCCCGGCGACGACGTCTGGTCGGTCACCCAGCTCACGACCGCGGCCAAGCGGATCGTCGAGGGCTCGTTCGAGCGCCCGCTCTGGATCCGGGGCGAGGTCGTCGGCTGCAAGGCGTGGCCGAGCGGGCACTGGTACTTCAATCTCCGCGACGCCGCCAGCCAGGTGCGCTGCTGCCTCTGGAAGCGGGATGTCGTTCGCGGCGCCAAGCCGCCGGCCGACGGCACCGAGGTGTTCGTCCTCGCGCGGCCGGGGATGTACGAGGCCAAGGGCGAGTTTCAGCTCAACGTCGTGCGGATGCTCCCGACCGCCGCCATCGGCCAGGCGCAGCGGGAGCTCGAGCGGGTGAGGCTGCTGCTGAAGAAGGAGGGCCTCTTCGACCCCGCTCGCAAGCGGCCGCTCCCGGCGTACGTCGCCACGCTGGCGGTGGTGACCAGCACGGCCGGCGCGGCGCTCCGGGACATCATCACCGTCGCCCGCCGGCGCTGGCCCGGCGTGCGCGTCCTGGTGGTCGGCGCGCGGGTTCAGGGCGATGGCGCGGTGGGGGAGCTGGTGCGCGCGCTCCGGCTGGTCAACCGGCTGCCGGGCGTGGAGGTCTGCATCGTGGGCCGCGGCGGCGGCGACCGAGAGGACCTGGCCGCGTTCAACACCGAGGCGGTCTGTCGCGCGCTCGCCGCGGTGCGGGTGCCGACCATTTCGGCGGTCGGTCACGAGACCGACATCTCGCTCACCGACCTCGTGGCCGACGTGCGGGCCGCCACGCCGTCGGCCGCGGCGGAGCTGGCGCTCTCCGATCAGCGCGACGTCCGCCGCGCGCTCGACGATCTCGCGCTCGCGGCTGGCGGGCGGCCTCGCCGGCCGGACCCGGCTCGGGCTCGAGCGGGTCGAGCGCGCGGGCGACCGGCTGCAGGCCGCGATGGAGGCCGGGCTCGAGCGCCGCCGGCACCACGTCGCGCGGCTCGCGGCCCAGCTCGACGCGCTGAGCCCGCTCCGCGTGCTCGAGCGCGGCTACGCGGTGCCGAGCGGGCCCGACGGCCGCGTGCTCAAGCGCCGGGCGGAGTTCCGTCCCGGCGAGCCTTTCACCCTGCGGGTGGCCGACGGCCGCGTCGACGCCCGCGTGGAGCCCTGATGTCGACCATCGCCGAGGACCTCACCCGGCTCGAGGAGATCGTCCGCCGGCTCGAGGCGGACGACGTCGAGCTCGACGCCGCGCTCGCCCTGTTCGAGGAGGGCGTCGCCCGGCTCCGCGCCGCGCGCGAGCGGCTCGCGGCGGCGGATGTCAAGGTGCAGACGGTGCTCGAGGAGGCGGATGGGGAGCTGCGGGTGCGGGATCTGGATGATAGTGGGTCGCGCTGCCGACCAGGTCAGAGTCACCCTGAGCCCTTCGCTGCGCGCAAGGGCAGGTGCGAAGGGGCATGCCTCGGGTGATGGCTCCTTCGCTTCGCTCAGGATGACGAGCGTGGAGCCGCCCCCTTCCGCCGCCGACCTCCTCACCGAGGCCCGCGAGCGCACCGACGCGCTGCTCGATCGCTGGGCCGAGCGGCTCCAGGCCGAGATCGGCGGACGGCACGGCGAAGCCCTGGCCTACGCGCTCCGCACCCCCGGCAAGCGGGTGCGCGCCGCGCTGGTGACGGCGGCGTTCCGCTCGGTCGGCGGCCAGGCGCGCCGGCATCGCCGGCGTGGCCGCGGCGGTCGAGACGGTGCACACCTACTCGCTCGTGCACGACGACCTGCCGTGCATGGACGACGACGACCTCCGGCGCGGCCGCCCGACCACCCACCGCCGCTTCGACGTGCCGACCGCCACCCGGGTCGGCTTCCTGCTCGTGCCGGTGGCCGCCCGCGTGCTGGCGGCGGCCTCGGACGAGCTCGCGCTGCCGGCCGCGGTCCTGAGCCGGATGGCCACGGAGCTGTTCGAGGCCGGCGGCATCGAGGGGATGGTGGGCGGGCAGTGGCTCGACCTCGAGGCCGAGCGGCGGACACTCACCCTGCCGCAGCTCATGGCGGTCCACCGGGGGAAGACCGGGGCACTCATCCGGGCCTCGTGCACCCTGGGCGGCATCGCGGCCGAAGCGGCGCCGGCCCAGGTCGCGGCCCTCACCGCCTTCGGCGAGGACATCGGCCTCGCCTACCAGATCGCCGACGACGTGCTCGACTGCACCGGCACCAGCGAAGTGCTGGGCAAGACGGCCGGCCGGGACGCGCAGCTGGCCAAGTCCACGTACGTGGGCCTGCTGGGCGTGGACGGCGCCCGGCGGGAGGCCGACGCGCTGGCCCGGCGGGCGGTCGAGCACCTCGGCGGGGCGGGGGTGCCGTCGGGGGCACTCGGGGCGTTGGCGGGGTATATTGTGAGCAGGAACTCGTAGCGACAGCCGGCGCGCCGAGCCGCGATGCTCGCCGCCGCGAGTCACCGAGCCTGATTGCGCCCGGGGCAGGCTCCGCGAAGGGGACATGCCTCAACGCATGGCCCCTTCGCTTCGCTCAGGGTGACTCCGGCAGGAGGAAGTGCGCCGTCGGTGCCAGATCGAACCGTCAACAGAGTCTCCCATGACGCTCCTCGCGACCATCCAGTCCCCCGCCGACCTGAAGCGCCTCCGCCGCGATCAGCTCCCGCAGCTCGCCCAGGAGATCCGCGACCGCCTCATCGAGTGCGTCTCGATGACCGGCGGCCACATCGGCGCGAGCCTCGGTGTCGTCGAGCTGAGCATCGCGCTCCTCTATGAGTTCGATTCCCCCAGGGACAAGATCGTCTGGGACGTGGGCCACCAGGCGTACGCCTGGAAGCTGCTCACCGGCCGCAACGACCCGTTCCCGAGCCTCCGGCAGAAGGACGGCATCTCCGGCTTCCTCAAGCGCACCGAGAGCGAGCACGACCAGTTCGGCGCCGGCCACGCCGGCACCGCCATGTCCGCGGCGCTCGGCATGGCCACGGCGCGCGATCTCAAGGGCGAGGCCCACAAGGTCGTGGCCGTCGTGGGCGACGGCGCGCTCACCTGCGGCCTCTCCTACGAGGGGATGAACAACGCCGGCCACAGCGAGCGCGACATCATCCTCATCGTCAACGACAACGGGATGTCGATCTCGCCCAACGTCGGCGCGATCAGCACGACGCTCGGCCGCATCGTGGCCGACCCCCGGACCAACAAGCTGCGCGAGAAGATCAAGGGCATGACCTTCGCCCTCGGCGGCGTCTTCGGCGAGGGCGTGGTGGACTTCGCCAAGAACGTCGAGGAGAGCGTCAAGAACCTGTTCTCGCCCGGCATGCTGTTCGAGGAGCTCGGCTTCCGCTACTTCGGCCCGATCGACGGCCACGATCTCCCCAAGCTGTGCGACACGCTCAAGTTCGTGCGCGGCATGAGCGGCCCCCGCGTCATCCACGTGATGACCCAGAAGGGGAAGGGCTTCGGCTTCGCCGAGAGCAACCAGGAGAAGTGGCACGGCCTCGCGGCCTACGACCCCGTCACCGGCGAGGCGCGGAAGAAGGCGAGCGGCCCGCCCACCTGGACCCAGGTGTTCGGTGACGGCCTCACGGCCCTGGCGGCCGAGCACCCCGAGCTGGTGGCGATCACCGCCGCGATGCCCAGCGGCACCGGCACCAACATCTTCCAGAAGAAGCATCCCGGGCGGTTCTTCGACGTCGGGATCGCCGAGGGGCACGCGGTCACCTTCGCGGGCGGGCTCGCCACGCAGGGGATCCGTCCCGTGGTCGCGATCTACAGCACGTTCCTCCAGCGCGCGTACGACAACATCATCCACGACATCGCCGTGCAGCAGCTGCCGGTGACGTTCTGCATGGACCGCGCGGGCCTGGTGGGCGAGGACGGCCAGACCCACATGGGGCTGTACGACATCGCCTACATGCTGGCGGTGCCGGGCATGACGGTGACGGCGCCCAAGGACGGCGACGAGCTCATCGGCCTGCTCCGCACCGCGCTGGCGCACACCGGCGGCCCGTTCTGCACCCGCTACCCGCGCGACAAGGCGCCCGCCGAACCGCGTCCCGCCGTCCGAGATCCCGGCCGTGCCCTACGGCACCTGGGAGCAGCTCCGGTCCGGCAAGGACGTCGCCATCCTGGCCGTCGGCACGATGGTGCAGCCGGCGCAGCAGGCGGCCGAGCTCCTCGCCGCCGACGGCATCGGCTGCGCGGTCATCAACGCGCGCTTCCTCAAGCCGCTCGACCACGCGATGCTGGAGCTGCTGCTGCAGCAGCACCGGACGCTGGTGACGCTCGAGGAGGGCACGATCGTGAACGGCTTCGGCGCCTACCTGGCCGAGACGCTGCAGACGACGCATCCCGAAGTGCGGGTCGTCGCCCTCGGCATCCCCGACCGGCTGATCGAGCAGGCGCCGCGCATCGAGCAGCTCGAGGCGTGCGGGCTCACCGCCGCCGGGATCGCCCGCCGGATCACCGCGCTGCAGCAAGAGGAGAGCCTCGAAGCGCGATGAAGGTCGGCGTCGTCGGTAATCCCCGCTACCGCGACCTGAGGGCCGTGCTCGAGCACGTCGCCCGCCAGGCGCCCTACAAGCAGATCACGCTCTACTCCGAGGAGCGGCTGGCCAGCTTCTGGCCGCGCGACATCCCGCCGTTCGAGGGGGTCGAGCTCGACGCCATCGTCACCTTCGGCGGCGACGGCACGCTGCTCCGCGGCGCGCGCCTCTGCGGCGGGCGCGAGATCCCGATCCTCGGCGTCAACCTGGGCCGAGTCGGGTTCCTCACGACGGCCACCCGCGACACCATCGACCCCGCGCTCGACGCCCTGGTCTCCGGCCGCTACGTCATCGAGCGGCGCCAGGCGCTGCAGGCCGCGATCAAGGACTTCGAGGGCAACCACCGGGTGAACCAGCTCGCGGTGAACGACGTCGCCGTGCACAAGGGCGGCGTGGCCCGCGTGGTGCGCGTCAACGTCTTCATCCAGGGCGAGAACGTCGGCCCCTACAGCGCCGACGGCATCATCGTCGCCACGCCCACCGGCTCGACCGCGTACAGCCTGAGCGCCGGCGGGCCGATCGTGGTGCCGGGCGTCGAGGCGATCATCGTCACGCCGATCGCGGCGCACACGCTCGCAGTGCGGCCGCTGGTCGTGCCGGCGACCTACCGGGTCGTCATCGAGCCGATGGCGGGGTGGGCGGATGATCTGCTGGTGTCGTTCGACGGGCAGACCGGGAGCACGCTGGCGCCGGGGGAGAGCGTGGACGTGCGGCGGGCCGATCATCGGGTGTGCCTGATCCGGCTCGGTGGGGACGGATTCTTCAGCCGGATGCGGCAGAAGCTGCACTGGGGGGATCTGTCGGAGCGGAGGCGGTGAGGTGAGGCGGGCGGGCGGCGGCAGTCAGGCGGTCGAGGTCGGACGGTCGCGAGGCTCGTCATCCCGGACGGGTCTGCCGGGCTCGGAGCAGGCCCTCGACGTCGGATCCGCACGCTCGATCGCGCGACTCTCGCCGACCGCCTGACCGCCTGATGCTCTCCGAGCTCCGCGTTCGCGACCTCGCCACCATCGCCGACGTCACCCTCGACCTCGGCCCTGGCCTCAACGTCCTCACCGGCGAGACCGGCGCCGGCAAGTCCATGCTCGTCGACGCCCTCGCGCTGCTGCTCGGCGAGCGGGCGGCGAGCGGCAGCGTCCGTCCCGGCGCCGCGAAGGCGATCGTCGAAGGCGCCTTCGAGGGCCTCGACGCCCGCACCCGGCGCCAGGTCGAAGCCCTCGGCCTCGACGTCGAGGACGCGCGCGTCGTCGTGCGGCGCGAGGTCTCGGCCGAGGGCCGCTCGCGCGCGTGGGTCAACGGCAGCCCGACCACCGCCGCGGTCCTCGGCCAGCTCGGCGCCCTCCTGGTGGACCTCCACGGCCAGCACGAGACCCAGTCGCTGCTCCACGCCGACGCGCAGCGGGACATCCTCGACGCGTTCGCCCACGCGGAGCCGGAGCGGGTGGCGGTGGCCGAGGCGCACGCGGCACTCATCGCGCTCCGCGAGGAGGAGGCGTCGCTCGCGAGCCGGCGCGACGAGGTGCGCCGGCGGGCCGACTACCTGCGCCACGTCGTGCACGAGATCGAGCAGGCCAGGCTCCAGCCGGGCGAGGACGCGGCGCTGCAGGTCGAGGCCCGCCGGCTCAGCCAGGCCGGCGCGCTGGGCGAACAGGCGCAGCGCATCGTCGACGCGCTCGAGGGCGACGCGGGCAACGCGCTCGGCGCGCTGGGCGCGGCCGACCGGGCACTCGCGGGGCTCGAGAAGGTCGACCCCGCCGTCGCCGGCTGGCGGGAGATGCTCGACGCGGCGTACACCAATCTCTCCGAGCTCGCCCGGCAGGCCGCGTCGTACGCCGGCGAGCTCGAGGAGGATCCCGAGCGGCTGGCCGAAGTCGAGCGCCGGCGCGACCTGCTGTTCAAGCTCACCGGGAAATACGGCGCCACGCTCGAGGCGGTGCTGGCCACGCGCGACCAGAGCGCCGCCGAGCTCGACCTGCTCGACACCGCCGACGTCGACCTCCGCGCCCTCGGCGCGCGCCGCGCCGCCGCCGAGTCGTCGCTCCGGGCGGCCGCGGACGCGCTCTCGGCCAAGCGCAGGGACGCCGCCGACCGGCTCGCGCGCGGGGTCAACCGGCTGCTGCCGCAGTTGGGGCTGCCGGGCGGCAAGCTGCTGGTCTCGCTGGCGACGCTAGCCGAGCCGGCGTCGCACGGGCAGGAGGGCGTGCACTTCGACGTGCAGCTCAACGTCGGTCTCGAGGCCAAGCCGCTCGCCCGGGTGGCCTCGGGCGGCGAGCTGTCGCGGCTGATGCTCGCGCTCAAGGTCGTGCTCGTGCGGCACGACGCGATCGCCACGCTGGTCTTCGACGAGGTGGATCAGGGGATCGGCGGCGAGGTCGGGGCGCAGGTGGGCGCGGCGCTCGCCGAGGTGGCGGAGCGGCATCAGGTGCTGGTGATCACGCACCTGCCGCAGATCGCCGCGCGGGCCGACCAGCATCTCGTCGTGAGCAAGGAGGCCCGGGGCGGCATCGCCACGAGCGACGTCCAGCCGATTCATGGGGAGGATCGCGTGGCGGAGCTGGCCCGGATGCTGGGTGACTCGGAGGGCGACGCGGCGCGGCGGCACGCGCAGGCGCTGCTGCGGAAGGAAGGGAAGGCGCGGCGGTAGGGCGGACGTCGTCGGACGGGCAGCGGTGCGATCGGACCGTCATCCCGAGCGGAGCGAGGTGATCGGCCGAAGCATCGCGAGTGACGCGTCGAGCTCTACGACGCACCGCCGACGCCGATCCCTCGCTCCGCTCGGGATGACGACACACCTGACCGCCTGACCGCCCGACCGCCCGACCGCCTGCCCGCCTAAAAGATCCCAAAGTACGCCCGAAACCTCGCCCGAAACGTATGCCGGTCCGGCACGATCCCCCCCGATGTCCGCACGATGCGCTCGTACCCCCAGCTCGCATCGACCGGCAGCCCCCGCCCGCCCTCGCGAAACTTCCCGGCATTGCTGTACGTGATCCCGATGCCCAGCACCGTCGCGCTCGCCTTGGTGTCCTGCGCGAGCACCGACGCGTCGACGCCCGGAATCTCGTCGGCCGGCGGTCAGGTAGGAGACCTCGTCTTCTCCGCGCGACCAGTGCATCGCCGTGCCCTGGATCGCGAACGTCGGCGCCAGCCGGAAGAACGGCCGCACCGCGATCCGCACCACGTCGCCCGGATCGCGCCGCACCGCGCTCAGCAGATCGAGTCCCGCGAGCGGCTGCGTCGGCGGGGCCACGCGCAGGAGGTAATCCGCCGCGAGCTGCCGATTGTACATCCCCTCCCCCCGGAGGCCCCAGCGGCCGGCGCCGAGGTCCGCGGTGAGCCGGAGCTCGACGTCGGTCTGCCCGTCGCCGGTGCCCATGGCGAGCACGCGGTCGGGCCGCGCCAGCTCGCCGGTCGGGAAGCGGACGAGGCCCTCGACCGCCGCGCGAAAGCCGCCGCGACCGCGTGCCCGGTCCCAGCGATCCACCAGCGTGAGCGCCACGCCCGCCTCCGCGTCGCCGCGGAAGGTGAGCTTGGTCTCGTCCAGCTGCAGCGCGGTCGGTCCCGACGGATCGCCGAGGGCGGCGAGGAGATCGGCTGTCGTCGCCGGCTCGGTCGGAAGGGTCGGCAGCGTCGCTGAAGCCGGCGACCCCGAAGTCGGACGCGAGCGTGGTCTGGAGCGCGCTCAGGCGCGTGGTGACGGCGGTGCCGGCGGTGCTGGTGGCGGTGGGCACGAACGAGGAGGCGGTCAGCGGATCGGCGAGGAGCCCGAAGAGGTCGTCGCGGAGCGCGGTCGCGTCCGAGAGCGTGGACGCGGCGCGGGCCTTGAGCGCGGGGTCGCCGTCGAAGTCGCCGTCGGCGAGCCGCTGGCTCAGCGTCGCCAGCGAAGCGTCGAACTGGTCGAAGAACGTGGCCTGCGCGTCGGTGCCCGGGCGTGAGGCCGGCGTCGGTGGTGGTTGTCGACGTGAGGGCGTAGGACGTCTGCACCCGGGCGCGGACGAGCGGAACGTTGCCGAAGATCGTGATCGCCCGGGTGAGTCCCAGCGCCAGGCCGAGCGAGCCACGGCTTTCGTCGGCCAGCGCGTCGGTGGTGAGCGCGCCCAGATTGAGGCGGTAGCCCGTCAGGCCCGTGATCCGGCCGATGCGCGCGTCGGCGTCGCTCAGGGAGGGAAGGAGGTCGCTCCCGGCGGCAGGGCTGGACAGGTCCGTGCCGAGCGGCGCCCGCTCGCCGTCGAGCCAGCGGTGGTCCCAGGTCTCCACCGAGCCGTCGAGGTCCACCCGCAGGACGCCGGCCGGAACGCCGACCGGCGCGAGCTGGGCGTACGCCCCCGACGGCGCGAGCAGACCGGCGAGGACCGCCAGACGCCGCGCGCATTGCCCCACAGTCCCTCCCGAGAGATGTCGTCCGCCGTGCACACGATGTCGTCCGCGAGACTCGCAACTTCGCAGCATGCGACCAGCTTTGCCACCCGTCCGGCCGTGGTGGCGTCCGTTCCGGGCGCGTCAATCTGCCCGGGGAGCACGTCGATTGACAACGGCGGGAGGCGCTGCCCGCCGTGGCGGGGTAGATTCCGGGGCCGTCCGGCCCGGGTGGCGAAACTGGTAGACGCTCGAGACTTAAAATCTCCTGGCCTTCGGGCCGTCCGGGTTCGAGTCCCGGCCCGGGCATCCGCAGGTTTTGTCGCAATCCATCCCTCGGTGATCCCCGTCACACGCCGCGGCCCGACGCGGTCCTACCTTGCTTACCGCATGAAAGACGTCGTTGGCCTTTGCAAGGCAAACGGCCGATCCCTGTCGACTCAGCTTGAAGGAGCCGCTGTGGCCGTTCCATTTCCAGCGCCGGGCACCACCATTCTCGTGGTGGATGACGAGCGCATCACCCGCCGCGTTGCCTACCGCATCCTGAGCGAAGAAGGGTACCGCGTCTTCGAGGCCGCGAGCGCCGACGAGGCGTTGAGCGTGCTCGACATGGCGCACCGGTACATCCACCTCGTCGTGCTGGACGTCGTCATGCCGGTCGTCGACGGTGTCTCGCTCGGCCGCGAGATCGTCGCGCACTGGCCGGCGCTCAAGCTGCTCTACATGTCGGCCCATCCGGCCGAGGTGCTCGCGGCACACCGGCTGGACGATCTGCAGGTCCGCTTCCTGGCCAAGCCGTTCACGCGCGACGAGCTGCTGGCAAAGGTGCAGGACGCGCTCGAACGCCGGCGAGAGCCGCGGGTCTCCGGCAGCACGGAAGGTGTGCCGGATCACGGCTGATCGCGCGACTTCGTTTCACCGCCTCCGACCGAACCGTCCCAGGGCTCGACCGTACGTAGTCAGCGCGTTCCTAAGGCGATTGGCCCGCACGCCGCGCGGAGTCCGCGGGCGTTGCCGCCCCTCCGCCACCACCAGAGATTGAATCGCCGCTCGGCGCGACTGCCTCCGACGGCGTGACTGGCGGCGCGGGGCACGGCACGGGCGACACCTGCTTCACGGGATTCTGGCGGATCAGCTGGTCCGCGACCACGGTCAGCGGCCCGGCGCCAACCGCAAGCCGCACGTAGTCCTCCCCGTACGGACTGCTCCCCGCGAGCGTGCCGCCGACCGCCTTCGCGGCCGCGGCGCGGTCGCGCTCGCTCGTTCCCGGCATTGAAGATGACCGCGAGCAGGCCGGGCGCCTCGCTGCCCGCGGGCTCCCCAGCGCAGGCGCGGGCGAGCGTCGTGTCGGTCGGGTCGGCCGGGCCGACATCCAGCGGGATGGTCGCCGGGTCGGTTTGGATGGATCCCGGGCCGAGCGCCGGCGGGACGCGGTCGGCGGTCGGGGCGCCGGGAGCGGCCGGGGCGCCGCGCTCCCCCTGTGGCGCGGCGGAGGCTGTCGGCGGGTCCGCGGCGCGAGCGGAGTCGCTGGGCGTCTGCGCGGTGCCGAGCGTGGAGACGGCCAGCAGGAGCGCCACCACGAGAGTCGGCACACGCAGGGGCCGCAGCTGCCCATGCCGGGTCGTCGCCGTCCGAGCGTTCGCCGTCCATCCGCGCGTCATCGCCCCGCTCCGCTGCCATGTCCTACCCTCCGTCTCCATCTCGCGCACCTCGTAGTGCACCGACCGCGGGTCGTAGCGCACCAGCAGCGCCCGGGCCTCGGGCGGCACCACCGCGGCCTCGTGATCCTCACCCGCGAACGCGCGCACCGCGTCGAGGGAGTCGAACCGCATGAGGGTGACGAACTCGACCTCTTCGCCGGCCGGGCGACGGAAGAGCTCGATGCCGCGATAGCCGGGAATCGCCCGCGATGCGATGCCGCGGAAGATCTCCTCCCGGAGCAGCCGCTCGTACGCGTCGGCGTCGGCCGGCCGCGTGTACCCATGCCAGAGCCGGGCGATCATGCGCCCCAGTCGCCCGTGTCGCCCGGGTCGCCCGACGCCGTTCGGCACGTGTCCACGCCGCTCGGGCCGCCTCCCTCCCCGAACGCCGCGCGGGCGGCAGCCATCCGCTCCTGTTCGACCATCGCGTGCTGAATCAGCGTCCGGGCCTGCAGCGCCGCGAACGGGTAGCCGCCCAGCCTGGGCTCGTCGGCGGCGACATCCTCGAGTGCCCGGTAGAGCGCGAGCTTGCCCTGGAGCCCGAGCGCCAGCGATTCGAGGCCCTCGAGCCGGGCAAGCGCCGGGTCCGCCCGCTCCGCGAGCGCCAGGCGCCCGCGGTGCAGCTTCTCGGTGAGCCAGGCGGTCGCCCGCTTGAGCGAGCTTTCCTCGCCCTCGAGCCGGGCGAGGATCGCCTTGAGTCGTTCCTGCTCCTCGGTCACCTCGTAGTGCAGCCCGCGAAGCTTCTGCTCGAGCGGCCGCCCGCGCTCGTGATCGGCCAGCGTCTGCATGAGCTGCAGCGCGGCGACCGAGCCGGCGAGATGGTCCTGCAGATAGCGCGTGAGGGCATTGGTAGGCATGAGGGCTCCGCCGATCAGGGCGCCGGCGCGGCGCCGAGCCCGCGCACGATCTTGAGCGTCGTGATGAACTGACCGGTATGCCGCGACGTGTGCTCGGCCGCGTGGACGATGCAGGCCGAGCACGGTCGCCGGCAGCCCGGCGCGGCCGACGGGGCGGATCTCGCCGTATGTCGCGGGCGGCGTGCGCCCGAGCTGGACGACCGCGCGGTCGATCCCGGCCTGGGCCTCCGCGACGAGCTGGTCGGCACCGACGCCCGGCTCGCCCTCGCGCATGAGTGCCCCGAGCTGTGACGCCGAGAGCTTCTCTCCCCGAGCGTACGTCAGGAGCCGCTCGAGGCTGCCGGCAAGGTGGCGCAGGTGGAAGCCCGCCGAGGCGGCACCGCCCGGGCGGGCCCAGAGGTCGTCGTCGCTTGCATCGGCCGCGGCGGCCGCGATGTCCTCGCGCGCCTGGACGAGGGCGTGCGCGACGGGCATCAATGTGGGGTCGATGCCGGGCAAGGGGCCTCGGAGCCAGACTTCCGGGACGGACGGGGACGCTCATGCTGACAATCTAATGATTCGGGGGCAGGGGATCGGGTGTGGATCGCTATCGGGTGGGATCCCTCGGGTGAGGATCCCTGCCGGGTGTGGGTGAGTCCGGGTCCTGATTTCGCGGTGGTCGTCGGCAGGCTAGCTTCGCGTTTTTTGGCACTATTCGTCGAGACCGATCCTGTCTAGGATCCGACCATGTCCAAAGACCCTGAGCCGACCGCCTCCCCGCGCGCCCCGAAGCTCCTGGACCAGGCGCGCCAGGCCGTCCGCCTCCGTCACCTCAGCCGCCGGACCGAGGAGAGCTACATCGCGTGGATCCGCCGCTACGTCCGCTTCCATGCGCTTCGCCACCCGCGTGAGCTCGGGGCGGCCGACGTCACCCGGTTCCTCGCGTCGCTCGCCGAGGCGGGGCGGCTCAGCGCCTCGAGCCAAACGCAGGCGCTGAGCGCTCGTGGCGACTGGCGGCCAGCGGCGATTCACTCTTGGGCGAGACGCGCCTGTTCTTCGACGTCGGCCCGACCGAGTCGGTCGTTGGTGCGGCCTGGGCTCGGCGAGCCACCTGTGACGCGTAGAGATCTCCCGGCTGCGGCCTAACCCGCTAATGCAGCCGCCAAACGCGGGCGGGGGCCGAAGCTCCAGGGCTGTCGACGCTCCCAGCTGCGACAAAGGATCGTAGGTTATCAGGGTCGTTTGCAGCTGATTAGCCATTCGTTAGGCCGTCAGCCCCGGGCTATGGTCTGTCACGGCGATACTCCAGTCGAGTGACGAGCTGCCAGGTCGTGCCACCATCGGGGGATAGTTCGGTCTCCGTGGTGACCGCATCGCCTGTCAGGACCCGGTACGTCAGTCGAAGGCGGAGAATGCGGTCCCCCAGGTTCCGGCTCCATTCGAACCGCAGCGGGTGTACCCGAGTATCCGCCTCAAACAGCAGCAGCGCGCCGTGGTCGGAGTCCTGCCACACCCGCTGTAGAGAGTCGGCGCCAACTGCAGCGATGAGGCTTATCGCGTGAAAGCCACGACCCGAGCGGGTACCCTCAAACCGTTCCAGAAGTCCGCACCCTCCCGCTGCGGACTCTATGGTGGCTCGGGCTTCTGAGGTGACGTACCGCTCGGGCGCGACTCGGTCGAGCCAAGTAACGCGCCAGCCTCCTCCCATGATGGCAAGCGGAGCCAGCGCCTGCGGCGGGCACGCTGATGCCTGAGGGACCTGGCCGGAGGCTGGACCCGGAAAGGCAGTCGAACTCAGGGTGGCGCTGAGCAGATAGATACGCCATAGGGAAGGCAGCGTAAGGCTCTCACCGTTGGGGGCGAAGTCCCTACGAGGACTTGAGTGGGCGGGTGCCAGCGCTCGGCACGCTGCGGCCTAACGCGCGCATGCAGCCGACAGGCCGGTAAGGCCAGAGCTCCTCTCGGGCGGCGAGCTCCCTGTGGCCGGGCAGAGGAAGCGGAGGTTTGTGCGGGCGCGGGCCGATGGCCTGCAGCTGATGCGCATTTCGTTAGGCGGCTGCCACCGAATGCGGCGACGCCACGAAGCCTCGTGGTGGCGTGACTAAGGCTATGCGGGTAAGACCGGCGAGCTTGTCTTTGGGGATTCCAAAGGATTCCAGAGGAGGCACCATTATGGGTGGTCGATCTCGCGGCATCGCGCTGGCGGGAGTCGGGGCTGTGATCACTGGGATCCTACTGACAGTAGCACTGCAGGGTGAAAGATCGGTCTCGCAGCTCGGAGGGGGACGCCGCGTGATTCGAGCGGGGCCGAACACGGGAGGCCTTCCCTATAGCCCGGGCATCCTTGTTGGCAACACGCTCTATCTGGCGGGGGCCATAGGAGAGGACGCAGCCAATAACATCGTTCCCGGTGGAATCCAAGCGGAGACGCGCCAAGCCCTCGCCAACGTGGGCGAAGTGCTGAAGGCCGCCGGTATGAGTTTTCAGGACGTCACGTCCGTGACCGTGTACATCACCAGCTTCGATGACTTCGCCGGTTTCAACCAGGTTTACCAAAAGGTCTTTTCGACTAATCCGCCTGCAAGAGCTACCGTGCAGGTTGCTGCGCTGATTGGTGGAGCAAGGGTCGAATTACAGATGGTCGCTGTAGAACCTCACCCTTAAAACGGAATCCTTCGCGCCCCGTGTCGTGCGACGCTGTAAGCTTCCGGTAGCCGCAGTGCCTCCGGCAGCCGCCTAACCCGCTAATGCAGCCGACAAACGCGGGCAGAGCGGCGCTCCTCGGCTGACGGCGCTCCCGGTGGGGCTGTGGACCATAAGTTTTGCAAGTGGTCGTTTGCAGCTGATTAGCATTTCGTTAGGCGGACGCGCGAGCATTTTGGTAGGATAAGACACGACTGGCATCACTATCGCGGATACGTGCATGCATTCAGGCCAAATCGTTTCTGATTGCGACGGCACCTTGGTCGACAGCAAACCCGGCGCGAACACGGTCTGGCTGGAAGTCGCTGCCGAGTGACTCATATTCCATTTGCCACCACCGGCGCCTACCCGGTGCGTGCTGGCAATCGCGTCCACCCGCTCATTGATGGCGAGCCTGCATTTCGCCGGGTGTGTGATGCCATTGATCAAGCCCAAGCGCGGGTGTGGGTCGCTGTCACGTTTCTCTGGGCCAGCTTTCAGATGCCCGATGGTCGCGGTTCGTTCTTTGACGTGCTGACACGAGCGCGCCAGCGTGGACTCGACGTCCGGGTGCTATTTTGGCGACCTGACGGGGCGACCGCACATCTGCGGACTAACGCGTTCTGGGGGTCGCCCGCACATGTCGGGCTGCTGGAGCAGCAGGCATCGGAGATCAGCGTTCGCTGGGATCGCGCGCATCCTGGATTCTGTCAGCATCAAAAATTCTGGCTCATTGACGTTGGGTTGGAAACGGCCTGTGCATTTGTCGGTGGCATCAATCTCAATCCCCATTCGGTGGTTGCCCCCGGCCATCGTGGCGCTGAACACAATCACGACATGTATCTCGAGATCAGCGGTTCGGCGGTCACAGACGTCCACCACAACTTTGTGCAACGCTGGAACGAGGCCAGCGAACGGGACGAAGCGGACGGTCGGTGGGGACTCGATGCTGATCGCGATCTCACCTTTCCAGACCGGGTAGCGGTGGCACGGGGGCCGACTGTCGCCCAAGTGCAACGGACGATCCATCCTGGTCGCTACGCCAACACCCACCCCACTCCCGGCGGGGCTCCGTTTGCCATCGCTGACGGCGAGTTCTCCAATCGCGACCAGTACGTCCATGCCATCCGTGCTGCCCGTGAGTATATCTATCTTGAGAACCAAGCCATCAGTGTGCGGCCAATCCTTGAAGAGCTTGTAGCCGCGGTGAAGCGCGGCGTGGCGGTCGTCCTAGTGTTGCCGACCGTGGCCAGCAGCATCGACGCACCTGCGGATCGCCGCGGTGAGCGGTTCCGTGACGAACGCCGCACGCTGGCGCGCACGTCGCATTTCACTCTAGCAGGACTGGCCGGACCAGATGCCAGTGGTGCACGCCAACCCGTTCACGTGCATGCCAAACTTATGATCATTGATGATGTCTGGGCGACGGTCGGCTCCTGCAACCTCCACCGATATTCCATGTATGGTAACAGTGAGCTCAACATCGCCTTCGCCGATGCGGTGACGGTGCGCGCATTACGCTGCGAACTCCTAGCGGAGCATCTCGAACAGGACACATCCGCGCTCGATGGTCGATCGGCGCTCTGCGTGTTTCGGACCGTGGCTGAGCAGAATGCGGGTCGCCGGGACGGTGGAGATCCCGACTGGGAAGGAATCGCCTGCGCGATGGATCCACTTCAGTGGTGGGCAGGCTGAACGGCGCGATCGTCGGCCGGTCAATGACAAGGAAGAGAACCCTAATATCTCGAGTGGCGCCGCCTAACCCGCAAATGCAGCCGACAGGCCGATCGGCGCGAGGCTCCGCCCGGGCGGCAACATCACTGGCTGCGATGAGGAAGCGATAAATTGTGCGGGCGCGGGCAGTGTAGGGCCTGCAGCTGATTTGCATTTCGTTAGGCCGACGCCGGAGATCTGGGAATGCGGCTGTGGACCGTGCACCCGAAGTACCTGGACGCCCTCGGGCTGGTGGCTCTCTGGCGGGAGGCTCTGCTCGCCCGAGCAGTGCTTCGCGGCGGCACCCGGGGATACCGGCACCACCCCCAACTCACGCGATTCCGGGAGCAGGCGCGTCCAGTCGAGTCGCTGAACCATTACCTGGCTGCGGTGCATGCGGAGGCGTGCCGTCGCGGGTACGCGTTCGACCACCGGAAGCTCGGGCGTGCCCGCCCGGGCCTGCGCATCACGGAGACAACAGGACAATTGGCGGCCGAGTGGGTGCACCTGTTGAGTAAACTCCGGCAACGGGCACCGGAGCGTTACCAACAGCTGATGACGACTCGGCATCCGGCCGCTCACCCACTATTCCGCATGGTTCGGGGTCATGTGCGTGCCTGGGAGCGCAGCGCGGCCTAACCCGCTAATGCAGCCGAAACGCGGGCGACGCGGGGCGCCACCCGCGTCCGACTCTCCCAGTGGGGGTCTGGACCATAGGTTGCCACAGGTCGTTTGCAGCTGATTAGCCATTCGTTGGACGGCAGGGCCACGATCCTCGAAGGGCGAGATACGATGGTCGAGTTCAAGAGTCCTGAACGCCTCCCGGCGAGCGTCAAACTGGCAGCAGCGCTGTTCGTCGCGTACGGCCTAGCGGTGGTCCTCAACGCGACCGTGATGCAAGCGGCGGGCGGGTGGGGCGCGGCGCGCGACTTCCCGCGAGCGATTCTGCGACTGATCGGGACTGGCATCATCGCGTGGGGCCTGCTCCGACGGGCGCGGTGGGCTTGGTGGTTGGGACTCGTTTTGGCCGTGTTCTGGCTCTCGGCTGGGGCGCTCGCCGTCCTCGTTCTGGAACGAGGGGATGTCTACTGGCTGTCGCCCAGTGGTTTTCAGACGTTTCTCGTGGTGTCGCTCGTATGTCTCGGCGCGGCGGTGGCGTTGCTCATCTCGCCCTCGGCGCGCGCGGTGTTCCGGCGGCCTGCCGTCTAACCCGCCAATGCAGCCGACAAACGCGGATGAGAGCCAAGCTCCGCACGTGTCCAGTCCTTCCAGCGGCGACAAAGGACCGTAGGTTCTCGCAGGTCGTTTGCAGCTGCTTGGCGCCGAGGTCACGGTGGGCGAGGCGATGAGCGGCTGGGTCTGGGCGACCAATCCGGATGGGCAGGCGGGTTGGATCCCGACGACATGCATCACTCCAGTGTGAAGGCGGGCGGTGCCGCCTGGCCCGCGCATGCAGCCGCCGGGCCGGTCGGGCACGGGCTGCCGTGCGGGCGGCGCCATCCGGTGGAGCCGTTAGGGAGGCGTAGGCTCGGGCAGGCGCGGGCACGATGGCCCGCAGCTGATGCTGAGGTCCAGATGGATTTCGATACCAACATCCGGCTGGCGGTCTACCAGCACTTCGTGAGTACAGGGCGGGCGCCCCTGGTTGCCCACGTTGCCGCCGAATGCGCTTGTTCTACGGAGGATGTTCGAGCAAGCTATGCCCGCTTGCGGGTGAATCGCGTTCTGCTCCTTGACCTGGACGGCACGACCATTCGCATGGCTCCACCCTTTTCCGGAGTACCCACGCCGCACACGGTGGAGCTGGGGCGGCGAACGTACTTCGCCAACTGCGCCTGGGACGCACTGGGCATTCCGGCCGCCTTGCATCAAGAGGCGGTCGTGCACTCGCGCTGCGGGCAGTCGGGCACCACTCTCCGTCTCCGCGTCGGTCTAAGGGGGCCGGAGCCCAGCCAATGGCTCTTCCACTGCCAAGTCCCAGCGGCGCGCTGGTGGGCGGACCTGGTCTTCACCTGAAGCACGATGCTCTTCTTCCGGTCGGAAGAACTCGTGAATGCGTGGTGCCAAGCGCGCGACATTGCCCGGCGACCGCTGGTGACCATGGAGCAGCTGTGGCAACTGGCGGTCACCTGGTACGACAGTCGGCTATCGCCGGAGGCGAGGCGCCCAGGTCCAGACGAGATGCGACGGATCTTTGCTGGGATTGGGTTGGACGATCCGTTCTGGGATCCACAGGCCGACAGTTTCTAGGTTGAGCGTCTCAGGTGTTGGGTAACAGGTGTTATCACCTGACAGGTGACAGGTGACAGGTGGCGTTCGCGTTGGCTGCGGCCGCGGCGGTCGTGAATCCGGTAGTCGCGTTCGTCGAGCCAGCCGAGGTGGATCGGTCCAAAGAACACATTCCAGGTGCCGCTCGCCAGGGGTTCGAGCGCGACCGGCAGCGTCGCCAGGATGTGCGAGACGTTCACCCAGCGTTTCTGCCACCGAATGCCACCGTTGGTCGACACGCGCCGGATCTCGAAGTGCTCCGGGTAGCCGATCGGCCGGAGGCGTGGCACGTAGAGTCGATCGGACGGCGTATAGAGCGCCGCGGGCCGCCGCTGGCGGAGCGCCTCATGCGGGCGGACCTCGTTGTAGATCCGGCGGAAGGTGTCGAAGCGCCGCTGCTGGGCACCGAAGGAGGCCGCGGCGGCGGGCCGCGTGGTCTCGGCCTTGAGATCGCGATGCATGCGCTTGTGCCGCCCGTTCTGCTGGGGGTGGGCCGGCTCGATGAGCTCGGGGCGGATGCCGAGCCGGAGCCACCAGACGCTGAGCTGGGACAGGCGGCCGAGCGCACAGGAGGCGAAGGGCTGCCCATGGTCCGAGCGGATGCGCTCGGGGAGCCCGTAGGTGCGAAAGAGTCGGCGAAAGACCTGCTGCGTGGGCGCGAGCAGCGGACCCTCGAGGCCCTCGCAGGCGAGCAGATAGCGGAATAGGCGTCCTGGACGGTGAGCGGGTAGCAGTACCGGCCGGTGCCCAGCTTGAACTGGCCCTTGAAGTCGACCGACCAGACCACATTGGGGCCGGTAATCGGCGTCTGCGGGCGGCCAGGATGGGCGCGCACGCGGGAGCGCCGACGGCGACGGACCCGCCCGTGCCGCACGAGAATGCGGTGAATGGTCGGGATGGCCGGCACCGGCTCCCCGGGATGCGCCTCGCAGAGCAGCTCGTAGAGCTTGCGGGCGCCCCAGCGCCAGGTGCGGCGCAGCGCGAGGATCTCGCGGATCACGGCCGGCGCGGTGGCATGGGGACAGGCCGCGGGCCGATGGGAGCGATCGATCAGACTGTCGGGGCCGAGCCGAGCGTAGCGGTCGAGCCACTTGTACCCGGTCTTGCGGCTGATGCCGTAGCGCCGGCAGAGCTCGGCGAAGGCGGCGGAGGTGTGCTCGGCATCGAGCACGAAACGCTGGCGCTCGTACATGGGTGACGTGACTCTCCACGGCATCGGAGCCTCCTCTGAGGCTCCTAGGTTATGGGAGTGTCACCCATCAGGTGATAACAACCTGTCACCCATCAGCTGAGACTGTACCGGTTCGCAGCCTAACCCGCGCATGCAGCCGACAAGCGCTTCCGGGTATGGCTCCGGTGTCCGCCACCCGCCGCCGGCGGGCGACGGAACGCAGGATAGTGCATGAGCGAGCGAGTCGCTGCAGCTGATGCGCAAGTCGTTAGGCCGACTCCACCCGAGATCGGAGACCTTGTGGCTACTCGAGAGGGACTCCGGGTCATCGCGACCCTGATCGGAGGAGGCGTCCTGGCCTACGCCGCCCTGGTGGTCGTTCGAGGAACGCTCTATGACGTGGACGACGGGCGCGTCGACCGGAGCGCCCGCCCGGTGACCTTCTGGCTCTTGGTGGGAGGGATAACGCTCCTCGGGTTGTCAATCATAGGTGTGGGTTGGGGGTGGCCGCTGGTGAGTGCGGTGGGCTCGGCTCCTGACCCGCCCTGAAGCGAGCTTCGGGCTGCGCGATGCTCCGCCCGCCGGTGCGCGCCGAGGGCTGCCAGCGGAACGAAGGTGTTCTCAAGTTGCCACTCCAAGGGAGGATCGCCCCATGCGCTGCTTCCCGCTGCTTGCCGGTGGGCTCCTGAGTCTCGTAGACGCCTCGGCAACCCATGCACAGAGATCCGACACCCTGCCAGTCCGAGTGGTCGAGCGGATGTTGGACGCCTTCGACCGCGGCGATGTGACGGCCCGGAGCACGCTGTACGATTCGGTCTACTACTTCCAAGATCTCATGGTGCCGCACCGAGGAGATCCCAATCGGCCGCCGGCGATGTCGGCCTCGGAGCGCGCTCGCGCGTGGCAGGCCGATATCGCCAAGATGGGGTCGGATCTACCACGTCGCTCCCGAAAGGTCTTGCAGCGCATGGTCGCCGGCCGATTCGTAGTCTATCACATCGCCGTACTCTTCGAGCCACCCCACGAGGACCAAACCTTCGAAAAGCTTGAGGTCTACGAGGTGAAGAACGGGAAGATCGTCGCCGAGTACGATGGGCAGGGCGTTGCCAGCGGACGTCCTCAGTAGGATGGCGGCCAGTAGCTTGTCGCAGCCGCGCCACCTAACCCGCGCATGCAGTCGACAAGCGCGCCCGGGGGCGGCTGCCGACGAATGCGGCCCTCCGGTGTGGAGCGTGGGTTGCCGCCCGGTTAAGACACGATGGGGAGGACAGCGATGCACGCCGCACTTATGCACTTGACCATTGACCCGGCGCTAGCACCCGCGGCGGCCGCTGCGTTTACCGATGAGCTATTACCTCGGGTGCGGACGGCACCGGGCTTCGTAGCCGGTTACTGGGTGGATCCGGTCGACCGCCAAGGCTTCGGGTTTGTGCTCTTCGAGACGGAGGGGCAAGCCCTCAAAGCAACGCCGCCAGCCACCAGCTGGTCAGCGCCCGGAGTGGTAGTCGTACGAGTAGATGTCCGACGGGTCGCGGTCGCCATACCGTAATGTGAGTGGCGGACCACATGACGCCTGACCCACGCATGCAGCCGCCAGGCCGGGGTGGGCCAGGGGCTCCCCGCGGGCGCGTGGCTCATTGAGGCCAAGTAGCGCAAGCATTGATTTGTGCGGCCGCGAGCATGATCGCCTGCAGCTGATGCGCCATTCGTTAGGCGGACGATCATGTCCACAGACTCGAGCGGCTCACTTTGTGGTACCGATTAAGGACCAACAGGGAGCTCATCGAGTGTCTGAAACGCAACGTCAGGAGCCTATCATGAAGCTCAGGGCAGTGCTGACAGTTTCGGCGATTTACCAGGCTATTATTGGCGTCGGGATGATGCTCGTTCCCCGGCAGTTCGGTATCGGTGCCGTCCCGCCGGACGCCTCCCCCGCGCTGGTCCACTTCCTCCGAATCTTCGGCGGTCCCATGCTTGGGATTGCAGTGCTGAACTGGATCGGTCGGAACGCGGAGCCTTCCACAGCGCGAAACGCCATTGTCCTTGCCAATATCGTGGGGTTTGGTTGCGTAGCTCTCGTGGACGTATGGGGTGTGTTCAGCGGTGGCGCGCGCCCGATTGCGAAACTGTTCCTTGTCATTCATCTGCTTTTGACTGCCGCCTTTGTCGTTGCATGGCGGACCAACATGCGGACCCCGCGCGGTTAGGTTAGACCGTTAGACGGTAAAGGCACCATGTTCACGATTCTGTCCCGTTTCGAGATCGCCGTCACCGTTGGCGTGCTCGGTGCGATCGGGCTGGTGGGAATCGGTCGGTCCCTTGCTCCGCGCCGCGAGTTGCTTGTGTACGGCGTCGGCCTCGGCATCACCGCCGTCGCCTACCTTGTGCACGGCGTGCAACGCGAGGCTCCAGCGAGCCATCTCGGCCTGGAGCTAGTCGGCGCGGGGATCTTTGGCATTGCTGCCGTCCTTGGCACCAGGCGGTGGCCCGCTCTCTTGGCGCTTGGCTATACGGCCCACGTGGCATGGGACCTCTTCTTCCACTATGCGAGAGGTCTGGCATTCGCGCCGGCCTGGTACCCGTGGTTTTGCGTCGGCTTCGACCTCTTCATCGGAGGGTATGTCGCGGGCCTGGTCGCAGCCAGACAACACGTCTCTGCTACCGAGCCGCCCGCCACCTAACGCATTCGCTAGCTGGGCTATTCGACATGGCATTCCGGCAGGAGACTCGGCGGAAGATGGAGCATAAACCGACGAAGACTGAGATCGCGGCTGCGGTCGGAAAAACGGTCCCGGATTTGATCGCTCCCGGACTGGCCGTCCTCTTCTGCGGCATCAACCCTGGGCTGTACTCAGGTGCTACCGGTCATCACTTCGCTCGACCGGGCAACCGATTCTGGCCTACTCTTCATGCAGCCGGCTTTACGGACCACCCGGTACGGCCATGGGAAGAGAGACGGCTCTTGGGGTATGGCTTGGGTATCACGAATCTCGTAGCCCGAGCGACAGCAACCGCGGCAGAACTCGAACCCGACGAACTGCGGGCCGGGCGAGCGCGGCTCGAGCGGAAGGTCCGTCGCTTCCGTCCGCAAGCGGTGGCGGTGCTGGGGATCGGCGCATATCGGTTGGCTTTCAACCTCCCCAGGGCTCCCGTCGGCCGCCAGTCGGCGTCGCTGGGCCCAGCCGAGCTTTGGGTGCTGCCCAACCCAAGCGGACTCAATGCGAGCCACCAGCTTCGTGATCTCGTGCGAGCCTTTGGGGAGCTCCGGGCGCTTCTAGACAGGCGCCGGGCGGGCTAGCCGCCTAACAAGCGTATGCAGCCGACGGACCGGAGGTGTCCCGAGCTCCGCTCAGGCGCTTCGTCGCCTCATGCCCTCAACAGCGGAAGGAGCACGCCGATCAGCACGCTCGCACCATCCATTAGGGCATGCGCAATCGCCAACGGAACCAGCCGGCGAAGTCGCAGATACACACACGTTAGGAACACCGAGTACGGCACCGCCGATAACAGCCGAAAAGCCATGAACCTCGCATCAAAGGTCAATGGCATGAAAGCGTGCTGCAACGACCAGACGAATGCCACAATTGCGATCGCCAGACTCGCACTCCGGCAAAGAACTTGGAAGCGGGGCAGCAGATAGCCATTGTAGGTCATCTGCTCGGTCAGCCCCCAGATGAACGGGAACACCAGCACGCCATAGAGAGCGGCCGGCAATGGCAGGGCCCCGAAGAGGTACGGCCCCGTGAGCGTCCCGTACAACAGCCAACCGGCCCCATAGGTGCCACCAAGAATGAATACGAGGCTGGCAGGGATGAGCGCGAGGCCGAGAAGTACATCGCGGCCGAGACGCGTCCGCTCGAAGCCGACAAGATCGAACAGCCGGATGCCCTCGCGGCGTGTGAGCCGCCACAGCAACGCCAGGCATCCGGCATCGACCAAGGTCCCGTACACCGGCAGCCATGGCTCAGCGTCATGCCATGGAGTCGGCGACGATCGCAGGGCGAGGACGGCTGCGACCACGGCTTGTGCACCCACGGCACAAGCTGCGCGTGCAAACAGCATCAGTGCCGGGCCGCGCCATGTAAGCGCTCCTTTGTTCAGCCGGCGAAGGAGGGCCTCGTAGGAATTCGGGTCCATCGTGCCAATTGTAGTATCCTAAGAAAACCGTGCACAAGTGACTCTTGTGCGAGCCCTCGAACGAGTCAGGCGTGATTGTTGTTCTGCTATGTGGCTGAAGAAACCGCCGCTTCGTTAGGCGGCACCGTGGAGTTCCTCCCTCGACGAGGATACGATGGGTTCTCGGACGCGGTACGTTCAGTTCGTGATCTCCGCACTCCTCCTGGTCGTTGGCACTAACAGCGCCGTGTCCCAGCAGCCGGCGGATTCGGGCGCGAGCGCCGCGACGGCGGTCGTTGAGGGCTACCTCGCCGCCTACAACCGCCATGATGCGCCGGGCCTCCGCCGCTGGCTGGCCGATACCTTGTGCTCGGCGGGGTGCCCGCCGGGCCGTCGGATGAGTGGCTCATCCCAGGCACCTTGGTGCGCCGCCTTCAGGGGGTATTCGAGCACTCGCCCGACCTGCGGGCCCACCTGCTGGGGCGGCTCAGCCAAGGTGGCGATGTCGTGGACCGCTATAGGATCACATTCGGGAAGAAGACCGTGTTCGAGTTGTTCATCTATCGTGTCAAGGCAGGCCGTATCACGGGGATGTGGGAGTTTCGCGCGGACTCCGCTGCGGTCACCAAGAAGGGGTAGATTTCGGCGGCGCGCCGCATAATCAGCAAATGCAGCCGACAGACGAGCATCTCGCGATCGTCAGCTGGCTTCGCTTGGATAAGGAAGGCAGGCCTGACTTGCCGCACGCCTTGCGGTACACCGGCATCAGCCGGTTCGATACCGATGGCGCAGAGTGGCCGGACGGAGCATACAGCGTGGTCTGTGCGTTCGCGGAGCCCTTGTCGGAACATGGAAGTCCGATTGAGGCGAAAGTCAAATTCCTCGTTGACAACGCCCCGCACGAGCGCTTAGCCGCGGGAGTAAAGTTTCGCCTGTATGAGGGGCCACATGAAGTCGCCCGGGTCGAGGTCCTTTGGTGAGCGGCCGTAGGTCTTCACCAGTCGTTGCAGCCGATTACCATTTCCTTAGACATGCAGGCCACTGGCATCTGAGTCATACGGAGGGCGCATGCCCGACGTGTCGCACCCGTTGCGGCGCTCCAGGACAAATCGACAGATCGCCGGAGTTGTCGGCGGCCTCGCCGAATACTTCCGGGTAGACGCTACGTTGCTGCGTGTTATCTACGTCGTGGGCTCGATCGTCTCAGCGGCGTTCCCAGGCGTGCTTGTCTACCTCTTGCTCTGGCTACTGATACCGGAGGCTGAGGGTACAGCGGGGCCTGACGCCTGACCCTGAATGCACGTCAAGCGCGGATACGGCGACGCGCCTGAGCTAACCACCTCCCAGCGGGTCTGTCGACCATGAGGTTGTAAGCGGTCGTTTGCAGCCGATTGGCATTTCGTTAGGCGGACGTCACATTGATCGGAGACGGTTGAGTCTGCTCCACCAGCAGGTCGGGCGAGGACGCCCGCTAGGTGCTTCGCCGCCTCCATGAGAGGAGAAGTGGCATCATGGAATGCCCGAAGTGTCAGGCACACATGGAAGTGGTGCGGTTCGAAGCGACCGATGTGGATCGCTGTGTGCGCTGCGGCGGTCTGTGGTTTGACCGCTCGGAAGCGGAGGAGCTGCGCGGCCGGGCCGGTTCCGAGGTGATCGATAGCGGGCCCGCATGGCAGGCTCCAATGCACAACGAGCAAGGGAAAGTGCTTTGCCCCGTGGATGGGACGCTGATGGTCCGGATGGTCGACCCGGCTTACCCGCAGTTCTGGCTGGAGTCCTGCCCGAAGTGCCAGGGCAACTTTTTCGATGCGGGTGAGTTCACAGACTTCAAGGAGCACGAGGTCGGCGAGTTCCTCCGGCGCCGGAGCGGGCGCGCATCGTAGGTGGGAGGCGGACAGCTCCAGCTGCTTGCATGGATTTACCGCGGATCAATTGGAGACCAAGTGACCGAGCGCTCATGGGTCGGTGCCGACGGTCGGACGTGGAGGTTTCGGCCTCGCCCGGACGTCCGGAAGGATGAGACGGAAACGCATGTGGTCCTGCTGATGGAGTCATTGGGGGAGACCAGGATTGTCTCATGCCTGCGCGAAGAGTGGGAGAGGGCCGACCCCGACTGGGCCGCCCTAGTCGCCCGATCGCTGCCCGAGGGTGGTTCACGCAGCATCGGCCCGTCGCGCGCACGTTCGGGCCCGCAGTCGTTCTGACGAGCATTTTCAGGCGCCTGGATCGTGGATGATCGCCTCTGAGAAGCCCCGAGGGGGCCGACATCTGGACCCTGCGAGCCTGCTCACCGATGCGCGAGTACGCGCGGTACCCTGGCACGATCTCGTGCCCTTGCGCCCGGCCGAGCGCCTGCAGGAGCTGTTCCTTCCCGTGCCCTGGCTCCTGGTTGCGCTCCTAGCTGCCCATTACGGCGCATGGATCCTCGCCCTCCTGGGGTCCTTTTACTTCTTTCTCACCGGCCTCCGGCTGGTCCATGATACCTTCCACGGCAATCTCGGGCTCCGAGCCAGGGTCAATGATGTGATCCTGCTGGTGTTGAGCGCACTGATGCTGGGCTCGATGCACGCCGTGCGCCTCACACACCTGCAGCATCACCGCGAGTGTCTGGGAGCCAATGACGTGGAGGGCGCCTCGGCTCGGCGGAGCGCGGCCGGCGCTTTGCTCTGGGGTATCATCTTCCCCGTCCAGCTGCACCTCGCTGCCCTGCGGCTAGCAAGCCCGCGCCAGGTGCGATGGATTCTCGCGGAGCTCGCGCTGACCTGTGGGTGGATCGCAGTGGTAGTTACCTCGGAGTACCGTCTCGTCTGGTACCATGTCGCCACAATGGCGTTAGGGCAAACGCTCACGGGGTTCTTCGCGGTATGGACGGTCCATCATGACTGCGATCGATGGCAGCAGATCGCCCGCACGCTGCGACACCGGTTGAAGAGCGCTGTCGCCTGCAACATGTTCTATCATCTCGAGCATCATCTCTACCCCCGGGTGCCGACGTGCCACCTGCCCACGCTCGCTGAGCGGCTCGACGAGACAGTGCCCGAGCTTGCCCATAAGCAGGTGTTCTAACGTGCGCTGTGAGGCCTAACCCGCCAAGGCAGCCGACCGACCATCCAGAATCGGCCAGCCGTGTCGGGGGAGTCTTTCGTTCGCTTATCGTTGGTATAGGTTGAAGTCGAGAGTCGTATCTCCTACTCCCCATGGCGCGCCAGTTGTTCTGGCCTGGAGTCCCTATGTCCGTCGCCAAGATCACCGAGATCCAATCCTCTTCGACCAAGAGCTTCGAGGACGCGATTCAGAAGGGTATTGCCCGGGCCGATAAGACCCTTCGCAACCTCAGCGGTGCATGGATCAAGAGTCAGAAGGTCGTGATCGAGAAAGGGAAGATCACGGAATATCGGGTGCTGTTGAAGGTCACCTTCGTCTTGCAGGACTAGCGCTTACCGCCAAGTTCCCGGGTCGTGAGCGCCTCCATGGATCTCGAACGCGAGCGCAAGCGCCTGCTCCAGCGGGATGCCGAGTGGGCCGCTCTGTCGTCAAGCGGCCAGGACGTCGACCGTATCCTTTCCTTCTGGACCGAGGACGCCCGCGTGTTTGCGCCAGGAATGCCCGCGTTCAGCGGAAAGGCGGCGCTTCGAAGCTACGTCGAGGGCGCCTTGGCCATCCCCGGCTTTCACATCACTTGGACCACGTCGGAGGCGAGCCTCTCGCCGGACGGCCAGCTGGCGTATCTGCTGAGCACAAACAGCGTCACGATGGCAGGGCCGGACGGCCAGCCAGTGACGACCCGTGGTCGCGCGGTAACCGTGTGGCGCCGAGAGGCGGACGGCAACTGGCGGTGCGCAGTAGACATCTGGAACGATGAACCGGTCGGGCGCTGAGGCTGGGCGCGCCCCAACGCCTTCCACACGGGTGCTTCGTACCCTCGGCGCTGTTTTCGGGGGCTACCTCATCTTCGCCCTCTCAGCCGTAGTCCTATACAAGGTGACCGGCCGCGACCCTCATGCTCCGCAACCACTCTGGTTCATGGTGGCATCAGTCGCTTACGGCATGGGGTTCGCGGGGCTGGGCGGATTCGTCGCAGCCCGGCTTGCCCCGACACGATCTCTGCTGCATGCGGGTAGCGTGGGTGTCGTCCTGGCATTGGGCGCCGGCGTTTCACTCGTCGCCAGCCCTGGTGGAAGCGCGACGTGGTCACAATGGGCAGCGCTCGCCCTGATGGCCCCGAGTGCCTACGTCGGTGGGTACCTCGCGTCGCGCTCCTTGGCGGGCACCCAAGGGAGATCGCCATGAGGCCGAAAAACCTCTATCTGGGGCTTTGCCTGCTCGGCACCGTGCTTCCGTACTCGCAGTTTGTTCCTTTCCTGCGCGAGAATGGGTTGGACGGGCGAGCGTTCCTCGCCCAGTTGTTTGCGACCCATATCGGGGCCTTCTTCGGCTGGGACGTGATCGTCTCCTCGGTTGTTCTCTGGGTCATGGTCAGCGTAGAGGGCCGGCGCGCTGGCGTGGGCCATCGGTGGGTTCCGATCGTGGCCAACCTGGTGGTGGGCGTGTCGCTGGCGCTGCCGCTGTTTCTCTACATGCGGGAAGCACAGCGCGAGCTGGCGGTCTGACGGGGCAACGCGGGCGGATCGGGTGCCACCCACTCCCGAGCGTCCCGGCGGCGGCACCAGGCCATCGGGGGAACAATGCAGCCGACCATCTATCAGTTCGTCGTGGGCGGGGCGATGCTGGCCAATGCCATCATCGGTCACTTCCTGTATCGGGCCGCCTTTAGTGATGCCGGCCATGAACCCGTACTTGCCGCCACCGCCCTGGCGGTCGGCGTCGCCGGCATAGCCGTCCAGATCCTCGTGAAGCCCGTCTCCTGGGCGCTGGATCTTGCGCGGGGAGCAGCCGTTGGCATGCTGCTGGGCCTGGTGGCCATCGGCCTGCTCGCCTTCGTGGCGGCCAACTTCGAAAGCGGACTCTCTCGGGATGGGCTCGGAAGCGTGGTGGCGCTGATGCTTGGCCTGCTCGTCGCTCAACTGGCTATTCTCTTCGGGAGCGCACGCATCGAAGGTCTCGACGTCGGAGGTTCAGCTGCTTCCATAGCCCGCGGTGCGTTCCAGTTCTGGTTGGTCGTACTCGGCGTCTCTTTCGGCGCTCAGATCCTCGAAAGCTTTCTGCCGTAGCTGAGCCTCCGACCTTTGCCCCGGCAGCCGCCTAAGCCGCGAGGAAGGATCGCATGTCGAACGTGGCATCACCGGCGCTCACGCCGGAACAGTGGGAGGCGCGGGACTATCGTCAAGTCGCCCGAGAGCTCGACAGCTGGGCCAAGAGCCAGGACGGCTCGGCCGAGGATGACACGACCGAATACGTTGCCAAGCTGGGCCTCAGTGGGAGCGGCTCGGTGATCGTGATGAATCGGGCTCACGACCGTGTCCTGGTCCCACCGCCGGCGCGGGCACCGTTGGCAGCGCTCGCCCTGGCCGAGCAGCCCTTTGGATTCACGGCAGCCGACGTCCGGGCCGTGATGCAAGCTGCCGAGCGGGCCGAAGGCGAGGGTGCCGCGGCCGGACTGCGGGACCTTGGACAGCGGATCCAGTCGCTCCTCCCGTCGGCGCGCAGCCAACACGAGCCTCCAGGGTGATCTTCCGAGCGGTAGCCGTGTGGGCCTCCCTGCTGATGCTCGCCGTAGTCAATGGCGGGGTGCGGGACACCTGGCTCTCGCCCTGGCTGGGCGACACCCTGGGCCGGGCGCTCAGCACGGTGCTGCTGTGCGGGCTGATCATCCTCGTGGCCTGGTGGACGACCGGCTGGATCCGACCCGTGACCGCCCGGAAGGCGCTCAGCGTCGGCACGCTGTGGCTCGCCCTGACGCTGGCCTTCGAGTTCGGAGTCGGGCACTACGGCTTTGGGAAAGCGTGGTCGGAGCTGCTGGCCGATTACGATCTGCGCCACGGGCGCACCTGGATCGCCGTTCTGGTGGTCACATTGCTGGCGCCCCTGTGGACGGTGTGGGTCCGGCAGACGCGGGCGCGGCGGGATCCCTAGGCCGACGATGCCCGACCCTTCTTGCCTGCGTGAGGGTTAATGGAGTTCCTCATTCCTTTGATGCCCTTCCTGGGAGCGCTGCCCATCGCGGTGGCCGCCATCGTCATCGCCCGGATGTGGCGCGGGCACCGCGACCGCCCGTTGGCCGACCTCGAGTCCCAGAATGAGCAGTTGCAGGCGGAGATGAACACGATCCGGGAGGAGCTACGCGAAGCGCAGGAGCGCTTGGACTTCACGGAACGAGTGCTCGCCCAGCAACGTCGTGTCGAGCCCCTTCCACCCGGGGTTGAGCCACGCGCGGACCAGAATGGGTAAGCCGCGCGGCCGCTGATTGGCCTTCGCTGTGCCATCTGGCGCACAGCTCGCTGCTGGGACAGTCTTCGATGGCGGCAGCAGCCAGGCTGCCCCTTCCCAAGGAGGTTCCCAATGGCCGCCTGTGAAGTCTGCGGCAACGAGTATTACCTGTCCTTTCAGGTCGTCGCCGCGGGCCAGACGCATACTTTTGACAGCTTCGAATGTGCCATCCATCGCCTGGCGCCTGTGTGCGATCACTGCGGATGCAAGATTGTAGGGCACGGGATCGAGGCGAACAGGACGTTTTACTGTTGTGCGCACTGCGCCCGCAAGCAGGGCGTAACGGCCGTCGCGGATCGCGCCTGAGGGATCGTGAGGGGGCCGCACCTGGGAGACCTCCGTTCGGGCTTGAGCGGGATCGTCAGGTGACGTCCCGACGAGCCGACCTCCACTACGGCATGCCGAGGGGCTGATGCCAGGGGACCATCTGCACCGGCGACGACTGGATGTCGTCTTCGGCCTGTTCCTCACCAGCGGCGTCATGGTGGGCGCCTACTTCCTGTGGGCCGTCGCCGACTGGATCCACTCCCAGGGCGAAGGGGCCTTCGGCCTCTACTACCTCGGTGTGCTCTCGTTCGTACCCAGCCTCTTGGCGGGCTTGGCCGGCGGCGCTCACATGCTCATGGCGCCCGGGAATCGCGACGTACGCCTCGGCGTGGTGCTGACCGCCGTCCACTTGGCGTGGTGGGTTGTCGTGATCGGCATCGAGCTGTTGCGCGAAGATCCGACGTGGGGCTGGGTGATGAGAATCGTCACGATTGGAGAGCCCGGCCTCTATGCGGCGGTGGTCACATGGGTGGCCGTCCGCTGGTTCTGGTGGCGGCGAGCTCACGGGGCCGGGCGGACTGCGGCCTGACCCGCCCATGCAGCCGACTGAACTATTGCCTCGAGGTCCCAATGGCTCGACGTCGCTTCCTGGCCCGACTCGCAGCTTGGCCACTCGCCGCCTTTCTCCCCGGCGCAGCCTTCGCATCGGCGCGAGCACTCCCGCTCAAGATCATGATAAAGAGCGCGTGGGGCTCGGACGACCCCACGAAGGCCGCCTTTCCCTTCTCGCATGGTCACGCGCTGGCCGAGGCCGGGCATGAAGTGCGGATCTTTCTGCTCGGCGAGGCCGTCGTGCTTATGCGCCGCTCCGTGGCCGAGGCCGTGGTGCCGGTCGGCTGGCCTCCGGTATCAGAGGCTCTCGGCAAGGTGGCGGCACGCAAGATCCCGATCTACGCCTGCGGGACGTGCGCCCGAGCTCGCGGCGTCACGGAGGAGGACCTCGCGAACTGGGGTGCCACATTCGGCAGTCCGAAGATCTTCGTGTCACTGGTGGAGTGGGCCGACCGGGTGATCACGGAGTAGGCCGCCGGCAGACCAGGATCCCGAATGTTCGAATCAGCGGACGACGACGCAGACGACGCCGAAGTCACTCTCCCGAGCGCGCAACGGGTAGCTCAGCGGGCGCTGGTGCTCGCGACCGTCGCTTGCGTAGGCCGTTCGCAGTTTGCTCGACAACTAGCGCACGGGGCGATACCATCTATTCGACCTCAGTATTGACCTGTGCCCCCGCTGCCGGCGACGTCCTCGCTCCAGCCATTCGACGCCCTACCCTCGGAGGTCACATGCAGGACATCAAGTGCCGCGGCGGCCACCGGCGCCTCGCCTGGACGGCGGTCCATTGGGTAGTTGTTCTGTTGACGCCCATCGCCGCACGGCCGGTCCAGGGTCAGACCAAGCCGGAGCCAGACCTGTCGCGGGTCCGATCGGCGCTCGAGAAGTACAAGGACCCGTACGTCGCCGTCCATGATGGATACTTCTCAACGGTCGGCTGCGTCGAATTCGATCGCCCCGGCGCTGCCGGGCACGTTCCCTACCTGCCGGGTGGTATGGGGATCCATTTTCTCAATATCGGTCTCGTCGGGCCCGTTCCCGATCCCGCCAAGCCCCCGGTGCTCATTTACGAACCCGACGGCGACAAGCTGCGGCTGGTTGGCGCCGAGTGGTTCATCCCGTTGTCCACTGGTGTGAAGCAACGACCCACGCTCTGGGGCCGGCCCTTCGACGGTCCGATGACCGGACATCCCCCGTTGCTCCCGATGGAGGTGAGTCACTACGACCTTCACGTGTGGCTCTACAAACCGAACCCCTTGGGAACCTTCGCACCGACCAACCCGGACGTGAAGTGCGCGGGTCACCCGTATCGCCTGGTCGAGGAGGCGCCGGAGCTGGTTCCGGAGCCGAAGCCCTGACTCCGCACATGCCAGTACTCCACGTAGCTGCGGGGCGACTCGTTTGCGACAGGGTGCACGGGAAAGACTGTCGCATCCCAGCGGATTGTGGCCCAGTTTCCCCCTGGTCCGCGTCACCGATCCTGCGTAGCATCAAGGCACCCCTGATTGCCATCTGTTGGGCGGACCACGACCAGCCCCGAGGTAAGCGTGAAGCGGCTGTCTGCGATGCTCCTTGCTTGGGTCGGTGGCACGAGCGGGGGGCTTCATGTCCAGACGGGTGATTCCGCCGGCGTCGCCGTTGCGGCCGCCCAGACAGCTTCGGCCGGAGTAGGCGGCATCGCAATGCGCCGTTCGTTCGACACCGAGAGGAGATAGCATGTCGCCCCGGCCCACGAAGAAGGACGAGCTCCAGGCACTGCCGGGCATCGGGCCCAGCCTTGCCGGTGACCTGCGGGCCCTTGGGGTCCGCCGAGCAGCCGATCTCAAGCGTCGCGATCCAGAACGGCTCTATGCCCAACTGAACCGGATCCGCGGCCAGCGCCAGGACCCGTGCGTGCTCTATGCGTTCCGTTGCGCGGCCTACTCCGTTCGGACCCCTCGACCCAGGCCAGAGCTGCTCAAGTGGTGGAACTGGAAGGATCGCTCGGTGCACCGTTGAGGCCTGATATGATTGACGTCGTCCTCGCGTGGAGTGGCGGCAAGGACAGCGCGCTCGCCCTGGCCGCGCTCCGTGCCGATCCGCGGTACCGGCTCGTCGCGCTCCTCACCTCCGTCACACGCGAGTACGACCGCATCAGCATCCATGGTGTGCGCCGCGCGGTGCTCGAGGCCCAGACTGCCGCCCTGGGCTTGCCGCTGATTGAGGTCTCCATCCCGTCGGGCGCCAGCAACACAGAATACGAAGCGGCCTTCGCCCAGGCGTTACGCACCGCCCAGGAGCGTTGGCCCGGACTGCGCCACATCGCCTTCGGTGACCTCTTTCTCACGGACGTTCGCGCTTACCGCGAGGCGCTGCTGGGCGCCCTGGGCTGGACCGGCGTGTTCCCACTTTGGGGCGAGGACACGGCGGCCCTGTCCCGCCAGTTTGTCCAGAGCGGCTATCGGGCGATTCTCACGTGCGTCGACACGACCCAGCTGGGGCCGGAGTTCGCCGGGCGAGAGTTCGATGCCTGCTTCCTCGCGGGCTTGCCGGGGACCGTCGATCCGTGTGGCGAGCGGGGCGAGTTCCACACCTGTGTGTATGCGGGACCGCTCTTCACGCGCCCGCTGCCGCTGGTCACAGGTGAGCGGCTGCGCCGGGAGGCCCGCTTCGAGTACTGTGACGTGCTGCTCGCGCCGGTCGAGTCATCGGCCGCCTAGGCCTCAAGGGGCCGTCGAACGCGAGCTTTCACAGGTCGTTTGGCGCTGGTCAGCCTTCCTCAGGCAGCTTACTCGGGAGGCCCACATGTCGGCTCGCGGCGCGCCTCGAACTGGGCTGTACCTTTTTTGTACCGCGTGTGGTCTGTTCGCCACGGGCTACGGTGCGCTCGACGTGGTGCCGGCGCCGGGCATGGCCTTCCTGTTGGGGTGGGGACCGGCGATCGCCGTGGCGTGGTGGCTCTCCGAAGACAGCAAGCGGACTCGGACCGTCGAGGCATTCGACTCGGGCTTGTTCTTCTATTTGACATGGCCGCTGACGCTCCCGTGGTACGCGCTCCGGACGAGGGGACGCGCGGGGTGGGCCCTCGCGGCTCAGCTCTACGGGCTGGCGTTGGTCGGACCGCTGGGGTTCATCTGGGGCGCCACTCTGCGCCTCTTCATCTCCTGAGCGGATCAACGCGGGCGTACCTGGTCGTTCGCACCTGATTGGCGTTCCGCAAGGCAGCCGCCCCAACGCTCGAAGCATGGGCGAGTCCTGCAACAGCTGGAGTCACCATGGATAAGCAGGTCGTTGCACTGTTCATTCCGATCGTAGCGCTGGCCATTCCCCTCGCGGCTATCATCTTCTATGGGCTTCTAAGGGTCGCGCGGATGCGGCTCGAGGAGGCACGAGTCCACGCAGGCGTGCTGGACAAGGGGAGCGAGGCTGAGATCGCGACGCTTCGGGATGAGGTCGGTGAAATACGACGCGAGCTGAGCGAAGTGCAGGAACGGCTCGATTTCGCCGAGCGGCTGCTCAGTCAGGCGCGCGAAGTCGACCGGCTTCCCGGCCCCCACGAGACCTAATGGCACTTCCCCGAGGGCGAACGTGGTGGACGCGGGTGTTAGGCAGCCTCGGGGCAGGGCTGGGGAGTGCGCTGCTCGTCGCCATGGCGCTCACGGTGGTCGATCTCTATCAGGCGGGCCACGGCCGGATGCTCCTGAGTCGGCCCTGGCTGGATGTGGAGAGGCTGGGTGTGCACCTCAGCAGAGCCGACGCCGTGTGCTTGCTCGCTGCGGTCGTCGGGACGGCGCTCACGTGGCGCGGAACTGCGCCGGGGAGTGCCTGACGGGAAGGACGGCCTGCGAATCCTCCGCCTCGTGCCCAGCGTTTGCCAAGGAGCTTAGTGCCATGTCGATCATGCCGACTCCGCTCGCGCTGCTGAGCATAGCGCTTCTCCACGGCTGTGCCGCCGCCACCCAGCCGTCCCCTGCTGCGCAGCGGCTCGAGCCCGACTGCTCGTTCCGGTCCCCTTCAACCTGCTGGCCGGTGGCTGGCCGGTTTCCTCCCCGGCCCCCAAAGTCTGCAGTCCCGAAACCGGATGATATCCGAGACCTCTCGCCTATCACGGTAGCAAGCAAAGCCGATTCCGCCCGAGGCAGTCATTAGGCGCACGCGTTCCTTCCGGAGCATCCAATGCCTCGCCTGCCTCGCGTCTCCGCGCTGATCCTGCTCGCCTGGCTGACTGATTGCGGTTCTCCCGGGAGCCATGCCCAGAGCCGGGAAGGGGTGGTCGGCCAGGACACGGGCTTCGGCCGGCCGGCCGTCCTGGCGCGGAATGAAGGGGAGGCACGCAGGCTCCAGGGCCGGAAGCCGATGTGGATCAAGGTCGACCCCCAGACTCTGGGGTCTCGTACGCTCACCGTGGGCATGGAGGACATGCCGCCTGGCGACTCGATCGGCGTCCACAAGCATCTGCAGGAGGACGAGGTGGTGTTCGTCCACCGGGGCAAGGTCGAAGTCACGCTCGGCGACTCGCTCCTCCGCGCGGCTGCGGGTGCCACCGTCTTTATTCCCCGGGGTACATGGATCGGCTTCCGGGTCGAGGGAAGCGATACGGCAACCATCGTCTTCGCGTTCAATGTACCGGGTTTTGAAAAGTGCTTGCGGCTTCTGTCGGCCCCGGTCGGCACGGCCTTCGTCTCGCCGTCCGCGCAAGTAGTCGCCGCTGCCCGACGAGAGTGCCACCAAGTGCGCCGGGTTGACGAGACTCACTAGTCTGATCACGAACATCGACGACACTCCATGCCCTCGCTCCGTCCAGCCTGGCGGATCATCGGTCTCCTCCTCGCGCTCGGATTCCTTGGCGGCTACCTGGTCACCCCAGGCTGGCTCCTGGCGCAGGCACCCGGCGGGCCTCGGCAGCTCCCGGCTGCCCAGACGGGCTGCGACTCTCTGCGTCAGGCTGCCGCGGACTCGGTGTACGAGGCGGACGCGGTGGATCGTCCGGTCCGGGCTCCCTACCTGAGAGTGAGGAGCCTCCCGTATCGCATGCGGGAGGTGCTTACGGGGCGCACCATGCTCCGGTTCGTCGTCGACGGGTCAGGCTGGATCGACCGGTGCAGTATCGTCCTGGTGGAAGAGACATCGTCCGAGTGGACGGAAGCGGTGCTGACCGAGCTCAGAGGAGCCCGGTATGAGCCGGCTCGCAAGGGCGGGCGGCGGGTGCGGCAAGTGGTGTATCAGGTCTTCACGTACCATAGTGACGGGCGCAGCGAAGTCTCGCAGTAGCTTTCACTTCAGCAACGCTCAATCTTGGCGGAGCCAAAGCGTGTTCGACATTGAGTTGATCGGCCGGCCGGAAGGTGAAGGCGAGCGCCTCTTCAATTGGGGCTGCCTCACGCTCGGCCATTTCCAGGAGGAGTTCCAGGCCCCGCTCTACGACTGGGCCCCCGGCGACTACACGGCGCACTGGCTGGAATCGGCCGAGCGCCTGGTCGCAGGGGCGCCCGTGGCTGTCTTTCTGACGCACATGATGGGGCCGGATGCGGCCTACTATGTGGGATGGCCCGCCTGGCGTGACGGTGATCGTATCTGGGTGCAGGAACGGCTGTTTCTGCGTGAGCATCTCAACGGAACGTTTGACCCGGAAAACCCCGAGGTCCATGCCGGCCCACGGCGCGAGCTCTCGCCGGAGGGACAGCGCATCTCGCAGTGGCAGGTTGGGCTCCCTGATCTGGCGGCCTTCCTGGAGCGACGGCGGCACCCAGGCGTGCCCGCGTGACCCGCGATCCGGACCGGAGGGATGCCTTGCGAGCCTTCATCGCGCTGACTCTGGCGCTCGTGCTTGGCAAGGCCGACTAGGATGCGGGAACACACGATCGTTCGTGCCGGCGGTGTCGCCCTGATCGCGGGCGCGGTGGCATTTCTCGGCGTCTTCACCTTCCTTGCGGCCCGGTTTGACTACCCGGCCGTCCTCGACGGAAGCGCGGCGGAGGTTCTGCCGAACCTTCTCGCCACAGGTGCTACCGGTCGTGCGGTGTGGGCAGTGTATGGGTTCCTGCCGATCATCTGGATTCCCGCGGGTGTCGCGGCATTCCACGCCCTCCGATCCGTGCGCGAGGGCAGCGCACGCGCCGGCATGCAACTCGCGATGGTCGCCGCGATCAGTATGATGCTGGGCCTCCTGCGGTGGCCCAGCATTCATTGGACGCTGGCAGAGGCATTCGCCCGGGCCGGCGCGCCTGAACGGGCGGCGATCGCGACGGTGTTCGCCGGCCTCAATAGCTACCTCGGCAACTACATCGGCGAGTTCCTCGGGGAGCTCAGCGTCAGTCTGTTTTTCCTCCTGTCGGCGCTGGCCATGCTCCCACGGGGCTCGGGGTTTCCTCGCTGGATGGGGTATTTTGGCCTGGTCACGGCCGTGGCGGGACTGGTTGGCATGTTCCGCAATGTCACGGACGTCGTCGCGCCGGTCGCTTCCTTGAACAACTATCTCCTGCCACTATGGATGATCGTCTTTGGAGGCGGGCTGCTACGCTTCGGACGGCGGGCTTCGGCGCGCGGGGCGCCGGACCTGGGCGTGGAGGCGACGAGCAGAAGCGGGACCTAGTCGGAGGTGCGAGGTACCATGCAGTTCGATCTCGATCTGTCGCTGGACATGCTTCGACGCACGCCTGCTGCCCTGGATGCGCTCCTCGACGCCGGGGCCGAGGCGTGGGTCCGCGGCACCGAGGGCGCCGAGACATTCAGCCCCTTCGATGTGGTCGGGCACCTCATCGATGGAGAGGAGACTGATTGGATCCCACGAGCGCGCATCATCCTTGCCCGCGGAAGGGACCCCCGCTTCGAGCCGTATGATCGTTTCCGCCATCGGGCGCGCAACGCGGACCGCTCGCTCAGCTCGCTGCTCGCCGAATTCGCCCGCTTGCGAGCCGCCAACCTGGAGCTGCTCCGCTCCTGGCGACTGACCGACGCAGAGCTCGATCTACCGGGCGTTCACCCGAGCCTCGGGCGCGTCACCCTTCGCCAGCTGTTGGCAGCCTGGGTGGTTCACGACTTGGGGCACCTGGCCCAGGTCGCGCGGGTCATGGCGAAGCAGTACCGCGAGGAGGTCGGGCCATGGCTTCCCTACTTGCCGGTGTTGACCGACCACGAGGTGCCGCGGTCCTGAGCCGGTGCCTGGCTTGGTGCACGCGGTGAACACGGGTGACGTGGGGCGCCTGGGCCGACGCGGATTCTGAGGACCATGACGGGCAATCAGGTGCTTGGTGTCGTCATCTCGGTGAGCGGAACATTGATGGCCGCCGACCAAGTCCGCGGGCTGGATCACGCCTTGCGTAGCCGCGGCTGGCGCCCGGTCCAGGGACGTATTGTCGACACGGCGACGCTGCGTGTGCGTTCGCCGATTGCTATCCTGAGCAGCCCGGCGGTGGTCTACGAATACACGGTCGATGGGGCGACGTACCAGGCCCAGACGGTGAACTACCGCGGCTCGTTGACGCTCGGGGCGACGGTGCGGCTCCTGGGAAGGTATCGGCC
Organism: uncultured Gemmatimonadales bacterium; assembly: GCA_963804125.1. Classification (GTDB taxonomy): domain Bacteria; phylum Gemmatimonadota; class Gemmatimonadetes; order Gemmatimonadales; family GWC2-71-9; genus CAVVWJ01. Next base: position 78,945 of record CAWDPF010000012.1, read on the forward strand.
CGGCCGCCCTGTGACGGTGTACTATGATCCGGCACACCCACACCTCGCCGTCCTGGAGCCCGGAGCGACGTTCGGTGGCCTGGTCCGGGTGCTCATCAGTGGGGCCGTGGTCTGGGCGGGCTTGCGGGTGTTCTACGGCAGTGGCGCCTAACTTCACCCACCGCGCGGGAGGGATCGATGTCTCAGCCGTCCTTCGCCGATCAAGTCGCCACGTTCAACGCCATCCTGGGGGCGATCGAGACCCGAGTGGCCGAGGGCGAGGTACCACGGGAAGTGGTCGCGGACTTCAAGAGCTCCGTGGATGATCTTCGCCTTCGACTCTGGAGCGTGCTCGGGACCGGAAGTGCCAACGACTACCGCGCGTTCCAGGAGCGGTTCCGGCTGCGTCGCGCGAAGGAAATCTGCCTTGGTCTCGAGGATGACCTGCAGATGGGAGCGCTGAATCCTCGACACGAGGACCTTCGGCCTTTGGCTCAGGCCGCGCGCAGCTTGGCCGGCCGCATCGAGGCCTTGGCGAATTAGCGCCCCACGGGCAGGTCGCCATGAGCGAGCAACGCATCGTCGGCTTTCGACAAGACCCGGAGCAGGACTGGATCGCCGAGCTCGAATGCGGACACACCCAGCACGTCCGCCACGCGCCTCCGTGGCAGGTGCACCCCTGGGTCCTGACGCCCGAAGGGCGGGCGGGACGGCTCGGCACCTCGCTGCCGTGCCGCCAATGCGATGAGCTGCAAGATGTGGTCAGCCCAGGCGCTTCTCGAACCAGTGGTGGGCATAGGGATCGGCGCTGAAGCGGGCCACTTCCCGAAACCCGGCGCTTCGGTACAAACCGAATGGCCTCCTGCAGCGTCTGATTGGTCTCGAGCTGGAGTGACGTCATGCCGAGCTCGCGCGCCTGGGTCTCCAGCGCCTCCAGCATCCGCCGACCAATGCCCAGTCCACGGACCGTCTCGGCAACCCACATTCGCTTGAGCGACCCGACACCGGGAGACGACCGGCTTGACCGCGCCGCTGGCGACGGGCTCCCCATCCACGGAAGCGACCAGGAAGGCGCCCCGAGGCGGGACGAGGTCACGATCATCGGCGGGCAGACTGGCGCCCGGATCGAACCCGGATTCGAACCGCCGGTTCAGCTCGTCGAAGTATTGACCGACGCACCATCGGGCGGCCGGGCTTGCCGGATCGACTCGCTCGATCTGCAGGCCGGCCAGCTGCAGGAGTCGATGCACCTCCGCCATCGCGGCGACCAGGCGCGTGCGCTGGGCCGAGCTCAATGAATCGAGCAGGTCTGCCGCGGCTTGGTCGGCGCGTCGATTCATCTCCCGGACTTCCCGGCGTCCTGCCGCCGTCCACCGGGCCCTCCGTACGCGTTGGTCGGCGGTGCCCGGGCTCAGTCGGATGAGACCCTTCTCCTCCAGGGTCTGCACCAGGCGGCGTGACGTAGCCGGCATCGAGACCCAGCCGCCGCCGCAGGTCGCGGAGGTCGGCGCCCTCGGGCCCGATCTCGTACAGCAGGCGTGATTCCCCCAGCGGGCGATCGCGCCCGAGGAAGTGATCATCCAACGCCCCGACGCGCTGGGTGACCAGGCGGTTGAACCGCCGGACCTGCGAGATCTCGTCGGCCAGCATTCTCTGACTTTAGTCAAAGATGTGTTGCCTGTCCAGCCACCGTTCCATCCCTTCCATTCGCCTCGTGGCGGGACAAAGATTTCACGGTGCCGACTCGGAGTGGCGAGGGCCACCGTCCGAGCGGGGGAAGGGAGCTCGTGCATCGCATGCTCGTCGAGTGGACCGAGCCGCCGCCCATGAGCGCGACAGCGCCGGCACCCGCGGTGCTCTCCACGGATAGCACCCTGTGGCTGGCGTATCGCATCGCGCGCGATCCGCACCACTGTGCCGTCGTGCGCTTTCACCGGGTCGAGGAGTACGCCTGGGGTGTGCCGCCCGCGGTGCACGTGGAGGAGGTCCGCCCGGAGTTGCCACGCGGCAGCTTCTATGAGATCCCGGGCGGCGCACCATCAGAGGCGGCCGGGGGCGAGCGTCGCTGGCTGGCGACCTTTCCGGACGCGATGCTGAAGGTCCGGGCGGCGGATGCGGAAGTGGTGCTCCGGGCCACCGCGGCGATCAGTCCAGCGCACGCACTTGCGGCGCTCTTGGCCTGACCGGTCGGTCGCGACGGGCCGACCCCGGAAGCTGTGTCGAGCAGAGAGCGGACAGTCGATGCGACGTATGAACGCAGCCGCCTCCCCTCCGAAAGGACCACCCCCGATGTTCGACATTACGACGTTCACCCTGATTCATGTCGTGCTGAGTCTCGTCGGGATCTTCGCAGGGCTGGTCGTCGCGGGCGGGTTCGTTGCCGGGAAGCGGCTCGATGGCTGGACCGGTGTCTTTCTGGTGAGCACCGTCCTGACCAACGTCACCGGGTTCGGCTTTCCCTTCGTGAGCCTCCTGCCGTCGCACATTGTCGGGGTCATCTCGCTGATCGTCCTTGTGGTGGTGATCGTCTCACGGTATTGGAAGCATCTGGCTGGAGGCTGGAACGCCGTGTTCGTCGTCGGGGCAGTCCTCGCGCTCTACCTGAACGTCTTCGTCCTGCTGGCGCAACTGTTCCTCAGGCTTCCGGCGCTGATCGTGGCGGCACCGACCCAGAAGGAGCCGCCATTTCTGGTGACGCAGCTCGTCGTGCTGGCCCTGTTCATCTGGCTGGGCCAGGCCGCGAGGCGGGGATACCGCGCCGAGTCGGTCGCCTAGGGAGGTACAGATGGCGAAGCTGAGGCGCTAGTCGAGCACGGCACACTACTGCTGAGGAATCGGGATTATGGGAGCCTGGGGCGTCGGGACGTTCGAGAACGACGATGCGAGCGACTGGGTCTACCAGCTCGAGGAGGTGGGGGACCTCGACCTCGTGCAGGTCACCTTGCAGGCCGCCGCCGACCCGGAGGCCTATCTCGAAGCGCCGACATGCTGCATGGCCCTGGCCGCGGCCGAGGTGGTGGCGGCCCTCGCGGGGCAGCCGGCACCGGACCTTCCAGAAGAGATTCGCACCTGGGTGGGGGAGCACCGGTTCCGGGTGCCATCCGAACTGCGGACGCTGAGCGTCAAAGCTCTCGACCAGGTGGCCGCGGACTCCGAGCTGAAGGAGCTGTGGGCCGAGTCCGAGGAGCGCGGCGCGTGGGTGGACCGGCTCCAGGAACTCCGCGCACGCCTCGTCACCTGATGCCGTGCCGGCGGTGGCTGGGTGGAGGCGCATGAGCGCCGACGTCGAAGTGCGCAACGTGTTCGACCTGAGGGGTCGGGGCGCCGTGGCCATCGGATATCTTCGCGAGGGCACGATCCGGGTCGGTCAACGGACGCGACCGCTGACGCTCGGCGCGGGGCAGTATCGCGTGCTCACTCTCGCGGCCGTGGAGCCGGTGCACTCGCCCGACGGCGGGGCCGACGCGCTCGGGCTCGTTTTCCGCGAGCGGCCATCGCTCCAGGACCTACGCGTTGCCCTGGCGCCAGGTACGGTGATCCGGTTCGAGGACGACGCTGGCAACGCAGAATGAACAAATGACGCGCTCACCGCGAGACCAAGGCTCGGCGCCATGGCACCACCTGACCATGGTGGGCTCGACTTGGCGTCAATAGCCCGGCCCGAGCTTGCCGCGTTCCTTCGCTTGGCCCAGGGAAGGCGCGGCCACTTCCGATTGGAGTCCGGCCACCACAGCACCCTCTGGCTGGATCTGGACGCGCTCTTCGCGGATCCTCAGGCGATCGCGCCGTTCGTCGAGGCGCTGGCCGCCCAGTTGCGGGACCAGCGCCATCGATATCGTGTGCGGTCCGCTCCTCGGGGGCGCCTTCCTCGCCCAGTTGCTGGCCCAGTCCCTCGCGGCCGAGTTCTGCTTCACGGAGCGGAGTGCGGTGAAGGCGGAAGGGCTGTTCGGAACGCGGTATGAGCTGCCGCCGGCGCACCGGACGCGCCTGCGGGGCCGGCGAGTGGCACTGGTGGATGACGTGATGAGCGCGGGGTCGGCCTTGCGAGGCACCCATGCTGCGCTGCAGGCCGCGGGCGCGATTCCCGTGGCCGCCGGCGCAATCCTGGTCCTGGGCGACCTCGGGGCTGGCTACTTTGCCCAGCAGCATCTGCCGCTGGCGGCTGTGCTGCGAGAAGACTACGAGCTCTGGACGCCGGCGGCGTGTCCCCTGTGCATGGCTGGCGAGCCGCTCGAGGACGCGGGCACGCCGGCGGCCTGACCAGCCCGGCGGCGATGATCGCCGCGGGCGACCGTTATCAGGCCGGCGAACCGGAGTCGGAAGCCGGCGGCCGAGACCGACCACCGAAATCCCACAGCTGGCGCGGGATGCCCGTCGCGGACGACAGCCGCCACCGAAAGTTGAGCCCATGTCCGGCCCCGGTCGCGCCATCGGTCGGATCCGGCGTGAGCTCGAGGACCTGCACGTGCTGCCCCGAAAGCCGCTGAATCAACGCCTGCTGTTCCTCGGTGAGCGGGATCTGAATCGGGGGAATCGGTGCGGACATGTCTGCCTCCGAGCGGATCGGTGTGCCCATGGCGCGCGGGCGCGCGAGATCCGCCGGCAAAGTTGGGCGGCGATGGTGAGGGGCGATTGTCGGGTTACCGTGCGAAAGTGTTGGCTCGTTCGATCATTGGCAATGGGAGTATGACCTTGTCACCGGATTGTTACGCGTCCGGGCGCGTGCAACCCCATTCGCGCGTCCGCCTCGAGTGGAGGAGCAAGGTGAAGGCAGCGAAGGACCTCCCCGTCAAGCGCTTCGCGTCTCGGCGCGCGTGGGAAACATGGCTCGAAGGCCATCACGACTCCGCGCCGGGCGTCTGGCTCGAGTTCGCCAGGAAGGACAGCGGGCTGCGCTCCGTCTCGCGTGCGGAGGCGCTGGAAGTGGCCCTCTGCTATGGTTGGATCGACGGCCAGGCGGCCTCCGTCGACAGTCGGCGCTTCCGGCAGCGATTCACCCCGCGCCGGGCACGAAGCAAATGGTCGCAGATCAACTGCGCGGCGGTCGAGCGGCTTCATGCGCAAGGCCGGCTGGCGCCGGCCGGGGTCCGCGAGATGGAGTCCGCCAAGCGCGATGGACGCTGGGAGGCCGCGTACGCATCGCCGCGGACGATGACGGTGCCCGACGATCTTCGGGCGCAGCTGGAGGCGCACCCCCGCGCGCGGCGCTTCTTCGAGCAGCTGGACAGCCGGAACCGGTATGCCATCCTCTATCGGCTGCAGGATGCCAAGAGGGCCGACACCCGGCTGCGCCGCCTCGAGAAGTTCGTCCGCATGCTCGAGGCGGGAGAGACGCTTCATTAGCCAGGAAAGGGACGCGTGCGATGTCCGAACCATCCGGCGGGGCACCAGCCTACCCCTATTCGACACATCTGGACGTCAAGTTCGGTCCGCTCGAGCGCATCGACGTGCCCGCGCTGGTGGCCGCGTGCACCGATCGCTGGTACAACCAGACGCTCTGTCGGGTGAACGACGCGGTCGTCCGGCTTGGCGTGGTGCAGGGTGAGTATCACTGGCACAAGCACGATGCCGATGACGAGTTCTTCTACGTCATCGACGGACGGTTCTGGATCGATCTGGAGGACGGGGTGATCGAGCTGGGCCCCGGCCAGGGCGTCGTCGTGCCCAAGGGGGTGCTCCACCGCCCGCGCGCACCGGAGCGCACGACAGTGCTGATGATGGAGACGGCCGGGATCGTTCCGACCGGTGATTGAGGAGGTACATTCCACCGATGTCCAAGCGCATTCTGCAGGTGCGTCCGTGACTTCCGTCGCGGGGCCGCCGCCCAGCCGGGTCGTGCAGTTGGCAGCTTTGATTGCCGCGTATCTCCTGGCGATGTACCTGTGCTTCCGGCCGGTCCAGCTCCGCATCTGGAACGACCTCGGGGCTGTCGACGTCCTCACGATGGCGGGGCTGATTCTCCCCTTCATGGCGATGCCGTGGTTCGCTCGCCCGCGCCTCCGCGTCACTCGCTATGCATGGGGTGCCAGCGCCGTGATGGCGCTGGATGCCGTATGCTTCGCGGTGGCGGTCTTCGGGCCGCTGGGCAGCGGCCACCCGTCATTGGAGTCGCTGGTATCGTATTATCTGGCGCTGGCCAAGCCCGTTCTCGTCCCGGTCGTGCTGGCGCTGCTCGCCGTCGCCTGTGTCAAAGGCGAACGGATGGTCGTTGTCGCGGCCGGATTCCTCTGCGCGGCCGGCGAAACGCTTTACGGCACCTACCCGACGACGTGGTGGAGCACCGCCTGAGCGCATGATCCACGACCGAGCGATCGTGTTCGCCCTGCTTGCCTGCTGGCCCGGCGCGGGAGCCGCGCAGCAGCGCGCGGGGTCGGAATGCATGGACACCATCTACGCCACGCAGGTCACGACCTGCCGGCGCGTGCTCGCCGAGCGCCGGATCGCCGAGCTGGCGCCGTTGCTGTGCGGGCAGGGCGGGCAACCCGGGCAGCCATGCCCAGCCGCCGATCGCTACCGGCCGCCCGATCGGGCGGCGTCGAAGCGCCGGCACTAGCACGCAGGACCGGCAAGGGAGCGGGGCCAGTGGAAATTCGCTCGGTGCGACAGTTCCTGGACTACTGGGACGGTCTGCGCGGACGGACGCGCCGGGTGGCGGAGTGCATACCGCCCGACCGCCTCGAGTGGACCTATCGAGCCGGCAGCTTCACCCTGGGCGATCTGGTGCGGCACCTCGCGACGATCGAGCGATACATGTACGCCGAGACGGTCGCCGGTCGGCCCAGCCGCTATCCCGGTTGCGGTCGCGAGCTGGCCGACGGCTACGACGCGGTCATGGCGTATTTCGAGCGGCTCGACGTCGAAGCCAAGGCGATCATCGGCGGCTTGAGCGACGCGGACCTCGAGCGGAAGTGCCAGACGCCGGCGGGCGTGGCCATCACCACCTGGAAGTGGCTCCGAGCCATGGTGGAGCACGAGGCGCATCACCGGGGACAGATCTACCTGATGCTCAACATGCTGGAGGTGCCCACGCCGCCGCTTTACGGCCTGACCTCCGAAGAGGTCCGGGCGCGGTCGACGTGACCGCCGGCCAGGCCGATCCGAAGGGCGACCACGGCCTCAACGGGCATACGTGATGACGTAAAACATGACCCCCTGCGGTGACGTGAGCCCGCAGAATCGGCCCACGCCCGGCACGTCCCGCAGCGGCACGCAGATCTTCGCCCCGAGTGCCACGGCCTGCCGCGCCGATCTCGTCGACGTTGGTCACCGTGAAGTACGTGCCCCAGTGCGGCCGCATCGTTCCCATCGCGGGCGTGATCGGCATCATCCCCGCCACGAACGCTTCGCCCAACTTGAAACTCGTGTACGTCATGCCTGGGATCGGCCTCACCTCGGGCGTCCAGCCGAACAGCTTGGCGTAGAACGTTGCCGCGCGGTCGACGTCGGTCGTGATGGTCTCGAACCAGCTCGGTGCGCCGTGGTGGCTGGTGTCGGCGTCGGTGCCGTGGCTCCGCTTGGGCTCCCAGACGTCGAACTCGGCACCGTTGGGGTCGAAGCACACGGCCATGCGGCCCTGCTCCATGATGTCGAAGGCCGGCTTCGCCCGGCCGCCGAGCGACGTCACCCGCTCGACCGTGGCATCCGCGCTGTCGACCTTGACCATGACGCCGATGAGCGGCGGCGTCCCGGGCGGCGTGTTCGGGCCCTCGAGGTCGAAGAGGCCACCGACCCTTCGCCCGCCGACCTGCACCGAATGGCCCATGCCCGGCATCTCGGCGTACGTCCACCCGAGCAACGCGCCGAAGAACTCGCGCGCCTCGGCCGGCCGCGGCGTCAGCATGTTGATCCAGCAGAAGTCGCCGGCCCTTCGCGTACCCGTGGTCATCTGGGATCTCCCTCGTTCAACGCTTCGCCTTGACCGACTTGACCGCCTTGACCGCCTTGACCGCCTTCCGGCGCGCCGCGAGCCGGCGCCGGACCACCGGGCCCGTGAGCTCCTTGAACGCCTCTCTGCCTACCCACCGCGCCGCGGCGTCGGGCGACTCCACCAGCCGCCGGGACACCTCGACAGCGGCATCATTCAGCGCCTGGTTGCGCCTCCCCACGACTCGCAGCGCCCAGCTCACGCCCTTCTTGACGAAGTTCCGGTCGTCGGACGCGGCGCGCTCGACAAGAACGAGGGAGCGCAGGAACGGCTCATCGCCGGCCGCCTTGTCGTGCAGGCCGAGGCCGGCCAGCAGCGCGAACGCCGCGCGCTTGACGAACTCCTCCCGCCGCCGGCTCCACGGCTCGACCTTCCCCCAGGCGTGCGGCGTGCGGTCGAACAGGTGGAAGCACACCGTATCGCAGATGCCCCAATTGTCGAAGTCCCGCGCCCAGCGATCCATCTGCGCCGGCGTGACGCGCGCCGGGTCGTCGATGAACGAAGCGAGCATCCGGGCCTCGTACCAGCCGGTCTCCCAGAGGGCGGCCGCAAGGTCATGATCCCGCCCCAGACGCTTGGCCAGCTGCTGGATCGTGCCGACGGGCATGCCGAACGCCTTGGGCGCGGTGATGCCGTAGCGCGTCAGCATCTCCTCCCGGGCGCGCTTGTTGCCGTGGCGCTCCAGCCACGCGAGCGCCTCGCGGACCCGCTCGGCGTTCGCGGTCACACCAGCGTTTCCAGCAAAGCTGTCGAGCCGCGCGAAGCCTGGTCCATGCCCTCCTTCATCCCGGTCTTGAGCGCGGCGTCGCGCGCTTCCTTGGTCGGGTAGCGGATCGTGATCGTGATCGTCGTCAGTCCGCCGGACTCGGTGAGGACCATCGTGTTCACCGTCTCGGGCCACTCCGGGCCCCACGACTCGGTCGAGACCAGCCGCTCGGGCGGGACCACCTCCCGGTAGGAGCCCTGGATCGTCATCTCGCTGCCGTCGGCCTTGCGATAGACGTAACGCCACCTGCCGCCGGGACGGAGGTCGATCTCGCACACGGGCATCGTCCAGCCCTCGGGGCCGATCAGCCAGTTCGGCACGTGCCTGGGGTTGGTGAACGCCTCGAACACGACGCGGCGTGGCGCGCTCACGACGCGGGTGATCACGACCTCCCGGTCCGAGGGCGTGGTGTACGTCGTGACGCCGGTCCTAGCTGCGGTGATCATCGGGGTTCTCCTCGGCCTGGATTTGTTGGAGGTAGACGTCGAGCCGCGCGTAGCTTGCATCCCAGAAACGCCGGAACTCTCCGGCCCACTCGGCCACCTCCTTGAGCGGCGCGGCGTCGAGGGTGCGGGGACGCCACTGCGCCTCGCGCCCGCGCTGGATCAGTCCCGCGCGCTCGAGCACCCGGAGGTGCTTGGAGACCGCGGGGCCACTCATCTCGAAGGGAGCCGAGAGCTCCTTGACCGACGCCGCCCCATGGGCGAGCCGGCTCAGGATGGCCCGGCGGGTCGGGTCGGCGAGGGCGGCAAATGTCGCGCTGAGGGTGTCGGAGGCTGCTCGCATCGCCTTCAAAGTGGTGCGGGACGGGGTGTAGTCGTATGTAACCAGTTGGTTATATACAACAAATTCGAGCCGGCGTCAAGCCTGACGATGCTCCCGCCCAGCCTGCATGCCCGACGAGCAGCAGGGTGCATTAGTTTGTGAGCGCCGGTAGCCGCCGGTCGCCGGTGCGGGCAACGGAGATCAACTTCGCCAACGTGTGAGCTGGTCGCGCGAGGTTGGCCCACGAAGGCGAATCGCCCAAATGGCCGATGGCCTGGAGGCCATCCGCTCGGCATTCTGAGAGAGCTCCGAGCGATCACACCAACGTGACGCTGGACCTCACTTTGAGACGGGATGCTCGCATGCCTGCGCCTTCCTCGCCGCCGCCGACCCTTTACGAGTGGGCCGGCGGCATGCCCGCCCTGCAGCGCCTCACCGCGCATTTCTACGAGCGGGTCCGGGTCGACCCTGTTCTGGCGACGGTGTTCGCCCAGATGCCGGGGGATCATCCGAGCCACGTGGCGCAGTTCATCGCCGAGGTGCTGGGCGGACCGAGTACGTACAGTGCCACGCGCGGCGGGCACCCCCACATGATCACCCAGCATCTCAATCGGCATCTCACGCAGGAGCAGCGGCGCCGCTGGCTCGAGCTGCTCCTCGCTTCGGCCGACGCCACCGGCCTGCCGGACGATCCCGAGTTCCGCTCCGCCCTGGTGGCCTACCTGGAGTGGGGCTCCCGGCTGGCGGTCCTGAACTCGCAACCCGGCGTGGAGGTCGTGGTGGACGCGCCGATGCCGAAGTGGGATTGGGGTGTGCCGGGCGGGCCGTATCGCGGCTAGGTCGAAGCGGACCTGACGCGCAAACAGAGGAGCACGAGGCGTCCACATGTCCCCGAGTGAGCACGATCGGCGGATCGACTACATCGAGTTTCCGGTCGCCGATGTGGCGATCGCGAAGCGGTTCTACACCGCGGTCTTTGGCTGGAGCTTCACCGATTACGGGCCGGACTACACCAGCTTCTCCGATGGCCGGCTCAGCGGCGGGTTCCGGGGCGGTGAGGCGGCCGTGCCGGGCGGTGCGCTGGTGGTCATCTACGCCGCCGACCTGGCATCCGCCGAATCCGCGGTCATCGCCGCCGGCGGCCGGATCACGCAACCGACCTTCGCATTTCCGGGAGGCCGCCGGTTTCACTTTCGCGATCCCTGCGGTCACGAGCTGGCGGTGTGGTCGGATCCGATCGCCGGGGAAAAGGAGTAGGCATTGGCTCCGGCGACTGGAACGCCTGGATCCGATCTCGAGGGCTCCTCGGCCGCGGTGGAGGTGTCGATTCGCGGGGCCACACTCGCCGACGCCGCGCGGCTCGCGGTGCTCAGCGAGGTGCTGGGCTACCCGGCCACGGCGGACGCGCTCGCGGAGCGGCTCGGCCGCCTGCTTGGGCGGGACGAGGAGCTCGTCCTGGTGGCCGAGGTCAGCCCCGGCCACATCGTCGGCTGGCTGCACGGTGGGGAGCGGGAGCTCCTCGAATCCGGCCGGCGGTGTGAGATCCTGGGGCTGGTGGTCGACGGGATCCACCGGGGCCGGGGCGTGGGGCGGCGATTGGTGCAGGCGGCGGAGGCGTGGGCGTCCACGCGCGGCCTCGACCAGATGGCGGTGCGGAGCAACGTGGGCCGCGCCGAGTCGCATCCGTTCTATGAGCGCCTGGGCTACGTGCGGGCCAAGACTCAGCACGCCTACCGCAAGCGGCTCTCGGCGCCGGCGCCCCGGTAAGGTCCGGGAGCTGGCCGCGCCGCCGCTCACCGCACGGTCATATGCGCGACAGGAGCTTCTCGACGAGCGGCCGGAATTTGCTCTCCGGATCCTTCAGCAGAGCCATGTTCAGCTCCAGGAGGACGTCGCCCTTCAGGACCAGCGACGGAAGCAGGTCGCTGAAGTACGCCGCATCCCCCAATCCCTTGACCGGCCCCGCCTTCACGACCCCCGCCTTGGCCAGGCTGTCGACGCCGACCCCTTCCGAGCCGGCCAGCATCTTGTCTCCCGCCTTCAGGGCCGCGGTCGAGGCGTTCCACTGGTCCTTGCCGCCCTTCCAGTACACCGTCAGGATGAACACGGGCGACTGATCATCCTCGTATTGGCAGACCGAGCGCACCGGGCCCTCTTCGATCACGTTCGCGAGGACGATGGTTGGGGCGAGCAGCACCTTGACTTCGTCGGGTTTGAGCAGCCTGCAGACGTGGTGCTCGGCCTGGGCCGAGACGCTGTTCGCGCCTGCGAGGGCCAGGACGCAGGACAGCAGGAGACGCCGTTTTCGCATGGCGCACCTCGGGATTGTCGGGTGGGCGTTTCGGGTCAGACCGCCGCGACCGGCGGAAGGGCAGCGAGTCGTGGCCCGAACGTACGCCCCGAGGCCCCGAGCGGCAAGACAGCACGACCTGCGAGGGGTTTCGGTCCCTCCCGGAAAGACTGGGCGCTGGCGCGGAATCGGGCCGAAGGCCACTCTTAGTGGAAGGCGAAGGAGCTGGTGGCCGAGGCGCTGTCTCGGTCGCCTCGATGACGGAAATCAATATCGGAGGCTGCAATGATCCGCCAACTCGCCTCTGGGAAATATCGGCTCTATTCGAAGAAGAAGGACCCCAAGACCGGTAAGCGACGCAATCTGGGAACCTTCAACACCCGCGCCGCGGCGGAGAAGCACGAGCGCGCCGTGCAGTTCTTCAAGCGCCGCGGGTGACGCCCTCAAGTTGCGGCTTCAGAGTGGGAGGAACGAACGATGGCGGACATCCCGAGGGCCGGTGCCATCCAGGGCACCACGATGCGATGGGCGTGGACGGAGGGTCCCACCCAGGGCATGGTTCACGAGCACGTCTTCCATGATGACGGCACCGTCGAATGGCACGATGCCGGCTCGGCGCCGCCGAAGAAGCCCTCCAAGGAAACCGGCGGCGCCCGTGAAGTCGGCTCGGCCGGAACGGGCGCCATACGCGGCATTCGAGGTGACGCCGGAGGTCTTCGCGGTCTCCTACCTGTCGCAGGCGTCGGGCTTCACGCTCACCGTCGTGCTCAACTTCGCAACCAGGCAGCTGGTCGGAGTGGCCTCCGGGGGCAAGGAGTGGTTCCCGTTGCGAGGCACGTTCGAGGTGGTCAGCTGAGCGTGCCCTTCGGCGTTCTGGCCGATGGGCTGCTGCTGCTGCATGCGCTCTTCGTGCTCTTCGTGGTGGCGGGAGGGGCGCTGGCCCTGCGGTGGCCCTGGGTGGCGTGGGTCCACCTGCCGGCCGCGGTCTGGGGCGCCACGATCGAATTCGCCGGATTCATCTGTCCGCTCACGCCGCTGGAGCAGGCCTGGCGCCGTGCGGCCGGGGAGCGGACCTACGAGGGCGGCTTCATCGAGCACTATGTGACGGCCGCGCTCTATCCGTCGGGGTTGACGCGCCGCGTGCAGATCGCGTTGGGGCTGGTCGTCCTCGGCGTGAACGGATGGATCTACTGGAGGGTGTGGCGCCGGCGGAGGCTCGCATGAAGGCCCGAATTACCCGCGATCGAGTCCTCAGCATGGAGGAGGTCCGGTTGAGCACGTTACTGGCCTGGGTGGCCGCTACGCTCCTCGGCGCGCTCGGATGGTGGGCCGGCGCGCTGGAGGGCATGTTCACGGCCTTCGTCCTGAGCATGGTCGGCACCGGCATCGGCCTCTATCTGGGACGCCGAATGGCGGCGCGCCTGCTCGATTGACCCGGCGGGCCGCGGCGCTCAGTCGATCGGCCGGGACGAGCCCGGCGGCAACGGCAGCAGGTCCCGCACCGCGGCGACGATGCCTTCGATGCTGACCGGCCGCCGGACGACGCGCGCCCACGGAGCGGGCTCCGCCTTGTCGGGAGGTCTGGGCATCGGCGCAGCGCGGGCCAGGAGAATTGCCGGCGGGTCCTCGTGCCGGTGGAGCAGGGTGGTGAGGAGCGGGAACGCCTCGTCACCGTGCAGCACGGCCTGATCCACGAGCACGAGACGCACGGCGCCGCGACCCGGGACCGCGGCGCGATAGCGTAGTGCTCCCGCCAGCCCGGGCGCTCCGAGCGCGTCATAGCCTGCTTCCCGGAGCGCGGCCCGCAGGAGCGCCCTCGGCCATTGCTCGGGCATGACGAGAAGCACTCGGGGCGGGGTCGGGTCCGCTGAATCGAGAGGCGGCATCCGTCAGATTTGAGCCGGCAGCCGCGGTGTGCGCAAGCGCTGCCGCCTGATCGGGTCGATACTGAAGCTGGGAGCGCAAAGGAGATCAAGCAGCGCTTCGATGCGAAGCAGGGGGCCTAGTGGCCGGCTACAGCGGAACGCCGCTCGCGAAGAAGCTTGGGCTCAAGGAGGGGCAGCGGATCGCGCTTCATGGCGCGCCGGAAGGGTTCCTCCGCACACTGGACCCGCTGCCGCCCGGGATCGTCTGGCGCGCGGACCTGCGCGGCACGGTGGACGGCGTGCTGTTGTTCGCGCCGGTGGTGGCGGCGCTGGAGGCGGCGCTGCTGCCGGCCGCAACCGCGCTCACACCGGCCGGGATGCTCTGGGTTGCGTGGCCGAAGCGGGCCGCCAATGTGCCCACCGATCTCACCGAGGATCGCGTGCGCGCGTTCGGACTGGCCGCGGGGCTGGTGGACGTAAAGGTTTGTGCCATCAGCGAGATCTGGTCCGGGCTCAAGTTCGTGCGCCGGCTCGAGGATCGCTGAACGCAAGGAGCGTGGCATGACGGGAGCAGATCCTCTGCGCGACCAGCTCGCGCGGCTGCTGGCGTGGGAAGACGCCCATGTCGAGTTCGCGGCCGCCGTGGCGAAGCTGCCGCCGAAGCTCCGCGGCGCTCGTCCGGCGGATCTACCGTACTCCCCGTGGCAACTGGTGGAGCACCTTCGGCGGACCCAGCACGACATCCTCGATTTCTGCCGGAATCCCGCGTACAGCCCGCCGGCCTGGCCGGACGACTACTGGCCCGAGACCGAGGCGCCGCCATCGTCCACCGCCTGGACCGAGAGCGTCCGTGCCTTCGAGCGGGACCGCGAGGCGCTGCAGGCCCTGGCGCGCGATCCCGCGATCGACCTCATGGCGCCGATTCCCCATGGCGATGGCCAGACCTACCTTCGCGAGCTGCTGCTCGCGGCGGACCATGCGGCCTATCACGTGGGGGAGCTGATCGTCGTCCGTCGTCTGCTCGGCAGCTGGCCCGTCGCTCCCTAGCCGCCGTCGCCCTACGGTCATAGGATCAGAGCGGCACACCTGATCGGAGGCTCGATGCGCGTGAGTCCAGTCGTGTACCTGGCCATGGCGATGATGGGCTGCGCGCCAAGTGCGTCGCGGAAACCATCGGTGGCCGCCGGAGACTCGGCGTTCGCGGGCGTGCAGGCGCGCGGCGGCGTCGCCATGGGCGTGAACCAGTACACTTCGCGCCACGTCTTCGAGCCGCTGCCCGACGGGGGGCGAATTGCGCTGCAGCGCGACGCGGCGGACAGCGATGGCGCCGCCCAGATCCGCCGGCACATGCACAAGATCGCCGGACGGTTCGCCGCCGGCGATTTCACCCTGCCGGGCTTCGTCCACGCGCGGGTGGTGCCCGGGACCGAGATCATGGCCGCGCACCGGGCGGCCATCACCTATGCGGTGGACACCCTGCCACGGGGAGCGGCGCTGCGGATTCGGAGCGCCGACTCGACCGCCGTTCGGGCCATCCACGAGTTCCTCGCGTTCCAGCGGCACGACCACCACGCAGGCGCACACGCGGATTCGTGATTCAGGGAGGACCCGACGAGTGGACATCGAGATCCGCATTCTGGCGTCCGGCGAAGAAGCCGTGCTGGGTCACGTCGCGGCCGGGGTATTCGACCACGACGTGGATCCGGAGCTGACCGCGGAGTTTCTCCGCGATCCGCGGCACCACCTCGCCGTCGCGCTCGAGGGCACGTTGGTCGTGGGATTCGCCTCCGCGGTCGACTATGTCCATCCGGACAAGCCGCGGGAGCTCTGGATCAACGAGGTGGGTGTCGCGCCATCGCACCAGCGCCAGGGTCTCGGGCAACGCCTGCTGCGCGCCGTGCTCGACGTCGGCCGGCGCATCGGCTGCCGCGATGCGTGGGTGCTGACCAGCCCCGCCAACGGACCCGCCGTGCGGTTGTACGAGTCGGTGGGCGGCAGCGACATGGCCGACGCGCCGATGATGTTCACGTTCCGACTGAACCCCGGGCCGCTGCCGTGAGTCAGGCGCTCGCGCCGGGGCGCTCCTCCGGATGGCGGCGGAGCCAGGCCTGCACGTACGGGCAGGTAGCGATCACATTGAGATCGTGTGCGCGGGCGTAGGCCAGCGCTGCGCGCACGAGCGCATCCCCCACGCCCTCGCCGTGACCCGACGGAGGGACCTCGGTGTGCTGGAGGTCCAGCAGATCGTCGCCGAAGGGGGCGTAGACCAGCTGGGCCTCGCCGTCGGGCAGGGAAACCACGAAGCGAGAGCCTTCGATATCATGCTGAACGGTCATGCGCGGCCTCGTACGGGAGCTGTCACGGCGCGGGAGCATTCAGGGAGAATAGCGACATGAGCGCCGAAAGGATTTCCGGCTTCACGCTGGACCACGTCGAGCTCTTCGTGCCCGATCGGGACGCCGCCGCGGCCTGGTACGCCACGGTGCTCGGCTGCGAGCCGGTGCGCGGCGCGGAGCAGTGGGCGGCGGATCCGACCGGGCCGCTCATGGTGTCGCCGGACGGCGGCCGCACCAAGCTGGCGCTCTTTGTCGGGGAGCCACAGGGCGGGCGGGCGACGGCCGGATTTCATCGGGTGGCGTTCCGGCTGCCGGCGGCGGCATGGTCACGATTCGCCGCCGGGCTGCTCGAGCAGGGCATCCCGACACGGGTCGTGGACCACGGGACGGCGCTGTCGGTGTATTTCGACGATCCCTACGGCCACCACCTGGAGGTCACCACCTACGAAGCGGACGAGGTCCGGCGTTCGACGCACTGACGCCCCGTCGTCACGGCTTACGGCGGTCCTCCTCGCCCCGGGTGAGCAGTCGCTCGGCAAAGTCGAGGCGCTCGTTGGTCTCGCCAAGCTGCCCGCGCAGCCTCGCCACCTCGTCCTCCAGCGCCTCGAGCTCCGCCTCCCACTGCGGGTCTCGTGGCATCCCCGCTGATGCGGCGCGCGATCGCCTCCCCGATGCGCGTGCGCGAGAGCACCAGCACGCCGACAATGGAAATGGCGAACAGGGGGATCATGAGCCCGAGCATGCGGGTCAACCCATTCATGATGTCCGGTTCCATGGGTTTGCGGACGGTGCGCGGCGCGGAAATGTTTCAATCAGCAACCAGGAGACCTCATGACCGACATCGCGCGCGGGGCATTCGACGTGAAGCTGACGCCCCAGCCGTCCGACCGCCAACCCGAAGACCCCGCGCTCGGCCGGATGTGGCTCGACAAGGAGTTCCACGGAGACCTCGAGGCCACCAGCCGCGGCCAGATGCTGACCGCGATGACCGACGTCAAGGGATCCGCGGGTTATGTGGCGATCGAACGAGTGAGCGGCACGCTCCACGGCCGCGCCGGCTCCTTCGTACTCCAGCACACCGGCACGATGACGCGCGGTACGCCAAGCCTCACGATCACCGTAGTACCGGATTCGGGGACGGGGGAGCTCACCGGCCTCAGCGGCGAGATGACCATCATCATCACCGACGGCAAGCACTCGTACGAGCTCGAGTACGCGGTCGGCACTACGGCATGAGGCGCGAGGAGGCCGGCATGGCGGGTCAAGGCTCGACGGGAAACGTGATCGCGGCGCTGGCGAGCTTCTTCATTCCCGGCCTCGGACAGCTGCTGCAGGGCCGCCTGGGAATGGCGCTGGTGCAGTTCTGCCTGGCCGCCGCGCTGTGGTTCATCCTGATGGGCTGGATCATCCACCTCTGGTCGATCCTCGATGCCGCGATGTGGAAGCCGAAGGCCTAGGCTCGGGCTCCCGCGGCTCGCGTCGGGCGGCCATCGCGTGCATTATTGCGTCGGCAGGACCGATCCGGAGGACCCATGAATGACGACAAGGCACCACCTCTACCTCTGGCTGGTGGCCGCCGCGTTGCTGGCGACGGCGCTGCTGACGCTGCAGCCGTACTCGGCTGAGCCGGTGGGCAAGGGCTTCGGCAAACCCGCGGAGCGCTACGTCCGGGCGGCGCTGGCGCAGGACTCGGTGGCGCTGGCCCGGCTCTCCGCCACCGACCGCCCCGTGACCTGGGCGCTTGCGATGGCGCGCCGCGCTCCCGGGTCGCTCGCCGCCTGGGCGCACCATACCCAGGCCTGGACCGGCGAGCGCCGCGGAGACACCACCCAGGTCTTTCTGTACAGCCGCGCCGCGCTCTGCGATGATGCGCCGATTCAGTTCCGGTTCGTCGGCGCGCGGCAGCGGCGCCAAGGTGGTCGGCGCGAGCTCGGCTTGTCTCGATTCGGCGCCGAACGCGCGAGGCGGCGGGCCGCGACCGTGACGACTCGACCGCGTGCCTGACGCGATCTCACCTTCCGAGGAGCGACGCATGCCGAGCCGCTGGTACGTCCGACCGTTCGTCCACCTCACCACGTCGCTCGCCGCGCTTCTGGCAGTCACCGCGCCGGCCGCGGCCCAGGACGGCCTGCCCGCGCCGGCGACGGGACCACGCTACATCAACCCGCCCGGCCTGACACGTCCGTCGGGATACACCCACGTCGTGGTGTCGTCCGACGGCCGTACGGCCTACATCGCGGGGCAGGTGGCGTTCGACAGCGTGGGCCAGGTCGTGGGGCCCGGCGACTTCAAGGCCCAGGCGGCGCAGGTGTTCTCGAACCTCGGGCGGGCGCTCGCGAGCGTCGGCGCCACCTTCGGCGACGTGATGAAGACCACCACCTACATCACCGACGTTCGAAACCTCGGCATGCTGCGCGAGGCGCGCGCGCGGTACTTCGACTCCACGCGGCCGCCGGCCAACACCCTGATTCCGGTCGGCGCGCTCGCGCGGCCGGAGCTGTTGCTGGAGATCGAAGCGGTGGCCGAGATCCGGCCCGCGTCCCGCTGATGAGGGTGCCCACGTTACTGCCGCTTCGGCGCGTTGGCCTGGCCGGACTGCTGCTCGCGGCGTGCCAGGCGCCGCCACCGCCGGCGCGCGACGCCGCCTCGCAGCCGCGGACGCCTCCGACCGAGGCCGCAATCGGCCAGGCCGCGGTGGCGGCCGTGGTCGCCGCGCCGTGGGACCGGGATCCGGCGGGATGGGGCACGCTGTGCTCGCCCGCGGCGCCATGCGACACGGTCGTGGTCGAGCCCCGCATCGTGGCACTTCCCGCGCAGGCACCCGCCTTCTTCGTTCCGGATGCGCGCGAACTGGTGGCGACCCTCACACGCCTACACGCTGACCCTGTCGCAGGTCCCCGGCCGGCACACCCGGCTCGGCTCATGGCGGGAATGCAGCGGTCGCCGTGACCATCCGGCGTGGGGCAAGCAGCGCATCGCCTGCGTCGCCATGGGGCTCGTCGGTCCCGAGAACGCGAGCCCCGACGCGATGACCTTCGCCCTGTTGGTGGCGACACCGGCCCGTGGGTTGAGCTGGCCTCGCGTGCGGGTCACCCGCCCCAAGGAGAGCTGGCGCGGGCGCCTGCTCAGCAACGCCAGCGAGTGAGGCCGCGGCCGCCTTTGCGCGGCGCCGCATTCCCGGGTCATCTTTCGCGCATGCCTATTTCCCTTGTGGCCGCCGCGCTGGCGGCGCTGATGCTGCTCCTCGCGGGCCCGGGTGTGCGCCTCGGCCTGTGGTCGTTCCGGACGGGGTTCGATCTGCTGCGCTGGGGCGCGTATCTCGGCCTGGCGGCGCTCGCCGTGGCGCTGGTCCAGCTCCTGGTGCCGCGGTGGCGAGGCCAGCGGCCCTGGATGCTCGGGCTCGCGGTCGTCGCTGGGGGCCCTCGCCGCCGGCGTGCCGTGGTATTGGCGCCGGCTCGCGAGCCGGGTGCCGCCCATCCACGATATCTCCACCGACACCGCCGATCCGCCCGCCTTCGTGGCGGTGCTCCCGCTTCGGGCCGACGCGCCGAATCCCGCCACGTATGGCGGACCCGAGCTCGCCGCCGAACAGGCGCGCGCCTACCCCGACATCCACTCGCTCGTGCTGCCGGCCACCTCGCCCGGCGCCGCGTTTGCGCGCGCCCGGGACGCCGCCCGCGAGGCCGGCTGGGCGATCGTCGCGGGCGACTCCGCGGCGGGCCGGGTCGAGGCCACGGCCACCACCGGGTGGTTCGGCTTCAAGGACGACGTCGTCGTGCGCATCCGTCCGGAGGGGCAGGGGAGCCGAGTGGACGTACGGAGCGTCTCGCGAGTGGGCAAGAGCGACGTGGGGACCAACGCCCGGCGCATCCGGGCCTACCTCGATCGACTGCGGCCTGGCGAGGAGACGGGCGATGCGCGCCGATGAGCTCGACGGCGTGCTCGCCTTCCTCCGCGCCGCCGAGCGCCTGAAGACCGTCACCCGGAGCGGCTGGACCTCGACCGGCAAGGCCGAGAGCGTCGCCGAGCACACGTGGCGGCTCTGCCTGATGGCGATGGTGCTCTACGGGCGCGCGGAAGACATCGATCTCGCCAGGCTCCTCAAGATGTGCCTCATCCACGATCTCGGTGAGGCGATCGGCGGCGACGTGCCCGCCCCCGCACAGGTCGCCGGCAGCCCGAAGGCCGGCCAGGAGCGCGCGGATCTGCTGTCGCTCGTCGAGCCGCTTCCCGCCGCGGGCCGGCGCGAGATCCTCGAGCTCTGGGACGAGTACGAGGCGGCGAGCTCGCCCGAGGCGAAGCTCGCCAAGGGGCTCGACAAGCTCGAGACCATCCTGCAGCACACCCAGGGCCGGAACCCGGACGACTTCGACTACGCCTTCAATCTCGACTACGGCCAGCGCTACACCGCGGCCGATCCCGTGCTCGCCGCGCTCCGCTCTCGGCTCGACGAAGCTGACGGCGCAGCGGGCTCGCGACGCGGGCGCCGGCTCCGGGGCCGGAGGACGCCTGACCACCGCGATTCATCGCCAGGTGGCCGACGCGGCGGCGGGCCGGCTGGCGCGCGTCGTTGGCCGGATGCCCTCGGGCTGGGCGGTGCTGGGCGACCCGCAGATCCTTCCTGGCTACTGCCTGCTGCTGTCGGATCCCGTCGTCCCCGACCTCAATGCGCTCGGCGGCGAGAGCCGCCGGCAGTTTCTCGAGGACATGGCGCGGCTGGGCGACGCGGTCCTGGCCGAGATGGCCGCCGAGCGGATCAACTACGAGATCCTCGGAAACCTGGAGCCCGCCCTGCATGCGCACGTGATCCCGCGGTACGCCTGGGAGGTGCCGGAGCGGCGGCGTACGGCCGTCTGGTCGCACGACTGGGGCGCGGCGCCCGCGTTCGCCGCCGTCGCAGGACGGACCGCTCGCCGCGCGGCTCGCCGCCCGGCTCGGGCTCCGGGGCGGGCAGTGAAGCCGGCGACCGCTCGGCCGCTGACCCGGCTCCGGCGCCTCTGCCTCGCGCTGCCGGAGGCGCACGAGGTCGAGGCCTGGGGCGAGCCGACGTTCCGGGTGCGCAGCAAGCTCTTCGCGATGTACGCGGATGCCGCGAACCATCACGGCGCCGGACGTCCCGCCGTCTGGTGCAAGGCCGCGCCCGGCAACCAGGACGTGATGGTGAAGGTGGCGCCCGAGCGGTTCTTCGTGCCGCCGTACGTCGGACCGAGCGGCTGGGTGGGGATCTGGCTCGACGGACGGGCCGACTGGGACGAGCTGGAGCAGCTCCTGCGCGATGCCTACCGGCTCGTCGCCCCGAAGCGGCTGCTGCGCGTCCTGGATGACGCCTGATGGCCGGGCTGGCCCCGGCTCGAGCCGGCCGGCGGGGCCTCGCATGATCCGTCCGGCCGCGTAAGTTGAAACCACCTGCCTCGCACGAGGCTCCTGTGCCATCGATTCCCGTGGAGCGCGCGCGCCCATGACGACGCCCGACAATTCTCCGGAGCGATTCACCAGCGCGGAGGCTGCGTGACCGAGGAGCAGCGCGTGGCCGACCTGACGGAGCTGCTCACGCGCCTGGGCGCCATCGATCCCGCGGCGTGGGCGCGCTCCGAGGTCGAGGAGGACATCCCGCAGGTCGCGCGCTACCTCTTCCTCAGGCAGGCGTGGCAGCATGTCGTGGCCGACGGCGACACGACCTGGATCGACGCGTGGCGCGATCTGGCCGCCCTGTCCCCCGACGCCCCGTGCGCCGGCATCGGCCCCGCGCTCGAGCGCCTGCTTGCCGCCGGCGCGCGCCCGGAGGACATCGCCACCGTGGTGCGGGTCATGCAATACAGCACGCTCTTCGGCGTGTGCTATCTGCTCGACGATCCCGGGACGGTCGAGCCCGAGGTGGCCGAGCTCGGCTGGGCACTGGTGGAGGTCGACGAGGAGGGCACGGTCGGCCGCCACATCGGCGGGCTGCACGAGTCGCTGCTGGAGACCGATCCGAGCGGCCGCGAGATGCGGGCCGCCCCCGAAGGCTGAGCCATGCCCCGCATCGCGCCGGAGATCTTTCGGAAGCGACTCCTGATCGAGGGTTACTTCGCCCGCCAGCCGCTCGACGCGGAGGTCATCCGCGACGTACTTCACCGTCATCACGTCGCGGCTGGGACTGCGCACCTACGGCGAGCCGACGGTGCACACCACCAGCGGCCAGGGCAAGGCCGCCAACCAGGGGTACGACGCCTTCGTGCCGCTCATCGATTCGGGGATCTACGTGGGCGTCTGGTCGGCACGGGCATTCGTGTCGGTGATCCTCTACACCTGCGCCGAGTTCGACGATGCCGAGGCGATCGAGACGACCCGCGCCTTCTTCGAGCTCACCGAATGGGACACGGCCGTCTTCTAGTCCAATGGGCGCGCTGGCGGCCGACCCCGGCGTGAGGGCAGATTCGAGTCATGGCCATCCTCGAATCGATTCGCCGGTTCGTCGCCGACCGGCTGGGCGGCGACGATGCCGGACCCACGGCAACGCCCGGCGGCCCGACGCGGGTGCAGCTCGCCGCGTGCGCGCTCCTGCTGGAGCTGGCCCACGCCGATGGGGAATTCAGCCCGGAGGAGCAGGCGCATCTCCGGCGCGCGCTCGGCCGGCAGTTCGGCCTCGATGAGGCCACCGGCGATGAGCTCCTTCGGCTGGCCGACGCGGAGCGCGCACAGTCGCTCGACCACTTCCAGTTCACTCGCCTGATCGTCGCCGAGTACGATGTGCGCCGGAAGATGGAGCTCGCGGCGATCATGTGGGGCGTGATCCTGGCCGACGGCCGCCTGAGTGATCACGAGACGCACCTGGTCCGCAAGATGGCCAGCCTCATGCAGCTCGACCCTGCCGCGCTGTCGGCTGCGCGCCGCGCCGCCGAAGCGGCGCTCGATGGAGGTGTGCAATGACGACGTGGCGGAGCGCGTGTGGCGATCGGGCTGCTGATGGCCGTGCCTGCCTGCGCCAACGGTGCCGGCGGGCACGACGAGGCCGGATGGGTGACACCGACACCCGCCGCCGAAGAGGTCGGCACGGAGGTCCGGATCACCGGGGTCGTGAAGCACGTCGAGCTGGAGGGTGGCTTCTACGCCATCCGGGGCGATGACGGCGTGACCTACGATCCGACGAACCTGCCGCCCGCGTTCCAGCGGGACGGACTCAGGGTCGAGACCGAGGCGCGGCGGCGCGACGACATGATGGGGATTCACCAGGCCGGGCCCATCGTGGAGCTGGTGCGCATCCGCGCGCGCTGACGGGGACACGAGGTGAGAGTCGGGGTGAGCAGTACCTTCGCGATGGTGGCAATGGTCGCCTGCGCCGGGGGGCCGGCGCCGACGGCCGCGCCGGCGCCCGCGGTGACCGCCGCCTGTGCGGTCGGCGACACGGCGATGGTGCGGGACGTGGTGTACTTCGGCCGCAATCGGCCCGGCGGCGGCACGGTGAGCGATCCTGACTGGCAGCGCTTTCTCGACGAGGTGGTCACGCCGCGGTTTCCCTACGGCCTCACGGTGGTGGACGCCACCGGCCAGTGGCGCGGGCAGAGCGGCGTGGTCGAGCAGGAGCGCTCCGAGATCGTGACCGTCTTCCATGCGGGGGACGCGGCGTCGCGCCAGGCCATCGCCGACGTCGCCGCCGAGTACAAGCGCCGCTTCCGGCAGGAGGCTGTCCTGCGCGAGCGCTCGGCCACCTGCGCACGGTTCGAGTGAGGTCTGGCGGCATGCGCGAGGAGATCCTGCTCTGGCGCCGCATCGATGAGCCGGGCCACGAGAGCGCGCGCCTGGTGTACCACGAGCCGTTCTGGCAGCTGGGCGGGATGGCCGTGTTCGCGGCGGAGGGTAAGCCGTGCCGACTCGAGTATTCGATCGCCTGCGATGCCGCCTGGCGGACGTTGCACGTCGATGTCGCCGGATGGGTCGGCCCTCGGCGCATCCGCTTCCATTTGGTGGCCAACCCGCAGCGGGCCTGGCAGCTCGACGGCCGTCCGTGTCCCGAAGTGGCGGGCTGCCTCGACGTCGACCTCTCGTTCAGTCCGGCCACAAACCTGTTGCCGATTCGGCGGCTCGCGTTGCAACCGGGCCAATCTGCACCGGTGCGCGCCGCCTGGGTGAGCTTTCCCGCGTTCGGTATCGAGCCACTGGACCAGGTGTATCGGCGGGTCAGCGAGACGAGCTACCACTACGAGTCCGCCGACGGCACGTTCGCCACGGACTTCGAGGTCAACGCCGCGGGGTTCGTCACCCGCTATCCGGGGCGCTGGGAAGCGGAGGGGGAGCCGGTAGTCCGGGTCTAGTCGTTGCCTAGCGGCGGTGGACTCCGGTGGCCGGGCGACGTTGCGCGAGGCGCCCGCGGCGACCGAGCGGGCCAGCAGGCCGGGGTAGTCGGGATTCGGCACCTCCCACTCATCGCGCCGGCAGCTGACGACCCGGGTCTCCTCGTCCGAGACCAGCTCGAGGGTCACGTGCGTCGCCGTCTCGTCCTTCCGCACGGGGCGGGATCGGACGAGCCAGGTCTTGCCATCGATGTGGAAGAACTCTCGTGTGGACATGTCCGCTCCGTCGCACGACCGGGTTGGAGGTGTGGGCGCTCCAACCCACTCTCAGGATCGGTGGGCGCGGGCGAACGGTCAATTCTCAAGAGTTCGACGCTGTCGAGGAGGTCGACACCCCGGCTGCAGGTGGCGGGACCTCGCGTTGCAAAGTACGGAGGAGGACGGGTTTGGGGTCGCGCAGAATGCGGCGTCACGCCTCGGGTGCAGAAGCCTTCAGTCCCGCCGATGCCCGCGCCGCCGAACTGGCTGGGCGGTTAGTGTTCAGCGATCGCGTCAACCCATTGGAGACATCATGTTGCGACAACACCAGCCGGAGGGTGGACCTTCGGTGGCACCATACGACCCCATCAGCGAGCGGATGCTCCGTGCGCGGACGATCATCATCAGCGGGGAGATCACCCAGAAGCTGGCCGCGTCGGTCTCGGGCCAGTTGCTCGCTCTGGCGGCCGAATCCGAGAGCGACATCACCGTATTCATCAACTCGCAGGGTGGTCACGTCGAGGCGGGCGACACGATCCACGATCTCATGCGCTTCATCCGCCCCCGGATCCGGGTGATCGGCACCGGCTGGGTGGCGAGCGCGGGCGCGCTGATCTACGTCGCCGTGCCGCGCGAGCAGCGTTTCTGCCTGCCGAACACGCGCTTCCTGCTGCACCAGCCCTCGGGCGGGTCCGGCGGCACGGCGAGCGACATCGACATCGAGGCTCGCGAGATCCTGCGCATGCGCGACCGGCTCAACCGGATCTTCTCGCGGGAGACCGGGCAGCCGCTCGAGCGGATCGAGGAGGATACGCATCGGAACTTCTGGCTCAGCGCGGAGGCCGCCATGCGCTACGGCCTCGTGGGCCGCATCATCGAGCGCGCCAGCGATCTCGATAGCTGAGGGGGGGCGGGAGGGATCCGCGTGCACACTCTCAAAGTGATCGCCGGCGGGCTGCTGCTGCTGGTCGCGTGCATCGTCGTCAGCCGCTGGATCGGCGGCGCTCGGCCCGCCTCACTCGCGGCGGGAGCGAGACTCTTCCTTCCGCTCTGGCTGGTGGCGGCCGGGGTCAACCTGTGGCTGGGCGTGAGCCGCGCCGGCTACTCGGTGGCCGAGGAGGCGCCGGTGTTCTTGGTGGTGTTCGGTGTGCCTGCCGCGGTAGCCGCCGTGATCTGGTGGCGATTCGCGGGCAGCTAAACGCGTGACGGCCCTTTTCCCGGAGAATGGCATGGTCAGCTCGACGCCGATCACCCAACCCACCCAGGATCGCCGGCGGCAGGTCCGGGTCACTTTTTCCCCTGTGCGCCGGCCGCGCCTTCGCCTCGAAGGCGGCACCTACGAGGTGCTCGACGCCTCGCTCGACGGCCTGCGCGTCCGGCACACCGATCCCACGCGGCCCCGGCTCGGCGACGAGCTGGTCGGCCACCTCGAATGGCCTGAGCTCGAAGTGCCGGTCGGAATCACCGGGTTGGTGGTGCGGGTCGAGTCCACCGAATTCGCGCTGCGATGTGACCAGGGCCAGCTGCCGATCGCCCACATCCTGGCCGAGGCGGCGCGCCGCCGCGATGCCCAGGACCCGGGGCACTGACCGGCAGCGAATCGATCCGGGTAGCCCCTTTGCCGGCGGCCAACCCGCCATGATCGCGTTGCGGCTGGCCCGGCTCGAGGACCTGGCGGCGATCGAGGCGCTCATCGCCCGGTCCGCTCGGGAGTTGAGCGCGGGATACTACACGCCGGCTCAGGTGGCGGCGTTGCTGCGGTACGTGTTCGGCGCCGACACCCAGCTCATCCGCGACGGCACCTATTTCGTCGGCGAGTCGGACAGCGGCGGGCTGGTGGCCGCGGGCGGCTGGAGCCGGCGCGGGACGCTGTTCGGCGGGGACCGGATGAAGGCGAGCGAGGATCCGCTCCTGGACCCGGCTACCGATGCGGCGCGCATTCGCGCGTTCTTCGTGGACCCCGGCTGGGCCAGACAGGGGCTCGGCCGCCGCCTCTTCGCCGAGTGCCAGTCGGCGGCGCGCGCAGCCGGATTCCGCACTCTTGCCCTCGTGGCCACCCTGCCTGGCGAGCCGCTCTATCGCGCTCTCGGCTTCGAGTTGACCGAGCGCTTCGTGCTCCGTCTGCCGGACGGCATCGATGTGCCGGTCGCTCACATGACTCGCCGCACGGACGACTGATGCCGGACCGCGGCTCGTCGAGTCGGGTGCCCGCCGACTCCGCCACTCCTGGAGCTTCCATGCGCTTGATTCGCCTGACGCTTCCGCTCCTGCTCGTCCTCGGCTGCGGACGCAAGGCGTCCGTCCCGCCCGGGGCCGCGGACTCGGCGGCTCCGGCGCCGCCTGAAGCCGAGGCGGAGCCCTGGACCATCCGCGTCGACGGGGTCGGGCCGATCCGGTTCGGGATGGCGCTGGCCGACGCGCGGGCTGCGCTGCGGGACTCGCTCATCGTGGCGCCACCCGGCGGCGAGTGCGGCTTCACCGTGCCCCGCGGCGCCCCCGCCGGCGTTCGATTCATGGTGGAGCAGGGGAAGATCGTCCGGGTGGATGTGGACTCGTCGGGCGTGCGCACCGCCGCCGGGGCGGAAGTGGGCATGAGCGAGGCCGACGTTCGCGGCCGCTATCCCGTCGGCCTCCGGGTGCAGCCGCACAAGTACGATCCCAAGGGCCGGTATCTGGTGTTGCAGGGCATGCAGCCGGCGGATTCGGCACGGCGACTCATCTTCGAGACCGATGGGCAGCGCGTCGTGCGATACCGGGCGGGCATCACGCCGGCGGTCCAGTACGTCGAGGGGTGCGCTTGACCGATGGAATGACCGGGCGCGGCGACGGACGGCGGCTTGCGGCGGCGATGCTCGTGAGCGTGGCCGTCGGGGCCGCGATCTATTGGCTCGTGATCGTCCGAGGCCTGCCGGCCCTGGCCCATCGCCTCAGCGACGAACAGGTCCTGGCGCTGCGGGACGGCCTTTGGACACATCCGTTCCGTGTTCTGGGCGCGGTGCTCGTGGCGGCGGCGGCGCTGGCGCTTCCCGTGCTGGTCGTCTTCCGTCTCGTGTACGGGCCGCTGACCGGACCGCGCGAGCCGCGCGAATGATGTCGGGCGGACCGGCCATCGAGCGGATCGGCCAGATCGCCATTCCCGTGGCCGATCTCGAGCGCGCCGTGGCATTCTACTCGGACGTGCTCGGACTCCGCCTGCTGTTCCGCGCGCCACCCGGTCTCGCGTTCTTCGATTGCGGCGGCGTGCGCCTCATGCTGAGCAAGCCCGAGGGCGCGGATACGCCGGCCAGCGCGGGAATTCTGTACTATCTCGTTCCCGACATCAGGGCGGCGCATGCCGTGCTCGTCGAGCGGGGCGTCATCTTCGTCCAGCCCCCCCATCCCGTCGCCCGGCTTCCCGATCACGAGCTCTGGCTGGCGCTCTGCCACGACTCGGAGGACAACCTCCTGGCCCTCATGAGCGAGGTGCGGCCGTTGCCCTGACGGCCGCAGGGACCGCTCTTGGCAGAAAGCCCGGGTTCGCGTACTCTCTCCGGTACCGCTGGCTCTTCGAGGGGTGAGGCCGAACATGCCGCGTGAGGACCGACATGCCTGAGACGCTTCCGCTCCCGGCCTGATTGCATGCTTGCCGACACGCTTCGATCGCTGGCGGGACTTCGACTGACGGACGACGACGGCGAGGTGCACGTCCTCGAGCTTCGTCCGCCAGCCACCGATGCGGAGATCCGACGGCTGGAGGAGACGCTCCCGGCTCCTCTACCGGAGGAGATGCGCGCCGCGCTCGGCGTCACTACCGGACTGGCGGCCGGGCCGCTCGAGTCGTTCTCGCTGCTGGATCTCGAGGGCTTCGGGCTCGAGGAGGCGTTTCCGCAGGCATACTCGATCGCCCACGACGGCTACGGCAACTACTGGGTGCTCGATCTCCTCCCCGGCGACGGCGCGTGGGGTCCCGTGTTCTACGCCTGCCACGATCCTGCCGTGATCGCCTACCAGGCAGAGACCATCGAGGCGTTCCTCGGGGACGTCGTCGCGTTGTGGCGGCCGGGGCGCAGCCCCGTCGACCGGATGCACGAGGAGGAGGTCCATCGGATCTGGCATGATCATCCCGGCCTGCTGACGCCGGCCGGAGCCGCCGCCAGCGACGATCCCGTCCTTGCGGGCTTCGCGGCGAGCTTGCCGGCGGAGGCATGGATCGCGGACCTCCGCCAGGCGCGATTCGGAGACGGCTTCGCCTGGGGGCGCTTCGGGCCGCGCACCGAGATCCGGCGCGCCGGCCGGGAGCGCCTCTGGGCGCTCATTGCGCCGGAGCGGAGGCCCGGACTGCTGCGACGCCTCTTCGGGCGCTCCGCCGGCTAGGGGTGGTCGTGTCCACCCGCGTGGTCGGCATCGGCGGCATCTTCTTCAAGGCGCGCGATCCCGTGCGCCTGGGCGCCTGGTATCGCGAGCACCTCGGTCTCGCCATCCAGGAGTGGGGCGGCGTGCAGTTCGAGGGGCAGGCATCGAGTGCAGGCGGTCGGCAGGCGTCGCTGGTGTGGAGCATCTTTCCCGACAGCACCCGGTACTTCGAGCCCGGCTCCGCGCCGTTCATGATCAACTATCGGGTCGAGGATCTCGACACCGTGCTCGATGCGCTCCGGCGCGAGGGCTGTACGGTGGACGAGCGGACCGAGACCTCCGAGTTCGGGCGGTTCGGCTGGGTCGTCGATCCGGAGGGGAACCGGCTCGAGCTGTGGGAGCCGCCGAAACAACACGGTGAATGACGCCCGCCGCCCTCCGCGTCGTCATCCCGCGCGCAGCGAGACTCGAATGATCGCATCACGGTCAGCCTGGACCATTCCGGCCTGCCTCCTGCTCGCAGCCTGCGGCCGCGGCGACCGCCCTCCCGCCGGCGCATCCGGCTCGAGCGTTCCGTCCGCAGACTCCGCCGAGCCGGCGCCTCCCGAGACGTCGGCCTCTCCGGCTCCGAGCGCCCGCCTCCCCCTCCGCGACCCCGTTCCGCTGACCGCCACCGCCGATGTCGACGGTGTCCGGTACCAGGTTTCAGGGCTCGGCGAATGCCAGCACACCGCCGACGCCTCGATCTACGAGGTCCCCGCGTCGATGTGGAGCGCCCGCTTCACCGACGAGGCCGGGAAGCTCACCTATCTGAACCTGACCCTCTGGCAGCCCAAGGCGGCGCCCGCGATCCAGGTATCACTCGGCCTGACCGGGGCGGGGGAGACCTTCGAGATCGCCACGGTTAAGGGTTCCCAGATGCGCGGCTCGGGCGCCGGGCGGATCGAGCCGAAAGGCGATGGCGGTGTGCTCATCGTCGACGGCCGGGATGCGAACGGACGTGCCGTGCGTGTGATGGTGGACTGCAGCCGGTTTACCGAGCCCGTAGCCGAAGGCGGTTGAGCCCCCGACCGATGAGCATCGAGCCATGACCGAAGCCCAAGCGCAGGAGTTCGCCCTCGAGTGGATCGCCGCGTGGAACAGTCACGATCTCGAGCGCATCCTCGCCCACTACACCGACGACGCCGAGGTCACCTCGCCCCTGGTCGAGACGTTCATGGGGCCGGGAAAGGTGACCGTGCGCGGGAAGCCGAAGCTGCGTGAGTACTGGGGCATGGCACTCGCCCGTTATCCCGAGCTCCGGTTCACGCTCTTCCGCGCCTACGCGGGGCCCCGAAGCCTCGTCCTCCACTACCAAAGCATCCAGGGGCTGGTCGGCGCCGAGTGCCTGGAGCTCGACGGACAGGGCCGCATCCACCGTGTGCTGGCCCACTATGCGCTTGGCCCCGATCCCGCCGCGGCCTGAGCGCTCAGGCCGTCGTGCGCACGCTGAGCGCCGGCGGCGTGCGGAGGGTCTGCAGCACGACGCAGTAGCGCTCGGTCAGCTTCTCGAGCGTGGCGAGCTGCTCGGGGGTCGCGTCGGTGTCCAGGGCGAAGTGCAAGCGGATCGCGCGGAATCCCACCGACGCCTCCTTGCTCACGCCGAGCGTGCCACGAAAGTCGAGATCCCCTTCGGCCCTGACCTCGCCGGCACGCACGGGCAGATCCAGGGCAGTCGCCACCGCGCGAAGCGTCACCCCGGCGCACGCCACGAGAGCCTGCAGCAGCAGATCCCCTGAACAGGCCTCGAGCCCGGTGCCGCCGGTCGCTGGATGCAGGCCCGCCTCCACCATCGCGCGCCCGGTGTCGACGTGGCAGCTCACCGCCGTCTCATCCAGCCGGCCGGCGGCGCGGAGGGTCACCACCGCCCGCTCGGGCGTGGTGCGATAGGCTTCCTTCAGGGGGGCCTGCAGGGCACGAAGGTCTTCAGGACGCACGGCGGCGACTCCGGGATCAGGGAGACTCGAAGGCTAGACTGGCCGCGCGACGCGCGCCATCTTGTCGCAAACCGGGGCGCATCGCATCCGAGCGTCACCGTGGAGATCTTCGGCGACCTGCCCACCGCGATCACGTGGCCCAACGCATGAGAGGAGGCGTGCCATGTCCCGCATCGTGATCCTCCTGGCGGCGGCGCTCGCGCTGCACCACCCTTCGGCGGCAGAGGCGCAGGATGCGCCGACGGTCGCGCAAGTCGGCTGGATGGCCGGCTGCTGGGAGCAGGCGGCGGGCCTGCGGCTGATCGAGGAGCAGTGGATGCGGCCGCGCGCCGGACTCATGCTGGGCGTGAGTCGCACCGTGATGGGTGATTCCCTGCGCGAGTACGAGCAGGTGGCGCTGTCCCAGCGCGGCGCGCACCTGGTCTACGCCGCCACTCCCGCCCGCCAGGCGCCCGCGGAGTTCGCGAGCACCGCCGTCTCCGATTCCGCCGTCACCTTCGAGAATCCCGCGCACGACTTCCCGCAGCGCATCATCTACCGCCGCCGGGGCGCCGACTCGCTCATCGCCCGCGTCGAGGGCGTGCGCGGCGGGCAGCTCCGTGGACGCGACTTCGCCTACCGTCGGGTGCCCTGCCCGTAGTCCATGCTTCGCGTGCCGGGCGGCGCGGACCTCCCGCGCTTCCGACCGCCTGTGGTATGATGGAGATCGTCCCGTCGAATCGCGACGCCGATCAACACAGGAGCACAGGCGATGGCAACCCTTCCCCTGCCGACGGCGCAGGCCGTCGACATCCTGGCCCAGTTCGCCAGGGTCACCGACCATTGGTCGCCCAAGGTCGTCGCGCAGGTCAACGACCAGTACGTGAAGGTGGCCCGGCTGCTCGGCGAGATGGACTGGCACCGCCACGCGAGCGAGGACGAGCTGTTCTGGGTGCTGCGCGGATGCCTGCGCCTGGAGTTTCGCGATCACGTGGTCGAGCTCGAGCCGGGGCAGTGCTGCGTCGTTCCCCGCGGCGTGGAGCACCACCCCGTGGCCGCCGAGGAGTGCTGGATCGTGCTGATCGAGACCGTCACCACCCTCCACACCGGGGACCGCGTCACCCCGCAGACCCGCTCGATCGAAGAGCAGCTCACGCCGTGACATGCAGCGAATCGTCGTCGTCGCCGCGCGCGGGCCCGTCTACCGGAAGCTGGTAGTCGCGGGCGCCATGGCGGCCGCCGGGGTCGCGCTCCAGCAGGCGGAGATCGCGGCGCTCGGCTGGACGCTCGCGATGCTCGGCGGCATCTGGGCGCTCCTGCTCCTCCGCTCGCTCGGGGAGGAGCGAGAGCGGGTTGTGATCGACGACGCGGGCATTCGGGACACCCTGTTGCCGGTCGGCACGATCGGATGGTCGGAGGTGATCGGGGCCACGGTCCAGCGGATCGGGAGCGTCCCCGTCGTCGTGCTCGACCTGCGGGACCCCGAGCGGTTCTTGCGCCGACTCCCCGCCACCCGCCAGTTCATCGCGCGCAAGGCGCTCGAGGCTGGGCTCCCCGCGGTGTACCTCACGCTCACCGGCACCGGGGCCGACGCGGAGCGGATCGCCGACGCCATTCGGCAGCGGGTCTCGTGAGTCGCGCACCCGGCGAGGAGTGAGATGCGGATCTACACCAAGCGCTTCGAGGTCGGCGCCGAGGCGATGGACGGCCAGGGTCACGTCAACAACCTCGCCTACGTCGCGTGGATGCAGGACGTCGCCATCGAGCATTCGGCGGCCGTCGGCTGGCCGATGGCGCGGTACAAGGAGATCGGCGCCGGCTGGGTGGTCCGGTCGCACTTCGTCGAATACCTCCGCCCGGCGTTCGCCGGCGACCGCATCGCCGCCCACACGTGGGTCCCCGAGTTCACCCAGCGCTCGACTCCGCGCCGGTACCTCTTCGTCCGCGAGCTCGATCGCCAGCTGTTGGCCCAGGCGGAGACGCGCTGGGTCTTCATCGACCTCGCCACCGGCCGCCGGCGGCCGCTCCCCCACGATCTGCTGTCGTCGTTCGCCGTCATGCCGGACGAGGCGGAGGTCCGGCGGGAGGTCGGGCTGGCGCGCTGACCCGATGCCGTCATCTTTGTCCACCATGTCCCACACGATGGACCTCACCCCCGCCGCGCTCGAGGGGCCCACCATCCGGCTCGAGCCGCTCGGCCCGCATCACCTCGACGGATTGTGCGCCGCCGGGCTCCATCCGTCCCTCTGGCGCCTGACCGTCTCGCGAGTGGCCGACCGGACCGACATGGAGCGCTACCTGAACAGCGCGCTCGCCGAGCAGCGCGCCGGGACCTCCGTGCCCTACGCGACGGTGCTGCGCGACGGAGGGCAGGTCATCGGCAGCACGCGCTTCGGCAACGTGACGCCGGAGCATCGCCGGGTCGAGATCGGCTGGACCTGGCTCGGTCCCCGCTGGCAGCGCACCGGGGCCAACACCGAGGCCAAGTATCTCATGCTCCGGCACGCGTTCGAGGTGTGGCAGTGCCTCCGCGTCGAGTTCAAGACCAGCGCGCTCAACGAGCGCTCGCGCGCGGCGATCCGGCGGATCGGCGCCACGGAGGAGGGGATCCTCCGCCGCCACATGGTGAACGAGGACGGCTCGCTCCGCGACTCGGTATTGTTCTCGCTCATCGCCGAGGAGTGGCCCGAGGCGCGGCGGCGCCTGGAGGAGATGATGGCCGCGCACGGCGTGCGTGTATGATCCGCCGCCTCTGCGTCTTCTGTGGGTCGAGCGCCGGACGGGAGCCGGGCTACCGGCATCTGGCGGAGTCGCTGGCGCGCGCTCTGGCGGAACGGGGAATCGGGATCGTCTATGGCGGCGCATGGGTCGGACTGATGGGCGCGCTGGCGGACACCGCACTCGCCGCCGGTGGCGAGGTCATCGGGGTGATCCCGCAAGCCTTGATCGAGCGGGAGATCGGGCACCGGGGCCTCACCGAGCTCCGCATCGTCGATTCGATGCACGAGCGGAAGGCACTCATGGCGGAGCTGGCCGATGGCTTCGTCGCGCTGCCGGGCGGGATCGGCACGCTCGAGGAGTTGTTCGAGGTGTGGACCTGGGCGCAGCTGGGCCTCCACGCCAAGCCATGCGCCTTGCTCGACACCGATGGGTTCTATGCGCCGCTCGTCGCCTTCCTCGATCATCTGGTGGACGCCGGCTTCGTCCGGGAAGCGCATCGCGGCATGCTGCTGACCGCGCATTCGCCCGAGGAGTTGCTCACGGCCTTCGCGGCGTATCGGCCTCCACGGGTGGGCAAGTGGCTGGAGGCGCCGGCTGCGCATCTGGATTGACGCGGACGCCGCGCCGCGCGAAGTCAAGGAGATCGTCTTTCGGGCATCCCGACGCCTGGGCATCGAGACCGTGCTCGTGGCCAATCAGCCGCTGCAGACGCCCGCCGGCAACCCGCTCGTGCGCGCCGTCCGGGTCGACGGCGGTGCCGACGTCGCCGACCGCTACATCGCCGACCACGCCCAGCCGGGCGACCTCGCCGTCACGGCCGACGTGCCGCTCGCCGCGCAGCTGGTGCCCCGCGGCGTGGCCGTGCTCGATCCGCGGGGCGAGGAGCACACCGAGGAGACCATCGGGGAACGGCTCTCGGTCCGCGACTTCATGGACAGCCTGCGCGCGGCCGGCGTCGTGACCGGCGGGCCGCGGCCCTGGGACGCGCGGGCGCGCCAGGCGTTCGCCGACGCGCTCGACCGCGCGCTCACCCGGCTCCGCCGCGCGCGCTGACCCGCTGGCGCCTTTACCTCCTGGCACGGAGACTCCGATGGATGAGGCGATGACCTCCACGACGTTCACGCTGGACGGGTACGACATCGTCGAATCGCTCGGCGTCGTGCGCGGCGTGACGGTCCGCTCGCGCTCGCTCTTCGGCACGATCGGCGCCCGGGTAGAGACGCTGCTCGGCGGGCACATCTCCATTCTCACGACCCTCTGCGAGCGGGCCCGCGGCGACGCGTTCGACATCCTTCTCGCGCAGGCGCAGCGCCGGGGCGCCAACGCGGTCGTGGGGGTACGGTACGACGCGACGGAGATCATGTCCGGCGTGACCGAGGTGCTCTGCTACGGCACCGCGGTGGTGGTCGAGCCCGCCCGCGCACATCTGTCCTGACCACGATCCTGACCTCGATCGGGAGCCGTTTCGCATGTCTCACTTTCTTGCTCTCTACGCCCTCCGCATCCTCCACATAGTCGTCGGCGTCTTCTGGGTCGGCACGGTCGTCTTCATGGCCGCATTCCTGACCCCGAGCGTGCGCGCCGCGGGGCCGGGCGGTGGCGCGGTCTTTCAGCAGCTCATGGGGGTGCGCCGGCTGCCGCTCTGGATCATGGGCGCCATGGCCGTCACGCTGCTCTCGGGCCTCGGACTCTACTGGCGCGATTCGGCGGGATTCCAATCGGCATGGCTCGCGTCGGGCCCCGGCAAGGTCTTCGGGCTGGGCGGCGCGATCGCCATCGGCGCCTCCATCCTGGGCATGGCGATCAACATGCCGGCCGGGCGCCGGCTCGCGGAAATCACCGGCCGCCTCCAGTCGGCGGGCCGTCCGCCGACACCCGAGGAGCAGGCGACCCTTGCCGCGTTGCAGGCGCGGCTCGGCCGGGCCAGCGTCGTCGCGGCCGTCCTGCTGGTCATCGCCACGCTGCTGATGGCCATCGCGCGATATGTGCCCTAGCGGCGGATGGTGACGAGGCGTTGACCAGATCGTGACAGGGGGATCCTAGGATGCGGGCGACTCGTCGTCCCTGACCCCGATCCGCGAGGCCCCATGCGCACCCCTGTCGCCCTCGGTCCCGTCCCTTGCCTCCTCCCGCTGCTGCTGGCAGCTTGCACCGGGCTCTCGGCCGGGCCCGAAGTGAGCGCCGTGACGCCGGTGCCGGCCTCCCGGGATTCGGCGTGGGTCCGCGCCAAGCGCGCTCTGACCGCCGAATCCTTCACGCTCGACGTCCAGGACTCGGTCGGCGGGCGGATCACGGCCATGCGCTACCCGAGCGCGACCGCGAAAGTCGGGACCCAGGCGGCCTGCCGGGTGCACCTGGCGATGACGGTCACCGGCGCCGGCGAAGCCTCGGAGCTCACCAGCAACAGCCAGTGGGTCGCGCCGGCGGCCATGGCCACCGGGAAGCCGGAGCTCTGTGAGCAGGACCGCCACGAGACGCTGGACCGCATCCTGCTCGTCGTCGCGCCTCCAGCCCAGTAGGTCGCGCCGCGTCCACCATGCCGGCGCGCGTCCCTCGCACCGGAAGGAGCGGCATGACATCACCTCAGGATGCCGAGGTCGCGGCCGCCGGCGTCGCCGCGTTCCGGGGGAATCCGTGAGCCCGCTGGGCGGGCGTTCGTGGGACGAGTGGATCGCCCGGTATGGGCAGAGCCACGCGCACCCCGTGAACCGGCTCTGTCATACGATCGGGATTCCGCTGATCGTGCTGTCGCTCCCGCTCTTCCTCGCCGCGCTGGTGGTGCCCGGCCTGTGGCGGCTGGCGCTGGCGCTCTTCGTCGTCGGCTGGATCTTCCAGTTCGTCGGCCATGCCTTCGAGGGAAAGCCGCCCGAATTCTTCCACGACTGGCGCTTCCTGTTCGTCGGCCTGCGCTGGTGGGTCGCCAAGATCCGCGGCCGGGCCTGAGGCGCGTGTTTCACATCCTCTGGCGGTTCGAGACCAGCGAGGCGCAGGCAAACGCGTTCGCGGCGGCCTACGGGCCCGACGGTGCCTGGGTGGCCTTCTTCCGACAGGCGGACGGCTACCGCGGGACCGAGCTCTTCCGCCGTCAGCAGTCTCCTCCGTGCTACCTCACGATAGACCGGTGGGAGACGCGCGACGCCTACGAACGCTTCCGGCGCGACCAGGCAGCCGCGTATGCCGCCCTCGACGCCGAGTGTGAGGGCCTGACGGTCGCCGAGATCTTCCTGGCCGCCTGGGAGGACTGAGGCGCCCGCAACCTTTTCGCCGCGTGATCCGTCCAAGCGGGGTGGTCCGGCACGTCGCCTCCCTCCCGCGAGCGTTTCATGGACAGCCTGCTGCAGGACATCCGCTACAGTCTCCGCCGGCTCGCGAAGAGCCCGGGCTTCACGCTGGTCGTGGTCCTCACCCTCGCCCTCGGCATCGGCGCCAATACCGCGATCTTCAGCGCGGTGAACGCGGTGCTGCTCCGGCCGCTGGGCTACGCCGATCCCGACCGGCTCGTCACCATCGAGCACTTCTATCCCTCGCTCGGTGGTTTGAAGGCGCCGGTGTCCGTTCCCGGATTCCGCGACTACCAGGCGCTGGGCCGGACGCTTCGAGTCGATGGCCGTCGAGAATGGCTGGGCCGCGAACCTCACCGGCCAGGGCGAGCCAGTGCGCGTGCCCGGCGCCCGGGTGACCGGACGGTTCTTCGGCACCCTCGGCGTGCCCGCGCTGCTCGGCCGCGGCCTGCTGCCGGGAGAGGACAGCGCCGGGCGCGAGCACGTCGTGGTGCTGAGCCATGGGCTCTGGCAGCGGCTCTTCGGGCGCGATCCCGGCATCGTCGGGCGCGCGCTCTCGCTCAACGGCGAGAGCTACCAGGTAGTCGGAGTCATGCCGGAGGGCTTCCGCGACTTCTTCAACCGGAACGTGGATCTCTGGGCTCCGCTGGTGTTCGATCCCGGGCAGCTCGGCGACGACAACCGCACCAACGAGTTTCTCAACCTGACCGCGCGCGTGCGGCCGGGTGTGCCCGTGGAGCAGGCCGCGGCCGAGATGCGCTCGCTCGCCCAGCAGCTCAAGCAGCGCTACCCGGACTCCTATGCGTCGGACTGGAGCCTCGTGACGACGCCGCTGGCCCAGCGCGCGGTCGGCGACGTGCGGCCGGCACTGCTCGTGCTGCTGGGCGCCGTCGGATTCGTGCTGCTCATCGCCTGCGCCAACGTGGCCAACCTGTTGCTCGCGCGGGCCGCCGCCCGCTCGAAGGAGATCGCCGTGCGCACCGCGCTCGGCGCGAGCCGCGACCGGCTGGTGCGCCAGCTGCTCACCGAGAGCCTGCTGCTCGCGCTCGCCGGGGGCGTGCTGGGCCTGCTGCTGGCGTACTGGGGCGTGCGCTCCGTCGTGGCGCTCAATCCGGGAGAGCTGCCGCGCGCGGACGAGATCGGCATCGACGCGCCCGTGATGGCCTTCACGCTCTTCGTCTCGGTCGTCACCGGCCTCCTGTTCGGCCTCGCCCCGGCGATGCACGCGTCGGCGGCCGACCTCCACGGGATGCTCAAGGAGGGCGGGCGGGGCAGCGCCGGCGACCGGGGCGGCCAGGGCCTGCGTCGGACCCTGGTCGTGGCCGAGGTGGCGCTCGCGCTCACGCTGCTCACGGGAGCCGGGCTGCTGGTGAAGAGCTTCGCTCGCCTGCAGGGTGTCGATCCCGGGTTCGATCCCGAGCACCTGCTGACGTTCAACCTTTCGCTTCCCGCTGCGCGCTATCCGGCGGACTCGCAGCAGACCGCGTTCTTCGACCAGGTCCTCCCCGCGATCGCGGGCGTGCCCGGGCGTGCGTGCCGCCGGCGCCACGTCGGTCATGCCGTTCAGCGGGAGCTGGTCGACGGCCAGCTTCGAGATCGAGGGCTACCAGCCGCCGCCGAAGACGCAGGGGCCCTGGGGAGACGTTCGCATCGTGACCCCGGGCTTCTTCGAGACCCTGCGGATCCCGCTCCGGAAGGGACGGTTCCTCGGCGAGGAGGACCGGGCCGGTGGCCGGCGCGTGGCGGTGATCGACGAGGAGTTCGTGCGGCGGTACTGGCGCAACCAGGATCCGCTGGGGAAGCGCTTCACGTTCGGCCCGCCGCCCGGCGCCACCGACACCACCTCGCGGGAGTGGATCGAGGTCGTGGGGGTCGTGGGACACACCAAGCACGAAGGTCTCGACGCCGAGGACCGGCTGCAGCTCTACATGCCCTACCGCCAGCGGCCATTGCCGTTCCTGACCGTGGCCGTCCGCACCACGGGCGATCCGAACACCTACGCCACCCAGATGCGGCGCGCCGTGCAGTCGGTCGATCCGGACCAGCCCATCGCGAACGTCCGCACCATGGAGGAGCTGATCGCCCAGTCGGTCGGGCAGCGGCGGCTGTCGATGCTGCTGCTCAGCCTCTTCTCCGGCATCGCGCTCGTGCTGGCGTCGGTCGGCATCTATGGGCTCATGAGCTACTCGGTGGCGCAGCGCTCGCGCGAGCTCGGCGTGCGCATCGCCCTCGGCGCGGCGCGCTCCGACGTGCTGCGGCTGGTGCTTCGGCAGGGGATGTCGCTCGCCCTGATGGGCATCGTGATCGGGGTGGGCAGCGCCTTCGCCCTGACGCGGCTGATCGAGAGTCAGCTCTACGGTGTCCGGGCCACCGATCCGGCCACGTTCGCCGGCGTGGCGGCGCTGCTCGGCGTCACCGCGCTCGCGGCCAATCTCGTGCCCGCGCTCCGCGCCACGCGGGTGGATCCGGCGGTGGTGCTGCGCGAGGAGTGAGTCGCCAGGAGGGAGGCGTGACGAGGGACCGGATGCGCCGGCCGCGGAAACGCGCCGGCGCATCTGGCTATCGCGGCCCGATGCGAGCAGATTTCCTCGACCCCCGACACCTTTGCAAAGCGATTCCCGTGACCGCACCTAGTTCCGGATCCTGCCGGATCCTCGTGGTGGATGACGAGACCCTTGTCCGCCGCTTCGCCGTCCGTGTTCTGGAGGAAGAGGGCTTCCGCGTCTCCGAAGCCGCCGACGGCGCCGAGGCCCTGCGCCTGCTGCGGGAGGAGGTGCCCGACGTCGACGCGGTCGTCTCCGACATCGTCATGCCGCGGCTCAATGGCGTCGAGCTGCTGCAGATTCTCTCGACGACCCACCCGCAACTGCCCGTCCTGCTGATGTCGGGCTATGCCAGCGGGGAGCTGGAGGGCATGGGCATCGCCGCCCCGTGCGCGATCCTGCCCAAGCCGTTCGCTCGGGAGCGTCTGGTCGAAGAGCTGCGGCGCTGCCTGCGCGGCGCCGGCGTGTGACGAGGACTAGAAGGCGGGGACGTCCCGCACGAGCGTCTCGGGCAGCGGCGCGCGGTCGCCCTGCCACGAGGCCCAGGTGAGCGGGCACGGATTGCCGAACGGCGGGTCCGGATGGCCGGCCCGCCCGAGCAGGTCGTGCAGCATCTCGTGCCGGACCACCATCTCGTTCAT
Organism: uncultured Gemmatimonadales bacterium; assembly: GCA_963804125.1. Lineage (GTDB taxonomy): Bacteria > Gemmatimonadota > Gemmatimonadetes > Gemmatimonadales > GWC2-71-9 > CAVVWJ01. Next base: position 118,871 of record CAWDPF010000012.1, read on the forward strand.
CGCAAAATCCTCGGCCACATAGATCCGATGGCCGGGCTCCCAATGGCCGGCGCAGTTGCCGCTCGCGCAAGGGAAGCTGTGGCCCGCGACCATTGACCAGTCGACCCGATCGAAATCCCCGCTGAGCCCGGAGCACGCCTCGGTCTTCGTCCACCATTCGCGGTAGACGGCAGGCGGCGTCATGGGCGAGTCGTCGCCCGGATCGAATCCGCAGGCGGCGACCAGCACGAGCGCGAGGAGTGACGGGAGACGCCGTGGGCGGAGCACGGGACCGGTGGGGGCAACCGTCGTGCCGCCGGGCGGGTCCGAGGTAACCCGTTGTCGTCCAACGGCGAACCTCGTCCAGACGAGCCGCCGCCGCGCTCTCTCAAGTTGCGAGCAAGTTGCGAGGAACCATGACGACCTACGCCCGCCGGCTCGGGCTGTTCTCGACCACGATGGCGGTGGTCGGCGGGATCATCGGCGGCGGGATCTTCCGGACCCCCGCGGCAGTCGCGGGACGGGTGGGCTCTCCCGGCCTGGCGCTGGCCGCGTGGGTGGTGGGCGGGGTCGTCGCGCTGATCGGCGCGCTGTGCTACGGCGAGCTGGGCCACCGGCGGCCGCGGGCCGGCGGGGGCTACGTCTACCTGCGGGAGGCCTGGGGAGCGCTGCCCGCGTTCCTCTACGGCTGGGCGCTCCTGCTGGTGATCGCCACGGGAGCCATTGCGGCGGTGGCGGTCACCTTCGCGGACTACGCCCTCGCGCTCGCGGGGCTGCCCGACACGCTCACCAACCCCGTCGCCGTCGCCGCGATCGTGCTCCTCGCGGGGATCAACTACGTCGGCGTGACGCCCGGCGCGATCACCGTCAACGTCTTCACCGTGCTCAAGCTGCTGGCCCTGGCGACCCTGATCGGGGCGGGGCTGCTGCTGGCTCTGCCCGAGCCGGCGGCGCGCGTGATGCCGGCGGCTCCGGCGGTCGCCACCGGCACGGGCGCCGCACTCGCCGCCATGGGCGCGGCGCTGGTGCCGATCCTGTTCACCTACGGCGGCTGGCAGCAGACCAACTTCATCGCCGAGGAGATCGTGGCGCCCGAGCGCACGCTGCCGCGCGCGCTCGTGGCGGGCGTGCTCGTCGTGGTGGCAGTGTACCTGCTCGCCAACATTGCCTATCTCCGCGTGCTCGGTCTCGAGGGACTCGCCCGCAGCTCCGCCCCCGCCGCGGACACCATGCGCGCGCTGCTGGGACCGGCCGGCGGCACGTTCATCGCCGCGGGCATCGCCATCTCGACGTTCGGCTTCCTGGACCTCGTCATCCTGGTCACGCCGCGCGTGCTCCAGGCCATGGCCGCCGACGGCGTCTTCCTGCCGCGCCTCGCCGTCCTCCATCCACGCTACCGCACCCCGGCGCTCGCGATCGTCGTCGAGTCGGCCTGGGCGATCGTGCTGACGCTCACGGGGACCTTCGCGCAGCTCGTGGACTACGTGTCCTTCGGCGACTGGATCTTCTTCGGGCTCACCGTCGCCGGGCTCTACCGCCTGCGGGCGCGCGATGGCCGCGCCGGCGACACTGGAGGCTCACCGCCCGCCGCGCCCGGCTTCCGCGTGCCGGGCTACCCGTGGACACCCGCCATCTTCGTGCTGGCCGCGATCCTGGTCGTCGCCAGCTCCATCCGGGCCAATCCCCGGAACGCGGCGATCGGGACGGGACTCCTCCTCCTCGGCGTGCCGGTGTATCTCTGGTGGAGGCGGTCGCCGGCCGCCGCGAACCGCGGGGTAGGGGGAGCCACGTGACGCTGAGGACGGTGATCGCCTGCGGGGTGATGCTGGCCGCCTGCGCGGGGCAACCGCGGACGGCGCCCGCACCCGCGCGGGCGACGGCCCGCTTTGAGGTGCTCGGAGACGCGAGCCCCTCGGATGCCGGGCCTCCGACGCTCCGGATCGACGGCCAGTTCATCACCATCAGGGGGCTCGGCATCCAGGTCGAAGGCGGCGGGCTCTACGGCGATGTGGACCTCACCGAGCCGCACACGGTACGGCTCACGCTGTACGACTCTCTCCCCGGCCGGCCCGTGGCCGATCCGCCGCCGCGCCGTCCTACCGGCAAATGATCTACCGGGCCCTGATCGGGCCGCTCGCGCCGGGCACCTACGACGTGTGGGTCGGACGATTCGATCCCGAGGCGCGCGTGGTCGAAGTGGCGCAGGAACCACTTCGGATCGAGATCCAAGCCGCTCCGCCGGGAGGTGACTCGGGCCGGGCCAAGTCCGATCGCTGATTGGCGACTTCAGTTGGATTGCTGTAAGGCGTTTTAGTAAAACGTCTTACCACTGGTCATCTAAAGTCGGTTAGAGGCTTTCGTCGATGCGCATCCCGCGACATCGCACGAGCTCGTATGCCAGAGGGTGGCGCTGCCCGAGTGCGAATGCGAGCTTCGTCACTGACAACGTGGACACCGACCGGCCACTCTTCGGTCTCGACTGGACGAGAGCCACCGATGCCACTGACGCGTGAGGACGTTCGCGCTGCCATCGAGCGCGCCGGCGACGAACACTGGAAGGCGCTCGTGGCCCACCACGAGGATGCCTATCCTGCGAGCCGCCCGACGCCCGGCGACGTCGCGCGCCGCGAGGCGGAGCGCCTCAACGACGCGGGGTTCGGCGACGCCGCGCACTGGGAGCTGCTGGACACGCGAGTGCGGCGGGAAGGCGAGGAGCGCGTGACGCTGGTGCACCGTTTCCGCGATCGCCGCTCGGCCGCGACCGTAGAGACGCCGCCATTCACGAACTACGAGTAGCGCTACGAGCGAGACTGCGAGTGCCGGCCTGTTCGCCGTGCACTTGTGGATCGGAGGGATCGCATGGGTGTGCTCGTAAGGGCCGGCGCCTGATGGACGGCCAGATGCCACACACGGCCGAGGACGCCACGCCGAGCGAGCTTCGCCGCGCCTCGCTCCGGCTGCTGCTCATGCTGCTGGCGCTGGCGCTGCTGGTCACGCCGATCATCCGGGATCTGCCGCTGGGGAAGAGCACCCGGACGGGCCTGCTCGCGTGGCTGCTGGTCGGGCTCGCGCTCTACTGGCTCTACGAGGGCATGGGCTATCGCCCCCTGCTGCTGCTGCAGCTGTTCATCTTCTCGACCGCGGCCACACTGCTCAGCGCGAAGCTCCTGCTGGTCATCGTGGACGTCAACCGGGTCACCTTCCTCCGAACCCTGGCCCGGTGGCTCATCCTGCTGGGCGCGGCGTGCGCCGGGTCGAACCTGCTGGCGATGCTGTACCGCCTCGCTCGACACCCGCGGATCGGACAGCCGGGCTAGCGGTCAGCTCTTCGCGCGTCCGTGACGCCCGGCGCACGCGCATGCGTGCTGTGTGCGCGCTCACACCCGAAGGCGACGGCATGCACTATCGTGGCTTCCACTTCTTCCACGGTGGTTCGCGTGCGTCGCCTTCGTCTCCTGTCTGCTTTCCTTCCGATAGTCTTCGCTTGCGATCGTGAAGGGCCTCCCGGCCCTCCGGGTGGCGGCGCCGTTGCGGCCGCTCCCCAGGAGAGCGACGATGCCCCCGTTCGCGCGCTGTACCTGTGCGGCAACAGGTTCGTGCTCATCAACGCCCAGCCGTTCCCGGTCCAGGTGACCTGGCGGATTCAGGGAACCGACGAGCAGGGTGGCCAGGCCCTGGCCGCCGCGCCCGAGGGCGATCCGGGGTTCAGTGAGATCGAGGTCACGGCACGGCATCAGGGCCCGCTCGAGCTGTACCGGGGCGATCAGTTGCTCGCCGTCCGCGACAACGAGCGTCTCGCCTGTGAGCCGACCATGGGACCGTCGTTCTCCGTGGCTTCCAGCGCCAGCGCGGGGTCGTGGAGCGCTCCCTTCAGCTGGCCCATCGTGGCGGTGCACATGCACCTGCTGTGGACCGGCAAGGTGCTCGCGTGGGGGAAGTTCGGAAGTCCCTACGTGTACGATCCCGCCAACGGCAGCTTCAAGGCGGTGGCGGCCGGAGCCAACCTCTTCTGTTCCGGCCACGCGTTCCTCGCCGGACGGCCGGCTCTTCGTGGCCGGCGGCCATATCAGCGACAACCATGGGTTGCCCGACGGGCACCTGTTCAACCCGGGCACGCTGACGTGGTCGAAGACCGCGGACATGCTCCGGGGCCGATGGTACCCCAGCACAACGGAGCTGGCCAACGGCAGCATCGTCACGCTCGCCGGCAAGGACGAAAATGCGATCCAGGCGACAGTACCGGAGATCTGGAGCGGTGGCAGCTGGCGGGCGCTGACGGGGGCATCGCTCGTCCTCCCGTACTACCCGCGTCAGTTCCTCGCGCCCAACGGCAAGCTCTTCGTCGCCGGCGATCTCAAGACCACCCGGTACCTCAACACGTCGGGGTCAGGCAGCTGGACGACGGTCGGCGACCGGCGCTTCGGGATGCGGGATTATGGGGCCGCGGTCATGTATCTCCCCGGCAAGATCCTCTACGTGGGCGGCGGCCGCACGACGGCCACGGCGGAGACCATCGATCTCACCCAGGCGGCCCCGGCCTGGCAATGGACCAGATCGATGGCATACCCCCGCCGCCACCTCAACGCGACGATGCTGCCGACGGGCGAGGTGCTGGTCACCAGCGGCACGCGCGGCACGAGCTTCGACGAGCCCGGCCTCGCCGTGCACGTCGCCGAGATCTGGAACCCTACGACCGGGGCTTGGCGCCAGGTGGCGAGCAACAGCGTGAACCGATCGTACCACTCGACGTCGCTGCTCATGCCCGACGGGCGGGTTCTGCACGCCGGCAGCGGCAACGCGACGATGACGAACGGGCTGCCCGCGCCCGACCAGAAGAACGCCGAGTACTACTCGCCCCCATACCTGTTCCAGGGTGCCCGACCGAGCATCTCGAGCGTGCCCAACCCGATCAGCTACGGCACGTCGTTCACCGTCGCCACTCCGAACGCGAGCAGCATCACCAAGGTCAGCCTCATCAATCTGGGCTCCGTCACGCACGCGTTCGACATGGGCCAGCGGTTCATGTGGCTGACGTTCAGCCGGACCTCGAGCGGCCTCACGGTGAAGGCGCCCACCAGCCGAAACGTCGCGCCCCCGGGCTATTACATGCTGTTCATCCTGACCTCGAGCGGGGTACCGTCGAAGGCCAGAATCATCAGGCTACGCTGAGCCCGCACCGGTCAAATCGCCTGTCGAACGAAAACCGAAGCAACTCGAAATGGACTGAGAGAGGAGGGGCCATTTTGTTGCTTGAATATGGTTTAGGCGCTTTCATGGAGGTCGGCGACCTCAAGTAGTTTCGAGGTGGCGTCGGCGACCCTCTTCGCTTTCGCCAGGGCCGTGCGTAGGCTTCTCCAGCCCGATCGACGCGTTCCGACTCCTGGAGGGATCGATGCGCTCGCGCCACCAGGTCGCCCTGCTCGCCGGTCTCGTCGCCCTCATCGCCTGCGAGGCTCGCGAGCGGCCGGCTGCCTATCCGCCGCTCACGCTGGAGCGCGTGCCGATGCCCGGCAATCTCAAGCTCCCCTTCTCGGCGGCCGTCCGGGCGGGGCCGATGCTCTACCTGTCCGGGCAGCTCGGGACGGACAGCACCGGCCGGCTCGTCGCCGGGGGAATCGGACCGGAGACGGCGCAGGCGCTGGCCAACGTCAGCGCGTTGCTGGCCGCGCACGGGTCCGGAATGGATCGGGTGGTCAAGTGCACGGCCATGCTCGCCGACATGGCGGAATGGCCCGCGATGAACGTGGAGTACGCCCGGCATTTTCCCGCCGGGTTTCCCGCGCGGAGCGCCTTCGGCACCACCGGATTGGCCCTGGGAGCGCGGGTGGAGCTGGAGTGCATGGCCCTCGCCGGCGGCGCCTGAGGGCGCCGACAGCGGCGGCGCGGTTCCTTGCGTGGGACGGCCAGCCTAGTTTGACTCGTGTACCGGCGCCGTGCCGGCTCGCCGCCCCGCGGCACCCCCTGAGATCCGAGGAGCCAAATGGCTACCAAACTGGACAAGACCATCAAGCGTGAGCTCGAGCTCGAAGGCAAGCTCTATACGGTCACCATGTCGCCCGAGGGCGTGAAGATCACGGCGAAGGGTGCGCGGAAGGGCCAGGAGATCACGTGGGCCACGCTCCTGAGCGGAGACGCCGAGCTGCGCCGCGACCTCAACGTTTCGGTGGACGCCTACCGCGCCTGAGCCAGGTCGGGCCGTAGGACGAATCACACCTCTTGGCCGCGCCGGAGGTCGGATGCGCTCGCGTGGGATCTCGAGGGTCTTCGCCGCCTGGGCCGTAGCCTCGGCGGCGGCCTGCGCTTCGTCCGCCTCGGCACCGGCCACCCAGCCGGCGCCGGCCACCAACGCCCCGCCGGCATCGTCCGCCGGCGGGGCGCGCGTCGATCACGCTGGCCGCCCTCACGGCGAGCCTCGCGTCGCTGAAGCCCTCGACGGTCGTGTTCGACATCGACGACACGACCCTGTACACCGGACTCGCCTTCCTCTTCGCGCAGGGGTATCTGGAGGAGAAGGACGGCGGGCGGTTCCGTGACGATCGAGCGTTCTGGACGCTCATCAACGACAGCCTCGATGCGCGCTTCAGCAAGCCCAAGCGGATCGCTCGCGAGCTCATCGCGTTTCACCAGGCACGGGGCGACACGATCGTCTTCGTGACCTCGCGCTTCCCGAGCCAGCCTGCCAGTGACCGGACGAGCCGCCTGCTGCAGCGACTATTCGCCTTCCTGTCACCGCCGACGGTGCTCTTCACCGCTCAGGCGCCCAAGACCGACGCCATCCGCTCGGTGCATCCGGCGGTGTCCTACGGCGACTCGGACGCCGACATCGCGGATACCCATGCGGCGGATCCCTCCATCCGGGCGATCCGCATCATCCGGAGCCCGGTGAGCTACAACGAGCGCCCGTTCCAACCCGGCAAGTACGGCGAGGAGATCCTCGCCAATTCGGCGGACTAGCGCGCCGGTGCTTCGGGCCCTCCGCGCTGGCCGGCGTCCTCGCCGGCGCGATCGCGCTCTCGGGCGCGCATGGCGCCGGCCGCGCAGTCCCGCCCGGCCGCGCTCGCCCGGCCGCCCGCGCGGTGGGCCGCCTTCACCTCGGCGTTCGACGCGCTATGCCCGGTCGGACGGCGTCGTCGGCGGGAGTGTGGTGGTCCTCCGCGCCGGCCGCGTGCTGGCGCGTCACGCCTACGGCCGCGGCGACCTGCAGGCCGCGGGCGCACCCGCGGAGGATGCGGTGTACCACTGGGCCTCGATCACCAAGACGCTCACGGCCATCGCCATCCTGCAGCTCCGCGATCGGGGCCGCCTCACGCTCGACGATCCCATCGTGCGCTACGTCCCCGAGCTGCGGCAGGTGCACGATGGGTTCGGTCCCATCGACGACATCACCCTCCGCATGCTGCTCTCGCACAGCGCGGGCTTCCAGAACCCGACCTGGCCCTACGGCGAGGGCCGCCCGTGGGAGCCGTTCGAGCCCACGCGCTGGGACCAGCTCGTCGCGATGATGCCGTACCAGGAGATCGGCTTCCGCCCGGGCTCGCGGTTCGGCTACAGCAATCCCGCGCTTCATCTATCTGGCGCGCGTGATCGAGGCGCTGAGCGGCGATCCGTGGGCCGTCTACGTGCAGAAGAACATCTGGACGCCGCTCGGCATGACCGAAAGCTTCGTCGGGCGGTCGCCGTATCATCTCGCCGGCCGGCGCGCGCGGAGCTACACCGTGCGCGCGGACAGCGGCGGCTCGGCGCGGACCGAGGCCAATCCGCCGGAGTTCGATCCCGGCATCACCATCCCCAACGGCGGATGGAACGCGCCGGTGGCGGACCTGGTCAAGTACCTCGCCTTTCTCACGCACGCCGATCACGGGGATTCGGCGCTCGCCGCGCGATATGACGGCGTCCTGCGGCACGCGACGCTCGAGGAGATGTGGCGGCCGGTGGTGCCGCTCGCGGCGGCCGGCGGCGGCGACGAGGCGTTCGGCCTCTCGTTCTATGTCTACCGCCGCGGCGACCGTACCATCGTGGGGCACACGGGCGAGCAGTCGGGATTCCGCAGCTTCTTCTACCTCGATCCGGCGTCCACCACGGCGGTCGTGGGCGTGCTCAACACCACCAACGAGGCCCGGCCCGACGCCTCCGTCGCCGGGTGGGACACGCTCACGCGCGGGGCCGTGGAGCTGGTGGCGCCGTGAGCGAGCGGCGGGGCCGGCAGCGGCCGGGAGACGAGCGGGACCCGCGGCCCGGGGAGCCGGCGCCGTTCGAGACGCCGGAGGCGGTGCTCGAGCTGCAGCCCGAGACTTCGCCGGCGCCCGGGCATACGCCCCGGCCCGGACGTATTCACCTGGTGGTGGTGGTGACTCGGGCGGTGACCGCGAAGGATCAGGCGCCGCCCGGGGCCATGCTCATCGCCCGGTTCTGGCATCCGTCCCTGCGTCGCTGGAGCGAGACGCCCTTCGAGTCGCTGGAGCACGCGCTGCACCTGTTCGTGGACGAGAGCGGCTGGGTACTGCGGCAGCAGCAGGCGCTCGACGGCCCGCACGCCTTCGAGCTCGTCTTCGAGGCGCGACGCGAGGACTTCAGCCGGCCGAGCACGGAGGCGATGCTGCAGGACGTCGGCCTCTCCGCGGAGGACGTGGCCGACCTGATCGAGCGCATCGAGCGCGAGAACGGCTCGGACGAGCCCAGATGACGCCAGGGCGCGCCGATTTCCGTACTGGCCGTCCGAGCGGAAGCTGGTGGAGATCGACTACGGCATAGGCAGGCCCCGCCGACCCGCGTAACTTTCGGTCTCGAATCCCTGCCGCCTCTCAGGAGACCGTCGATGCCGACCCTCATTCCCGCGCCCACGATCATTCATGCCGCGGGGAACAAGCCCAAGCGGATCGAGGAGTATGCCGGGCGGGTCAACACCGCGCAGGCCGACGTGAGCGTGGCGCGCATGGTGTCGCCCGAGGGGTGGGCGGAGCCCGGCCAGCGGCCCGACTTCCAGGAGATCACGCTCGTGCTGCGCGGGACGCTGCGGGTCGAGCACGACGGCGGCTCGGTGGATGTGTCCGCCGGACAGGCGATCGTGACCCGACCCGGCGAGTGGGTGCGCTATGCCAGCCCCGCGGCCGGGGGCGCCGAGTATGTCGCCGTCTGCCTGCCGGCGTTCTCGCCCGACACGGTCCACCGGGACGCGGTGTCATGATCGCAGCGCCCGCTGGCGCTCGCGGCCCCGGTTCGCGGACGCTCATTGTCGTCCTGCTGGTGGCGGCGGCCGTCGTGGCACTCCTGCCGGCTGTGCTCGCGCGCTCGCATCGCGTGCAGACGATGCGCGAGAACCTGACCGAGGTGCTCCAGGAGTGCCGCGTGCGTTACGCCGCCGCGCGGACCGCCGCGGACACCGCGGCCGCGGACCTGTGGCAGCCGGCGCTGCACGGCGCGCAGCGGCCCGGCGACCCGCCCTGCGGGCCCTACCGCCGGCGGAACATGCTCGAACCGGCCTCCCGATGAGCGCGCCGGACGCCGGCAGGCTCGAGGCGATCTGGATCAAGCGGGCGCACCGGGGGCCGATGGACCCGGTGCCCGAAGCCACGCTGGTCGCGGGACGCGGGCTGGTGGGCAACGCCGACCAGGGGCGGAGTCGCCAGGTGACGCTGATCGAGCGCGAGGTGTGGGAGCGCCTCATGGCGAAGACCGGCGGACAGGTGCCGCCGAGCGCCCGGCGGGCGAACCTCATGGTGAGTGGCTGCAGCCTGCTGGGGACGCGGAATCGGGTCCTCCGGGTCGGGAGCTGCCGGCTCCGGATAGCCGGCGAGACCCGGCCGTGCGAACGGATGGACGAAGCCCTCGAAGGCTTGAGGACGGCGATGGAGGCGGACTGGGGCGGGGGAGCGTTTGCGGAAGTGCTGGACGACGGCGTCATCCAGGTCGGGGCCGAGGTGCGATGGGACTGAACGACGAACGGCCGGCTCGAGCGAACTCGAACCGGCCGTCTGTTCCGCGGCGTCAGCCGCGGCGCGCGGTCTTACTTGCCGAGCTTGACGACGTTCTCCGCCGCCGGGCCCTTCTGGCCCTGGACGACGTCGAACTCGACCCGCTCACCCTCGACCAGGCTCTTGAAACCCTGACCCTGAATCGCCGAGTGATGGACGAAGCAGTCCTTCTGGCCGCCTTCGGGCGTGATGAAGCCGAAGCCCTTGGCGTCGTTGAACCACTTGACCGTGCCGGTGGTGCGCATTGTTCCTACTCCTTGAGTGTGTTGTAATCGGAGTTCGGCCATGCCGCACCTACCGACTACGCGATGTGCGTGAAATGAGCCCTCACGCGGGGAAGCTGCCCTGGTGCATCCTGCGGGATGCGATCCCCGGGAGCAGCCAACAAAAAGGGAGCCAGCGCGAGTTCCGCCAGCCCCCTGTCGAATCTGGACTATGGCCGCGCGATGCCTCAACGCGCCAATTCGCGACCCAATGGTAAAACAGCGTACCGTTTTCCGCAATCCCTGCCGCCCACGAAGGAGCTCCGGATGACCGTGATCGCACCTCCCGGCCCCGACGAATACGGGACGTTCTATGCCGGATACATCGCCCATGTGCCTGCCGGCGCCGACATTCTCGAGTCTGCTCGCCCGGCAGCGGGCCTCCACCCTGGCACGTTTCGCCGCCGTTCCGGAGGCCCGCGGCGCCCACCGCTATGCGCCCGGCAAGTGGAGTGTGCGCGAGGTCCTGGTCCACCTGAGCGACGTGGAGCGGATCATGGCCTACCGCGCGCTCCGGGTCGCCCGAGGCGACACGACGCCGCTGCCCGGGTTCGACGAAAATGCCTACGCGCCGCTGTCGAACGCCGAGGCGCACCCGCTGGCCGCGCTGGCGGAGGAATGGGGCGACGTCCGCCGCGCCACGCTGTCCTTCTTTCGCCACCTGGCGCCCGAGGCATGGACCCGTCGCGGTACCGCGAGCGGGGCGCCGGTGACGGTTCGGGCCCTGGCGTGGATCATCGCGGGGCACGAACGGCATCACCTGGGGACGCTCGCCGAGCGCTACGGGGTCTGAAGTCGCGCACGGAGACGCCGTCGGAGCCGGTGGCGGGCTCGACTCGGGGCGCCATAGATTGGTCGCAGACTCGTCCGTTTCGCTCGCCTCTCGCCTTCTCGGAGCACTCACGATGCGACATTCCGCCGTCGGACTTGCCGTGGCCTTCGCCCTTGGCGCGGTCTCCGTCCCTGCGGAAGCGGTGGCCCCGCCGCCGGCTGGCCGGGTGACGATCCTGTACGACGCCTTCGGCGACCGACCGGGCCTCGAGCGCGACTGGGGGTTCTCGGCGCTCATCGAGTACGGCGGGCGCCGGATCCTCTTCGACGCCGGAAACGACGGCCAGGTCTTCGCCCGGAACGTGCGCCGGCTCGGCGTCGACCTCCGGCGGCTCGACTTTGCCGTGATCTCCCACCGGCACGCCGACCACACGGGCGGGCTCGCCCATCTCCTCCGCGTCAACCCGGCGGTGACGATTTACGCACCGAACGAGCGGTTCGGGATCTTCGGCGGCGAGATCCCGACCACGATCATCCGGCCCGACACGGCGCTCCCCGCCCGGATGCGGTACTTCGGCGGCGTGGTGCCGGCGGAGCTGTCGAGCTCGACCGTGTGGCCGGGCGCGCACTTCGTGCACGTCGACACCCTCACCGAGATCGCGCCCGGCGTGGCGCTGGTCTCCACGGTCTCGCGGACGCCGGGCACGCTGGAGCTGCGCGAGCTCTCGCTGGTGCTGCGGACGCCCGAGGGGCTGGTGGTATTCGTGGGCTGCTCGCATCCGGGGATCGAGACCATCCTCGAGGCCACCCGGCCGTACGGCGATCACGTGCACGAGATCTTCGGCGGCCTGCACCTGGTGGCCACGCCGGACACCGCGATCGCGCGCATCGCGACCGACCTCCGCGACGCCTGGCGGCTCGACCTGATCGCGCCGGGCCATTGCACCGGCGAGCCGGCCTTCGACGCGCTCGCGCGCACCTTCGGCGCCCGGTACGTCTACGCGGGGCTCGGCGCCGTCGTCCCACTCCTCTGACCACCGCGCGGCGGCGCGAAACCGGGAAGCCTCAATGATCGTCTGCCGCTTCGGCGCCCTCGCGCCATTCGTCGTGCCCGGCTCGCAGCACTGGATCGTCTACCGCGTGCTCGACGCGAGTGCCGGGTGAGCGTCGTGGTCCGCCCCGCCGGGCCGGCCGATGCGGCCTGGCTGGCGGCGCTCGCCGAGCGCACCTTTCGCGAGACATACTCCGCCGAGAACACGCCGGAGAACATGGAGCGGTACGTGATCGAGCACTTCGGCCCCGCGCGTCAGGAGGCGGAGCTGCGCGACCCGCGGATGAGCACGCTCGTGGCGGAGGTGGACGGCCGGGCCGCCGGCTACGCGCAGCTCGCGCGGAGCGAGCCGCCGGCGCCGGTGACCGGCCCCGCGCCGCTGGAGGTGGTTCGCTTCTATGTCGACCGACCGTGGCATGGCCAGGGCGTCGCGCAGACCCTGATGGCCGCGGCCGTCGAGACCGCGCGTGCGGGTGGTGCGCGGACCCTCTGGCTCGGCGTCTGGGAGCGGAACGAGCGCGCGATCGCCTTCTACCGCAAGAGCGGCTTCGCGGACGTGGGCACCCAGACGTTCGTGCTGGGCACCGACCATCAGCGCGACCTTGTGCTCGCCCGTCCGCTCGACTGAGCGGCACGATACCCCTCGAGGACCGACGATGGCATCACCGCCGATGGACCTGTTGCTCTGGAACCTCCAGCCCGCGCCCGGCCGGAAGAACTGGCACGGAGGACCCAGCCCGGTGGGCGCGCTCCGCGGCGTCGAGGCCGAGCAGGCCGCGTGGCGGCCGACGCCCCGGCGGAAGAGCGTCTGGGAGCTCGCGCTCCACATCGCCTACTGGAAGTACGCGGTGCGCCGGCACCTGGCCGCCGGCGAGCAGCCCCGGTTCCCGCGGAGCCCCGCCAACTTTCCCCGCCTGCCCGATCCAGCCGACGAGCTCGCCTGGGCGAGCGACGTCGCGCTGCTCCGCACCGAGCACGACCGGCTCGTGGAGGCGGTGCGGGCCTTCCCGGCCCGGCGGCTCGGCGCGGTCCCGCCCGGCGGGAAGCGGTGGACCTACGGCGAAATCGTGCTGGGCATCGCCGCCCACGACGCGTATCACACCGGACAGATCCAGCTGCTCAAGCGGCTGTGGCAGGAGCGGGCGACGTTGGATCGGGGGCGCTCGCGTGGGTGACATCGTGCGGCAGGCCGGCCCCGCCGACGTCGATGCGGTGGCGCCGCTGTTCGACGCCTACCGGCAGTTCTACCAGCAGCCGTCCGATCCCGCGCTGGCCCGTGCGTTCATCGCCGAGCGCCTCGCGCGCTCGGAGTCGGTGATCTTCCTGGCCGAGCGCGATGGCCAGGCCGTCGGGTTCGTGCAGCTGTATCCGCTGTTCTCGTCCACGGCCGCGCGGCCGCGGCGGCTGTGGCTGCTGAACGACCTGTTCGTCTCGCCGTCGGCCCGGGGTGGCGGGGTGGCGCGCGCGCTCATGGACCGCGCGCGCCGCCTGGGCGAGGAAACCGGCGCCGCCGGCCTCGAGCTGGTGACCGCGCGCACCAATGCCCCGGCCCAGCGGCTGTACGAGTCGCTGGGCTGGCGGCAGGACGAGCTGTTCCTCCGGTACGAGCTGGGACTCTGAGCGGTGGCCGCGCCGAGCCTGCTGGAGGCCTTCGACCAGACGATCGCCGTGGTGCGGCGGCTCGAGGCCGAGGGGCTGCGCACGGCGAGCGGCGCGTCCGCGGGCCGCGAGCTCGAGCGCCTGCTCGACGAGCTCGTCGCGCGGCGGGCCGAGGTGGCCGCCGGCGCTCCGTTCGACCGGGAGTGGGCCGGCCGCACCGTCCGGTGGGTGGCCCAGTGGCTTCCCGATCGCGAGCTGCCGCTGCTCGCGCGGCTCGGCGGAATCGCGCGCGCGGGCGGCGGCTCGTAGCGACGGGTCGGAGCAGAGCGCCTGCCGGTCTGGTCTGCCGGCCGACACGGCTGTACTCTGTGGCATGCCTGCATCTTCGCCGCCGCCCGCCGACCGCGAGCTCCCCGACCTGTTCGACCGCAACCGCGCCTGGGCCGAGGCGATGGTCCGCGACGAGCCGGACTTCTTCCGGAAGCTGACGCACCAGCAGACACCCCGGTACCTCTGGATCGGCTGCTCGGACAGCCGCGTTCCGGCCAACGAGATCGTCGGGCTCTCGCCGGGGGAGATGTTCGTCCACCGCAACGTGGCCAACGTCGTCGTGCACACCGATCTCAATTGCCTCTCGGTGCTGCAGTACGCGGTCGAGGTCCTGGAGGTCGAGCACGTCATCGTCTGCGGCCACTACGGATGTGGCGGCGTCCGGGCCGCGTGGAACGCCCGACCGCTGGGCCTGATCGACAACTGGCTCCGGCACGTGCAGGACGTCGCGGCCCGGCATACGGGCGAGCTGCAGGCGCTGGGCGGCAGCGCCCTCACCGACCGCCTGTGCGAGCTCAACGTGGTCGAGCAGGCGGTGCACGTGTGCCGCACGACGGTCATGCAGGACGCGTGGCGGCGCGGGCGGACGGTCACCGTGCACGCGTGGGTGTACAGCCTCGAGGATGGCCTGCTGCGCGACCTGGCGTTCACGGCGTCGAATGCCGCCGAGGTCGCGCACAGCTATGAGCGCGCCCTCAGACGTCGCCCCACGCTGGCCGCCAGCTGATGCTCTCGCAAGGAGCGGTGCTCATGACCGTGCCGGCGCTGGATCCCGAGACGCGCGAGTTCTGGCAGCACCTGGGCACGGCGATCCTGTGCGGCGGAATCATCGGCATCGAGCGGCAGCTCCGCGGCAAGGCGGCCGGCATCCGGACGAGCATCCTGATCTGCCTCGGCACGGCGATCTTCGTGGCGCTCGGATCGTCGCTCTCGCCCGGCACCGCCGATCCCACGCGGGTGCTGGCCCAGGTGGTGAGCGGGATCGGCTTCCTCGGCGGCGGCGTCATCCTGGCGCGGAAAGGGCTGGTCACCGGCGTCACCTCCGCCGCCGTCATCTGGATCCTCGCCGCGCTCGGCGCGATGATCGGGCTCGGCCACCTGCGGGCGACCATGGTGCTCACCCTCGCCACGCTCGGCATCCTGCTCGGTGTCGAGCTGCTCGAAGGCGCCTTCCGCAAGCTCCGTCAGGGCGCCACCGACCGCGAGCTCGCCAACATCGAGATCGAGCAGGGCTGAGCGGATGGAGCTGGTGGGCGTGGCCACCGAGCGCACCACCGCGGCGACGGACGCGGTGCTGGCGCTCGCGGCGGCCGCTGCCATCCTGGTGCTTGGGCGGACCACGCCGCCCTCGTTCGGGCGCGCGGTATGGCAAGCCGCCCTCGCGGCGCTCGGTCTGGCCTCGGTGCTCGGCGCGGTGGCCCACGGGCTCGAGCTGCGGCCCGCCACGCGCGAGCTGCTCTGGCAGCCGCTGTACCTCGCCCTCGGCGTCACCATGGCGCTCTTCGTGGTCGGTGCCGTGCGCGACTGGCGCGGGGAGGCGGCCGGCCGCCGTGTGCTGCTGCCGATGCTCGCGCTCGCCGTCGTGTTCTACGGCGTTACCCGCCTCACCCGCGGCAGCTTCCTCGCCTTCGTCGTGTACGAGGCGGCCGCGCTGCTCTTCTCACTCGGAGTCTATCTACGGTTGGCGACGGGGCCCGCGCGCGCCGGCGCCGCCGCGATGGCGGCTGCGCTGGCGGTGAGCCTCGCCGCCGGCGCCGTGCAGGCCTCGCGCGTGGGACCCGTCCGCCTCGTGTGGAACTTCGATCACAACGGGGTATTCCATCTCGTGCAGCTCGTCGGCCTGGCACTGCTGCTGACCGGACTTCGCCGGCTGCTTGCCTCGACCGCCTGAGGAATCATGCCCGTTGCGCTCGCCGCCGACCTGGCGGCCATGCTCGATCGCGACCTCCGCACCCTCCGGCGCGAGCTCGAGGCCTATCCCGACGAGCGGCAGATCTGGCAGCCGGTCCCGGGTCTGGCCAACACGGCGGGCACGCTCGCGCTGCATCTCGCGGGGAACCTCCAGCACTACGTCGGCGCGCGCTGGGGTGGGACCGGGTACGTGCGCAACCGGGACGCGGAGTTCGCGCGGCGCGACGTGCCGCGTGCCGAGCTGATCGCGGAGATCGAGCGGGCCCGTGCGGCCGTGGCGGCGGGGCTCGGCGCCGTCGGCGCGGAGGAGCTCGACGCGGAGTACCCGGAGCTCATCGGCGGATGCCGGGTCCGGACCGGGGATTTCCTGGTGCACACCGCCGTGCACTTCGCCTATCACCTCGGCCAGGTGGACTCTCACCGCCGGGTGGTCACGGGGAACGGCGAGGGCGTCGGGGCGGTCAAGCCGGCCGAGCTCGGGAGCGCGAGGAAGGATTGAGGCGCTGCAGTCAGCAGGTCGTCATCGCCCCGCTCGCGAGCAGCTCGAAGTCGCTGCCGCGCACCGGATGGGCCCGCAGCTGATCCAGCGCGTCCTCCCAGCGCGGGTCCGACGTCCCCGTCACATACCATGCGCTGCCCTGGTCGGCGAGCATCAGGCCGTAGGTCTTGAGCGCGGTCAGCAGCACCAGCGCGTCGCCGGTATACGGCGCGAGGGAGAAATCGGCCTTGAGCCGCGCCCGCGTGCCGTACGGGGGCAGGGTGGCGTCGGCGTACTGGCCGCAGTGGCTCGCCGGCGCCACGTACGCCCGCCGCACGTGCGGGACGGTGAAACGGAGCGCGTGCCTGATCTCGCCGGCCGCCACCTCGTCGTAGCGCAGCAGTCCGGGAAGGATCGGGAGGCCGGCCGCGTCGGCCGAGGTCCACCCCGCCGGGCGCGTCGCGTTGACCGTCAGATCCCACCGCGCCGAGGAGCTCACGCGGAAGCCGCCGGCAGTGCGGACGGCGTTGTAGAGCTCGTAGAGCACGCATTCGCCCTGGCGGACGACGAGCACGTGCCGGTCGCCCGCGCCGGGATTCGGATCGGCGGTGCTGCCGCCTTCGATCGGCGCGTTCGGGGGTATCGGCATCGGGCCCGGATCGCTCTCGTCGCCGTAGTCCGCGCCGTCGGTGCCGTACTCGATCGTCACCAGGGGCTGGTCGGCGGGCACGACCGTGTAGGGAATGCCGTAGTACTCCTCGGTGGTTCCCAGATCCAGATGCAGGGCGTTGCCCGGTGACATCGCGCCCAGGAGCGCGGCCGAGTTGGCGGCCACCGGGTCGGCGCTCACGTCGCGATGCCACGCGTTGTCATTGGGGAAGATCTGGCACCCGCCAACACTGGCCGCCGCGCCCGCTACCGGTGGCGCGGGCGGCGAGGCCGGTGGCGGGCCCGAGGACCTCCCGGCCCGGCAGGGTCGGGGCCCGGCCCGGAGGCACCGCAGCCTGCACGGAGCCTGCAAGAGAAGCGCCAGCAGCGCGCGCCGGTGGTTCATGGAAGTCTCCATGCCGGTGGAGCCTAGCTCGAGACTGCAAGGATTGACGTGGGGTCGTCGCTGGAAGGGGCAAAATCCATGCTCCACCGGCCTTCCTCCACGAGTGCCGCCGCTGGTCGCGGGTGCTTACGGCCTGTAGTTTCACGCCGTAGCTTCCGATGCCGTCCCATCCCGCGCCGAGGAGGATCTCATGGACGAGCAGGTCGACCACCCGTCGAACACCCGCGAATTCATGGCGATGTGGAACAGCGTCACGGCAGAGCACCTGACGCACAAGCTGACGGACGTCCTGCAGGAGCTGCCCGGGCGCGTGCCCGACGCGCCGCGACTCGACCAGGCGCAGGCGGCGGCGCTCTCCGCGCTGCTGGTGCGGGCGTTTCAGGTGGCGGCGTCGCCGGAGGGCGGCGTGCACACGGCCGTGCAGTTCATCGCCGAGTACGGAGCCGACGCACCCGCGTGACCCGCGCCGGCCCCCGCGACCTCACCATCACGCTCCCCGCCTGGGTGGACGAGGTGGTGGACTGGGAACGCCGCTATGCCGGCGATGCCGAGCGGGTCGGGCTCGCCATCGCGCTCTCCCGGGAGAACGTCGAGCGCCGCACGGGCGGGCCGTTCGGCGCCGCGGTGTTCGAGTCGGTCTCGGGCGCGCTGGTGGGCGTGGGGGTGAACTGCGTGGAGCGGCTGGGCAACGCGGCGCTCCACGCGGAGGTCGTGGCGATCATGTTCGCCCAGCAACGGGTCGGCTCGTTCACGCTGGGCGGGCCCGGTGCGCCGGCCCACGAGCTGGTGAGCTCGTGCGAGCCCTGCGCCATGTGCCTCGGCGCCACGCTCTGGAGCGGCGTCGGACGGCTGGTCTGCGCCGCGAGCCGGGCCGACGCCACCGCGCTCGCGTTCGACGAAGGGCCGGTCTTCCCCGAGTCCTACGCCTACCTCGAGCAGCGCGGGATCCGGGTCGATCGCGAGATCGGACGCGCGGAGGCCGCCGCGGTGCTGCGCCTCTACCGCGACCGCGGCGGTCTGATCTACAACCGCTGATCATGGCGGTCGATCGCCCGCGCCCGCCCGGCAGCTTCGCGGCCGCGGTCAACTGGATGGGCGGCCTGACGCTCCTCCTGTTCTGGCTTCCCGTCGTGGGGCCGCTCATCGCGGGGTGGTGGGCGGCGTCAAGGCGGGCACGGTCGGTCGGGCGGTCGCGGCGGTGTTCGTCCCCGCGATCCTCACCGGCGCACTCGCGGCCGCGGGAGTGACCTACCTGGCCGACTGGTTCCCCTGGGGACTGCTGGCCGGCCTGGGCGCCACCGTGATCTGCCTGCTCAACGTGGTCCCGCTGCTGGCGGGCGCGGTGGCAGGTGCCGTGTTCGCCCCGCTGTTTCACCGGACGCCGCCCGAAACCGGTCCGCGTGCGAGGGGCGTAGGGCGACGTATCCCCTCACAAGGCCGGACTTCTGATCGACCGCATCGCCGGCGCTTCGTTGCGTCTTGCGCGTCTCGCCCTGGTCGCCCTGATCGCCGGGGCCGCGGTCGCGAGCTGCGGCTCCTCCAGCGTGGAGCCGGACCCCGATCCGACCCTGCGGATTCTCTTCATCGGGAACAGCCTCACCTACGCGAACGATCTCCCGGCCACCGTGCAGCACCTGGGTCAGAGCGATCCCAACCGGAGTCGTCGTGGTCTCGTCCGTGGCTGAAGGCGGCTTCAGCCTCGAGGACCATTGGAACCGGGGCGACGCCCAGCGGGCCATCGCGAGCGCGCGGTGGGATCTCGTGGTGCTGCAGCAGGGCCCTTCCGCGCTCCCCGAGAGCCGCGTCAACCTGATCGACTACGCCACGCGATTCGCCGGCGAGATCCGGAAGATCGGCGCCCGCCCGGCGCTGTACATGGTGTGGCCGGGGCTGGACCGGGAGGCGGAGTGGGGTGCCGTGAGCGCGTCGTACGCGGCGGCGGCGGCGGCGGTGGACGGGCTGCTGTTGCCGGCCGGCGAGGCCCTCCGCGCCGTGCGCGCCGACGCGCCCTCGATTTCCCTGTTCGAGGCGGACGGCTTCCATCCGTCCGTGGCCGGCACCTACGGGGCGGCGCTGGTGATCTACGCCCGGGCCGCCGGGGTCTCGCCCATCGGCCTGACGGCCCGGGCGGGCGGCTCGTCGCTGCCTCCCGGCTATGTGACCGCGCTCGAGGCGGGCGCGGCGCAGGCGATCGCCGAGGCCGGAGGCGACTGACTCGCGGCGGGTGGGGACCTTGCCGAGCGGCCCCGACCACGATTTCATCCATGCTCATCTGCACGTGGCGGAGCGCCCTCTTTCCATCGTGACGAGGCTTCGATGCGGAATCTGTTCGCCCTGCTGGCCCTGATCGGACTCGCCGGCATCGCGCTCGGCGTGCTCACCATCGTACGCGCGGCGCCCGGCCCGGCCGGGCCGCTCGGCTTCACGTTCGAGAACTACGGTGGGCCGGGGTCCATGCTGGCGGGCCTCATGCTGCTCGCCACGAGCCTCTACCTCCGCGCGTTCTGGCAGGGCAGGGACTGAGCGGGGACGCGCCCGTGGCCATCCTCGAGCAGATCGCGCGCACACTGCACCAGTTGCGCGTCCATCATCGGCGGCGGCTGCCCTTCCTCGCGCCGGCCGTCGAGCGGCGGCGCCCCCGCCTGGCCGCGGAGGATTATGCGGCCCGCCACTCCATCGAGCACACCCTCGACCGCAAGGCCGATCTGCGCCGGCTCGCTCCCGCTCGGGCGGACGCCGCCCAGCGGTATGAGCAGCTCCTTCGCTACGAGCTCGCCGGGCTGCGCGAGGTCGTGGCGGCGCTGGAGAACACGGTCGGTGGCCGCGAGCTCCAGGAGTGCCTCACCGAGGCGCGAGGGGAGATCCAGCGGCTGGAGATCGAGGTGGCGTGGTGCGCCTCGCTGGCGTCCCGGTTGCCGACGACCGCGGGGCGTTGAGGCACCGCCCCGGCCGACCGGCCGCGCTCGGCGCCACCTGGAGCGGAACCGCGACGACGTTCGCGCTCTACTCCGCGCACGCGACCGCCGTCGATCTCTGCCTGTTCACCGCGGCCGACGATGCGGTGGACTCGGCGCGCGTGCCGCTCGCCGCCGGACCGGACTCGATCTGGAGCGTCACGGTCGAGGGCGTCGGGCCCGGGCAGCTGTACGGGTTCCGCGTGCACGGACCCTACGCGCCCGAGCAGGGACACCGCTACAACCCCGCCAAGCTGCTGCTCGATCCCTACGCCCGCGCGCTGAGCGGGTCGGTGCACTGGAACTCGGCCCTCGCGAGCCATCCGGACGGGCCGCCGGGCCAACCCGTCGACCTCTCCGCCGACCCGCGCGACAGCGCGGGCGCGATGCCGAAGTGCGTGGTGATCGATCCGGCGTTCGACTGGACCGGCGACGAGCGCCCGCGCACGCCGTGGGAGCGCACGGTCATCTACGAATGCCACGTGAAGGGGATGACGATGCTGCACCCGGAGGTGCCCCGGGAGCTCCGCGGCACCTACCTCGGGCTCTGCAGCGACCCGATCCTGGAGCACCTGCGCTCCCTCGGGGTCACGGCGGTCGAGCTGCTCCCGGTGCACCAGGAGGCGAGCGAGCCGCGCCTGGCCGGCCTCGGGCCTCGTCAACTACTGGGGCTACAGCTCCATCGGGTACTTCGCGCCGGACGTGCGCTTCGCCACCGCCGGCCACGGCCGCCAGGTCGAGGAGTTCAAGGCGATGGTCCGCCGCTTCCACGCGGCGGGGCTGGAGGTGCTGCTCGACGTCGTGTACAACCACACGGCGGAAGGCGGCCATCGCGGCCCGACGCTCGCGTTCCGCGGCATCGACAACACCGCCTACTACCGGCTCGATCCGGCGCACCGCGATCGTTACCTGGACTTCACCGGGTGCGGCAACATGGTCGACCTCCGGCGCGACCCCGCGCTGGACCTCGTGCTCGACAGCCTGCGCTACTGGGTCGAGGAGATGCACGTCGACGGCTTCCGGTTCGACATCGCGCCGGTGCTCGGCCGCCGGGATCCGGCGTTCGATCCGGCCGCGCCGTTCTTCCAGCGCGTGGCGCGCGACCCGGTGCTGTCGGACGTGAAGCTGATCGCCGAGCCGTGGGACCTCGGTCCGGATGGGTATCAGCTCGGCGCCTTCCCACGGGGGTGGGCGGAGTGGAACGGCAAGTTCCGCGACGGCGCGCGGCGCTTCTGGCGTGGCGACACCGGCGCCGTGGGCGAGCTCGCCTCGCGCCTGAGCGGGAGCAGCGACCTCTTCGCCCCCGGCGACCGCGGCCCGCTGGCGAGCGTGAACTTCGTCACCTGTCATGACGGGTTCACCCTCCACGACCTCGTGAGCTACGAGCACAAGCACAACGAGGCCAACGGCGAGGCCAACCGCGACGGGACCGACTACAATCTGAGCCGGAACTGGGGTGTCGAGGGGCCCCCGACCACCACGCAGGTGGCGCGCGTGCGCGAGCGGGTCAAGCGCAGCCTGCTCGCGACGCTGGCATTCTCGCAGGGCGTGCCCATGCTGTCCCATGGCGACGAGCTCGGCCGCACCCAGCACGGCAACAACAACGCCTACTGCCATGACGGGCCGCTGACCTGGGTTCACTGGGACCTCGACCCGGCCCGGGAAGCGTTGCTCCGGTTCACCCGGGCGGTGCTGGCCATCCGCGCCGCCACGCCGGCGCTGCGTCGCAGCACCTTCTTTCCGGCCGAGCCGGCGGGTGCACACGGGCTCACCTGGCTGGGGGCGGACGGGGCGCCGATGACGGCCGCCGAATGGGCCCACGAATCCAATCACTGCCTGGGGATGCTGTTCGACGACGGCTCGCCGCTCCTGCTCCTGCTCAACGGCGGCGGGCGGTCGCGCGCCTTCGCGCTGCCGGAGCAGCCCGAAGGTGCCTGGACCGTCATGGTCGACACGGCCCACGAAGGCGAGCGTGAAATCACGGCCGGCCTCACGCTCGCGCCCCACTCGCTCGTCCTTCTCCGGCACGCCTAGGAGCCTACCATGCGCCTCGAGCCCTTCGCTCCCGGATCGACCCTGGACCTCGGCGACGAGGCGGCGCGCGCGCCGGCCGGCGCGCCGGACAAGGACGCGGCGGTGGCGGAAACCGAGCGCCTGGCCCGGCGCATCGACGAGCTGCAGGACGCGCTCTACGCGGAGGGCCGGCGGGCGCTGCTCGTGGTGCTGCAGGGTCGGGACACGGCGGGCAAGGACGGCACGATCCGGAAGGTGTTCGGGCCGCTCAGCCCCCTGGGCCTCACGGTCGCCAGCTTCAAGGCGCCCTCGCCGATCGAGCTGGCCCACGACTATCTCTGGCGGGTGCACCAGGCCGTGCCGGTCCGCGGGACGATCGGCGTCTTCAACCGCTCGCACTACGAGGACGTCCTGGTGGTCCGCGTCCACGCGCTGGTTCCCGAGGCGGTCTGGCGCGCGCGCTACGACCAGATCGTGCAGTTCGAGCGGATGTTGACCGAGAACGGCGTCGCCATCCTCAAGTTTTTCCTGCACATCTCACGGAAGGAGCAGCGCGAGCGGCTGCTGGCGCGCCTGGAAGACCCGAAGAAGTACTGGAAGTTCGCGGCGGGCGACCTGGCCGAGCGGGAGCGGTGGGACGAGTACACCGAGGCGTACCGGGAGGCACTGACGCGGACCAGCACGCCCGAGGCGCCCTGGTACCTGGTCCCCGCGGACAAGAAGTACGTGCGTGACGTGCTGGTGGCGCAGGTGGTGGCGGAGCGGCTGGAGCGGATGGATCCCAAGTACCCCGGCCCGCCCGAGGGATTGGACCAGTTCAGACGGGCACTGCGCTGAGCTCAGCTCCTGCCGTCGGGGCCGACGATGATGAACGTGAGCGTGCCACCCACCGAGACGAACGGCAACTTGTTGCCGAGGGTCTGCTCCAGCGCCGTCTGCAGCCGCGGCGACGAGGCGGTGATCACCACCCCGATCTGCATGCCGGCGCTGGGCCCGCCGCCCGGCGGCGCGAAGTTCTCCCAATCGAGCTTGTACTCGGGCTTGTCGAAGCTGAAGTTCTGCGGAAGATAGGGCACGAGATCGGCGGGCACCTGCCCGGGGGCGGCCTCGTTGGGCCACGTGTTGTGCTCGTACCAGGCGCCGTAGGCCGCCAGGCGAACCGACTCGAGGTCCGCCGCCACCGCCACGGCGCGGGCACGGTGGCGCAGGTCGATGTACTTCAGGAGCGCAATGCCTGCCAGCAGGCCGATCACGATCATCACCGCCAGCAGCTCGATGATGGTGAATCCCTGGCGACGGCGGCTCATCGGGTTCTCCGGGCGATGACTTCGAAGCTGTTGCCGACAAACCGCGTCAACGATTCTCCCGACGTGAACGAGACTCGGATGCCCTCGCTCTCGCCTTCGAGCTGATACCCCGCCGCGCGTCCGCTGGTAGCTGATCCCCGCGCCGTTCGCCCCGGCCTGCTCGAGCGTGGCCGGAAGCTGCCCCCGCTGCTGGCGGTAGCGCTCGATGTGCTGCGCGGCGTTGGCCACGCTGATCCGGAGGCTCGCCTGGCGCACCGCGGGGGACTCCGGGGCCGAGGCGACCGGGAAGACCCACTCGGGGCGCTCGACGTACAGGTACACCGACACGAAGGTGGCGATCACCGTGCAGACGACGAGGAGCAGTCGGGAGGCGCCGCGGCTGCGCCGCCGCGCTTCGGCCGCCAGCCGCTCGAGCTCGCGCTCCTCCGCCGCCGTCTTGAGCACGGTATCGAAGGCCTCCAGCAGCGCCTTCTTCTCGGGCGAGGCGGACGCGGTCGGCGGGGACGTCGTGGTGTCCTGGCTCATGTCGGTACTCCGGTAGTGGATCCGGCCTAGCGCGCCGGCCGCTCTCCGGCGAGCGCGCGCTCCACCTGCGCCGGGAAGGCCCGGATGTCGATGGGCTTCGTGATGTAGCCGTCGAACCCCGCCGCGAGCGCCCGCTCGCGGTCTCCGCTCATCGCGTGCGCCGTCAGCGCGTGGACCGCAAGGTCCCGGTGATCCGACGCGCGGATTTCGGCGAGCAGCGTGAAGCCGTCCTTGCCGGGCAGCTGGATGTCCATCAGGACCAGCTCCGGACGGTCGCGGTCCAGGGTCTCGAGCAACCCGTCGCCGCCGGCCAGGCCGACGACCTCGTGTCCCCGCATCGTGAGCAGCGTGCGGAACAGCCGCATGTTGTCGGGGCTGTCTTCGACGATCAGGATCTTGGGCACAGGTCACCCTCCCGCGGGCAAGAAATACGCCAGTGAGCGTGGCAAAACCGTGGCCGCCGGGCGACGGTCGGCCGCGCATTACTTCCGAAACGATTGTCCCGTCAGCTGTTGACGCGTTTGAGGACGGCGCGTACCCGGGCGACGAGAGAGCGCGTCTGAACCGGCTTGGTCAGGTAGTCCTGCGCGCCGAGATCCAGGGCTTTTTCCTCGCTCTCGCCGTGCTGTGCGGTGAGGACGATGACCGGCAGCGATGCGGTCCGCATCTGCGCGCGAAGCACGCCGCCCACGATCAGCACGGGCCGAGCCAGGTGCCGCTCACCCGGCTCTCCCCGCGGTCCGCGTGGACCATGCTCGCACTCCGTTGAGAATCAACCGTCATGTCGATACAATGCGGGCCGACCTCTGGGCATTCACGGCGGCTGGCGCCGCCTCATTCGGGCGGCCGCATGCATTCCGTGACTTCGTCCAACGGAACCTGACTCGTGCGTCCATCGTCGCTCACCGTGATCGGCCTGGGCGCCATCGGCGGCTCGCTGGCGTGGCAAGCGCGGCTGGCAGGCATTCCGCGTGTCGTCGGGGTCTCGGCCTCGCGCGCGGAGGGTGTCCAGGCGCTTCGGACTTCCGCGATCACCGAGCTCGCCGACACGCCCGCCAAGGCGGTGCGGGGTGCCGAGCTCGTGGTCCTGGCGGTCCCCGCGCAGGCTACGCTGGAACTTATCGGCCGGTTGCACTCGTTGCTTGAGCCCGGCGCCCTCCTGACGGACGTCTGCAGCGTGAAATCCCCGGTGGTCGCCCGGGCCACCGCCGAGGGCCTGGGCGACCGGTTCGCCGGCGGCCATCCGCTGGCGGGGACCCACGGCTCGGGATTCGCCGCGGCCCGCGCCGACCGCCTGCGCGGGTGCGTGGTCTACGTCTGCGAGACCGGGTCTCCCGGCGGCGACCAGGCCGCCCGGCGCGTGATGAGCTTCTGGGAGCAGGTGCTCGAGGCCCAGCCGGTGCTGATCGACGCGGCGGCGCACGACCGGCAGCTCGCCTGGACCAGCCATCTGCCGCAGGCCGTGGCGTCGGCCCTGGCCAAGGCGCTCGCCGACCGGGGGCTGGCCGGCGTCTCGTTCGGAACGGGCGCGCGGGACACCACGCGCCTGGCCGCCAGCAGCCCGGACATGTGGATCGACATCCTCCTCTACAATCGCGCCGCGGTGGTCGAGGCCCTCGAGGCCACGGAGCACAGCCTCGCCGATCTTCGGAGCCTGGTCGCCGCCGGTGACGCCGACGGGCTCCGGGCCTACCTGGCGGCCGCGCAGCGCTTCCGCGAAGGACTGGACCGATGATCGTGGGCGGCGCCGTGCGCGTGCCGGGCGACAAGAGCATCACCCACCGCGCGCTGCTGTTCGCCGCGCTGGCCCGGGGAAAGAGTCACGTGGGCGGCGCGCTGACCTCGCTCGATGCGCGGAGCAGCGCCCGGGTGCTGCGGCAGCTCGGCGCCGAGATCTCGCCGCTCCGTCCCGCGAGCGTCGTCTCCGTCGTCGGCCGTGGCCGCCTGCGCCGGCCGGACGCGACCCTCGACTGCGGCAACTCCGGCACCACCACTCGGCTGCTCCTCGGCCTGCTCGCCGGACACCGCTTCTGCGGCCACGCTCACCGGCGATGCCTCGCTCCGCCGCCGGCCGATGCGGCGGGTCACGGTGCCGCTCTCGCGCATGGGCGCGAGGTTCACCGAGCAGGCCGGCGACGGGCTTCCGCTCACCGTGCGGGGCGGGGCCCTGACCCCGCTCACGTACGAGATGCCGGTATCGAGCGCGCAGATCAAGAGCGCCATCCTGCTGGCCGGACTCGCGGGCAGCGTCGAGGTCGCCCTCCGGGAGCCGCACGGCCGCTCGCGCGACCACAGCGAGCGGCTGCTCCGCGCCTTCGGCTACCGCGTGGACGAGACCGACGGCTGGATCCGGTTCGCGCCGACCGGCCGGCTCGAGCCGTTCGAGCTGCAGGTCCCCGGCGATCCCTCGTCGGCCGCGTTTCTGGTCGGGGCGGCCGTACTGGCGGAAGGGGGCGAGCTCCGCATCGCCGGCGTGGGCGTCAATCCGACGCGGACCGGGTTCCTCGCGGTGCTCGCGCGGATGGGCGCGCCGGTCGCGGTGGAGGACGTCACCGAGCACTTCGGCGAGCCCGTGGCCGACCTGGTCGTGCGGCCGGCGCGGCTCCGCGCCACGGAGGTCGCGGCCGGCGAGATCCCGGGGCTGATCGACGAGATTCCCCTGCTCGCGGTGCTCGCGGCGCGCGCCGAGGGAACGACGGTCTTCCGCGCAGGTCGGCGAGCTCCGGGTGAAGGAGAGCGACCGGCTCGGCCTGATCGCGGAAAACCTGCGCTCGGTGGGCTGCCGGGCGGAGGTGTCGGGTGACGATCTGTACGTCGAGGGCGGCAGCGCGCCGCCGCGCGGGGCGGTGCGGAGCGCTGCCGATCACCGGCTGGCAATGGCGTTCGCCGTGCTCGGCACGGTTCCGGGGGCCCGGATCCGGGTGGACGACATGGCGTGCGCGGCGGTGAGCTTTCCTCGCTTCCCCGAGACCCTGCGCGGGCTGGCCCGGAGGGCCCGTCCGTGAAGGGCGGCGTGCGTCGCCATCGACGGACCGTCGGCATCGGGCAAGTCCACCACGGCCCGGGCCGTCGCCGAGGCGATCGGGTTCGCGCATCTCGACTCGGGCGCGCTGTATCGCGGGGTGACGCTCGTGGCGCTGCGGGAGGCGGCCCGCCGCGGCCGGGCCGACGCGGACCCGCTGGCGGTGCTCGACGCCGAGACCATCCTCCGCGCCGCCGAGGACCGCGGGCTCATGCTCCAGCCCGATGGGGCCGGGTTCGCGGCCTACCTCGAGGGGGAGCCGGTGGACGCCGAGATCCGGGGCGCCCGCGTCACGGGCGCCGTGTCGGCGGTGTCGGCCGTGCCGGTCGTCCGGGAGTGGGTCAACACGCGCCTCCGCGCCATGGTGCGCGCCGGGCGGGACGTCGTCGTGGACGGCCGGGACATCGGCACGGTGGTCTTTCCGGATGCCGACCTCAAGATCTTCCTCACCGCGTCGCCCGAGACCCGGGCGGGACGACGCGTCAACCAGCGCGGCCTGGCGCCCGATCCGGCGCAGCTCGAGGCCGAGGCGATGGCGCTCGCGGCCCGGGACCAGGCCGATTCGACGCCGTGCGGTGGCGCCGCTGCGGCCGGCGGACGACGCGGTGCCGCTCGACACGACCGGGCTCACCTTCGCGGAGCAGGTCGGCAAGATCGTGGCGCTCGCCCGGCCGATTTTCGGGCGGCCGTAGGGCAGCCCGGGCTCGAGCCTGCCCTCGAGTCTTCCGTTCAAGTGCTTGTCCCACCTTGCGTTGCCACCGTACCCGCGTTTATCATTACGGGCTTCCTCCCCCGGCACTTCCGCCGAGGGATGGGTTCACCACTCTCTCCCGCGGCCCGGACGGCGCGGTAGTACAAAGGACGGCCAGCACCGCATGCTCGATCAACTCCAACCCGCCACCCACCAGACCTTCATTTCCCCCACCGGCCTCCGCGTCCGGCAGGACCTCTACGACGAAGAGTACTCCGACGAAGACTACGAGCAGATGCTCTCGATGTACGAGGGCACCATGGCGCAGATCGTCGAGGGCGAGATCGTCAAGTCGAAGGTCCTCCGCGTCACGGACAACGCCGTCATCCTCGACGTCGGCTTCAAGTCGGAAGGCTCCGTCCCCCTCGACGAGTTCAAAGACCCCCAGTCGCTGAAGGAAGGCGACGAGGTCGAGGTCTTCCTCGAGCACCTCGAGGACCAGGAGGGCGCGGTCGTCCTGTCGAAGAAGAAGGCCGACTTCATGCGGGTGTGGGAGAAGATCCGCGTGGCCCACGAGAGCGACGAGCCGGTCGAGGGCACGCTGGTCAAGAAGATCAAGGGCGGCGTGGTGGTGAACCTGATGGGCGTCGACGCGTTCCTCCCCGGCAGCCAGATCGCGCTCCGGCGGGTGCCGAACATCGACGAGCTGCTCGGGTCGACCTACGAGTTCAAGATCATCAAGCTCAACAAGCGCCGGCGCAACATCGTCGTGAGCCGCCGGGTGATCCTGGAGAACGAGCGGGCGCACAAGCGCGAGCACCTGATGAAGGAGCTCGCCGTCGGCCAGGTGCGGAAGGGCGTGGTCAAGAACATCACCGACTTCGGCGCCTTCATCGACCTCGGCGGCGTGGACGGCCTGCTGCACATCACCGACATGTCCTACGGCCGGGTCTCGCACCCGACCGAGATGGTCGCCATCGGCAAGGAAGTCGAGGTCAAGATCCTCGACATCGACTGGCAGCGCGAGCGCATCAGCCTCGGCATGAAGCAGCTGCAGTCGTACCCGTGGCAGAACGTGGCCGCCAAGTACCCGGTCGGCACCCGCGTCCAGGGCAAGGTCGTCTCGATCACCAACTACGGCGCGTTCGTCGAGATCGAGCCGGGCATCGAGGGCCTGGTCCACATCTCCGAGATGAGCTGGACCCGGAACGTGCGCCACCCGTCCAAGATCGTGAGCATCGGTGAGACCATAGAGGCGGTCGTGCTCAAGGTCGACGAGGCGGAAGAGAAGATCTCGCTCGGCATGAAGCAGACCGAGCAGGATCCGTGGATGGTGCTGCCGCTCAAGTACCCGGTGGGCACCCGGATCCAGGGCAAGGTCCGGAACCTCACCAGCTTCGGCGCCTTCGTCGAGATCGAGCCGGGCATCGACGGCCTGATCCACATCTCCGACATGTCCTGGACCAAGCGCGTCCAGCACCCGTCCGAGGTGGTCAAGAAGGGCGACGGCGTGGACGTCGTGATCCTCAACATCGACGCCGAGAACAAGCGGATCTCGCTCGGGCTCAAGCAGGCCGAGGAGGATCCGTGGCTCCGGATCGGGGAGACCTATCCGATCGGCCTCGAGCTTCGCGGCCGCGCCGTGCGCCTGATGGACAAGGGCGTCGTCGTGGACCTCGGCAACGACATCGAGGGCTTTGTCCCGATGTCGCAGCTCGGCATCGCCAACATCGAGAACCCCGGCGACGCGGTGAAGGAAGGCCAGCCGCTCGACCTCAAGGTGCTCGAGGTGGATCCGATCCATCACCGCATCGTGCTGGCGGTGGTCGGCTATCCGGACGAGCCGATCATCCCGCCGGTCAGGCCGGTGTACGAGGAGAGCAAGGCGGAGTAGGCGCAGCGCCGAACGGCGGAACGAGCGGGTCCCTTCACGGGACCCGTTCTCGTATCCGGCCACCGAGACAACCTCCGGAGGTGTCGATGAGCACCTGGGCCAGCGATTCGATCCCGCAACAGCTCGTTCCCGAGGCCGCGCGCATCCGTCCCGGCGTGCCGTTCGACCCGGCGGCGGCGACGCAGGCCTACCTCGCCACCGTGCCCGCCGACGTCCGCGCGCGCTCGGACGCGTACACCGAGGGCGGGTACTGGATTCAGGTCTGGGGCGTGCTGCTCTCGGCGGCGATCCTGCTCCTGCTCCTCCGGACCGGCTGGTCGCGGCGCATCCGCGACTGGGCCGAGCGGCGGAGCCGCCATCGCCCGGTCCGCACGTTTCTCTACTACGTGCCCTTTACGCTCGCCGTCACCCTGCTGACGTTTCCGTTCACGGTGTACACGGGCTTCGTGCGCGAGCACGCGTACGGCCTCGCCACCCAGAGCTTCGGCGGCTGGATGCGGGATCAGATGGTCGGCCTCGGGGTGTCGCTCGTCCTGGGCGGCATCGCCGTGAGCCGTCCTGTACCAGGTGCTCCACCGCTTCCCGCGCGCGTGGCCGGCGCTGGGCGCCGCCGTGACGACGGGCTTCATCGTGGTGGGGGCGCTGATCGCACCGATCTTCATCGCGCCGCTGTTCAACCGGTACACCCTCCTGGCCGACGCGCGCATCCGCGAGCCGATCGTCCGGCTGGCGCACGCCAACGGCATCGCCGCCGACCGGGTGTACGTGATGGACGCATCGCGCCAGACCACGCGCATCAGCGCCAACGTGTCCGGGCTGCTGGGAACCGAGCGGATCACGCTCAACGACAACCTGCTCCGGCGAGCGTCCCTGCCCGAGATCGAGGCGGTCATGGGCCACGAGATGGGCCACTACGTCCTGTACCACATCTACCAGTTCATCCTGTTCTTCGCGCTCGTGGCCGTGGGCGGGTTCGCGCTGCTCCGGGCCGGGTTCGCGTGGGCCGTGGCGCGCCGGGGCGAGGCCTGGGGGGTTCGTGGGATCGACGATCCCGCGGGGCTGCCCCTGCTCACGCTGATCTTCACGGTGTACCTCTTCGTCCTGACGCCGATCCTCAACACCTACGTCCGGAGCAACGAGGCCGCGGCCGATATCTTCGGCCTCAACGCCTCGCGCCAGCCCGACGGGTTCGCCCTGATCGCCCTCAAGCTCGCCGACTACCGGAAGCTCGATCCGGGGCCGCTGGAGGAGGTGCTGTGGTTCGATCATCCCAGCGGCCGCGCGCGCATCCGGATGGCGATGCAGTGGAAGGCGGCCGAGCTCGCGCCGCGCGGCGGCGAGTAGCCACTCGATGACCGCCTTTGTGCTGAAGGTCGCGGGCTCTCTGTTCGTCGCGGCCGCCGTCATGCTCTGGCTGGGCTGGACGCTGCTGCGCGTCCGGCCCAGCGGGTTCTTCCTGCCGCGGCAGTTCAGCCGGATCCGGGCGGACTACCGCCGGTGGATCTGGCTGTATCGAGTGCACATCTTCGGCTATCTCGTCACCATCATGGGCGCCGCGGCGCTGGCCGCGGCGGTGGCCGGGCCGGATGACCGGGTGCTGATCTGGCCGGGGCTCGCCGTGCTCGCCGTCGGCTCGCTCGTGGGCGCGCTGGGCGCGGCGTTCTACTACCACATGGGCGCCTGGGGCGCGCTCGACCTCGATGGACGGGGCGAGGATGAGATCGGCCGCTTCATCGGCGGGCTCAAGGTCCTCACCCACTACGTGACCTGCCTGGTGCGCTTCGGCCGCGTGTTCTTCGGGCTCGGCCAGGTCGTGCTCGCCGCGGGCCTGCTGCACGCCGGCATCCTGCCCGCCTGGGTGGCGGTCGCCGCGGGCCTGCTCGGCCTCGCGGCCATCGGCGTGACGATGGCCAAGCCGGACGAGCTCGAGCGCTATCGGCCGATCTTCCATCTCAACGCGGCGTGGATGCTGGTCCTGGGCCTGGTCATGCTGCGCGCGGGGATCGGTGCCGCCGGCTGAGACCCGGCTGCTGCTCGTCGGGGCGGGGCACGTCCACCTCGAGATCCTCCGCCGGCTCGCGCTCGAGCCGACCCCGGAGCTCGAGACGACGATCGTGTCGCTCGAGGAGCGCCACTTCTACTCCGGCATGACGCCGGGCTACCTCGCCGGCCAGTACACGGCGGCCGACATCACCTCCGACGTGCCGGCCATCGCGCGGCGGGCGGGCGCGCGATGCGTGATCGGCTGCGCCGCCCGTCTCGACCCCGCGACGCGGCAGGTCGCGCTGCAGGACGGGCGAACGCTGCCGTACGACCTGGTCTCGTTCAACATCGGCTCGCTGCTCGCCGGCTCGGACGGGCCGGCGGCCGCGCACGCGGAGCGGATCAAGCCGCTGCACCGCGTGGCCCGCCTCAAGGAGCGGCTCGACGCCCTCGCGGATGGGGATCGGACTCGGCCGGCGCGCGTCGTCGTCATCGGCGCGGGTGCGGGCGGGGTGGAGGTCGCCTTCGCGGCGGCGGCGACCCTCGACCGGGGCGGACGAGCGCGCGAGATCACGATCGTGGACCGTGGCCGGCGCATCCTGAACGACTACGGCGAGCCGTTCCAGCGGTTGGCCGAACGGGCGCTGAGGGCGCGCGGCATCGGTCTCCGGCTCGGGGTCGGGGTCACGGCGGTGGACGCCGATCAGGTCGTGCTCGAAGGCGAGGGCCCGCTCCCCAGCGACCTGACGGTGTGGCTCACCGGACCCCAGGGGGCACCACTGCTCGGCGCTTCCGGCCTGCCGACCGAGCCGCGCGGATTTCTGTGGATCGAGGATACGCTCCGGAGCGTCGCCGATCCGCGGGTGTTCGCGGTCGGTGACTGCGGCACCTTCACGCAGTTTCCCGCGATCGCCAAGTCCGGGCGTGTATGCCGTCCGCGAGGCGCCCATCCTCTGGCACAACCTGCTCGCCGCGGCTCGCGGCCAGCCCCTCGATGCGCTATCGGCCGCAGCGGTCGTTCCTCTCCATCCTCAACACGGCCGACGGCCGGGCGCTGCTCAGGTACAAGGGGCTTTCGCAGCTGGAGCCGGTGGGCCTGGTGGCTGAAGGATCGGATCGACCGGGGGTTCATGCGGAAGTACCAGCGGCTGGAGACGCAGGCCGAGGCGGAGCCGTCATCGGCCGCCTCGTCACCCTGAGCGCAGCGAAGGGGGCATGATCCGAGTCATGCCCCCTTCGCTGCGCTCAGGGTGACGCGTCGGTCGGCGCGTCAATCGATGTGCAGATCCCGCTCCAGCGAGAACCGCAGCGGCGTGTCGTCCTTCACCTCACGCGCCTGGTTGCCATCCAGCAGACCCCAGGCGAGGCCGCCGCCCGCCCCGACGATCGCACCCTTCAGCACACCCACGCCGGTCACCGCGCCGACGATCGCGCCCGCGGCGGCGCCGACGCCCGTCTTCTTCGCCGTGCTCAGGCCGCGTTCGTCGGTGTCGGCCTTGGCCACGTCGGCCTGCACCCGCCGCATGTCGCCGTTCACGTTCACCTTCACCAGCCGAAGGGTCGCCGCCTTGGTGCCGCCGGTCTGCTCGACGAGCTTGACCTCGACCGGCGTGTCGGCCACGAGCGCCACCCGACCATCGACCTTGACGTCGCGAGTGATGTGACCCTGGAACGTGTCGCCAATGCGGTCACGCGTGACCGGGATGTTCTCGTCGAGGGTAACCGGGATGTCGGTGCCGCTCGGGATCGTGGGGGCCAGGCGGTAGTCGGCTTCACGGTCCCGCTGTGCCACGTCGACCCGGGCTTCCTGGCTCTGGGCGGCGGCGATCGATACGGCGGCGCAGGCCGCCAGGGCGGCGAGTGCCGCGCCAATCGTGCGCTTCATTGGAATCCTCCTGTCGAGTCGGTCGTTGCCACTCCACATACTTGGCCGCGGGCCTGGAATTCTCCGCCGTCTGGACCCCACCGAGGGTGTGCGCCGGCTCACGTCTCGGCGGCAAGTGCCGAGAGCGCAGCGGGATGGCCGCCCGCCGGGCCGGCTCGCTCGGTTATATTCTCCCGCCATGTCCGACCCCAGGGAGCTCCTCGACCAGCTGCACCACCGCCAGGCGCTCGCCGAACAGGGCGGCGGACCGGCCCGCGTGGCGCAGCAGCACAAGAAGGGCAAGCTCACCGCCCGCGAGCGGCTCGACCTGCTGCTCGACGAGGGCAGCTTCGTCGAGCTCGACCGCTTCGTCACCCATCGCTCGACCGACTTCGGCCTCGATCAGCAGGTCGTGCCCGGCGACGGCGTGGTCACCGGCTCGGGCCGCATCGACGGCCGGCTGGTCTACGTCTTCGCCCAGGACTTCACCGTCTTCGGCGGCTCGCTGAGCGAGGCGCACGCCGAGAAGATCTGCAAGGTGATGGACCTGGCGCTCCGGAACGGGGCGCCCGTGATCGGCCTCAACGATTCGGGCGGCGCCCGCATCCAGGAGGGCGTGGCGTCGCTGGGCGGCTACGCCGACATCTTTCTCCGGAACACCCTCGCCTCGGGCGTCGTGCCCCAGATCTCCGCCATCCTCGGCCCCTGCGCGGGCGGCGCCGTCTACAGCCCGGCGATCACCGACTTCATCTTCATGGTCCGGGGCGTGAGCTACATGTTCGTCACCGGGCCGAACGTGGTGAAGACGGTGACGCACGAAGAGGTGAGCTTCGACGACCTGGGCGGCGCGGACGTGCACGGCAGCACGTCGGGCGTGTCGCACTTCGTGCACGATTCCGAGCCCGAGTCGCTCCAGGCCATTCGCGAGCTGATCGGCTTCCTGCCGCTCAACAACCTGGACGAGCCGCCGGTGCGTCCGACCGAAGACCCGGTCGACCGGCGGGACGAGGCCCTGCTCGACCTCATCCCGGATGCTTCGAGCAAGCCGTACGACATGCACGGAGTCATCGGCCGCGTGGTCGACGACGGCGGGTTCCTCGAGGTGCACCGCGGGTACGCGGACAACATGCTCGTCGGCTTCGCGCGGCTGGGTGGACGCCCGGTCGGGATCGTGGCCAACCAGCCCGCTGTCCTGGCCGGGGTCCTCGACATCAGCGCCTCGCTCAAGGCGGCGCGGTTCATCCGCTTCTGTGACTGTTTCAACCTGCCGGTCGTCACCTTCGTCGACGTCCCGGGCTTCCTGCCGGGCGTGGCCCAGGAGCACGGCGGCATCATCAAGCACGGGGCCAAGCTGCTGTACGCCTACTGCGAGGCGACGGTGCCCAAGCTGACCGTGATCACCCGGAAGGCGTACGGCGGGGCCTACGACGTCATGAGCTCGAAGCACATCCGAGGCGACGTGAACCTGGCCTGGCCGTCGGCCGAGATCGCGGTCATGGGGCCGAAGGGGGCGGTGGAGATCCTGTTCAAGGACGAGATCGCCCGGGCCGAGGATCCGGCGGCGGCGACCGCCCGGCTGATCGAGGAATACACCGAGAAGTTCGCGCACCCGTACACCGCCGCGGCGCGCGGCTACATTGACGACGTCATCGATCCGCGCGACACCCGGCCGCGGCTGATCGACGCGCTCCGGGCGCTCCGGACCAAGCGAGACCGGAACCCGGCCAAGAAGCACGGCAACATCCCGCTCTGACGCCGGGCGCGGGCCCGGAGCCCTAGCGAAGTTCGAAGTCCTTCACCATACTTGAGATACATGGTGCATCCGTCGCGCTTCCTCGCCGTCGTGCTGGTGCTTGCCGGGGCGTCTCGCCTGGCGGCGCAGGGCGCCATCGACCCGAACGTGGCCCCGCGCGCGGCCGCGCTCGAGCGCGAGGGCGAGCGGCAGATGGCCATCGACCTCCTGGGCCATTACCTCGCCACGGCGCCCGACGACGGGAGGGCCTGGCTGCAGCTCGGCCGGTTCTACCTCTTCGACGCCCGCGACTGGCACCTGCATGGCCACCGGGGCGATCCCGATGGCCTCCTGTACCTCGACTTCGCCGCCACCGCGCTCGACCAGGCGGTCCGGCTGTCGGTCGATTCCGGCCTGGTGTTCCGGGGCATCACCGAGGTCGACCGTGCGCTGGTCGTGGTGGAGCAGGGCGGGTGGAATCCGGACCGCTACTTCCGGCCGCAGCCCGGCGCCCCGCCGATGCCCGCGTTCATCGTCGAGCTGGGCGCGAACCTCCTCACCTCCTGTCCGGCCGGAGGCGTCCTCCTCACGGGCAACGATCTCGAATCGGTGTCGGTGTGGTACGGCAGCCAGGATCGCGCTCCCCTCGATATCCTTCCCATCCGCCCCGATCTCTACGCCACCGATTCCGTCTATCGCCTGCGCATGGCGGCCGCGATGGGCGTGGACCCCGCGCTGCCGGTCCAGCGTGCGCTGGCCGCGGCGTCCACCAGCCGGACCCTCTGCCTGAGCCCGTCGACCGATCTGGCCGCCGCACCCGCGCTCGCGTGGGTGCCGTTCCGCCTGGTGCGCCTCAGCCGCCCGGCGACGCCGGGGCCGGACGCGCTCAGCGTCGCGGAGCTGCTCAAGGCCAGCCACCAGGACCGTTCGCCGTGGGTGCAGGACGTTCGCGGCGTCTACGAGGCCGCCGCCAGCTACAACGTCCTGCTCTGCGGCAGCCTGCTTCTCTTCCTCGGGGACGCCCCGCCGCCCGCCTGCCGTCCGTGACCACGGCGGTTTCCGCCCCTTGAAGCGCGTCCTGATCGCCAACCGCGGCGAGATCGCCCTTCGCATCGTGCGCGCCTGCCACGAGGAAGGTCTCGAGGCGGTGGCGGTGTACTCCACGGCGGATCGCTCGAGCCCGCACGTGCGCGCCGCCGATCATGCCGTGGCGATCGGCCCCGCGACTCCCTCCCAGAGCTACCTCGACATCGACCGTCTCGTCGAAGCCGCGCGGTCGTCCGGTGCCGACGCCGTGCACCCGGGCTACGGGTTCCTGGCCGAGCGGGCACCGTTCGCCGAGGCCGTCGAGCGCGCGGGGCTCGCCTGGGTCGGGCCGCCGCCGCAGGCCATCCGCGCCATGGGCGACAAGACCGAGGCGCGCCGCCGCATGCAGGCGGCCGGCGTCCCGATCGTGCCCGGCTCGAGCGCGCCGTTCGACGAGCTCGGGCCCGCGCTCGGCCTGGCCCGCGAGGTGGGTTATCCGGTGATGGTGAAGGCGTCGGCCGGCGGCGGGGGCAAGGGCATGCGGGTGGTGCGGACGCCGGAGGAGCTGCCCGGCGCGCTCGAGAGCGCGGCCAGTGAGGCGCTCAAGGCATTCGGCGACGCGAGCGTCTATCTCGAGAAGTACATCGAGCGGCCGCGGCACGTGGAAATCCAGATCCTGGCCGACGACACGCGCACCATCCACCTCGGCGAGCGCGAGTGCTCCATCCAGCGCCGGCACCAGAAGCTGGTCGAGGAGGCGCCGTCGCCGGCCGTCGACTCCGAGCTCCGCGAGTGGATGGGCGCCGCCGCGGTCGCCGCCGCCGAGGCGGTGGCCTATCGCGGCGCGGGGACCTGCGAGTTTCTGCTGGCGCCCGACCGCTCGTTCTATTTCCTCGAGATGAACACCCGCATCCAGGTCGAGCATCCGGTCACCGAGCTGGTCTACGGGGTGGACCTGGTGCGCGAGCAGCTCCGCATCGCCGCCGGCGAGCCCATGCGCGTCCATGCCGGCTGGCTCAGCCCGCGCGGCTGGGCGCTCGAGTGCCGGATCACCAGCGAGGATCCGGCGAACGGCTTTCTCCCGAGCACCGGCCGGATCGAGTACCTGCGCGTGCCCGGCGGCCCCGGCGTCCGCTGGGATGGCGGCGTCGACGTGGGCGACGAGGTCACGCTCCACTACGACTCGATGCTCGCCAAGCTCATCGTCTGGGCCCCCGACCGGGCGCAGGCCATCACGCGCATGCGCCGCGCGCTCGACGAGCTCACCGTGCTCGGCGTGGCCACCAACCAGGGCTTCCATCGGCGCCTGCTGGCCGACCCCGCCTTCCAGGCCGGCGATCTCGACATCCAGTTCCTCGAGCGTCGCACCGACCTGAGCCAGCCGTCGCCGTCGCCCGACGACATCCTGCGGCTGGCCGTCGCGGCGGCCCTGGCGGAAGACCACGCGCGACGGACGCGGCGCCCGGCGGTCTCGGCCGACGATGCCGGCGACGGCGCCTGGCTCCAGCGCGCCCGGCTCGAGGGGCTCCGGTGAGCGCCATTCGCATCCTCCGGCTCGCGGCGGGCGGCGACGGGGTAGGGAAGCTCGACGACGGCCGCACGGTGTTCGTCCCGCGGACCGCGCCGGGCGACCTGGTCGAGCCGGCCGGGCTGCGCACGCACAAGCGCTTCGCGCGCGCCCGGCTCGGCCGGCTGCTCGAGCCCTCGTCCGACCGGGTCGAGCCGCGCTGTCCGCATTACGTGCGGGACGAGTGCGGCGGCTGCCAGCTCCAGCACGTCGCCGGCCCGGCGCAGCGCGAGGCGCGCCGCGGCTTCGTCGGCGAGGCGCTCCGGCGCCTGGCGCGCCGCGACGTGGCCGATCCGCCGCTGGTGCCGGCCGACCGGGAGTTCGACTACCGCACGAAGATCACGCTGGCGGTGAGCGCCGACGGTCGTCGTGTCGGGCTCCACCGCTACGATCGCGCCGACGAGGTCTTCGACCTCGAGTGGTGCCACATCACCGTGCCGGAGCTGATGGAGCTGTGGCGGGCGCTCCGCCGGCTGCGTCCGCTCTTCCCGC
This sequence comes from uncultured Gemmatimonadales bacterium, assembly GCA_963804125.1. Lineage (GTDB taxonomy): Bacteria > Gemmatimonadota > Gemmatimonadetes > Gemmatimonadales > GWC2-71-9 > CAVVWJ01. The sequence continues at coordinate 157,348 of CAWDPF010000012.1, forward strand.
CCCGGCTCGAGGGCGTCGTGCTCCGGATGGGGCGTGAGGGCGGCCGCCACGTGCTGTTCCGGACCACCGAAGGCGAGGTGTGGGGAGGCGCCGCGCAACTCCACGCCGAGCTCCGCCGCCGCAACGCCGGCGCGACGCTCTGGTGGCAGCCCGCCGGCGGCGCGCCCCGGGCCATGGCAGGCGCGGACGAGGCGTACCCCGCGACCGTCTTCGAGCAGGTGCATCCCGCCATGGGCGATCGCGTGCGTGCCCACGCCCTCGACGCGCTCGGGGCGGTCGAGGGCCGCCACGTGTGGGACCTGTACGCCGGTATCGGGGAGACCACGGCCGCACTCGCGCGCGCCGGCGCATCGGTCGAGAGCGTCGAGTCCGACCGGCGCGCCGTGGCGGAAGCGGAGAGCCGCGGTCCCGCGGCCCGGCGGCACGCGGGGCGGGTGGAGGACGTGCTGCGGCGAGCTCAAGGCGCCGGATCTCGTCATCACCAATCCGCCGCGCACGGGGATGGACGCGCGTGTGTCCGAGGCGCTCGAGCGCCTGGCGCCGGAGCGGTTGGTCTACGTCTCCTGCGACCCGGCCACACTGGCGCGGGATCTCGGCCGCCTCCCGGGCTTCCGGATCGCCGAGGTCAGGGCGTTCGATCTGTTCCCGCAGACCGCGCACGTCGAGACGGTGGTCGTGCTGGACCGGGCCTCGTGAAGTACGTCGTCACGATCCTGGGGCAGACGATCGAGGTCGAGGTCGACGGCGAGCACGTGACGGTCGGCGGCCGCACGCTCACCGCCGGCCTCGGGTCGGTGCCGGGCGCGCCGGTCCGCCAGCTGCTGCTCGACGGGCGGGCCGAGGCGCTGGGCGTCGAGGCAGCCGGCGCCGGGCACTGGGCGATCACCCGCCGGGGCGAGCGGACCGAGATCGAGGTCATCGACGAGCGCACCCGCCACATCCGGAGCCTGACCGGTGCCGGCGACCGTCCCCGCGGCCCCGCGGCCCTCAAGGCGCCGATGCCCGGCCTGGTCGTCCGGGTGCAGGTGGAGGCGGGACAGAGCGTTGCCGCCGGCGCCGGGGTCGTAGTCCTGGAGGCGATGAAGATGGAGAACGAGCTGCGCGCGGCCACGGCGGGGACGGTGCGGACGGTCCGGGTCAGGGCCGGCGAGGCGGTGGAGAAGGGTCAGGTCCTCGTGGAGTTCGAGTCGCCCTCTTGACCCATGTCCCGGCCGCCGTGTATCTTGTGAGTCTGTTTCGATTTGACCCAATTTCCAAGGCAGCTCGCGACCATGAAAACCTTCACCGCCACGCCCGACGACATCAGCCACGACTGGCACGTGGTCGACGCCGCCGGCGTGCCGCTCGGGCGGCTGGCCAGCGCCGTGGCCCAGCTCATCCGGGGCAAGCACAAGCCGACCTACACGCCGCACATGGACGGGGGCGACTTCGTCGTCGTGATCAATGCCGAGAAGGTCCGGCTGACCGGGCGGAAGCTGGACAACAAGAAGTATTTCTCGCACACCGGGTACATGGGCCACGACAGCATGACCCCCGCGCGCGATCTGCTGGCGAAGCACCCGGACCGGGTCATCGAGAAGGCCGTCTTCGGCATGCTGCCCAAGACCTCGCTCGCCAAGCAGAAGCTGCGCGGCAAGCTCAAGGTCTACGCCGGCGCCGAGCATCCGCACACGGCGCAGCAGCCCAAGCCGTTCTCCGTCACTCCCTCGAAGGTGAGCGCATGACCGCCACGCCCCAATTCCGCTGGCAGGCCGTGGGCCGCCGCAAGACGAGTGTCGCCCGGGTGTATCTGACGCCGGGAACCGGCAAGTGGGACATCAACGGCCGCACCCTGGGCGACTACTTCCCCCGGCCGTCGCTGGTGCAGCACATCCAGCAGAGCTTCACCGCCACCGACACGCTCGGCGCGTTCGACGTCAAGGCGCACGTGGACGGCGGCGGGCAGGCGGGGCAGGCCGGCGCGCTCCGGCTGGGCATCGCGCGGGCGCTGGTGGAGGCGGACGGGCAGCACCGGGCCAAGCTCCGGGCCGCCGGGCTCATGACCCGCGATCCGCGGGCCGTCGAGCGCAAGAAGCCGGGCCAGCCGGGCGCCCGGAAGCGGTTCCAGTTCAGCAAGCGGTAACACCGGGCGGGCAGGCGGTCGGGTGGGCAGGCGGTCGGATGTTCCGGTGCACGGAGAGTTGTGCTGCACGGAGCTACCGACCGCCCGACCGCCTGCCCGCCCGACCGCCCGACCTCGCACACCGCGGGATCCTGGCATGGGTGCCCCTTCGGGGTAGATGCCCGGAGATGAACGCGGTGGACGCACAACCCTAAGACAGATGGGAAACACAAATCCGCATGGCACAGCCCCAACTGCAGGACCTGCTCGAAGCCGGCGTTCACTTCGGCCACCAGACTCGCCGGTGGAACCCGAAGATGCGGCGCTTCATCTTCGCCGAGCGCTCGGGCATCTACATCATCGATCTCCAGAAGACCCTCCGCCAGATCGCGAAGGCCCAGGATCTGCTCAGGAGCGTCGTGCTCAAGGGCGAGGGCGTGCTCTTCGTCTGCACCAAGAAGCAGCTCAAGGCCATCGTGCAGGCCGAGGCGGCGGACAGCGGCGCCTTCTACGTCACCGAGCGCTGGCTCGGCGGCATGCTCACCAACTTCCAGACGCTGAAGAAGCAGATCCGGCGTCTGCGTGAGCTGGAGCAGGGCGCGGCCGACGGCGACTTCGAGAACTACACCAAGAAGGAAAAGCTGCTCTTCGAGCGCGAGCGGGTGAAGCTGAGCCGCAACCTCGAGGGCATCAAGCTGATGGGCCGGCTCCCGGGCGCCCTGTTCATCGTGGACGCCAAGAAGGAGAAGATCGCGGTGGCCGAGGCCAACAAGCTCGGCATCCCGGTCGTCGCCATCGTCGATACCAATGCCGATCCGGACGTCATCACCGTGCCGGTGCCCGGCAACGACGACGCCATCCGCTCGGTCTCCCTGATCACCGCCGCCCTGTCGGACGTGATCAAGGAAGCCCGCCAGCAGATGCCGATGCGCGAGGTGAACGAGGACTCGGAGGGCGAGACCTACAGCACCGACGCCGGCAGCGAGGGCGACAGCGAGGCCGATCGCAAGCGCCGCCGGCCCGCGCCGGAAGCGCCGGCCGAAGCCGGAGGCCATCGCCGCGCGGCTCAAGACCGACGCCGATGGGGGCCCGGCGGACGGGACCCCGGAAGCGGCCGCCACCGGCGCGGCGGGCGAAGGCGCCTAGGCCGGCATCGCGAGCCCCCTCGTTGAGTCACCCTGAGCGAAGCGAAGGGGCCATGCCTCGAGGTATGGCCCCTTCGCTTCGCTCAGGGTGACAGCGCCGAGGCCACACGGCGCCCGTGCGGGCCGTGAGCGGCGGATTTACTATTCACCCCTGATTGCAACCCGAGTTGGAGACTATGGCAAGCGTGGCGATTTCCCCGAAGGAAGTAAGCGAGCTCCGTGCGCGCACCGGCGCCGGAATGATGGACTGCAAGCGGGCGCTCGAAGAGGCCGGCGGCGACATGGAGAAGGCCGCGGAGATCCTGCGCAAGAAGGGGATCGCCAAGGCCGACAAGCGCGCGGGCCGCACCGCGTCGCAGGGCACGGTGGTGAGCTACATCCACCACAACGGCCAGGTCGGCGTGCTGGTGGAGCTCAACAGCGAGACCGACTTCGTGGCCCGCACCGACGCCTTCCAGCAGCTCGCGCGCGACATCGCGCTGCACGTGGCCTCGGCCGACCCGATCGGCGTGTCGGCGGCCGACGTCCCCGAGGAGCTGATCGAGCGCGAGCGGCGGATCGCGGAGGAGCAGGTCATCGCCGAGGGCAAGCCCGAGGCAGTGCGCGCCAAGATCGTCGAGGGCAAGGTGAAGAAGTTCATCGCCGAGCGCACGCTGCTCGAGCAGCCGTACGTCCGGGACGACAAGAAGACCGTGGGCGATCTGGTGAAGGAGGTCTCGGGCACGCTGGGCGAGGCGGTGACCGTCCGGCGGTTCGCCCGGTTCCAGGTCGGGGCGGCCTGATGGCCCTCGCCTATACCCGCGCCTTGCTCAAGATTTCGGGTGAGGCGCTGGGCGGCGAGAAAGGCGCGGGGCTCAATTTCCCGGTCCTCGAAGGCCTGGCGGAAGAGATCAAGGCGGTCCACGCCCTCGGCGTGCGACTCGCGCTGGTGGTCGGCGGCGGCAACATCATCCGCGGCGCCACCGCCAGCCGGGAAGGGCTCGACCGGGTGTCGGCGGACTACATGGGCATGCTGGCGACCGTCATCAACGCGCTGGCGCTGCAGGACGTCCTCGAGAAGAGCGGGGTCGACACCCGGGTCATGACCGCCATCCGGATGGAGTCGCTGGCCGAGCCGTACATCCGGCGCCGCGCCATCCGGCACCTGGAGAAGGGGCGGCTCATCATCTTCGCCGGCGGCACCGGCAACCCGTTCTTCTCCACCGACACCGCCGGCGTCCTCCGGGCGCTCGAGATCGAGGCCGAGGTGATTCTCAAGGCCACCAACGTGGACGGGATCTTCACCGGCGATCCGCGCAAGGACCCGTCCGCCACGTTCATCCCCGAGCTCACCTACCAGGAAGCGATCGTCAAGAACTACGCCGTCATGGACGCCAACGCGTTCGGGCTCTGCAAGGCCAACCAGCTTCCCATCGTCGTCTTCAACATCAACCAGCCCGGCGCCATCTCGCGTGTGCTGCAGGGCGACCGGGTGGGGACCCTCGTCCGATGAGCACCATTCCCGAACTCACGAAGCACGCCCGCGAGCTGATGCACAAGGCGGTCGAGAGCACCAAGCGCGAGTTCAGCGGGATCCGGAGCGGCAAGGCGAGCACCGCGCTGCTCGACACCGTCCGCGTCGACGCGTACGGCAACTCCATGGCACTCAACCAGGTCGCCATGGTGGCCGCGCCCGAGGCCCGGATGCTCACCGTTCAGCCGTTCGACAAGGGGCTGACCCAGGCCATCGAGAAGGCCATCCGCGACGCCGGCCTCGGCCTCAATCCGGCCACCCAGGGCAACCTGATCCGCGTGCCGCTGCCGGCGCTGAGCGAGGAGCGCCGCAAGGAGCTGGTGAAGGTGGTCCACAAGCTGGCCGAGGAGGGCCGCGTCGCGGTCCGCCACGCGCGCACCGAGACGATGTCGAAGATCAAGAAGCTCGAGAAGGTGCCCGAGGACGACAAGACGCGGGCCGAGAAGGAAGTCCAGAAGATCACCGACGAGCACATCAAGCAGATCGACGGCCTGATCCACGCCAAGGAAGCCGAGATCATGGAAGTCTGACGGGATGAGCGACGATCTCCTCCAGCGGCTGAAGGTCCACGGGTCGGTGCCCGCCCACATCGCGATCATCATGGACGGCAACGGCCGGTGGGCCAAGGGCCGGGCGCTGCCGCGCCCGCTCGGCCACCACGCCGGCATGCGCGCCGTCCGCGAGGTGATCCAGGGCTGCCTCGACGCGAACGTAGGCGTGCTGAGCCTGTTCGCCTTCAGCCAGGAGAACTGGCAGCGGCCGGCGGTCGAGATCGACGCCCTCATGAGCCTGCTCGAGGAGTACATCGCGCGCGAGGTCGACAACCTGCGGTCCAAGCGGGTCTCGGTGCGCATCCTGGGCGATCTCGAGCGGCTCGCGCCGGGCGCCCGCCAGGCGGTGGACCGGATCATGGCGGAGACCGCCGGCGGCGAGGATCTCGCGCTCAACCTCTGCATCTCCTACAGCTCGCGCGCGGAGATCACGCGCGCCGCGCGGCAGCTCGCCGAGGAAGTGGCCGCCGGCCGGCTCGATCCGGCCGACATCGACGAGGACGCGCTGGCGCGCCGGCTCTACACCGCGCCCTGGCCCGACCCCGATCTCCTGATCCGCACGTCCGGCGAGATGCGGATCTCGAACTTCCTGCTGTGGCAGCTGGCCTACGCCGAGCTCTACGTCACGCCCGTCCTCTGGCCGGACTTCACCCGACGCCACCTGTTCGAGGCCATCCTGGAGTTTCAGCGGCGCGATCGCCGGTTCGGCCGCGTCTCGGTCTGATGGACGCCAATCTGGTCCGCCGCGTCGGGTTCGCCGCCGTCGCGATCCCGCTGGCCCTGCTGCTCGTCTGGTACGGGGGCCTGCCGCTGGTCCTGCTGCTCGTCGCGGCCGCCACGCTCGCCACCCGGGAGCTGTTCGATCTCGCCGAGCGGCAGCAGATCCGTCCCGCCCGGGTGCTGGGGCTCGTGAGCGCCGCCGCCATCTCGCCGATCGCCTACGCGGCGATCGCGTCGCCGGAGACCCGCGCCGTGGTCGACGTGGCCTGGCCCTACGCGGCGGCGATCTGGCTGATCGCCATCCTCACGTGGGCCCTGCTGACGCGCGCGCCGACCGACCGGCCGCTCGCCGCGGTCGGCGTGACGGTGCTGGCCGTGGCCTACGCGGGGGCGCTGCCGGCGTTTCTCCTCGACATGCGCCACCACGGCCACGGGCTCCGGAGCTGGGCCGGGGCGTGGCTGGTGTTCTTTCCGCTGGTGGTGACCTGGGTGTGCGACACGGCGGCGATGTTCGGAGGACGGGCCTTCGGCGGCGCCAAGCTCGCGCCGACGGTGAGCCCGGGGAAGACGCGGTCGGGAAGCCTGGCCGGCGTCGTCGGGAGCCTCGCCGTGGCGCCGGTGTTCGCCGCCGCCGTCTTTCCGCGCGTCGGAGTGGACGTCCCGCTCTGGCAACTGCTCGTGGTCGCGGCGGTGCTCGGCGTGATCGGGCAGATCGGCGATCTCGCGGAGTCGCTCTTCAAGCGCGAGGCCGGCGTCAAGGACTCGAGCCAGCTCATTCCGGGACACGGGGGCGTGCTCGACCGGCTCGATTCGCTCTACTTCGTCATCCCCGCGGCGGCCGCGATGTACCGGGCGTTCGGCATCGTCTGATGGGCGCGACCAAGGGCGTCGCCGTGCTGGGCTCCACCGGCTCGATCGGACGGAGCACGCTCGCCGTCCTGGCGCGCCAGCGCGAGCACTTCCGGGTCGTGGCCCTGACCGGCGGCCGGAACGCCGACGCGCTCGAGGCGCAGGTGGCCGAGTGGCGGCCCGCATTCGCGGGCCTGGCCGCGGGCAGCAACGGCGCCGGGCACCCGAGCGGACCCGATGTGCTGGTCCAGGCCGCGACGCATCCCGACGTGGACGTCGTGGTCAACGCCGTGGTCGGCGCGGCCGGGCTCGACGCGACGCTGGCGGCGCTCCGCGCCGGCAAGCGGGTGGCGCTCGCCAACAAGGAAACGCTGGTCATGGCCGGCGAGCTGGTGGCGCAGGCGGCCTGCGCCGGCGGCGGCGAGCTCATCCCGATCGATTCCGAGCACAGCGCGGTGCTCCAGTGCGTGAGCGGCCGCGACGCCGGGCTCGGTCGCCTGATCCTCACCTGCTCGGGCGGCCCGTTCCGCGAGTGGCCCGCCGAACGGGTGTGGCAGGCGACGGTGGAGGAGGCGCTCCGGCATCCGACCTGGCGGATGGGAAGCAAGATCACCGTCGACAGCGCCACGCTGGCCAACAAGGCGCTCGAGCTGATCGAGGCGCACCACCTCTTCGGCCTGTCGTACGACGCGCTGGAGGTGGTGGTCCACCCGCAGAGCATCGTGCACGCGTTCGTCGAGTTCTGCGACGGGAGCGTCATCGCCCAGGTCGGCTTCCCGTCGATGGAGCTGCCGATTCTCTACGCGCTGACGCACCCGGCACGACTGCCCGACGCGGGCGTGCGCCGCTTCGATCCGGTGGCGGCGGGACCGCTCACCTTCGAGCCGGTGCGGGCGGACGTGTTCCGCGCGCTCGGCGCGGGCGTGGCGGCCGGGCGCGCGGGCGGGATCTCGCCGGCGGTGTTCAACGCCGCCAACGAGGTCGCCGTGGCGGCCTTCCTCGAGGGGCAGGTGCCGTTCGGCCGCATCAGCGAGATCATCGAGCGGACGCTCGACGATCACGCGCCGGCCCCCGCCACGGCCCTCCCGGCCGTGCGCGACGCCGATCGATGGGCGCGCGCGCGCGCGCGCGACTACGTACGCCGTTCATGAGGTCATCGTGCTGACGACCGTGCTGGCTCTGATCGTGGTCCTGGGGGTGCTGGTCTTCGTGCACGAGGCCGGCCACTTCATCGCGGCCAAGTGGGCCGGGATCTACGTCCACCGCTTCTCGCTGGGGCTGGGCTCGCCGATCAAATGGCTCACCTTCCGCCGCGGCGAGACCGAATACTCGATCTCCTGGCTGCCGCTGGGCGGCTACGTGAAGATGGCCAGCCGGGAGGAGGACGTCGGCAGCAGCGCGCTCGAGGGCGGAAGTCCCGAAGTGGTCGTGCCGCCGGACCGGATGTTCGAGGCGAGGCCGGTCTGGAAGCGGATGATCGTGATCCTGGCCGGCGTCACGATGAACGCGCTGTTCGCCTGGCTCATCTTCACCTTCCTCGCGGCCAAGAACGGCCGCCAGATCGATCCGGTCACCACGGTCGGCCGCGTCGTGGACGAGCTGGTGCCGCCCGAGGCCGAGGCGTTCAAGACGATCAAGCCCGGGACCCGGATCGTGGCGGTCAACGGCCGGCCGGTGGCGTCGTGGGACGACATCGCCCAGGGCATCGCCAACGCCCCCGAGCCCGAGATCCGGCTTCAGCTCGGCGACGGCTCGACGGTCAGCGCGTCGATCCACCAGGACGCGCTGGAGCAGCGGCTCAAGGCGTCGCAGGCGCTGCAGCCGTTTCGCGCGCCGGTGGTCGGGCAGGTGGTCCCGGGCCGCCCGGCCGCCCGCGCCGGGATCAAGCCGGGCGACACCATCACCGCCATCGCCGGGACGCCGGTGACCCAGTGGTACGACCTGCTGGAGCTGCTGCAGAAGAACGCCGGCCGGCCGCTCTCGGTCGAGGTGGGCCGGGCCGGGGGGCGCCAGCGCTTCGACATCACGCCGTACGTCGACTCGATCACCGGGCCCGACGGCAAGCCCCAGGCGATCGGCCGGATCGGCGTGGCCGTGGCCGGCGACTTCCGCTCGGAGCCCCTGAGCCTGGGCCAGGCGGCGGTCGAGGGCTGGCACGCCACGGTCGGGTCCTCGACCCAGATCGTCCGCACGGTGCGCGGGCTCTTCAGCGGGCGGATCTCGAAGCGGGAGGTGGGCGGGCCGATCCTGATCGGCCAGCTGGCCGGCGAGAGCGCCCGCATGGGGCTCGACGCCTTCCTCGGCTTCATGGCCCTGATCTCGATCAACCTGGCGGTGCTCAACCTGCTGCCGGTGCCGGTGCTGGACGGGGGCCAGTTCCTGTTCCTGCTGGCGGAGGCGGTCGTCCGCCGCCCGCTGCCGCTCAAGCTCCGGGAGCGGCTCACGATGGTGGGGCTGGTGCTGATCGTCCTGCTGATGGGGCTGGCGTTCTCGAACGACATTCGGCGGCTGTTTGGGGCGTGACGGGCGGGCGGTCAGGCGGGCGGTCAGGCGGTCAGGCGGTCGGGCGGTCAGACGGGCGGGTGGCTGGCCGGGCACCGTCGGTCCTAGCGCTGCCCCGCCGTCGTCACCCTGAGCGCAGCGAAGGGGGCATGCCTCAACGTCATGCCCCCTTCGCTGCGCTCAGGGTGACGGGCTTAGGCGTAACCCAGCGTCCTTCCGCCGGCCCGCCCTTGTCCCCCGTCCCCACCTGCGTTATTCTACCGTGCTACAACGGATTACGACGCCAAACGCAATTGAGGACCAGGGCAGCATGAGCTTCGACAAGCAGGCCGTAACGGCCAAGCACCAGGCCCACGAGGGCGACACGGGCTCGACCAAGGTCCAGGTGGCCTTGCTCACCGAGCGGATCAATTCGCTCACCGATCACTTCCGGACGCACCCCAAGGATCACCATGGGCGGCGCGGTCTCCTGAAGATGGTCGGCACCCGCCGCCGGCTGTTGACCTATCTCAAGCGCAGTGACCTCGAGACCTATCGCGCGCTGATCGAGCAGCTCGGTCTCCGGCACTAACCGCCGTACGCCAGAGAGGGCGTCCTGATCCAGACATCGGGACGCCCTCTGTGCATTGATGTGTCCGTCAGCAGCAAAGAAACCCGAGATCAGAGAGAGAGAAGGTCGTGACCGTACAACGGATCGAGACCCAGTTCGCCGGACGTCCATTCACACTGGAAACCGGCCGCCTCGCGAAGCAGGCCGCCGGCTCAGCACTGCTCCGCTTCGGCGACACGATGGTGCTGGCCGCCGTCACCGTATCCCCGAACATCTCCACCCTCCCGTTCTTCCCCCTGACCGTCGAATATCGCGAGAAGACCTACGCCGCGGGCAAGATCCCGGGCGGGTTCCTCAAGCGCGAGGGCCGGCCGTCGGATGACGAGATCCTGGCGGCGCGCCTGATCGACCGGTCCATCCGGCCGCTCTTCCCGGAAGGGTTCAAGAACGAGGTGCAGGTCTTCGTCACCGTGCTGTCGGCCGACCAGGAGAACGACGCCGACATTCTCGGCGTCGTCGCCGCCTCGGCCGCGCTGACCCTCTCGACGGTGCCGTGGAACGGCCCGCTGGCGGCGGTGCGCGTGGGCCGGGTCGAAGGGAACTGGATCCTCAACCCGACCTTCCAGCAGCTCGAGTTCTCCACGCTCGACCTGGTCGTGAGCGGCTCGGCCGACTCGATCCTGATGGTCGAGGGCGGCTCGCTCGAGATCTCCGAGGCCGAGGTGGTCGAGGCGTTGAAGGTGGCGCAGAAGGGGATCAAGGAGATCATCGGTCTCCAGAAGCAGGTCATCGACAAGGCGGACAAGAAGCCGAAGATCGCCTGGACCAAGGCCGAGCATGACGCGGGCATCGTGGAGAAGATCCGCGAGCTGGCCGAGTCCCAGATGGCCACGGCCATCAACGCCAAGGACAAGGCCAGCCGGGCCAGCGGCGTCAAGCGCCGTGCGCGACCAGGCGATTGCCAAGGTGCTGGAGGCCTTCCCCGACCGGGGCCGCGAGATCGGCAACGTGCTCGAGGACGTCGAGTACCGGGTGATGCGCCAGCAGGTGCTCGACAAGGGCGAGCGGGTCGACGGGCGCGACCTCGACACCATCCGTCCGATCGCCATCGAGACCGGCGTCCTGCCGCGCACCCACGGCTCGGCGCTGTTCCAGCGCGGGCGAGACCCAGGCGCTGGTGTCCGTCACGCTCGGCACCGCGGACGACGAGCAGCGGATCGACAGCATCGACGTGGCCGGCGAGACCACCAAGTCGTTCATGCTGCACTACAACTTCCCGCCGTACTCCACCGGCGAGGTCAAGATGATCCGCGGCACCAGCCGGCGCGAGATCGGGCATGGCGCGCTGGCCGAGCGGGCATTGCAGCCGCTGCTGCCGCACTACGAGGACTTCCCGTACACCCTGCGCGTGGTCTCCGAGATCCTGGAGTCGAACGGATCCTCGTCGATGGCCACGGTCTGCGGCGGCTCCCTGGCGCTCATGGACGCCGGCGTGCCGATGCAGGCGCCCTGCGCCGGCGTGGCGATGGGGCTCATCAAGGAGGGCGACAAGATCGCCGTCCTCACCGACATCCTGGGCTCCGAGGACCACCTCGGCGACATGGACTTCAAGGTGGCCGGCACCGAGAAGGGGATCACCTCGATCCAGATGGACATCAAGATCGAGGGCCTCGACCTCAAGATCATGGAGCAGGCGCTCGAGAAGGCTCGCAAGGGCCGGCTCCACATCCTGAAGGAGATGGCCAAGGTCCTGCCGATGGCGCGCACGGAGCTGTCGAAGTACGCGCCGCGCATCTTCACGATGCAGATCAAGCCGGACAAGATCGGCGACGTCATCGGGCCGAAGGGCAAGACGATCCGCGGCATCCAGGACGCCACCGGCGCCAAGATCAGCATCGAGGACAGCGGGATCGTGACGATCTCCGCCGTGGGCGGCGAGGCGGGCGAGAAGGCGCGCGCGATGGTCGCGGCGATCACCACCGAGCCCGAGGTGGGCCGGACCTACGAGGGCCCGGTCAAGAGCACCACGGCCTTCGGCGCGTTCGTCGAGATCCTGCCCGGGGTCGAGGGTCTGCTTCACATCAGCGAGCTGCAGCACGGCCGCACCGAGAAGACCGAGGACGTGGTCAAGAAGGGCGACATCGTGCAGGTCAAGCTGCTCGAGGTGGACGATCGCGGCCGCATGAAGCTCTCCCGGAAGGCGCTGCTGCCCAAGGAGTAGCGCCATCTTGGATACGGTACGACTGGACGACGGGCTCCTCCGCACCACGGCACCGAACGGGCTCGTCGTCCTCACCGAGCGGCTGCCGGGCGTCCGCTCGGCCGCCACCGGCTTCTACGTGCGCACGGCCAGCGCGCACGAGCGCCGCGAGCAGATGGGCATCTCCCACCTGCTCGAGCACATGGTCTTCAAGGGCACCGAGCGCCGCTCCGCCAAGGAGCTGGCGCTCGAGCTCGAGGTCCGGGGCGGCAGTCTCGACGCCTTCACCGGCCGCGACTACACCAGCTATCAGGCCCACACGCTCGACGCCGACCTTCCCCTGGCCGTCGAGATCCTCACCGACCTCGCCCGCCGGCCGCTGCTGCGCGAGAGCGACCTGGAGCCCGAGCGCAACGTCATCCTCGAAGAGATCAACGGGGTGGAGGACACGCCCGACGATCTCGTCTTCGAGCTGCACGCGGCCGAGCTGTGGCCGGATCACCCCTACGGCTACTCCATCCTCGGTGATGCCGCGAGCCTGGCAGCGCTCTCGGCCGACGATCTCCGGTGCCTGCACCAGACCGGCTACTATCGCGGGAACTTCGTGGTGGCGGCTGCCGGGAACGTGAACCACGACCAGCTGCTCACCGTGCTCGAGCGCGAGGGCTGGTTCGAGGGAGACGGCGCCGGAGCCGGCGCGCCCGCCGGTCGCGGTCACGCCGGCCGTGCGGGGCGCCGAGCGGCGGGAGGAGCGCGACTCCGCCCAGACCCACATCGTCTTCGGTACCGACACATTCCGGCTGAACGACCCGCGGCGCTTCGCCCTCGCGATCCTCACGAACGTCTTCGGCGGCGGGATGTCGAGCCGGCTGTTCCAGCGGGTCCGCGAGGAGCTGGGCCTGGCGTACGCCATCTTCGCCTACAAGCACTTCTACCAGTCGGCCGGGCAGCTCGGCGTCTACATCGGTACCCAGCCGGGCACGGCGGACGCCGCGGTCGAGGCCATCCGCGGTGAATACGCCCGCCTCGCCCGCGAGGGCCTGCCGGCGGCCGAGCTGGCCGACGGGAAGCAGCAGCTGAAGGGGCAGGTCATGCTCTCGCTCGAAAGCCCGGGCGCCCGGATGGGCCGGCTGGCCGGCTTCGTTCTCCACGACGACGAGTACCGCCCGCTCGACCGGATGCTGGCCGAGATCGATGCGGTCACGCCGGACGAGATCGCCGCGGTTGCCGCGGAGTTCTTCGCGCCGGAGCGGCAGACGGTCGTGCGGCTCGGGGCGGGGCAGTGAGCGAGACGCAGGCTCGTCATGCTGAGCGCGACGCAGGCTCGGATCCCGGAGTCACCCTGAGCGACGCGAAGGGAGCATGCGTCGGGGCATGGCTCCTTCGCTTCGCTCAGGATGACTTCCACAGCTTACCTCCACCAATCAACCACCCAGAGGACCCATGCTGATCGGCGTGCCGAAGGAGATCAAGACGAACGAGAACCGCATCGCCCTCGTGCCGGCGGGCGCCGAGGCGCTGGTCGCGGCGGGACACACCGTCTTCATCGAGGCCGGCGCGGGACTCGGCAGCGGCTTTCCCGACGAGGCCTACACGGCCGTCGGCGCCGCCATCCTCGCCACGGCCGACGAGGTCTGGCAGCGGGCCGAGATGATCATGAAGGTGAAGGAGCCGATCGCGGTCGAGTGGCCCCGGATGCGGAAAGGGCAGGTGATCTACACCTACTTCCACTTCGCGGCCGCCGAAGACCTGACCCGCGCCGTGATCGACTCCGGCGCCATCGCGGTGGCGTACGAGACCGTCCAGCTTCCGAGCGGCGAGCTGCCCCTGCTCACGCCGATGTCCGAGGTGGCCGGCCGGATGGCGGTGCAGGAGGGCGCCAAGTACCTGGAGAAGGTGTTCGGCGGGAGCGGGGTGCTGCTGGGCGGCGTCCCGGGCGTGGCGCCGGGCGAGGTGGTGATCATCGGGGGTGGCGTGGTCGGCATCAACGCGGCCAAGATGGCCGCCGGCCTGGGCGCCCACGTGACCATCATGGACATCTCGCTCGACCGGCTCCGCTACCTCGACGACGTCCTGCCGGCCAACGTGGACACCACCTATTCCAACCGCCACAACATCCTCGAGGCGATCCGCCGGGCGGATCTGGTCATCGGGGCGGTGCTGCTGCCGGGGGCCAAGGCCCCGCACCTGGTCAAGCGCGGCGACCTCAAGACCATGAAGCCGGGCACGGTCATCGTGGACGTGGCGGTCGACCAGGGCGGGTGCGTCGAGACCATCAAGCCCACCACCCACGAGAACCCCACGTACTTCGTCGACGGCATTCTGCACTACGCCGTCGCCAATATGCCCGGCGGGGTGCCTCGGACGTCCACGCTCGCGCTCACCAATGCCACGCTGCCATATGCACTTAAGCTCGCCAAGAAGGGCTGGCGTGCGGCCTGCAAGGCTGACTCTGCTCTGGCGCTCGGGCTCAACGTGGTCGAGGGCAAGACCGTCTACCCGGGCGTGGCCGAAGCCTTCCGGCTCCCGCTGACCGACGTCGCCTCGGTCCTGTGACCGAGGTGCTGATCACCCGCCTCCCCCACGGGGAGGGGCTGCCCCTGCCGAGCCTCGCCACGCCGGGAGCCGCCGGGTACGACGTCGCCAGCGCGGACGACGGCCCGCTTGGGGCCGCTCGAGCGGAAGCTGTTCCGGACGGGCTTCGCGATCGCGGTACCGGAGGGGTTCGAGTGCCAGATCCGGCCGCGGTCCGGCCTGGCGCTGCGGCACGGCATCACCCTGCCGAACACCCCGGCGACGATCGACAGCGACTACCGCGGCGAGCTGATGATCATGCTGGTGAACCTCGGCGCCGATACTTTCCAGGTCACCCGCGGCATGCGGATCGCCCAGATGGTCATCGCCCGGGTCGAGCATGTGACGTTCCGGCCGGTGGAGGCGCTGCCGGGGACGGAGCGCGGGGCGGGAGGGTTCGGGAGCACGGGGCGGTAGCCGGGCGGTCTGTCCAGGCGTCATCCTGAGCGGAGCGAAGGATCGGGCAGGGTGGTACGAGTGACCCCCGAGCCTCACTCGCATGCCCTGGCCGATCCTTCGCTCCGCTCAGGATGACGCAAGCAGCTTCCCGATACCCCAGTGCCCATTTAGCTTGTTCACCCATGCGCCTCACGGCCACCTGATGAAGCTTCCTTCGCTGAAACTGATGTCCTGGCTCCCCGCGAACGAGATCGCGGTGGACCTCGGCACGGCCAACACGCTCATCTACGTGAAGGGCGAGGGGATCGTCCTCAACGAGCCCTCGGTCGTGGCGATCGAGAAGGCCACCGGCAAGATCAAGGGCATCGGGCTCGAGGCCAAGCGCATGCTCGGCCGCACGCCCGACGGCATCCTCGCGGTCCGGCCGCTCAAGGACGGCGTCATCGCCGACTTCGACGTGACCGAGAAGATGCTCCGGTACTTCCTCAAGACGATCATCGACAAGCACGTCTTCCGCGTGAAGCCCAAGGTCATCGTCTGCGTGCCGTCGGGCATCACCGAGGTCGAGCGCCGCGCCGTCCGCGATTCGGCCGAGACGGCCGGGGCCAAGCAGGTGCTGATGGTCGCCGAGCCGATGGCGGCCGCGATCGGCGTCGGCCTCCCGGTCGAGACGCCTACCGGCAACATGGTGATCGACATCGGCGGCGGGACCACCGAGATCGCCGTCATCGCCCTCTCCGGCATCGTGTCCGACACCTCGATCCGCACCGGCGGCGACGAGCTGGATCAGGCCATCGTCCAGTTCATGCGCAAGAACTACAACCTGCTCGTCGGTGAGCCGACGGCCGAGGCGATCAAGATCAAGATCGGCTCCGCCGCCCCCACCGGCGACGAGCGCGAGATGGAGGTCAAGGGCCGCGATCTGGTCTCCGGCATCCCCAAGACCGTCCGGGTGCATTCCGCCGAGATCCGCGAGGCGGTCCAGGAGCCGATTCAGCAGATCGTGGACGCCGTGCGCCGCGCGCTCGAGATCACCCCGCCCGAGCTCGCGAGCGACATCGTCGACCGCGGCATCGTGATGACCGGCGGCGGCGCCCTCATTCGCGGGCTCGACATCCTGCTGGCCCAGGAAACCGGCCTTCCCATTCACGTCGACGAGGACCCGCTCACCTGCGTGGTCCGCGGGACCGGGCGCATTCTCGACGACTACGAGAAATACCGCAGCGTCCTGTCCGTCTGAGCATGGCCAGCGCGTCGGAACGCTCGTACACGCGCCGGGACACCGTCCTGTTTCTCGTCTGTCTCGGTCTCTCCCTGTTCGGGCTGTTCTCGCCGGCATCGTGGGGCCAGGGCATCTCGGCGGGCCTGCGGGAGACCGTGCTCTGGCCGCTGGTCTGGCTGCAGGTCCAGGCCGAAGAAGGGAAGACCAGCCGCGTCCGGCTCCGCGCCATCACCGCCCAGCGTGACTCCGCCTCCTACCTCGCCCAGGGCCTGCCGTCGCTGCTCGCCGAGAACGAGCGCCTCCGCCAGCTCCTGTCGCTCAGCCGCCGCCTCAGGACCCGATACGTCGCCGCCGAGGTCCTGCACCAGTCGCAGGCCACCGACGGGCGGACGCTGCTGCTCAGCGCCGGGTCGCGCGAGGGCGTGTCGGCGTTCGACCCGGTCGTGGCACCCGAGGGCCTCGTCGGCGTGGTCCTCAACGTGGCGGACCGCTCGAGCATCGTGATGACCTGGGCGCACCCCGAGTTCCGGGTGAGCGCGTTCACCGTGAACGGGAACGCCGCAGGGGTCGTGGCTCCGTCGGCGGCCGGCGAGGGCGGGCTCGAGTTCCGCGGCGTGCCCTACCGCGACTCGGTCCCGGTTGGCACGCTGGTGCTCTCGTCCGGGTTGGGCGGAGTGTACCCCAAGGGCATTCCCGTGGGCACCGTGACGGGCGTGGTGCGGGAGCAGGCCGGCTGGGAGCGCGTCTACCGGCTGCTGCCCGCCGCCAATCCCGGGTCCGCCGCCCATGTGCTGGTCCTGATTGCGCCGAAGGGCGATCTGGCGCGCGCCTTCCCGAGCGACTCGGTGCTCGCGGCGCAGCGGCTCGATTCGCTCGAGCGGCTCCGCGTGGCCGACTCGGTGGCCCAGGCGGCCCGTGATGCGCGTGCCCGAAGGGCGGACTCGCTCGCCGCGATCCGCCGGGACACCACCCGGGTGCCTCCCGGCCGGGCAGCCCCGAACCGGCCTCCTCCGAGCACCACGCCCACGCCTGCGCCCGTCACCCGCCAGCCCGGCGCCGCCCCGGGAGACACGGCCCGATGATCCCGGCCCGCGCCAACCGCATTCAGCTCGCCGTGGTGCTGCTCCTCCTCGTGGCCCTGCACTTCTACGTGCGGCCGCGTCTCTGGGGTCCGCGGGTGAGCCCCGATTTCCTGCTCGTCGGCCTGATGCTGTTCGCGATGCGGAGCAGCCCGGGCGTGTCGGCGGTGGCCGGCTTCATGGTCGGGCTCGCGGCGGACTCGCTCACGCCGGCCCGGTTCGGGGCGGGGGCGCTGGCGCACACCGTGGTGGCGTACGTGGCCTCGTGGGCGCGGGCGGTCTTCTTCGCCGACAACCTCCTCGTCAACGCCGCCTTCGTGGCGGCCGGGGTCTGGCTGCGGGACTTCCTGGTGCTGGTGGTGAGCGGAAGCGGCGACGGCTCCGTCCTGACGGAGCTCGCGGTGTACAGCCCGCTGCAGGCGCTCTCGTCGGCGCTGTTCGCGCTCGTGATCCTGCTGGCGTTCCGCGAGTGGTTCTCGATCCGGCTCGACGCATGAGATCCGCCGCATGAACGGCTTCGACTCCTACCGCGTCCGCGAGCGCGCCGACCTCGCGCGCTGGATCCTGGTCGGCGCGTTCCTCGTGCTGTCCGGCGCGTTCTTCCGGACCCAGATCATCCAGCATGACAAGTTCCAGCTGAAGGCGGAAACCAACCGCCTCCGCCCGATTGCGCTCACCCCGCCCCGGGGCGCGATCCTGGACCGGCGGGGCCGGATCATCGCCGAGAACGTGCCCGGCTACTCGGTCAAGCTGCTCGCGCCCAACCGGGACTCGCTCCGGGCGGTGCTGGCGCAGGTGGGCCGCTTCGTGCCGGTGGACACGTCCGAGATCACCGAGATCGTCCGCCGCTACGCCCAGGCGCGCTACCAGCCGGTGGTCGTGTTCGGCGACGCCACGTTCGAGACCATCGCGCGGCTGGAGGAGCACCGCGCGGTGCTCCCGGGCCTCGTGATCCAGTCGGAGCCCAAGCGCCTGTACCCTGCCGGCAAGGCGGTGGCGCACCTGGTCGGGTACGTGTCGGAGGTGACCGAGTCCGACCTCACGGCCAACCGCTTTCCCGGCGCCGGCCTGGGCTCGATCGTGGGCAAGGCGGGCCTCGAGCGCGAGTACGACGACACGCTCCGCGGGGCGGAAGGCGTGCGCTACATCGAGGTGAACGCGCGCGGCCGCCTCGTCCGCGAGGAGGCGAGCACGGCATCGCTTCCGCCTACGCCCGGCAAGCCGATCAGCACGACGATCGATCTCGACCTCCAGCGCTACATCGACAGCGTCTGGCCCGCGGGGGTCCGCGGCGCCATGATCGCCATGACGCCGACCGGGGAGGTTCGCGCGCTGTACTCGGCGCCGACCTACGACCCGAACGCGTTCGTGGGCGGCATCTCCATGGCCCTCTGGCGCAGCCTCAACAACGACGAGGCCCGGCCGCTCCTCAATCGCGCCATCCAGACCCGCTATCCGCCCGCCTCGCCGTTCAAGCTGGCGATCGCGGCAATGGCGCTGAAGCGCGGCCTGATCGGGCTCGACACCCACATGCCCACGCCGTGCCGCGGCGGCCTCCGGCTGGGGAACCGCATCTTCCGCTGCTGGAAGAAGGAGGGACACGGGTCGCTCGATCTGGTCGGCGCGGTGGCTTCGAGCTGCGACGTGTACTTCTACCAGCTGGGACTCCGCCTGGGCCTCAACGCGATCGTCCAGGACGGCGTGCTGATGGGATTCCGGGACAAGAGCGGCATCGATCTCGAGAACGAGATCGATCCGATCTACCCCGCCACCACCGCCTATTTCGACCGCCTGTACGGGCCGCGCCGGTGGAGCCCGCCCGCGACGACGCTCAACTTCTCGATCGGCCAGGGCGAGAACACCCAGACGCTGGTCAACATGATGCGGTTCTACGAGGGGCTCTCGGGCGACGGCAACGCGGCCTCGCCGTTCATCGTGCGGCCCGCGCCGGCGGCCCCGCGTGCGCTCGGCCTGTCGCCGGCGCAGCTGGACGGGCTTCGGCGGGCGCTCATCGCCGTGGTCGAGCGCGGCACGGCCTCGGCCAGCCGCCACTCCGACCTGGCCGTCGCCGGCAAGACCGGCACCGCGCAGAACCCGCACGGCAAGGACCACGGCTGGTTCATCGGCTTCGCCCCGGCGGAGAAGCCGGAGCTGGTGGTCGGCGGGATCATGGAGTTCGCCGAGCATGGGACGACGGTGGCGCCCTACGTCATCCGCACCCTCCGGCGCTACATCCTCGGACCGGACACGGTGGGAACGATCAAGGTGAAGGTCCTGCTGGATGAAGCGGTCGCGCCCGCCGATACCGCGCCCCGTCCGGTCGAGCTCGACCCCGACTCGGCCGCGGCCCGGGCCCAGGAAGACAGCGTGCGCCGCGCCGGGGAGCGCCCGTGAGGACCGCGACGCTCGACCGGCGGCTCCTCGGGGTGACCCTCGCCCTCATGGCGTTCGGTCTGCTCACGCTCTATTCGGCCGGGCAGACCGACGTCCCGACGCACGCCGCCGGCGTGTGGATGCGGCAGCTCTTCTGGTTCGGCGATCGGCATCGTGGTGGGGTGGGCCGTGTTCCACACCTCGCTCCGGCTGCTCGAGTGGCTTGCGCCGGCGCTCTACGCGTTCAGCATCGCCCTGCTTGGCATCGTGCTGGTGGTCGGGACGGGGGCGGGCACGGCGCAGAGCAGCCATAGCTGGCTGTCGGTCGGCGGGCACCAGATCGGGCAGCCGTCGGAGCTGGCCAAGGTGGCCACGGTCCTCATGCTCGCCCGCTACCTGTCCGGGCGGAAGGAGCCGCCGCGCTCGTTCCGGGACCTGCTGATGCCCGGGCTCATCGTGGGCGTGCCGTTCCTCCTCGTGCTCAAGCAGCCCGACCTCGGCAGCGCGATCGTGTTCATCGGGGTCGCCTTCGCCATGCTGTTCTGGGCGGGCGTGCGGCCCCGGCTCCTGTTCATGATCGCCTCGCCCGGGCTCAGCCTGCTGCTGGCGTTCAACAACTGGGCGTGGGGCCTCTGGATGGTGGCGTTCACGGCGCTGCTCGTCGCCTGGCGCCCGTACATCTACGACTCGCTGCTGGTCTGGTTCCTGAACGTCGCCATGGGGACCATCGCGCTCCCGCTCTGGCAGCGGCTGGCGCCCTACCAGCAGAACCGCCTGCTCACCTTCCTCAACCCGGAAGCCGACCCGCGGGCGGCAGGGTATCACGCCATCCAGTCGCGGGTTGCCATCGGCTCGGGCGGGTGGTTCGGAACCGGGTATACCCAGGGCCCGCAGAAGCGGCTGGCGTTCCTGCCGGAGCAGCATACCGACTTCGTGTTTCCGGTGGTGGGCGAGGAGCTCGGGTTCCTGGGCGTGATGGTGGCGCTGTCGCTCTTTCTCGCCCTGTTCCTGGCGCTCCTCAGGATTGCCCGGCGGGCCACCGACAGCTTCAGCAGCCTCGTCACGTTCGGCATCCTCGGACTGTTCTTCACTCACGTCTTCGAGAACGTCGGAATGACGGTGAATCTCATGCCGATCACCGGAATTCCGCTGCCGTTCTTCTCCTACGGCGGCTCGTTCTTCATCATCTGCTCGCTGTGCCTCGGCCTGGCCTTCCGGGTGGCCTGGGACTCCCGCCAATCAGGCTATCCCGATATTTGACAACGGGTTAGGTGTTGGGGTCTGGCGTTTGGGGCTGGACTGCCCGAAATTCCATGGGTTCCGGGACCCCGACGCACCCTTCACCTGACCCGCACCCACTATCCTATGGCCGTGATGGCATGGTTTAAGAAGGAACGCAAGCCACGTACGTCCCAGCGCGAGCGGTTGGAAATTCCGCCCGATGCCTGGGAGAAATGCGATGGCTGCGGTCACATCGATATCCGCGAGAAATTCGAGAAGGCGTTCAACGTGTGCCCCGAGTGCGGGCGGCACCGCCGGATCGGCGCGGAGGAGTACATCGAGCTGCTGACCGATCCGGGCACCTGGCGCGAGCTCTGGCCGGGGCTGCGCTCGGTCGATCCGCTGCATTTCGAGCACTACGCGGAGCGGCTGACGGCGGCGCGGAAGAAGGGCGGGGAGGCCGACGGCATCTACGTCGGGACCGCCCGGCTGGACGGCCTGCCGGTCAATCTCGGGGTGATGAATTTCGCCTTCATGGGCGGATCGATGGGCTCGGTGGTCGGGGAGAAGATCGCGCGGCTGGCGCGTCGCTCGCACGAGAAGAAGGCTCCGCTGGTCCTCGTCTCCGCCTCGGGCGGGGCCCGAATGCAGGAAGGCGTGCTCTCCCTCATGCAGATGGCCAAGACCTCCGCCGCCATCGCCCAGCTCAACCGCGACAGCATCCCCTACATCTCCATCCTGACGGACCCGACGACCGGCGGCGTGTCGGCGTCGTACGCCATGCAGGGTGACGTGGTGCTGGCGGAGCCGGGCGCCCTGATCGGGTTCGCGGGACAGCGGGTGATCAAGCAGACGATCGGGCAGGACCTGCCCGAAGGCTTCCAGACGGCGGAGTTCCTGCTGGAGCACGGGCAGATCGACGACGTGGTGCCGCGGGGCTCGCTCCGGGACACCACGGCCCGGCTGATCCGGCACATGCAGGGGCAGCGGCCGCACGTGGAGCATCGCCGAGCTGAGCTGACGCCGCAGGTCTTCCCGATCCGACGCCCCACCGGCAGGACGAGGTGGGGCGTTGTCGTTTCGGCGTCGGGTGGAGATTGTGCAGGCGGGGGTCGAGATTGTTCGGGTGGCAGGGCGAGAGTGTGCGGCCCTTTGGCACGAAGGCCACGAAGGACCACGAAGAAGAGCAACTGATTTGTTGTTTGCCTTCGTGTACCTTCGTGTTCTTCGTGCCTTCGTGGTGAATACGGCAGCGATGACGGCCCGGTACCCGAAGCGAGCCAACCACGGAAAGAGTCAGCCATTCAAGGAATGCCATGCCGCTGACCTACGAAGAGGCGCTTCAGTTCCTCTTCCCCCGGACGACGACGATCAAGTTCGGGCTCGCCACGACGCGCGCCCTGCTGAACGCGGTCGGCAATCCGCACCAGGTGATGCCATCGATGCACGTCGGCGGCACGAACGGGAAGGGCAGCGTGTCGACGCTGGTGGCCTCGGCGCTGCGCGAGGCGGGATGGCGGGTGGGGCTGTACACGTCGCCGCACCTCGCGTCGTTCCGCGAGCGTATCCGGGTGGACGGCGTTCCGATCGCCGAGAGCGCGATGGCGATGTGGACCGAGCGGCTCCAGCCGCTCATCCTCGAGCGGAAGGCGACGTTCTTCGAGGCCACGACGGCGATCGCCTTCGCGGACTTCGCGGCGCGCGGCGCGGAGATCGTCGTGGCCGAAGTGGGCCTCGGCGGGCGGCTCGACAGCACGAACGTGCTCCGGCCGCTGGTGAGCGCGGTGACGAAGATCGAGCGCGATCACATGAAGTACCTGGGCGACACGCTCGAGCTCATCGCCGCCGAGAAGGCGGGGATCGCCAAGCCCGCCGTGCCGTTCGTCGTCGGCGAGCGCGACCCGGCGCTGGTGCAGGTGCTCCGGCGCGAGGCGCGGAAGGCGGTGGCGCCGCGGGCAAGCCGATGGCCGGGCCGACGTCCGGGTGCTGCCGCCGGAGTACGAGTGGCCGGGACCGCTCAGCCTCGAGGGCCCGCACCAGCGGCGGAATGCCGCCGTGGCGTACGGGATCCTGATGGCCCTTCCCGCGCCCTACCGGCCGGCGCTCGCGGCCGTCGAGGCCGGCTTCGCGTCGGCCCACGTGCCGGGCCGGCTCGACCGGCGGGGCAAGTGGCTGTTCGACGTCGCCCACAACCCGGACGGCATTCGGGCGCTGGTGAAGGCGATCGACACCCTCCGCCCGCGCCGCCCGCTGCACGCGCTGGTCTCGATTCTGGGCGACAAGGAGTGGCCCGAGATGCTGGTGCAGCTCGACCGGATCGTCGACCGCGGGATCCTCACCGTTGCCCCCACCGCCGCCAGCCGGGGCTGGAATGCCGTCTGGCTTCGTCGCTGGCTTCGCGACCGCGGCCGGCCCCCGGCGCGGGCCTCGTGGACGCTGGTGCCGGACTTCGGAGAGGCGCTCGAGAAGGTGCAGGACGGGGCCGGAACGGTGCTGGTGACGGGCTCGTTCCACACGGTCGGCGACGTCATGGCGGCGCTCGGCATGGAGGTGGTGTAGGCTCTCCGACCCGGCTATGTTCTCCCCATGCAAACCAAGGCCCTGCCGGGCTTTCGGGAGTTTTACCCCGCCGATCTTGCCCTGCGCACCCACATCTTCCGGACCTGGCGGACCGTGGCCACGCGGTACGGGTTCGAGGAGTACGACGGCCCGCCGCTCGAGCCGCTCGAGCTGTACACGGCCAAGAGCGGCGACGAGATCGTGGGGCAGCTCTACAGCTTTACCGACAAGGGCGGGCGCGAGGTCGCGCTGCGACCGGAGATGACGCCCACCCTCGCCCGGATGGTGGCGGCGCGCGCCAACGGGCTCAAGAAGCCGATCCGCTGGTTCGCCATCCCGCAGCTCTTCCGCTACGAGCGGCAGCAACGGGGGCGGCTTCGAGAGCACTTCCAGCTCAACTGCGACCTGATCGGTGAGCCGGGGCCGCTCGGCGACGCCGAGATCATCGCGCTGGCCCTGGACGTCATGCGCGCCTTCGGGCTCGGGCCCGCCGACGTGCGCGTGCGGCTCTCCGACCGTCGGGTGCTTCGAGCCCTGCTGCTCGGGGCCGGCGTCGCGGAGCCGCAGCTCGTGGCGGCATATCAGGCGGTCGACAAGATCGAGCGCCTCGATCGTGCGGCGCTGACGGCGCAGCTCGGCGCGGCCGGCATCGGCGCCGACGCGGCAGCGGGGGTCCTCGAGCTTGCCACGCTGCGCGGGCTCCCGGCGGTCGAGTCGGCGCTGGCCCGCGTGCAGGGGGGCCCGGAGGCCGGTCAGGCGCTCCGCCGCGTGGTGGAGGCGCTCGAGGCGATGGGGCTCGGCGAGTTCGTCGAGGTGGACCTCACGATCGTGCGCGGCCTGGCGTACTACACCGGGACCGTGTTCGAGCTGTTCGACGCCGGCCGGACGCTTCGCGCCATCTGCGGCGGCGGCCGCTACGACGGCCTGCTTGCGGCGCTCGGCGGCGTCGACCTGCCCGCCCTGGGCTTCGGCATGGGCGACGTGGTGCTCGCGGAGCTGCTCCGCGACCGCGGGCTGGTCCCGACCGACGTCTCGAGCATCGACGTGTTCCTCGCCGCGGTCACCGAGGAGGACCTGCCGTTCGTGCTGAGCCTGGCGCACGAGATCCGCGACGCCGGCCTCCGCGCCGAGTACGCGCTCGGCACCCAGGCGGTGGGCAAGCAGCTCAAGCTGGCCGACGCGCGGAACGCGCGGTTCGCGCGTCGTGATCGGGCCGGACGATCGGGCGCGGGGCGAGGTGATGCTGAAGGATCTGGCGGGGAAGGGGCAGGAGGCGGTCCCGCGGGCTGAGGTGGTCGAGCGGCTGACGCAGAGTGGTCGCAGGCGGATGAGCATTGGAGGCGCCGACTCGGGAGAGATGCGGCAATGCAAAGTGCAACCGATAGAGGAGCACGAATGGCGGACACGAAGGCGTTGACCACCCGCGCCGCGGACTTCAGCGCCTGGTACAACGAGCTCATCGCCCGCGCGGAGCTGGCGGACTACAGCCCCGTGCGCGGGTGCATGGTCATCCGGCCGAACGGCTACGCCATCTGGGAGCAGATGCAGCGCGCGCTCGACCAGATGTTCAAGGACACCGGCCACCAGAACGCCTACTTCCCGCTCTTCATCCCGCAGAGCTTCCTCTCGCGCGAGGCCGCGCACGTCGAGGGGTTCGCCCCCGAGACGGCGGTCGTGACCCACGGCGGCGGGAAGGAGCTCGAGGAGCCGCTCGTCGTCCGGCCGACGTCCGAGACCATCATCTACGCGATGTACGCCAAGTGGATCCAGAGCTACCGCGACCTGCCGCTGCTCATCAACCAGTGGGCCAACGTCGTCCGCTGGGAGATGCGCACGCGGCTCTTCCTCCGGACCACCGAGTTCCTCTGGCAGGAGGGCCACACCGCGCATGCCACCGAGGCGGAGGCCGAGGCGGAGGCGCTCCAGATGCTCGGCGTCTACCGCACGTTCATGGAAGAGTGGATGGCGATGCCGGTGGTGACCGGCCGAAAGACCGACAGCGAGCGCTTCGCCGGCGCGGTGCGCACGTACAGCTGCGAGGCGCTGATGCAGGACAACAAGGCGCTCCAGGCCGGCACGAGCCACAACCTCGGCCAGAACTTCTCGCGTGCGTTCGAGGTCACCTTCCAGACCGCCGCCGGCGACCTCGACCACGTCTGGAACACCTCGTGGGGCGTGTCGACCCGCCTGGTCGGCGCCCTCATCATGACGCACGGCGACGATGGGGGGCTGGTCTGCCCGCCGCGGCTCGCGCAATACCAGGTCGTGATCGTCCCCATCTATCGCACCGACGACGAGCGGACCACCGTGCTCGACACAGCCCACGCGATCAAGCGCGACCTGGCGGCCGAAGGCATCCGGGTCCACCTCGACGGCCGCGAGGGCATGAAGCCCGGCGCCAAGTACTACGAGTGGGAGAGCCGCGGCGCACCGCTGCGCCTCGAGATCGGCCCGCGGGACGTGGCGGCGGGGGCCGCGGTGCTCGCCCGCCGGACCGGCGGCAAGAAGGAGACGGTCCCGATTGAAGGGCTCCCGGCCCGCATGCTCGAGGAGATGGAGCGGATGCAGGCCGACCTGCTCGCGACCGCGACGGCGCGCCGCGAGGCCGCCAGCATCCGCGGCGCCACGAAGGAGCAGTTCCTCGCGCACCTCGAGGGGCCGGGCGGCTTCGTCTACGCCGGCTTCTGCGGGCGGGGCACCTGCGAGGCCGAGATCAAGGAGCAGACCAAGGCGACGATCCGCGTGCTCCCCGACGAGGAGTTCCGCTCGCCGGTGGCGCCGACGACCTGCATGTGGTGCGGAAAGCCCAGCGTCGCCGAGGCGGTGTGGGCCAAGGCGTACTGATCGACGCCCGCTTCGCCGATGCCGGGCTGACCCGGAACGGCGCCGCCCTCTCGCCTGGGCGGCGTGTCGCTCACGGCCATCGCCGAGCAGGTGGGCACGCCGGTCTACGTCTACAACGCGGAGGCCATCCGCGAGCGGTACCGGGCGCTCGACACGGCGCTCGCGGGCCATGCCCCACCGGATCTGCTACGCGGTCAAGGCCAACAGCACGCTCGCCGTGCTCCGCATCCTGCGCGATCTGGGTGCCGGCGCCGACATCGTCTCCGCCGGCGAGATGTCCCGGGCGCTCGCGGCGGGCTTCGCCCCGGAGCGGATCGTCTTCAGCGGGGTGGGGAAGGCCGCCGCCGAGCTCCGACAGGCCGTTCGCGCCCGCCTCGGGCACTTGAACGTCGAGTCGATCGAGGAGCTGCATCGCCTGGCGGCGATCGCCGAGGAAGAGCGGATCGACGTCGCCGTCGGCATCCGGGTCAACCCCGACGTCACCACCGACACCCATCCCTACATCTCGACCGGCAAGAGCGGGATCAAGTTCGGCGTGCCGGTGGACCAGGTGCTGGGCGCCGCGGCGTTCATCGCCGGCCATCCGCGACTCCGGCTCACCACGCTCGCGATGCACCTCGGCAGCCAGTTGTCGGATACCGAGCCGTTCCGGCAGGGGATCGGCCACCTGCTCGAGCTGGCGGAGCGTCTGCGGGCCACGCACGCGATCCAGGTGGTGGACATCGGCGGCGGCCTGGGCATCCGCTACGCCGACGAGCTGCCGATGGACCCGGTGACGTTTGCGGAGGCGGTCGTCCCGCTGCTGGCGCCGACGGGGTACACCGCGTACCTCGAGCCCGGGCGGTTTCTGGTGGGGAGCGCGGGCGTGCTGCTCACCGAGGTGCTGTACCGGAAGCATTCGGGCGGCAAGGAGTTCATCGTGGTGGACGCGGGGATGAACGATCTCGTCCGTCCCAGCCATTACCAGGCCTACCACGAGATCGTGGAGCTCGAGGCGAGCGAGCGCCCGACGGTGCTCGCCGACGTGGTCGGGCCGGTCTGCGAGACCGGCGATTTTCTCGCGCTCGGCCGCAAGCTACCCGACGTCGGGGCCGGTGACCGGCTCGCGGTGCTCGGCGCGGGCGCGTACGGGTTCGTCATGGCGTCCAACTACAATTCGCGGCCCCGGCCGGCGGAGGTGGTGGTGGACGGGGAGCGCTGGTGGGTCGCACGGCCGCGCGAGACGGTGGAAGGTTTGTTCGCTACGGAACGGGTGTCACCCCAGGGTGACTCATTCCTTAGCTGACACGGAACAGGAGCTAACCAGGACGTGGCTCAACATCACGACGGCATCCTGATCATCGATTTCGGCTCCCAGTACACCCAGCTCATCGCGCGCCGGGTGCGCGAGGCCCACGTGTACTGCGAGATCCACCCGCCGTCACGGACCATCGCCTGGATCCGGGACTGGAAGCCGAAGGGCATCATCCTCTCCGGCGGGCCGAATTCGGTCTACGGCGAGAGCGTGCCCACGGCCGATCCCGCGCTGCTCGAGCTTGGCACGCCGGTCCTCGGGCTCTGCTACGGGATGCAGCTCCTGGCCCATCTCTCGGGCGGCAACGTGAAGCGCGCCGACCGCCGCGAGTACGGACGCGCGAGCGTGACGGTCGAGGGCGGCCGCCTCTTCCGTGGCTTCGGCAAGGGCGAGGAGACGCCGGTCTGGATGAGCCACGGGGATCACGTGGACGTCGCGCCTCCGGGATATGCCGTCACCGCCTCGAGCGCCAATAGCCCCGTGGCGGCGTTCGAGCACACCCAGCGGCCGCTCTTCGGCGTGCAGTTTCACCCCGAGGTGGCGCACACCCCGCGGGGCGGCGAGATCCTCAACAACTTCCTGTTCGAGGTCTGCGGCGTCACGCCCGACTGGACCCCCGGCCACTTCGTCGAGACGGAGATTCAGCGCGTCCGGGAGCTCGTCGGCCCCGACCGGCGGGTCATCTGCGGGCTTTCGGGTGGCGTGGACTCATCGGTTGCCGCGGTGCTGGTGCACCGCGCGGTGGGTGACCGCCTCACCTGCATCTTCGTCGACCATGGGCTCCTCCGGCTGCACGAGCGGGACCAGGTCGAGGCCACCTTCCGGCGCCACCTCGGCATCGACCTCCGCGTGGTGGACGCGAGCGCGCAATTCCTGGAGCGGCTGGCCGGCGTGGGCGACCCGGAGGAGAAGCGGCGGCGGATCGGCCACACATTCATCGACGTCTTCGAGGCCGAGGCGCGCTCGGTGGGGGATGACGTTGGGTTCCTGGTCCAGGGCACGCTCTATCCCGACGTCATCGAGTCGATCTCGCCACAAGGCGGGCCGTCGGTCACGATCAAGACCCACCACAACGTCGGCGGACTGCCCGAGCGGCTGCCCTTCAAGCTGCTCGAGCCCTTGCGCGAGCTGTTCAAGGACGAGGTGCGGCAGGTGGGTCGGGAGCTGGGACTGCCGGAGCGACCGCCTACAATCTCTACAACAGCCCCGACGGCGACAGCTTGCCGAGCCGCCTGTGGACGAGGCCGCCAAGGTCACCGACGTCGTGCTCGAAGAGACCGCCTTCGAGCGCGCCATCAAGGGCCAGGAGGAGGTCGTCTACTATAGGGCCAGAGGGTCGGCATCCGCTGGAAATATGACAACAGCCTGCTGATTTGGCTGCTTCGCGCCCGCAACCCGCTCAAATATGCGCCCGCTGAACGAGATCGAGGGCTGGCTTCGCCGCCGCGGAATCGACCCGCTGCCCGACGTCGAAGGAGCGCTCGACCGGCTGCAGAGGCCGAGGCGGAATGGGGCCGCCGGCTTCCCGGCGAAGGCGGGGCGCCCGCTTTGCCCGCGGCGTTGCCGCCCGCGCCCGCGCTCGAAGCCCCCGCCCCTGCGCCCGGCAGCGAACCTCTCCAGGCGTCCAACTTGTCCACTTCGGCGAGCGAAAAGCCGCTCCGGGCGTCCACTTCGTCCACTTCGGAAGCGGAACCGGCCGCTTCCGCCCATCCCCAGCAAGCATCGAGCGAAGCCGAGATGCGCACCGAAGGACCGCTCCCCGTGAAGGCGGAGCCCGGAACGCCGATCCCCTATCGTCCGCCGCCGCGGCCGCGTATCCGCCTCGCCTGACCGGGCCGCGCGCAAGGAGCGAATAGCTCCTGCCTTGCCCGACGATTGACCGGTCGAGCGTGGATTCGTCGCCTTCCTCGTTTTTGCCCTGATTTATCCATGCTTTCCGATGTGGACACTTGCTGCGCCGCGAGTCACTTTGATCGTCCAAGCAGCGCCGGGGGGACGAGTCGCTTCGCGAAGAAGTCAATAACGGGCACGCGTGCGTTCCGCTTTTTCGGGTCAATCGGTTCTGCGGAACGGAATCAGATCGGGAGCGGCCGCGCCAGCATCATTGCAGTTTCGTTTAGCTCTGTTTCGCGGAAAATGCGGGTGTGGGCTGCGACTGGTCGTCGAAGAGCGGAGGGAATTTGACGTGACAACCTATACCGGCACCAACGGCAACAACACGATCAACGGCTCCAACGGCGACGACACGATCAACGGTCTCGGCGGCAGACGACACGCTGCAACGGACGGCAATCCGGCGACGGCACGACAGATCGACGGCGGCTGGCCGACTTCGGCGACGACGACAATAGATCGACGGCGGCAACGGCAACGACACGATCTCCGGCGGCGACGGCGACGACATGATCGACGGCGGCAACGGCAAGGACAAGCTCGACGGCGGCGACGGCAACGACATGATCGCGGCGGCAACGGCAACGACGTCATCGTTGGCGGCGCCGGCAACGACAATCTGTCCGGCGACAACGGCAACGACGACTCACCGGCGGCGGCGGCGACGACATCATCGACGGCGGCAACGGCTTCGACACCGTTATTATTCCGGCTCGATCGCCGAATATACCTTCTTCACCAGCGGCGGCTATCTGCACATCGTCCACCTGGGCGGCGCCGGCGCCGACGGCCACGACCAGGTGATCCGGGTCGAGCGGCTGGTCTTCGCCGACCGCGTCATCGACCTCGGCAGCGGCACACAACGCGCCCGGTCGCGGTCGACGACCATGTCTTCATCAACGAGGACACCGGCACCTACAGCAGCGGCTCGGCCAGCGTGAAGGACAACGATTTCGATTTCGACGGCGATGCGCTCACCGTCACCGGCCGGCGCCTTCACCGGCACCTACGGCACGCTGACGCTCAACGCGAACGGCACCTACAGCTACACCCTGTACGCCTCGGCCCAGGCGCTGGCGCAGGGCGAGAACGTCCCGGACAGCTTCAACTACACCGTCTCCGACAAGACGGCAGCGACACCGGCACGCTCGTCTTCCACATCGCCGGCGTCAACGACGCCCCGGTCGCCAATCCCGACACGGCCGCGACCGGCGAGAACGCAGATCGATCCTGATCAACGTGCTCGCCAACGACACCGACGTCGACAACGGCGCGGTCGCTGACCGTCACCGCCGCCTCGGCGCCGGCCGGCCAGGGCACGCGCCTCGGTCGTCGGCAACCAGGTCCAGTTCGATCCGGGCACCGACTTCGACGATCTCGCCGAGTCGGCGAGAGCGAGGACGTCGTCGTCAGCTACACGATCGAGGACGAGCATGGCGCGACCGTCCTCCTCGACGGTCACGATCACCGTCACCGGCACCAACGACGGCCCGGTCGCCAATCCCGACACCGCGTCGACCAGCGAGAACGCAGGCGATCCTGGTCAACGTGCTCGCCAACGACACCGACGTCGACAACGGCGCGGTCCTGACCGTCACCGCCGCCTCGGCGCCGGCCGGCCAGGGCAGCGCCTCGGTCGTCGGCAACCAGGTCCAGTTCGATCCGGGCACCGACTTCGACCATCTCGCGGTCGGCGAGAGCGAAGATGGTCGTCGTCAGCTACACGATCCAGGACGAGCATGGCGCGACCGCCTCCTCGACGTCACGATCACCGTCACCGGCACCAATGACGGTCCGGTCGCCAATCCCGACACGCGGACGACGAGCGAGAACGCGGCCGTCATGGTCGACGTGCTCGCCAACGACACCGACGTCGACGACGGCGCGGTCCTGACCGTCACCGCCGCCTCGGTGCCGGCCGGCCAGGGCACGCGTCACCATCGTCGCCAACCAGGTCCAGTTCGATCCGGGCACCGATTTCGACTATCTCGCCGACGGCGAGAGCGCGACGTCGTCGTCAGCTACACGATCGAGGACGAGCATGGCGCGTCCGTCGACCTCGACCGTCACGATCACGGTCCAGGGCCGCGACGAGGGAGCGATCAAACGGCACCGACGACGACGAAATGCTGATCGGAACGCCCGGCGACGACAGGATCAATGCGCTCGGCGGCAACGACAGGTCTTCGGCCTGGACGGCAACGATCTCATTTGCGGCGGCGACGGCACGGACATTTTGAACGGCGAGGGCGGCAACGACATCATCGAGGGCGGCAACGACGACGACATCCTGTCGGGCGGCGACGGCAACGACAAGCTGGACGGCCAGGCCGGCAACGACAGTCTCTCGGGCGACAATGGCGACGACCAGCTTTCGGGCGGCGACGGCGACGACAAGCTGGTCGGCGATGCCGGCAACGACGTCATCGAGGGTGGCAATGACGAGGACTCATGGCGGGCGGCAAGACGATGTCGGCAGCGGCGGAACGGCGAGCGGCAACGACAGCTGTCCGGGCGGCACCGGCAACGACAGTCTCGACGGCGGCGACGGCGACGAAGTCGCTCGACGGCGGCGACGGCAATGACTTCCTGACCGACTCGCCGGGACCAACGCCTTCACCGGCGGCGTCGGCGACGACAAGATCGACGCCGGCTCGCACCGACGGGGCCCAGACGATCAACGGCGGCGACGGCAATGACACGATCCGCCACTATTACCGCTACACTGCGAGCACGATCACCACCGGCAGCGGCATCGACACGATCGAGATCGCCCATGCCGACCAGGGGACGGCGGCGATCATCGTCACCGACTTCACAGCCGGCGCCGGCGGCGACATGTTCCGGCTCTCGGGCGACGACGGGGCGCTTCTCGGCCTGCTGACGGGCTGGGACGGAAGCTCC
>CAWDPF010000013.1:0-146217 GCA_963804125.1 uncultured Gemmatimonadales bacterium
AGGCGCGAAGGCTCACGGAATCCTCACGGCGGCCGCACGCGAAATCACGACGGTGCGTGCGGAACGGCGGGTGAGGACCGGTCACCCGATCCCCACCTGCTCCTGAGTTCCGACCGGCATTAGAGGCACCTCCCGCCGTTGGGGATTTCCGCGCCCGCGCCGGCGACGCCCTTCTCGGCGCACTGCGGCTTCGGCTGCTTTCCATCCGGTTTCTGCGCCGCCGGCTCGAGGACTGTCACCAGCGAGAAGCCCCGGCTGTCGTGCCACGTGGCGACGATCTGGACCTGCCCGGCGCGCAAGCCAAGCACCGTGCCGCCGCCGTCGACCAATGCGATGGCGTCGTCGCCGCTGCGCCAGGCGATGTCGGCCGGTGAGATGATCGATCCGTCCGACTGGCGGACCTTGGCGGTCAGGCGCAGCGTCTTGCCGCCGTCGACCGACGTAATGGTGGGCAGCACGGTGAGCGTCAACTCGGGGTCATCCGGAGCTACGAGCGACGCGCCGGACTGGCAGCCCATGCCGGCCGCGGCAGTGGCGAGAACGAGGGTGAGTAATGGCAGGGTCCGCATCTGAGCCTCTTGGGTCCTTCGGGGTGCGGATGGCGGCCCCAAATGCGCCGCCCGGCGCTTACCCGGGCCGAACTGTGAGGCCTACACTAAGAGGCGAGGCTCACCTCCCTCTCACCGCGCGCTCATTTATCGCTCATGCTGAGACTCGAGACCCTCGGCGGGCTGACATTGACCGACCCCGCCGGTCACCAGGTGGCGTCGCAGCGGCGGCGCCTCGCGTTGCTGGCGCTTCTGGCCGCCGCCGGCGAGCGGGGCATGTCCCGCGACAAGCTGGTCGCCTGCCTCTGGCCCGAGAGCGCGGTCGACAACGCGCGCCACGCGCTGGAGCAGCTGCTCTACTCGATGCGGCGCCAGTTCCCCCAGGTGGTCGTTCAGGGCAGCGATCCGCTGCGGATCGATTCGGCCGTCGTGAGTACTGACGTCGCCGAGTTCACGGGCCGGATGGCCGCGGGCGATCTCGCCGGTGCCACCGCGGTTTATGGCGGTCCATTCCTGGACGGATTCTTCCTGAGCGGGGCGCCCGAGTTCGAGCGCTGGGCCGAGCGCGAACGGGCACGGCTAGCGATGGAGCACGAGCGGGCGCTCCGGCTGCTCGCGGAGGAGGCCGAGTCCCAGGGTCGGCATACCGAGGCCATCGACCTCAAGCGCCGCTTAGCGGTGGCCGATCCCCTCGGCGAGCGGCCGGCAACCGACCTGGTCCGCGCCCTGGCCGCCTCGGGCGACTGGGCAGGGGCGGCGCGGGCCGCGCGGGAGTACATGACCCGGATTCGGGAGGAGCTGCCGGGAGCTTCGGCCCGGGATCTGGAGGTGCTGGTGGAGCGGTTGCACACCGAGCACCGGCGCACGGCGGGCGAGGATGAGCGTGACGCCGCCGCGGAGCCCGCGCGGTATCTCGTCGAGCGCGAGCTCGGTCGGGGCTCGGCCGCGATCGTCTATCTGGCGCGGGACCGCAGATACGATCGCCCCGTGGCCCTCAAGCTGCTTCGTCCGGAGATCGCCACCGCGACGGATGCGCGGCGATTTCGCCGGGAAATAGGAATCCTCGCTCGGCTCTACCACCCCCACATTCTCCAGCTGTACGACTCCGGGGTCATGCCGCCGGGAGCTGGCCCGCCCGGCCTCTTCTACGTGATGCCGTACGTCCGTGGCGAGTCCCTCCGGCAGCGGCTGCAGCGGGAGATTCAGTTGCCGATTGCCGAGGCGGTGCGGATTGCCCTGGACGTCGCGGAGGCGCTGGCCTACGCACACGGGCAGGGAGTGGTGCACCGGGATGTCCGACCCGAAAACATCCTGCTCGAGTCGGGCCAGGCGCTGGTCGCGGACTTCGGTATCGCGGGCGTGCTGGAGAGTGCGGGGGGCGAGCGGCTGTCGGCGAGCGGGATCCTGCTCGGCGTGCCGGGCTACACCAGTCCGGAACAGGCGCGAGGAAGCCGAGCCCTGGACGGCCGGAGCGATATCTACAGCTTGGGCTGCGTGCTCTATGAGATGCTGGGAGGCGAGCCCCCGTTCAGCGGTGCCAGCAGGGCTGCCGTGCTCGCCCGACACCTGGCCGAACCCGTCCCACCGCTCCGGACCATCCGGCCCGACGTACCGCCGGCGATCGAGCGCGCCGTGCTCCGGAGCCTGGCCAAGCAGCCCGAGGAGCGCTACCCCACGGCCGGGGAGCTGGCGGCCGCGCTCCGGGAGGCGTAAGTGGCACCCGGCGCGGTCGCGTGCGGGATCCGTCCGAGGCAGACTGATTCGAGCTCAAACCCGAGAACATCCTGCTGAGCGGCGATCGCGTTCTGGTCGCCGAGAGGAGCGAGCGGACGTCATGCTCGTGTTTCGAACCGTGCAGGCACTCCAGACCGGAAGCCGCGCCGCCGGCCCACTCACGGACAGCCTGTATCGGACCGCCCTGGCGGCAATCGCTGCCGACGGTGACATGCCCCCGGACTACGTGCTCGGTCTCACAGCGGCCTCTCCGAGGGCGCAAATCGAGTTCAACCGCCGCTTGCTCCGGCGAGACCCGCCACGGGACCTCGCCGATTTCCTCGGGTGGATCACCGCTTTGAATTGGGCTGCTCGCGGCGCGTGGGACTCCGCCCTGGTGACCATCGAGCGGAAAAGCGGGGCCAATGAGAACTCGCCACCGGGTCTCGATGCCTATCGGCTCGCGGTCCTTGCGGCATGGGTCGGCGCAATCACGAACTCGAGGGCCGCCGAATTTCGGCCGGCGGCCGTCGCGCGGCTGGCCTTGAAAACGCCAGCGCTGAAGGCGGAGCTTGCCTGGCTCGATGGCATTCTTGCGGCGACGCGCGGCGATCGGGTCGGTCTGGCATCCGCACGCGCCAGGATGGCTGCGGCGGGAGACTCCGTTCCGCGGGCTAAGTCTGTGAGCCTGATTCCGTTCGAGATTGCCTTGGGCGGGAACTCTCGTGCCGCCGGCTCGCAGCTGTTCGAAATCGAAATGGAGTCCGCCAACCTCAACCCTTGGATGGCATCTGCAAACTCACCCGGTTCGCCAGGCGATCAACCGGATGGCTGCAGCGTCCTGGTTGCTCGCTGTGGGAGATACCACGCGAGCCGTGCAGCTGCTCACCTGGCACCAGGCGATCGGAGGGATGTTCATGGCGAAGATCCCGTCCACCCCCTTGGTTTATCTCACGCTCGCTCGGATCGAGGAGGCTCGGGGTCAGTTCGTCCAGGCCCGCCGGGACTACCGGCAGTTTCTCGTGCGGTACGACATGCCGCCCGCCAGCCATCGCCATCTGGTCGTAGAGGCGAGCGCAGCCCTGTCGCGTCTCGGCGGGGCGCCGGATACGTCCGAGGCAGACTGATGGTCTGCGCCCCGGCGCCGTGGCGCACGGCGTAAGTTCATTGCCTGCAGCAGCGTAATGCCACTCCCCGCGGGCCCGGCGGGCGTACCTTTCTCCGATGCCGCTCTCCCTTCCCGCCGTCCCGGACGCCGACCGACCCCGGGAGCGCCTCTGGTCCTTGGGCCCCGCCGCGTTGACGACCGCCGAACTTCTCGCCATCCTGTTAGGGACAGGTGCTGGCGGCTCGGACGTCCTGGAGGTGGCCGGGCAGCTTCTGAACGTCGCGGAGGGATCGCTCCGGGGCCTGGTCCGAAGGCCGCGTGCGGAGTTGCTCCGGGCGCACGGTGTCGGTCCCACCAAGGCGGCCCGGCTGCTCGCGGCCTTCGAGCTGGGTGCCCGCCTGGCCCGCGAGGAGCGCCCCCCGGTGCTCCGGATCCGGGAACCCGAGGACGTCGCCCGCCTGTTTCAAACTAGGCTGCGCGACCTGCAGGTCGAGGAATTTCATCTCCTCGCGCTCGACAGTCAGAGCCAGGTCCTGCGGGAAGTGCTCGTCACCCGCGGCCTGCTCAACAGCTCCCTGGTGCACCCCCGAGAGGTGTTCCGCGCCGCGATCGCGGAGGCCGCGGCGGGGATCATCGTCGTCCATAATCACCCGAGCGGGGATCCGACCCCCTCGGCGGAGGACAGGGCGGTCACGCAGCAGCTGTCGGCCGCGGGACGCCTGCTGGATCTGCCGCTCTATGACCACGTGATCATCGCCGGAGACCGCTTCGTGAGCTTCGCCACTGCCGGCCTGCTGTGACCGGAACCTTGCCTGACCTCGCGCCCGATCTTCGGGCGGTGCTCGAGCGTCACGCCGATCGCCTCGATCTCGACCTGATCGAGCGGGCGCTCCGCTTCAGCGCGTCCGCGCACCGGGGCCAGAAGCGGATGTCGGGCGAGGATTTCGTCTCCCACAGCATCGGGGTCGCCCTCATCCTGGCCGAGCAGCTGCTCGACAGCACTACCATCGCCGCGGCGCTGCTCCACGACGTCGTGGAGGACTCGGACGTCCGCACCGAGGACATCGCGAAGGAGTTCGGCAGCGAGATCGCCGGGATCGTCGACGGGCTCACCAAGATCTCCAGCCTGACCTTCCGCTCGTCGGCCGAAGAGCAGGTCGAGAACTACCGCAAGCTGCTGCTGTCGATCGCCAAGGACGCCCGGGTCATCATCATCAAGCTGGGCGACCGGCTGCACAACATGCGCACGCTCGAGCATCTCTCGCCCGAGCGACGGAGCCGGATCGCGCTCGAGACCCGCGAGATCTACGCGCCACTCGCGCACCGCTTCGGCATGGCCGGCATGAAGGCCGAGCTCGAAGACCTGGCGTTCAAGTTCCTCGAGTCGGACGAGTACCGCGAGCTGGTCAACCAGGTGGCCTCGAAGCGGGCGCAGCGCGAGCAGACGATCCTCAAGCTCCGCACGCCGCTCGAGTACGAGCTCAAGCGCGCCGGCATCGACTGGTACGAGGTCACCGGCCGGCCCAAGCATCTGTGGTCGATCTTCCAGAAGATGCGGAAGCGGAACAAGGGCTTCGAGGAGATCTACGACCTGATGGCCATCCGGGTCATCGTGCGCTCGGTCCCGGAGTGCTATCACGTGCTCGGCATCATCCACCACAACTGGACGCCGATCCAGGAGCGGATCAAGGACTACATCGCGAGCCCCAAGTCGAACGCCTACCAGTCGCTGCATACCACCATCTTCGGCCCGGGCGGCCAGCTCTTCGAAGTGCAGATCCGCACCCAGGAGATGCATCGCACCGCCGAGTTCGGTATCGCGGCGCACTGGCTCTACAAGCGCGACGGCAAGCCCGACGAGCTCGACCAGCACCTCGGATGGTTCCGCCAGCTCCTCGAGCTGCAGCAGGATACCCACAGCCCCGAGGAGTTCCTCGAGTTCCTGAAGATCGACCTGTACCAGGACGAGATCTTCATCTTCACGCCGCAGGGCGACGTGAAGCGGCTGCCCAAGGGCTCGACCCCGATCGACTTCGCGTTCCACGTGCACACCGAAGTCGGGCTCAAGTGCCAGGGCGCCAAGATCAACGGGCGCATCGCCCCGCTTGCACCGCGAGCTCAAGAGCGGCGACACCGTCGAGATCCTCACCGGTGCCGGCGCCAAGCCGAGCCGGGACTGGCTGAGTCACGTCCGGACCGCACGCGCCCGGCAGAAGATCAAGCAGTGGGTCAACCACGAGGAGGAGACCATCAGCCTCGCCCTGGGCAAGGAAATCCTCGCCCGCGAGGTGCGGCGCCGGCGGCTCGACAATCCGGACGACGCGCGGCTTGCCCGGGCGGCCGACACGCTTTCGCTGGCCGACGGGCGGGGCCTCGAGATCGCGGTGGGCCGGGGCGACGTCAACATCGGCCAGGTCATCAAGGCGCTCTACCCGGATCTCAACACCGATGAGATCCAGGAGCCCAAGCCGACGGTTTTCGGCCGCGTCATCGACCGCATCCGGCTTGGCCGCGGCATCAAGATTCAAGGCGTAGACGGGCTGATGGTCCGCTACGCGCAGTGCTGCCAGCCGGTGCCCGGGGACTCGGTCGTCGGATACGTGACGCAGGGGCGCGGGATCTCGATCCACCGCTCGGACTGCCCGAACCTGCTCACGCTTGCCGCCGAGGAGCGCCGGGTGGACATTGACTGGCAGGAGACCGCGGGCGAAGCGTTCGCCGTGCGGCTCGCGGTCACCGGCGAGGACCGTCGCGGCCTGTACGCCGACATCATGGAGGCCGTGAGCCAGACGGGCACCAATATCCGCGGCGCCGACTTGCACACGAAGGACGGCTCCGTGTTCGGTACGATCTTCGTCGAAGTCGACAACCTGCCGCATCTCGGCAAGGTCATGAAGGCGGTCCGCAAGGTGAAAGGCGTGACCGACATCGAGCGGAGGGACGCGCCGGGGAGCCAGTCGCCGCCCCCGGCGTAATCCGCCGCCGGATCCATCAGGAGGAACCATGCCCGACAACAAAGAGCCCAAAGCCGATTTCAGCGACGTGGAAGGCGGCAGCTCCTCGACCGCCCCGCCCGCCGCCCGCACCCACACGGTCGTCAAGGGTGACACACTCTCCAAGCTCGCCAAGCAGTACTACGGCAGCGCCAGCCAGTGGAAGCGCATCTACGAGGCCAACAAGGACACCATCGAGAACCCCGACCTCATCTATCCCGGCCAGACCTTCAAGATTCCCTGAGGCCTGACCGTTCAAGGAGCGACATCATGATTCGGACCCGCAGAATGGGATGGGCCGCAGCGCTCGGCGTGGCCGTGATCGGGATTCCCGCCTGCAAGAAGAAGGAAGCGCCCGCGCCACCCGCCGAGGCCGCCGCGCCGGCACCCGCGCCAGCCGGCGTTCGCGGTCCTGTCGATCGAGGTTGGGAAGGGGATCGGCGCCGACAAGCACGTTACGGCCCCGGCGACGACGTTCGGCCGACGCGACACGATCTACGCATCGGTGGCCACCGAGGGGGCCGCGCCCAGCAAGGCTATTTCGGCCAAGTGGACGTATCAGGACGGGCAGGTGGTCAAGGAGCAGGCCGAGACGATCGCGCCCACGGGCCCCGCGGCCACCGAGTTCCATATCTCCAAGCCGAAGCCGTGGCCGGTGGGGAAGTACAAGGTGGAGATCGTGGTCGACGGCGCGCCGGCGGGCAGCAAGGACTTCGAGGTCAAGTAGTGCCGGGGCACTGGATTCTCAAGACCGAACCCAGCACCTATTCCTTCGACCGCCTGGTGAACGAGCGCCGGGCGGTCTGGGATGGGGTCAGCAACGCGCTCGCGCTGAAGCACATTCGCAGTATGGCCAAGGGCGACCAGGCCTTCATCTACCACACCGGGGACGAAAAGGCCCTGGTCGGCCTGGCGCGCATCGTATCCGACCCGTATCCTGATCCGAAGGGTGACGATCCCAAGCTGGCCGTCGTCGATATCGAGGCCGGCGACCGGCTGGCTCACCCGGTGACCCTTGCCACCATCAAGGCCGACCCGGCCTTCGCGGAGCTGGCCCTGGTCCGGATGTCGCGGCTGAGCGTCGTGCCCGTGCCGCCGGACCTGTGGAAGCGGCTGCTCGCCATGAGCGGCGGGCGTAGCTAAAGGGCCTCGGCAGGGACTCCCCGCGGTACCCGTGATTGCCGTCACCGCATTTGGCTCACGAATGCCCCACCTCTAAGGGTTGGCGCGTCATGGAGGCGCGCGATCCGAATTGCTACGGACCTCACGCACCCAACGGAGGCGATACCATGGTTCTCGCACGGAAGCTGTTGCCGGTCACGATCGCGACGGTTGCCCTCGCTGCCTGCGGAGGCGGCAACCGCGACCAGGGCACGGAAACGGCCTCGGTCGACACCGCGGCCCGCACCGCCGACTCCGCCGCCCGGGCCGCCACGACGGGCCCGCTCCGCCTGGCGAACGTCATGATCGGCAAGCGGCTCGGTTCGGAGAACCGGATTGCCGAGCCGACGTTCCAGTTCGCCCCCACCGATACGGTGTACGTGTCGGTCGGCCTGCAGGGCGCGCCTGCCGAAGCTCAGATCGGAGCGCGCTGGCTGGCGCAGCCTGGCAAGACGCTCGACTCGACCACCCAGCCGATTACCGCGGGTGAGCACGGAAACAAGGAATTCCATCTCGCACCGGAGAAGGGGTGGGCGCCGGGGACTTACATGGTGATGCTGTACCTGAACGGCGACTCGGCCGAGGCCAAGACATTCGCGGTGCGGAAGGAGGCGGCGTCGGCCCCGACCGACACCGCCACGAAGTCACCCTGAGCATGGTACTCCTAGGGCCGTCACCCTGAGCGCAGCGAAGGGGGCATGACCGAGATCATGCCCCCTTCGCTGCGCTCAGGGTGACGTACCGCCTGACCGCCGGCCGCCTGCCCGCCTGACCACATTGACATTCCGTCCCCCGGCGAACAGACTCCCACCAACGCACCCAAGACCATTCCTCCCCTTTGGATCGGGGTGAAATCCGTGACCTCTCTCGAGACTCGTTCCGCCGCGCCCGCCCCCGATCGCGGGGCCGCCCGCGCGTACCCGGACGTTCGCCACTGGATCGGCGGGCAGGCGGTGGCCGGTGGCCCCAGTTTCCTGGACGTGCTGAGCCCGTCCACCGGAGCGGTGATCAGCCGAGTCCCGCTGGGCGGGGCCGCGGAGGTGGATCAGGCGGTCGCTGCCGCGCGCCACGCATTCCCTGCCTGGGCCGCGACGCCGATCAAGGAGCGGGTGCAGGTGTTCTATCGGTACAAGACGCTGCTCGAGCGCCATCTCACCGAGCTCGGCGCGCTCATTACCGAGGAGCATGGCAAGATCAAGAGCGAAGCCGAGGCCGAGATTCTCAAGGCCATCGAGCTGACCGAATTTGCTTGCTCGCTGCCACAGATCGCCGTCGGCGAGGTGATGGAGGTGAGCCGGGGCGTCGAATGCCGGCTCGAGCGGCACCCGCTCGGCGTGGTGGCCTCGATCAATCCGTTCAATTTCCCGTCGATGGTGCCGCACTGGTCCTTTCCCAACGCCATCGCGCTCGGCAACACCTTCGTCCTGAAGCCGTCCGAGCAGGTGCCGCTCAGCTCTGGCCGGATCGCTGAGCTGCTGCGGGAGGCGGGGCTGCCCGACGGCGTCTTCAATCTTGTGCACGGAGGACGCGAGGCGGCGGAGGCCGTCCTCGATCATCCCGGCATCGAGGCCGTGAGCTTCGTCGGCTCGACGCCCGTCGCGAAGGCCGTCTACCGTCGGGGCACCGCCGCGCTCAAGCGTGTCCTGGCGCTGGGCGGTGCCAAGAACCACGTGATCGTCATGCCGGATGCCGACCCCGAGATGGCTGCCGGAGGCGTGCTGGCCGCGATGAGCGGCTGCACCGGACAGCGCTGCATGGCGGCGTCGGTGATGGTGGCGGTGTCGGCCACGGACCACATCGTCGACCGGCTCGCCGCGCAGGCCAGGACGATGGTCGTGGGCCGCGACGTGGGACCGGTCATCACCCGTCAGGCCAAGGAGCGGATCGAGCTGGCCATCGCCGAGGCGGAGCAGGCCGGGGCGAAGGTCCTCGTCGATGGCCGGAATGCCGTCGTTCCCGGCCGCGAAGGCGGCTTCTGGGTCGGCCCCACGGTGATCGACCAGGTGCGGCCGGAGATGCGCATTGCCCAGGAGGAAGTCTTCGGGCCGGTGCTCGCCATCGTGCGCACCCGGGACCTCGACGAAGCGCTCGCGGTCGAGAACGCGTCGCCCTACGGCAACGCGGCTTCGATCTTCACCGAGAGCGGCGGGCTCGCCCGGCGGACGATGGAGCAGGCGAGCGCCGGCATGGTGGGCGTGAACGTCGGCGTTCCGGTGCCGCGCGAGCCGTTCCCGTTCGGCGGCTGGAACGATTCGAAATTCGGCGTCGGCGACATCACCGGGCGGGGGTCGCTCGAGTTCTGGACGAAAGCGAAGAAGATCACTACGAAATGGAATCGGGAGGCTGGGACCAACTGGATGTCCAAGTGAATCCTGTCGTCCTGAGCGGAGTGAAGGATCGGGCCGGTGGTACGAGTGACGGCCGAGCGTCACTCGCATGCGTCAGCCGATCCTTCGCTCCGCTCAGGATGACATCGTCACCCGCCTCGACGAGCCCCACCCGCGACAGGAGTCACCCGTGACGACGACCGCCCCCGTCCGGCCGGCGATGCCGCCGAGCGATCACGCACCCCGTCCGTACACCGGCCCCTCGAAGCAGGAGGTGTTGGCGATGCGGCGGCAGTACTGCCATCCGAGCACCTTCCTCTACTACCGCGAGCCACTGATGGTGGTCGAGGGGTTCATGCAGTACCTCTACGACGAGACGGGGCGCCGGTACCTGGACATGTTCGCGGGCATCGTGACCGTCTCCTGCGGCCACTCGCACCCGAAATTCGTCGAGCGGCTGAAGGCCCAGATCGACGCCATCCAACACACCACCACGATCTACCTGCACCCGAACTTCCCGCTGATGGCCCGGCGCCTGGCGGAGAAGATGCCGCCCGGCCTCGACGTGACCTACTTCGTCAACAGCGGCAGCGAGGCCAACGACCTGGCGGTCCTGATGGCCCGGGCCTACACAGGGCACAATGACGTCATCGCCGTGCGGAACGGCTACCACGGCGGCTCGCCGTCGACGATGGCGCTCACCTCGCACCACACCTGGAAGTTTCCCCAGCAGCCGAACCTCGGCGTCCACCACGCGATCAGTCCCGACCCCTACCGGAGCCCGTTCACGGGCACGCCCGAGGAGATCGCTCGGAAGAGCGCCGAGGACATCCGCGACCTCGTCCGCTACTCCACGCCGGGCAAGATCGCCGCGTTCATCGCCGAGCCCATCCAGGGCGTCGGCGGGGTGACGCATGGCGCGCCGAACTACCTCCGCGAGGCCTACGCCATCGCGCGCGAGCACGGCGGCCTCTGCATCGCCGACGAGGTGCAGACCGGCTTCGGCCGCACCGGCCATCACTACTGGGGCTTCCAGAACTCCGGCGTGGTGCCCGACATCGTCACGATGGCCAAGGGGATCGGGAACGGCTGGCCGCTCGCCGCCGTGACCACCCGTCGCGAGATCGCGGAGGCGATCACCACCCGGATTCACTTCAACACCTTCGGCGGCAACCCGGTCTCGATGGCCGCGGGGCTCGCCGTGCTCGACATCATCGACGAGGACGGGCTGCAGGAGAATTCGCGCGTCGTCGGCGGCCGGCTCAAGGCCGGCCTCGAGGAGCTCCAGTCGCGCCACCGCCTCATCGGCGATGTCCGCGGCATGGGCCTCATGCTTGGCGCCGAGCTGGTGCGGGACCGGGAGACCAAGGAGCCGGCGACGCAGGAGACGCTGGCGGTCTGGGAGGCGATGCGGGAGATGGGCGTGCTGGTGGGGAAGGGTGGGCTGTTCGGGAATACGCTTCGCATCAAGCCGCCGATGTGCATCACGGCGGCGGATGTGGATTTCACGCTCGAGGTGCTGGACGCGGCGCTAACGCGGGTCGAACGCTAGCCAGGCGCGGTTCTGCACTTCAGCTCGTCACCCTGAGCGCAGCGAAGGGGGCATGCCTCGGCGCATGCCCCCTTCGCTGCGCTCAGGGTGACGAGCGGTAGAGATCCGCCTCCCCCTCAGCTCGAAAACCCGATCCCCATCCGCTCCAGCACCCGCAGCATCAGCCCCGGCGGCTGCCCCTCGTCCACCCGCCGAAGCGCCCGCGTCACCGCCGCCACCGACCACGATCGCAGCGGCTCCGGCGGGTAGGGAAACGGCCGCTTCCGCACCAGGGCCAGGTCGAGCAGGTCGCTCGGCCGGTCCAGGGCCATGTGGGCCAGGATGCGTCCTGCCAAGCGCGTCGTCCCGAGGCCGTGCCCAGTGTAGCCGAGGCCGTAGCACGCCCGCCCGCCGAGCGCGCGGCC
This sequence comes from uncultured Gemmatimonadales bacterium, assembly GCA_963804125.1. Lineage (GTDB taxonomy): Bacteria > Gemmatimonadota > Gemmatimonadetes > Gemmatimonadales > GWC2-71-9 > CAVVWJ01. The sequence goes on from CAWDPF010000013.1 coordinate 11,807, forward strand.
GAAGAACGGAGTCATCCGCGTCGTCGAGCAGATCGGCCCTCCCCAGGCATACGGAAACTCCAGGCCGGCGAGGGCGGGGAAGTGCCGCCGGAAGCTTGCCCGGAGGGCGGCGTAGTGCGCCGGCGAGTGGTCGCACGAGGGATCGACCCGGTTGCCGGCGTAGTACGCCGCCTCGCTCGTGCCCCACAGGATCCGGTCGTCGTCCGTGAGCCGGTAGTAGTTGAAGAAGGTGCGGCCGTCGGTGATTCCCTGCCGCCGCCGCCAGCCGATGGCGTCGCGCTGCGCGGGCGTGAGCGGGTCGCTCACCAGGATGTAGTCGTAGAGCGGAATGAATCGGTGGGTGATGGCGGGAAGAAGGTGATGGGTGTAGGCGCTGGTCGCCAGCACGAGGCGCCGGGCGGTGACGCTGCCGGCCTCCGTCCGCACCCGCGCCGCGGCGCCCACCGTTCCGATGGCCGTGACCCGGCTCCGCTCGTACACCCGGACGCCCAGTCGCTCCGCCTCGGCCCGAAGCCCGTCGACCAGCTTGACCGGATCGAGGATTCCTCCGCCGGTGACGGCGACGCCGCCCAGGTACAGCGGCGAGTGCACCTCCGCCTGCACTTGGGACCGGTCGAGCAGGTGAAACGAGTCGAGCCCCAGCCGCCGGGCCGTCTCCACCGTGCGCTCCGCCTCCTCGATGTGCGCCGCGGTGAGCGCCACCATCAGCCGGCCGGTGGGCTCGTAGTCGCACCGGATGCCGCGCTCGGCGAGGAACGCGGTCATCTCGGCCACGTTGGTCTCGCCCAGCGCCGCCAGCCGGCGCGCCTCCGCCTCGCCGAAGTGCTCGATCGCGAGGCCGTGGCCGTGGTCGACCGTCTCCGACAGCATGCCGGCGTTTCGCCCGCTCGCGCCGTACGCCGCCAGCCCCTGCTCGATGACGGCCACCTCGAGGCCGGGCTCGAGCTGCTTGAGAAACAGCGCCGTCCAGAGCCCGGTCAGCCCCGCGCCGATGACCGCGACGTCCGCGTCGCGGTCGCCCTCGAGCGGACGGTGGCCGCGCGGCGCGCGGCGGGCCAGCCAGAAACACGCCTGTTCGATGGGCTGCATGGGTGGGGCGGCGTCAGGCGAGCGGCGTGACGGTCATTCCTCGCTGGCGGAGCGTGCGCTGCTGCCAGAGTACCGTGGCGCCGAGCGCCAGGAGGCTCAGGAGCAGGATCGCCGTGGCCAGGACGTTGATCTGGGGCGGGAACGCGGCGCGGCGGGCCCCGTAGACGTACAGCGGGTAGGTGACCCGGTTGCCGGCGTTGAACAGCGTGATGATGAAATCGTCCAGCGAGAGCGCGAACGCCAGCATGGCCGCCGCCACGATGCCCGGCGCGATGATCGGCAGCGTGACCTTGAAGAACACCCGCATCGGCGGCGCGCCCAGGTCCATCGCCGCTTCCTCGAGCGTCCAGTCGAAGCCGCGGATCCGCGCCCGCACGGTGAGCGCCACGTAGCTCACCGAGAACATGATGTGGGCGATGACGATGGTGTTGAATCCGGTCCGGACGTTGAGGTCGAGGAACAGCGACAGCAGCGAGGAGCCGAGCACCACTTCGGGCGTCGTGAGCGGAAGCACCAGCAGCAGGTTGACGGCCGAGCTGCCGCGGAACTTGTACCGGGTGAGGGCCAGGGCGATGAGCGTCCCGAAGATCGTCGCGACCAGCGTCGACAGCGCCGCCACCCGCAGGCTCAGCTTCATCGACTCGTAGAGCGCCCCGTAGGCGAACGGGTTGCTCCACGCCTCGAGCGAGAACGACTTCCACACGAAGTTGAACTTGCCGGCCGGCTTGTTGAAGCTGTACAGGATGATCACGAAGATCGGCAGGAACAGGTACAGCAGCACCAGCCAGGCGACCCCGTCCATCAGCCACCGCCCCAGGCGGCGCATCAGGCCAGCTCCTCGGTACCGAGCACGCGGGCATACGCCAGCACGCCGAGCGTGATCACCGCCATCAGCACGAAGGAGAGCGACGCGGCCAGCGGATAGTCCCGCACCTCCAGGAACTGGTTCTGGATGACCGTGCCGATCATCTGCTGGTTGGGGCTGCCGAGGAGCTGCGCGTTGATGAAGTCCCCGGTTGCCGGAATGAAGGTGAGCAGGCTCCCGGCGAACACGCCGGGCAGCGAGAGCGGGAGCACCACCTTCCGAAACGCGCCCAGCGGCGTGGAGTAGAGATCCTCCGCCGCCTCGACCAGCCGCCGGTCGATCTTCTCGAGGCTCACGTAGATCGGGAGGATCATGAACGGCAGGAAGTTGTACGTGAGGCCACCGACCACGGCGATCGTGGTGTCCAGCAGGCGGCCCCCCGCGCCCAGGATATGGAGCTGCTGCAGCAGCCAGACCGCCGGCCCGCCGTCGTTGAGGATGGTCTTCCAGGCGAAGGTGCGGACCAGGAACGTCGTGAAGAACGGCAGCACGACCAGGCCGAGCAGCAGGTTCTTGAGCCGCCCCGCCCGGAAGGCGATGAAGTAGGCCAGCGGATAGCCCATCGCGAGCGCCAGCAGGGTGGCGCCCAGGGCGTAGCGCAGAGACCGGAAGAAATGGACGCCGTAGTTGCCCAGCGCGCGGCCGTACGCGTCGTACCACGGGCCCGCTCCCGAGACCGAGGTCTGGGCCAGGGTGATCGTCGGCGCCACGAAGAACACGAGCAGCCAGAGGATGCCCGGGGCCACCAACAGGTAGGGGGCGAGGCGGCTGCGCCTCGACCCCCCGGATGCCGTACCCGCCATGTGGCCTCTACGCCCCGATGGCGTCCTGGAAGATGCGGTTGAACTCGGTGTCCTCCGCGTCGCTCAGCGCCTTGAACACGTGGAGCCGGGCGCGGAGCTCGTCGGGCGGGTTCACCAGCGGGCTGCTGGCCAGGTCGGGCGCGATCTTGGCGAGCTCCGCCCCGGCGCCCTTGACCGCCGAGAGGTAGGGCGCGCCGGCCACGATCTGGGCCGAGTGCTTCGGATCGTAGACGTAGTTGATCCACGCCATGGCGAGGTCCTGCCGGTCGTCCGTCTTCGGGATCATCATGTTGTCCGAGAACAGCATCGCCCCTTCCTTGGGCGCGATCCACCGGAGGTTCGGGTTGTCCGCCGCGAGCCCCTGGATGTCCCCCGACCAGGCGATGGCGGCGGCGATGTTGCCGGCCGCGAGGTCTTCCGCGTAATCGTTGCCGGTGAACTTGCGGATCTGGCCGCTCTCCCGGGCCTTCTTGATCTTGGCCGCCGCCGCCTTCGCGTCGGCCACCGTGGCCTTCGCCGGATCCTTGCCGTCGCCGAGCATCACCAGGCCGATGGTGTCCCGCATCTCGGTGAGCATCGTGACCTGGCCCTTGAACTTCGGGTCGAAGATGTCGTTGATGCTCGTCAGCTCACGCCCGGTCTTCTTCGGGTTGTAGCCGATGCCGGTCATGCCGGAGAGCCATGGCACGCTGAACTTCCGACCCGGATCGAAGCTCACGTCCTTCACGTTGTCGACCAGGTTGGCCTTGTTCGGGAACTTGGCGTCGTCGAGCGGGGCGACGTAGCCGAGCTGGATCAGGCGGCCGGCCATCCAGTCGGTCAGGACGATGATCTCGCGGTCGATGCTCTGGTTCCGCTTGAGCGGCTCGTCGATCTTCGCGAAGAACTCGGCGTTGTCGTTGATGTCCTCGGTGTACTCGGTCTTGATCCCCGTGGCCTTCTCGAAGTCGGGCACCGTCTGCTTGTCGATGTAGAGCGGCCAGTTGGAGACGCGGAGCGTCTTGCCGCCGCCTCCGGCGGCCGCGGCCGCCGAATCTCCGCCGCCCGCGGCCGCGCCTTCCTTGCCGCCGCCACAGGCGGCCAGCAGGCTATTCCCGAGCACCAGCCCGCCCGCGCCCAACGCGGTTCGCCGGATGAACCCGCGGCGGTTGATCGCCTGGCGGAGCAGGGCGTGCAGCTCGTCGTCTCGCGGGTCGGACTTGCGTCGGCTCATGGGGACACTCCTGCGGAGGTACGGGTGATGGGGACGGTGGCGCTGGTTATGGGTGGCGGGGCATGGCGGCCCGCTCGATCGTGTGTTGCGGGCGTCAGTCGTCGTCGAGACTCACCGCGGCGACGCCGGCGGCCGGGGGCAGCAGCCGGGCCGCGTTGGTATCCCAGCCCACCCAGAGGCCGAGGCCGGGCCGGAGGTCCGGGAGCGACTGCTCGGGCCCCACGTGCGCCACGATCTCCGTGCGGTCCGCCGCGCGGAGCGTGCACCGGACGACCGGGCCCTGAAACACCGCGTGCTCGACCGTCACCGGTACGCCCGAGCCGTCGGCCGGCGCGGCCTCCGTGAGCCGCAGCCGCTCGGGCCGCACCATGATCGTGGCGGCGGCGCCGCGACCGCAGCACCTGGCCCCCGCACGGGACCGGGACCGCGTGGCGCCCGGCCACCATGACGGTGGCGTCGGCCCCGCCTGGGTCCCGGACCACGGCGGGGATCAGATTGGCCACGCCGATGAAGTTGGCGACGAAGACCGAGGTCGGGGAGTGATAGATCTCCTGCGGCGTGCCGATCTGCTCCACGCGGCCGTCGTTCATGACCGCGATGCGATCGGACATCGTGAGCGCCTCTTCCTGGTCGTGGGTCACGTAGATGAACGTGATGCCCACCTCGCGCTGGATGCGCTTGAGCTCGATCTGCATCGCCTGCCGGAGCTTGAGATCCAGCGCGCCGAGCGGCTCGTCCAGCAGCAGGGCGCTCGGATAGTTCGCCAGGGCCCGGGCCAGCGCCACGCGCTGCTGCTGCCCGCCCGAGAGCTGCGCCGGCTTCCGGTCGGCGAACTGGGTCAGCCGGACGACCGCCAGCAGCTTCTCCACCCGCGAGGCCGTCTCCCGGGCGTCCACCTTCTGGCTCCGGGGCCCGAAGGCGACGTTGTCGGCGACGGTCATGTGAGGGAAGAGCGCGTAGTGCTGGAAGACGGTGTTGACGTTGCGCCGATAGGGCGGGACCCGCGAGACGTCCCGGCCGTCGAGCAGAATCCGCCCGGAGGTGGGCAGCTCGAAGCCGGCGATCATCCGCAGCGTGGTGGTCTTGCCGCAGCCGGAGGGGCCGAGCAGCGAGAAGAACTCGCCGCGCCCGATGGCGAAGTTGGCCTCCTCGACGGCGACGTAGCCGCCGAAGCGCTTGACGACGTGCTCGAGGGTGATGACAGGATCGCCGCCGCGTCCGGTTGGCGCGGGCGTGGGCGACACGTCTGTGGCGGAAGGTGTTGGCGGTAGGCATCCTTGCTGAATGTGTACCCACTTCGGGGAGTTGACAACTACCGGTCGGCGCCTCAACCTCCAAGCGCTCCACAATGAGCCGCGACCCCGCCACAGAACAGGACGTGACCCCATGACCACCAGCGTCGCCGCCGCCGAGCGGGCGGTGAGCGATCGGCTGCTCGCGCCGGGCCCAGGAGATCGGCCAGGCGGAGATGACCCGGCTGCTCGCCCGCACGCCGAAGTCGGCCCAGCTGTACCAGCGGGCGGCCCGGACCCTGCCCTTCGGCGTCGTGTCGTCGTTCCAGAAGATGCAGCCATACCCGATCTATGTGACCCACGGGAAGGGCAGCCACATCTGGGACCAGGACGGCAGCGAGTACCTCGACTTCCACTGCGGCTTCGGCGCCATGGTGGTGGGCCACGCGCATCCGCGAATCGTCGAGGCCGATTCACGAGGCGGCAAGCCGGCGGAACCCACTTCGCGGTCACCACCGAGTCGGCGGTCGCCTTCGGGGAGGAGATCTGCCGGCGGTTCAATCTCGAGATGCTGCGGTTCGCCAACTCGGGCACCGAGGCCACGATGGACGCGATCCGCGTGGCGCGGGCGGCGACGGGGCGGGACGTGGTCTGCAAGATCGAGGGCTCGTATCACGGCCACCACGACAGCGTGATGTTCTCGATCGTCCCCAACGCCGACCTCATGGGCGGCCGCGACCGACCGGGCAGCGCGCCGGTGTCGAAGGGCATGGTGAAGGACGCGGCCAGGTACATCGAGGTCGTGCCGTTCAACGACGCCGACCACCTCGAGCGGGTGCTCCAGGAGCGGGGCCACGAGATCGCCTGCCTCATCATGGAGCCCGCCATGATGAACATCGGCATCGTGGTGCCGCAGCCCGGGTACCTGCAGCGAGTGCGCGAGCTGTGTACCAAGTACGGCGTCGTGTTCATCTTCGACGAGATCAAGACCGGCTTCACGATCGCCCCGGGCGGCGCCACCGAGCGCTTCGGAGTGCAGCCGGATCTGGTCTGCCTCGCCAAGGCCATCTCCGGCGGGTTGCCGGCCGCCGCCTTCGGCGGGCGCGAGGACCTGATGCGGCTCATCGAGCGTGGCGTGTCGCAGATGGGGACCTACAACGGCAACCCGCTGGTCTCCCACGTCGGGCTGGTCACGCTCACCGAGGTGCTGACGCCGGACGCCTATCGGCACTTCGCGAGCATCGGCACCCGGCTCGCCCGCGGCTGCCAGGCCGCCATCGACCGCCACGGCCTGCCGGCCCACACCGTGGACCTCGGCGCCAAGGGCTGCGTCTCCTATCGGCCCACCCCGATGAAGGACTACCGGGATTTTCTGGACACCAAGCCGGAGCTGTTCGCCGCGTCGTACCCCTGGCTCCTCAACCGCGGCATCTTCATGACCCCGGGAGACGAGGAGCAGTGGACGCTGTCGGTGCAGCACACCGAGGCGGACATCGATCACTATATCGGGGTGTTCACGGAGTTCTGCGGGGTGCTGGCGGGGTAGGCGGACGGAGGCGGACAGGACGGGCACGCGAGCAGAGCGAGTCAGCCTGGGCGAATCGACAGCGGGCCTGACCGGTCACGACCCGTCCGCTCGCGCTCCGCCTGACCGCCTGCCCGCCTCCGCTCCGCCTGTCCTCCGCCCTCCCGAACAAACCCCGATACCACTATATTCCCCCCATGAGCAGCCCCCCCTTCGAGGTCATCGCCCCCTTCTCCCCCGCCGGCGACCAGCCCAGAGCCATCGCCGAGCTGGGCGCGGGGCTCGAGCGCGGCGACAAGTTCCAGACCCTCCTCGGCGTCACCGGGTCCGGCAAGACCATGACCCTGGCGCATACGATCGCCAAGTTCGGCAAGCCGACGCTCGTGCTCTCGCACAACAAGACCCTCGCGGCCCAGCTCTACGGCGAGCTCCGGCAGTTCCTGCCGAAGAACGCCGTCGAATACTTCGTCTCGTACTACGACTACTACCAGCCCGAGGCCTACGTCCCCTCGACCGACGTCTACATCGAGAAGGACGCGTCGATCAACCAGGACATCGAGAGCCTCCGCCTCCGCGCCACGTCGAGCCTGATGGAGCGCGAGGACGTCGTCATCGTCGCCACGGTGAGCGCCATCTACGGCCTCGGCGACCCGGTCGAGTACCGGAAGCTCATGGTCACCGTCCGCCGCGGCGAGCAGCGTGGGCGGGACGAGATCCTGGGCGAGCTGGTACGGATCCAGTACGCCAGGAACGACGCCTCGTTCGAGCAGGGCACCTTCCGCGTGCGCGGCGATTCGATCGAGATCTTTCCGGCGTACGCCGAGCAGGCGATCCGCATCGAGCTCTGGGGCGACGAGGTCGAGCGGATCAGCAAGATCAATCCGCTCACCGGCGACACGATCTGTCAGCTGGAGCAGTGCGCCATCTATCCGGCCAAGCACTTCGTCACCGAGCGGTCCAAGATCGAGCGCGCCGTCTCGGCCATCCGCGCCGAGCTCGCGGAGCGGCTCACCGAGCTCAAGGCGGCCGGGAAGCTGCTCGAGGCGCAGCGGCTCGAGTCGCGCACCGGCTTCGACGTCGAGATGCTGCTCGAGGTGGGCACCTGCGCCGGCATCGAGAACTACTCGCGCCACCTGAGCGGGCGCCGCGTCGGGCGAACGGCCCGCGTGCCTGTTCGACTATTTTCCGCCCGATTTCCTGGTCGTCGTGGACGAGTCGCACGTGACGATACCGCAGATCGGCGGGATGTTCAACGGCGACCGGGCGCGGAAGCTCACCCTGGTCGAGTACGGGTTCCGGCTTCCGTCGGCGCTCGACAACCGGCCCCTGCAGTTCGACGAGTTCATGGCGCTCGTCCCGCAGATGATCAATGTCTCGGCCACGCCGGGCGATTTCGAGCTGCGGCTCTCGCAGGGCGTCGTCGTGGAGCAGATCATCCGGCCCACCCACCTGATCGATCCCGAGGTGGACATTCGCCCGGTCCGCGGCCAGGTCGACGACCTGCTCAACGAGATCCGTGTGCGGGAGGCGCGGCACGAGCGGGTGCTCGTGACCACCCTCACCAAGCGGATGTCCGAGGACCTGACCGACTACCTCCAGCAGGCCGGCGTGCGGGTCCGGTACCTCCACTCGGACATCGACGCGATCGAGCGGATGGAGATTCTCCGCGGTCTCCGGCTCGGCGACTTCGACGTGCTCGTCGGCATCAATCTGCTGCGTGAGGGGCTCGACCTGCCCGAGGTCTCGCTGGTCGCGATTCTCGACGCCGACCAGGAGGGCTTCCTCCGGAGCGACCGGTCGCTGGTGCAGACGATCGGCCGCGCGGCGCGCCACCTGAACGGTCGGGCCATCATGTACGCCGACCGGATCACGGGGTCGATGCAACGGGCGCTCGACGAGATGACCCGCCGCCGGGTGATTCAGCAGAGCTACAACCTCGAGCACGGCATCACGCCCCGCTCGATCATCAAGTCCATGGAGGAGGTCCGGCTCTCGACGCACGTCGCCGACGCCCGCACCGAGAAGCCCGAGCCCAGAGGCGCGCTCATGGACCGGGTCGACCTCCACGATCCCGCGCGCCGCGCGGCCATGGTGCAGGCCCTGGAGCGGCAGATGCGCGAGGCGGCCGCCAACCTCGAGTTCGAGCTCGCCGCCCTGCTGCGCGACCAGGTCACCGAGCTCAAGGCCCTGGCCGCCCCCGACGTGCGCCGGGGCCCGGCGCCCAGGCTCCGCCGCCACGCGTGATCCGCGAGCTCACGGAGGCCGAGCTGCGGGCGGAGGGCGAGACGCTCGGCCGATCGCTGCCGCCACGCACGCTGCTCGCCTTCGAGGGCGAGCTCGGCGCCGGCAAGACCACGTTCATCCAGGCCATCTCGCGTGGACTCGGCGTCGCCGGGCAGGCCACGAGCCCGACCTACGCACTGGTGCACCGGTACCAGGGGCGGCGCGGTCCCGTGTTCCACCTCGACTGCTACCGGCTCCGGTCGCCCGAGGAGGCGGCGGACCTCGACTGGGAAGGGCTGCTGTCGGAGGGTGATGCCATCCTGGTCGAGTGGCCCGAGCAGGCCGGCGCGTGGCTGCCCCCGCCGGCGCGCCGCTTCCGCCTGCATCACCTGACGGACCCGGCGCGTCGCGGGCTCGAGGCGCTCTGATGCGGCTCGCGCTCGAGACCGCTACCGACCGGGCGTCGGTTGCACTGGGTACCTCGTCCACCGACGCGGTGACCCGCGAGATCGGTGGTATTCGCCGGCACGCCGCCGAATTGCTGCCGATGATCGACGCGGTGCTCCGCGAGGCCGGCGTCCGGCTCGACGCCGTTCGCGGAATCGTGTTGAGCGACGGCCCCGGCAGCTTCACCGGCCTCCGCGTCGGCGCCGCCGTCGCCAAGGCGCTCGTGCAGGCGCGCGGGCTGCCGCTCTGGATCGCGCCGTCGCTGATGGTCCGGGCCGCGGGGGCCGCCCGGCCAGGCGCGACGGTCGTCGCGGTGTCCGACGCGCTTCGGGGCGAGCTCTACGTGGCGGCGTACCGGTTCGACGCCGCGGGCGTCCGCACGCTGCTCGCGCCGGCGGTCCGCCGGCCCGAGGAGCTCGTCGCGGGGGCCCTATCGCCGGACGTCCTCGTGGGTGAGCTTCCCGAGCCCGCCCGGCAGTTGCTGGAGCGCTGGGCGGGACATGCCGTCATCGGGCCGCCGGCCGGATGGCCGGATGCGCGGATGTTGCTCGATCTCGTGGGGCGGCCCGGCGGCGCGGTGAGGGTCGAGCCGGTCGAGGGCTGGCAGCCGGAGTACGGTCGGCCCGCCGAAGCGCAGGCACGCTGGGAGACGGCGCATGGACGCCCCCTACCAGATTCGATCGGCAGCCCCGGCTGACGCCGCCGGGCTCGTCGCGATCGAGCGGCGCGCGTTCAGCGACCCGTGGAGCGAGGCGAGCTTCCGCGAGGCACTGACGTCGGCGTGGACGTTCGGCCTGGTGGCGGAAACCGGGCGCGGGCTCGCGGGCTACTTCATCGGGCGCGAGGTGGCGGGCACCGGCGAGGTGCTGAACCTGGCGGTCGCACCGGAGTTTCGTCGTCGCGGCATCGGCGGGGCCCTGCTCGACGCGGGCCTCTCGGCGCTTCAGCGGCGGCGGGTGGAGGAGGTCTTCCTCGAGGTGCGCGAGTCCAACCGCTCGGCGCAGGCGCTCTATCTCGCCTATGGCTTTCGGGCGGTGGGACAGCGGGCGGCGTATTACCGGAATCCGCGCGAGGACGCCCTGGTGTTGCGGCTGGAGTTGGAGCAGCGGGCGTGACCCTGTGCGCGATTCTGTTGCCAGGGGCGTAACTTTGGTTGACGGAACAACTTGCGCGGTCTACATTTTATGCGGGTCCACACGGGTGGCCCCACGCTAGAACCCAGGAGGTGCACGTGAGCCGGAGTCTGAACAAAGTCATCCTGATCGGGAACCTCGGGGCGGACCCGGAGGTCCGCAGCACCTCGAACGGCTCCCGCGTGGCGACGCTCTCCGTCGCGACGAGTCGGCAGTGGAAGAACCAGAGCGGCGAGAAGCAGGAGAAGACCGAGTGGCACCGTGTGGTGCTGTGGAACAACAAGGGCTCGACCCTCGCCGATATCGCCGAGAAGTACTGCAAGAAGGGCGACAAGGTGTACATCGAGGGCAGCATCGAGTACCGGTCGTGGCAGGACCGCGAGGGCCAGACCCGGTACACCACCGAGATCACCGCGCGCGAGCTGATCATGCTCTCCGGCCGGTCCGATGGGTCGGAGTCCTCGTACTCGGCGCCGAGCAAGGTGGCGGCCGGCGCGGCCGCGGCCGCGCCCAAGGGCAAGGAATCGTTCGAGGACTTTCCCGAGGCACTGGACGCCGAGGACGACGACCTCCCGTTCTGAGCGCCGGCGGTCGCCAACGGTAGATGCGGATGCCGGCGAGATCTCGGGGGTCTCGCCGGCTTTGCTCGTTCCGGCCCGCCGGATATCTCCCGACCCCCCGCCATTCGCCAGAGCCGCCTGGCCTCTCCCGCCTCGGTGGTCATGCGTGCAAAGGTATACGAGGTAGTGAGTTAGCGGAGGCCAACCGAGCCCGCCCGCACTGGCGTTGAATTTGCGCCCCCAGGCCCGTGAACCGTTCCCGGTTCGCCATCTCCATATCCGACACCGACGTCGCTGGGAGACCCTGATGCCCCGTTCGTTCCGCTTGGTAGGCCTGCTCGCCCTGACCCTGACCCCGGGTCTGGTCCTCGCTCAGGCCGCCGCGCCCGAGACCCACACGGTCCATGAGGGCGATACGCTCTGGGATCTCGCCAAGCACTATCGCGGCGATCCGTTCCTCTGGCCCGACATCTATCGCATGAACACGAGCGTCGTGGAGGATCCTCACTGGATCTACCCCGGCGAAGTGCTCCGGCTCGCGGGCGCCGACAGCGTCCATGCCGTTCCGGCCACCGATACTCCCGAGCCGGCACCTGCCCCGGTTGCCCAGGCTCCGGCCGACAGCGCACCGGCCGACAGCGCACGTGCCGACAGCACGGCGATGGCCGAGCCCGCTCCGGCGATGGCGTCGGATGATCCGGCCGAGGGTCCGCCCCAGCAGACGCTCGCGCAGCTCACCACCGTCTCGGCCAACGAGCCGGGCGAGGACGAGCGCGGGCTCTTCGGGCCCAAGCGCAAGCAGCTGCTGGAGGAGAGCATCAAGGCCTACAACAATCAGCCGTACCGCGCGCTCAGGCGGAGCGAGTTCTACTCCTCGGGCTTCCTCACCGAGAAGCAGAAGCTGCCGTTCGGCACGGTGCTGGGCCCGGTGACGCCGCAGCAGGTGCGCGCGAGCAGCGTCAACGCCAACGCGATGCCGTTCTCGACCATCGCGATCGAGGCGCCCCGCGGCGCCACCTACCAGATCGGCGATACGCTGCTCGTGGCCACGCCTTGGCCCGGAGATCGAATCCTACGGCCAGGTGGTGGTGCCGACCGGCCTCATCCGGGTGGTCGACACGGTGCAGGGCCGCTACGTGGCGAATGTCGTCGCCACGTACGGGCCGATCCGGAACGGCCAGCGGGTGCTCCCGGCCGAGAAGTTCGCGCCGTCGGGGGATGCCCACGCGGTCCCGGTCACCGAGGGCGTGCGGGCGACGTTCATCGGCGGTCCCGGCCGGCAGGACCTCAAGGCGCCCCAGATGGTCGTGTTCCTGAACAAGGGCCGCGAGGATGGTGTCGCGGCGGGCGACCTGTTCGAGATCCGGCGCCGCGCCGAGCGGCTGCCGGACGGGCGCCAGCTCATCAACGAGGTGATGGCCACGCTGCAGATCGTGCACGTGCGCGACCACACCGCCACGGGCCGCCTCATCAACATCCTCTCGCCCGACATCCCGCCGGGCACCGACGCGCGGCAGGTCGCCAAGCTCCCGTCCTGACCTCCGGGAGTGAGGCGGTGGCGCGGCGCCGGGGGGGCTCCCCGGCGCCGCGTCGCATTTCCGCCCCCTGCGCCCGGTTCCTTCCTCGGCTCACGTATCTATATTGCGGGGCGACGGTTCCATTCCCTCGGCAAATCCCCGGTCGGAGAGATCATGGCGAGACGCGACGCATGAGCGGGCGGGTCCTGGTGACAGGCGGGGCCGGGTTCATCGGCTCCCACGTCGCGGAGGCGTACCTGTCGGAGGGTTGGGAGGTCGTCGTGCTCGACGATCTCTCGCGCGGGCACGAGCAGAACGTGCCGAAGGCCGCGCGCTTCGTCTGCGCGGACATTCGCTCGCCCGAGGCGCGCCGGCTGCTCGCCACCGGGAAGTTCGACGCGCTCAACCATCACGCGGCGCAGATCGACGTGCGCGTCTCGGTCGAACAGCCCGCCTTCGACGCGGGCATCAACATCGTGGGCTTCGTCAACCTGCTCGAGGGCGCGGGGGAGGGCGGCGTCAAGCGGGTGGTCTACGCCAGCAGCGGCGGCGTGGTCTACGGCGACCCGGCGGTGATTCCCACGCCCGAAACCGCCCCCAAGCTTCCGGTGAGTCCCTACGGCGTGAGCAAGCTCGCCGACGAGTACTACGCCCGGGCGCTCGGCGCGCTGCGCGGGTTCCAGGGCGTGGCGATGCGGTACGCCAACGTCTTCGGGCCCCGGCAGGATCCGAAGTCCGAGGCCGGCGTGGTCTCGATCTTCGTCTCCCGCCTCCTGGCCAGCGAGAAGCTCACCGTCTTCGGCGACGGCCGGCAGACGCGCGACTACGTCTTCGTGCGCGACGTCGCCCGCGCCAACGTCCTCGCCACCAGCGTGACGCTCCCTGCCACGGGCGAGTTCGACGGCGCCCGCGTTCAACATCGCCACCTCGGTCCAGCGCAACGTGCTCGAGCTCGCCGAGGTCGGTCGGCCAGGTCATGGGCCGGAAGCCGGAGCTCGAATTCGCGCCGCCCCGGCCGGGCGAGCTCTTCCGCAGCGCGCTGGACATCAGCAAGGCCAAGGCGGTGCTCAAGTGGGCGCCCGAATGGAAGTTCGACGACGGGCTGCGGCTGCTGGTCGAGTGGTTTGAGAAGGAGGGCTCGCAGTGATCATCCAGGCGGGTGGCGCCGTTCCGCGCTCGGCGGTCGAGCTGGTCCTCACCGCGAGCCTCGAGACCAAGCTCGTGCTCGTCATCACCGCGGTCTTCTCCCTGGTCTCCTGGTTCATCATCGTGCTGAAGTGGTGGCAGTTCCGGAGGCTCAACCGGCAGGCCGACAAGTTCTTCGCCGAGATGGAGCGCACCACCCGGCTGCAGGAGGCCTACCACGCCGTCATGAAGCAGCCGCCATCGCCCTACAACCGGCTCTTCCGCGAGGCCATCACGTTCTACTCCGAGCTCCGCCCGGGCGCCCTGCGCGAGGAGCGCGGCGCCGACCGGAGCTCGCTCACGCCGACCCAGCTCGAGGCGCTCAAGATGGTGCTCGGGAAGGAAGTGTCGGCCGAACGGGATCTCCTCGGCCACTACATTCCGTGGCTGGCGACGATCGGGTCGGTGAGTCCGCTGCTCGGCCTCCTCGGCACCACCCTCGGCATCATCAACGCGTTCACCGGCATCGCGACCAAGGGCTCCGGCAACCTGTCCGCGGTGGCGCCGGGCGTCGCCGAGGCCCTGGTGGCCACCTTCGCGGGTCTGGCGGCGGCGATCCCGGCGGTCATCGCCTACAACCTGTACGTCAACCGGGTCCGGCTCTTCGTCGGCGAGCTCGAAGGGTTCGCCTACGAGCTGATCGGCACGATGGCCCGGGAAGGGTTGCTGTAGATGGCGGGCGGCGCGATGGGCGGCCTGGGAGGCGACCGGGGCGAGATGCCGTTCAACGCCGACGTCAACGTCACGTCCCTCGTCGACGTGATGCTGGTGCTGCTGATCATCTTCATGATCACGGCACCGATGATGCAGGGCGGCGTCGACGTCGAGCTTCCGCGGGCCGAGGCACGGCCGCTTTCGCCGAAGGAGGGGATGGTGGTGTCGGTGAATCGCGACGGGCGCATCTTCATCGACCAGACACCGGTCTCCTACAACGATTTTCGCGTGACGTTCAAGTCCCTGGTGACGACCCGGAAGCCCCAAGGCGTGTACCTCCAGGCGGACACCCGTGTACCCTACGGACAGGTGGTTCGGGTGCTGGCCATCATCCGCGGGGCCGGCATTCAGAACGTGGGCCTCGTGGCGCAGGAGGAAGCAGCACCGTGATCGTCCGCGCCGACCGTGGGCGCCCGCCGGGCACCACGGTAGGTCTGGCCGGGACGGTGCTGGTGCATGCGGCCGCCGCGGCCTTCGCCTTCACTCAAGTGAAGACCGTCAAGGCCGGACCGCCCTCGTACGCGGTGGAGCTGGTGGCGGCGCCGGCGGCCGCGCCGAAGCAGCGGCTGGCCCGTGAGGCCGTGCCGACGCCGCCGCCCGAGGAGAAGCCGGCGCCGGTCAAGCCGCCGCCCAAGCCCAAGCCGGCCAAGGCGCCCGCGCCCCCGAGCCCAAGGCGCCGCCGACCGAGACCAAGCACGAGCCGCCGCCCAAGATCGCGGCCCCGGTGGCCCCGGCTCCGGGCGAGGCGCCGAGCACCGGTGCCGACGTCGCGACGATCAAGACGCCGGGCCTGCAGTTTCCCTTTCCGGAGTATCTCCGGAACATCGTGACCCAGGTGTACCGGAACTGGGACCGCGAGTCGGCCCGGCAGAACAGCTTTGCCGAGATCAGCTTCCTGATCCTCCGTGACGGCTCCGTTCGGGACATCCATTTCGTCACCCGGTCGGGCAGCTTCAGCTTCGATCTCGGCGCCCAGGGCGCCATCGAGGCGGCCGGCAACTCCCGGAGCTTCGGCGAGCTCCCTGACGGCTGGGACGCCGACGTCCTGCCGGTGAGCTTCTACTTCAAGCCCATATCTCGATGACCCGATCGCTTGTCCGCCTGACCTGCCTCGCTCTGCTCGCCCCGTTCGCCGCGGGCATCACCTCCGCCGCGGCGCAGGACACGTCGCAGGTGAAGGAGGGTATTCGCGTCGGGCTCGACTATAACCCGGGAGTCCAGCCGGGGCTGGTGGTGCTGCCGGGAGCCGGGCTCGATTCGGTGCGGGCCATCGTCGGCCGCGATCTGGACTACACCGACCGCTTCCGGGTCATCGTCCTGGCCGACGTCGCCCTCCCCGTCCACGGGCCGCGGCGGCGCCGAGAGCGGCGGCGTGAACTACGGGATCTACAAGGCACTCGGCGCGGAGTTCGCGGTCGAGCTGACCGAGTCGGCCGGTGCGGTCACGGCCCGGCTCCACGACCTGAACGCCGCTCGGGTTCGCAATCAGCAGAGCTTCACCCTCCCGCCCGCCGACCGATCCCGGCTACCGGCTCGAGGTCCACCGGCTGGCCGACGAAGTCGCCCGCTGGGCCACCGGCACTCCCGGCATCGCGGCGAGTCGCCTCCTGCTGGTGTCGGGTGGCCGGGTCTACCGCATCGACAGCGACGGCGAGGCGCTCACGCCGCTCACGCCGGCCGGCCAGACGGCGCTCTCGCCGGCGTGGTCGCCGGATGGCGGACGCATCGCGTTCACCCAGCTCGGGCAGGGCAGGGGGCCGGTCGTGGTGCAGAGTCTCGGGAGCGGTGCCGGCATGCAGGTGCCGGGTACGGCCACCGCGCTCAACATCACGCCGACGTTCTCGCCGGACGGGCGGCTGGTGGCCTACGCCCACTCCGACGAGAACGGCACGGACGTGTATCTCGCGAACGTCGCCGATCGCTGCTGCGCGCAACGCTTGACCGTAGGACGCTTCGCGGACAACTTATCACCAACGTTTTCACCAGATGGCCGCCGCATCGCGTTCGTTTCGACGCGTGCGGGACCGCCCCAAATCTACGTCATGGCCACCGACGGGACCGACCAGGAGCTGCTTGCGCCGTTCGACTATGGCGCGACCGGCAGCTCCAACGCACCGGAATGGTCCCCTGACGGCGCCAACGTCGTGTTCCATCGCGAAGTCACCGGCAGTCCGCAGCTCTTTCTCGTCGACGTGTCGGGACGGCGAGTCCGGCAGCTCACCTCCGCCGGTCGGAACGAAGATCCGACGTGGGGACCCGACGGCCGCCACATCACTTTCGTCTCCGACCGGAGCGGCATCCGGCAGCTCTGGGTCATCGACGTCGAAACCGGCCGCGTGCGCCAGCTGAAGACGCCTGGTGCGGCGCGGCTCCCTGCGTGGTCCCGCCGACTGAGTCGGACCGCGGTCGCTCCCTAACCCCGAACGTGGAGTCCTGATGCGCGCAACTTCCCTGTTGTTGGTCCTGGCCACCGCCGGGCTCGCTGCCGCTTGCGGCGGGAAGCCCGCGCCCGAGCAGCCTGCTCCGGAACCGACCGCGGCTCCCGCCCGCGCCCACCCCCGCGCCGGTCGACGATAGCGCCGAGCGGGATCGCCTGGAGCGGGAACGGATGGCACGCGAGGCCTCGGAGCGCGCCCGGGCCGTCGCCGCAGATCTGGCGGCCATGATCAACTTCGAGTACGACCAGGCGGCCGTGCGTGCGACCGACCAGGCGACACTCGACAAGAAGGCCGCCATCCTCGCCGCCAACCCGAACGTGCGCCTGCAGATCAGCGGCCACGCGGACGAGCGCGGGTCGGACGAGTACAACCTCGCCCTCGGCAACCGGAGAGCGGGCGCGGCCAAGCGCTATCTCGAGAACAAGGGCATCGACGGCGCACGGCTCGAAGTCGTCTCGTACGGCGAGGAGCGTCCGCTCAACGCCGGCCACGACGAGGCGGCCTACGCCCAGAACCGTCGCGACGAGTTCCAGGTGACGGCCGGCGGGGACAACCTCGTCGCTCCGCAGTGAGCTCGTCGAACGGACGCCTGGCGGCCGGCCTCGCCGCGACCCTCGTGGTCGCGTCGGGGCTGCCCGGCTGCGTGTCCAAGAGCGACGTCCAGCTGGTGCAGGGCGAGGTCGCGTTGCTCCGGGCCGAGACCATGCGGCGGGACTCGACCCGGGCGGCGCAGCTCGGCGAGGTGCTGCAGATCCAGCGGCAGATCATGGATTCGCTGACCGCCAGCCGCCGGGCCGTCGGCCAGCTGAAGGGCGACATCTCGTCGGACCTGTACAACATCCAGCAGCAGCTGGTCCAGCTCCAGGAGCTCACCGGCCAGAGCCAGCAGCGGTTGAGCGAGCTCCGCACCCAGCTCGAGGCGCGCGGCGCCCAGATCGAGACCACCGCGCCCCCGGGCGGCGGTGCGCCTGCCCCGGGCGATACTGCCCAGCCGGCCGGCGGCGCCTCCGCGTCCGCCGACCAGATGTACGAGGCGTCGCTCGCCCAGCTCCGGCGCGGCAGCACCAGCACCGCGCGACTGGGGCTCCGCGAGATGCTGCGGAACTATCCGACGAGCCAGCGCACGCCCGACGCGCTGTATTTCATCGGCCAGAGCTACGCGGCGGAGAATCCGGATTCGGCCGCGGCGTACTACACGCAGGTGGTGGACAGGTTCGGCACGTCCGCCCGGGCCCCGTCGGCCCTGTACAACCTGGGGCTGCTCGCCGAGCGCCGGAAGGACACCACCAAGGCCAAGGATGCTTATCAGCGCGTGGTGCAGAAGTACCCTCAGTCGGACGAGGCCGCGCTGGCCCGCGATCGCCTGAAGGCGCTCGGGCGCTAAGCCCGGGCGCCGCCGCCGCATGACCGGCTCGCCCGGGGAGATGCCGTTCCTCGATCACCTCGAGGAGCTCCGCTGGCGCATTCTCCGCTCGCTCGGGGCGGTCGTGATCGGGTTCGGGACCGGCCTCTGGCTGGTGCAGCAGTTCCAGCTCGTCAATCTCCTCAAGCAGCCGATCGCTCCGTACCTGACCGGCGCCGGTGGGAAGCTGATTGTCACCAGCCCCACCGAACCGGTCATGATCGTCTTCAAGCTCGGGTTCCTCGTCGGCCTGGTCCTCGCCTCGCCGATCATCCTGTGGCAGCTCTGGGCGTTCCTGGCGCCGGCGCTGTACGCGCGGGAGAAGCGGGCGCTCGTGCCCGCGTTGTTCGTCGGCCTGCTGCTGTTCCTGACGGGGGCGGCCGTGGCGTACGTCTTCGTCGTGCCGCAGGCGCTGAAGGTGCTCTTCAGCTTCCAGACCGAGGCGATCCAGCCGTTCATCACCTACGACAACTACTTCGATTTCGTCCTGCAGGTCGTGCTGGCGCTGGGGATCTCGTTCGAGCTGCCGCTGGTCATCATCATCCTCGCCTGGCTCGAGGTGATCGGTGCGTCGGACCTGGCCCGGTTCCGCCGGTTCGCGGTGGTGGGCGCCTTCGCCGCCGGGGCCATCCTCTCGCCGGGCACCGATCTGGTCTCGATGATCATGATGACGATCCCGCTGCTTCTGCTCTACGAGGTGGGGTACGCGGGTGCCGTCGTGATCCAGCGCCGGCGCCGGAAGTCGGCCGCGATGGCCGGACTGGTGCTGCTCGCGCTCGCGCTCGGCGGGGGCCGGGCCGAGGCGCAGGTTCCCGTCCAGCGCCGGCCCCCGGCCCGCGCCGGCCTCCCCGACTCGCTCCAGGACACCACCCGCAAGAAGCCCGGCCAGGCGCTCGACAGCGCCACCGCCGGCCGGCTGGGCATCCCCACCGCGCCCTCGCGGAGCTTCGCGCCCGACGACTCGGTGCTCACCTCACTCAAGGCGCGGCCCGGCTATCAGTCCACGCGCTACCGCGCGGACTCGGCCACGGTGTTCATCGAGGGGCAGCGCGTCCTGCTCCAGGGACAGGCGCTGACCGAGCGCCAGGGGGCCCAGCTTGAAGCGGACACCATCCGCTACGAGCGCGAAGGCTGCATGCTCGACGCGAGCGGGAATCCGCACCTGTTCGACCGCGGCCAGGTCCTGGTGGGCGAAGGCATCCGGTACGACACCTGCCGGCGCCGCGGGATCGTGGACGACGCGCTCACCAACTTCACCGAGGGCTCGACGGTCTGGTTCCTCCGCGGGAACGTGGCGCAGGACTCGAGCTCCAGCCGGATTTACGCCGGGTCCAGCGAGATCACCAGCTGTGACCTGCCGACGCCGCACTACCACTTCAGCGCCAAGGAAATGAAGTGGGTCTCGAAAAATGTGCTGATCGCGCGGCCGGTGGTGCTGTACGTGCGGGACGTCCCGATCCTGTGGCTGCCCTTCATTTTCCAGGACGTCCGCCCGGGGCGCCGGTCGGGGATTCTGGTGCCCCAGTTCGGGCTCAACGACCTGGTCCGCCCCACGCGAACCTACAACCGCCAGATCACCAACATCGGCTACTACTGGGCGCCGAACGACTATCTGGACTTCACCGCCCGGCTCGACTGGTTCGCCAATCGATACGTGCAGTACGGCGTGACCGGCCAGTACAACTGGCTCAACCGCTTCGTGAGCGGCTCGGTCGGGTTCAACGAGCAGCGGCAGGTGGGCGGCGGATCGGGGCTCACCTTCCGGTGGGATCACCGGCAGCAGTTCAATCTCTCGACCAGCCTCACGTTCAACGTCAACTATGCGAGCAATACGGCGGTCATCCGGGGGAACGCCATCGATCCGCTGCAGAACACGCAGCAGATCACCAGCTCGCTCAACTATTCCAAGCGCCTCAGCTGGGCCACGCTGACGCTGGGCGGCAACCGGCGCCAGAGCCTCACCGACGGCAGCGTGCAGCAGCTCCTCCCGGCGGTGACGCTGTCGCCCGTGCCGATCGCGATCGGGTCCGATATCACCTGGTCCCCGGGACTGAGCTTCACCAACAACACCACCAAGAACCCGTTGGCCGACACGCTGCTCCGGGCGCTCCCGGGCGGCCTGTTCGACACGCTGGCGCTCGATGCGACACAGCGCGTCACGGCGCTGAGCTTCGACACGCCCCTCCGGATCGGCGGCTTCAACTGGCAGAACTCGGTCCAGGTGAACGACCGGCAGGACCGCGGGACCAGCGAGGCCAACTTCGTCGTCGACGACTCGTCCACGGCCGATCCGACCGACAGCGTGATCGTGCGCCGGACCTTCCTGAGCGACTTCGAGAGCACGTTCGACTGGGACACCGGTATCAACCTGCCGGTGCTCTTCCGCGGCTCCTGGAAGGTTCAGCCGTCGGTCGGCATGGGCAACACGACGAGCGGAGCGTTCGCCGTCCGGAACCGGAACACGAACGGCAGCTTCGTCCGCCAGGGGAAGCGCTTCCGCTTCGGCGCCACGGCGTCGCCGACACTGTTCGCCTTCTTTCCCGGCATCGGGCCGCTGAGCCGGATCCGCCACAGCTTCTCGCCCGTCATCGCGTGGAACTACCAGCCGGCAGCCAACGTGCCGGAGGAATATGCGCGGGCGATCGCGCAGCCGGGTCAGGCCATCGCGCTTCGGAGCGATGCGCAGCAGCAGGTCACGGTCAGCCTCTCGCAGGCGTTCGAGGGGAAGTACCGGTCCCGGAACCGCGACACCACCGCGACCGAAGGCGCCGAGGCGCGGAAGATCCGGCTGCTCAGCCTCAACACCAGCGGGATCACCTACGACTTCGAGCAGGCCAAGAAGCCCGGCCTGACCGGCTGGGCCACCCAGTCGGTCTCCAACACCATCTTGAGCGATCTGCTGCCGGGGTTCAGCCTCAATCTCACGCATGACCTCTGGCGCGGGCAGGTTGGCGTGGACACCTCCAAGTTCGACCCCTTCCTCCAGAGCGTGAGCGCGAGCTTCGCCGTGTCGGGGAATACCTTCCGGTCGATCGGGTCGATCTTCGGGCTGGGAGGAAAGGCGTCCGACAGCCTGGGCACCCGCCGGCGCGACGAGGTGCCGACGTCCTACGTGGCCGAGTCCGGCCGGCGGGGCCGGCCCGGCTCCTTCTTCAGCAGCACCCAGGCGCCGCTCCGCCGTCCCAGCCGGAGCTTCAGCGCGAACTTCAACTACCAGCTCACCCGCACACGGCCTCCGTTCGGAGTGGTGGCGACGCCGGGGACCGAAACCGCCGACCACCAGAGCCTGGGCTTCAGCAGCAGCTTCTCGCCCACGCCGTTCTGGTCACTCTCCTGGTCGTCGCAGTACAACATCACCGACGGACAGTTCGAGAACCAGGTGGTTCGGCTGGAGCGCGAACTGCACGAGTGGCGGGCAGCCTTCAATTTCGTGCGCAATCCGAACGGCAATTTCGCGTTCTACTTCACGATCTACCTCACGGACCTGCCGGAGCTGAAGTTCGATTACGACCAGACGACGATCGAACGGTAACGCCGGGACGCCCGGTCTGTCCCCGGGGCAGTACACCCGTCCACGAAACCGCTCGTAAGTCGATCCCCGGGGCCGCTTTGGCCGGCCTGCCCCCTGGCACGCGATCTGCTTCTCGACCCGGACACCTCCTTCGGAGAACCTGTATGCGTGGCTGGTCGATCCCGGTCGTTCTCGCGTTCGCCGCGGCCTGCTCATCCGACGATCGGAACGGACCGGGCGTCCCGCCCGACGTCCCGGCGAGCCTCAGCAGCACCACGCTCGACGGCGCCGTCGCACTCACCTGGAGCGACAATTCCTACACGTCGGACCCCGACATCTTCCTGAACTACCGCATCTACAGCACGACCTACAACCTCGACCAGGATCTCTGCGGCACCAGCTTCCAGCTGGAGGGGACCACGGTGGCCCCGGAGTTCATCGTCGGCGCGCTCACCAACGGCGTGCCGCGCTGCTTCACCGTGACGGCGGTGAGCGTGGACGGGTTCGAGAGCGATCGCTCGCCACTGCGGTCGGACACGCCCCGTCCCGACACGCGGAACATCGTGCTGTACGCATTCCAGTTTCAGGCGCCGGGAAGTGGCTTCCGGTTCTGGGACGATCTCAATGGCGACGGCCTGGTTCAGGGAGCGGAGCTGGGCCTCGCGCGCGACGGCTCGGGCGTCCAGGGCGACATCGACTTCGTGGTCGATCGCGACGGCGCGGGCGACCTGTTCCTCACGCCCGAGCGCGCCGGGACGGGCGTCGAGTACTATGACGCGAACAATCCGGTCGAGGATCTCACGTCGATCGACTTCGCCGAGGACCGCACCTACCTCACGTCGGGCATCCTGGCCCTGCCGGGGTACGGCTATGTCTTCGAGATGGACGGCGGCGACGGCTTCAAGCGCTACGGCGCGGTGCGGATTTCGCACGTGGGGCAGGACTTCCTGATTCTCGACTGGGCGTACCAGACCGATCCGGGAAATCCCGAGCTGATCGTCAAGAAGCCGTAACCTCCGGAGTGGCGAGAATGCGGGCCGAGAGCAATCTCGGCCCGCTTTCGTTTGCCGGGACGCCGCCGCCTCGTTCCATCGTTGCCTCGTTCCGTCCTCTTGAATCCCTCCCCCCAGCCGAGTTACTTCGGGCCATGGCCCAGACAACCTGTGAGCTCGACGGCCGGTCGCTGACGGTCGCGGAGGTGGTGCGTGTCGCGCGGGACGCGAACGTGCGGGTGACCGTGGCCCCCGCCGCGCGGGAGGCTCTGCGGGGCAGCCGGCGCCTGGTGGAGGCCGCCATCGCCTCCGGGCGGACCATCTACGGCATCAACACCGGGTTCGGGAAGCTCGCCAACGTGCGGGTGGCGCCCGACAAGCTCGACCAGCTCCAGGCCAACCTGATCCGGAGCCATGCGGCCGGCGTCGGCACGCCGCTCTCGGCTACGGTGGTGCGCGGGCTGATGCTCCTCCGTGCCAACGTGCTCCTGCGTCCCACCAGCGGTGTGCGGCCCGAACTCGTCGACGCGCTCGTCGCCCTGCTCAATGCGGGCATCGTCCCGCGCGTGCCGGAGCAGGGGAGCGTGGGCGCCAGCGGCGACCTCGCGCCGCTGAGCCACGTCGCGCTCGTGCTCATGGGCGAAGGCGAGGTGCTGGATGGAAGCGGGGCAGCGCGGGCGGAACCGGCGCTCGGTCGGGCGGGCCTGGCGCCGTTCCGGTTCGCGCCGAAGGAAGGGCTCGCGTTCATCAATGGGACGCAGGCGCAAACGGCGCTGCTCGCGCTGCTGGTGCACGACGCGCGGGTGCTCTGGCGGACGGCGGTGGGAGCGGCAGCGATGAGCCTGGAGGCGCTCCGCGGCACGCCGGCCCCGCTCGACCCGCGCATCCACGCCGCGCGCCCGCATCGGGGGCAGATCGAGGCCGCCGACCTGATGCGGGCCCTGCTGGTCGACAGCGAGATCCGCGAATCCCATCGCGAAGGCGACCCCCGCGTGCAGGATGCCTACAGCCTGCGCTGCGCGCCCCAGGTGCTCGGCGCCGTCGCCGACGCGATCCGCTTCGCCGAGGAGACCGTGGCCGTCGAGCTCAACGCCTCGACCGACAATCCGCTCGTCTTCGACGACGGCGACGTGATCTCGGGCGGCAACTTCCACGGCCAGCCCGTCGCCCAGGCACTCGACCTGCTCGCCATGACCCTCACGACGCTTCAGGCCATCGCCGAGCGGCGGGTCGAGCGGCTGGTCAATCCCGACTTGTCACAGGGGCTGCCGGCGTTCCTGACCGACGATCCCGGGCTCTCGAGCGGGTTCATGATGGTGCAGATCACGGCCGCCTCGCTGGTGGCCGAGTCGCGGTCGATCGCGATGCCGGCGAGCATCGGATCGATCCCGACCGACGCCAACCAGGAAGATTTCGTGCCGATGGGGATGGCGGCCGGCTGGAAGGCACAGCGCATTCTGGCCAATGCGCAGCGGGTAGTGGCCGCGGAGCTGCTCTGCGCCGCGCAGGGCCTCGAGTTTCTCAAGCCGCTGACCCCGGGACGCGGCGTCGGGCAGATCTATGGCCGGCTCCGCGGGCTCACGCCGGCGGTTCCGATGCTGGACGCCGACCGCCCGCCCGCTCCGGACCTCGAGCGCCTGGCCCTCGCAGTGGCCCTCGGGGAGCTGGATCCGGCGGCCATTTAGGCGGGGTTGCGCGTGCTTGCCGGGGGTTTGGCAGCCCGGTATGTTTCGGTCACTCCAAGCCTTATCTCCAGTTTCCCCTTCTCTGCCCGAGCCGCATGAATCTGGAAAAGCTGAAAGACTCGGCGCGGAAGTTCGAGCAAAAGGAGGACTGGCGGAAGGCGATCGAAGTCTACCTGAAAGCCATCCAGCAGATCGAGTCCGGGGCGGAGACCAGCCCGGACCTCTCACTGTACAACCGCGTCGGCGACCTCTACCTCAAGACCAACGACACCGCCTCGGCCGTTCGCTCCTACGAACGCGCGGTCGATCTGTACGCCGACCAGGGCTTCTTCAACAACGCTATTGCGCTCTGCGGCAAGATTCTGCGGGTCAACCCGGGGCGCACGCAGACCTACCTCAAGCTCGCCCAGCTTCACGCCCGAAAGAACGTCGTCATCGAGGCCAAGCGGAACCTGATCGAGTTCCTGGAGCGGATGAACGCGCTCGGACAGCTCGATCAGGCGTTCCAGTCGGTGAAGGAGTTCGCCGACCAGTTCTCCGGCAGTCAGGAAATCCGGATGATGCTGGTCGAGCTGCTCCGCGCGGCGTCGCGCGAAGAGGAGGCGCTCGAGCAGCTGGCCAAGATCGCGGGCGACCTGGAGACGCGCGGCCTGGCGCCCCAGGCGCCCGCCGCCGGCGAGGCCGGCGCCCACGCCCCCGCGGCGCCCTCAAACCGGCCGCGGACCGTCCCCCAGGGACGGGGCGATCTGGTCTTCCTCGACACCGGGTTCGACGTGCCGGCCGCTCCTCCGCCGGGTGCTCCTCCTGCGCCCGCTCCTCGGACCGAGGTGAGGGCGGCCGACCTTCCGCTGGTCGTGGACGCGCCTCCCGCCGATGGGCTCGAGCCCACGGAACAACCGGCGTATGACGCGGTGGCCGAGGGCGGCGAGCTGATCATCGATCCGCTCGCCACGATCGAGCTCGATGCGCCCGGGCGACGCGCTCGCCGCGGAGCCGCTCGCGGGTCTGGAACAGGCGCCCGATGCGGATCTGGACCTCACCTCGGTGGGCGCCGTGCCCGGCCTGGAGGTCGACACCCCGCCGGAGGAGATCCAGTTCGACGACTCCCCGCTCGAGTCGCTGGAGCAGGTGGAGGTGACCGAAGTCGACTCGGCGCCGCCCGAGGGGCTGATCGACGTGGGCGAGGACCTGGACCTCGAGCTCACCGAGAGCGAGGCCGCCCCGGCCGACGCCGCGGACGCCGACCTCGACCTGGAGTTTCTCGAGGACGAATCGGCCCCCGCACCGACCGACGGCCTCCCGCTCATCGACGACGGTCCTCCGGGGCTGGTAGCCACGACCGAGGTGGTGGAGCTGGAGGACCGGATCGCCGACGATCCCGGAAATCCCGACCTCCACCGGGAGCTCGCGGACCATCTGCTCCTGGGCGGAGACCTGCCCCGCGCGGCCGAGGAGCTCCGGCTGTCGCTGGAGGCGTACGAGGGCGCGGAGGACTGGAACGGAGCGTCGGGGATCGCCGACCGGCTGGTGGCGCTCGAGCCCGACGCCATCCATCATCACCAGAAGCGGGTGGAGCTGGCCTTCCGAACCGGCGAACGTGCCCCGCTGCTCGAGGCGTACCTGGCGCTGGGCGACGCGCTCGGCCGGGCCGGTGCCAGAGACAAGGCCCTGGCCGTGTACGGCCGGGTCCACGAGCACGATCCCGCCAACCCGCGGGCGGCCGCCGCGATCGCCGCGCTGTCGGGTGCGCGGGCCCCGGCGCCGCCGCCGAGTATGCGGCCCGCGCCACCGGCCGGGGCCCCTCCGGCCGCGAGCGCGCCGACCGCCGCGCAGCCCACGCCGCCCCCCGCCGCACCACCCACGGCCGCCGCCGGCGCGGGCGCCGTCGTCGGACGTGAGCTTCGTGGATCTCGGCTCGATGATCTTCGAGGAAAGCGCGCCCCGCGACACCCGGATGCGGATCGATCGGCGGGAGCCGGAGGCCGGAGACGAGCAGCGCGAGTTCCACGAGATCCTCGAGCAGTTCAAGCGCGGCATCGAGGAGAACCTCGAGTCCGACGACTACCAGTCGCACTACGATCTGGGCGTCGCGTTCAAGGAAATGGGGCTGCTCGACGAGGCCATCGCGGAGTTCCAGAAGGCGCTGCGCGCGCCGGACGGGCGGCTCCGGACGTCCGAGGCCCTGGGAACGGCCTTCTTCGAGAAGGGCCAGTTCGCCGTCTCGGAGACCGTGCTCCGCCGGGCAGTCGACGGCGACGCCGAGGGGGACGAAGCCAAGATCGGGTTGCTGTACTGGCTGGGCCGCGCGCTCGAGGCGCAGGGCAAGGCGGCCGACGCAATCGCCAGCTACGAGCGCGCGATGGCCGTGGACATCCGGTTCATGGATCTCGGCGAGCGCATCCACCGACTCACTGCTGGACGGCGCGAATGAGCTCACAGATCGCGCCGATCACGCTGGCCGACCTGCAGCGGCCGGTGCGCGCGCGCCTCGAGCGGGTACCGCACGAGCTGCACCGGATCGTCGAGGCCGACTTCGGGCTCATCGCCAAGGTCAACTCGCACCTGTTCCAGATGCAGGGCAAGATGTTCCGGCCCACGCTGCTGCTGCTGGCCGACGAGGCCACGGGCGGCCGGGATCCGCGCACCATCACGCTCGCCGCTACCGTGGAGCTGATCCACCTGGCGACCCTGGTACACGACGATTCGGTGGACCATTCGGTGCTGCGGCGCGGCATGCCGACGATCAACTCGCTGTTCAGTCACCAGGTCTCGGTCATCATGGGGGACTACCTGTACTCGCGCGCGGTGATCGAGCTCGTGCGGCTCGACGACATGGAGCCGCTGCGGGTGCTGAGCCGTGTCACCAACGAGATGACGGTGGGGGAGATGCGCCAGCTTCTGGCGCACGAGCCGCTGGAATTTTCCGAGGAGTCCTACGACTTGCTGATCCAGGCGAAGACCGCCTCGCTGCTGAGCGGGGCCTGCGAAGTCGGCGCCCTCCGCGCCGCCCCCGCGGAGCGCGCGGCGCTCCGCCGCTACGGCGATGCGCTCGGGATGGCGTTCCAGATCGTGGACGACCTGCTCGACTACGTCGGCGATCCGAGCGTGACCGGCAAGCCCACCGGCTCCGACCTGCGCGAGCACAAGGTGACGCTGCCGCTCATCGCCGCGCTGCCACGGATGGACGCGGCCGGCCGGCGACGGGTGGACGCGCTGATGGATCGCGCCGAGCCGGACGACGCGCAGATTGCCGAGGTCATCGCGACGGTGGCCAAGGCTGGTGGGCTCGACTATGCGCGGGAACGCGCGCTCCGCCTGGCGCAGCAGGCCGACGGCGAGCTGGACCAGCTGCCGCCGTCGCCGGCGCGGGACGCGCTCCGGGCCAGCATCACCTATGTCGTGGATCGCAGGCGCTGATGGCCAGCCCGCATCGTCCGGGGTTCTACCTCGGCATCCTCGTAGCCGGCTTCATCGCCGGTGGCGCGCTCACCGCGCTCCTCCGGCAGACCCTCCCCGACAGCGCCGCCAGGACCTTCTTCACCAGCACCTGGACCGCCAACTTCGGCCCTGTTTCCGCCGATCTCCTGGTGCTAAACTTCACTCTGGGCCCGATCGGGCTGCACGTGTCGCTGCTGGCCCTGATCGGTGTCCTGGTGGCGTACCTGATCGCCCGCTCGATCTTCTAGTAGGGGGTCCCCGTGGGAAACCTCGGATTCACCGAAATCATGCTGATCATGGTCGTGGTCCTGCTGCTCTTCGGGGCGAAGCGGCTGCCGGAAGTGGGGGCCTCGATCGGGAAGGGGATCCGCGAGTTCAAGCGGAGCTTGACGGACACGCAGGACGCGATCATGGGGTCGGACGACGCGCAACGGAACAACCTGCCGCCCCGCCAGGCGGACGGCTCCGCGCCCTCGCAGCCCACCGCCGCGCCCCAGGGCGAGCCGAAGCGGCTGTCGCAGTAGCGCCGAAATCGTCAGGTGTAAGCTCGTCACCCTGAGCGAAGCGAAGGGGGCAGGCCTCGAGGCCTGCCCCCTTCGCTTCGCTCAGGGTGACTTCGTGAGAACCCAGCTCGATCGTTACGCCCCCTGCGGCACCGGCGCGGCCTGCTGCAGGACCTTCTTGCGGTCGTCGACCACCTTGGCGTTCTGGCGCAGCGCCTCCAGGTAGCTGCGGACTCGATCCTGCTGCGCCGCTCGAATCATCTGCGCGCGATAGCCCTCCAGGTCCTTCGCGAAGGCCGCCGAGTCGGCCTTGGTGTGCTCCAGCGCCTTCACGAAGTAGATGCCGTCCTTGGTGTCGAGCAGGCCGCTCCGCTGGCCGACATCGAGGCCGAAGGCCGTCCCCACCACGACCGGATCCGTCAGCGGCGGATTGATTCGGCTGAACGGGCCGAACTCCTTGTAGGGGAGCTTCATCGAATCAGCCACGGCGCCCATGTTGCCGCCCGCCTCGAGACGCTTCTGATAGTCGCGTGCCAGCTTCCGGGCCTCCTCGACCTTCCTCTCCGTGCGCGCCTCGGCGGCGACGCTCTGCCGGATCTGGCCCAGCGGCGGGACGCCAGCCGCCTGCGCGCTGTCGAGCCGGAACACGTAGAACGCGAGCGAGGTCTCGATGATTCGGCTGGTGGCCCCCGGCTTGGCCGTCGACGCCCAGACGCCGGCGTCCGGCACGACGAACGTGCCGAGTTGGACCTTGGTGCCTTCCTGGACCGGACCCGACTTGCCGATCGGGAGCCTGAGCGCGCGGGCGACGGTGTCGAGCGCTGCCGGATCGGCCTTCTCGGCGGCGAGCTTTTCAAGGCTGTCGGCCTGGGCATCGAGCTGGTCGAGGTGGGCGCCGGCGACCTCGATCGGGATCAGGATGTGCCGCCCCTTGGCCTTGTCGCCCTTGCGGCTGGTCACCTCGATCAGGTGGTATCCGAACTGCGAGAGCACCGGCTGGCGACAGCGTGTTGAGCGGCAGCGCGAACGCGGCCGAATCGAAGGCGGCGTCCATCGTGCCGCGGGTCCACTCGCCCAGGTCGCCGCCCTGCGCCGCGCTCGCGCTGTCGGACGACTCCCGCCTCGCCACCTCGGCAAACGGCGCGCCGCCCGCGATCTCGGCGCGTACGGAGTCGGCGCGCGCGCGCGCCGCCGCGGTGTCGGCGGCCGTGGTGAGCCGAGGGAGCGCAACGAAGCTCAGGTAGTACGTCGCGGGCCGCTGGAATTCGTCCAGGTGCGCTTTGTAATACGCGGTGATCTCGGCGTCGCTCAGCGCGACGGCGGAGTCCGGGACGAGCGTTGCGCGCGATGATCGCCGTGAGCCCGATCTTGACCTTCTCGTGCTCGTCACGGTACTGCTCCCAGAGGGCCGCGTCAGAGAGATAGATGTCGGCGGTGACCACGCGGAGCAGCTTCGAGCGCTGCAGCTGCTCGCGGTACTGCGCCTCGAGCGACGGCAGATACTGCTGGGCGACGCTCGACGTGAGCCAGCGCTGGTACTTGCCCAGGTCGAACTGGCTGTCGGTCTGAAACTCGGGGATCTTCTGGAACTCGGGCGGCGGGGAGTTCCGCATGGCCTCCACGATCTCGTCCTCGCTGACCGATGATGCCGCGCCGCTTGTACTCCGCCTCGAGCACATTGTTCTGGACGAACTGCTCCCAGACCTGGTCTCGGATCTGCTGCTCATCCTCGAGCCCCAGCGCCCCTGGCGACTGCCGCTGGCGGGCGTCGATGCTCTGCTGCACCACGGACTGGTAGGTGCTGCGCGTCGATGCTGCGGCCGTTCACCTTGCCGACCGAAGTCTTGGTGAGAAGACCCGCACCGCCGGTGATACCGCTGAGGTCGACGACGAGCCACGCGAAGAACGTGAAGGCCACCACCACCATCAGGGGTTTGGCCGCGTTGCGGAATGCTTGCATAGTCGAAACGGAACTCCCGACCTGGGGGAACAAGAGAGCCATAAGCTTAAGCCGATCAACACCGAACCTCAAGGCTGCGCAATGGTTAGCAGTTGACAGGCCGGGGGTGGCTCGCTACTCTCACGGAACTCACCGCAACCACAGCGATCGCTCTTTCCCCACGGCACCTCGGACCCTCGGAACGCGGACCCCGGATGGCACTTAGCGAGATCGAAAAGCTGGAGCGCCGGTACGCCGAAAACCCCCAGGGCCTGACGTTTGCGCCGCTCGCGGAGGTGCATCGGAAGAACGGGGACACCGCCCGGGCGCTCGAGCTGCTTCGGCCCGGCCTGACGCTTCACCCCGACTACATCCCGGCCAGCATCGTGCTCGGCCGCTGCCACCTTGACCTGGGCGACCTCCCGTCCGCCGAGGCCGCATTCACGCACGTGCTCGCCCTGGATGGCGAGAACGTCATCGCGCTCAAGGCGCTGGCCGACATCACCGAGCGCCTGTTCCGGTTCGACGAGGCGGAGCGCTGGCTCAGGACTCTGCTGGCGATCGACCGGAGCAACGACGATGCCCGGGACCAGCTGGGACGGGTGGAAACGGCGCGCCGGCAGGCGGAGGCCGCTTCCTCGGCCGCGCCCGATGCCGCGACCGCCGGCGTCCTCACGGACACGGAGTCTCTGGCCGTGGCACCGGCGACGCAGGCCGAGTCATCGGTAGCGCAGGCCGAGCGCGCCCGCAATGAGCCCGCCGCCGCTGCCGGAGGCCCCGCGCGACGCGATGCAGGGCTGGGTGTCCCAATCCGACAGGGCAAGCGCCGATGAGGCCGTGCCGCTCGCGCTCGAGGAGCTGGACCTGTCTGTCGAGTCGGGGCCGCCGCCCGAAGGGATCCAGCTCGAAGAGCCGGTGTCCCTCGAGGAGCCGGTTGAGCCGCTCGCGGGCATCGTGGGGCTGAGCGACTCCCAGCGCGACGCGCTCGACGCGCACCCCCTCGACTCGCTGGAGGTCTCCGAGGAGTTCCGGGTCGAGACGGCGGAGGACATCGTCCTGCAGAGCAGCGGAGGGAGCGAGTTCCAGGTCGCCAACGCGTCGGAAGAGCTGCTCAGCCGGGGCTTCGGACTGATGGAGCCCCCGCCGCCCCGGTGCCGGCCCATGAGCGCTCGCCGCTCGATGCGGACGTTCCACCGATCGACGAGGAACAGCCTGCGGCTCCTCTCGGCCCGATTGACGCGGTCGGTGGCTATCGACAGGACTCCGACGCGCCGAGCGCGTCCGCTGAAGCGGCCATGCCGGCCCCCGTGCAGGCGGAGCCCGAACCAGCAGCGGCCGCCGCCGAGTACGTGCCGCCGCCGCCAACGGAGCGGGCGGCACCGTGGGCCGCGCCGGTGGCGGAGCCGCCGCGCCGGGTGGAGGCCGACCTCCTCGTCACCGAATCGATGGCCGAGCTGCTGGCGCAGCAGGGTCACGCGGCCGAGGCGATCACGGTGTATCGCCATCTCGAGAGCAGGAGTGCGGGCGAGCCGCGCTTCGCGGAGAAGATCGCCGAGCTGGAGCAGGCGGCGGCAACCCGCGCGTCGGAGCCGGCAGTGGCGGAGCCGGTCGCGACCCCGGCGCCCGAGCCGCCGCGGCCGGCCTATTCCGTGCTCGAAACGCACGGCCAGTCGGTGCAGGCATTCCTCCGCGGCGTCTTCGGCACGCGGCTCCCGGCCGGCTCGGTCTCCAGCCACGCCGAGCCTGCCCGCACGACTGCCGCCGATCCGGACGGCGCGCCGACCCGGCCCGCGCACGACAGCCTCTCGCTCAGCTCGGTTTTCGGGGAGGAGTCGACGCCGACGCCGCCGGCCGTCTCGGCGGCCGGTGGCGGCGGCCAGGGCGGCGTCTCGTACGACGAGTTCTTCGGCTCGCCCGGCGCCTCGACCACGCCGCGCCCGCCGCGGGCACCCGATTCCAAGAGCGACGATCTCGACCAGTTCCACGCCTGGCTTCAGAACCTGAAGCGCTGAATGCGGATCAGTGTCCTGAACGGCCCCAACCTGAATCTCCTGGGGCAGCGGGAGCCGGAGGTGTACGGCCGCACGACGCTGAGCGAGATCGAGGCCATGGTCCGGGAGGCCGCCCGCGGGTACGATGCCGAGATCGACTGGTTCCAGACCAACCATGAAGGTGCCTTGGTCGACGCCGTGCAGGCCCTGAAAGGGCGTGCCGACGGGGCGCTCATCAACGCCGCCGCGCTCACGCACTCGAGCCTCGCGCTCCGCGACGCGCTGCTGGCCGTGCAGGTTCCCTTCGTCGAGCTGCACCTCTCGAACATCTTCGCCCGCGAGCCGGCCCGCCGACATTCCATGATCGCGGACCTGGCGCTGGGGATGGTGACCGGGTTCGGCCCGCAGAGCTATCTGCTGGCCCTGCAGGCGCTGGTCGGCCGTCTGCGTGCGGCCTGACCGCCGGAGCGAACGCCAAGGCGGCTCTGCGGGGAGCGCTGGAGGCGGACGGGCTGGACGCGCTGCTCGTCACCCACCTCCCCAACATCCGGTACCTCACCGGCTTCACGGGGTCGGCAGCGCTGCTGCTGGTCCGGCCCGACGCCACGACGCTGATCACCGATTTCCGCTACGCGGTGCAGGCGCCGAACGAGGCGGGGTCGGCGGCGGTGGTGGAGATCGATCAGAAGAGCGTCTGGGACCGGCTCGGACGGCTGCTGACCGAGGTCGCGCCCGGCGCGCTGGGCATCGAAGCGCAGGCCCTCACCGTCCGCGACGCCGAGCGGGTGGCGGGCCTCACCCGGGGCAGGGTGGTGCCGACGAGCGACCTGGTCGAGCGGCTCCGGGCCATCAAGTCACCCGAGGAAGTGGCGGCCATCCGCGCCGCGGCCGACCTGGCGCAGGCGGCGCTGGCCGAGGTGCTTCCGATCGTCCGGCCGGGTCTCACCGAGCTCGAGATCGCGGCCACACTCGAGGCCGGCCTCCGGCGCCGCGGCAGCGAATGGCACCCATTCCCCACGATCGTGGCGAGCGGTCCCAGGGCCGCGCTGCCCCACGCGCGCACCAGCCCGCGGCCCGTGCAAGCCGGGGAATGGCTGCTGCTTGACTTCGGCGCACAGGTGGACGGATACTGTGCCGATCTCACCCGCACGGTGGTGGTCGGGGCGCGCGCGGACGAGCGCCAGCGGACCATCTACGAGCTCGTCCGGACCGCCCAGCGGCGCGCGCTCGAGCACCTCCGGGCCGGCATGACCGGCCGCGAGGGCGACGCGCTGGCGCGGGACGTCATCGCGGCCCGAGGCTTCGGCGAGGCGTTTGGCCACTCGCTCGGGCACGGGCTCGGGCTCGAGGTGCATGAAGGGCCCCGGCTGGCCCCGACCGCCGACGCGCCGCTGCCGCTGCACGCGGTGGTGACGGTCGAGCCGGGGATCTATCTTCCGGGCTGGGGCGGCGTACGATTGGAAGACGACGCGTATCTGGGGCCCGACGGGGTGGTGGTGCTGTCGGACGGGCGGACGGAGCTGGTGGAGTTGGTGTAGGGGGATGACTCATCTGCAAGCGTCGGAGTCCTAGTGGCCAGCACCGCAGATTTCCGGAACGGCATCGTCCTCGAGATCGACGGCCACCTCTACCAGATGGTGTACTTTCAGCACGTGAAGCCGGGGAAGGGCGGGGCGTTCGTCCGGACCAAGCTGAAGAACATCCGGACGGGCGCGGTGCTCGATCGCACCTTCAACGCCGGCGAGCGCGTGACCGATGCCCGGCTGCAGCGGCGGCCCATCCAGTATTCGTACGTCGACGGTCACTTCTACCATTTCATGGATCAGCAGACCTTCGACGACATCATGCTGACGGAGGAGCTCATCGGCGCCGATCAGCTCAAGTACCTCAAGGAAGGCATGGAGTGCGAGGGCCTGGTCCACAACGACCAGGTGATCCTCGTGGAGCTGCCGAACTTCGTCGAGCTCGCCGTCACCCGGACCGATCCGGGCGTGCGCGGCGACACCGCCACCGGTGCCACCAAGCCGGCCACGCTGGAGACCGGCGCCACGGTGCAGGTCCCGCTCTTTATCGAGGAGGGGCAAGTGATCCGGGTCGACCGCCGCGAAGACAAGTACCTCACCCGCGTATGACCCCCCAGGAGATGAAGCAGCTCGCCGAGCTGCTGCAGACGGTCCCGGGGATCAAGTCGATCGAGCTGGAGGACGTGCAGGGCCTGGCGCAGCTCCTGCGCGACACGCCCGAGATCGGATCGATCGAGGTGAAGGGGCTGTTCGGCACCAAGGTGGTGATCACGCGCACCGGCACGGGCGTCCCCACCTTCATGACCGCGCCGGCCGCCTACCACCCGCCGTCGGCCCCTGCCGCGGCGGGCGCAGCGTCCGTGGGCGGGGACGGTGAGCTCGCGCGGCCGGTGGCGCTGCTCAAGGACATCCGCTCTCCGATGGTGGGAACGTTCTACAAGTCGCCCGAGCCGGGCGCGGAGCCCTACGTCAAGGTGGGGTCCCGCGTGACCTCGGGGCAGACGGTCTGCATCATCGAGGCGATGAAGATCATGAACGAAATCGAGGCCGAGATCGCCGGCGTCGTGCGCGAGATCATGGTGGACGACGCGCAGCCGGTGGAGTTCGGCCAGGTCCTCTTCCGAGTGGATCCCAATGGCTGAGTCACCGCCCTCCAGCCCGGCTCCGGCCGCGGGCTCGCCCGTCTCGACGTTCAACTTCAAGCAGACCATCGCCCAGATGGTGCAGCGGAACGCGTCCGACCTGCTGCTCAAGGTCGGCCGGCCGCCGACGATCCGGCTCAACGGCGAGCTGCAGCCGCTCGAGATGCCGCCGGTCAAGCCGGAAGACGTGAAGGCGCTGGCGGAGCAGGTCATGACGCCGCGCCAGGTCAAGGAGTTCGCGGAGAAGAAGGAAGCGGACTTCGCCATCGGCGTGCCGGGGGTGGGCCGCTTCCGAACCAACATCTACCAGCAGCGCGGCACGCTGGCTTTCGCCTTCCGCGCCATTCCGTACGAAGTGAAGACCATCGCCGAGCTGCACCTCCCCGAGGTGCTCGAGGAGCTCGCGCTCAAGCCCCGCGGGCTGATCCTGGTCACCGGCATCACCGGCTCCGGCAAGTCGACCGCGCTCGCGGCGATGATCAACCACGTGAACCAGAACAAGCGGGTCAATGTCATCACGATCGAGGACCCGATCGAGTTCCTGCACCGCGACGTGATGTCGAACATCTCGCAGCGCGAGGTCGGGAGCGACACGCTCTCCTTCGCCTCGGCGCTGCGCCACGTGCTGCGACAGGACCCGGACGTCATCCTGGTCGGCGAGATCCGCGACATGGAGACGCTCGATACCGCCCTCAAGGCGGCCGACACCGGCCACCTGGTCTTCAGCACGCTCCACACCACCGACGCCACCCAGACGCTCAACCGCATCATCTCCTTCTACCCGCCCCATCAGCACCAGGAAATCCGGATGGTCCTCGCCACCGCCCTCCAGGGTGTGGTGTCGCTCCGGCTGGTGCCGCGGGCCGATGGCCGGGGCCGCGTGCCGGCGGCCGAGGTGCTCGTCAACACCGCCGCCGTGGCGGACAACATCAGGGACATCGAGAAGGCGCTCAACATCCCCGACCTCATCGCCGAAGGGACAGTCTCCTACGGCATGCAGTCGTTCGACCAGTCCCTGATGAAGTGGTACAAGGACGGCATGATCGCGTACGAGAGCGCGCTGTTCTACTCGACCAACCCGAGCGAATTCGCGCTCCGGGTGTCGGGCGTCGATTCGGCCTCCGACCGCAAGTTCACCGATGTCAGCGGGGACCCCTCGACGGCGCGCGCCATGGACCTGACGCCCTGAGGGCCGGAGCCGGGTGTGTTTAAGAAGGTCCTGATCGCCAACCGCGGGGAGATCGCCCTGCGGGTGATCCGCGCATGCCGAGAGCTCGGACTGGAGACGGTCGCCGTCTATTCCGAGGCCGACCGCGAATCGCTCCACGTCCGCTTCGCGGACGACGACGTCTGCATCGGCCCGCCGCCCAGCCGCCAGTCGTACCTCAAGATCCCCAACATCATCGCGGCCGCCGAGATCACCGGCGCCGACGCCATCCATCCGGGCTACGGCTTCCTGGCTGAGAACGCCGAGTTCGCGGACATCTGCAAGGCGTCGAACATCGTCTTCATCGGCCCCACCGGCGACCAGATCCGCCAGATGGGCGACAAGGCCACCGCGCGCCGGCTCGCCTCGGAGGCGGGGGTGCCGACCGTGCCGGGCTCGCCCGGGACGATCGACGACCCGGACGAGGCGCAGGCCTTCGCCGAGTCGATCGGTTTTCCCGTGATCATCAAGGCGACGGCGGGCGGGGGCGGGAAGGGCATGCGCATCGTGCAGGAGGCGGAGCAGTTTTCCCAGCTCTTCGGCCTGGCGCAGAACGAGGCCCTCGCGGCGTTCAACAACGGCGCGGTGTACGTCGAGAAGTACATCCAGCACCCGCGGCACGTCGAGATCCAGGTGGTGGGCGACAACTTCGGCAAGGTCGTCCACCTCGGCGAGCGCGATTGTTCGGTCCAGCGGCGCCACCAGAAGCTGATCGAGGAGAGCCCGAGCCCGGCGCTTGAGCGCGGTGCTCCGCGACCGGATGGGCCAGGCCGCCGTGGCCCTGGCCTCCAACATCGGCTACGCCGGGGCCGGCACGCTCGAGTTCCTGCTCGACACCGACGGCTCGTTCTACTTCATGGAGATGAACACCCGCATCCAGGTCGAGCATCCCGTGACCGAGATGGTCACCAGCTTCGATCTGGTCAAGGAGCAGATCCGGGTGGCCGCCAACGAGCCCATCAGCTTCCAGGGCGACGGGCGCCGGCTGCGCGGGCACGCCATCGAGTGCCGGATCAACGCCGAGGATCCAGCCCGGAACTTCCAGCCCTGTCCGGGACTCATCACCGCCTACCATCCGCCGGGCGGCCCCGGCGTGCGGGTGGACACGCACGTCTACGCGGGCTACACCGTGCCGCCGTACTACGACTCGCTGCTGGCCAAGGTGATCGTGCACGGCAACGACCGCGAGGAGGCGCTGACCCGGATGGGCCAGGCGCTCGACAGCTTCATCCTCGAGGGGGTCACGACCACCATCCCGTTCCTCGCGCGGGTCATCCGCCACCCGGATTTCGTCACCGGCGACATCGACACGCGGTTCCTCGAGCGGGAGTCGCAGCTCCTTCGCGCCGACGCATGAAGCTTCACGTCGTCTTCGCCCCCGGGAGCCTGACGCCCGCCGATGTCCAGGGCCGCACGGTGTTCGTGATCGATATCCTCCGCGCCACCACCACCATGTGCGCGGCGCTGAACCACGGCGCGAAGGCCATCATCCCGGTGGCCTCGACCGAGGAGGCGCTGCGGCTGGCGCAGACGATCGGCAGCGACGACGTGCTGCTCGCGGGCGAGAAGGACTGCGTCCGCATTCCCGGCTTCCACCTGGGGAACAGCCCGCTCGAGATGACCGAGACCGCCGTCCGTGGCAAGACGCTGATCGTGACGACTACCAACGGCACCAAGGCGCTGCTCGCAGCCCAGGGCGCGGCCGCGGTGTATGCCGTCGGGGCCGCGAACCTCACGCTCGCCGCCGAGAAGGCGCGCGAGGTCATCGAGAGCGACGGAGGCGTGCTGGTGATCTGCGCCGGCCGCGACGGCGCCTTCTCGCTCGACGACGCCTACTGCGCCGGCCGGCTCGCCGCCGCGGCGCTCGGGAGCCGGAAACCGCGCCGCGGCCTGAACGACGCGGCGATCGCGAGCCTCGACCTGGTCCGCCGCTACGGCGATCGCTGGGAGCGCCCCCTCACCTACAGCCGCGCCGGCCGGGAGCTCATCCGCCTGGGCTTCCGCGACGACGTGCTCGACGCGGCGCGGCTCGACGCGTACCCCGTGCTGGCGTATTTCCACGACCGCCGGGTGACGCTCGCACCAGTGCCGGTATGAGCTCCGACTCGCGCCGGCGGCTGGGCGCGATCACCGCCCTGGTCGCCGGTCTCTTCGTTGGGCTGACGCTGCTGCCGTTCCCGGTCACGGGGCCGATCGGCCATTCGCTCGGCCAGTCGCTCTGGCGCGTGCTCGGCGCGGGCGCGCTCGGCATTCCGCTGCTGGGGATCGGGCTCGCGCTCGCCGGCTTCGAGCGGCTCGGCACGCTGGACATGAAGCGCTCGGCGTTTCTGATCATCGGGCTCAGCGTCCTGCTCCCCTATCTCACCGGCGTGCTCTTCCACGTCACCGTGGCCGATCTCGACACGGACCGGTTCCTGGGCCGGATGGTGGGGGTCGTCCCCGGCTTCTTCGCGGTCCAGATCCCCAAGGGCATCGGCCTGGCCGGCGCGGTGCTGGCGGGCTTCCTGGCCCTCTGTGCGCTTACCCTCGCCACGTTCGCCTGGCACCCGCTGCAGCGGCTGGAGCGGCAGCCCGACGAGCCGGCCGGCGCCGCCAAGCCGCTCGCGGCCAAGGGCGAGAAGGCGGAAGGCAGGCGGAAGGGGGCGAAGGAGGTGCTCGAGCCGTCCGTGGAGGATTCCGCGCGGGCGCGCGAGGAGCTCCGGGCCGCGAAGGCGGAGAAAGTCCGACGCGAAGGGTGACGGCAAGCCCGCCAAGGTCCGGGCGTCGAAGAAGCCCGAGCCGCGGCGCGCGCCGGGCGAGAAGGAGCTCGGGCCCGTGTGGGACCTCGGCGAGCTTACCGAGCCGCGTGCTAATGCGAGCGATGCATGCTGAGACGGAGCTGAAGGAGAAGCTGAACGAATTGCAGGAGCGGCTCGAGGAGACGCTGGCCGAGTTCAAAGTCGAGGGCGACGTGGCCGGCCGCACCACCGGGCCCGTGGTGACGCAGTACGGGGTCCGGCTCCGGCCCGGCGTCAAGATGAACCGGCTGGTGAACCTCGCCGACGACCTGGCGCTCAAGATGAGCGCGCGCTCGATCCGCGTGGCCCGCATTCCCGGGCGGGACATGGTGGGCGTCGAGGTGCCCAATCCGAAGGCGCGCGTGGTGGTGCTGCGCGAGCTGCTGGAGGACGAGCAGTGGTCAGCCGAGGAGCGGCTCCTGCCGGTGACGCTCGGGCTCGACCTCGAGGGCCGGGCGGTCATCGCGGATCTGGCGAAGATGCCGCACCTCCTGATCGCGGGCGCCACGGGCACGGGAAAGTCGGTCGGGATCAACGCGATCATCACGTCGCTCATCTACCACTACCAGCACAAGGAGGACCTCCGCCTCCTGATGATCGACCCCAAGATGGTCGAGCTGTCCATGTACAAGGACCTGCCCCATCTCCGGCATCCGGTCGTCACCAACAACAAGGAGGCCGCGCGGGTGCTCAAGTGGGCCGTGGGCGAGATGGAGCGGCGCTACGCGCTGCTCGAGGCCAACGGCGCCCGCAACATGAGCGACTTCAACCGCAAGGTGCTCGACGGGAAGCCGCTCAAGCTCCCAGCGGTACGACGGGCCACGCTCACCGACATCGCCGCCGAGGCGCCCGACACGCCGCCACCGCCGCCCGAGCTCGAGGCGTACACGGAAGGGAAGCTCCCGCTCATCGTGATCGTGGTCGACGAGCTCGCGGACCTGATGATGACGGTGCAGGCGGAGGTGGAGACGCCGCTCGCGCGGCTGGCGCAGAAGGCGCGGGCCGTCGGGCTCCATCTCATTCTGGCGACCCAGCGGCCGTCGGTGAACGTCATCACCGGACTCATCAAGGCCAACTTTCCGAGCCGGATCGCGTTTCGGGTGGCGTCGAAGGTGGACAGCCGCACGATCCTGGACGGGAACGGCGCGGAGGCCCTGCTCGGCAAGGGCGACATGCTTTTCCTCGAGCCCGGCAAGAGCGAGCCGATGCGGCTGCAGGGCGCCTACATCTCCACCGAGGAGAGCGAGAAGATCATGGAGCGCTACCGCCAGTGGAAGGTGGAGCGCGAGCACCGCGGCATGCTCGAGGGCACGGAGAGCAACATCCTCGACGAGGTCCCGGACGCCGACGCCGGCGAGGGGGGCGGCGAGGGGGCGGCCGAGGCAGGGGAGCGGGACCCGCAGTTCAAGGATGCGGCGATCGCCTGCGTTCAGAATCAGGGCGGGTCCACCTCGCTCCTGCAGCGGAAGCTCGGCATTGGCTACGGCCGGGCGGCCCGGATCATGGACCAGCTCGAGGAGGCCGGAATCCTGGGGCCGGCCAACGGCAGCAAGCCCCGCGACGTGCGGATCGGGTTCGATCAGATCGACGAGTACTGCCGATAGCGCTCCGGCAAGCCGCCGTGTGCTGAAATGGTAAGTTGTTGGCGTTTCACCTGTTACTGGTGCAGTATCCGCCGCACTCGCTGTGCGCGCGGCCGTAGCCGCCTCCCGCGCCCTCCCGACGAAACGGCCGAAATTGCTGCCCAATCTTGACAATTTCGTCAAAAATGTAAACGATTACATTGGGTGTGCGGTCGGCCGACCGCACCTCCCATCCGCAGGGTTCCGGCAGGGTAGTTCCCAAGCAGATGTCGGCGGTGACCATGGTGACGATCAAAGACGTCGCTCGGGCCGCTGGAGTATCGGTGGCCACCGTGTCACGCGTGTACAACGGAAGCGAGCTGGTCCGGGAGCAGACGACGGCGCGGGTGCGCGAGGTGGCCCACCGATTGGGCTACAGCCCGCACGGCGCTGCCCGCAGCCTGATCACGAGCCGGACCAACACCCTCGGCGTCCTGCTGCCGGACCTCTACGGCGAGTTCTTCTCCGAAGTGATCCGCGGGATCGACCAGACGGCGCGGCGCCACCGCTACCATCTGCTGGTGTCGAGCTCGCATGCGGCGCGGCCGGAAATCGAGGCGGCGCTTCGCTCGATGCGCGGCCGAGTGGATGGCCTGGTCGTGATGTGGCCGGACATGGACAGCGAGACCGCGGTCCGGAATCTCCCGGCCGGCTTTCCCCTGGTGCTGCTCAACTCCCCCGTCGACGCCGAATCGTTCGACGTGATCCGCATCGCGAACTTCGACGGGGCCTACGCGATGGTCCGGCATCTCGTGGATCTCGGACACCGCCGCATCGCGATCATTCGCGGTGTCGCCGGGAACTTCGACTCCGAGGAGCGGCGTGCGCGGGTACCATGCCGCGCTGGCCGACGCCGGCCTCTCGGCGCCCGTCGAGTACGCCGTGCCGGGCGACTTCAACGAAGCGGCCGCCTTCCACGCGACCACCGAGCTCCTCCGCGCCGACCCGCGGCCCACCGCCATCTTCGCCGCCAACGACGCCATGGCGATCGGGGCCATCAGCGCGCTCCGCGAGGCCGGCCTCCGGGTCCCGGACGATGTCGCGGTCGGCGGCTTCGACGACATCCCGATGGCACGCTACCTGGACCCGCCGCTCTCGTCGGTGCACGTCGACATCAGTGCCCTCGGCGAGCTGGCCACCCTTCGACTGATCTCGGCGCTGCAGGACAAGGAACACCACCAGCGCCGGGAAGATGTGCTTCCCACCACCCTGGTGCTCCGGCGCTCGTGCGGCGCCCACGCGCCCGCGTCTCGGCCCACCGCGCCGGTCACCAGGACCGCTTCACCTCCCACCCCCCTCTCTGCGAGGCCATCATGAGCAGGAGTTTCGTCCTCACCGGCCGCTGGTGGGCACTGTTGATCGCCGCAGCGGCGCTGCTGCCGGGACGCCTCGGCGCCCAGACCAGCACCGGCAGCATCCGCGGCCACGTCGCCGACAGCAGCAGCGTCCCGATCGCCGGGGCGGAAGTCGTCGCGCGCGACCTCGCGACCAACACCCAGCGCGCGGCGACGACCGACGGCCGCGGCTTCTATTCGTTGTCGGGACTGAAGCCCGCCCAATACCAGCTCACCGTCCGCCACATCGGGCACTCTCCGGTGCAGCGGCAGTTGCAGGTGCAGGTGGGCCAGGTGCTGACCCTCGACTTCCTCCTGGCGCCGACGACGGTGCAGCTCGAGGAGCTGGTGACGACGGTGGCGCCGGTGACCGAGCTTCGCACGACGGAGAACGCCACGAACGTGACGCAGGAGCAGATCCAGAATCTGCCGACCAGCAGCCGGAACTTCCTCGATCTGGCCCAGCTCGCGCCGGGCGTGCGGGTGACGCCAGACCGGATCAACGGCACCGGCAAGACCTTCGCGTCGGGCGCGTTGCCGGCCGACAACATCAACGTCTTCATCGACGGCCAGTCGCTCAAGAACGACATCACCATCGGCGGCGTCGTCGGCGCAGGACGCGAGCCGGGGCAATCCCTTTCCCCGGAACGCCGTTCAGGAGTTCCGTATCGTCACCAACAACTACAAGGCCGAATACCAGAAGGCCTCGAGTGCCATCATCACGGCGGCTACCAAGTCCGGGGGCAACGAGTGGACCGGCAGCTTCTTCACCGGGTACCAGAACAAGGCGCTCGTGGCGCTCGACACCTTCCAGATCAAGGACAAGAACGACACCCTGCGGACCACGCCGTTCGAAGAGCCGGACTACAGTCGCGTGCTCACGGGCGTGAGCGTCGGCGGGCCGGTGGTACATGACAAACTGTTCTTCTTCGGCGCGTACGAGGGGAATTACCAGAATCGGCAGGGCGTGACCCGGTTCAAAGGGGACCCTGCCACCTGGCCGGCCGCCATCGCCGCGCTGCAAGGGGAGGCCCACACTTCACCGTTCCGCTCGACGCTTGCCTTCGGCAAGTTGAGCTACAACCAGAGCCAGAGCCAGCTGTTCGAGCTGACCGGCAATGTGCGGATCGAGTCGGACAAGCGGCGCTTCGGCGGACAGTTCGGGGACGTCTTTCGTGCGTTCGAGGCGGGCGAGAACCTGCAACAACCGGGTGTACGATGCCGGTCTCAAGCACACCTTTTTCGGCAGACAGTGGACGAACGAAGCGCTGGTGAGCTTCCAACGCTACAAGTTCAATCCCCAGCCGTTCGATTTCATCGATGTCGGCCAAGACTTCGCCGACATCGGGCGGATCGGCGGCGCCGATTCCCGGCAGGATCTGACACAACGCCGGCTGTCGCTCCGCGACGATTGGACCTATTCCGGCCTCCAGGCCGGCGGCTCCCACGTGATCAAGATCGGCGGCAACATCGACTTTCTGAAATACAAGCTGAACAAGCAGCT
Source organism: uncultured Gemmatimonadales bacterium (assembly GCA_963804125.1). Classification (GTDB taxonomy): domain Bacteria; phylum Gemmatimonadota; class Gemmatimonadetes; order Gemmatimonadales; family GWC2-71-9; genus CAVVWJ01. The sequence goes on from CAWDPF010000013.1 coordinate 55,321, forward strand.
CAACGAGAACCCGATCTTCACCTTCAATTCAGGCAACAGTTTCGCCTTCCCGGTCCAGGCGCAGCTCGGTTTCGGCGACCCGGAGATCGACGGGACGAACAACCAAATCGGGATCTACGCGCAGGACGACTGGAGCCCGAGCGAGCGACTGACGATCAATGCCGGGATCCGGTGGGATTACGAGACCGGGATGTACGACAAGGACTTCGTCACCCCCGCACCGTTGATCGACACGCTGACACAACTCCGCAGCCAGCTGTTCATCGACATCGACCCCGCGCGCTACTTCACGGACGGGAACCAGCGGAAGGCGTACACGGGAGCGTTCCAGCCCCGACTCGGCTTCAGCTACGCGCTCGACCGGGACAAATCGACCGTGCTCTTCGTCTCCGGCGGCATCTTCTACGACCGGTTCGGCTTCAATTCGTTCATCGACGAGACCTACCGGCGTCAGCACCCAAACCTGTTCTTCAACTTCGGGACCGATACCACGGGCGGGAAGATTGTGTGGGACCCGAAGTACTTCAGCCGCCAGGGGCTGCTCGACCTCGTGGCTTCGGGCTTCTCCCCGCCGCAGGAGGTGTTCCTGGTTCCGAACAATCTCAAGCCGCCCAAGTCGTATCAGTTCAGCGGCGGCGTGCGCCGGCAGTTCGGCACCGTGCTCACTTCGCTCAGCTATAACGGGATCCGGGGGCGCAACGGCTTCAGCTACGAGTGGGCCAACGTGACCCTCAATGACACCACGAACAACTGCTGTATCTCGGTGACCACGCCGTATCAGAACATCCTGGTGGGGAACAACAGCGTCCGAACCTGGTACGACGGGGTGGAGGCGCGGGTAGACCGCTCCTACCGGAAGAGCAGCGAAAATTACGGCTGGGGTGCCGGCATCGCGTACACGCTTTCGTGGGCCTACGCCGAAGGGGGCGATCTCTTCAGCTTCCCGACCATCACTCAGAACTTCAACGCCAAGCACCCGATCGCCGATGACCAGCGGCATCGGATCGTGGTGAACTGGGTGACCGACGTTCCGTTCGCCTTCGGCATCCAGTTCAGCGGCATCGCGACCTTCGCCTCGGGAAAACCCTTCAAGAGCATTCAGCCATCCACCGGTTCTACGAACCAGACGGTAAATCTCGGGTTTGTGCGCTCTCCGTGGTTCAAGAACGTCGACCTGCGGCTGCGGAAGGACTTCCCGAACTTCGGCGGCACCCGCCTCGGCGTCACCGGAGACCTGTTCAATCTCTTCAATACCCAAAACCTCGGATGCTTCGACGAAACGGCGTTCACGAATACCGGGGCCCCAAACCCGACGTTCGGCAATGCGGGCTGCGTCATTAGCGACCCGCGCCGGTTCCAGCTAGGCTTTCAGTACGACTTCTGATTGTCATCCCCGGTGGGCCGGCCCGCGAGGGCCGGCTCCTCGGCTGTCTCGAGGACTGTCGTGCATCTACGTCTTCTCATGGAGGCGCGCCGTCTCGCATCGTTGCTGACGCTCGTCCTCATCTGTGCGACCGCCGCGGGCTGCAACCCCGCGCGCCCGGCCGTCCCGGTCGCGCCGCCTGCCGCCCGGTGGACCGAATCTCCCCGCGAGACCGCCTTTCTCGATACCCTCGAGCGACGCACCTTCGCGTTCTTCTGGGAGCGGAGCGATCCGGCCACCGGCCTCACGCCCGACCGCTGGCCCACCGATGCCTTCGCCAGCGTCGCGGCCATCGGCTTCGCCCTCACCGCCTATCCGATCGGCGTCGAGCGCGGCTACGTGACCCGGAGCCAGGCCGCGGAACGCACGCTCCGGACGCTCCGGTTTCTCTGGTCCGCGCCCCAAGGCCCCGGCGCCACCGGCGTGACCGGGTACCATGGCTTCTACTACCACTTTCTCGACATGCGCTCCGGCCACCGCTTCTCGGAGTGGGTCGAGCTCTCCACGATCGACACCGCGCTGCTGCTCGGCGGCGTCCTGTTCTGCCAGTCCTACTTCGATGGCCCCGGGGCGGAAGAGGCGCAGGTCCGGGCCTACGCCGACTCCATCTACCGCCGGGTCGACTGGCACTGGGCCTCGCCGCGGGCACCGGCGGTGAGCCACGGCTGGTACCCCGGGAAGGGGTACATCCAGTACGACTGGATCGGATACAACGAGGCGATGATCGTCTACGTCCTGGCGCTCGGCTCGCCAACCTATCCGGTCGACTCGAACGCCTGGGACGCCTGGCTTCGGGACTACCGCTGGGGGACGTACGAGGGCAAGAGCCACGTCGGCTTCGCGCCGCTCTTCGGGCACCAGTACTCGCACGTGTGGCTGGACTTCCGCGGCATCCGGGACCGCTACATGCGCGAGCGCGGGATCGACTACTTCGAGAACTCGCGGCGGGCCACCTACGCTCAGCGCAGCTACGCCGTCGAGAATCCGGGAGGATGGACCGGATATGGGGGCGCCACCTGGGGCCTCACCGCGTCGGACGGGCCGGGAGACACGATCCTCACGGCGAACGGCCGCCAGCGGCGCTACATGGGGTACAGCGCGCGCGGGGCGTCCTTCACCGAAATCGTGGACGACGGCACCCTGGTGCCCGCGGCGGCCGGCGGCTCCGTGCCGTTCGCTCCGGAGATCACGATTCCCGCGCTGGTGGCCATGCGCGAGCGACACGATACCAGCCTGTTCAGCCGATACGGCTTTGTCGACGCATACAACGAGAGCTACCCCGCCGGCGTGCCGGTCAAGCAGGGCCGGACCATCCCCGGGCAGGGCTGGTTCGACACCGACTACCTGGGCATCGATCAGGGGCCGATCGTCGCCATGGTCGAGAACTACCGGTCGGGCCTGGTCTGGCGGTACATGCGACGGAATCCCTACATCGTGCGCGGGCTCAAGCGTGCCGGGTTCACCGGCGGCTGGCTCGATCAGGCCGCGGCGGTCCCGTGACGCTCGCGCGGCGGGCTGCACTCGTGGCGCTGGGGCTGCTCGGGGCCTGCAATCGTCCGTCCGAGCAGGGTGGCGTGACCCTTCGCTTCTGGGCGGTCGGCCGCGAGGGCGAGGTCGTGGAGCAGCTGGTCCCGGACTTCGAGCGCGAGAATCCGGGCGTGCGCGTTCGGGTGCAGCAGATCCCGTGGACCGCGGCGCACGAGAAGCTGCTCACGGCCTTCGTCGGGAACGCCACGCCCGACGTCGCCCAGCTCGGCAACACCTGGGTCTCGGAGTTCCAGGCCCTCGACGCGCTTCAGCCGCTCGACCGGTTCGTCGCCACGTCTCGCACCGTGGACTCCGCGGCCTACTTCGGCGGCATCTGGAGCACCAACGTGCTCGACGACACGCTCTTCGGCATTCCCTGGTACGTCGACACCCGGGTGATCTTCTATCGCACGGACCTCCTCGCGCGGGCGGGGTACCGGCGCATTCCGGAGACCTGGGACGGGTGGGTCGAGGCGATGCGCGCGGTGCGTGCGCAGATGGGGCCCGACCAGTGGCCCATCTTCCTGCCCACCAACGAATGGGTGCAGCCGATGGTGCTCGGCCTGCAGGCCGGCTCGCCCATCCTGCGCGACGGCGGCCGGTACGGCGCCTTCGCGGACACCGCTTTCCGCCGGGCCTTCGACTTCTACATCGGGCTGTTCCGCGAGGACCTGGCGCCGCCCTTCGGCAACAACGAGATCGCCAACCCGTACCAGGAGTTCGGGCGAGGGCGGTTCGCGATGTGGATCACCGGCCCCTGGAACCTGGGCGAGTTCCGCCGCCGGCTTCCGCCCGACCTGCAGGATCGCTGGGCCACGGCGCCGCTCCCCGGACCGACGGGCGCCGCCTCCGGCATCTCCCTGGCCGGCGGATCGAGCCTCGTCATGTTCCGGGCGTCGCATCATAGGCCGGAGGCTTGGCGGCTGATGGAGTTCCTCTCCCGGCCCGACCAGCAGCTCGCCTTTGCCCATCTCACCGGCGACCTGCCAGCCCGCATCGACGCGTGGGAGACCTCCGGTCTGGCCGACAGCGCCAACCTCGGCGCCTTCTGGATCCAGCTTCAGCGCACCCTGCCGCTCCCGAAGGTGCCGGAGAGGGAGCTGATCGCGACGATGGTCTATCAGCACGCCGAGCAGGTCGATCCGCGGAGGAGTGCCCATCGGTACGGCGCTCGGCGGCCTGGACCGCGACGTGAACGGAGTGCTGGAGAAGCGGCGCTGGATGCTGGCGCGCGAGCTGACGGCGCGATGAGCCGTCCGGCCCGCGACGATCAGGGCCGGGCCGCCTGGCTCTTCCTTACGCCGGCCCTCGTAGTCCTCGGCGCCACGTTCTTTCTGCCGGTCGTCGCCTCGCTGGTGCTGAGCTTCACCGACTTCGACATCTACGCGGTCGCGCGGCTGGACAACGTGCAGGTCGTGGGCCCCCGCAACTACGTGACCTTGCTTTCGAGCCCGCTCTTCTGGCTCGCGCTTCGCAACACGCTGTACTTCGTGCTGGTCGGCGGGCCGCTGTCGCTGCTCGCGGCGCTCGGGGCGGCACTGCTGGTGAACGCCAGGCTGGCGCGATTCAAGGGCTTCTTCCGCACCATCTACTTCGCGCCGTTCGTCACCACGCTCGTCGCCGTCGCGATCGTGTGGCGCTACCTCTACCACCCGAGTACGGCCTGCTCAACTACGCGCTCGGCGGACTCGGCATCGGGCCGGTGGACTGGCTCGGGCGACCCGCGCTGGGCCATGCCGGCGATCATCCTGCTGGCGGTCTGGAAGAACTTCGGCTACAACATGCTCATCTTCATCGCCGGGCTGCAGGCATCCCCGACGAGCTGTACGAGGCCGCGCGTCCTCGACGGCGCCGGCGCCGTGGCGGCGGTTCCGGCACGTCACGCTGCCGATGCTCGGCTCCGACGATGGTGTTCGTCGGCCTGGTGACGATGATCGGCTACTTCCAGGTCTTCGCCGAGCCGTACGTCATGACCCAGGGCGGCCCGCTCCGGAGCACGACCACGATGGTGCTGCTGATGTACGAGGAGGGGTTCCGCTGGTGGCGGATGGGATACGCGGCCGCGATCGCGTTCGTGCTGTTCGTGCTGATCCTCGCCGGGATGCTGGTGCAGCGCGTGCTCCGCCGGGACGAGGGCGTGTGACGGCCCGCGCGCGCGGCGCTCTCCTCCACGGCGCCCTGGTGCTGGGCGCCGTGCTCGCCGCCGCGCCGATGCTGTGGATGCTCTCGGCCTCGTTCATGCCCGCCGGCGAGGCCACCACCTACCCGCCGCGGCTGCTGCCCAGCGTGCCGACGCTCGAGCACTACCGCGACCCTGTTCACCCGGCTCGACCTCGGCCGCAACCTGCTCAACAGCAGTCGTCATCGCCTTCACGGTCACCGCCGTCTCGCTGGTGATCAACTCGATGGCCGGCTACGCCTTGGCCAAGCTCCGCTTCCGCGGGCGCGACCGGCTCTTCGGCGTGCTCTCGGCCGGCCTCGTGATCCCGGTGCAGGTGGCGATGCTGCCGCTGTTCCTGCTCTTCAAGCAGCTCGGGTTGATCAACACCTACTGGGGCGTGATCGTCCCCTCGCTGGCCAGCATCTTCGGCATCTTCCTCATCCGCCAGTACGCCCTCGCGATTCCGGACGACCTGCTCGACGCGGCCCGGATCGACGGGGCGAGCGAGCTCCGGATCTACTGGTCCGTCGTGCTGCCGGTCATCCGGCCGATCCTGGCCACGTTGGCGATCTGGACCTTCCTCACCACCTGGAACGACTTCATGTGGCCGCTCATCGTGCTGAGCGACGAGCTCGCGCTACACCCTGCCGGTGGCGCTCGCGAATCTCGTCGGGGAGCACGTGCAGGACACCGAGCTGATGATGGCCGGGTCGGTGATCACCGTGCTCCCGGTCATGCTCGCCTTCCTGGTGCTGCAGCGGTACTACATCGAGGGGATCATGGCGGGGAGCGTGAAGGGATGAGCCGGCGGCGGACTCGGGAACTGCTCGCGGCGCTGACGCTGGCGATCGTGGCGGCGCCCGCGGGCCGGGCGCAATCGGCCGCCTCGGTGCGCGTGCTCGATGACTTCGAGGGACCGGAGGCGTGGAGCGCGCGCCCGGCCGACGGCGTGAGCCTCCACATCGGTCGCGGCCCCGGCCGGCACGGCCGAGCGATGCGCCTCGACTTCGACTTCCACGGGCATGCCGGCTACGCCATCGCCCGGCTGCCGCTGCCGATCGAGCTGCCCGAGAACTACCAGTTCAGCTTCTGGATCCGCGGCGCCGCCCGTCCGAACACCCTCGAGTTCAAGCTGCTCGATCCCACCGGCGAGAACGTCTGGTGGAGCACCCGTCCCGCCTTCGAGTTTCCCAAGGCCTGGCGCCAGATCACGATCAAGCGCAGGCACCTGAGCTTCGCCTGGGGCCCGGCCGGCGGTGGCGAGCCGCGCCGACTCTCCGCCGTAGAGATCGTGGTCACCGCCGCGCAAGGCGGCAGGGGCACCGTGTGGATCGACGACTTCACCCTGGCTCCGAGGCCTCCCGAGCGGCCCTACACGCTCACGCCGACAGTGACGGCGTCCTCCTCGCTGCCGGGCCATCCGGCTGCGTCGGTACTCGACAGCGCCGGCACCGGTTGGAGCGCCGCAGGCAGGGGCGCGGGCGAGTGGATCGACTTCGACTTCCTGCGTCCGCGCGAGTACGGCGGCCTGCTCGTGGAGTGGGAGCCTGGCCGGCACGCCACTGACTACGACGTCCAGACCTCCGCCGACGGCCGCCGCTGGGAGACGGCATACGCGGTACGGGGTGGCAACGGGGGCCGCGACTACATCGCTCTTCCGGAGCACGAGTCGCGCTGGCTCCGGCTCCGGCTGGACGCGGCGCACGACGGTGCCTACGCGATCCGCTCCATCCGGGTCGAGCCGCTCGACTGGTCCGCGACCCCGAGCGCCTTCTTCGCGGCGGTCGCGCGCGACGCACCTCCCGGGAGCTACCCGCGCTACTTCTCCGGCATCCAGTCGTACTGGACGATCGTCGGCGCGAGCGGCGACGGCCGGCGCGCACTCCTCAACGAGCTCGGCGCCCTCGAGCCGAGACTCGGCGGCTGGTCGATCGAGCCGTTCCTGCTGACGAGCGGTGGCCTGGTGACGTGGAATGATGCCCAGCGCCGGCAGTGGCTGGAGCGCGGCGACCTCCCGATCCCCTCGGTCGAGTGGCGGGCGGGCGACCTGACGCTCACGATCACCGCCTTCGCCGCCGGTCCGGCCGGCGCTTCCTCGCTGCTGGGCAGGTATCGCGTCGCCAACACCGGCGCGGCGCGGCAGCACCTCTCGCTTGCCCTCGCGCTCCGGCCGTTTCAGGTGAACCCACCGTCGCAATGGCTGAACACGCAGGGAGGTCCCAGCCGGATGTCGAGTCTTCGCGTGATGTCGGGTGTGGTGGTGGTCAACGATACGGAGCGGGTGGTCGCCGTGACGCCGGCCGGCCGGTTCGGCGCGACCCGGTTCGACCAGGGCGAGGTGGTGGAGTTCCTGCGCGGCGGTACGGCTCCCCCGGGGAAGGCGGCAACCGATACGACCGGCCGTGCGTCCGGCGCGCTCGTCTATCCGATGACGCTGGCTCCCGGCGAGACGCGGGACGTCATAGTCGAGATCCCACTGGCCCCGGGGGCGGCGCGGCTACCACCTCCTCGCCGGAGCGTCGCGTCCGCATCCGCCTACGGCGAGCGTCGCCTGGCCGAGACCGTGCGCCAGTGGAGCCAGCGGCTGGACCGCGTGGAGCTCCGGCTGCCCGCCTCCGCCGCCGATCTCGTGGCGACGATGAAGGCCAACCTGGCGTACATCCTGATCAATCGGGACGGCCCCGCGATCGAGCCCGGGGCCCGCTCCTATCGCCGGGCGTGGATCCGCGACGGGGCCATGATCTCTGCGGCCCTGCTCCGGCTGGGCCAGGCCGACGAGGTCAGGCGCTTTCTGGAGTGGTATGCGCCGTATCAGTATCCCGATGGGAAGGTCCCGTGCTGTGTTGATTCTCGCGGGGCGGATCCGGTGCCCGAGAACGACAGCCACGGCCAGTTGATCTACCTCGCGATGGAGTACTACCGCCACACCGGCGACCGCGCGACGCTGGCGCGCATGTGGCCGCACGTGGGAGCTGGCGGTGGCCTACATCGACTCGCTGCGCGGCAGCCGGCGCACGCCGGCGTACGAGCGGCCCGAGAGCTTGGCGTTCCGCGGGCTGTTGCCGCAGTCGATCAGTCACGAGGGCTATTCCGCCAAGCCGATGCACTCGTACTGGGATGACTTCTTCGCGCTGAAGGGCCTGAAGGACGCCGTCGAGATCGCTACTGTCCTCGGGCGAACGACCGAGCGGGAGCGCTTCATGCGCATCCGCGATGAGTTCCGGGCCGATCTCTACGCGTCCATCGGCCGCGCTATGGCCGCGAAGGGCATCGACTTCATCCCCGGCTCGGTCGAGCTCGGCGATTTCGACCCAACGTCTACCACGGTCGCCGTCGCGCCCGGCGACGAGCTGGGACACTTGCCCGAGGCCGCGCTCCAGCGGACCTTCGGCCGCTACTGGGATCGATTCGTCGCCCGGCGCGACGGCAGCGAGGGCTGGGATGCCTACACGCCCTACGAGCTCCGCACGGTCGGGACGATGCTCCGGCTGGGCTGGAAGGACCGCGCGCACCAGCTGCTGAACTGGTTCTTCGAGGGCCGGCGGCCGGCGGCGTGGCGCGACTGGGCGGAGGTGGTCTGGCGGGAGCCCGGTACGCTCAAGTTCATCGGCGACATGCCGCACACCTGGGTGGGCTCGGACTTCCTGCGGTCGACGCTGGACTTCTTCGCCTACGAGCGCGAGGCCGACAGCGCCCTCGTGGTGGGGGACGGTCTGCTCGAAGCCTGGGTCGACGAGGCGCCGGGCGTCACCGTCAGCGGGCTCTCGACACACTATGGCCGCCTGGGCTATTCGATGCGTGGCGAGGGAGGCGCGGTGCAGGTCCATATTGCCGAGGGCATGCGGGTGCCGCCCGGAGGGTTGGTGGTGCGCTCCCCGCGGGCGCGGCCGCTGCGCGGAGCCGCCCTGAACGGCGCCGCGGTGCCGGTGCGGGACGGGCGCGAGGTCGTGGTCCGGCGGCTGCCGGCCGACCTCACTCTTTCCTACTGAGTGCCGCCGCCTCGGGCGTCGGCTCGGAGAGCACCTCGCCCTGGCTCCGGATGATCTCGCTGTAGTATCGGGCGCTGGCCTTGGGCGTGCGAAGCTGGGAGCGGTAATCCACGTGGACCAGGCCGAACCGCTTCGCGTATCCGAGGCTCCACTCGAAGTTGTCGAGCAGGGACCAGGCGAAATAGCCCCGGAGGTCCACACCGCGCCCGATGGCGTCGTGCGCGGCGCGGAGGTGGTCGTACAGGTACTGCACCCGGAGCGGGTCTTCGATCCGGCCGTCCGTCGCCGACGGCGGGTCGTAGAAGGCGGCGCCGTTCTCGGTGATGTAGAGGGGCACGTCCCCGTATCGCTCCTTGACCCAGAGCAGCACCTCGGTCAGGGCAGGGGGAAACACTTCCCAGCCGGTCTCGGTGATCGCATGCTCCGGCTGGAGCACTCCGGTGGCCCGGACCGGCAGCGACTTGTCGTCGTGGCGGCTCACGCTCCGGGTGTAGTAGTTGATGCCGAGAAAGTCGATCGGCTGCCGGATGAGCTGCATGTCCCCGTCGGCGTGCTCGGGCCAGGCGTCGCCGAACATCTCGGCGAGCTCTTCGGGATAGCGGCCCAGGAATACCGGATCAAGGTACTGACGATTCATGTACGCGTCCGCACGCCGGGTGGCGGCGAGGTCGGCGGGGCTGTCCGAGGCGGGGTACTTCGGCTCGAGGTTTACGACGAGACCGATCGAGCCCCCGCGCTCCGCCCGGAATGCCTGTACCGCAGTGCCGTGCGCCCGCAGGAGGTTGTGGGTGGCGATGGGCGCCTCGTACAGACTCCGGTGGCCGGGCGCGAGCACGCCGTGGAGATAGCCGCCGTCGCTCACCACCCACGGCTCGTTCAGCGTGGTCCAGTGCGGCACCCGGTCGCCGAGGGCCCGGAACATCACCCGTCCGTAGTCGGCGAACCAGTCGGCGATGTCCGGGTTCAGCCAGCCACCTCGATCGTCGAGCGCGGCGGGGAGGTCCCAGTGGTAGAGGGTGACCATCGGCTGGATGCCGTGCCCCAGCAGGCCGTCCACCAGCCGGTCGTAGAACGCCAGCCCGGCGGGATTCACCCGGCCGCGCCCGCTGGGCAGGATCCGCCCCCAGGCGACGCTGAACCGGTACGCGTTCAGGCCGAGATCCGCCATGAGCCGCACGTCGGATTCCCAGCGGCGATAGTGGTCGCACGCGATGTCGCCGGTCTCGCCGCTGGCCGTTCGACCCGGGAGTGCGCACGAACCGCTGCCAGATGCTCGGACCCGCACCGTCGGCCAGCGGCGATCCCTCGATCTGGTACGCCGAGGTCGCGGCACCCCACAGGAAGGCGTCGGGGAAACGGGTGGAACCATCCATAGGATCGGCGGAGCCTCATGGCGAATGTGAAGCTGGTCGGTGTCCGAAAAGTATACGAGGACCGCGGCCGCATCCACGTCGCGGTCCACGACCTCGACCTGGAGATCCGGGACGGCGAGTTCATGGTGCTGGTGGGGCCGTCCGGCTGCGGCAAGAGTACCACCCTCCGCATGATCGCGGGGCTCGAGTCGATCTCGAGCGGCCAGCTCTACATCGGCGACCGGATGGTGAACGAGACTCCGCCGAAGGATCGAGACATCGCCATGGTGTTCCAGAATTACGCGCTCTATCCCCACATGACGGCCTACGAGAACATGGCCTTCGCGCTTCGCCTCCGGCGGCTCCCCGCGGCCGAGGTCGAAGCGCGGGTGGGGGCGTCGGCGCGGGTTCTGGGCATCGAGCCCCTGCTGCAGCGGCGACCGCGGCAGATGTCGGGCGGCGAGCGGCAGCGCGTGGCGCTCGGGCGCGCCATCGTCCGCCAGCCGCAGGTGTTCCTGTTCGACGAGCCGCTGTCCAACCTCGACGCCAAGCTGCGGGTGCAGATGCGCCGGGAGATCGCTCGGCTGCACCGCCAGCTCGGCACGACGATGATCTACGTCACCCATGACCAGGTCGAGGCCATGACGCTGGGCGACCGCATCGCTGTGCTCAATGGCGGCCGGTTGCAGCAGGTGGACAGCCCGGCCACGCTGTACGGCTCGCCGGCCAACACCTTCGTCGCGAGCTTCATCGGCACGCCCCCGATGAATCTCGTGCCCGGCCGCCTCGTGGCGGGGAGCCCGGCTCGGTTCGAGGCGGCCGGAGGAATCTCCCTCGCGCTCGACGACCGCGGCGGTGCCGCGCTGGCCGGCGCTCCAGAGCGGCACGTCCTGCTCGGCATCCGGCCGGAGGACCTGGCCCGCGCGCCCGGCGTCGCGGATGGCGCGACACTCGAGACCCGGGTGGAGCTGGCAGAGCTGCTCGGTGGCGAGGGGCTGGTCCACCTCGTGGCGGGACCGGTGGAGCTCACCGCCCGCATTCCCGCGCCGGTGCCGGCCGCCGGCGAGTCGTTCGCCGTCCGGATTCCGCCCGACCGAGTTCACTTCTTCGACGCCACGACCACGGAACGCATCCCGCTCTGATCACCGGCGATTTCGGGCACCCGCTCCCGCCGGAAAGGTGCCGGCGCCGCGGGCGCGCGCTCCTACCTTGCGCCATGCCCACGAAGCGAGCCTTCGTCCCGAGCGCACAGTGGGCGGATCCGCGGCAGCGTCGCGGACTCTGGGGCGAGCGGGTGGCCATGGCCTATCTCACGAGCTGTGGCTGGTTGATCGAAGCGCACCGGTTCCGGTGGGGCCGGCACGACCTGGATCTCGTGGCGCGGCGCGGCCCGCTGGTGGCCTTCGTGGAAGTGAAGACGCGAGGCTCGAGCGGGTTCGGGGCCCCGATCGAAAGCGTGGGGCCGCGGAAGCGGCGGACGATCGCGCGCGCGGCGGAATGCTGGCGGCTCAGACACGGCCAGCCCGGGGACGTGTACCGCTTCGACGTGATCGCGGTTCGGGTCGAGCGGAGCGGGCGGTATGCGGTGGAGCACACGGCGGATGCCTGGCGGCTCGAACGGTGACTAAATATGTATCGAAATCAGTCACATACGTACTATTGATTCGGTCAGTGTTCGGTATTATGTTGGTCAAAGATACTTCTGTGTAGCAAAATCAGTCACATTAATACTCAGAGGACTATCATGGCCGCAGAAGAGACCCGGCTCGAAGCCGACCGCCGGAAAGCCCTCGGGCTCGCCATCTCCCAGATCGAGAAGCAGCTCGGGAAAGGCTCCATCATGCGGATGGGCAGCGAGTCGGCCCGGGTGAAGGTGGCCGCCATTCTCGACCGGCGCCATCAACCTCGACGCCGCCACCGGCGTCGGCGGCATTCCCCGCGGCCGGATCACCGAGATCTACGGCCCCGAGTCGAGCGGCAAGACCACGCTCACCCTCCACCTCGCGGCCAACGTGCAGAAGGCCGGCGGCGTCGCCGCCTACGTGGACGCCGAGCACGCGCTCGACATCGACTATGCCAAGAAGCTGGGCGTCAACATCGAGGATCTCCTGGTCTCGCAGCCCGACACCGGCGAGCAGGCGCTCGAGATCGTCGAGATCCTGGTGCGCTCGGGCGCGGTCGACATCGTCGTCATCGACTCGGTCGCGGCCCTCGTGCCCAAGGCCGAAATCGAGGGCGAAATGGGCGACAGCCACGTCGGCCTCCAGGCCCGGCTCATGAGCCAGGCGCTCCGGAAGCTCGCCGGCGCCATCAACCGCTCCAACTGCGCCGTGGTGTTCATCAACCAGCTGCGCGAGAAGATCGGCGTGATGTTCGGCAACCCCGAGACCACCACCGGCGGCAAGGCGCTCAAGTTCTACGCCTCGCTGCGGCTCGACATCCGGCGCATCGGGCCGGTCAAGGAGCGCGAGACGGTCGTCGGCAACCACGTGCGGGTGAAGGTGGTCAAGAACAAGGTCGCGCCGCCGTTCCGCCAGGCCGAGTTCGACATCATGTTCGACGAGGGGATCAGCCACACCTCGCTGCTGGTGGACCTCGCCGCCGAGGCCAACATCATCCAGAAGTCGGGCGCCTGGTACTCCTACGGCGATCAGCGCATCGGCCAGGGCCGTGAGAACGCCAAGCTGTTCCTGCGGGACAACCCGCCGCTCATGGCCGAAGTCGAGGTCAAGGTGAAGGAGCTCCTCGGCATGCACGCTCCAGTGGGCGTCGGCGGCACCGCCGCGGACGACGACGAGTGAGCCTGCCGGTCCTCACGGCGCTCGAGCCGGATCCCCGCCGTCCGGGCACGCTCCGGGTGGAGGTGGACGGAGTCCGGTTCGGCGCCGTGCCCGAGACAGTGGCGCAGGCGGCCGGGCTGGCGGTCGGCCGGCCGGTAGATGCGGAGCTGCAGGAGCGACTGGCGGCCGCCGCCGACGCGGAGGCCGCGTTCCGGACGCTGCTCCGGGCCCTCGAGCGGCGCTCGTTCGCGCGAGTCGATCTGGGCCGCCGCTTGATCCGGAAGGGACATCCTCGGCCGGCGGTGGACGCAGCTCTGGACCGGGCGGCCGCCCTCGGCCTGCTCGACGACGCCGAATTCGCCCGGAACTACGTCCAGACGCGCGCGGCCCGCGGCCGGGGACCGGCGCGGCTCACCCGGGATCTCATGGCGATGGGCGTCGAGCGTGGGCACATCGACGGCGCGCTCGCCGCCGAGTGGCCCGAAGGCAGCGACCGAAGCGGCATGCCCTCGGCGCTCGCCGCCAAGCGCGCCGCGCAGCTCGGGCATCTGCCGCGGCAAGTCAGGCGCCGGCGGGTGCTGGCGTACCTGGCCCGCCGGGGGTTCGCGGGGCGGGATATCTCCGAGCTGGTGGCCCGGGTCGTTGGCTGAGCACCGCGCGGCGGGCGAATGTCCCCTCCGTCATCCCGAGCGAAGCGAGGGACCTCCTCGACCTTTTCGGAGCGTTGCCGCCGTGCGCGTCCGGTGAAGAAGGTCCCTCGCTTCGCCCGGGATGACGGGATTCGGGTTTCGCTCCACCGCCGACCCCCACAATCGCATCACCCGGCTCATTGACGTCCGCCGTCCGATACCCCATCGTAGCTCGTTCCCTCAGACATCGAGATGGACCCGCCGGACAGGAGGACTCCGTGCCACCCACCTGGCTCGTCGTCAACGGTACCCGCCGAACCGTCGAAGGCTGATCCCGCGATGCCTCTGCTCTGGGTCTTGCGAGACGTGATGGGCATGACGGGGACCAAGTTCGGGTGCGGCATCGCGCAGTGCGGCGCCTGCACCGTTCACCTCGAGGGGAAGGCGGTCCGCTCGTGCTCGGTTCCGCTCTCCGCGGCCGCGGGCAAACGAGTCACAACCGTCGAAGGACTCTCGAAAAACCGGATGCACGCGCTCCAGCGCGCGTGGATCGAGCTCGACGTGCCTCAGTGCGGCTACTGCCAGTCCGGCCAGCTCATGTCGGCAGCGGCGCTGCTCGCCCGCAATCCCTCTCCCAGCGACGCCGACATCGACGCCGCCATGGACGGGAACATCTGCCGCTGCGGCACCTATCAGCGCATTCGGGCCGCCATTCATCGCGCGGCAGGGGAGGCGTGAGATGAGCGCAGAAGTCAGCCGTCGCGAGTTCGTAAAAGCCGGCGCCGCCCTTTCCGGCCTGGTTGTCGCCCTGCAGCTCCCCGCCTATGCCCGGACGGCGGCAGGCGCCCTCGCCCGCCTGAGCCCCACGCTCAGTCCGGCCGCGTTCCTCCAGATCGCGCCCGATGGCACGGTCACCTTCTGGCTCGCGAAGTGCGAGATGGGGCAGGGCGTCCGCTCGGCGCTCCCGATGATCGTGGCCGAGGAGCTCGACATCGCGCCCGAGGCCATCCGCGTGGAGCAGGCCAGCGCCGATCCCAAGTACGGCGATCAGGCCACCGGCGGCAGCTCGAGCATCAGCAGCCTGTGGCAGCCGCTCCGCAAGGCGAGCGCCCAGGCGCGCGAGATGCTGGTTGGTGCCGCGGCTCGGACCTGGGGCGTGCCCGCGTCGGAGTGCGCCACCGCTCAGGGGTCCGTGCGCCACGAGCCGTCAGGGCGGCGGCTTTCCTATGGCGCCCTGGTGCCCGTCGCCGCCGCGCTCGAGGCACCTGCCGAGCCGGCGCTCAAGGATCCGAAGAGCTTCCGCCTGCTTGGCCGTCCCTCCCGTCGGCTCGACACAGCGGCCAAGGTCGACGGCTCGGCGCGCTACGGCATCGACACTCGCCTGCCCGGGATGGTCTTCGCCTGCGTCGCACGCTGTCCGGTGTTCGGCCGCCCGCTGACCGGCTACGATGCCGAGCAGGCCCGCGCCGTGCCCGGGGTGATCGATGTGGTTCCGCTGGAGCAGGGGGAGCTCCTGATCGGCGACTTCTGGAGATTCGAGCTCCCCGGTGCCGTCGCGGTGGTGGCTGAGAACAGCTGGGCCGCCATGCGCGGGTGCAAGGCGCTCGACTGCCGGTGGGAGCCCGCCGGCGGCATGGACAGCGCGCGGCTCGCCCGGATCTTCCGCGACCGTTCGGCTCAGGCGGGCCGGCTCGGGCGCAACGATGGCGACGCGGAGACGGCGCTCGAGCATGCCGCGAAGGTCGTCGAGGCGGATTACGATGTGCCGTTTCTGGCCCATGCGACGATGGAGCCAATGAACTGCACCGCGTTCGCGCGGGCTGGGCGGTGCGACGTCTACGCACCGACCCAGGACCCCGGTACGGTGAGCCAGCTGGCGCAAGCGCTGACCGGTCTCGACGCTTCGGCCGTCGAGGTCCACACCACCATCATGGGCGGCGGATTCGGGCGGCGGTTCGAGATGGACTGGGTCATCGATTCGATCCGGGTGTCCAAAGCGCTCAGCCGGCCGGTCCAGGTGGTGTGGACCCGAGAGCACGACATGCAGCACGACAACTACCGTCCGGCCAGCTACCACGTCCTGCGCGGCGGGCTCGATAGCGCCGGCAAGCTGGTGGCGTGGACCCACCGGGTCGTGGCGCCTTCCATCATCGCGTGGCACGCTCCCGGGGTGCTCCCGCCCGGCTCGGCCGCAGCGGCGGGAGAGGCCCTCGACGGAGCCGCCGATCTAGCGTACGCCATTCCAAACCTGCGTGTGGACTACTGCCCGGTGCAGACGCCGGTGCCGGTGGGCTGGTGGCGCTCGGTGTATGCTTCGCAGACCTGCTTTGCCAACGAGACCTTCCTGGATGAAATCGCCCGGGTGGCCGGCCGCGATCCGGTGGACCTGCGGCGCGAGCTGCTGGCCGATTCGCCTCGGCACCTGGCGGTGCTGAACCGGGCGGCGGCGGAGGCCGGCTGGGGCACGCCGCTGCCGGCGGGGCGGGGCCGCGGCATCGCCATCCACAGGTTCTTCAGCGACTCCATCGTCGCCGAAGTGGCCGAAGTGACGGTGGGACCGAAGGGGATTCGCGGTGGACCGCGTCGTGTGCGCCATCGACTGCGGATTGGCCCTCAATCCCGACACCATCAAGGCCCAGATGGAGGGCGGCATCGTCTACGCCCTGAGCGCGGCCCTCAAGGGCGCCATCACGCTGGAGGCCGGCCGCGTCAAGCAGAGCAACTTCCACGATTACCCGGTGCTCCGGCACTCGGAGATGCCGCGTGTGGAGGTCTACATTCTGGAGAGCGCGGACGCCCCGCACGGCGTCGGCGAGCCGGCGGTTCCCCCGCTCGCTCCCGCCGTCGCGAACGCGGTGGCCATGGCCACCGGAAAGCCGGTGCGCCGGCTGCCGCTCGCGCTCGGGTAGGAGCCCGCGGGCTCGAACGCGCGGGGCCCTGGGCGCCGCGCCGCCCCATGGCCCCTAAGTGCGGGCGCCTCTATATTTTCCCCCCATGCAGTCCGCGCAGATTCGCCGCCTGTTCCTCGACTTTTTCGTCGCCAAGGGGCACCGAGAGGTGCCTTCTTCGTCATTGGTGCCCGCCGATGACCCGACGCTGCTGTTCACCAACGCCGGCATGGTGCAGTTCAAGCGCACCTTCCTCGGCCAGGAGCAGCGCGACTATGCGCGCGCGACCACCTGCCAGAAATGCGTCCGGGCGGGCGGCAAGCACAACGACCTCGAGCAGGTGGGCCATACCAAGCGGCACCACACCTTCTTCGAGATGCTGGGCAACTTCTCCTTCGGCGACTACTTCAAGCGCGAGGCGATCGCGTTCGCCTGGGAGTTCGTGACCGGGCCGACGTACCTCGGCATTCCGGCCGACCGGCTGCGCGTCACGGTCCACCACACCGACGCGGAGGCGCGGAGTTACTGGCGCGAAGTGTCGGGCCTCCCTGACCACCGGATCTACGGGCTTGGCGACAAGGACAACTTCTGGCAGATGGGCGACACCGGCCCGTGCGGGCCGTGCACGGAGATCTTCGTCGATCTCGAATGGACGGGTGGACCGTCAGACGGTCGGACGGTCAGTGAGGAGGTCATTCCGCAGGCCGAATTCGAGAAGCTGGCCGAGGAGGGCCGGTTCCTCGAGATCTGGAACCTGGTCTTCATGCAGTTCGACCGCTCGGCCGACGGCACGCTCACGCCGCTGCCGAAGCCGTCGGTGGACACCGGCGCGGGGCTCGAGCGCATCGCGGCGGTGATGCAGGGCGAGGACGACAACTTCCACACCGACGTGTTCCAGCCGCTGATCGACCGGGTGGGTGAGCTGGTGGGCCGCCCCTACGACCGGAACGCCGATGAGCGCGCCTCGTACCGGGTGCTCGCGGACCATGCGCGCGCGGTGAGCTTCCTGCTGGCCGACGGCGTCTATCCCGACAACGAAGGCCGCGGCTACGTCCTGCGCCGCATCCTCCGCCGCGCCGTGCGGCACGCCTGGCTCCTCGGCCGCCGCGAGCCGACGCTGGCGCTGCTGACCGAGGTGGTGGTGGGCCAGATGGGCGAGGTCTATCCCGAGCTCGCGGCCAAGGCGGCGTACATCCGCGAGGTGACCGAGACCGAGGAGCAGCGCTTCCTCCAGACCATCGAGGGCGGGCTTCGCCGGCTCGAGGAGATCTTCGCCTCCGGTGCGCGCGTCATTCCCGGCGAGGACGCGTTCAAGCTCTACGACACCTTCGGCTTCCCGATCGACCTCACCGGGATCATCGCCGAGGAGCGCGGCGTCGCGGTGGACACGGCGGGCTTCGACCGGGCCTACAAGGCCCAGCAGGAGCGCTCGCGCGCCGCGCGGACCAGCGGGAAGACGGCCGTCGGCCCGGCGGTGCACACGTCGCAGACCGGGAAGTGGCGGAGCGTCAAGCGCGGCAAGCAGAAGTTCGTCGGCTACCAGACTACCGAGGCCGACACCGACATCCTGGCATTCCGCCAGGAGGGGCCGCGCGTGGAGCTGGTGCTGCGCGAGAACCCGTTCTACGCCGAGTCGGGCGGACAGGTGAGCGACGTAGGCGGAGTCGCGGGGCCGGGCTGGTCGCTGCCCGTGGACGCGGTGCGGAAGGACCCCAAGGGCACCGTGGTGGGCGGCAGCTTCGAGGAGACCTTCGAGCCCGACACGGTCCGGGCGGCGGTGGACGCACCCAGGCGCCATGACATCGAGCGGAACCACAGCGCCACGCACCTGGTGCACTACGCGCTCCGGAAGCACCTGGGCACCCACGTGCGGCAGCAGGGCTCGCTGGTGCAGCCCGATCGGCTGCGGTTCGACTTCTCGCACCATGGCCCGATCGACGCCGACACCCTGCACGCCATCGAGCAGGACGTGAACGAGCAGGTGCTGGCCAACGAGCCGGTCGTCACGCGCGAGATGGCCTACCCCGATGCGCTCGCGCTCGGCGCGATGGCGTTCTTCAGCGAGAAGTACGGCGACCGGGTGCGCGTGGTGCAGATGGGGCCCTCGATCGAGCTCTGCGGCGGCACTCACGTCCGCACGACCGGCCAGGTGGGCACGTTCCGTATCTCCGGCCAGAGCGGCGTGGCGGCCGGCGTGCGGCGGATCGAGGCGCTCACGGGCGCGGGCGCGCTCCGCGCCGTGCGCGAGCTGGAGCAGCGGCTGGCGCAGGTGGCCGACGCGCTCAAGGCGCAGCCCGAGCACCTGGTCCGCCGAGTGGAGCAGCTGCTCGAGGAGCGGCAGAAGCTCGAGGCCCGCCTGGCGGAGGCGCTCCGCTCCGGTGGCGGCGGCGAGATCGCGGGCGACACCAGCGACGTGAACGGCGTGCAGGTGACGATCGCCGAGACCGCCTCGGACGACCGGGCCGAGGTGGGGCAGATCGCCGACCGGTTCCGCGAGGGCAAGCGGAACTCGGTGCTCGTTCTCTTCAGCAGCGCCGGACGGGGCGCCATTCACGTGACGCTGACCGACGACCTGGTAGGCGCTGGCCGCAAGGCCGGCGACCTGGTCAACCGGATCGCGGCGTTGAGCGGGGGGAAGGGCGGCGGGCGTCCGCACTTCGCCTCCGCCGGCGCGGGTGACCCGGCGAAGCTGTCCGCCGCCCGCGCGGCGACCCCGGCATTGGTGTCCGATTGGCTGGCCGGGAGGAACGGCGGGTGACCGCGCTTCCGGACTGGCTCGACCGGCACACGGCGGCGGCGCCACCGGCGCTTCGCGCGCGGGTGCGGGAGCACGCCCTGGCCGTGCGCACCGACGAGCCGCTGCCGGCGGTGCTGGCGCTCGCGGGCCGGGAAGCGCTCGAGCGCGTCGTGACGCATCCGGGTGACCGCTCGGTGGCGCTCGACCTGCTGGCCGCCGACGCGCTCATCACACTGGCCTTGCTGGCCCAGGCACGGGAGGCGCCGGGAGAGCTGGGCGCTTTCGCCGATTCCGTCCTTCAGGCCGTCCGGCCCGGCTCGTGATCGACCTTCACTCCCATCTCCTTCCCGGCGTGGACGACGGCTCACGAACGGTCGAGCAGTCGGTTGGGGTGCTGCGGCGGATGGCGGAGCGTGGGATCACGGACGTCTGCCTCACGCCCCACCTTCGCGCGCAGGAGGCGGCCAACGCGCCGCCCGAGCGGCACGACGCGGCGTTTGCGGCGCTCCGCGCGGAGGCGCCCGAGCATGCCACGCCTGCATCGCGGCGCCGAGGTGATGCTCGACCGCCCGCTGCCCCTGGGCGGCGATCACATGCGGCGCATCACGCTGGGTGGGACCCGGTACCTCCTGGTCGAGTTTCCGCGCATGGTCTCCGCCGACGCCGTGACGAACGCACTGATCCGCGTGCGGGAGGCGGGGCTCACGTCGGTGCTGGCGCATCCTGAGCGCTACAGTTGCTGCTCGGTGGAGAACGTGAGCTTCTGGCGGGGCCTCGGCGCACGCATGCAGGTGGACGCGACGACGCTGCACTCGCCACAGACCCGCGGCCAGCGGGCGCGCCAGCTCGTGGCGGCCGGCCTGGCGGACATCCTGGCCGGCGACAACCACGGCGACGAGCGGACCGTTGCCGGCGGCGCCGATTTCCTCCGAGCGCAGGACGGGCACGAGCAGGCGGAGCTGCTGACGGTGCGGAACCCGGGCGCCATACTCCGCGACGAGCCGCTGGCCGACGTGCCTCCGCTCGCGATCCGCCGCACGTGGATGCAGCGCCTCCGCCAACTGCTCGGCGGCGAAGTGTGAGCGCGGCCCACGTCGAGGCCGGACTGGACCGCCTGGCGGCGCTGGTGGGGGCCTCGAAGGCGCTCGCGCCGCAGGTGGCGCGGATTGCGGGGCGCTACGTCGAGGTACTGCGGGGCGGCGGCACGTTGTACTTCTGCGGAAACGGCGGCAGCGCCGCCGACGCGCAGCACGTGGCCGCCGAGTACGTGGTGCGCTACGCCAGTACCCGCCGTGCGCTGGCCGCCGTGGCACTCACCACCGATACCTCGCTGCTGACAGCCGCCGGGAACGACCTCGGCTTCGAGCAGATCTTTGCCCGCCAGGTCGAGGCGCTCTGCCGTCCGGGCGATCTGCTGGTGCTGCACAGCACGAGCGGCCGCAGTCCCAATCTGGTGGCGGCGGCGCGCGCCGCGCGTACCCGCGGCACGCGGACCGTGGCCTTTGTGGGGCGAGACGGCGGGGCGCTGGCGGGGGAAGTGGACGAGGCCCTGGTGGTGCCTGGCGACGACACGGGTCAGATCCAGATCCTGCACCTCGCGCTCGAACACCTCGTCGTCGAGCTGGTCGAGGCGGCCCTGCTCGGCGCGGGATGAGCGGTTCCGGGGCAGGCGATCGATGATCTCGCTCGCGGGACGGAGCGCGCTCGTGACCGGCGGGAGTCGCGGCATCGGCCGCGCCACGGCGTTGTTGCTCGCGCGGGCGGGCGCCGATGTCGCCGTCACATACCACGCGCGAGCCGCGGAGGCCGAGGCGGTCGCGGCGGAGATCCGGTCACTCGGCCGGCGGGCGCTCACGGCCGGCGGCGACCTGGCCGATTCCGCCGTGGTGGACCGGATGGCGGAGGCGGTCCGAGCGGAATTCGGCCGGCTCGACTGCTTCGTGGCGAACGCCGGTATCTGGCCGCCAGACGAGGTACCGCTGGGGCGCCTGACCGCGGCGCGCTGGCGTGCGACGATGGCGGCCAACCTCGACGCCGTATTCCTGAGCACCAGGGCGGCGCTGGGGCTGATGGGCCCGGGTGGACGGGTGGTCATCGTGTCGAGCACGGCGGGGCAGCGCGGCGAGGCGTTCCACAGCGACTACGCCGCCACCAAGGGCGCCGTCATCGCGCTCACCAAGTCGCTCGCGATCGAGTACGCGCCCGACATCCTCGTCAACTGCGTGGCGCCGGGCTGGGTGGACACGGACATGTGCATCCCGGCCTTCGCGGGCGAGGGGCGTGGGCGGGTGGAAGCTACCATTCCGCTTCGCCGGATCCCGCCGCCGGAGGACATCGCGGGGCCGATCCTCTTCCTGTGCAGCGACCTCGCGCGGCACGTGACGGGGGAGGTCGTCAACGTGAACGGCGGCAGCGTGCTGTGCGGGTGATGCCGGTCCTCGCGGAGAGCCGTCATCCCGAGCGGAGCGAGGGACCTTGTTCGGCTGTGCCGGACAGTCGCCAGTTTCCGGAACGGTGGAGTAGGTCCCTCGCTCCGCTCGGGATGACGGGCGGTCCGAACGGGGCGCGATGATTCACCTCCTGTTCACCGGCGGCACCATCTCCATGGAGCGCGATCCGGCCGCGGGCGGCAACGTGCCGGCACACGGCGGCGAGGCGCTCGTGGCGTTCGCGCCGGGACTGGACGCGATCGCCCCGTACCGGATCGAGAACTGGGCCAAGCTCCCGGCGTGCCACCTCGGCCCGGACAAGCTCTGGGCGCTGCGCGAGCGGGTCGGGGAGATCGCGCGGAGCGGCGAGGTCACCGGCATCGTGGTGACCCACGGGACCGATACGATCGAGGAAACGGCATACCTGCTGGCCCGCACGATGCCGGCCGCCGTGCCGGTGGCCATCACCGGCGCCATGCGCACGTCGAGCGACGAGGGGTGGGACGGCCCGCGCAACCTGCTCGACGCCGCGCGTGTCGCGGCGAGCCCGGCGAGCGCGGGCCGCGGGGCCATGGTCGTCTTTCACGGTGAGATCTTCGCCGGCGAGACGGCGGTGAAGTCCCACGCCACTGATCTCGCCGCGTTCTCCGCCCCGCACGCCCGGCCGATCGGGCGCATCGTGCAGGGCCGGGTGATCTACGACGCGCCGCCCGCCGAGCGCGCGCCGCTGGTGCAGCCCGAGGGGCTCGGCGCGCGCGTGGCGCTGGTGTCGCTCGTCGTGGGCGACGATGGCACCATGCTGGATCTGGCCCGGCCCGAGCACGACGGCGTGGTGGTCGTGGCGTTCGGGAGCGGCAACATGCCCCCCGGCGCCGTGCCGGCGGTGCGCCGCTGGATCGAGGAGGGGAAGCCCGTCGTGCTTGCCAGCCGCTGTCACTCGGGTCAAGTCACGCCGGTCTACGCCTTCGAAGGCGGCGGTGCCCGCACCGTCGCGATGGGCGCGATTCCGGCTGGCCCGCGCGCGCCGTCGCAGGCGCGGATGGAGCTGGTGCTCGCGCTCTCGGCCGGCGTCAGCTACGGACGCGGATGAGCGCCCCCGTCGCCCCGGCGATTCCGGACGAGGTGCTGGAGATCGCCCGTACGCTCGAGGCGGCGGGTCACGAGGCCTGGTGCGTGGGCGGGGCGCTCCGCGACGCGCTGCTTGGCCACCCCCACTCGGATTACGACTTCGCCACCTCCGCCACGCCGGCGCAGATCACCGCCCTGTTCCGCCGCACCGCGCCGGTGGGCGAGAAGTACGGGACGGTGGGCGTGCTCGACCGCTTCCGGGTGGTCCACGAGGTGACCACCTTCCGGCGCGACGTGGTTACGGACGGCCGCCATGCGGTCGTGGCCTACGGCGTGTCGCTCGAGGAGGACCTCGCCCGGCGCGACTTCACGATCAACGCCATCGCATACCATCCGTTGCGAGGCGAGTGGCGCGACCCGTTCGGCGGGCGGGAGGATCTCGCCCGCGGCCTGATCCGCGCCGTAGGCGAGCCGGCCGAGCGCTTCCGCGAGGACTATCTCCGGATCCTCCGCGGCCTGCGCTTCGCGGCGCGGCTGGGCTTCACCCTGGAGCCGGCCACGTGGGCCGCGGCGGTCGCGGCCGCCCCCGGTCTCGCGCAGCTCTCGGCCGAGCGGGTGCGAGACGAATGGTTCAAGAGTCTCCGCACGGCTCGGTCGCCGGCGGAGCTGGTGGAGCTGTGGATCCGGGTCGGGGCGTCGGCACGTTGGATGCCGGAGCTCGCATCGGTCTCGCCGGAGCGTCTCGAGCGCGCTCGCGAGGTGCCCCCGGAGCGCCGCGACCCGGTGCTGCTCACCATGCTGCTCCTCGACCACGCAGCACCGGTGCTCCGGCGCCTGCGCGCGTCGAACGCCGAGGTCGAGCGGGCGGCGGCCGTCACGCGCGGGCCCGGCTCGCCCTCGGGCGGCGACGTCCGGGCGGTCCGTCGCTGGCTCGCGTCGGTGGGCCGCGCCGCGGACGACCTGCTCACGTTGGAGCAGCTCCGCACGGGGGCGGAGGCGCCGTGGGCGCCTACCGTCGGCGAGATTCGAGTGCGCCACGAGCCGCTCACCCGCGGCGACCTGGCGGTGACCGGTGCCGAGCTCCAGGCGCTGGGCGCGGTGGGCCCGCGGATCGGCGAGCTGCTCGCAGCGCTGCTGGACCGCGTGCTCGACGATCCCAGCCTCAACGACCGCTCGACCCTGCTTGCGCTGGCCAGGGAGCTTCTGTGAATCCGATCGGCTTTGCCGTGGCCGCCGCGCTGGGAAACGTCGTCGGAGCGCTCGCCGTCGTGCGCCACGAGCGTCGGAGCCTCCAGTTCATCGACGCGTGCCTCGCGTTCGGGGCGGGGTTCATGCTCGCGGTCGCCCTGCTCGGCGTGATGCCCGAAGTGCTGCGCGACTCGGCGGGCGCGGCGATCTACGTGCTCTTCGGATACCTCGCCGTGCACCTGGCCCAGCACGTCGTGACGCCGCACTTCCACTTCGGCGAGGAGACGCACCGGGTGAGCCGGTCCGCCGGCATCTCCGCGCTGCTCGGCCTCACGCTCCACACCTTCTTCGACGGCGTGGCGATCGCCAGCGGATTCCTGGTGTCGGGGCAGCTTGGCATCCTGCTGTTCCTGGCGGTGCTGCTGCACAAGCTGCCTGAGGGGGTCACCATCGCCAGCGTGATGGTGGCTGGCGGCCAGAGCCGCGGGCGCGCGATCGGCGGTGCCGTGGCGCTCGGCGCGGCTACTGTGCTCGGCGTGATTCTCACCGAGCGGATGGCGCCGCTCGCCCGGCACGGGCTCGCGATTTCCGCCGGGGTCACGCTCTACGTGGCGGCCTCGAACCTGGTCCCCGAGTTCCAGGCCAAGCGCGGGGGATACACGGCCGTGGCATTCTTCGGAGGCGCGCTGGCGTACTTCGTGGCCGAACGGCTGCTGGAGGGATGGGTCCGCTGATGGTCCGGAAGCGCACCGCGGACGAGACCGAAGAGACGTTGTTCGCGTCGACCGTGCGCGAGGCGCAGCCGCTGGCGGCGCGGATGCGCCCGCGTACGCTCGACGAGTTCGCGGGTCAGGCACATCTGCTGGCGCCCGGCAAGCCCCTGCGCGAGGCCATCGAGCGCGGCGTCCCAGGCTCGATGATCTTCTGGGGGCCGCCGGGCAGCGGGAAGACGACGCTGGCGCACCTGGTCGCCCGCACGTCGCAACGGGTGTTCGTGCCGTTCAGCGCGGTGACCGAAGGCGTGCCGCGCATACGGGAAATCGTGACCGCGGCCAAGGGACGGCTCGAGGCGGGCGGCGCGCAGACCATCCTCTTCATCGACGAGATCCACCGCCTCAACAAGGCCCAGCAGGACAGCCTCCTCCCGCCGTCCGAGGATGGCACCCTCACCCTCATCGGCGCCACCACCGAGAACCCGAGCTTCGAGATCAACGGGGCGCTGCTCTCGCGCACCAGGGTGTTCGTGCTGCAGCCGCTGTCGGCGGAAGACGTCGAGGCGCTCGTCCGTCGGGCGCTCACGGATGAGGAGCGCGGCCTGGGGGCGGAGCGACTGACCGTCGACGAGGACGCGCTCCGCTCGATCGCCGTCGAGGCCGACGGCGACGCGCGGCGCGCGCTCACCGTGCTCGAGGCCGCAGCGGCGCACGTCGGCGAGGGCGGGCGGATCACGGCCGAGGTGGCGCGCGAGGCGATGCAGAAGCGCTTCGCCCGCTACGACAAGGCCGGCGAGGAGCACTTCAACCTGCTCTCGGCGTACCACAAATCGCTTCGGGGGAGCGATCCGCAGGGTGCGCTCTACTGGATGGCGCGGATGCTCGACGGGGGCGAGGACCCGATGACGCTGTTCCGGCGCGCGATCGCCATGGCAGCCGAGGACATCGGGCTGGCGGATCCGAATGCCCTGATGATGGCGGTGGCCGCCCGAGATGCGTTTCACATGCTCGGCCCGCCCGAGGGGTACCTGCCGCTGGCCGAGATGACGATCTACCTGGCCACGGCACCCAAGTCGAACAGCGCCAAGGTGGCGCTGGGGGCCGCGCTGGCCGCGGCGCGCGACACGCCGGCGGCGCCGGTGCCGCTCCACATCCGCAATGCGCCGACGGGGCTCATGAAGGAGCTCGGCTACGGCAAGGGCTACCGCTATGCACACGACTCGCCGGAGGGGTATCTGCCGCAGGAGTATCTGCCGGACGAGCTCCGCGGCACGGTGCTGTACCGGCCGGGGCCCTTCGGGTACGAGAGGAAGGTGGCCGAGCGGCTGGAGTGGTGGGAGCGGAGGAAGGCGGAGGGGTCGGGGGGAGAGGGGGAAGGTGAGCAGGAAGGCGGCGGAGAGGCGTCATCCTGAGCGGAGCGATCCCTCGCTCCGCTCAAGGATGACGCGGTTTGTGACCAACCGCCGGGTGGTCCCGCGGTACCAATAGTTATATTCCGCCAGGACGAAAGGACCGCCGTGCACCGAGGCATCACCCGCGGGATTCTGAGCGCCGTTCTCCTGGCCGGATGCGCCGGCCTGCCGGCCTACTTCAAGGATCCCGATCTCAAGCTGCAGCGCGTCGTCGTGCGCGGCGTGGGGCTCACCGGCGGGACGATGGATCTGATCGTCAGCCTGTACAACCCGAACAGCTTCGACCTGCAGGGCACCCGGCTGCAGGTGGGGCTCGACGTCGAGAATTCGCACGTCGGAGACGCCGAATACGCCAGCGGCTTCCAGGTCCAGAAGGGCGACACCACCGCGCTCACGGTGCCGGTGCAGTTCAACTGGAACGGGCTCGCCGGAGCGGTTCGGAGCGCGCTGGGCTACGGCGAGCTGCCGTACAAGCTCACGGGCCAGATGACGGTGGAGACGCCGTTCGGCAACCGCAAGATCCCGTTCACTCGCGAGGGCCGCGCACCGCTTACCCGATTGGGTCGTGTGGTCCTTCCACCCGCCGGCCAGTGATGCCGGCCGAGGAGCTCTCATCAGGTCTCTGATCCAGGTTCGCGATCCGATCGAAAAAGCCGTACTCGTGGCCGCTCCGCGGAAGGGGTCGAAGGACGCGCGGCACGTCACCGAGCATCTCGAGGAGCTCACCCGCCTGGTGGACACCGCCGGTGCCGAGGTGGTGGGGCGCATCTCTCAGCAGATCACCTCGCCCAGTCCTGCCACGCTCATCGGGGAAGGGAAGGTCGAGGAGGTGGCGGCGGCGGTGGCCGAGGCGGGCGCAACGCTCGTCATCTTCGACGAGGAGCTGAGCCCGGTGCAGGGAGCCAACCTCGAGCGCGAGCTCAAGGTGCGGGTGATGGATCGGTCCGAAGTCATCCTCGACATCTTCTCGACCCGCGCGCGGAGCCACGAGTCCAAGCTCCAGGTCGAGCTGGCGCAGCTCGAGTACCTGCTGCCGCGCCTCACCCGCATGTGGACCCACCTTTCCCGTATCCGCGGCGGCATCGGCCTCCGGGGCCCGGGCGAGACCCAGCTCGAGACCGACCGCCGCATCATCCGCCAGCGGATCCAGGGTCTCAAGGCCAAGCTCCAAGGCGTCGAGCGCCATCGCGAGAACCTCCGCGCCGGGCGCGACCCGATGCTGAGCGTCTCCCTCGTGGGCTACACCAACGCCGGCAAGTCGAGCATCCTGCGCGCGCTCTCGGGCCAGCACGAGATCGTCGTCGAGGATCGCCTGTTCGCCACGCTCGACACGCTGACGCGCGAGGTGGAGCTGGGCGAGGGGCAGCGCGCACGGATGACGGACACCGTCGGCTTCATCCGGAAGCTGCCGCACCACCTGGTCGCGAGCTTCCGCGCCACGCTGGAGGAGGCCCGCGCCGCGGACCTGCTCCTGCACGTGGTGGATGCGAGCCATCCGGACTGGGAAGGGCAGATGCGCGTCGTCGAGCGGGTGCTCGCCGAGCTCGACCTGGCCGACCGGCCGATTCTCGTGATCTTCAACAAGATGGACGCGGTGGCCGACCCGCTCGCGTTCGCGGCGCGCGTGCGGGAGCTGTATCCGGACTCGGTCACGAGCTCCACGATGCGGACCGACGGAGTGCTGGCACTCAAGGTGCGGTTGCGTGAGCTCGAGCGCGAGGGCCGGCCGACGGTGCGCGTGCGCCTGCCAGTGGCGGACGGGGCGCGGGTGGCGTCGCTCTACCGTGAGGGGGAGGTGCTCGGGCGGGAGGATGGGGCGGACGAGGTGGAGCTGACGGTGCGGCTGGATCGGTGGCAGGTGGAGCGGTTGCGGGGGGAGGGGGTGGTGGTGGTGGAGGCGGTCGAGGGAGGGCTGAGGCGGGCGTTTGGGGCGTGACGGGGGGGGCCTCGGTGTGGGTGTGGCCCTTGATGGGTTACTCGAGATGGCCCGGAGCCCATTTGGGGAGTCACCCTGAGCGGAGCGAAGGGGGCATGACCTGGGTTATGTCCCCTTCGCTCCGCTCAGGGTGACAGGAAAAGGGGACAGCCATCGGCTGTCCCCTTTTCCGTGTCACTTTTCCGCCCGCACCTCGAATCATTTGCCGCTCAGCACCTGCTCCAGAAGCAACCACCGGTTCATCCCGGCGAACTTCTGATGCATCTTCGTGGCCGGCGAGGCCTCCTGGCTATCCTCCTCGATCTGCAGATCGGCGAGCGCGTCGATCCCGCTGTGGAGGAACTTGCGGAGGCCCTTCTCGAGCGCCATGCCCGCCGTCCGGAAGTTGAACAGCGTCGAGAACTGAAGGATGAAGCCGAGGTCGCCGAGCTGCTGGTTGGTGATCAGCGTCCCGGCCTTCTTGGCCTTCCCGAAGTAGAGCGAGGGCGAGAGGTTGAAGCCCAGCATCTGGTCCGGATAGTACTTCCGGACGCCCTCCGAGAATTCCTGCGGCTGGTCGATCTCGGTGTTGTTGAACTCCGGCCAGATCACGTCCACGCCGAGCTCGGCGGCTTCCAACGCGTCATCGATGGCCATCTTCACGCCACCCGGCTCCTGGTCGGGCAGGGCGCCGTCGATGGAGTCGGTGCGCGCGATGATCACGACGTCGACCCCCGTCGCCTCGGCCGCGGCCTTGATGGCCTTCAGCTTGGCGAGCCATGTCGCGCGCGGGACCAGCACCTTGTTCCGCTTCTGCTTGCCGACGTTCACGATGTGGCCGCAGGTGCGGTTGGACGGGTCCTGGTTCTCGAGGTGGACGCCGCCGGCGCCGACCCGGATGAGCTCGGTGGCCAGGGTAAAGGTCTGCGTCGGGCCGCCGAACCCGGCCTCCATGTCGACGAACGCGGGCGGGGCGGACAGCTTGTCCTTCCCTTCGCTGTCGTACCACCGCGTATTGCGGGCGCCCTCGATGCCCTTCCGCATCTCCAGCACCAGCTCGACCATCTGGTGGGACTGGTAGATGCCGATGTCGGGGTACATGCTCTTGGTGGCGGCGAGCTGCCAGCCGCTGCCGTAGAGCGTCTTGAAGCCGAGGCTGGTCATGATCGCCGACGTGAAGGCGTCGTAGGCGCCGGCCGTGTGGACGAACGACTTGGCCGCCCGGGCCTCCTGGAGGATCCGGCGCAGCTTGTCGGCCGGGACCTCGGTCTCGGGCGGAGCGAACAGGCGGCCCACCGCCTCGGCGGGATAGGAGCTCTTGGAAGTCACCGGGGTGGTCGCAGTCGCCATGAGGACTCTCTCCTTCGAATGGATCGCGGCGCCGCCGCGAAGGCGAAGCGCCGCACGTCTCAGCCGCGCCAGAGCGGCGGGCGAAGGCTTTGTGAAACTATTCACAATATGGCAACGAGGACGCCGTCGCGCCAGACCCCCTAGTGTGGGGCTCGGGACCGAATGACGCAATTCCTTGCAGGGACGGCGCCTGCTTATACTTGGGCGTCCGAAACTCGTCCCCGTCACCCGGGCGTCCATGTTCATCACCAAGCCGTTTGTCCGCGACCGCAGGATCCGGTTCGCCCTGGTGGGTTGCGGGCGGATCTCGGCCAACCACTTCGACGCGCTCGACCGTCACAAGGACCGCGCGGAGCTGGTCGGCGTGTGCGACATCGACCCCGAGGCGCTCGAGCGGGCGGTCGAGCGGACCGGGGCGCCGGGATTCCAGACCCTGGACGCGCTGCTGGCCGGCACCGATGCGGACATCGTCATCCTGAGCACGCCCAGCGGTCTCCATGCCGACCAGGCGACGCAGGTGGCGGCGGCCGGCCGGCACGTGATGACCGAGAAGCCGATGGCCACCCGCTGGCGCGACGGCAAGCGGATGGTCCAGGCCTGCGACCAGGCCGGTGTCCATCTCTTCGTGGTGAAGCAGAACCGGCGGAACGCGACGCTGCAGCTGGTCAAGCGGGCGGTGGAGAAGAAGCGCTTCGGCCGGATCTACATGGTCAACATCAACGTGTTCTGGACCCGGCCGCAGTCCTATTACGACAGCGCCGCCTGGCGGGGCACCTGGGAGTTCGACGGCGGCGCCTTCATGAACCAGGCGAGCCACTACGTCGACCTGCTCGACTGGCTCATCGGCCCGGTCGAAAGCGTGCAGGCCTACACCGCCACGCTGGCCCGGAACATCCAGGTGGAGGACACGGGCGTGGTGAGCGTCCGCTGGCGGGCCGGGGCGCTCGGCAGCATGAACGTCACGATGCTCACCTACCCCAAGAACCTGGAAGGCTCGATCACGATCATCGGCGAGAAGGGGACCGTCCGGATCGGCGGCGTGGCGGTGAACAAGATCGAGCACTGGGCCTTTGCCGACGCCGATCCCGACGACGCGACGGTCGAGCAGGCCAGCTACGACACCACCTCGGTGTACGGCTTCGGCCATCCGCTCTACTACGACAACGTCATCAAGGCGCTTCGGGGCGAGGAGCCGGCCGCCACCGACGGCCGCGAGGGGCTCCATTCGCTCGAGATCCTCATCGCGACCTACATCTCCGCGCGAGACGGACGCCGCGTCGCGCTGCCGCTCGAGGTCTGAGCGTGGCAAACGGGAGCGCCGTCGGGCGCAGGGGGATCATCCTGGCCGGCGGCTCGGGCACGCGCCTGCATCCCGTCACCCGCGCCATCTGCAAGCAGCTCCTCCCGATCTACGACAAGCCGATGATCTACTACCCGCTCTCGACCCTGATGCTGGGGGGGATGCGGGACATCCTGCTGATCTCGACGCCGCAGGATCTGCCGGCGTTCGAGCGCCTGCTCGGCGACGGCTCCCAGTGGGGGCTTTCCCTCTGCTACATGGTGCAGCCCTCGCCGGACGGGCTGGCCCAGGCGTTCCTGCTCGGACGGGACTTTCTCGGCCGCGACCCGAGCTGTCTCGTACTGGGCGACAACATCTTCTACGGGCAGGACCTGAGCGGGACGCTGCAGCGGGCGGCCGCGCGTCCTGAGGGTGCCACGGTCTTCGGCTACCACGTGCAGAACCCCTCGGCCTACGGCGTGGTCGAGTTCGACGCGACCGGCAAGGTCGTCGGAATCGAGGAGAAGCCCGCACACCCGCGCTCGAACTACGCCGTGACCGGCCTCTACTTCTACGACAACCGGGTGGTGGACATCGCCGGCGAGATCCGCCCATCGGCGCGGGGTGAGCTGGAGATCTCCGACGTCAACGCCCGCTACCTCGCGCTCGGCGCGCTCGAGGTGGAAATTCTCCGGCGCGGCACGGCGTGGCTCGACACCGGCACGCACGAGTCCCTGCTGCAGGCCGGCACCTTCATCCAGACGATCGAGGAGCGCCAGGGCCTCAAGATCGCCTGCCCGGAGGAGATCGCGTACCGGATGGGCTACATCGATGCCGAGCAGGTGCGCCGTCTGGCCCAGCCGCTGGTGAAGACGACCTACGGGCAGTACCTGCTGCGGATGTTGCAGGACCCGCTGCGTCCGTGATCGTCACTCCGACCGCCATTCCGGACGTCGTGCTGGTGCAGCCGGTGGTGCACGGCGATCAGCGGGGGTTCTTCGTCGAGACCTGGCACCAAGCCCGCTATGGCGCGGCGGGCGTCACGCTGTCGTTCGTGCAGGACAATCACAGTCGGTCGCAGCGGCACACGCTGCGCGGGCTGCACTACCAGGTCGAGCATCCCCAGGGCAAGCTGGTCCACGCCGCCACCGGAGCCATTTTCGACGTGGCCGTGGACCTTCGTCGGTCGTCGGCCACGTTCGGCCGGTGGGTCGGCGCGGTGCTGAGCGACGAGAATCATCATCAGCTCTGGATCCCGCCCGGCTTCGCCCACGGCTTCTACGTGCTCAGCGCGGAGGCCGACGTGGCCTACAAGTGCACCGCCCAATACATCCGCGAGCACGACCGTGCCCTCCGCTGGGACGACCCTCGGCTGGCGATCGCGTGGCCGCTGGTCGGAGCCGCGCCGCCGGTGCTGTCGTCCAGAGACGCCGGCGCGCCCGGCCTGGACGTCGCCGAGGTGTATCCGTGACGGTCGTGCCTCGCGCGCTGATCACGGGTGCCGGCGGCCAGGTCGGGCTCGAGCTGCAGGCGACGGCGCCGAGCGGCTGGGTGGTTGCCGCCTGCCCATCCGACCAGCTCGACGTGACGCAGGCCGACGCCGTGCGCGCGACCATCACCGCGTTCCGTCCCAGCGTGGTGATCCACGCCGCCGCCTATACCGCGGTCGACGCCGCGGAAGTCAACGCCGATCGGGCGCGGGCCGTGAATGCCGAAGGGACGGCGCACGTCGCCGAGGCGGCGCGAGAGGTGGGAGCCCGGCTGCTGCATCTCTCGACCGATTTCGTTTTCGACGGCGCGCAGGGCCGGCCCTATGCGCCGGGCGACGAGCCGCGGCCACTCGGGGTCTACGGCCACACGAAGCTCGAGGGCGAGCGCGCGGCGGCGCGGATCCTGGACGGCCAGGCGCTCATCGTGCGAACGGCCTGGGTGTATTCGCGCCACGGGCGGAACTTCGTGCTCACCATGCTCCGCCTCATGGCCGAGCGCAGCGAGGTCGGGGTGGTCGCCGACCAGGTCGGCACCCCGACGTGGGCCGGCTCACTTGCCGAGGCGCTGTGGGCCGCGGCGGGACGCACGGACCTCAACGGCGTCGTCCATTGGACCGACGCGGGCGTCGCGAGCTGGTACGACTTCGCGGTCGCCATCCAGGAGGAAGCGCTGGCCGCGGGGCTGCTCAGCCGGGGAGTGACGGTGCGGCCGCTCCGGACCGAGGAGTTCCCTTCGCGCGCCCGCCGGCCGGCGTTCAGCGTGCTCGAGAAGGGCGCCAGCTGGGAGGCGCTCGGCCGGACGCCGCCACACTGGCGCGTCAACCTCCGGCGGATGCTGCAGGCGCTCGCCCGTGGCTAGCCTCCTGGTGACGGGCGGCGCCGGATTCATCGGCGCCAACTTCGTGCACTACTGGCTCGCCAGCCACCCCGGCGATCGGGTCGTGGTGCTCGACGCGCTGACCTATGCCGGCAACCTGGCGAGCCTGGAGCCGGTGCTCGGCCGAGCCGGAGCTCGTGTTCCGCCAGGGCGACATCCGACCGCCGGGGCTGGCCGAGGCGCTGCTGCGCGAGCACGCGGTGACGACGATCGTCCACTTCGCGGCGGAGTCGCACGTGGACCGGTCGATCGACGGGCCGGACGCGTTCGTCGACACCAACGTGGTCGGCACCCACGAGCTGCTGAAGGCCGCGCGACGAGTCTGGCTGGACGACAGCGTGGGGAGCGGCAAGGTGCGCTTCCACCACATCTCCACCGACGAGGTCTACGGCTCGCTCGGCGCCGACGATCCGCGCATTCACGGAGACGACGCCCTACGCGCCGAACTCGCCGTACGCTGCCAGCAAGGCCGCGTCCGATCACCTGGTCCGCGCCTACCACCACACATACGGCCTCCCGGTCACCACCAGCAACTGCTCCAACAACTACGGCCCGTACCAGTTTCCGGAAAAGCTGATCCCGCTAATGCTGGTGAACGCCCTCGACGGCAGCCGCTGCCGGTCTACGGCGACGGCCTCAACGTGCGGGACTGGCTGTACGTGGAGGACCACTGCCGGGCGGTGGACGCTCGTCCTGGCGAAGGGAACGCCCGGGGAGACGTACAACGTCGGCGGCCGGAACGAGTGGACAAATATCGACCTCGTCCGGCTGCTCTGCGCGCCTGGTGGACGAGGCGTTCGCCGCCGATCCGTCCCTGGCCGCGCGCTTCCCCGCCGCGCCGCCGGCCCGCGGGCAGGCGACCGAATCGCTGATCACCTTCGTCAAGGACCGGCCGGGGCATGACCGGCGCTACGCGATCGACGCCCGGAAGATCGAGCACGAGCTGGGGTTCGGGCCGAGGGAAAGCTTCGAAACCGGCATCCGGAAGACCATCGCGTGGTATCTCTCCCACGAGGACTGGTGGCGGGGCGTAATGGACGGGAGCTACCAGCAGTGGGTCGGCCGCTGGTACGGCGGGCGACCCGGCGCGGGCACGGCCGGGACGCCCCCACGATGACCATGTCGAGCGTTGTCCGGCTGTTGCGGCCGTTGCTGGCGCATCCCGGCTTCTGGTCCGTGACCCAGCAGGTGGGCCGCCAGCTCGCCGCGTACGGCATCTTCCTTCTGCTGGGCGCGCTGCTCCAGCCCGGCGACTTCGGCATTGTCGCGCTTGCCTCGACCGCGGTAGCGCTGATGAGCATCTTCGCGGATCTCGGCGCGGGGGCAGCTCTCGTGCAGCGGCACGCCCTCACGCCGCATCAGGTGAACGCCGTCTTCCTGCTCAACGCGTCCGCGGGCGCGCTCCTCGCCGCGATCGCCGCGGCGCTGTCCTGGCCGCTGGCGGCCACGTTCCGGACGCCAGCGCTCCAGCCGATCCTCATGGCGCTCGCGCCCGCTGTGTTCATCAACGGCCTCGGGGTCACCCAGATGGCGCTCGCCCAGCGGGCGCTCCGTTTTCGCGATCTGGCACTGCGCGACCTGGTCAGCACACTCTCCGGCGGCACCGTCGGCGTGCTGATGGCGCTCCGCGGCCTGGGCGTCTGGAGTCTCGTGGGGCAGACACTGGTGACCGCGGTGGTGGGCACCGCGCTTCTCTGGCGGCTCTCGCTCTGGCGCCCGACGCTCGGGGGGCCGCTGCGCGCGCCGCTCGCCGAGCTCTGGCCGTACAGCTCCGGGATTCTGTCGTTCTCGGTGCTCAAGTTCTTCACCCAGAACAGCGACACGATGCTGGTCGGCTGGCTCATGGGGCCGCTACTGCTCGGCTACTACAATTTCGCGTCCAAGGTGACGATCACGCCGGTGACGCTCCTGGCCGGCGCCATCGGCTCCTACCTGTTCGCCAGCCTCTCTCGGCTGCAGGGCGATCGGCTCCGCCTGCGGCAGTCGTACCTCGGCTACAGCGAGCTGCTGTTGACCGTGGCGCTCCCCGCGCTGACGGCGCTCGGATGTCTGGGGCCGTCGATCCTTCCGCTCCTGCTGGGACAGCGGTGGCAGCCCATCGCACCGCTGTTGCCGCTCTTCTGCGTCGCCGCGGCCATCGTGGTGCTGATCTCGCCGGTCGGGAGCGTCCTCAAGGCCGTGGGGCGGGTGCGCTGGCTGGTCGCCTGGTCCGCGCTCTTCACGGGGTCGATCCTGCTTCTGGTGGGGGTCGGCTCGCACTGGGGCATCGTCGGTGTCGCCTCCGGCTACGCTCTGGCGCACCTCGTCGCGGGGACGGCCACGGCGGTGATCCTGCGCCGCTCCATCGGGGTCACGACCGCCCAGCTGCTGGGCGCCATGCGTCGCGGCCTGGTGTTGTCCGCCATCGTCGGTGGATCGATCGCACTGGGCTGGGCGGTGCCTGGCCTGTCACCGGCGAGCCACGTCGCGGTCTGGCTCGCGGTGAGCGGCGCGGCTTCGGTGCTCTATCTGCGGCGGGTGGGCGTGGGCGCGGTGGGGCACGCGATCGAGCGGTGGCGCCGCGCGGCGGCCGGATCGCTCTAGTGTAGTGCGTCCAATGCTTCTTTACATTTGGCGATCTTCGTTAGGATGCTGTCGACCGAGGCGGTCTTCGGGGATTTGTGTGGGTAATTGGGGGTGGACTTTAGGTCCGCGGCAGTGGTGGTAGCATGCAGGTGAGGATCTTCAGCCGGAGGTACTCTTCGTCGCGGAGACCGTAGCCGCGGCGCTGGATGACGCGGACCTTGTTGTTGAGGCCCTCGACGAACCCGAGGGCCACCTTGTTCTCGGCGCTGGCAGTACGACCGCGATCCCCGCCCAATGCCGCTCGATCAACGCGGCGAACTTCTCGAACGGCTTGAGCCGTTGCCACGTCAAGCCGCCGCGACCAGTGGTCGAAGAACCGCCGTGCCCAGGCCTCGCGCCGATAGTCCCAGAGCTGGCCGAAGTGACTCCTTCAGGAGGTAGGCTGTGTTGCAGCCGCTTGTTCGCCGCGAAGCAGCGTCGTAAGCCGGCGCCGCTTCTCTCGGCGACAGGTTCTCCCGATGGGAGAGCAGCATGTACTTCTGCCCCTTGATGTAGCCGTCGGGCCTTGCCGTGAGGCGCTGCGTACTCCGCCTTGCGCACCTGTCGATCGCCTCGCCGAGATGGCGCAGTGACATGAAACTTGTCGTGGAGGATCGCCGCCTGCGGGCGCACGCGCTTCCGTGGCGTTGCGGAACGGCTTCCACATGTCCATCACCGCCAGCCGGATGCCGCTGGCCTTCGCGACGGGCCGAGCCAGTCGTAGAACATCGCCATGCTCGCTTCGGAGCGGTCCATCGCCGCCGAACCAGATCGGCTGCGCCCGCTCCAGGTCGCTGACCACGATGCGGTAGACGTGCCCTTTGCGAATCGCGATCCGACCACGCGCGGGCCGCGGCTCGCCCGCGCGCGCGAGCTGCTTACGCATGTAGTGCTTGTCCATCGCCTTGACCGCGTGCCAGTCGAGGCGGAGGTCCTCCGCCACTTCGTTGATCGACGCGCTCCGACACTGCTTGCCGACAGAGAGCGCGAATCGCTTGGTGTAGTGCGGATTGTCCGCCAGCCAGTCGAGCCGCTCCCGCTGCACGCGCCGTAGCGCCGGCAGTTGATGCGCCGCAGGTCGAACTCGAGATAGATCCGCAGGT
The DNA here is from genome assembly GCA_963804125.1 of uncultured Gemmatimonadales bacterium. Lineage (GTDB taxonomy): Bacteria > Gemmatimonadota > Gemmatimonadetes > Gemmatimonadales > GWC2-71-9 > CAVVWJ01. Next base: position 92,235 of record CAWDPF010000013.1, read on the forward strand.
CGCCGCTGGGCAAATCGCGAACCCGGCGCGTCTGCCGGTCGTACCAGGTCCGCTCGGCCCGGCCACAGCTGCCGCAGACCGTTTTTTGGGGGCCGGGTAAGCGTGACGACCCGCGCCTGGGGATCGCCGAAGACGCCGACAATGGTCCGGGCCGGGACGAAGCCGGGCCACCGGTACGCATCACGGAGTTCGCGCTTCGAGGAGGGTTGGGAAGGCATTCACAAACTTCACATCACCGCCGCCGCTGCAGCAACCCTCGCTCCTCCTACGAAACCAGCCGTCCACGACGCCTTGAAACCGGTGAGAATCACCCACTCATTTCCCCGAAGAGCCATTAGATTAGACTCGCGCCGGGGCCAATCGCGGTGGCGCCTCCAAAACGGTATCTCGGATTTACTTGATTATCTCGTTGGCATGTTGTTGTGGATCACGTTCGAGGCCTCATCGTTCCTGGCTTTGTAGACGAAGATCAGATTGTGATAGAAGTGAAGCGATATAATATGTTTGTCGAAGTAGCTCGGCTCGAACCCAGGCCGGATGTACTCGGCATAGTTCAATCCATCGGCGAGTCTCTTGAAGAAATTCATCGTCGTCGGCGCTTGGTTCAGATCATCACTACTCCCGCCGTACTTGGGCCAGTATGAAGTCTGCGTATCCTCGATCACGTAGATCCCGCCCTCTTTCAGAAGCGGGAACAACATCTTGAACGTCTCGATCACGTGCTCGTTCAGGTGACTTCCGTCGTCGACGATCAGATCTGGAGCACCGGTGTTTTGGATCATGCGACACAGTGCCGCCGGATCTACTTGGCTTCCGCGAAAGATCCTTATCCGCTTCTCCTGCAGGTGAGACTTGTCGTGAATGTCGATGGAGTAGATCTTCCCGAATGGAAAGTACTTCCGCCACATGCGGAGTGAGTGCGCTCCGGCATCCGGATCTGCATAACCACCGACCCCGATCTCGATAAGCGTGACGGGCTTGTACCTGAACGGCTTGAAATGCTGCTCGTAGTGCGGGGTGTAGTAGTGCGAGCCCCATTTATCGGTCCCATAGATCTTCGCGAGAGTGGTCAGGTCGCGCCCAGGACCGATCGCCTTGATGTCCTCGATCGCGGCGCGGATCTTCCGGATCGTCGAAGGTGACAGGTTCGTTCGAAGCCAGGTCTTGATAGCTTCAATCATTGGTTTCGGAGCTGGGATGTTGGAATGATGCGATTCACGGCGCGTTCGCAGAGCTCGAACGAAGAAGTCCACACTTCACGTTTACCCGGCTGATAGAGGATGGCCTCGGCCAGCCGAAGAAGGCCTTTGAACCTACCGTACGTGCGCCCTTCGATGACCATTTGGGTCGCCATGGCATTTCGATAGAGCCTGTAGTCGATGGCGGAACCCTGGTCCTTGTCATAGTAGTCATGCAGCAAACGAATACACCGGCGCGCTTCCTGAATTCTCAACTCCTGTTGCCGGCTCAGGGACTGGTGCTGCTTTCCACGGCGCATACGAACCAAGACTTTGGGAATCCCCCAAACGCGATGGCGATGAGCAGGCGTGGGTCCGGGCGGGGGTGCTCGACCGGGTGCTCTACGCGATGGCCGAGGACTGCCGCGAACGGGGTCACCTGGATCTGTCCGAATGCTTCATCGATGGCACACCTTTGTCATCGCAAAAAGGGGGGCCCAGGGGTGGGACCCACCAAGCGGGGCAAGGGTACGAAGATCATGGCAATGGCAGACCGCGCTGGTCTTCCTCGTGCCGTCCACGTGGCCGGTGCTTCGCCGGCTGAAGTCACGCTCGTCGAGCCGACCCTCGCCAGCTGCTTCCCGGCGGCGCTCCCCCAGCGGCTGATCGGGGACAAAGCCTGTGACTCTGACCCGCTGGATAGCGAGCTGGCGGCCTGGGGCGTCGTGCTCATCGCGCCTCACCGGGCCAACCGCGTCCGGCGCCCAACCCAGGACGGACGTCCGCTGCGGCGCTACCATCGGCGCTGGAAAATGGAGCGTCTGATGGCGTGGCTGCAGAACTGTCGCCGGGTGCTGGTCCGCTGGGAGCGCCATCTCTAGAACTTTCTCGGCTTCGTGCAACTGGCGTGCGTCCTGATCCTACTTCGGCGTTTGTGAGATGACTTCTAGTCGCCGTGAGCGATCAGGTGTATCTGGAACCCGGGAGCGAGCCGATGGCGTCGTCGTCGGACTGCGTGGGCGGCATGAACGGCTCGACCGGCAGAAGGGGATTCAGCGTGCGACCAGGCGATACATGCCGCGGAAAAATCTGGCCGCGCGCGCATGGCCGCGGACGAGCGGCAGCCCCGCGACTGCCAGAGCACGCCAGGCGAATCGCCAGACCATCCCGGCCCCGAGCCGGCGCGCCTCGAGATCGCCGGCGCCCGGCTTGAGCACCAGCTGCCACGCGAGCACCGCCGAGTTGACCGCGCCCGGGGGCAGGCGGACCCACCACGGCATCCGGGCGAACAGGTTGCGCCGCTGCCGCTCCAGGCTGAAGAGGTCGGCGTAGCGGCGCTGCCAGAGCTCCTGCGGCACCAGGACGATGCACCCATCCCGCGCGAGCTCGGTGATGAGCACCATGTCAGGCAGCAGGACGGCGTGCAGTAGTCCGGCCTTACGCAGGGCGGACGCGCGGAAGAGTCCGTAGACCATGTTGCCGAAGCCGACTCCCTCCCGCGCGACCGCCAGCGCCGCGTCGGCGCGAGACAGGTGGCATGTCGCAAAGCTCGTCGGTGGGACCGGCAGCCGTTCGCCGGCATCGGAGACCCGCGCGGCCAGCGGATAGGCCAGCACCGCGCGGGGCGTCCGCTCCAGCGCATCGACGAGATGCTCGAGCCACCGCGGCGCGTGCACGTCGTGGTCCGAGGCCCAGGCGAACAGGTCGGCCGGCGGGGCGCTCGTGAACGCCGCCACGGCGTTGCCCACGTAGCCCAGGCGGCGCGGATTGCGGACAACCGCCACGCGCGGATCGCGGGCCGCGTATTCCGCCGCGATGTCCACCGTCCGGTCGGTGGACGCGTCGTCGACGATGGTCAGGGTAAAGGCGTCCCAGGTCTGGGCCAGCAGGGACTCGATAGCCTGGCGAACGTGCCGCTCTCCGTTGTACGTAACCATGCCGAGCGCCACCCGGGGGCGGGGCGCGCGAGTGGGCACCTCTGTCATGCGACCTCGAGAAACCGGTGCTGGACGACGCCAGACGATGCGTGTACGCTTGTGCGCCACGTCCTCGATGGCCGCTAAACCTACATGGCGCCCAGCGCGGTAGGAAGCAGCCGAGGCCACCTTCTCCACGGGAGTCCGCCGCTATCATGAAACCGTCGCCGTGGCGGGGCCTCCCCCGGTGGGCTAGGTTTCTCTCCGCTCGACACGACGAAGCGAGCTTCCGCCCGAATCGATGGAGGGACATGACCGACCAGCGGTACCTGCCCGGGCGGTTGAGCTCGGAACAAGGATCGCGTGCCGTGCTGCACACCCGCAAAACGTCGATTCTCGCGGACATCGCCGCGCGACATCGCTACGAGGACTACGACGCGGAGTTTCCGGTGGAGGCCGTGGCGGTCGCGGTCATCCGGAAGCCGGCGCTCTGAGACTGCCGGCCGGGGCCTCCTTCACTCTTCACCCAACGGTCCATGCGATCCCTGCTCATCGACGGCGTCCGCCTCAGCGACGAATCCGACTGCTACGTCATCGCCGAGGTCGGGCACAATCACCAGGGCAGCGTGGCGCGGTGCCGGGAGCTGTTTCGCGTGGCCAAGGAGTGTGGCGCGGACGCCGTGAAGCTGCAGAAGCGGGATAACCGATCTCTGTACACCCGCGCGATGTACGACAAGCCGTACGACAACGAGAACAGCTTCGGCGCCACCTACGGCGAGCACCGCGAGGCGCTCGAGTTCGGCCGGGACGAGTACGTCGAGCTCCAGCGCTACTGCCGCGAGCTGGGGTTGACCTTCTTCGCCACCGCCTTCGACATTCCCAGCGCCGACTTCCTGGCCGAGCTCGACATGCCGGCCTACAAGATCGCCTCGGGCGATCTCAAGAACGCTGCCGCTCCTGGCGCACGTGGCGCGGATCGGCAAGCCCATGATCGTGAGCACCGGCGGCGCCACGCTGGAGGACATCGAGCGCGCCTACGAAACCATCGCGCCGATCAACCCGCAGCTCGCGTTTCTCCAATGCACCGCCGGCCTACCCGGCGGCGGCCGAGGACCTCAACCTCCGGGTCATCACCACCTGCGCGAGCGCTTCCCCGAGCTGGTCGTGGGACTGTCGGACCACGAGAACGGGATCGCCATGGCGGTGGCCGCGTACGTGCTGGGCGCCCGGATCGTCGAAAAGCACTTCACGCTCAACCACACCGACAAGGGCACCGACCACGCCTTCTCGCTCGAGCCGATCGGCATGCGCAAGCTGGTGCGCGATCTGCGGCGCACCCGGGTCGCGCTCGGCGACGGCGTGAAGCATCCGGTCGCGAGCGAGCGGCAGCCGCTGCTCAAGATGGGCAAGAAGCTCGTGGCCGCGCCGCCAGCTTTGCGTGGGGCACGTGCTCCGCGCGGAAGACATCGCCATGAAGTCGCCCGGCGACGGTCTCTCGCCGGTGCACCTGCCGAGAGGTGCGTGGGACGCACGGTGCTGCTTCCGCTCGAGCCCGACGACGAGATCACGTTCGAGGTGCTGGGGCAGGGCGAGGCCGACTGATGCCGCCGCTCGAGGGCCGGGTGGCCGTGGTCACCGGTGCCTACGGGCGGCTGGGTCCGGTCTGGTGCTCGGCGCTGCTCGACGCAGGCGCGCTCGTGGTGGGGCTCGATCGGCCGGGGATGAAGCCCTCGGCTGCGTTCGCGGCGCTCGAGCGCACGGCCGGCGGCCGGCTCCGCGCCTACCCGGCCGACGTGCTCGACCGTGCGGCGCTGGAGGCCGCGCGCCAACGCTCGGAGGCGGAGGTCGGGCGTGCCCACGGTCCTGGTGAACAACGCCGGGATCGACCAGCCGCCGGGTCCCGCCGTCACCTACCGCGTCGAGGATGTGCCGCTCGAGCTGTTCCGTGGCGTGCTCGAGGTGAACCTGGCAGGCGCGTTTCAGGTCAGCCAGGTCTTCGGACCTGCCATGGTGCGGGCCGGACGCGGGTCGATCGTCAACATCGGCTCGCTCTACGCCTCCGTGTCTCCCGACGCCCGGTTCTACGATCACCTGCCGGCCGACCCTCCCTTCCTCAAGCCGCCAGCCTACGGGGCCTCCAAGGCGGGCCTGCTCAACCTGACCCGCTATCTGTCCACGCACTGGGGCCCGGCGGGCGTGCGGGTCAACGCGCTCTCACCCGGTGGAGTGGAGGGCGGACAGGATCCGGAGTTCAAGCGGAAATTCACCAACCGGGTCCCGCTTGGCCGGATGGCGGCTCCCGACGACCTCCGGGGCCCCCTTATATTCCTCGCCTCGGATATGTCTTCTTACGTGACGGGGATCGAGCTGCGGGTGGACGGCGGCTTCACCGCGTGGTAGCGGTCCCGCGCCCTGGGCCTACATGACGGACCTCCGCAGTCCTTCGCTGGTTCCCAACTTCATCGACGGCCAGGAAATCGCCGCGGTGGGCGGCGAGTGCTTCGTCAAGCACTCGCCGGCCACGGGACGGCCGCTCACGCAGGTGGTCCGCTCCCGGGCGCCCGACGTCCACGCCGCGCTCGCCGCCGCGCGCCGGGCACAGCCGGCCTGGGCGGAGCGCACGGTCGTGAGCCGGGGCGACATGCTGCGTACGATCGCGCTGGCGCTGCGCGAGCGGCAAGACGAGGTGGCCGGGCTCGTGGCGGCGGAGACGGGCAAGTCGCCCAAGGATGCGCGCGGCGAGACCAACGCGGCGATCGAGATGGGAATGTTTCTGGCCGGCGAGGGGCGCCGCTTCTACGGGCGCACCACCACGAGCGCCGTGCCCCACAAGAGCGCGCTCACCGTCCGGCAGCCCCTCGGTGTCGCCGGCCTGATCATCGCCGCCAACACGCCGATCGCCAACGTGGCGTGGAAGGTGTTTCCCGCGCTCCTCTGCGGCAACGCTGCGGTGCTCAAGGCCGCCGAGGATACGCCGCTCAGTGCGTGGGCGTTCGCGCGACTGGCCCGGGACGCGGGCCTTCCGGCCGGCGTGCTCAACGTGGTGCACGGATTCGGCGAGGAGGCGGGCGCGCCGCTGGTGGCCTCTCCCGAAGCGGACATCATCAGCTTCACGGGGTCCACCGCGGTCGGCCGCGCCATCGCGCAGACCGCCGGTGCCCGCCTCGCCAAGGTGTGTCTCGAGCTGGGCGGGAAGAACCCGCTCATCGTCTGCGACGACGCCGATCTCGAGGCAGCCGTCGAGGCGGCGGTGCTGTCCGCGTTCAGCAACGCCGGCCAGCGCTGCGCCTCCGGCAGCCGGCTCCTGGTCTTCGACGGCGTCTACGACCGGTTCCGCGAGCGCATGCTGGCGCGGATCGCGACGCTCCGGGTGGGGTGCACCGACGCGGATGATTTCGGACCGGTGATCAACCGCGGCCAGCTCGACGACATGTGCGCCGCGGTGGCGGCCGCCCGCCGCGCAGGTGTGCCGGTGCTCACGGGTGGCGCTCCCCTTACGGGCCCCGGCTACGACGGCGGCTATTTCATGGCGCCGACGCTGCTCGAGCACGTCGAGGGCGAGTCCGAGATCTCGCGCACGGAGCTGTTCGGCCCGATCTCGATGCTCTACCGTGTCCGTGGATTCGAGGAGGCGCTGGCGCTCGCCAACGCCTCGCCGTACGGCCTCACCGCCGCCATCCACACGGCCAATGTGCACCGCGCGATGACGTTTCTCACCCGCATCCGGTCAGGTGTCGCGGTGGTGAACGGCGCCACCTACGGCAGCGAGCCGCACATGCCGTTCGGGGGCCTGGGCGATTCGGGGAACGGCTGGCGTGAAGCCGGGACCGAGGTGCTCGACGTGTACTCCGATTGGAAGACGATCTACATCAACCACGATCCGCGGGCGGTGTGAGCCGGTGAGCACCCCGACCCGCGTCGCGCTGATTCCCGCCCGGGCGGGCTCCAAGCGGGTGCCGGCCAAGAACATCCGCGTGCTGGCCGGACATCCGTTGCTGGCGTACAGCATCGCGGCGGCCCGCGAGAGCGGATTGTTTTCCGCCGTCATCGTCTCGACCGACGCGCCGGCCATCGGCCGGGCTGCCGCACACTACGGCGCCGAAGTGCCCTTCCTCCGCCCGCCGGAGCTGGCCGGAGACCAGTCCCCCGACATCGGCTGGGTCACCCACGCCCTCGGCGAGCTCGAGCGCGCCGGACGCCGATACGATTGCTTCAGCGTGCTGCGCCCCACGAGCCCCTTCCGGCGCGCCGACACGATCGTCCGCGCGTGGCAGCGCTTCGCGGGAGCGGAGGGCGCCCATTCCCTGCGTGCGGTGGAGCGCTGCCGCCAGCATCCAGGCAAGATGTGGGTGCTCGAGGGCGACCGGATGCGCCCGCTCCTCGCCGGCGGTCCGACGACCCCGCCCTGGCACAGCATGCCCTACCAGTCGTTGCCGCCGATCTACGTCCAGAACGCCAGCCTGGAGATCGCCTGGTGCCGCACGGTGTCGGAAACCGGCACCATTGCCGGAACCGAGATCGTCCCATTCCTGACGGAAGGGTTCGAGGGATTCGACGTGAACGATCCGTCCGACTGGTGGTACGCGGAGTACCTGGTGGCGCACGGCGAGGCGGCGCTGCCGCCGGTGACGCCGGAGCCCTGGAGCGCGTCTATGGTGGAGACGCCCGGATGACCGCGCTCACCTACGTCCCGGTCCAGGAGGTGACCCGCGTGCGCGAGCTGCCGCTCCCGGCGACCGACCGCGCGGCATTGGTGGCTACGCTCTGCCGTCTGAACGCGCTGTACATGATCGCCCGGGCCGGCTCTGGCCACATCGGCAGCAGCTTCAGCAGCCTCGATCTGGTGACGTGGCTCTATCTGGAGGTGATGCGTGACGCCGACGTCTTCTTCTCCTCCAAGGGTCACGACGCGCCGGGCTTCTACGCGCTGCTGATCGGGCTGGGGCGGCTGGACCCGGAGCTGTTGCACGGGCTCCGCCGGCTCGGCGGTCTCCCGGGACATCCCGACGTCGGGACACCCGGCGTCGTGGCCAACACGGGCTCCCTCGGCATGGGGATCTCCAAGGCCAAGGGCATGGTGCAGGCCGACCGGCTGGCCGGCCACGACCGGCGCTTCTTCGTCATGACGGGCGACGGCGAGCTGCAGGAGGGGCAGATCTGGGAATCGCTGGCCTCGGCCGCCGCCGCCCGCATGGGGGAGATCACCGTCGTCGTCGATCACAACAAGATCCAGTCCGACACCTGGGTGACATCGGTCAGCGACCTGGGCGATCTCGCGCGGAAGTTCGAGGCCTTCGGCTGGCACGTCGTCCGTTGCGACGGGCATTCGCCCGCGGCGCTGCGCGAAGCCTTCGCCGCCCTCGCCCGCATCCGTGATCGGCCCAAGGTCCTGATCGCCGATACCGTGAAGGGCAAAGGCGTGTCGTTCATGGAATCCACCGCGCTTGGGCCGGCCGAGAAGTTCTATCGGTACCACAGCGGGGCGCCCGACGACGCGGCGTACGCGCGGGCGGTGACGGAGCTGCTGGCGGCGGCCAACGCCGAGCTGGCGCGGGCGGGGGCGGCGGCGCTCACCGTGGCGACGAAGGCGCGGCCGGACCGGGTGGTGCCGGCCGCGCCCGAGCGCCTGGTGGCGGCCTACTCGCGCGCGCTGCTGGCGCACGCCGAGCGCGACCCGCGCATCGTGGCGCTCGACGCGGACCTCGTGCTGGACACCGGCCTCATTCCGTTCGCCGACCGTTTTCCGGATCGCTTCGTCGAGTGCGGCATCGCCGAGCAGGACATGGTGTCGCAGGCGGGTGGATTGGCGCTGGCCGGGATGCTGCCCGTGGTCCACTCGTTTGCGTGCTTTCTGTCGACCCGGCCCAACGAGCAGATCTACACCAACGCGACCGAGCGCCGGAAGATCGTGTACGTGGGGTCGCTCGCGGGCTTGCTGCCGGGAGGCCCGGGCCACTCGCACCAGTCGGTGCGCGACATCTCTGCGCTGTCCGCCGTGCCGGGGCTCGAGCTGATCCAGCCCGCGTCGGAGGACGAGGTGACGCAGGCGGTAGCGTACTGCCTCGAGACGGCGGAGACGAGCTGCTATCTCCGGCTGGTGTCCATTCCGTGTCGCGTGCCGTACCGCCTCCCTGCCGATTACCGCCTCGAGCGCGGCCGGGGCGTCGCGCTGACCGAGGGGGACGACGCGGTGCTGTTCGGTTACGGCCCCGTCATGCTCGCGCAGGCGTACGACGCGGCCGGACTCCTTCGCGAGCGCCACCGCTTCGGCCTGCGGGTGGTGAACCTGCCGTGGCTCAACTTCGTGGACGACGCATGGCTGGCCGCCGAAACGGACGGCATCCGCGATGTGTTCACGCTGGACGATCACTACGTCCAGGGCGGACAGGGCGAGATGCTCGGGGCGCACTTGGCGGAGCTCGGTCCGGCGCCGGGCACACGGCTGCGCCGCTTCGGCGTGCGCTCGATTCCCGCGTGCGGCCAGAACGACGAGGTGCTTCGGGCCCATCGCCTGGACGCCGAGAGCCTGGCGGCCGACGTGCTCACGGCGGTGCGCGAGCGGGCCGACTGATGCTCCTCTTCTGGGACATCGACGGGACGTTGCTGACGACCGGGCGGGCCGGCATCTTCGCCTGGGAGGACGCGCTGCACGAGGTGGCCGGCGTGCGTGCCGACCTCTCGGGGTTCGATACCGCCGGACACCCCGATTTTCTGATCGCGGCGCGTCTGTTCATCGATATGGCGGGCGCCGCGGCGCCGGACGACCAGGTCGAGCGGCTTGTGCGGCGATATGAGGACCTGCTTCCGGCGGCGCTCCGGCGGCGGCGGGGCGGTGTGCTCCCCAACGTCCGGGAGATTCTCGAGCAACTCGAGGGGCACCCGTCCGTGCGCTCGATGTTGCTCACGGGAAACACGCGGCGCGGGGCGGCGGCCAAGCTCGCTTACTACGGGCTCGACCGGTTCTTCGACGACGGTGCGTTCTCGGAGGGCCCCTACGACCGTGACCAGATCGCCCGCACCGCGCTGGAGCGTGCCCGAGCATCCGGCTGGACGCCGGAGAGCGGCGCACTGGTGATCGGAGACACCCCGCACGACGTGCGCTCCGGCCGGATCGCCGGCGCCCGCACGCTGGCAGTTGCCACGGGAGCCTACGGCGTCGAGCAGCTCCGCCAGCATCAGCCCTGGCTGGTGGTGGCCGAGCTGCCACCGCCCGACGAGTTCCTGCGGCTGCTCAACGGCGCGGAGGTGCCAAGCGATGTCTAGCGCACCCGCGGTCCTGGCATCGGCCCCGTTCCCGTTCGCGCTGCGGAACTTCATTCCCACCGGTCTCGCGGGAGAGCTCGAGCGCCGCTTCGGGCTCCGCGTGCAGTTCGTGTCTCCCTATGAGCAGGAGGGCTTTGCCGACCCCGCCGGCCAGACGTACCGGAACTGGCCGGTTACCGCGAGCGAAGGGTTGGGCGGGCTGCCGGCGATTGCCGGTGTCACGGCCCTCGACCGGGCGCTCAAGAGCGTACACCTCACAGGCTTCGCGCTCGAGTATCCGGACGGGAGTCTGCAGAATCTGGAGTTGAGCCGGCGGCGAAACGCGCAACGAGTCATCGCCGGGGCCCTCCTCGGGCTGGCACCTCGCGGCAGCCCGCGCCGGGATCTGCTCCGGCGACTCTACGCGCGTTACCGGCCGCGCCGAGCCGAGATTTGCGCCGCGTTCGACGCCGTGCGTCCATCGTTCGTGCTGGTGTCCTCGCCGGGGCACTTCTGGCTCGATCACTTCGTGCTTGACGAAGCGCGGCGGCGCGGCATCCCCAGCGTCTGCATCGTGCTGAGCTGGGACAACCTGTATTCTCGAGGCCCGCTCTGCCGCCGGCCCGACCATCTCCTGGTCTGGAGCGAGGAGATGCGGCAGCAGGCGGTCGAGGTGCACCAGTTCCCCGACGATCGAATCACGGTGGTCGGCCCGCTGCAATTCCTGTTCTATGACACACCGGTCAGTGCCGCCGAGCGTGCCGCGATGCGCGGCCACGTGGGGCTCGGCCCGGACGAGCCATATCTGGCCTACGTCTGCGGCTCCCGCACCGCGGAGTACGACGTCGAGGATGTACTGGCAATGCTCGCGGAGCTGGCGCAGGGCCCGTATGCGAGTCACCGAGTGGTGGTCCGGCCCCACCCCCAGGGTTCCCGAGCAGCGTACGAGCCACTGCTCTCCCGGGGAGTACTGCTGGACCAGTCGCCAGATCTCACCAACGGGCAGACCCGGCCCGAGGTCATCGACGTCGGCGCCATCCGTCACATGGCGAGCCTGCTCGACGACGCGCGCTTCGTCGTGAGCAGCTGGGGTACGACGGCCCTCCTGGAGGCCTGCATCTTCGATACGCCGGCCGTCCAACTGCGGTGGATGGATGCCGTGCCCCACACGGTGCCGGACCAGGTCCGCATGGTCCGCGATTTCCAGCGATACCTCCACATGCGTGACTTCGATGAGACGGGGGCGCGACCGTACTGCGATTACCCACACGAGCTGAACGCCACGTTGGCCGAGCTGGAGGCGCGCCGTGAGGTCTATGCGGCCAAGCGCGCGCACGCGGCATCACGGCTCACCTGTCTCCCCCTCGGCGGCGTGGTCGAGCGCGTATGCGAGGCCCTGCGGCCGCTGGCGGGACGAGGGGTCGGGACGCGCCCCCAGGTGACCTTCGAGGCCGCGCCGTGATGTTCTTCGGGATCAGTCTCGCGTGCTACGGTCTCCTCACGTGGTGGATTACGATGCAGGCGCCCGGCCCGAACGAAGAGTGGCTCTTCACCTTGGGCCACATGACGCTGGCCGCGCTGCTCAACATGCACCTGCTCTACGTCGCACGGCGCCGCTCGCTGTCGTTCCTGGCCTGCCCACCGCTGGCGTTCTTGCTGGTAAGCCAGGTCTACTTCACGATCAACGGCATCAAGTATTTCTCGCCGATCCTGCTGTACCCCCAGTTCGACCTTACGCTTCGCCAGCAGTTCCTCGGTTCGATGGCCGGCGGGCTGGTGCTCTTCCTCTGCAGCCTGCTGTTGTACCGGCAGCGCGGCCCGACGACAGTCACCATGCAGGCCTGGTTTCGCCGCTACCAGCCCGACGTGCGGCGCATCGTGATCGGCTCGACCGCGGGGTCGGCACTGTGCAAGGTAATCCTCGTCCTCTTGGGTTACGGATCGGCCTACACCGAGACGGCCTACACCGAGCACGCCGTTCGGACTTACGGGGACTTCTTCTTCCTGCTGGGGAGCGACGTATTTGGCTCATTGTCGCTGACATTCGGCGCCATCTATCTCTGGCAACCGCGGGTGGGCCGAGCCCGTCCGCTGACAGCGGCCATCGCGGTGGCCGGCATACTGATCCAGGTGGCATACGGGCTGTTCTATCTCAAGGCGAGAATGATTCTCCTCCTCGCATGCATCTCGCTGGCGCTGGCGGCGGAAACACTGTCGCGTCGTCGAGCGGAGCGGCTGGTGCAGTTGCTGCTGCTGGTGCTGCCGCCGGCCACGCTCCTTGGCGTCCAGCTCACGCTCCTGATCGGGCGCATCAACCTGCCCGAGGAGACGGGCCTCCGGCTCGCGATCGGCGCGGTGAACCGGCGGGCGGAGCTGACCGACTTCGCAACAGCCATCCTGATCCAGTCCCACGGCACGGCACACGACGCCAGCATTGTCACTGCCGCGGTGCTGAACACGATTCCTCGCGCCGTGTTTCCGGGCAAGATGGAGATCGTCAAAGACGTGTACTCGAAAATTCTCGAGCAGAAGCTCGGGTGGCCGGCGGGCTCGACGGCCGAAGACCTCCAAGCGGACTATCTCGACACCAGCTTCAGTAACGGAGTGATGTCGTTCGGCGCCATCGGATTCGTCGTCGTACCCCTGGCGATTGTATGGATCCTGCAGACGTTGACCCACTGGCTCGCACGCGCGAGCCACGGCGCCGCATTCGGCATCTCGCTCGTGGCGCTGCTGCTGACGGCCATGCACACCGAAGGCGAGTGGGCGTTCATCCCGGCCAATTTCCGGCAGGCGATTTTTATTGGGGTGATGGCATACGGCCTTCTGATAGCGGGTCGGATGGTGCGTCACGTCCTCATGGTGGCGACGGCGCCGGTTGACAATGGCAGCTTGCAAGGGGCAGGCCCGGCGGCGCAAGGCGAGTGAAGAGGGGGACTCCGCCAGATCGCTTCACTTTCGGGTGGCAGATCCCACGGTCCGGATCCGAGCTGAGGGTAGGACGCTGGATGCTCCACCAAGGCGCAGCATAAGGTTTCCAACTCATCATCGAACCTTGGCGGGTCCAGCTTCCGGGGTGGTCCGTCCACCATGTGCGGGAGCGCTGTGAAGAACGAACGGGCATCACAACCATTGCGGCTGGGCGTGACACAAACAACCAGTGACGACGCGACGGCACCGTTAGTGCTCGCGGTTGCCAATGCGTGGCCGCCCATGCCCGCGGGAACCGGACGGGCGCTATGGGGTATGCTCGGTGAACGTCCGAACACCGTGGTTCTGGCGCCGCGGGCCGCCGATCCGGGCGCGAGCGGCGGCGCCCAAGTGCTTCGCCGCCTCTGGTTCGCCCACCGGGCCCGAGGTCCTTTCAAGATCCACAGCCTCCTCCAGCATGCCGAGATCATCGCCGCGCCGATCGGCTGGTGCGCCACGCGAGTGCGACGCGATCGACCGAAACTGCTGGTGTGCATTCAGCCGCTCTTCGCCGGCGTCGGCGGTCTGCTGGTGCGTCGGCTGTTCGGCATTCCCTACATCGTGCTGGCGTATGGCGAGGAGCTGACAACTTGGCTGGCGGATCGCGCGCCCTTCCGGCTCCGCCTCCGTCTCATGCGCGCTGCGCTGGCCAACGCATCGGCGATCGTTGTGACGTCGAAGAAGACCCAAGCGATGGCAATGCAGCTCCACGACGTGCCGGCTGAGCGCATTCACGTCATTTATCCCGCCATCGACACGACGGTGCCGCTCGTCTCGCACGACGATGCACGAACGCTTCACATCCAGCTGGCTGGCCAGGGCCCCATGGTGCTGATGGTGGGTCGCCTGACCGAGCGCCACAAAGGATTCGACACGGCTATCGCCGCACTGCCCGAGATCCTGCGCGAGGTGCCGGAGGCGCGGCTTGTGATCGCGGGGCCAGGTGCGCAGGACGACTTACGCGATCTGGCGCGGGTGCGCGGGGTGGAAGCGGCCGTGATGTTCATGGGCCACGTCGACGGCCTGACGCTCCACCGGCTGTTCGCCGCATGCGACGTCTTCCTGCTTCCCGGCCGTGAGGTGGAGGGTAGCGCCGAAGGCTTCGGAGTGGTGTTCCTCGAGGCTGCGCTCGCAGGGAAGCCGGCGATCGGCGGGCGGGTGGGCGGCGTGCCCGAGGCGATCGCTGACGGGGTGTCGGGCCTGCTAGTGGACGGCAGCTCCACGGCCGAAGTGGCCGAAGCCACGGTGCGGCTGCTGTGCGATCGCGCCTGGGCCGCCGACCTCGGGGCTCGGGGCCGGGAGCGCGCGTTGCGCGAGTTCGACGGCCGTCGCCAGCACGCCGAGTTGGAGCAGGTGGTACGCGCCGTGCTCGCGGAGCAGACAGCCCGGTGACGCTCGAGCTGACCGTCGTTGTACCCACGTACAACCGCTCGGCGGTGCTCAAACGGTGCCTCGTGGCGCTGCAGCGGCAAGCGGAGCAGACGCCTCCGTACGAGATCATTGTAGTGGACGATGGCTCGCGGGACGACACGCCGAAGTGTGTCGAGGCCGTCATGGATGGACGCGTTCGCTACGTGCGGCACGAGACGAACCGGGGCAGAAGCGCTGCGCGGAACACCGGCCTCCGGCGCGCGCGGGGGGCGATCGTCGTCATGGTCGACGACGATATCATCGTCGAGCCCGGTTACCTCCGCGCCCATGCTGCGGCGCACACGGCTGCTGGGGACGAGCATGTAGCCGTCGTCGGCAACCTCTCTTTCCCCGACGACGTCGTCCACGCCAGCAATCTCGCGAAGTATCTCCAGTCCCGGTATCTCGGACACCGCGCGCCCTCGCCTCGCCGGGGCGTCGATCCCGGCAACCTGCATGCGCGTTTCCTCGGCTCGGGCATCACCTCGCTGCGGCGGGCGGACCTGGAGGCCGTCGGGCTGTTCGACGAAGCGGGGCGCTCCTACGGCTACGAGGACCACGTGCTGGCGCACCGGCTGCAGGAGATCGGCGTGCGCCTGCTGTTTGCGCCGGACGCCCGCGCCACCCACCTCGACAGTGTCACGATCCCGTGGTATCGCGCCAAGATGCAGGAGGCCGGCCGGGACGGCCTCCCGTACCTCCGTGACCGCTGCCCCGAGTTCCTGGCCGAGACATCGCTGGCGGCGCTTGCCCCCATTGACTGGTCCCGGGACCGCGGCCGGCAGCTCGCGCGCAAGCTGACGCTACGCGGGCTGCTCAACCCCGCGGTCATGTGGGCGCTCGAGGGCTGGGCGCGCGCGACCGACGGCTTGGGTGTCCTGTCGTCCGGGCTGGTGTATCGGGCGCTCACCGCCGGCTGGGTGATGCAGGGCACGCGGCTCCGCCAGGGCGGGCCGCCGCTCGTACAGTACGGTGACTGATCCGCGCGGGCTGTCCGTCTCGCTCGTGGTTTACCGGGCAGACCTCGCAGTGCTGCGGGCAACGGTGGCCTCGCTCGGCGCCGCGGTCGATCGAGCGCTGCAAGCAGGCTTGGTCGAGCGGGCGACGCTCTACCTCGTCGACAACGGCACGGCGGACACCGCGGCGCTGGATCGTACGGTGGTCGATGCGCTTGCTCTGTACCCCGACCAGCTCTCGTTGGAGGTCCTCCGGGGCCATGGCAATGTCGGCTATGGGGCGGGGCACAACCTGAGCATCGCGCTCGCGGACAGCCGCTACCACCTGGTGCTCAACCCGGACGTCGTTGTGGATGGCGCCGCCATCGTGGAGGGCGTGCGCTATCTCGAGACCCATTCCGAGGTGGCGATGATCGCGCCGCACGTGCTGGACGAGGTCGGCGCCCGCCAGTATCTCTGCAAGCGCTACCCCAGCGTGGCGATCCTGGGGCTGCGCGGCTTCGCCCCGGACTCGCTCCGGCGCCTGTTCCGGCGGCGGCTCGACCACTACGAGATGCGCGATCTCCCGGACGACGTTCCCTACAGCCCGATTCCCATCGCGAGCGGCTGCTTCATGCTCTGCCGCACCGCCGCGCTGGTCTCGGTCGGCGGCTTCAGTCCAGCGTTCTTTCTGTACTTCGAGGACTTCGATCTCAGCCTCCGCTTTGCGCGGGAAGCCGCGATCGCCTACGTGCCGGCGGTGCGGATCCGCCATGCCGGCGGAGACGCGGCGGGAAAAGGCTGGGCACACCGCGGCATCTTCATCCGCTCGGCGTTCACCTTCTTCCGACGCCACGGCTGGCGGCTGTGGTGACCAGGTCGTGGGGGCCGCGAGTGCTTGTCACCGGCGCCTCGGGATTCCTGGGGGCCCATGTGGTCCAGGCGCTGATTGGACGGGGGATGGCCGTTCGCGCCCTCACACGTCGAGGCAGCGTGCCGGCGCCTGCCGGGACCGCGCCCGCGCCCGTCGCCGGTCTGAATGACGCGGCGGGCCTCCGGCGGGCCCTCGAGGGCGTGACGAGCGTGATCCACCTGGCGGCCTACGTGCACCGCCCGCGCGGCTCGGGCGACGAGGCCGCGTACCGCGAGGTTAACGTGGACGGCACGGTCGCGCTGCTTGACGCATGCGTCGCCGCCGGGATCCGTGATTTCGTCTTCGTCAGCACTGTCAAGGCAGTGGGAGAGGTGAGCCGCGAGCCCTGGACTGAGCGCACGCCGCCCGCACCGGTAGATCCCTACGGCCGCACGAAGCTGGCCGCCGAGGAAGCCGTGCGCGCCGTGGCGGTCCGGCATGGGCTGCACGCCCCGATCCTCCGGCTGCCCCTGGTGTATGGTCCCGGGATGCGGGCAAACGCGCTCCGGCTGTTTCAGGCTGTCGATCGAGGATTGCCGCTTCCCTTAGGCGCGGTTCGGAACCAGCGGAGCCTCCTGTACGTCGGCAACTTCGTCGCGGCCGTCGCCGCCGCCGTCGAACACGAAGCAGGCAACGACCTGTTCTTCGTGAGCGACGGCGCCCCCATCGCCACGCCGGACCTGATCCGGGCCATCGCGCGCGCGCTCGGCCGGCCGGCCCGGCTCGTGCCCGTGCCCGTCGGATTGATGCATGCGACGGCACGCGTCGGCGACCAGCTCGCGCGAGTCGTTCCGGCCCTCCCCTTTACCAGCGCCAATCTGGACCGAGTCGTGGGCTCGCTGGCGGTGGACAGCTCGAAGCTGTCCACCGCCATCGGCTTTCGCCCGCCTTACACGCTCGACCAGGGGCTCGCTGCCACCGCGGGCTGGTACCGCGCGCGAGGGCCCGGGTGAGCCCGCTCATCGTCGCGGTTCCCGCCTTCGTCGGGGCCCTGGTCCTCACCGGGCTCGCGCGCCGCATCGCGCTGGCGCGGTCGGTGCTCGATGTCCCCAACGAGCGCAGCTCGCATACGTCGCCCACTCCCATCGGCGGCGGGCTGGCCATCGTGGCGGTGGTGTTGTCCGGCGTGGCGATTCTGTGGCGCACCGGCGTGCTGGGGCGAGGTGAGAGCTGGGCCATCCTGGGAGGCGGGACCCTCGTCGCGCTAGTCGGCTGGCTGGACGACCGTCGGAGCCTCAGTGCGTCCACCCGGCTCGCGGCGCATGTGGCGGCGGCGGCATGGGCCCTCTGGTGGCTCGGCGGGATGCCGTTCCTCACGACCGGCCGTGAGGTGCAGTCGCTGGGGACGTTCGGTACCGTGCTCGCGGGATTCGCCATCGTCTGGGCGATCAACGTGACCAACTTCATGGACGGGATCGACGGACTCGCCGCGGGGGAGGTCGTCACGGTGACGCTCACCGCTGCCCTGCTGCTGGTGGAAGTCAGTCCGCCGCTGGCCGCGGCGGCGGCGCTCACCGGCGGTGCGGCGCTCGGCTTCCTCCCGTGGAACTGGCGGCCGGCACGTATCTTCATGGGGGACACGGGCTCCGGGTTCCTCGGCTTCGTCCTGGCCGTGCTCGCCATCGCCTCTGAGCGTGCAGGCGCCCTGCCGGCGCTCGTCTGGATCGTGCTCTACGGCGTCTTTGCCACGGATGCGACGGTGACATTGCTCCGGCGGGCGTGGCGGGGGGAGCGGTGGTACAGCGCGCACCGGTCGCACGCCTACCAGCGCGCCGTCCAGGCCGGCTGGTCCCACGCGCGGGTCACCACCACAGTGCTCCTCGTGAATGTGGGCCTGGGCCTGCTGGCCTGGCGCGCTGCCGCGCGGCCGGAGCTGCTGGGCGCGGCGCTGGCTGCGGCATTAGGCGTGGCCGGGCTGGCCTACGCGCTCGTGGAGCGCATACGACCGATGGCCCCGAGGGCACCCACGCTGTGACTCCTCTCCCGACCCCGGCTATCTTGAGGCACCTTGTAACCACGTAGCGCGACCACCACGGGAGGTCTGTGAGCGCCCAACCACCGTCCACATCGCCTCTCCCCGGAACCGATGCGAGCGACGGCGAAGTGTCGCTGCTGGCCATCGCCAACGTGCTGCTTCGATACCGGGGGCTGGTCGTCGGCACGGCCCTGGCGCTCACGCTGGTCGTGGCCGTGTGGACCCTCCTGGTTCCCCGGACCTACAGCGCGCACGCCACGCTGACCCCCCAGTCGCGCCGACCCACTACGTCGCTCTCCGGCCTCGCGTCGCAGTTCGGCCTCGCCCTGCCGCTGGGCGATGGGGGGCAGTCGCCGGCATTCTACGCCGACCTCCTGACGTCCCACCACATCCTTGGCGCGGTGGTGGACACGAAGTTCGAGTATCCGACCGATACGGGGGTAGCTCGCGGGACGCTCATCGACATCTACAAGTCGAAGGGCGCCACGCCCGCGCTCAGGCGCGATGCGGCCATACGGCGGCTGGGCAACGACGTGCAGGCGACGACGGTCCAAAAGACGGGGGTGATCGACCTGGCCGTCACGACGCGGAACCCGGTCCTCTCACTGCAGGTCAGCAGTCGCCTGATCGAGTTGCTCAACCAGTTCAACCTGGAGAGCCGGCAGACCCAGGCGGGCGCCGAGCGCCGCTTCACCGAACAGCGACTGGGGGAGGTCAAGGGCGATCTCCGTGCGGCCGAAGACCAGCTGCAGCACTTCCTCCAGCGGAACCGCGAGTACCGCAACGCCCCCGAGCTCAACTTCCAGCAGGACCGCCTTCAACGGCAGGTGCAGCTCCAGCAGCAGCTCTACACCACGTTGTCCCAGTCGTTCGAGCAGGCGAAGATCGAGGAAGTTCGCGACACCCCGGTGATCACCGTGGTGGAGCCGCCCGAGGCGCCGGTCCGGCCGGACCCCCGCGGACTGGTCCGCAACGCCTTCCTGACGATCATTCTGGGAATGGCTCTGGGAATGGCGCTGGCGATCGGCCGGGCCTACGCGGTAAACGCCCGCTCGCTCCTGACGCCGGAGGTAGCTGAGTTCGACCGTCTGCGCCGCGAGACGTTTGCCGACCTGCTCCGTCCCTGGCGTCCCCTGCGGCGGGCATTTCGGCGCTCGAACCCGGCCGTATCGGGTCAGTCCGACACGTCCATCGCGTCTCCGAGGCCCTGAAAAGGTGCCCTCGCGGCTGGCGCGAGGCTTGCTCCAGAGGGTTCTTCTTTCACCCTGGAGGACATAAGCTCAGCTTTGCCATTGCCTTGACTCTGATACCCTGGTCGGAGATACTCTACCGGAATGGCACCCGATACGCACCTCCCCGTGGCAGGCAGAATACGCAACCGGTACCTGTTCGCCTCGGATCTGCTGTTGTTCTCCTCCGCGACGGTGCTGTCGTTCGCCCTTCGGTTCGAGGGTTTTGAGTGGGGACCGGCCCAGAACCACGCGGCGCTGCTGTTCCTCCTCATCTCCCTTCCTCTCAAGCTCGCGATCTTCTGGCGCGTCGGCATCTACCGCCGGCTCTGGCGCTATGCCGGCATTATCGACATCGAGCGGCTCATCTCGGCATCGACGGCGTCCGGCCTGGCGGGGTTGCTGATCGGCGCGCTCCTCCTGCCGGTGCTCGGCCTCACGGTCATGCGCGTGCCGCTCAGCGTGCTCTTCATGGACGCCCTGCTGACCGCGGCGTTCGCGGCCGCCCCGCGGTTCGCGGTGCGGGCCTTCGGCCGCCGGGGACAGCAACACCGCCTGCTGGACGCCCCGCGGGCGCTCATCGTCGGGGCGGGGGCGGCCGGGGAGATGATCGTCAAGGAGCTGATGGCCCACCCGGCCCTCGGGCTCAATCCGATCGGCTTCGTGGACGACGACCGCTCCAAGCACGGGCACCGGATGTGCGACCTGCCGGTCCTGGGAGGCTTGGCGGACATCCCCGACCTCGTGCTGACCCACGGAATCGCGGAGTTGGTCATCGCCCTGCCGCGGGCACCGGGAGCAGTCGTGCGGCAGGTCGTTCGCGCCGCGCTCGAGGCCGGCGTCAAGACCCGCACTGTGCCGGCGATGTTCGATATCATCTCGGGCAGGGTCACCGTGGGCTCGCTTCGCCAGGTGGAGATCCAGGACCTGCTGCGCCGCGAGACGATCCAGACCGACCTCGAGCAGGTCCGGGGCCTGGCCACCGGCGAGACCGTGCTGGTCACGGGAGCCGGAGGGTCGATCGGCAGTGAGCTCTGCCGCCAGCTCGCCCGGCTGGAGCCGGCCCAGGTCGTCGTGCTGGGGCACGGCGAGAACTCCATCTTCGACATCCTCGCGGAGCTGGGCGAGCGGTTCCCGACGGTGAGCGCGGTCCCGGTCATTGCCGACGTGCGCGACCGTGACCGGCTCCGGCAGGTCTTCCAGCAGTACCGGCCCTACTCGGTGTTCCACGCCGCCGCCCACAAGCATGTCCCCCTGATGGAGAGCAACCTCGCCGAGGCCGTGACCAACAACGTCCTCGGCACCAAGAACGTGGCGGAGCTGTCGGCGGAGTTCGGGGTCGAGCACCTGGTGATGATCTCGACCGACAAAGCCGTCCGGCCCACCAACGTCATGGGCGCCACCAAGCGCGTGGCGGAGCAGATCGTCCAGGAGATCGCCGAGGCCCACGAGCGGAAGTTCGTCGCGGTCCGGTTCGGCAACGTGCTCGGCAGCCGGGGAAGCGTGGTCCCGACGTTCCTCCGGCAGATCCGGAGCGGGGGCCCGGTGACGGTGACGCACCCCGAGATGCGGCGCTACTTCATGACGATTCCGGAGGCGGTCCAGCTCGTGCTGCAGGCGGGGGCCATCGGGCGGGGCGGCGAGGTGTTCGTCCTCGACATGGGAGAGCCGGTGAAGGTGCTCGACCTGGCCACCGACCTCATCCGGCTGTCCGGGCTCGAGGTGGGTACCGACATCGAGATCCGGTTCACCGGGACGCGGCCGGGGGAAAAGCTGTACGAGGAGCTGTTCTTCGATTCGGAGAGCTCGATCCCGACCGACCACCCGAAGGTGCTTCGCGCGAAGAACGGGGCGCTGCCCCTCGGGTTGAGCACGGTGGTGGATGTGCTCGTGGAGGGCGCGCGGAACGGGCGGTCGGACGACGAGATCCGGGAGCTGCTGGCCCGCCTGGTACCCGATTTCTCCGTGGCAGCCGAAGCGAGCGCGCGGGTCGAGGTCGGGCCGGCCTAGTTCCTCGCCACCACGATGATCGTCACCAGGGCGCCGAGGAGCTGCGCGGCGGTGCCCAGGATGGCGGTCAGATTGCTCGATGGCTCGGCCGCGGTCAGCGTGGGGACGAACACCACGGCCCCCGCCTTGGGGTGGGGCACCCTGTCCGCGAAGACCTGCTTCCGCTTGACCCCTTCCCGCGTTCCACCCGGCTGGGTCACGTAGGGATGGCGAGCATCGCCTGCCTGCGTGTAGCCCCCCGCCTGATCCACGTACCAGTCCAGATTCTTCCCCGGCGTATACGCCACCGCCCCCGGTGAATTCACCGCTCCCTGCACCAGCACGATCGGGTTGTACTCGGGGATGTGAATGGAGTCGCCGCCCGCGAGGATGATGTTGTCGCGGAACTTGGGGTTCGCGAGCACGCGCGGCAGGTCGATCCCCACCCGCTCCGGAAGCCCGCGGCGCGTGGTGTCCCGGCCGGGCACGTCGGGTGGCGCGAGCGACTGGAGCCGGTCGGTCCCGGCGGGCGTGGTGCCGAGGTACGAGCGATAGAACTGGATACCGCCCGGGTAGGCCTCCTTGGTGAGCCCGCCGGCGCGCTCGATCAGGTCGGCCAGCCGCTCGGTCTTGGAGCGGAGCGAGTAGCGGCCCGGGGACTTCACCTGTCCGCTCAGTACCACCGTGCGCTGCAGCGACCACCCGCCCTGGCGGAGCACGAGGACGTTGTCGTACGGCTGGAGCGGCGCGTCGCCGGGAGACCCGGGGGCAGGGGCGGCCCCGGCACGGGAGCCGGGGCCAAAGACGTAGCTGGAGTCGAGCGGCACACGCACCGTCTCCGCCAGCGCCCCCGGCGGCCGGCTCTCGGGCAGCCGCGCGATCTCGGCCTCGAGCTGGGCGTCCTGGGTCAGCCCGTTGGCGAGGAGAATGACGTCGCGCATCGTCATCCCCTCGCGGTAGGGCACCTGGCCCGGGCGGCGCACCGCGCCGACGATCGCGACGTATTTGTCGGGGCGGAACGTGGTGCGGGAGAAGATGCGGATCTCGTCCAGGTCCTCCAGCGTCAGGTCGTCCTGTACCCGTCCGGTGGAGTCGGCGAACGCGGCGCGGAGCTGGATGAAGCTGGAGTCCTCGCGCATCCGGGTGACCAGGATGCGGGGGAGGTAGACGTCGGGCTTGGGGCCGCCCGCGAGCCGGATGGCGTCGCTCAGCTTCATGCCCGGCGTGAACCCCACCTGACCCTCGACCCAGACGTTGCCTCGCACGGTGACGAAGCCGCGCTGGCGGTCGGCCACAGGATGGACGGTGACCGAGTCTCCGGGCGCCATGGGCACCGCGGGCACCACGCCGCCGATGAACTGGTCGGCGCCGACCGCGATGACCACGCGCGCCCGCCCGCCTGGGCCGCGTGACGCGGGCGGCAGGATCCGGTGAATCGTCACCCGGGCCTGCACCGCGCTGGGATCCAGTCCGCCGGCGAACGCGATCGCATCCTGCAACGTCTCGGTGGGGAGCACCTCGTAGATGGCCGGCCGCAAGACCCTGCCGGTGACCGTGGCGCGGGCCCCGTGCACCGGGACGAACACCACGTCGCCGCTCTGGAGCCGGATGTCGGTGGGGTTGCTGCCGCGGAGCAGATACTCGTAGAGGTCGAGGCTATCCACGAGCGCCCGGCCGCGCCGGATCTGGACGTACCGGAAGGTCCCGTTCGTGGTGGGGCCGCCCGCGGCATAAAGCGCGGTCAGCACCGTGCCGGCGCTGGACATCTGGTATGCGCCGGGCCGGACCACGTCGCCCGCGACGTAGACCTGGATGTTCCGGAGCCGCCCGATCGACAGCTGGAACCGGGTCCTGGCGTTGGGGCCCCGCCGCACGCCGGAATACACCCGGCCGAGCCGGCCGTAGAGCTGATCCTCGAGCTGCCCGAGCGTGAGGTTGGCGACGTACACCTGGCCGACCTGCGGGATGACGACGAAGCCCTCGCGGGTGACCTCGAGGGTATGCGAGCGCTCGACGTCGCCGGTGAGGATGAGGACGAGCTGGTCGCCCGGGCCGAGGCGATAGTTCTGGTCCACCGGGCCGGCCTGCGCGGGCTGGAACCGGGTCGTCGCGCGGCGGAAGGTCTCGATGCCGAAGACCTTCATCCCCTGCCCGCGGAGAACCGCGACCGAATCGGCCAGCGAATCGGCGCGCGCCGAGTCGGCGCGGAGCAGCTTGATCGAGTCGAGCACGGCGCGCAGCGAGTCGGACGTGGCCCCGACCGAGTCCACCAGGCGGAGCGAGTCCGCTTCGTCGGCGGACAACACGCCGAGCGCGCGGACGGCGTCGAGCGTCCGCGGGCCGAACTGCGCGGTCACGCGTCGTGTCGGCGCCCTGGACGTAGTCGTCGAGCATGTTCTCCGGATAGCCGGCCGCCCGGAGCCGCGACCGGATCTGGTCGGGGGTCAATCCCGACCGCGACAGACGGTCGCGAAGCTGCTGGACGAGCTCGGGCTGCGCCTTGAGCAGCGACTGCGCCTGCTCGGGCGAGGGCAGCTGCTGCGGCTGACCGGTTGTGGGAACCTGGGCCGACAGGGGAGAGGCGAACGCGATGAGAGCGGCCGCCAGGGCAAGCCACACCCGGGCGGGCAAGGACCTACGCA
The DNA here is from genome assembly GCA_963804125.1 of uncultured Gemmatimonadales bacterium. GTDB lineage: Bacteria > Gemmatimonadota > Gemmatimonadetes > Gemmatimonadales > GWC2-71-9 > CAVVWJ01. The sequence goes on from CAWDPF010000013.1 coordinate 116,634, forward strand.
ATTCCGAGGTGGGCATGGAGGCCGAAGATCGCTCGTAAGTAAGGCGAAGTCAAGCGGTTGCGCGAAGGAGATCGCGCCAGAAGCCGAGCGTTCGCTCAGCGACGGCGGCGTCACCGTAGAGGTCCATCGTGCGCCGCCGGCCGGCGAGCCCAAGCCGCTGGACCTCTTCCGGATCGTCGTGCAGCCGCTGGAGCGTGTCGCTCAAGCGCCGGGACGTCTTCCTCGGGGAAGACGAGGCCGGCATCGCCGAGGGTCTCGGGCAGGGCGCCGCCGGTGCTCCCGATGACGGCGATGCCGTGCGCCATGGCGTCGAGCGCGGCGCGGGGCACGGCCTCGACCCAGCGCGGGGTATTGCGGGAGGGCACGACGACCACGTCGAGCCTGGGCCAGACCTCGTCGACCGCGGCCCGGGGGAGCGCGCCGAGCCAGGTGACGCGTCCGGCGATGCCCAGCCGCTCGGCGAGTCCCTCGAGCTCCTCCTGCGCGGGCCCCGTCCCCACCACGGTGATGGTCCACCGGCCGATGACCTTGACCGCGGCGCGGAACAGCAGGTCGAGCCCCTTCTCGTGGATCAGCCGGCCGACGAAGCCGATGGCGAACCCGGGGTGGGCGGCGCGGTCCACGGCAAGCGGCAGCGGGGTGCCGAGTTGAGGGATCGTGCGGTGGGGCAGGGACGGGTGGCCCTTGAGCGCCAGCCGGCCGGCGAGCTCGTTGACCGAGATGACCCCCGCCGCGCCGGCGAGCGCGCGATTGCGGCGAAGCAGGGCCAACGTGCTCCGGCGGACCGGCTGGCTCTCGCGCGTGAGGAGCACGTACGGGATCCGGAGCCGGCGCGCCGCGCGCGCGATCGCGGCGGCGCCGTTGCTCCAGGGCTCCTCTTCGATCTGCACGAGCTCCGGGCGAAAGTCGGTCAGCAGCCCGCGCACCGTGCCGCCGTGCCAGAACGGATTCGCCGCCGGCAGCGCACTGCCACGGATGGGCACGGGGATGGTCCGGACGCCGCCGTCGTCGCCCCAGCTGGTCTGCTGCTGCTCGATCAGGCCGGCCGGCACCCAGCGATCGGGCACGGCGGCGGCGACGGTGGCGCCGAGGCCGGCGAGGGCGCGAAGCTTGCCACGCGCGGAGGGGTCCGCGTAGACGCGAGAGATCACGAGGGCGCGCACAGCACCAATCTCGCCCCGCACGGGGCCAAGACCAAGGGGACGACGTGGTTGACTTGGATCGCGGGTCGTGGTGAACTTGGCGAGACTCCCCATGCGCATTCTTCATCTCGCGAAGTACTACTGGCCGCGCTCCGGCGGCATGGAACGGGTGGTCCAGGGACTCGCCGAGGGTGCGGCGAACCTCGGCCACCAGGTGGAGGTCGTGGCCATCGAAGGCCGCGGCAAGGCCGGGAGCTCCGGGCGCCAGCGCTCCGCCGTGACGCGGGCGTTCTCATTCGCGGCCCTCGGCTCGCAGGAGATCGCACCGGGCTACATCGCGGCGGCGTGGAAGCGGGCCGACATCATCCACGTCCACCATCCCCACCCGCTGGCCGACGTGGCCTGCCTGCTCCGCGCCGGCCGGACGCCGATCGTGGTGACCCAGCACGCCGACTCGCGGCGCTCGATGTACCGGCCCGTCACGAGGCTCGTGTTGCGGCGGGCGGCGGCGGTGGTGGTGCCGAGCCGCGCGCACCTGGCCCTCTCGAACGAGCTGGAAGGGTGGGAGAGCAAGGTGGAGGTCATTCCCTTCGGCATCGATCAGGCGCGCTGGGAGACCGTGCCGCCGCCACCGCCGGGTGCGGCGCCGCGGGCGATCTTCATCGGCCGGCTGGTAGCTTACAAGGGGCTCGATATCCTGCTCCGCGCGCTCGAGCGCGTGCCCGAGCTCCGGCTGGACATCGTGGGGTCGGGCCCCGAGGGCCCGCGGCTGCGAACGCTGGCGCAGGCGCTGGCGATCACCGACCGGGTGCGCTGGTACGGCGAGTATCCCGACGAGGATCTCCCGCGGCGCATGGCCGATGCCGATTTCCTGGTGCTGCCGTCGGTGACGGTGGAGGAAATGTTCGGGCTCGTCGTGCTCGAGGCGATGGCCTCCGGCCGGCCGGTGATCACCACCGCGCTGCCGAGCGCGGTGCGCGAGGTCAACGTACCGGGCGTGACCGGCCTCGAGGTGCCGCTTCGGGACGTCCCGGCGCTGGCCAACGCGCTCGAGGCCCTGTGCCACGACCCGGCCCGCCGGCGGACCATGGGAGAGGCCGGCCGCCGTCGGGTGCAGGAGCGCTTTACCCAGACCGCGATGGCGGAGCGGCACATTGAGCTGTACCAGAGAATCAGGGCCTCCAAGGGCTGACAACCCCAGGGGCCGGGCGAGGGTGCTATGCCAAAGTTCGGACGGCCATCGGGCCTGGAGCGCCAGGCGCGGCTCAAGCCGCAGTTCGCGTCACTGTATCCGGGTGTGGTGGCAGGCGAGTGGATCCCGGCGTGGGTGCTGGCGGAACAGCTGATGAACACTGCGGCGCAGCGAGGCATCACGCCGGGCGCGCGGGTGTGCGACCCGGCCCACTGCGAGTTTCGCGGGGGCGGCCAGCGGCCGTCGGAGTTCCGGAACCTCAGGACCCGGGTCGCGGACCAACAGTAGCGTTCGCTTGACCCGCGCCGTGGCAGGAACGGCCGAAAGAGTCATCATCCGCAGACTGCGCGCGCACCACCCCTAGCGGCCGGGTGGTACCGTCAGGCATATTCGTCGCCGATGGCCGCCAGGCCTTCGAATCCGCCTTGCTCGCAATCCACATTTGCCGGGTCACAGTTCCCCTGAGTTGCCGCCGCGGGCAGGCCGTACGCTGGCGTTCTCGCGTCGCGCGCCACCAATTTGTGCCTTGGAAAGGGCTCCAACATGAATCGGGCGTTCAAGGGCGCAAGCGATCCAACCCGACTGCCGCTGATGCTGGTCGTGCTTGCCACGCTCCTCGGCGCGGGTTGTACTGGGGATCCATCACCCGTCGCATTGAGCGACTCGCCTGACTCGCCCGCGGGGGTCATCCCGCTCGATGCGTCCGGTGCTGTCCTCCCCGCCGCGACGTATACGGGCATCCCCTTCGGTCCGTCCGCCCTGTGGACCCTGAACAAGCTGGAATATGGCCCGGCGCCGTTTACGGCGAGCCAGAACTACATCAGCGCGGACACGCTTATCCAACAGATCAATGCAGCGCGCAGCAAGGGGCACCGGTTGGTGCTCGTACTGGCCGGCGGGTTGTCGACGAGGTACACGACCAATGGCAAGTTCGATATGGCGAAGTGGAAGACCCGGATGAACACCTACAACCGGAGCAACCTCAAGACGGCTGTGGCGGCGGCAGTGGCTGACGGAACGGTCATCGGCAACCAAATGATCGACGAGCCCGAGACCGCGCGGTGGGGCGGGAACATCACCAAGGCCACGCTCGACCAGATGGCCGTGTATGCGAAGACCATCTTTCCGACATTGCCCCAAGGCCTGAACCACGGCCCGCCGGGATACAAATGGCGCGCGACGGAACGCTACACCAAGGTCGATTACGTGCTGTACCAGTACAATCATTTCATCACCTCGGGGAATATCATCGCCTGGCGGGATGCCGTACTGGCCCAGGCCAAGCTCGATGGGGTAAAACCAGCGTTGAGCCTCAACGTCCTGAATGGCGGGAGGCAGGACTGGGATAGCGGATTCTATGACTGCGCCGGGACGGGACAGGCAGGGCGCGGCACGTACCAACCCAACTGCCGGATGACGACGGATCAGCTGCGGACCTGGGGCAAGGCGCTCACTCCGTATGCGTGCTTCATGATGATGTGGCGCTACGACAAAGACTACATGGCCATCTCGGCCAATCAGCTTGTGTTCAAGGAGATCGCGGCCCTGGCCGCGTCGAAGCCGAAGCCGACCTGCAAGCGGCCCTGACGCCGGGTTGCCACGAAACGCTCAGCGCCCCACCGCCGTGGGGCGCTGTCATTTCTCGGATGGCCGCTGCTGATGACCGTTGCGGGCCGGCGGCGTTCACAAGTACCATTGGCTGCCGATGCGGGCCCTTAGCTCAGGTGGTTAGAGCAGCGGACTCATAAGGGCCTGTCCCGCTTTCCGGCTGTGTCCGCCTCAGTCCCCGGCATTCCGTTTGCCTCTGACACCAATTGGTGTCGTTGTCCGTCTCAGTCCGCTGTGTCTTCTGTCGGCGCGGTAGACTGCCCCCAAAACTGCCACCAGCTCACGCCTGTCTCAGCGATTGGCGCGCGGCCTCTGCCCTCGCCTCCGTCTCACGATCCGTCTCCCCGCTCATGTGCGCCGCGATCGCCGCCGCATCCTGGTCCAGGTAGGCTTCCGGCGCGTGCTTCATGTACCGGAGCGTCATGGTCGGGTCCGCATGGCCGAGGAGCTTCTGCAGCCGGACAATCGGGATGCCGGCCTGCGCGGCGTGCACGGCGAAGGTGTGGCGCGCGTCGTGGGGCGTGGCCCCCGCGATACCGGCGGCCTTGCAGACGGCCTGCCACGTGCGCCGCACCGTCCCGTAGTCCTGCACCACTCCGGGGAACAGCAGATCACCAGGGCCCGGCGCCACGCGCGCCAGGTGGCCCGCCAGCGCCCGCTCGAGCGCCGGGGCGATCGGCAGGTCACGGACCGCCTCTTTCGTCTTGACGCGGCGCTGCGCCTCGTGAATGAGGAGCCGTTTCGCGTGCACCAGCACGTCGCCACCGCGCAGCCCCTGGGCCTCGCCGAGGCGCGCGCCGGTGTAGAAGAGCATAGCGAAGAAGGGCCACCAGTCGGCGGGGCAACTCGCCTCGAACCGCTGGAGCTCTTCGGCAGACAGCCAGCGCTCCCGCCCGCGACTCTCCCGCTCCCGCGGGAGCTTGAAGCGCTCGACGGCTAGGCCCTCACACTCCCTGACCCACGTCAGAAACGCGCCTAAGGCGGCCAGGTCGCGGTTCATGGTGCCGGCCGAGACGCTCTGGCCCGGCCGCTCGAGGCGCTTGCGACCGCCCACCGCGCGCGCCCGGGCGCGGCGATAGTCGAGGACAAAGCCTTTCGTGAGGTCCGCCAGTGTCGCAGCCCGGCCTTGCGCCAGCACCGCGAAGAACCCCTGCCACGAGACTTCATACCTCCGCACTGAGCGGGGGGCGTAGCGCCGCTTGGTGCGCGAGCTCACCCCCGCGGGGAGCGCAGGTGTGCCAGCCATCGGTCGACCAGATCGCCGAGCGGCGGACTCTCGGCCCGAGCCCGGAGCTGTTCCAGTTGGTCCGGCGCCTTGGTATAGGCGTCGTGCACGTCGGGAAGGTGGAGGCGACGAGCGGCCAGGAGGGCCAGGATGTCGCGCCGGCCCGCCCGCCGGAGCGCGTAGAGCGTCCGCTCCATGTCCTCGGCGCGGCGCTTGTTCGTCGTGTCGGTGGAGAGCTTGAGGCGGGGGTAGCCGCGCCAGCGCACATCGATGTAGAAGACGGCGCTGTCGGGACGCTTGAAGGGACTCATCCGATTGCCTCGCGCTGCTGGAGCCAGGTGGCCACTTGGCTCGGCCGCCACCGGAGGGATCGCTCAGAGAGTTTCACGGCGGGGATCCCGAGCTCGTACACCCGTTTCGGTCGCACGCCCAGGATGCGAGCCACAGCGGCCGCCGTCAACAGGGGCTCGAGCAGCGGCGCCTCTGGGGGCTGCGACTCGGCAAGGGCGCGGACGCCGGCCATCTGGAGTGTCATCACCACCCTATGGAGTAGGACGCCGATCCGGGCAGCTGTCGGCGTGGAGGTGCGGGGCGCTGCGCGTACCAAGTGGCCACGGCGACGGCCAGCACGAGATCATCGTGCGCTCCTTCCCGCCAGGCACCATAGGAGTCGTGCGCGGTCAGCGGATCGATCTTCACCCGGAACGCGAGCAGCTCCTGCACGAGCATGGGCACCGCGGGGATCTCGCTCGCGAACTTGAGCCGTTCGGTCTGCAGCAGGACCTGGACGGCGCCAACGAGATCCCGCTTCGGCACGCGGAAGGCTCCCCCGTCGAAGGTCACTGTATCTCCCTCCGTGATGATGATCGCGATCGGCTCGAGGCCGCGCGCCGAAAGCATGTCCACGACGGGCCGCCCGACGCCGGTTCCGTCCACGACCAACTTGGTCTTTCCGCGAAGCGCTGGAGTGGCGAGCAGTTTCCCCACGTACTCGGCGACGGCAGGGTATGGCGTCCCCAGGGCGAGACGCTCGAGGTGGCGGCAGTGGAAACGGTACGAGGCTTCGACCTCTCGCTGATTGACCAGGGACCATGTGGCCCGGCCTACGGCCGGCCTCCCGGCCAGCGCCGTGGGCGTGTGCGCGTGCTGCCGCTCGAGGATCGCGATGGCGGTCGGGTCCGATGTCTGACCGAGGTCCAACCCCAGGAAGTAGGTCATGCGGCCGCCGGGAAGAGCGGGGCGACGTCGCTCGAGATGGCGCGCATCACCTGGTCGTAGCCGAACACCTGGTCATCAGTCTCGACGAACTCGCAGAGGTACTCCTGGCGGTACCACCAATCGCCGATTCGCCCGCGCTCCGCGGCCAGCCACGCTGGGTCAATCCGAGGCACGGCGGTAGCAGGCACGGTCACCCGGTGCCAGCTGGGGCCGCCGTCGGTGTATTCGTGGAAGAAGAATCCTCTCTTGCCCCATGGTGTTGAGAGGAGCAGGATCCGTCCTCCACTCACCGCGAGCATCGGCCTGACGCTCATGTAGAGGTCATCGCTCACCCGCGCAGCCTCGTCGACGATGATAAGCGCGACGCTCGAGTAGCCCCGGATCGTGGCTTCCTTGCCGGGCAGGCAGACGATGCGGGAGCCGTTCATCAACTCGAGCGTGAGGGCGCTCTCGCGCGCGATCGGCGGTGCCGCCTCCCCCAACGCGTGGAGCGTCTGCTTCACCTTTCGGAAGCTCTCCTGGCTCTGGCGGAGCGCGGGGGCGAGGATGAGCACCAGCGCCGGCGGGCGGTGCGTAGCCTCGTCCACGGCAACGGCCGCGCTCGTCCGCGTCTTCCCCGCCTGACGGCAGCACAGCAGCAGCATCTGCCGCGCGCGGCCACGGAGGAGGTCCCGTTGCCAGGGATCGGGCGTGATGCCGGTCGCCTGCATGATTGACGCGGGGTCGAGGGCGTAGCGCAGGTCAGTGCCCAGCACTTTGCGCCTCCAAGGCCTCGGCCACGGCAAGCCGTGCGTCGGGGTAGGGGTCCAGGGCGCGGAGGATCACCCCCCGGAGCTGAATCCACTCGACAAGGACGGTCAGGTTGAGGACCGTCGGGTCTTTGAGCTGCCCCTGAATCCGCGCGAGGAGCTCGATCGCTCCCTCCATCCGCTTTGACGTCTGCAGGATGAGCGTGCGCGGGTCCGCATCCTATCTCCTGCCTCCCTCGGCTGTCTCTGCCGGGTCCAAGGATCGACATGTCAGGCTCGCCCGGCCATCGTGATGGCTGGCGCATCATTGCCACCGACGACAACACCAGCAAACTCTCCGCAATCGTTAACACCCTCCGCGAGGCGGGGCATTGCGTGTTTGCGGCTTACGACGGCGCGTCAGCGCTTGAACTGGTTGTCCAGCTTCCCGACGTTGACCTGCTGATCACCAATACCCGCTTGGGGGCCGTGGACGGTCCCGAGTTGATGCGGCGAACCCGCGAGATGCGACCCGATATGCCGATTCTTCACGTGATTCACGGCAACGACTCGGCGGACGGCACACCCCCTGACGTGCCTACCCTGCGGGAACCGTTCACGCGCGAGCAATTGCTCACCGCAATCAGGGGTCTCATGGCTTAGGAGACGGCAGTAGTCGTAGTGCAAACAGAACACGCTCACCGCAGGTGCAAACTTGCCCGCCTTGCCGGTTGGCTACACCCCACCCGTGGCAAAGATCACAGCCCCCGCGCCTCCAACCGCTTAGCCTATCTAGGAATACCGGAACCGCCCTCCTCGTGGGGAGGGCCTGACGGCGGCCCTACGGCTGCCCTGAGGCCCGATGCCCCACGACCCCAAGGTCATCCCCATCATGCGCGGCCGCTTGGTCTTGGTCGCCGAGCGCTACGGCACTCCGCGCGTGCTGGTGACCAGCGCGGTCCGGAATCTCGGGTACGCCGCCAAGGCCTGCTCGACCGCCGCCGACGCCCTGGCGTTCCTGACGCTCCATCCAGACGGCGTGCAGTGCCTTCTGGCCGATGTCGGGCTCCCGGACATGAATGGCCGCGAGCTCGCCGCACGCGCTCTCGCCATCGTTCCTGGGCTTCGGGTCGTGATGATGGTCGCGCCCGGCGATGACGCCTTGCAGCGCCCCATACCAGGCTTCGGTGGTCTCCCGTGCGTGGCCAAGCCGGTGTTCCGCGATCGACTCGCCGCCATGCTCGGGGACCTGCTCGGCCCGCCGGCGAGGGAGCCGAGCCGCCGGCCATCCATGGGCCGGCCCCGGTCGCGCCGGCGTCCCTCAGGCAGCCACCAGAGCTGAGCGGTGCCGACCCGACGCGCCGTCACGCTGCCGCTAGTCGCGCCGATCGTGCCGGTGCTTCGCGACCAGCCCTTCGATGATCCAGCCTACCTGTTCGAGCCCAAGTACGACGGCTTCCGCGGCCTGCTCTACCTCAGCGGCCGGGAGTGTCATTTCCGCTCGAAGCGCGGCAACGTCCTCAAGCAGTTCGAGCAGCTGTGCTACTGGGTCCGGGAGGAACTTCGGGTCAAGGAAGCGATTCTCGACGGGGAGGTGGTGTCGCTGGATCCGGAGGGGCGGCAGGACTTCCGGGGGCTGCTCGCCCGCCGAGGCAACCTCCACTACGCGGCGTTGGACGTGCTCTGGCTCAACGGGAAGGACCTACGCAAGCTGCCCCTCACACGACGGAAGCGCACGCTGGAGCGGATTATCCCGGCGACAAGCACCGTCCTCTCGCGTGTGTTCGCGGTCGAGGGCCGTGGCCGTGATCTCTTCGCGGCGGCGGAGCGTCTCGATCTAGAGGGGATCGTCGCCAAGCGAAAGACGGACTTCTACGGTTCGGACACGGTGTGGTACAACATCAAGAATCGAGCGTACATTTAGATGGAGGGCCGCGGTGAGCTTTTCCACCCCAAACCGAGGCCGCGCTGAGCCGACTCGGTACGACACCGTACCACCGCAATGACCCCTGCTTGAAACCCACGGTACCACGCCGCCAGGGAGTGGTGATTCGGCACACGGCTCCCTGTTTGTCCAGCAGCTATTCAGAAGGTGCGCACGAAACCGCAATCCTGACTCCGGGAGGGAGCATGAGACTCGACTCGATGGCCCGTACCGCTTGCCTGGCGCTGATGCTCGGCGCCCTGGCATGCGCGCGGAACAAGACCAACGACCAAGTGGGCGCGGCGCAGGATTCGACCAACGCGGCGGCGCGCTCCGATACGACCACGGATCAGACGCAGTCGGGCGTCACCGACACGAGCGGCCAGTCCACGCTCGGTAAGGACGTCCAGAAGACCCGACCGGACCAAGGCCAGCCAGTCACCTCCAAGGGTGACACGATCAATCCAGGCGTAGACAGCACGAGCGTCAACCAGGGCGCAGACACCTCCAGCGTGCGGCAGGGGATGGATACCACCAGCGCTTCCCAGAGCATGGACACCACCGCCATGCAAGGCATGGACACCACGCGCATGCACCCTGGGATGGACACCACCAGCATGCAAGGGATGGACAGCACCCGCATCCGGCAGGGTATGGACAGCACCGGCACGCAGCGGTAACGCGGAACAGCCAGGGGCGGGCTTGGCAGCCGCCCCGACACCGCCACGCGACGAAAGGCCGGCTGGATCGTCCTCGAAGTGTGGGTCGCCGAGCCCGGCAACCGCGGGCACGCGCGTCGGCGCTTCTCGGCAGCCCAAGCCTACTGCACGGAGTCGGGGCGCGAGGCGCTCGAGCTGATCTGTGGTTAGTACGGTGGCGCACATAGTTCTCCCGCGCCTCTTACCTTATTGACATCCCCGGTACCAACCCGTAACTCCTGCTTGCCATCCCTCGACAAAGGCACACCCGGCGAAAGCCGGGGCCGCAAAGCCACGGGTCCTCGCTCTCCTCCGCGACGCCGCACGGTATCCCCGCCTGACGCCACGAAGGACCCCACGACCGCCGAGCTGCCGAACCCTCTGCTATTCGTTGTCCTTACTGGAGGTCTCTATGCGGCCGTCGTTTCTCCTCACCCTCGCCGCCGCGTTCGCGCTGGCCGGCTGCGCCGACCCCACCGCGCCACACGCCGCGTCTCCTGACGCTCTCGGCAGCCCCAACTCGGCGCAGGGGTCGGCAGTTGCCGACAGGGTGAGGTTCGACGTCACCTTCACCATTCCCGGCGGCACCTGCGGACTGACAACGACCGTCACGGGAACCGGCGTGTTCCAGGTGGTGAGTCGGGTCTCCCAGACCCGGGCGGGCGAGTTGCGCATCGCCGTCAGCGAAAGCGCGCACGGGACGGCTACCGGCGCGGACGGGTCGCAGTACCGGTTCAACTACGCGGCCAATTATAAGCTGATCGACGTCGACGACCCCACCGCCTTGCCGATCGTGGTCGACATCGTCGATCACTTCAACCTGCTCGGGCAGGGGCGGGCGCCAGACGTCAAGGTGTTCCTCAAGGGCCTGTTCCTGTTCGACGGCTCCCTGCCCCTCATCCCGATCGGCGACCCGGTCATCCGAGGCGGCCTCACCTGCGACCCCATCTGAGGCGGATGGTCGGCCGCCGCGGCGCTGACTCCCACTGCACCCGCGCCGAGCCGACGCTCGCCTCAGCCCCGGGGCGTCGATCGACAGTCGCGCCCTGGGGCACACCATCACCCGGAGGCGCCGATGCGCGCGAACGCGTGGACGGTGCTCGCAGTTACGACGGTGCTCCCGGTGCTCGTCGGGTGTACCGACCACGTCGGGCCCGAGCCCATCACCGCCGGCCCGGCGGCGTCCATCGCGACGCCGGAGGGCCTGGACGCCGCCCTGCGGGGCTACCTCGCCCGGCACGGCTTCACCGGTCGCGTCGGCGCGATGCTCGAGGCGCGCCTCGGCCGCCCCGTCGACCGGCGGCTGGCCGACGTCGGCCGGCTCCTCTGGTTCGACCCCGTCACCGGGCTCAACGACGACAACTCCTGCGCCGGCTGCCACTCGCCGACCAACGGCTTCGGCGACACGCAGTCGATCGCCATCGGGATTGAGAACAACCTGATCGTCGGCCCCGGTCGCCGGGGGCCGCGCAACCAGCGCCGCACGCCGATGGCGATCAACACGGCGTTCTTTCCGACGCTGATGTGGAACTCGCGCTTCCGCGCCCTCTCCGGCGACCCGTTCGACAACAGCGCCGGCTGGCAATTCCCGCCCCCCGAGGGGCGGAGGCTCTCGTACCTGCCGCACCTGCTCACGGCGCAGGCCTTCATCCCCCCCACCGAGCGCGTCGAGGTGGCGGGGTTCCACTTCCCGGGTGACAACAACGCCATCCGCGCCGAGGTGCTGCGGCGCCTGAACGCAACCCCGAGCTATCGCCGACTGTTCGGCAAGGTGTTTGCCGCGGTCCGCGCCGGCGCGCCGATCACCTTCGACCACTTCGGGCGCGCGATCGCCGAGTTCGAGTTCACCTTGGTTTTCGCCGACGCGCCGATCGATCGCTACGCCCGCGGCGAGCGCCACGCGCTCAGCGAGGGACAGAAGCGCGGCGCGCTACTCTTCTTCGGCCGCGCCGGCTGCGTGGGATGCCACCAGGTCGCGGGCGCGTCCAACGAGATGTTCAGCGACTTCCGCGAGCACGTGATCGGGGTGCCGCAGGTCGCCCCGTCCTTCGGCAACGTCGCCTTCGACGGCCCCGGGGCCAACGAGGACTTCGGCCTGGAGCAAGTCACCGGGCGCGCCCGCGACCGCTACACGTTCCGCACGTCACCCCTGCGGAACGTGGCGCTCCAGCCGACGTTCATGCACAACGGCGCCTTCGTGCGTCTCGAGGACGCCATCCGTCACCACCTCGACGTGGAGGCGTCCACGCGCACCTACTCCCCCCGCGACCTCGCTCCCGATCTGCGCGGACCGACCGGTCCCATCGCGCCAGTGCTTGAGCGGCTGGACCCGCGCCTCCGCCACCCGCAGCGCCTGTCGGACGGCGAGTTCGGCGACCTCGTCGACTTCGTGCGCGACGGCCTGCTCGACCCCGCAGCCGGGCCGGCGCGCCTGCGGCGGCTCGTCCCCGAGCGGCTGCCCAGCGGCCGGGCACCGCTCCGGTTCGAGTTTCCCTGACGGTCTCGGCCGAGGTGCTACGGTTTGTGTGGCGGCCAAGGCGGGGATTCGCCGGGCGACCCTGAACCGGCTGGGGCGGGGGCTCACCAAGGGCATTGATTTCAGTGAAGTTCGACAAGACGCGCATCACGTTGACGCCGCTCTGATCAATCGGCGCGAGGGCCACCGCGTGGTCATCCGCCCGCACATGTGTCTGAGGAAATGCCGAGGCTGAAGTGATCATGAGGGCTGCCGGTCGGGGGGGCGGTAGCCCCGGCTTCCGTCTGCACGTGTGCGAACTTCTGTGCCAACTTCTAGTGGACATCCTGCACAGTTCTGACCTTGCAGCCGTGCATCCTGCAGACGCGACCCGCTCTATTCAGGGGGTATACGACGTTATGTTCGCCAGCCCCTAGCCATTCGGCTTAGGCATCGACAAACCCCGGATCCGGACCTACCCGGAGGCGTACTACCCGCTGGTGATCCAGAATAGGGCTAGGCTTGGCTCGATCCTCCGGGGAAGGTGCGATCGGTTGACCCGGATTACTGGAGTTTCGGGACGGGGAGTTGTCGGAGAGCTGAACGCACGTAGCGCCGTGCTGTCTTGAGGGGTACTCTTGAGCTTCTCGTCCAAAAAGTTGAGGTCACTGTGAAGGGAAACCGGCCTCCATCGCGCGCTGGCAGGCGCCCCTCTGGGACGCGCGCTGGTACAGGTGTTGCCTTCAGAGCCGGCGAAGGGCTGCAGATCGACTTGGGCGCCCTGCCAACACCTAAGCTCTTGGGTTATGTCGATGCCGTCCAAAGTACGGACAGAGGTTACGGGCTAGAGATCCGCTTCCTCGACAGTGCGACCGACGTCACAGTGTCCCGACTCTTGTTACCTCGAGGTGAAGCACTCAACGCTTTCCTGAATAGCGCCGACGAGTTTTACACAACCACGAAGCAATGGCTAGACGAGCAGAAGGTGGCGCCCACCGCGGTATCAGTGCTTAACCCAAAAACTGATCTGCCCCCAGCGATGCCGGTCCAGGTTTTCCGCCTGGCGCGCCTCGGGATGGAGGCGGAAATCGAGAGCTATTACCTCTCAATCAGTGGTGCCAGCCGCGCTTCCAAGGTGGATGAGGGCTTGACGATTGAGGTGGAGCCAGTCGCGAGAATGTTCATTCCGCTGCCCGCGCTTGTGGGCTTCCTAGAATATGTGAGCGCGAATCGTGAAAAGCCGCAGTAGAATCCACTACAATTGGCGCCACTCGACTAGAGTGGGCCGCAGCAGCTTAAGAGTGTCCTGGGGCAGGGGCACGCGATCGGCGCTCTATAAGAGCCAATTTGCCGTGGGCAACTTGGCGCCCTCGCTCACAACTTCACTCGTCCGCCTGCCGGCCGTCCAGGAAGCCACACGGAACCGTGTGATCGTACCGCTCGGTCATTCGGCCACAACCGGGTCAACCTTGGTGGTGAACAAGACACGCCAGCCGCATGAGGCGCTGCCCCTCGCAGTCCGTTCGGTTCTCGAGGACAAGTGTACGGAACTGTTCGGTCCAGATGTAGCGGTCACCTATAGAGTGCGAGAGGACGAGGAGCGCCAGCCACCCAAGTATGTAGTGGTTGGTGTAAGCACGCCGTCACTTCCAGTCGGGCAGCTTCTGGACCGCGAGGAAGTGCTGATCGCTTTCGTCATCGAAGCCTTCCCTGACGAAAGTGACTCTCTCGTAATTCTGTGCAGCTCGCGTTCAGACTGACATCGTCCACGTGCCCTTCGATCCGCGCCTTTGGTTGCCGCTGGCTCGTGAACTCACCGCCGGCCCTGTTGCACTAGATGAGCAGAGTCGTTACCGAACGGCCATCGGCAGGGCGTATTACGCTGCGCTGATGTATCTGAAATCCCGGATCGAGAATGTCAAAGGTCAGGGGACAGTTCCCACCGAACGCACTCATGCGTTGCTCTTCCAAGCGCTGAAGCTGACCCGGGCGAATCATCTTCTAAACGTCCGTAGCAAGCTTAACACACTGCGTGAGCTGCGGGACCAAGCAGACTACGACCTGGCCCGTCAACAATTTTCTGTTAATGAGGTTGCTGGGGCAATCGAGCGTAGCGATCGACTTATTAAGAGCATCGGAAGCGTGCCAGAGGCACTCTTGAAGAACCTTAAGTTTTAAGACGAGGCCGGCTTCTCGGGGGTGTCGCCCGAACTCGTAATGCCGGGCTTGAGCTCCCCTCAGGCTGCTTTGTGCCACCAATTTTGCCCCCGCAGCCAATCACCACTACCGCAGCCCGGCGGCGCGATCCTTGTCCAACCGCATGGCTCGCCTCATGTTTCGCGTAGTCGGGCCCTTAGCTCAGGTGGTTAGAGCAGCGGACTCATAATCCGTAGGTCCCAGGTTCGAATCCTGGAGGGCCCACTTTCCTCCGCGACAGCGAGAATACGCCTGCTGCCCACGACCCGCGCGTACCCGCGTGACAACAACTTCGATCTCCTTCGCATCATCCTCGCCTATACGGTGGTCATCTACCACAGCGGTTACCTGACCGGCCATGACCGGCTGACGCCGGGCAGCCTGGCCGGGGTGGCCGTGGGCGGCTTCTTCGTGATCAGCGGCTTCCTGTTGACGTGGAGCCTCGCGCGCAATCCGAGCCTCAAGGCATTCGCCCTGAAGCGTTTCTTCCGGATCTATCCGCTGTACGCGGTGGTGATCCTGCTGCAAGCCGCCGTCCTCACCGCGGAGGCGGGAACATTACGGAACGGCATCGCCGGCGAGCTGGCGCGCTACCTGGCGGCCAATCTCGTGTTCGCGAACTTCCTGCAGCCGACGATCGGCGGGACGCTCGCCGGCCTCCGCGTGGATGCCATCAATGGAAGCGCGTGGACGCTGAAGGTCGAGATCGCCTGCTACATCGCGCTCCCGTGGGTGCTGGCGGCGCAGCGGCGCCTGGGAATGGCGTGGACCGCGGGCCTCGCGCTCCTCTTCGCCGCGTATCCGCTGCTCGTGAGCGGAGCCGGCGAGCCCCGCGGCGCCGTCTACCTGGGCCTGGCAAGCTTCTTCTTCACCGGGTCGCTGCTGTACGCGTGGGGCCACTATCTTGATCGTTATCGAGCGCTGTTCCTGCCCGTTGCGGTGGCGGTTGCGCCGATCGTCCTCGCCGGCTCTCCCTGGCTGATGCCGGTCCCCATCGTCGCGCAAATCGTCGTTGGGCTCTGGGTGTACTGCGTGGCGTTTGCCGGGCGGACGATCGTCATTCGGAACGACGTGTCCTACGGCGCCTATCTGTTACACTTTCCCCTCATTCAGCTCGGACTGGTCCATGGCGTGTTGGTCGGTAGCTGGCTGGCGATCGCCCCCAAGGTGCTGCTGGCGACGACCGCACTGGCCTGGCTGAGCTTCCGATATCTCGAGCGGCCGATGATCAACCTGGGGCATCGCCTTTCGCGCGAATGAGGGCCCTACGGGGCCAGCACTCCCGCTGCCTGCTCGAGCACGCCCGCCTGCCGCTCCAGCGCCTGTCCCAGCGCCGCCGCACCAGCCTCCGCGTCCTTCCATCGCTTGTCCTCGATGGCCTCGCGCACAACCGGCATCGTCTTCGGGCTGTAGCCCGTGTACCAGCCGGGGGCCGAAAGCAGTTGGCGGTACCACGGCCGCCGCGGCAATCCGTCGGGTGATGCCAGCGCCCGCTCCGCCTGCCCCAGCAGCCCGTTGAGGCGCGCCACCCTGGCAGTGTCGAGCGCGGTTCCCCCGTCACGCATGGCCGTCGTGTAGGCGCGCTCGAACCTGGCGCTCGCGTCCTTGAGCCGGGCGGCACCGTTCTGGAGGGGCGCGAAGTCGAGAAACGGCGGGACCGGCTCGCGCACGGGTGCGACGGTGGGCCGGCGGGGATCACTCATCGCCACGAACAGGCTCTCGTCCACCTGGCGGTTCTGGTCCTCGATCGAGTCGCGCACGGCGGTCATCAGGTCCTGCACTTCCTTGAGATTCGCGGAGACGCGCTCGGACAGGCGGCTGAACTCGTAGGGTAGCACGTCGGCGCCGGCCAGACGCATCGTCGTGAGGCCGACGGTCTGTGCCAGCGCGCGGCCAAAGGTGAACGAGGTGTCGCTGAACGTCGTATACCAGTGGAAGCTGTCGTAGATCGAGTGGTAGATCCCTCCGTCGTCGACGCCGCCGAAGCCGAGACTGAGCGACGGGATGCCGAGATGGTGGTAGAACGCCGTGTAATCGGAGCCGGAGCCCATCGGATCGACGACGAGGTCGGTCCGGTCGCGCGCCTCTCGCCGTTTGTCGCCGCGAGCGGCGGCGGCGACCCCGCCGAGGTGCGCCCGCTTCCAGACCGACATGCCGGTCTCGGGGTCCTTCACCTCGCGCGCCACCTCGGACAGCAGCCGCGCGAGCGAGGGGGAGCCGTCGGCACCCAGGCGGCCGCGGCCGTTGCCGTCGGTGTTGAGGTACGCCACCGCGTTCGCCAGCTCGTCCGCGTGCGTCTCGGCCCACTCGGTGGAGCCGATGAGCATCTGCTCCTCGCCGTCCCACGCGGCCAGGACGATCGTGCGCCGCGGCCGCCAGCCCTGTTTGAGCAGCGTGCCGTACGCCCGGGCCTCCTCCAGCACCGCCACCATGCCGGAGAGCGGGTCCTCCGCGCCGTTGACCCACCCGTCGTGGTGATTGCCGCGCACCACCCACTCGTCGGGCCGCTCGGCTCCCGGGGATCCGTGCGATCACGTCGTACGCCGGCACGAGCCGCCAATCGAAGCGGAGCTTGAGCCGTACCTTCGCGGGCCCCGGGCCGATGTGATACGTGATCGGGAGCCCGCCGACCCAGCCGGCCGGCGCGGGGCGTCCACGGATCGCGGCGAGCAGCGGCTGCGCGTCGGCGGCAGAGAGCGGCTGCACCGGAATGGTCGGCAGGGTCGGTGCCTTCGATCGGTCGAGGCGCTTGGCGTCCTTCGTCGCGCCGACGCCGGGCGTGAGCGGATCGCCGGCGTAGAGCGGCATGTCGAGCACGCTGCCGCGCTGGACGCCGTCCTTCGGGCGAAACGGGCCATCGGGATACGGATCGCCTGCCTGGTAGCCGTCGTCACGCGGATCGGAGTAGATCAGACAGCCGACGGCCCCGTGCTCGGCGGCCACCTTGGGCTTGATGCCGCGCCACGACTGGCCGTAGCGCGCGATCACGATGGCCCCCTTGACCGAGATGCCGAGGCGCTCGAGCCGGACGTAGTCCTCGGGCACGCCGTAGTTGACGTACACGAGCGGCGCGGTGACGTCGCCGTCGGGAGAATAGGCGTTGTAGGTCGGGAGCTGCTCCGATTGCTGGCTGGAGGTCGGGTCCTGGGGCAGGGCCGGCTCGCGCAGGCGGGCGACGAAATGCCCCGGTGCGACGAGCTCCACGCGACGCTCGAGCGGCGTGGGAAAGAGCACGTGGAACGTCTCGATCCGCGCGTCGAGCCCCCAGCCGCGGAACCGATCGAGGATCCAGGCGGCGTTGGCGCTGTCCCGTGGCGAGCCCAGGTGGTGTGGCCGCGCGGAGAGCAGACGCATGTAGGAGCGGAGCGAGTCCGGCTCGGGGATCGCCTGGAACTTCGCCTCCCATTCGCGCTCGGCCCGGGCCGACGCGGCGGTGAAGCCGCGTGGAGGCGGATCGTCGGTGGCCCCCTGGCCGGGGACAGCGAGCAGGGCGAGCAGCAGGCTGGCGGCGCGAACGGGAAGCATGCGAGGCCCTCGGTACGGGTGAAGGGGAATAGTACATTGCCCCGATGCCACGCCGCCGCATCGCCGTCATCGGGGCCGGGGCCGCCGGATCGATGGCCGCGATCTTCGCCGCTTCCGCCGGCGCCGACACCGTGCTGCTCGAACGGACGCGCGACGGCGGCCGAAAGATTCTCATCAGCGGCGGCGGCCGCTGCAACATTCTCCCCTCGCGCGTGGACGAGACGCGCTTCGTCACCGACTCCTCGCCCCACACGCTGCGGAACATCCTGCGGTCGTGGCCGCTGGCGGAGCAGATCGCGTTCTTCGAGCGCGAGCTCGGCCTGCCGGCTGGTCGAGGAGCCCGAGACGGCAAAGCTCTTTCCCGCGTCGAACCGCGCGCGAGACGTGCGCGACGGCCTGCTCGCGCTGGCCGCCCGGCGAGGCGCGCGGCTGCTGATGGAGACCCGGGTGACGGGGTTCAGCCCGGCGGGCACCGGCTGGCGCGTCGAGCGCGAAGGCGGCGCACCGCTCGAAGTGGACGCGGTCGTCGTGGCCACCGGCGGGCTCTCGGTGCCCAACACCGGAAGCGACGGGCGGGGCCTCGCCCTGCTGGCCGCGCTGGGGCACACGGTCCACCCAACCTACGCCGCGCTCACGCCGCTTACGGCCGAGCCCGCTCCGTTCGGCGCGCTGGCGGGCGTCAGCCTGCCGGTCACGATCACCGCGCGCGACGGCACGCGCAGCGCCACCGCGAGCGGCGGCTTCCTGTTCACACATCGCGGATACAGCGGTCCCTCGGTGCTCGACATCTCCCACGTGGCGGTGCGCTCGCGCGTGGAGGAGGACGGGGCCGCGCGCGTCCGCGTCCGCTGGACGGCGCTCGAGACGGCCGACTGGGAGGAGGCGCTCCGTCCCGCGGGCACGCGAACGGTTGCCGGCGCGCTGCGCCGGGAGCTGCCCGTTCGGCTGGCGGACGCGCTGGCGGACGCAGCCGGCGTGCCGGGCACTCGGCCCCTGGCGCAGCTCCGGAAGGCGGAGCGGCAGCGCCTGGTCGAGACGCTGGTGCAGGGGGAGCTGCCGTGGACCGGTGACGAGGGATACCGCAAGGCCGAAGTGACCGGTGGCGGTGTCAGCCTGGCGGAGATCGACCCGCGGACCATGGAGAGCCGGCGGCATCCAGGCCTGTACATCTGCGGCGAGGTACTGGACGCCTTCGGCCCGATCGGGGGCTACAACTTTCTCTGGGCGTGGGCCACGGGCCGCGCCGCCGGCGTCGGATGCTCGCGCCCCAGCGGGATGGGAGCATCCGGACGCCCCTGACCCGGTGTGCCACGGATCACGGCCCGTCCCTGCTCCGTTCCCCTACCTTCAGAGCGTGCGCCCAATTCAGCGCCTCACCCGAGGCGTGCTCTACCGCGCCCCGGAGCCGGCGTGCGATGGGCAGCCGACACTCCCCGACACCTGCGAGCTATCGTGCACGCCGAGCCAGCCATCGGAGACGCGAAGCAATTCCCCGGAGCCCGCCGAGGCGCCGTACTGGCCGTACTCCTGCTGTCCGCCTGTGGCGGCGGAAGCGACCTGCTGCTGCCCGGCACGGGCGAGCCCGCCGCGGTGACGCTGACGCAGGGCAACGGGCAGAACGGCCGCGTGGGCGACTCGTTGCCGCAGCCGCTCGTGGCCGCGGTGACCGACGGCGCGGGCCGGCCGGTGCAAGGAGCGACGGTCGTGTTCGTGCTCACCGATCCCGCGCCCGGCGCGTCACTCAGCCCGGACACTACCACCACCGCCGCCGACGGTACCGCCACAGCGCAGGTAGTCCTGGGCACGCGGCCCGGCACCCAGGCGGGCGAAGTGCTGGCGCTCGGCGGTCAGGGCCAGCCGACCGCCACCGCCACCTTCAGTCTCAACGCCCTTCCCGAGAACGCCAGCGGCATCACCGCCGTGAGCGGCATGGATCAGAGCGGACAGGTCGGCACCGCGCTCGCGAATCCGCTGGTGGTCCTGGTTGCCGACGCGTTCGGGAACCCGATTCCGGGCGTCGATGTGGTCTGGACCGTGGACGGTGGTGGCAGCGTGAGCAGCCCCACGACCACCACCGGTGCAGACGGCCAGACCTCGGTGACCCGCACGCTGGGCACCACTGCCGGGACGCAGCGCGCGCTGGCGAGCGTGGACGGGCTCGCGGGCTCGCCGGTGACGTTCGTGCATACCGCCACCGCCGGTGCGCCGTCGGGGCTGTCGATCGTATCGGGCGACGACCAGACCGGCCCCGTCAGCACCGAGCTGCCCCTTCCGCTCGTCGTTGCGCTCAGGGACGGCGACGGCAATCCGGTACCGGGGGCGGCGGTCTCGTGGGTTATCGGCTTGGGCGGGGGCAGCGTGACCCCGGCCACCTCCTCGACCGACGCCGCCGGACAGGCCGCGGCGGCCTGGACCTTGGGCAGCACGCCGGGAGTCAGCAACAACACCGTCAGCGCCGTGGTCTCGGGAATCGGTGTGGTGGAGTTCAGCGCGACCGCCACCGCGGGTGCGCCCGCTCGGCTGTCGATCGTGACCCAGCCTTCGGCGAGCGCCGTGAGCGGAGCGGTGCTGGGACAGCAGCCGGTGATCCAGCTGCTCGACGCCGGCGGCAACCCGGCCACGCAAAGCGGCGTGGCGGTGCAGGTCGCGATCGCGACCGGCGGCGGTTCGCTTGGGGGCGCTACCAGCACGCTCACCGACGCCAACGGCCGGGCCGCCTTCGCCGATCTCTCGATCACCGGCGTGGCAGGGCGGGCGTACGCTCCGCTTCTCGGCGGCCAACTTCGCTGCCGTGACGAGCGGGGCGATCAATCTGACGGCCGCGCCCACGGTCACGACCATCACGGCCGACACACCCGACCCCTCGCGCACGGGGGACGTGGTCACCGTGAGCTTCACCGTCGCCTCGGCGAACGGCACGCCGAGTGGATCCGTGCAGGTCGCGGACGGCGGCAACACCTGCACCGGAACGCTCTCGAGCGGGCAGGGGAGCTGTCCGATCGGCCTCACCACGACAGGCAGCAGGACTCTGACCGCCACGTACGCGGGCGCGGACGGCTTCGGCGCCAGCAGCGACACCGAGGAGCACACGGTGGAAGCGCCGCCCCCACCCGTGCTGGCGATCGCGACCCAGCCGGCCTCCCAGGCGACTTCGGGCGTGGCGCTCAACCCGCAGCCGGTGGTGCAGCTCAAGACGGGCGATGGCGCCAACCTCGCCACGGCGGGCGTCGCGGTCTCGGTGGAGATCCAGGGCGGTGGATCCCTGGGCGGCACCACGCTCGTCGCGACCGACGGCGAGGGGCGCGCCACCTTCACCGACCTCGTCATCACCGGTGATCCCGGCACGCGCACGCTCCTGTTCACGGCGACCGGCTTCACGCAGGTGACATCGTCGACCATTACGCTGGTGGCGGCGCCGCCGAGCGCGGCGCAATCGAGCATCGTGGCCTCGCCGACCACGATCACGGCGGGAAGCGCCAGCACGATCACGGTCACCGTGCGGGACGCGGGCGGCAACCTGCTCGGAGGGCGAACGGTGACTCCCCAGGCCTCGGGCAGCGACAACACCATCGACCCCGCCTCGGCCGTCACCGGCGCCGATGGGACAGCGGCCTTCAGCTTCAGCTCCACCACGCCCGAGGCGAAGACGATCTCCGCGAGCGTGGACGGTGTGGACCTCAGTCCGACGCAGGTCACGGTCGAGGCCGTGCCGACCTCGGCGATGATCCGCGGCACGAACCCGGCGGGCAGCTCCGAGGCTCGCTGAAACCCGTTGAGCCGCGTCGGCTTGCCTGCCCGGGACAGGGAGTGTAAAATCCCGCTCCCGATCGTCCGGGCGATTAGCTCAGCTGGTTAGAGCGCGCGCCTCACATGCGCGAGGTCGGGGGTTCGAGCCCCTCATCGCCCATTCTCCGGACCTGCCCCCCGTCGGTCCCCTGAACTGCCTATGTCCAGCGCAGGCCACTTGCACGTGGCCAATTTTGGCGAAACATTGCGTGTCGCCCGAGGACTGATGAATACGGTTACAAGGACGTCGATGACGTTTACGCTGTCTCCCTCGCCTGTCTCGGATCTGGTCGGCTTTGCCGCGGGCCAGGGGCACCCGGACTACCCGTGCCTCTCCCGGACGCACGCGCCGGCGAGCTGTGTGCCCTGCGTGGACTTCTCGCCGTGGCTGGCCGAGCGAGTGCGGCGGCGGGATGTGGACGGCGTGGCGGAGTACCTCTATCGGATCCGGGAAGCCAATCCGGGCCTCGGCGAGAGCCCCGAGCAATTGCGCGCCAACTACGCCCGGCTGGCCGAGGGCATGGTCTCCGGGACACTCGAGCGATACCTGGGCGGCGGCGATGAGGCGGCCGTTCTCGATCTGCGCGTCACGCTGGCCCTGCTGGCGGTGCACGAGGGGTTCTCCGGTTTCATCATGACGGGCGAGGCGGCCGACTTCGTGGCTTCGGTCATGGCGCCGTACGCGCTTTCCATCTGCGATGTCGGCATCCTGGTGGACGAGCGCAACCGCTTCGTGCGGGAGATGGCGAAGGAGATGAGTTATTGGGCGGCCTGGCCGGTGCTGACGGTCGAGAGCCTGCCGTCGCTCGAGCCGCCGGACTCCCCTGAGCTGCATCGGCTGCTCGATACGCTCCGCACCCTGCCGCTCGGCGCCCGGGCGCACGCCGTCGACGCCTTCCGTCACCTGAGCGCGAATCCGCAGGTCCCCAAGACGCTCGCCGGCCTGAGCCGCTACGAGACCCGGAAGCGAGGGCTCGATGTGGCCGAATCGTCCCGGCTGATTCTCGCGACCGGCATGGTGGTTCCGGGCACCGACCTGGACGGGTGGCTCGGCACGTGGACCCGTCGCGACCTGCTTGGCTTCCTGGCGCAGAGCGGCGTGGGCGCCCGGAACTCGTGGGGCAAGGAGCGGCTGGCGGAAGTGGCCAAGACGGAATGCGCGGAGCTGCTGCGGACGCGGATGGCGGCGGCGGGGGTGGTCGAGCTCGCGCCCGAGTACGTGGAGGGCGCCCGGCTGCTCCGGCAGCACGTCGAGGCCGTGCGCGAGAGCTGGCGCGTGTGGCTGGCGTTCGGGACGTGGAGGTCTAGATCAGCCCGCCACGCCGCAGCCGTCCGATCTGATCGAACCGCTCCTCGTGGACCGCGAGCACCTCCTCCGGCGACACCGTCGCCACTCCCGACTTACCGACCTCCACTCCTGCCGCGTAGTTCGCGAGCTGCGCCGACTCCCGCACCGAGGCGCCGGCGGCGAGCGCCGTGCCCATCCAGGCGGTTACCGTGTCGCCCGCGCCGGAAACGTCGTAGATGTCGCGGGCGATGCTCGGGAAGTGCGTGGTGCTCCCATCCTTCATTACCAGCACCATCCCCTCCGCGCCGAGCGTCACGAGGAGGTTGTCGACCTTGAGCCGGGCGAGCACCTGCGGGAGCGCGTTCCCGTTCTGCAGGTCCACCGCGGCGCCCAGGGCGGACTCCAGCTCGCGCCGGTTGGGCTTGAAGACGGTCGCGCCGGCGTACTCGAAGAACTGGCGGAACTTGGGGTCCACCACGATGGGGATCCCCCGGCGGCGGGCGACCTCCATCACCGCGGCGATGAGGGCGGGCGCCAGCGCGCCCTTGTTGTAGTCCTCGAGCAGCAGGGCGTCCGCGTCGGCCAGCGCGTCGCGCGCCACGCGCACGAGCCGCTCGAGATCGTGGCCGTCGAGCAGGGTCTCGACCTCGTCGTCGATCCGGACGATCTGTTGCGACCGGGCGATGATGCGCGTCTTCGACGTGGTCGGCCGCCCCGCGATGGTCATCACGAACCGGTCCTCCAGGCGCGCCACCGCCAGCTCCTGGCGGATGGCCGCGCCATCGGTGTCGTCGCCCACGGTGCCGACCAGCAGGCAGCGCGCGCCCAACGCCGCGACGTTGGCGGCCACGTTGGCGGCCCCGCCCAGCGCGGCGTGGCGCTCGCGCACCGTCACCACCGGGACGGGGGCCTCGGGGCTGAGACGCTCGGTCTCGCCGACGAGGTAGCGGTCGAGCATGATGTCGCCGACCACCACGACTCGACTCTCCTTCATCTTCTGGATCAGCTGCAGCACGCGATCGCGCGTGAGCGGTGCCGGCGGTGCTCTCATCGCAGGACTCCCCGGCGGCTCAGGCCCAGCGTGGCCTGGAGCCGTCCCTCGAAGCGGTTCACGGTGCGACCCTCCTGATGATCCGCGTTGACGACGTGGTGCAGGCCGGCGTTCAGGTGCAGGTCGAGCGGTCCCTCGCGGCCGCGCAGGTCGATCGCGGCGCGCCAGGTGCGCTCGACGACGCCGATGAAGATCTGCGGGATCGCGCCGGCCTCGCTCGAGGTCGCAGGAAACGGATCGTCGATCCTGCCCTCGCCCTGGCGGAGGAGGGTGAGCTCGGGCGTCAGCAGCCAGCGGGTGCCCCGGGGCACCCCGGCTGTGAGCGTGAGCTGGTCCATGTCGTCGAAGTTCCTGCCGAGGCCGACACCCGCGTCCGTGAAGCTCTCGAACGGGTCCAGCGTCCGGAAGGCGAGGCTGGACGCCTGAGTATAGAACGCCCGCCAGTCCAATGCCTGGCCCAGCGGGCCGAAGGCGGAGACGGTGAGGGCCCAGCGGTTGGGAAACCGGTCGGCACCCGAGTTGTTCTCGTACTGCAGGTCGTCGATGGCGAGCTGCGCCTCGAGCGTGGCCCGGCCGGTCACCCGCCAGTGCGCATCGACGCCGAACATCACGTTCCCGTCGGCGCCGAGCCCGAACTGGTTGGCCAGCAGCAGAATGCTGACCGGGTTCCGATAGCGGCCGTCGAAGTCGCGGTCGACGCCCGACAACACCACCGTCTCCCAGAGACCCAGGCGAAACCGGTCGCTCAACCGTGCGCTCACCCGGTGCGCAAAGAAATAGCGGTGCACCCGGTTGCCCAGTGTGTCCGTGGGCGTGCGCGACAGTGTGTCCCGGCCGTCGGTGAGCGACCGGGCCAGTGCCTCGAGCTCAAAAGAGCCCGTGCCGATCCGGAAGCTTGCCTCGACCTGGGGATAACCGTAGTTGCTGACTCCGATCCCCGGCAGCCCGACCGGCCCCCAGTTGCGCTCCATCTGCCCGTAGAAAATGCCGCCGTACTTGAACTGCGCACTGGCGTAGGCCTCGGGGAAGCGCCACGCGAGCGTGAGATCCCTGCGTCCCGGCCACTCGGGGTCGTCTACGATGCGGGGCTCCGCGGCGGGCCGGCTCACGAGCGCGAACGGGCCGATCACCACTTCGCCGGTCAGGTCGGCGTAGGGTCGGACGCCGTCGGGGCCGAGCGGATGCAGCACGTCTCGGCGGATGTGGCTGTACGCCTGGGCACCCGCCCGGGCGGCCACGCGCCAGGTCTGCTCGCCCGGCAACTCCTCGAAGGTGGCCCGGAGCGCGTGGACGATGGTGGACGGCCCGCGCGCGGGCTCGGCGACGGTGTCGGCTGCCGCGAGGACGCGGAGCGCGTCGGCCCGCCGGAATGGGCGGACCATCGGAGAGGGATCCTCGATGTCTCCGCGCGCGATTAGGTGCTCGAGCAGAGGGAGCCGGGGATCATCGAGCGGGAGGTACGGCGACGCCTGCGCGCGGACGCACGGCGGGGCGAGCACGCCGGCGAGGACGACGGCGGTGCCGAGGGCGCGAAAGGATGGTGGCATCGGCCCGTAAGGTATCCGGAGGATGATGCCGTGGCTATCTTCTGCCCATGCCCAGCGTCTTGCGTTTTCATGACTGACCCCGGCGGCGATGCGGTACGGGTCCTTCCCTCACCCGAGGTAGGATGGATGGCGAAACAGGACAACCTCGACCCGCAGACGCGCGATCTGGTGCGCTTCGCCGCCGCCATCGCGCAGGGGTACGAGCCGGAGCTGCGCGAGCGGGTAGGTCCGCTGCGCTCGTCGCAGGTGCCGGCCCAGTGGGTCGAGGAGCTGCTGCTGCAGTCGGTGCTCATGGTGGGCTACCCGCGGGCGCTCATCGCCTTCGGCGTCTGGCGCAAGTTCAGCGGGCTGCCGGCACCGCAGTCGGATGTGGGGCAGGACTACGGCCAGGTCGCCGAATGGACGCGGCGGGGCGAGGAGGTCTGCGCCACCGTGTACGGGGAGAACTACCGCAAGCTGCGCGAGAGCGTGCTCATGCTGCATCCGGCCATCGACGCCTGGATGATCACCGAGGGGTACGGCCGCACGCTCGGCCGCCCGGGGCTGGATCTCTTGCGGCGCGAGCTCTGCACTGTGGTCCAGACGGCCGTGCTGGAGGCGCCGAAGCAGCTGCACTCGCACTTGCGCGGGTCGCTCAACGCCGGCGCCTCGTTCGGCCAGATCGACGGCGTGCTCTCGATCGTCAATCCGCTGCTGTCGTTCGACCAGTGGAAGAAGATCAAGGAGCTCTGGCGTACGGTGCGCGAAGGGTGGTCGCCGGGGAACTGATGTTCATCGATCGCGCGGTAGTCCGGGTAGCGGGCGGCACAGGAGGGTCGGGCGCCAGCTCATTCGCCCGCTTCAAGTACAAGCCCAAGGGCGGGCCCGACGGGGGCGATGGCGGCCACGGCGGCGGTATCTACGTGCGGGCGGACGCCAACCTCGCCACGCTGCTCGACTACCGGTACCGCACGGTGTGGAAGGCCGAGCGTGGCGAGCACGGCAAGGGAAAGACGAAGACCGGCGCCTCCACCGACGACGTCTTCCTCCCGGTGCCTCCCGGCACCGTCATCCGGGACGCCGACACCGGCGAGCTGCTCGGCGAGGTCCTCAAGGAGGGCGACAGCCTGCTCGTGGCGCGCGGCGGCCGCGGCGGCCGCGGCAACGCCCGCTTCGCCACCCCCACGCACCAGGCACCGCGGGAATGGGAGCCTGGCGAGGAGGGACAGGAGCGGCAGATCGAGCTGGTGCTCAAGCTCATCGCCGACGTGGGCCTGGTCGGCGAGCCCAACGCCGGCAAGAGCACGCTCCTCTCCGTACTCTCGGCGGCGCGGCCCAAGATCGCCGACTACCCGTTCACCACGCTCGAGCCCAACCTCGGGGTAGTGCAGCTCTCCGGCCACCGCACCTTCGTGCTGGCCGACATCCCGGGCATCATCGAGGGCGCGCACGCGGGCAAGGGGCTGGGCCTCAAGTTCCTGCAGCACGTCGAGCGGACGCGCGTGCTGGCGTTCCTGGTGCCGCTCGACAGCGCCGACCCCCAGGCCACGTACGCCGGCCTGCGCGAGGAGGTTCGCCGCTACAGCGAGACACTGGCCGAGACGCCGCACCTGCTGCTGCTGAGCAAGCGGGATCTCCTGCCGCCGGGCGACCCGCTGCCGGCCATCGATGCTCCCGACGCGGCCGGCGTGCTCGCCGTCTCGAGCGCGGCGGGCACCGGGCTCGAGGAGCTGAAGGAGTTTCTCTGGAAGTTCGTGGAGCAGGCCAAGACGGCGGTCGCCGGCGCGGCTTCCGAGGACGAGCTGGCCGACGTGCCGGGCTACTGGGAGTTCATGGACGATGAATAGATGAGCGACGAACGCGACGCCTACCTGGCGCTGACGCAGGTCCCCGGTCTCGGACCCGCCCGGCTCCAGATCCTGCTCGATGCCTGCCACACCTCACTCGGCGCCCATTCGGCGCCGTTCGCGTTTTTGTGCGCCTTGCCGGGGATGACCTCTGCGTGTGCCACCGCCATCAAGCAGACGCCGCTCGTCACCGGCCGCCGCCTGGCGGAAGCCGTCGCGCGCCTGGGTGCCACCATCCTCGTGCCCGACGACCCCGCCTTCCCCACGCTGCTCCGGTTCATCCCCGACCCCCCGCCGGTGCTGTTTGCTTTCGGCGACCTGTCGCTGCTCGAGCGCCCGGCCCTCGCCGTCGTCGGCAGCCGCGACCACACCGCTTACGGCGAGGCAGTGTGCCGCACGGTGGCGGCGCAGGCCGGCCGCGCCGGACTGGTCGTCGTGAGCGGCATGGCGCGCGGGCTCGACGCGGTGGCGCACACTGCCGCGCTCGACGCCGGTGGCACCACGATCGGCGTGCTCGGGAACGGGCTCGGCGTCATCTATCCGGCGGCCAATCGGCGGCTGTACGAGCGGGTCGGCGAGCGCGGGCTACTGCTGACGGAATTCCCGCCGGGCGAGCGACCGCAGCTGGGGAGCTTTCCCCGCCGGAACCGGCTCATCAGCGGTCTTGCGCGGGTCACGATGGTGGTCGAGGCCGCGCCCGGCTCGGGCGCGCTGATCACGGCCGGTGCGGGACTCGACCAGGGACGCGAGGTGATGGCGGTGCCGGGGCCGATCACGAGCGCGGTCTCCACCGGCTGCAACCGGCTGCTGCGGGACGGCGCGACGCCGTATCTCGAGCCGGCGGACCTGTTCGCGCACTATCCCGAAGTGGCGTTCGTGCCGGAGCCCGCAGCAGTGGCAGACGATGGACTGCGCGTGCTGCCGGATACCCTCAGCGCCGACGAGCGCGGGGTGGCGGAGATGCTGGGACGGGAAGCCGTGCACCTGGAGCGTCTGGTCGAGCGCGCGGGGCGGCCGGTCGGGGCGCTGCTGGCGGTGCTGTGCGGGCTGGAACTGCAGGGGGTGGTCGAGCAGGTGGCGGGGAGGAGGTTTCGGCGGGTTTGAGCCGGGCTCAACGCGTCATCCTGAGCGAAGCGCGCGTCATCCTTCGCTCCGCTCAGGATGACCGTGATTTCGCCCGCTCCCGTACATATTTCAGCATGCACCTCTACCTCCACGTCCCTTTCTGCGCCCGGCGTTGCAGCTACTGCGACTTCGCCATCGCCGTCCGGCGTGAGGTGCCAACGGACCGCTACGTCGCTTCGGTGCTGAGAGAATGGGACTCCTGGCAAGCCAGCGACGTATGGGAAGGCGCAGCCGAGGTCCAGACCGTCTACTTCGGCGGCGGAACCCCGTCCCACATCGATCCCGGCGGCATCGCCGCGCTGCTCGACGGCATCGCTCGGCAGCGGCGCGTCGCCCCCGGCGCAGAGATCACGCTGGAGGCCAATCCCGACGACGTGACTCCCGCCCGCGCCGCGGCCTGGCGGGTCGCGGGCGTCAACCGCATCTCTCTCGGCGTTCAGTCGTTCGACCCAGCCGTGCTCGCGTGGATGCACCGGACCCACACAGTCGGCCAGGTGGCCCCGGCCGTCGAAGCGCTCCGGCGCGCCGGGTTCCAGGACCTCTCGCTGGACCTCATCTTCGGGCTCCCTGCCGCGCTCGGCCGCGATTGGCGCCGGGACCTCGCGCAGGCGTTCGCGCTGGCGCCGGAGCATCTGTCGCTCTATGGGCTCACGGTCGAGGCGCACACCCCTCTCGGCCGGTGGACCGAGCGGGGCGAGGTAACGCCCGTCGACGAGGAGCGATATGCGGCCGAGTTTCTGGCGGCCGACCGGGCGCTGGCGCGTGAAGGGTACGAGCACTATGAGGTGTCGAACGCCGCCCTCCCGGGCCGGCGGGCCCGGCACAACGGCGCCTACTGGCGCCGGGCCCCGTTCATCGGCCTGGGCCCCTCGGCGCACAGCGGGTTCGGGCGGCTTCGGCAGTGGAATCTGCGGGAGTGGACCGCCTACGAGCGGGCGATCGCCGAAGGCCGGAGCGTCGTGGCAGGGATGGAAGACCTGTCGGCCGAGGCGGTCGAGCTGGAGGAGATCTACCTCGGTCTTCGCACCTTGGAGGGGCTGCCCGCGGACA
>CAWDPF010000014.1:0-119161 GCA_963804125.1 uncultured Gemmatimonadales bacterium
CTACGACGACGCGCCGGCCGAGGCCCGGGCGGCCCACGACCAGCACCAGCAGCACGTCGGCCGCATCACGAACATGAAGCGCACCCTGCTCCACTCGGTGCCGGCCTTCCACGCGCTGATGGAGTGGTACCCGCTGCGCGACACGGTGCGCCCGTTTCTCGGCGAGCGGCTGACGCACCTCTTCGCCCACGCGGTCTCCGCCGAGACCGACTGCCTCATCTGCTCGACGTTCTTCCGCCGGCTCCTCATCGACTCGGTGAGGATCCGGACGCGCTCGTGCTGAGCGACCGGGACCGCGCGGTCGTCGACTTCGGCCGCCAGCTCGGCCGGGACGCGCACGGCGTGTCCGACGAGATGTACGCCGCGCTCGCCCGGCTCTACTCGCCCGAGCAGATCGTGGCGCTCACCGCCTTCGGCGCCATCATGCTCGCGACGAACGTGTTCAACAACGCGCTGCGGGTGGACCTGGACGGGTACCTCGAGCCCTATCGCGCCGCGCGCCGCGCTCGGCCGCGACGCGGGAGTCGCCTGATGGGCACGCTTCGATGGCAGGGTGGCGCTCATCACCGGCGCGGCGCACGGCCAGGGCCGCGCGTCGGCGCTGGCGCTGGCCCGGGAAGGCGCGCGCATCGCGGCGCTCGACGTGGCCCGGCCGCTGGCCTACCCCGGCTACGCGCTGGGCACGCCCGCCGACCTCGACCTGCCTCGCGAGGCGTGCCGGCGGCTCGGGCTCCGAATGCCTGACCTTCGTGGCCGACGTGCGCGACGACGCGGCCGTGACCGCCGCCGTGGACGCGACGGTGGAGGCGTTCGGCCGGATCGACATCCTCTTCAACAACGCCGGCATCTGCGCCTACGGCCTGGCCCACGAGCTGACCGAAGAGGCCTGGGACGCGATGCTCGACATCAACCTCAAGGGGAGCTGGCTGGTGGCGCGGCGGGTGATCCCGGTCATGATCGCGCAGCGCTCCGGCGTGATCCTCAACAACTCCAGCGTCGCGGGGCTCCGCGGGATGGCCCGGCTGAGCCACTACGCCGCCTCGAAGTGGGGCCTCACGGGCCTCACCAAGTCGTGGGCGATCGAGCTGGCGCCGCACGGCATCCGGGTCAACTCGATCCACCCGACCGGCGTCAACACGCCCGATGAACGACGGGCTGGCCGCGCTCGAGGGCCTGACGCCGAAGGAGATCGCCGAGCGCTCGGCGGGCAACCTGCTGCCGGTGCCGTGGGTCGAGCCGGAGGACGTGGCGTCCGCGGTGATCTACCTGGCCTCCGACGACGCCCGCTACGTGACCGGCGCCCAGTTCGTGCTCGACGCCGGCCTGCTCAGCCGGTGACCCGGCATGAGTGACGCCCCGCGGCGGCAGTTCGGGTTCGAGACCCGGATGCTCCACGCCGGGCACGTGCCCGACGCGGTGGTGGGCGCGCGCGCGGTCCCGATCTATCAGACCACCTCCTACGTGTTCGACGACGCCGACACCGCCGCCCAGCTCTTCGAGCTGAAGCAGTACGGCAACATCTACACCCGCATCGGCAATCCGACGACGGCGGTGCTCGAGGAGCGGATCGCGTCGCTGGAGAACGCCACCGGCGCGGTGGCGGTGGCGAGCGGGATGGCCGCCCAGTTCGTCGCCCTGATGACGCTGCTCTCGCCGGGCGACGAGATCGTCGCCTCGTCGCACCTCTACGGCGGCACCGTCACCCAGCTCACCCACACCTTCCGGAAGCTCTCGGTCAGCGTCCGGTTCGTGGACCCGACGCGGCTCGACGCACTGGGAACAGGCGATCACGCCGCGGACCCGCGCGCTCTACGGCGAGACCGTCGGCAATCCGCGCGGCAGCATCCTCGACCTCGAGCCGCTGGCGGCACTCGCGCAGCGCACCGGATCCCGCTCATCGTCGACAACACCTTCGCCACGCCCTATCTCTGCCGGCCGATGGACTGGGGCGCCACGATCGTGGTCCACTCGGCGACCAAGTTCATCGGCGGCCACGGCAACAGCATCGGCGGCGCGGTGCTGGAGTCGGGCAGGTTCGACTACAGCCACATGCCCACGATCGCGGACCCCTCGCCCTCGTACCACGGGCTCCGGTTCTTCGACACCTTCGGCCACTACGGCTTTCTGATGAAGGTGCGCGCCGAGACCGTGCGCGACACCGGCGCCTGCCTCTCGCCCATGAACGCGTTTCTGCTGCTGCAGGGCCTGGAGACGCTCTCCCTCCGGATGGAGCGGCACGCGTCGAACGCGCTCGCCGTCGCCCGCTTTCTGCGGGACCATCCCCGCGTGGCCTGGGTGGCCTACGCCGGGCTCGAGGATCATCCGGAGCACGCGCTCGCGCAGAAGTACCTCGGCGGCCGCCCCGGCGCGGTCTTCTCGTTCGGCCTCGAGACGGCGGACGGCGACGGGCGGGCCGCCGGCCGGCGGTTCATCGACGCGCTGCAGCTGTTCTCCCACCTCGCCAACGTCGGCGACGCGCG
Source organism: uncultured Gemmatimonadales bacterium (assembly GCA_963804125.1). Classification (GTDB taxonomy): domain Bacteria; phylum Gemmatimonadota; class Gemmatimonadetes; order Gemmatimonadales; family GWC2-71-9; genus CAVVWJ01. The sequence goes on from CAWDPF010000014.1 coordinate 2,481, forward strand.
GAGCCTCGTCATTCACCCCGCCTCCACCACGCACCAGCAGCTGAGCGAGGAGGAGCTGGCGCGCGGCGGGGTCGCGCCGGAGCTGATCCGGCTGTCGGTGGGACTCGAAACCCTGGAGGACCTCCTGTGGGACCTGGATCAGGCCCTGCATGCGACCTTCGCCTGAACACGACGCTCACCGACGAGGAGCGGCGGCGATATCAGGATCCGGCGGTCATCCGCCGGCTGCTCGCCACGGCGCGCACCGTCGCGATCGTCGGCATGTCGGCCGACCCGCAGAAGGCCAGCGCGTTCGTCGCGAGCTACCTGCAGCACGAGGGCTATCGGGTCATCCCGGTGAACCCGCGCGGCGGCCGGGTCCTGGGCGAGACCATCTATCCCGACCTCGCCAGCATCCCGGTCCCGGTCGACATCGTGGACGTCTTCCGGCCGCCGGCGGAGGCACCCGGCGTTCGCGCGCCAGGCGGTGGCCATCGGCGCGAAGGCGCTCTGGCTCCAGCTTCGGATCGTGAACTTCGAGGCCGCGGAGCTGGCGGCGGCGGCGGGGCTCGACGTCGTGATGGATCGCTGCGTCAAGATGGAGCACGGCCGGTTCGACGGCACGCTCCACTGGGGCGGGATGAACACCGAGATCATCAGCGCGCGGAAAGCGGCGATGCCGCGGCGGCGCTGAGCGGCGACGGCAGGGCTAGGCCCCGCCCCGCCGCCGGGCGCGAGCATGCGCCACGCGGTCCCCGACGATGAGCACGCTCGACCAGATCAATCCCACCGCGTAGCCCGCCAGCACGTCGCTCGGGTAGTGCACGCCCAGGTAGATGCGGGAGAATCCGATCGCCAGGATGAGCGAGGCCGCGACGGCCCAGACCAGCCACCGCAGCGCCGGGTGCTGCAGCCGGGGCGCCAGGAGCGCCGCGCCGGCCGTGAAGAAGCAGAAGGCGAAGAGCGCGTGGCCACTCGGGAAAGCTGTAACTCTCGGGCAGCGGGTACCCGAAGTACGGCGCCGGCCGCGCGCGCTGGAAGGCGAGCTTGAGGGTGGTGTCGAGGACGCTGGCGCCCGCCATCGCCACGAACAGGATGATCGCGCCACGCCACCACCGATGCCCCACGAAGACCGCCATGAGAATCACGCCGAGCACCGCCAGCACGGATGGTCCGCCCAGGCGGCTCACGAGCCGGAGGGTGTGCGTCAGGCCGGGCGAGGCGAGCGCGTGCGCCGCCGCCCGGACCCGCAGGTCGAACGCCATGGTGCTGCCCTCGAGCATCTCGTCGGCCAGCCAGCCGAACAGGAACAGCGCGAGCGACCGCGACCGCCGAGCCCGACGATGCTCGCGAGCCCGAAGACCGCGTCGGTGGCGGGCGTCGGGGGCGTGTCGGGTGGGGCGGCGGCGGTCGACCGGGGACCGCTCGGACGGAGTTCCGGCAAGAGCCCTCCAGAAGGCTATCGAGTGAACAATAAGCCTGAGCGCTCGCTCGGAGCGCCGCCCCGCCGAAATGGCGCTTGACACCGACGGGCCGTCTTCCCAAGTTGCGACCCGTGCATACGCACCGGTGGCAGACCTGAGTGTAGCCTCGATGTGTGGGGGGGGCTGGTACATGCGCGTCGCTGAATCCTCAGCAGCATCTCCGATTCGCGGTACCACACCCACCTTGCCCGGTGGGTGTTTTGTTTCCGGACCGTTTCGATTTCACCACGCAGGCTGTGATCACCAAGGGAGTCGCCGATGAATACCTCGATCGCGCAGGAACAGCGAAGCTACATCACGGTGGGCCAGGAGAATTCCACCCCCATCGAGCTCTATTACGAAGACCACGGCTCCGGCAAACCGGTCGTGCTGATCCACGGCTGGCCCCTGAGCGGGGCATCCTGGGAGAAGCAGGTCGCGGCGCTGCTCGCGGGAGGGCACCGCGTCATCACCTACGACCGGCGCGGGTTCGGCCGGTCGAGCAAGCCGTCCATCGGCTACGAGTACGACACGTTCGCCGAGGACCTGAACAAGCTGCTGACCAAGCTCGACCTGCGGGACGCCGCGCTGGTGGGCTTCTCGATGGGCGGCGGCGAGGTGGCGCGCTACCTCGGAGCGCACGGCTCGGATCGCGTGCGCAAGGCGGTGTTCATCGCCGGCGTGCCGCCGTTCCTGCTCAAGACGGCGGACAACCCGGCCGGGGTGGACGGCAGCGTCTTCGACGGCATCAAGCAGGCGATCGCCGCCGACCGCCTGGCGTTCCTGTCCGAGTTCCTCACGAACTTCTACAACGTCGACGTGCTGGGCGGCAAGCTCATCAGCGAGCAGGTCGTGCAGCAGAGCTGGAACGTCGCGGCCGGCGCCTCGCGCCAAGGGCTCGCTCGACTGCGTAACCGCGTGGTACACCGACTTCCGGAAGGACCTCCCGAAGATCGACGTCCCGACGCTGGTCGTTCACGGCGACGCCGACCGGATCGTGCCGATCGCGGCCAGCGGCGAGCTCACGGCCAAGGCCGTGAAGGGGGCGCGCAAGGTCGTGATCCAGGGTGGGCCGCACGGTCTGAACTGGACCCACGCGGACCAGGTGAACAAGGAGCTGCTGGCGTTCCTGAAGTAGGCCGCGACGAACGTGAACGCCCCGCCGAGGTCGTTCGGCGGGGCGTTCACGTTCGTCGCTGGCGTGCTGCTGCTGGTGAAATGCCCGAGGCGAGAGTCGAACTCGCACGGGGTTGCCCCCGGTGGATTTTGAGTCCACTGCGTCTGCCATTCCGCCACTCGGGCCTGCGGTATCTTCGCCGCCAGCGGGCATGATCGCAAGCCGCACCGACGGCGGAGTCGCGCCGGCCGGCGATGCAGGCCTATATTGCGCCGCTTCGGCGCGCGGCCGGCGCGCGCCTCACCCACTCGCTCGAGGTCCAGCTCCGCCGTGCCGAACATCCCCCAGCGCAGCTTCCACCCGTGGCACGACATCCCGACCGGCCCGAACCCGCCGATGGAAGTCACGGCCGTCATCGAGATCCCGACCAACGAGCGCAACAAGTACGAGCTCGACAAGGAGCTCGGCGTGTTCCGGCTCGACCGGGTGCTGTACAGCGCCGTGCACTATCCCGGCGACTACGGCTTCCTGCCGCGGACCTTCGGCGACGACGGCGATCCGCTCGACGTGCTCGTGCTGATGACCATTCCGGTCTTCACCGGCTGCCTGGTCAACGCGCGCCCGATCGGGCTGTTCCACCTGGTGGACCGCGGCGCTGCCGACGAGAAGGTGCTCGCGGTGCCGACCGGCGACCCGTACTCCGACGGGCTCAACGATCTCGAGGACGTGCCGCCGCACTACCTCAAGGAGATCGAGCACTTCTTTCAGGTGTACAAGGATCTCGAGGGGACGCGGACGGAGACGCGGGGGTTCGAGGGCGCCGCGGCGGCGCGGGAGGCGATTCTGCAGTCGATGGAGTCGTACTCGAAGAAGTTCGGCGGTCGCTAGGCCGACCCTCGTCATCCCGAGCGGAGCGAGGGACCTACCGCTCCTCCCCTTCCCCCCGCAGCGACACCGGCGGCCCGAGAATCTCCCGCCACACCACCGCATCCCGCAGCTGGCGCGCCGTGTAGCCCTTGGTCGCGGTCTTGTCCGCCGGCTCCTGGCGAATCCGCTCGTCGAACGCCCGATGGTCCGCCTTCGTGAGCGGCTTCCCCTGCGCCTCGGCGGCCGCCATCCGCCGCGCCACGATCTGCTCCGCCTCGTCGTCCTGATCGACCTCGACCCGCGCCTGTCCGCCTGGGATCGCTCTCGAGGCTCTGCACCTCCGGGGCTACCTCCAGCGACTCGCGCTCCTCGACCTCCTCGGCCGGCGGCAGGCGCCGGTCGGGCGCCCGGCCCACGGGCCCCGAGCCCTGCTCGAGCGTGCGGCCCAGCTCCCGGAGAAGCGCCTCGAGCTGGCTTCCCTCCCGCTGGGTCGCGTCCGCGCCGGTGACCGGAGGGAGCGGCCTTGGCCGCGCGCCCGGGAGCTGCTCGCGCGCCCGGACGCGCGGGCGTCGTGCCCGAGCCCGGGACCGTCCCGGGAGGACGGCGTGGCGGCGTACCGGTGCCCGGCGGCTTGCTCCCCGCCTTGCGGATGGCGTTGATCACCAGCCACGCGAACCCGATGAGCAGCGCCGGACCGATATCCACCGCTCAGCCTCCGGTCGTCGGCGCGCTGTCGCCGCCGCCCGCGATCGCGGTGCGCATGGTGGTGTCCGCCTGCACGTTCCGGTAGCGCTGGTAGTCCATCACGCCGAGGTTGCCGCTCCGGAACGCCTCGGCGATGGCCAGCGGAATCTGAGCCTCCGCGGCGATCACCTTGGCGCGCTGGTTCTGCGCCTCCGCCTTGAACTCCTGCTCGATGGCCACCGCGAGCGCGCGCCGCTCCTCCGCCTTGGCCTGGGCGATCCGCTTGTCCGCCTCCGCCTGGTCGGTCTGCAGCTCGGCGCCGATGTTCTTGCCGACGTCCACGTCGGCGATGTCGATCGACAGGATCTCGAACGCCGTGCCGGCGTCGAGGCCCTTGGCGAGCACCGTCTTGGAGATCAGGTCGGGGTTCTCCAGCACCGCCTTGTGCGAGACGGCCGAGCCGATGGTGCTGACGATGCCCTCGCCCACCCGGGCGAGAATCGTCTCCTCGCCGGCGCCGCCGACCAGCCGGTTGATGTTGGCCCGAACGGTCACCCGGGCGAGCGCCAGCAGCTGGATTCCGTCCTTGGCCATCGCCGCCACCTTGGGCGTGGTGATCACCTTCGGGTTGACGCTGACCTGCACCGCCTCGAACACGTCCCGCCCGGCGAGATCGATCGCCGTCGCCTGCTTGTACGTGAGCGCGATGCCCGCCTTGTCCGCCGAGATCAGCGCGTTCACCACCCGCTGGACATTCCCGCCCGCGAGGTAGTGACCCTCGAGATCGTTCACGCCCAGGGCGATGCCCGCCTTGTGCGCGCTGATGAGGGGAAACACGATCGCCTTCGGATCGACCCGCCGGAACCGCATCCCGAAGAGGGTGAAGAACGAGACCCGCACGCCCGAGAAGAGCGCGGTGAGCCAGAGCCCGAACGGGATGAACTGGAAGAACACCACCAGGATGATGATGCCGATGAACACCAGCGCCAGCACCACGCCCAGACTCAGCATCGAATCATCCACGGCCTTGACCTCGAAGTAGAAGGAGAGCGCTGCTCATTGAAGCCCTCGGACGACGTGCCGGTACCCCTCGCTGCGCACCACCCGGACCGTGCGCCCCTGGGCCACGTATTCCCCCTCGGTGACCACGTCGACCCGCTCGGGGCCGATCTGCGCGGTACCGGAGGGCCGAAGATCGGTCACGGCGACGCCGTCCTGTCCCACCAGATCCGCCCGCGGCGCGGCGGCGATGTACCCGTCGGCCTGGTGGGCGCCGCCGCGGAGGAAGAGCCCGGCGAATCGCCCGCTGTTGGGCAGGTGGCGGAGCCATGCATAGGCCACGGCCACCGTGATCGCCAGGCTGGCGCCGAGCACGACGAACGCCTGCGTCACGTCGGCGGTGGTCGGTGACGTGCCGATCATCGCCAGGGTGACGGCCGCGCCGAGCGCCACCAGGCCGAGGATGCCGGCCGCGCCGAACCCCGGCAGCACGAAGACCTCGATCGAGATCGCCACCAGGCCGACGCCGAGCAGGATGATCTCCTCCCATCCCGCGAGGCCGACGAGGAAGCTGGACCCGAAGAAGAGCCCGAGCGACGCCAGGCTGATCAGCCCGCCCAGGCCGAACGCGCCGGTCTTGATCTCGAACACCAGGCCGAGGATCCCGAGCGAAAGCAGCAGCGGGGAGACGAGCGGGTTGGTGAGGAACCGGACGACCAGCTCCGCCCAGTTCGGCTCGAGCGTCACCACGCGCGCGTCCGGCAGGCCGATCGCGCGGAGCAGCTCGGGCTCGCCTGCCACGGCCGCTTTCGCGAAGCCCACCCGCAGCGCCTCGTTCGTGCTCAGCGTCAGGAGCTGGTCCGGCGAGTCGAGACCGGGTATCTCCACCCGCTCGTCCACCATCGCTTCGGCCACGCGCGGATCGAGCCCGCGTGCCTCGGCCAGCGCGCGGAACTCGCCACGCATGGCGGAGACCATCTTCTCGGACGCCTTCACCCCCTGGCCGTCCACGGGCGTGGCCGCGCCGAGCACCGCGCCCGGCCGCATGTAGATGGCCTTGGCGGACAGGGCGATGAGGGCGCCGGCACTGTAGGCGCGCGGATTGACGAAGGCGTAGACGGGCACGGTGGACGCTCCCACCGCGTCCGCGATCCGCTCGGCGGCATCGATGCGGCCGCCAGGAGTGTCGATGTCGAGGTAGACGGCGGCGGCGCCCGCCGAGGCGGCCTCACGCAGGCCCCGGGCGACGTACGGCGCGAGGCCGTCCTCGACCACGCCGGTGACGGCCAGGCGGTAGACGGTGGGGGCCTGTGCCGGCGCCTGCGACCCGGCCAGCAGCAGGAGGGCGAGCGTCATCAGGAACCGGCGGCGCATCGCGAAGCCTTGATGGAGGGACCCGCGAAATCTACTCCGGTGGGGCCCGCCGTTCCATGAGCGGGCGCCGGCCGAGGTACCCCTTGCCCCGCTCCAGGAGCCGCTCCCGGAGAACCAGAATCCGGGCCCGCTGCACCGGATCGAGGAACCGCGCCAGCTCCGCCTGCTCCTCGCGGAAGGTCTCGGCATAGTGCACCCGAAGTCCCATGAGCTCATCCGTCAGCCGGGCCACGCTGTCCGGCGAGGCCGCGAGCCCCGGACGGAGCTGGCCGGCCAACGCCTCCCGCAGCGTCCGCTGGCGAGACTCCATGTCCCGCCGGCGCACGCCGAACTTTCCGACCGTGCCGCGGAGCTGCCGCATCTGATCATTCGTGAGGTCGAGGTCCTGCCGGACGCGCTCGGCGAAGCGCTCGCGCACCCGCCGCCGAAGCTCCTCGAGGCGGGGCCGCCCCGCGCCGGGCTCCTGCGAGTGGAGCGGCGCGGCGGCGAGAGCCATCACCAGGCTCAGCATGCCGACCATCGAGCGTCGCATCATCCCTCCAGTCCGGTGAGCACCCGCTCGAGCTCGCGGTCGCCCGGGTCGGCAAGTGCCGGCAGCTCGTAGGCATCGGCACGCGCCGCGGGCTCATCCAGCGCCTGGAGCATCGAATCGAGCGCTTCCGCCGGCAGGTCGTCGAGCTCCGGCAGCGGAAGCTCGGTGCGTGGGGCGCCGGTCGGGGCCGTCGCCAGGGCCGGTGCGCGAGTGACCGGCGGAGTGCTGTCCCCGCGCGCGACGGGAGCCTCCGGGCCAGCCGGGGCGACGGGCGCCGTGGCCACCCGCGGGGCCGCACCGCCCGCTCCGTCCCGCGGACGGGAACCGGTTCGAGCCCCCGTCCACACCGCGAGGATCACGGCGGCGGCCGCCGCGAGCCCGACCGCGGTCCAGAGACGCGCCCGCAGCCGGGTGCGCTGGCGCTCGCGTGCCAGCCGCTCGAGCAGGACGGTCGAGAGGAGCGCGGGATCGGCCGGCGACCGGAGCACCGCGCCGAGGCGGCTCGCGGCCGTGACGAGCTCCCATTCCGCCCGGCAGTCGGCGCACTCCGCGAGATGGCGCTCCTCCGTCTCCGTCCATCGCGACGTCCCGTGCGCCACGTCGGGCATCCGGTCCGACAGCTGCGTGCAGGTCGGTCATCGTAGCAGCTCCTTCAAGCGTTTCACGGCGTGATGGTAGTGTACCCGGGCGGCGCCGGGAGTGGTGCCGAGCGCCGCGGCGATCTCCTCGTAGTCGCCCCCCTGCTGCGCGCGGCGGAGAAACACTTCGCGCTGCAGCCGCGGGAGGGTCGCCACGCCCGTCCCGCACCCGCCGTTCGGCTTCGGCCGCGGCGAGCTCCGCGTGGGGATCGGCGCTGTCGGGCAGATCCCGGTCGTCGAGCGAGAGCATCTGGCGCCCTTTCCGCTTGCGAAACTCGTCGCGCAGGAGGTTGCCGCCGATGGTGAAGAGCCAGCTCCGGAACGACGCCTCGCCGCGCCAGCCATCGAGCCCCCGGAACGCCCGGAAGAAGGTGTCCTGGACCAGGTCGTCCACGTCGCTCGAGGAGGCGCCGCTGGCGTACAGGAAGCGGCCGACCGGCCCGGCGTGGCGGCCCACCAGCTCGGTGGCCGCCCGTTGATCGCCGTTCCGGTAGGCGGCCACCAGCGCCGCATCGGTAGGAAGCTCTGGGGTCTGACGCGCGGTCATCCAGCCATGATGGACGTCGGTTGGACGGGTCCGTTAAGCGGGACTACCTTAGAGGCCATGCAACGACCGGCCGTCATCGCCCATCGCGGCGCCTCCGGATACGAGTACGAGAACTCGCGCGCAGCCTTCCGCCGCGCGCTGATGCTGGACGCGGATGCCATCGAGCTCGACGTCCACGCGACCAGCGACGGGGGCCTGGTGGTCCACCACGACGCCGAGATGCCCGGATTCGGCCCTATTTCGCAGCTCACGCGGGCCCAGGCGCGACAGCTCCGCATCGGGAACGGCGAGATCCTGCCCATGCTCGAGGAGGTGCTGGAGCTCGTGGGCGACATGCCCGTGTGGGTAGAGATCAAGACGCTGCCCGCGGAGCACGACCACGGGCTGCTCGCGATCCTCGCGGGCGGACCCGCCCCCGAGCGCTACGCGGTGCACAGCTTCGACCACCGCATCGTCCGGCGCCTGGGCGAGGCGTGTCCCGGCCTCCGGCGCGGCATCCTGCTCACCGCGTGTGTGGACGACCCGGTGGAGGCGCTCCAGGCGGTCGGCGCCACCACGCTCTGGCAGGAAGCACCGCAGGTGGACCGAGACCTGGTCCACCGGGTGCATGACGCCGGCGCGGAGCTCGTGGCCTGGACCGTGAACGAGATCGGCGAGGTCGATCGTCTGGTACGGCTGGGAGTGGATGGTCTCTGCGGGAACTATCCGGATCGGATTCGGGTGGCGCTGGCAGCCCGGGACAGGTCCACCACTCCTGCCTGACCAAGATACTCGGTCACGCCACCGCGGGCGGGGGGAGCGCGGCGGCGAATTCCTGCATCGTGGCGAAGCGCGCGGCCGCCGATTTGGCGACCGCCCGCGCGAGGGCGGCATCGACCGCCGCCGGCACCCCCGCGCGAGCCCGGGATACGGAAGGAACGGGTGCGCGTAGGATCCGGGTCGCCACCTCCGTCAGGGACCGCCCGGTGAACGGCGGCGCGCCCGCCAGCATCTCGTACAGAATGCACCCCAGGCTGTAGATATCCGACCGCTGGTCGAGGTCGCGGTCCTCGCGCAACTGCTCCGGACTCATGTAGAACACCGTACCGACGATCACGCCGGTTTCCGTGAGCCTTCGATAATCCGCCGCGCCGATGGCCCGGGCCAGCCCGAAGTCGGCGACCAACGCCCGTCCTCCGGCAAGCAGGATGTTCTCCGGCTTCACGTCGCGATGCAGCACCCCGCGGCTGTGGGCGTACCCGAGCGCCGCGGCCACATCGTGCGTAATCTGCAGCGCCTCCTCGAGCGGCAGTTGCCGCTCCCGCTGCAGCCGCGCGTAGAGCGACTCCCCCTCGACGTACGGCATGATGTAGTACGGTATGCCGCTCGCATTTCCCGACTCGGAGAGCGGCACGATGAGCGGGTGGTGCAGCGAGGCCGCGATCTCCATTTCGCGCAGAAATCGCTCCGCGCCGATGTCGGCGACCAATCCCGGATGCATCACCTTGACGGCCACCGCTTGCCCGCCGTGCACGTCCCGTGCGAGGTACACGGTCGCCATGCCACCGCGCCCGAGCTCGTGCTCGAGCGCGTAGCGGTCACCTAGCGCTTCTACCAGCAGCTCCCGCACGGCGGTCACGGGTGCCCGTCCGCCGGGACAGTGCGTCGCATTCGCATGATCAGGCCGAGGAGGTGGGCGGGCAGGTCTCAGGAGACCAGGGTGATGGGCGCGACCCAGCCGACGCCGCGAACGAGCGTGCTCTCGGCCACTCCATCCTCGTCCCGGTCGTCCCAGACCAGGTGCAGGACGTCGCGCAGCTGATGGTCCTTGAACAGCCCTCTCGCCAGGACGCCGAGCTCCACCGTGCGCTGCGGCAAGGGGCGATATGAGAAGACCGCGGCGTGGAAATGCCCGTATAGGTTACCTCGAGCCAAGTGGACGGAGATGGAGCGCGAGCGGTCCCTCCGGCGAGCGTGCGACCACGCCTGCCGCCAGCGTCGTGGTCAGCGAGGACGCACGCTCCGGCGTGAAGGACAGCCAGTCGCGCAGCGCCGATACCTCGAACTCCAGCGGTGAGGCATCGGGCGCGGCCGGCGACCGCCGAATCCTCGCCCCGGAGATTCCCAGCGTCTCCGCCGCGATGACTACCCCCGCGGCGGTGCCACCCACGGCGTCGAGGCAGACGCCAGCCACCTCGGATAGGGGCACCGCATCCACATCGGGCTTCGGGCTGAATCGGACCAGCTTCGAGAACTCTCCCTCGCAGGTCAAACCCGACGCCAGCACGGCCCGCGGGGCGACCTCGCCATCACCGACGAGATAGTCCGCCATCCGGGCGCCATCATTCGGGAAATGCGCGATGCATCCGGCGACCGCAATCAACTCCCCGAGACCATCGCGGCAGTCGTCATAGCCCCTCCCGATCGCACCCAGGCCGAGGCCGAACGAATTGGCCGGGAGGGTCACGACGTCACAGTCGTCCGAGCCGAGAGGAACGCGCCTCAGCCAATCCGGGTGGCCGTGAAGCCGGCAGCGCAGCGTGCCATCCGGCACGCCGGCCGACGTCTGGTACTCGCCGCTCCTCGCGATCGTGGCAGGAACTTGCCAGGAAGACAGTCGAAGGTCCATCGGCCCGTCGACGTGCCCGGACCCGGCGTTCGCCTCGAAGCGCGCGTCCCACCCCAGGACGGCGAGCGACTCGCGCACCGCGGGCGGCAGGGACGTCAGCTGCACTTCGCCGCGCAGGACGGCGAGCTCCTGGCGCCAGCGGGACAGAACGGTGGTGGCGGCGGAGCTGATGTAGGTGACGGTTGAGAGGTCGATGGTCACCGAGCGCACACCGTCCCTGAGCAGCTCCTCCAGGCTCTGAGACAGGTGTTCGGCCCCCTCCCGGTCCAAGCGACCCGCGATCTGCAAGACCGCGGAGCCGCCGTCCCTGGTGGATTCGATCATCATTCGGGAGCCCGATGCGGCCGCCCGGCGGCCAGGCGCCCCTCGCTCCGGGCCATGATGTAGGCGTAGAGCTGTTCGATGCGCCGATCGTCCAGCAGCTCGGCGAATCCCTTCATCTTCCTGTCCTCCGACCCATTCCGCACGATGACCTTGAACGAGTCGGCGGTGACTCCTCCTTCGGGCGACACGGAATACCGCAGGTCTGGCGCATCCTCGGTGCCGACCGCGTCCGGTGCATGGCAGCGCTCGCAATACACCGCGAAGTACCGCCATCCCTGGTACTCGGTCTCGGTGACGAGCAGCGGGTCGGGGCGGGCCTGCCCAGCCGGGGCCGGCGATGTGTCGGCTGGGGGTGAGGCGGCTGGCGCTGAGTCAGCGGGCGGTGGTGCGACGGTGACCGCAGGTGTCGTGGCTCCGCCGCTATGGCTGGCGCACCCCGACAAGCACGAGGCCGCCGTCACCTCGAGGGCCCAGGTCCTGACGCGCGGGCGCAGTCGGTGCCTTCGCGAAACATCCATCAGAGCTGCACGACCGCCTGGCGCCAGAGATCGGCGTCTTCGTCCTCACGCAGGGTCACCGCTAAATCTACGACCACCGTGTCTCCGTCACGCCGGACCGGATGCCGGTCCATGGCGCGGGTGGCCCGACCCGAGACGAACGCCCCGTCTGGCTGGAAGGTGCTCTTGTGCTTTGGGCACCGAAACTGTCGCTCCTCGTCCTGCCAGCGCAGGGCGGTGTGCTGATGCGGACACCACAGCGCGAATGCGTAGATCCGGTCCTGGTGCCGCACCAGGATGACCGCGTGGTCGCGGTCGATGGTCGCCCCATCACTCGGCGGGAGCGGATAGGCGGCCTCGTCGCCGAGCACGCGGAGCGCCGACCGCCGCACGACCTCGAAGTCCGGGGCCAGACCCGGCGTCAGACCCAGCGATGCGACACAGCCCAGCAGCGACGCCGCCTCGCGGAGGAAGGCCCGGCGGGAGGCCGGACCCAGGCATGGCATGTCAAGCGGTGCTTGCGGTGGCGAGGTATCCGTCATTGGCTCATCAGGAGCGTGCCGGCGAAGATCAGGCCGAGCCAGAGCGCGATGCTCGCGGCGGAGACGTAACGGAGTCGGGCCCAGAGCCGGGGTTCGTCGGGTGCGCCCTCGCGGAGCGTCGTCTCGGTGCGCGACAGGAGATATCCGTTGGCCAGAAGGAGGGCGAGCAGGAGCATCTTGATCCAGAACACCGGCGAGCGTGCGAAGGTCTCGACATCGGCGGCGAACAGCAAGAACCCGCTGCTCAGGGCAATCACAAGGCCGACGAGCACGGGCCGATGAATGGTGTGAAGGTGTGCCAGGTGGCGAATCTGGCCGGAGAGCCGGGCGTTTCGCATCGCCATGAACGTCTCCCGGTCGGTGGCGATCGCGAAGCCGCCGCCGAGGAAGATGCCGGCGACATGAAGGAAGGTCACGCCGGTCTGCAGGGCCCCGCTGTCCCCATAGAGGGAGGCCCAGGGTTGGGCGAGGCGCGCAAGCTGGTCAACCAGATCCGTGCCTGTTGACATCGCCAGCCTCTCCGGGTTCCTCCGGCCTTGCCCGTTTCGGTCGTCGTGCGGCCGGCCGCACCGCTCAGCCGAGACCCAGCTTCTCCACCAACGCGCCGTACCGCGGGTCCGACCGCAAGGGGTCGAGCCAAGGCGCGACCTTTAGGAACAGCAGCCCGGGATCGCGAATCTCGTATGCCCGGTGCAGCTGCTGGAACGCCCGATCCTTGATGTCCAGCGCCGTGAACAGGAGCGCCGATAGCAAGGCCAGCCGGTCCTCCTCGGCCAGCTTGGACTCCAGCTCCCACAGGATCCCGTTGGCCTCTTCCTTGTCGCCCGAGGCTGCGCAGGCGTATCCCAGCATCAGCTTCTTCACGGTGCGCAGTCCCGGGCGCTCGGCTTCACGCCGGATGTCGGCGATCGCCTCCGCGTAGGCTCCCTTCGCGACCCAGACCCACCACAGCACCATGCGGGCGCCCAGGAAGTCCGGGTTCATCGCCAGGGTCTTCTGCAGCTCGTCGATCGACTCGTCGTATCGGCGAGCGAAATAGAGCACCCATCCCACGGCCCGGTTCACGGGCACGGCGAGCGGATCGAGCTGCTGGGCCCGCTTGATCTCGGCGAGCGCTTCGTCGTGGCGACCCAGCGCCGCCAGGTACTCGGCGTACCACTCGTGTGCCATGACGTAGCTCGTCTTGAGCTCGATGGCGCGCTTGAATTCCCGCTCCGCGCCCGGCCAGTCCAGATCGCCGAGCCAGCGGGCGTAGGCCAGGGAGGTATGCGCCTCGGCGAGGCTGTCATCCATCTCCAGCGCCTTCAGCGCCATGGCCTTCGCCTGGCCCAGGTACACCACCGGGGGCTTCGAGCTGAACCCGATGCTGAGCAGCTCGTACGCGTCGGCCAGGCCGGCGTAGGCGACGGCGTAGCCGGGGTCCTTGGCGATGGCGCCCTCGAAGCACTCGATCGCCTTCAGCACGTCCGCTTCGGCCCACTTGTTCGCGTGAAAGCGGCCGAGCAGGTACTGGTTGTACGCGTCGACATCGCTGGTGGCCTTCTTCTCGACCCGCTGCTTCTCCTCGGGCGACAGGGCCAGGGACAGCGCCCCGGTAATCTGCTGCGCCACCTCGCTCTGTACCTCGAAGATGTCGGTCAACTGGCGGTCGAAGGTGTCGCCCCACAGGTGCTTCTCGGACCCTGGCTCGACGAGATGCACCACGATCCGCACCCGCTGTCCGGCCTTCCGGACGCTGCCTTCGAGGATGGCCCCGACGCCGAGCTCCTGCGCGATCGCCGTGATCTTCTTGGTCGTCTTCTTGTACTGCATGGAGGACGTGCGGGAAATCACCTTGAGCGCGCTGATCTTGGAGAGCTGGGCGATGATGTCGTCGGTGATCCCGTCGCTGAAGTACTCATTCTCGGGATCGGTGCTCATGTTCTCGAACGGCAGGACGGCGACCGACTTCGCGGCGACGACCTCCTTGACCATCGCCTGGGCCGCCCCCACCGCGATGTCCACGGTCGCGGAAGTGCCCAGGGCGTCGGCGAACTGGGACGCCGTGGTGAAGCGATCGGCCGGCAGCGTGGCCATCGCCTTTTTCACCGCCGCGTCGACCGCTTCGGGTACCAGCTCGCGGAACTCGCGCGGCGATGGAACGGAGCCGCTCAACCGATTCGCGATGATGGCCATCACCGTGGACCCGCGGAACGGCGGCTCTCCCACCAGCATTTCGAAGAGGACGGCGCCCAGGCTGTACACGTCGCTGCGGCCGTCGAGGTGCTCGAGGCCTTCCACTTGTTCCGGGCTCATGTAGGTCGGCGTGCCGACGATGTGCCCGGTCGAGGACTCCCCCGCGCCCATGGCCCGGGCGATGCCGAAATCCGCCACGAGCGCGTGACCGGCGTCCAGCAGGATGTTGGCTGGCTTGATGTCCCGGTGGACCACGTTGCAGCTGTGCGCGTAGCTCAGGGCGTCGGCCACCTCGCGCGCGATCCGGAGCGCGTCGCCGATCGGGAGCTGGCGCTCCCGGGTCAGGCGATGCCGCAGGGTCTCGCCCTCGATATAAGGCATGACGTAGAAGACCAGCCCATCGGTCTGGTCGGAATCGTACAGCGGCAGGATGTGAGGGTGGTGGAGGCGAGCGGCGATCTGAATTTCGCGCAGGAACCGGGCCGGTCCCACTTCGGCGGCCAGCTCGGGGCGGAGCACTTTTACAGCTACCGCGCGCTCGTACTTGAGGTCGTGGGCCAGGAAGACTCTCGCCATCCCGCCCTGCCCCAGCTCCCGCTGGATCTTGTAGCGGGCAGCAAGCGCGTCGCTGACGCGTTCGAGCAGCTCCACCATTGGTGCCCAACTCCGCCAGGCGCCGGCGGCCTGGCCAGTGTCGAGATAACGCCGCCGCCCCGGTCCACCTCAGTCAACACGTGCGCGGCCGAAAACCTGGGCTCCGCCGTTTTATCGGGTGTCTTGGCCAATATAGGCACAATCTCGGGTGTCGCTAGATCGACCTTCGCGCCAGATCCGCCGCGTCAGCCGCCAACGTCGATTTGTAACGCGCGCGGTGCGCGCCCACGCTGGCGGATCTCCCGGGCGTCTTCAGCCGGTCACCGGACTCGTCACCGGGCCCGCCGCTGGTTCCGGCTTTCGCCGGGCATCCACCAGCCCCTCCAGCCGCGTGACGTCGGCCACGAGATCATCCAGGCGCAGGAACAGCGCGTCGATCCGGCGCGGCTCGACTTCGCCACCCCGCTCCCGTCGATAGACCAGGAGCCCGAGATCACGGGCGGCGTTGTCCCGCCGCTTCCGTGCGCGCATGAGCTCGATCTGCAGCTTGCCCTCGTCGAGGGCGGCCTGGGCCTTCTTGCCGAACGCCTCGAGCTCGTGATTGAGGCGGTCGAACAGCGTGGAATTGGACATCGCATCCTCCGGAAAGTCGTGGACCTGCCCGACCGCGAGACCGGGCTCCATGAATCATACACACAAGAAAAGCGGGGCGTGGCTCTCGCCACGCCCCGCGCGCCGGTGCGTCGGCCAGGTCAGCTCGCGGCGACCTCGAGGGCCGGGTACACCGACACCTTCTGCCGATTCTTGTCCTTGAACTCGAACTTCACGACGCCGTCGACCAGGGCGAACAGGGTGTCGTCGTTGGCGCGGCGGACGTTCTTCCCGGCATGGAACTTGGTGCCCCGCTGCCGCACGAGAATGTTCCCCGCGACGACCTGCTCGCCGCCATAGCGCTTGATGCCGAGATACTGCGGATTGCTGGTCCGGCCGTTCCGGCTGGAGCCTACGCCCTTCTTGTGTGCCATGGGAGCCTCAGCCGAGCGTGACGTCGGTGATGCGGACTTCGGTGAACTTCTGCCGATGTCCGGTCTTGCGGCGGTAGTTCTTCCGCCGCTTGAACTTGAACACGTAGATCTTGGGCTCTTTGCCCACGCCCACGACCTCCGCCGTGACCTTGGCGCCCGCCACGAGCGGCGTGCCGGCGCGAATGGTCTCTCCGTCCGAGGAGAGCAGCACCTCGTCGAAGGTGACCTTGGCGCCCGCCTCGGCGTCCATGAGGGGGAGGCGGATCGTCTTGCCCTTCTCGGCCCGGAACTGCTTGCCCAAGGCCCGGAAAATCGCGTACATGGGGTGCCCGTGTCCTGAGTTAGCTACGAAGTTAGCCGGTAAACTTAGGCGGGGGCTGCGGTTGAGGCAAGGGGGGGTCAGAGCGGTCAGGTCCGGTTGAGTGTAACGGCTTGCGGGATGGGGACGGAGAGCGGGGCGGGCTTGAGAAATTGGTATCCTCTCTTAGCGAGAACTGAGTACAAGCGGCGTAGTTCACCCGTTCTCGTACAAACGCAGGGGACGACTGGCAGGTGATCCGCCGCCAGTCCAGATACGGGGAGAGCTGGTCATAGACGGACAGGCGTCAGACTGGATTCCAGGAAGAAGTTCAGGGGGATCTGGTTGTCGGGCGTGCTCGACGCGCGAGAGCACGCTGAGGATGCGCGCGACGAGATGGATACGCTGTCCACTTCGTCGGTTACAGATACGGTAACTAGGAGGTTGAACGCGTTGGACCGTGATGGTCAGGAACCGTCGTAGTACGCTATGATCGCTTGGGCGGTGCCCGGAAGAAGGGGGGTCTCGAGGAGGTCGCATACGTACAAGGGGGGACTAGCGAACACGACGACGGGCAGATACCTAGACCGCTGCAGCAACTTGAACGACTGCTCAAAACCCTCTAGCACAGTCGGGCGTGTGACGAGGAGCTGATCCCACGCAGGGACGTCGAGCTGCGTTTCCTCGCAAATGCGGACTAAGTCTTAAGGTGTGGCCGAAGATGTATGCTGGAGCTTCCGTCGGAGAGGAAGAGACCGAACGACTCCGATACCGCGCTCGACGCGCAATGAGGGATCGGTGAACAGCTGGGAGCCGTGGGCGACAGGTTGGTCGTCGCAGCCGAGAGCGAGCGCGCTCATCAAGACAGCAGAGGGAAGCAGAAGTAGGGAGCGGTGCATGAGGAACTCTGGTAGAAGGGCATGGATATGGGGTGGTGCGCCTGCCGCCTCTACCCGAAGACACGCGAAATCACCCTGAACTCCCTCATCCCGCCCACCGCGGCCAGGCGCCGCCAGCGAGACGGCGAGTTGACGAGTCCGTCTCGCGCCGTACCATCTGGAAAGGCGAGACCGCCCACCTCCGCGAGGGCAGGCCGCCCACCTCACACCGCCGCCACATGAGCTCCTCTTCGCGCGACGTCACGCGTTGCTCGAGGCATGGGGCCGGGGAGAGCAGGCGGCGATGGACGAGCTCCTGCCGCTGGTCTATGGCGAGCTCGTAGCCAGGCTGCGAGTTACCTGCGCGCCCAGGCCCCAGGGCACACCCTCCAGACCACGCACTGGTGCACGAGGCCTACCTTCGTCTGGTCGCAAGGACGGTGCAGGCGCGGACTGGCAAGGCAGGGCCCACTTCTTCGGCGTCGCGCGCGGGCAATGCGGAGTATCCTGGTGGACCATGCCCGCGCCCGGCGAGCAGAAGCGCGGCGGCGGAGCGCAGGTGATCACGCTGTCAGTGCGGCCGTCGCGGATAACAGCGCTCCGGAGTCCGAAGCGGACGTAATCGCACTCGACGAGGCGCTCGCCAGGTTGGCCGAGCTGGACGGACGGCAGGCACGAGTGGTGGAGCTCCGGACTTCGGTGGCCTGAGCATCGAGGAAACCGCCCACACGCTGGCGTATCGCATGCCACGGTGGAGCGCGAGTGGAGAACGGCCAGCCTCTGGCTCCAGCGCGAGCTGAGGGCGGGGTGAGATGAGATCCGAAAGCCAGACCGACATGCCGGAAACCGCGCTGACGCCGGAGCGCTGGCGGAGGGTAAAGGAGATCCTCGACGGGGCACTGGACCTGGCGCGTGGGGAGCGCGAAGCATTCCTCGACCACGACTGCGGGGCTGACACAGCGCTGCGGACCGAGGTAGAATCGCTGCTCGCTGGGGAAGACCGGACCGCGGTTTCCTGGAACCGCCTCCGCGCGGGGGCAGTGCCGGCGCTGGTGAGCGCGGGGCCGGAGCTCGAGGGTCTCCTTCAGGCGGCATTAGGTGGCGCTTACCGCATAGAGCGCGAGCTGGGCGGCGGCGGCATGAGCCGCGTTTTCGTGGCCGAGGAGGTAGCGCTCGGCCGCCGCGTGGTGATCAAGGTCCTTCCGCCCGAGCTGGCCGCCGAAGTTGATGCTGAGCGCTTCCGGCGCGAGGTGCGGCTGGCTGCGCGATTGCAGCATCCCCACATCGTGCCGCTCCTCGCTGCGGGTGAGGCCGGGGAACTCCTCTACTACACCATGCCCTACGTCGGCGGGGAGAGCCTGCGGGCGCGTCTCCGCCGCGAGTGTCGGCTCCCTGTTGACGAGGCCCTCCGGCTCGCACGGGATGTGGCGGACGCCCTCCACTACGCGCACGGTGAAGGCGTTGTGCACCGCGACGTCAAGCCGGGCAACATCCTACTGTCGGGCGACCATGCGCTGGTCACCGATTTCGGTATAGCCCAGGCTTTGAGCCGTGGCGATGGCGGCGTGATCAGAGAGCAAACACCATCGGGCTTGCCCACCGAGACGGGAAAAGCCGACCGCGGAACGCCGGAGGACCGGCTCACCGCGACGGGGCTGATGGTCGGCACACCTCAGTACATGAGCCCGGAGCAGGCAAGCGGCGGTCAGGTCGACGCGCGGTCGGACGTCTACAGTCTCGGCTTCGTGCTCTACGAGATGCTCGCGGGTGGGCCGCCGCACGCCGGCGCCACCACGCGGACAGCACTGCTTCGGCAGCTCCGGAGCTGCCGGCGCCGCTGCGGGAGGCGCGGCCGGAGGCCCCCGAGCCGGTCGAGCGGGCGCTCGCCCGGGCGCTTGCCCCTGCCCCGGACGCGCGCTTCCAGAACGCCGCCCAGTTCGCCCATGCGCTCGGCGAATCGCCGCCTGTCGAGGCTACGTGCAGCTCCCGCACCCCCCGCACAGCTCCCGACACGGGGCTCCCAGGTTGCGCGCCGTCGGCGTGCCTCTGCTGCTCCTCTGCCTCGCTATGGCTGGCGGGCTCTCATGCGAGCCCAATCCGGCAAGCGGAACGCGCGGGACCGGGCGATGCTCGCCGTACTGCCGCTCAAGAACCTCGGGGCGCCGGCCGACCAGTACTTTGCCGACGGCCTCACTGAGGAGATCACCAGCCGCCTGGCCGGCGTGAGCCGGTATGAGGGTCATCTCGCGCACCAGCGCCGAGCAGTACCGGGACACACGGAAATCGCTCAAAGAGGTGGGGCGCGATCTCGGTGTGGGCTACATCCTCGAGGGCACCGTCCGCTGGGAGAAGTCCCCCGAGGGACGGGGCCGCATCCGGGTCACCCCCCAGCTCATCCGGGTTGCCGATGACCGCCATCTCTGGTCGGGGCGCTACGAGGCGGAGTTCGCTGACGTCTTCCAGATGCAGGGTGACATCGCGGGCCATGTCGCCGCGGCTCTGGGCGTGGCGCTGCGCGCGCCCGAGCGCCGCGCGCTAGTGGCGCCTCAGACGGAGAACCTGGATGCTTACACCCTCTACCTCCGGGGACGGCAGGCGCTCCGGCTCGACCCCTCCGAAGAGGCCGTGCGCTTCTTCCAGCGGGCGGTAGCGCTTGACACGACGTTCGCCGCGGCCTACGTCGGTCTCGCCGAGGCACACCAGATGATCTACGGGTGGGCCGTGGACCGGAGTGGGACGCGGATGGCGCGCGTCGAGGCCGCGCTGGACCAGGCACTCCGCCTGGAGCCCGATCTCGTCGAAGCCTTGCAGGCGCAGGGCAGGTATTACGCCGAGGTGCGAGGCGACTACGGCCGCGCGCTCCGGGCTCTGTCGCGCGCGGACAGTCTGCGGCCCAACGACGCCGCCACGCTCCGGAGCCTCGGCTGGTGGATAGATCTGCGTCGCGGCAAGCTGCCGGAGGCCCTCCGGCGCTTTCGACAGGCCGTAGCGCTCGATCCCCGCTCCGCCGTGAACCATCTCCGCCTTGGCCAACTCCTCACCTGGATGCGCCAGTACGGGGAGGCCGAGAGGCACTTGGCCGAGGCGGTGGCCCTCGCGCCCGACGCACCCTTCCCGTGGCGATGGCGGGCGTTTGCGGCGCGGCTGCGTGGTGACACCGCCGGAGAGCGACGCCTGCTCGCTGAGGCGATCGCTCGCGTAGGTATCGGGAAGCTGCTCCCCATGGAGTCGTGGTCGGACTTCATCCTCACGCGGGACAGCGCCCATTGGGCCGTGCTGGAGTCTGTAGCTCCTGACGCGTTCGAAACCGACACCGTGAGGTACCTCCAGTGGCAAGCGGAATTCGCCGCCATCCGGGGGTATGCCCGGCGAGCCCGGGCCTACGCCGACTCCGCCCGGCTCAGGCCGGAGGCCGAGCTCGCCCAGCGACCAGGGGACGGCATGCTCCACGGTGACCTGGCGTTCATCTACCTGCGCCTGGGTCGCACCGACGACGCGGTGCGTGAGTCAGAGCGGGCGGCCGCGCTGCTGTCACTGGAGGTGGACTACAATGACGGGATGGTCGCCCTCGAGAACCTGGCTGAGATGTATGCGCGCTCCGGCAGGAGCGACGACGCAGTTGCGGTGCTCGAACAGCTCCTGAGAAGGCCGTCCGCCATCTCGGCCGCCCGGCTTCGGGTAGATCCCGTGTGGGCCCCGCTGCGCGGCCACCCGCGCTTCCGGCAGCTATTGCAGTCGGGCGATCGACCGGCCACCTGACCGACGCTACGACCGAAATCCCAGCCCTCACGCCACCGCGTACAACTCCGTCACGTCCCTGCCCGCCGGCCGGCTCATCAGCCGGAACTCGTCCAGCCGCATCATCGGGTCGTCCCGCAGCTCGAGGTCCAGGCCGGTCAGCTTGGACAGCGTCTGGAGCAGCTTCGGCTCCTCCTCGAGGAGATACAGCGCTACCTCCGGGTGCAGGCGAACCGTGAGCTGCCGCTCCCGGTGCTCGTGACCCGCGCGCTTGAGGGCGCGCTCGAGCCGCCGCGCCACGACCTCGGGTGTGAAGACCCGGCCGCTGGCCGCGCAGGTGGGGCAGTCGGTGGTCATCGAGTGCCAGAGCGAAGGCCGGACCCGTTGCCGGGTCATCTCCACGAGGCCCAGCTCGGAGACGGCCAGCGCCTTGGTGCGGGCCCGGTCGCGGCCGAGATGCGTGCGCAGCTCCTGGAGCACCTTGTCGCGGTTGGAGCGCGTCTCCATATCGATGAAGTCGCACACGATGATGCCGCCGATGTCCCGGAGCCGGATCTGCCGGGCGATCTCGCGCGCGGCCTCCAGGTTGGTCCGGAGGATGGTCTTCTCGGGATCCTTCTTGCCCGTGTAGCGGCCGGTGTTGACGTCGATGCTGACGAGCGCCTCGGTCGGCTGGATGATCAGCGAGCCGCCGGTGGGCAGCTCCACCCGGGCCTTGAACAGCTCCCGGATCTCCGACTCGATGTCGAACTTGTCGAACAGCGGGGTGGCCTCGGTGTACATGTGCACGCGGCTGATCAGCTCGGGATCGATCTGGCTCAGGTACTGCTCGATCTCGTTGTAGAGCTCGCGCGAGTCGACGTGGAGCGCGTCCACCTTGGCGCTGAACAGGTCGCGGATGATGCCCCGCGTCAGGCTGGTCTCGCGCTGCAGCAGCGCCGGCGCGCGCCGGACGAAGGTCTTCTTGCGGTTGATCTTCCGCCAGAGCGCGAGGAGCGAGTCGATCTCCCGCTGGAAGTGCTCCTCCGTGACGCCCTCGGCCACCGTCCGCACGATGACGCCGCCCGAGTCCTTGGGCAGGATCTTGGTGACCATCTCGCGCAGCTTGGACCGCTGCTCGCGGCTTTCGATCTTCCGGCTGACCCCCACCTTGGAGGCGTAGGGCATGTAGACCAGGAACCGGCCCGGGAGCGAGATCTGGGCGGTGACGCGGCAGCCCTTGGTGCTGATGGGCTCCTTGGTGACCTGGACGGGGAGAGTCTGGCCCTTCTTGAGGATGTCCTGAATGTTCGGCACGGCCCGCCGTGGCGAGATCTCGCGCTGCCGGGCTTCGCCGGTGTTGGGGGCCCGCTCGGTGGCCGCCGCGCCGCCGATGGGCCGGCCGCGCCGGCGCCGGTCACGGCCCCGCCACCCGCTCTTGCGCTCGCCCTGCCCCTCCTCGGCCGGGGCCGCCTCGGGCGCCTCGGCCGACGGGGGATCGGCTTCGGTCTCCTCCTCGGTCTCGGCGTCCTCGACGGGGTCCTCGTCCTCGTCGGGCTCGAGGAGGTCGGAGGCGTGCAGGAAGGCGCTCTTCTCCAGGCCGATGTCGACGAACGCCGCCTGAATGCCGGGCAGCACCGCCTCGACCCGTCCGAGGTAGATGTCACCGACCGTGCGGCGATGATCGGGGCGGTCGACGAGAAGCTCGACGAGGCGGTCGTCTTCCAGGATCGCCACGCGGGTTTCCCGCTGGCTTCCGTTGATCAGGATCTCGCGCTTCAAGTGATGACCTCAGCCACGGTGGGGCGCCGTGAACGCGCTCCCGAGACCGCTCGCCGCGGCATGCCTGGGAATGGACTTCGGTCTTGCAGCAACGCGCCGACCCGGCGGCGCGCCCGGAAACAGCCGGGCCCGCAAGGCGGCGCGTCAGCACTCGCGCCAATTATATGTCGCGTCAAAGCTTAGGGCAACTCAGTCCACCACCTGCCCGAGGATCTGCCGGGCGATCACCAGCCGCTGGATCTCGCTCGTGCCCTCGCCGATCTCGCAGACCTTGGCGTCCCGCATCATCCGCTCGACCGGATAGTCGGTGGTGTAGCCGTACCCGCCGAAGATCTGCACCGCCTTCGTGGTGTTCCGCATGGCCAGCTCGGAACAGAAGAGCTTGGCCATGGCCGCCTCCTTCTTGAACGGCTTGCCGTTCTGCTTGAGCCAGGCGGCGTGATACAGCAGGTGGGTGCCCGCCTCGATCTCGAGGGCCATGTCGGCCAGCTGGAAGTTGATGCCCTGGAAGCTGCCGATGAGGCGGCCGAACTGCTTCCGCACGCCGGCGTAGCGGAGGGCCTCCTCGTAGGCGCCCTCCGCGATGCCGAGCGAGAGCGCCGCGATGCCGATGCGCCCCGCGTCGAGCGTCTTGAGGAAGTTGATGAACCCGAAGCCCACCTGGCCGAGGAGGTTCTCCTTGGGCACCACCGCGTTCTCGAAGATGAGCTCGCGCGTGTCGCTCGCGCGCCAGCCCATCTTGTCCTCCTTCTTCCCCGCCCGGACGCCGGAAGTCTTGGGCAGGTCCGCCGCGTGGCCCACGCCGAGGCGAGCCGCCTCCCCGAGGTCCACCGTGTCCTTGGTGACGATGAAGCTGGTGATCCCCTTGTTGCCGCGGCCGCCATCGGTCCGCGCGGTGACCGAGAAGATCTCGCCCACGCCGGCGTGGGTGATGAAGATCTTCGAGCCGTTGAGGAGGTAGTGATCGCCCTTGTCGACGGCGGTCGTGGCGGTGCCGCCGGCATCGCTTCCCGCGCCGGGCTCGGTGAGCCCGAAGCCGCCGAGCACGCGGCCGCTCGCGAGCAGCGGCACGTAGCGCCGCTTCTGCTCCTCGGTGCCGAACTCGACGATCGGCGAGGTGCCGAGGTTGGTATGCGCGCTGATGGTGAGCGCGTGGCTCGCGTCCACCTTGGCCATCTCGTGGATCGTGATGTAATAGGAGAGCTGGTCCATCCCGGCGCCGCCGAGCTCCTCGCTCCAGGGCACGCCCAGGAGGCCCAGCTCGCCCATCGCCTTGATGTTGTCCCAGGGGAAGGTGGACGTGCGGTCCAGCTCGCGGGCGACGGGGGCGATCTGCGTCCGCGAAAACTCGCGGACCATCTCTCGGACCTGGTGATGGTGCTCGGTGAAGTACAGCGAATCGTCCATGGAAGCGACCGGGAGAGTATGAGGTGACGGAATATAGGCCGGCGGTCAACGCCCCGGGTTGCGGCGGTTGCCCTGGCGGCGTTCGGCGTGCCGGCGTTCGGCGTCGGTCAGCGGCAGAGCGTCGCCGGAAGCGCGGCGCTCGCCTGCCCGCCGCTCGCCGGCGCGGCGGTCACCGCGGCGGAACTCGCCGAGCGCCTCGCGTCCGGCGTCCGTGATGAAGCAGGGCCCGGCGAAAAGATAGGCGCCCGTGTCCTCATCCGCCGCGTGGGCCACGCTGCGCTCGGGCATGTCGATCAGGCCGCGGTCCCGCAGATCCCTCAAGTGGGCGACGAGCGCCTCGAAGCCGGGACGAGCCCGCTCGCCGCCGCCGGGCCGGAAGACCCGCTGGCCCGCGTCGATCCGCTCGAGGATCTCGGCATCGCCCTGATCCATAGGCAGAAGATAATGGTCGGGCGGGTGCGCGGCGATCAGCCCGAGCAGCGCTTCGCCGTGCTTGGCGAGAGTCCGGGGGCCGAGGCCCGGAAGGGCGGCGAGGGCGCGACCATCGCGCACGTCGCAGGTGGCGAGCGCGGCGACGGCTGCGTCCCGGAGCACGACGTACCGGGGGACGCCGAGCTCGACGGCGACGCCGTCACGCCAGCGCTCCAGTGCCCGTCGGCGAGGGCCTCCGTGCGCGACATCGGCATCGCCGGGCACCTGCCCTGCCCCGATTCGCGGCCACGCGAGCCGCGCCGGAGCGCCAGCTGCCGCTCGCGTCGGTCCGCGGAGCGCGCCGAGAATCGCCCCGCCCCAGCGCTCCGCGAGCGCGCTCCCCACGCCGGGCACGTCGGCCAGCGCGGCCCCGTCCGCCGGCGGCCGCCGGGCAAGCGCGAGCATGACCTCGGGCTCCAGGATGGGCGCGCCCCACGGACCGCGTCTGGCCACAACCACCGCACCCAGCCGGGCCAATCGCGCCGACACTTCCGGCTCGGCCGGCACCGGCACGGCCCGCCGGCGGCAGCGATCGCAGCCGGAGCAGCGCTCGAGCCGCTCACCGAAGTACTCGAGCAGCGTCCGCCGCCGGCAGCCTCTCCCCCGCGCGTACTCCTCCACCGCGGCGATGCGCGCCTCGGCGCGGCGCCGCCGGTCCGCGACCACCGACCAGTCGACGGCGCCGCGGTCCGGCCTGAGCTCGTGCCGCAGGCGCTCCGCCGAGGCGCGCACGTTGGCGGGGACCCCCGCGCAGCGCTCGCCCTCCCGCCAGATGCGCTCCAGCAGCGCGCGCGGTGGAAACGTCACGTCGAGCTGGCGCCGGTGAAGCACGGCGTCGCCGGCGCGCCAGAGCAGCACGCACCGGGCGAACTCGCCATCGCGTCCGGCGCGGCCCGCCTCCTGGTAGTACGCCTCCGGCGTGGGCGGCAGCGTCCAGTGGACGACGAGGCGGATCCGGGGCTTGTCGATGCCCATCCCGAAGGCGCACGTGGCGACGATGACGTCGAGCCGGTCATCCAGGAACGCCTCGAGCGTCCGGCTCCGGCGCTCCCGCGTGAGGCCGGCGTGGTACGGCGCGGCGCGGTGCCCGGCCTGCGCCGAGCGCCCGCGCGATGGCCTCGGTGACGCTCCTCGTCGGTGCGTAGACGATCACCATCCGGTCATCGTCGGCAAGCAGGCGCACGAGCGCCTCCAGCCGTGCCCGCTCGCTCGCGACGGGAACGACCCCGAACCAGAGGTTGGCGCGATCGAAGGAGCCGAGATGCTCGTCGTAGCGGCCGGGCCGGAAGCGGAGCGCGCGGGCGATGTCCCGGCGGACCTCGGGCGTGGCGCTGCCCGTCAGGGCGACCGCCGGCGGGCGGCCGAGCCGGTACCGCGCGGCACCCAGCGTCCGGTAGCTCGGCCGGAAATCGTGTCCCCACTCGGCGATGCAGTGGGCCTCGTCGACGGCGAGGAGTGCGGGGCGAATGCCCCGATCCTGGAGCTCGGGCGCGAGCCGAGTGAGCCGCTCGGGCGAGACGTAGAGCAGCCGGAGGGACCCATCGGCGAGCCCGCGCCAGATGGCTTCCCGCTCCGCGTCTCCCACCGCGCTGTGCAGCGCGGCCGCCGGGATGCCCCGAGCGGACGCGGCCGCGACCTGATCCTGCATGAGCGCGATGAGCGGGGAGACGACGAGGGTGAGGCCGCCCGCGACCAGCGCCGGCACCTGGAAGCAGACCGATTTCCCGCCGCCGGTTGGCAGCACCGCCAGGGTATCCCGCCCCGCGAGCACCGAGGCGATGACCGGCCGCTGGGCGGGGCGGAAGTCGCCGTGGCCGAAATGGTGGCGCAGGAGGCGGCGGGCCTCGTCCATGGACCCGGACATGGGCCAAGATGCTCTGTCGGCGGCCAGGCTGCCGCATCCCGTGCGCCGCGACAACGATCCCGGACACGCACCGGCCGCCCCGTGGAGGTGGGCGGGCGGTCTAGTGATGTACATGGCGGGCGGCTTCCAGGTGATTGGCCCGCAACCACCCTCTGTAGAAGGCGGACTGGCGGCTGGCAGCCGTCACCGCCGCTCCCTGGCCATTCCAGTCCGGCCCGGTTTCAAGAGTCTCCGGTCGGTTGCTCACGTTGATCAGGTTGCTCCCGTCCGCATTCATGACATGAATCTCGCTGTCACCGCTGGGCTCGGATCTGGTGAACACGATCTTCGTGCCATCGGGCGACCAGACCGGCTGGAAATCAAATCCGGGAGGACTCGTCAGGGTGACCTGGCCGCTACCATCCCGATTGATCACGGCAATCTCCATGTCCGGCCCCGGGGTGGGCGGCGCCGTGCCGAAGGCGATCCTGCTCCCGTCCGGCGACCAGGCCGGCGCGTCATTCTCGCTGAGACCCTGGGTCAGGTTCGTCTCATCAGTGCCATCGGGATTGATGAGGAAGAGATCCTTGGCATCCAGCGTCACAAACGCGATCCGGGTGCCATCGGGCGACCAGGCGGGCTGAAAGGCCGCCCGGTTGGTCAGGCGGGCACTGCCAGTGCCGTCCGCATTGACGATGCGGAGGTGCACGTCACCCAGATCGGCATCGCTGGTGTACACGAGGCGTCCATCCGGCGACCAGGAGAAGTTGAAGCCATTCTCGGTCACCTTGACCTGCCCGGTCCCATCTGCCCGAATGACCCAGAGATCCTCAAAAACGTCCTCGCCCACCTGCCGTACATCCACATAGGCGATCATCCGGCCATCGGGAGACCAGCGATGCTCGGAGATCACCTGGCCGTCCGCGAGCTTCGATGCGACCGCTGCCATCGGCATCCATCAGGTAGAGGGAGCCTTCTCGAATGAAGAGGATCTTGCGTCCGTCGGGCGACCAGATCGGATCCGATTCAAATACGCCATCGGGAGTGAGGTTTCTCAGTCCGGTGCCATCGGGATTTACGACGAGGATGGCCAGCAACTGAAAAGCGTTTGAGGTGAACGCGATCAGGGCATTCGCCCCCAGGCAGGTCAGGTCGAAGGTGACGGTCGTCGAGGCCTGCACGACTTCCACCGTGCGTGGGTTGTCTCCATCGAGGTGGCAATTGCCGGCAATACCGGAGAGTGCCAGCGAGTGGGTTCCGACCGCGAGCCCTTCGAGGGCGAGCGTGGCGTTCGACCCGATTGCCTGGGGTGTGCCCGCGTCGACGCTCACCGTGTAGCCATCGGGATCCAGCGACGAGCCCGTCGTGGCGGTCGTGACCTGGATGCTCCCCGCCGGCAGCGCGCAGGTCACCTCGAAGCCGAGCTCGGACGTTTCTCCGGCTACCACGGTGACGCTCTGGGTGGGTCCCCCGGTCACGGCGCAGTCAGCGGCTACCTCGGTGAGCGTAACGGTGTGGCTGCCGGCCGCGACGCCGGTGAACGTCACGTTGCCGTTCGACTCGATTGGGAGGCCCGGATCGCCGCCGTCCAGCTTGGCGACGTAGCCATCGGGATCAGCGGGTGACCCGGAGGTCGTGACGCTCACCCGGATCGCGCCCGCACCAATCGTGCATGTAACCGCGAAATCCAGCCTGGCGGTCTTCCCGGCCTCGACCTGGATCGAGCGCGGGTTCTCACCCGCCACGGCACAGTTCTCCGCTACCCCCGCCAGCCGGACGGAGTGATCACCAGACTCGACGTTCTGGAGCTGGAATGTCGCGTTGGCTCCGATAACGGTCTGGGCTTGCGTCATCGACCGTGACCACGTAGCCGTCCGTATCCGGCTCTGGCCCGGTCGTGGCCGTCGTGATCTCGAGGGTTCCGGTGGTGGGGGCCTCGAGGTCTTCGCCGCCACAGCCGAGCCCGGCAAGCACGGACCCCGCCATGAGGAGGCTCAGGCTCACCTGCCCCGGGCGCATCTGCATCCGCTTGCGCATTCGGCCCCCGGCTGGAATTGCCTACCCAAGTTCACGATGATTTCCGTGTCTCCCGGGCTCCCCAGCATACCGCCGGGGCCTTCGGGGCTCCGTAACGACGATCACGGACACGCAACGGCCGCCCCGCGGGGGCGGGGCGGCCGGTGGAACGGTACCGAAGGTCAGTGGCCGCCGAAGCGGACGCCGATCGTAAGGGGAATGAAGTGGTGTTGGAGCCCGTGGTGAACACGTCATGGAACCGGCCCTCGACGAACAGGCCGGCGCTGCCCGCCTTGATGTCGAAGCCCGCGCCGGCGTTGATGCCGAACTTGGTCTCCGAGTCGTCGATGCCGCTGGGGACGTCGTCGCCCTTCGACTTTGAAGTTGTACACCCCACCGCCGCCGATCAGGTACGGACGGAACCGGCTCTCCTCGGATGTCTTGAACTTGTAGACGATGTTGGCGGTGCCGTAGATGAGCTGAAACTTGACGTCCAGCGGCGTGTCGTCCCTGAACTGACTGTAGCTGCCGTCGACTTGAATCCCCACCGGCCAGTTGGCCGGCACCACCGATACACCCGCGAGCCCGTGGAAGCCAAGCTTCGCCACGTCATCGAAGTCGCCGAGCGGGAGGTCTACGCCGCCCCCCAGCGAGAACTCCGCGCCTTGAGCGTGCAGGGCCGACGTGCTCACGAGCATCCCAAGGGCCAGCGCCGCCACGGCCTTCGGTACCCACATACCGCTCCTCCTTCGGTCTGATTTCCGTGAAGCGGCGCACCGGGACCGATGCCCGCTCGCTCGCCCGTCCAGCCGACGGGCCGTGGCCAAACTAGCTGGGACGGGGAGCGGGCCATGTGAGGCGCGTCACACCGGGCCACCGCGATCACTCCTCCGGTGGGCCACCGTCCTCTCGTGCGATCCGCTCTCGAACGCCCCCGCCGTTCGATGACCCGCACCAGCAGCGATCCCGCGAGCAACGCGATCGCCCCCCAGCCGAGTCGCTGGTCCTCGAACGCGACGGCGAGCAGCGCCACCGCGAACCCCCCGAACGCCAGGCCAAGCCGCAAGTAGGTCACCGCGCGTCGGCCCTCACCGCGTCTCAGCGCTTGAGAAACTGCGCGATGGCGGCCCGGAAGTCGGGTGTCTGCCGGGCGAGCGCGTTGATCCGCGCGCCGAGCGCCACGCCATCGTCCACCGACCGGCCGTCCAGCTGGTAGAAGAGCTGCTTGGTGAGCGCGAGGGCGGAGGGGCTCGCGGCGGCAAGCGCCCCTGCGAGTGCCGCCGGCCTCCCGGTCGAGCTCGGCATCGGGCACCACGCGGGAGACGAGGCCGGTGGCACGTGCCTCTTCGGCGCCGAGCAGGCGCCCGGTGAGGACGAGGTCGAGCGCGGCCTTCTCGCCCGCGGCGCGCCGCAGGAGGGTCATGACCATCGCGGGCACGAAGCCGCGCTGGATCTCGGGGTAGCCGAGCTGCGCGCCCGCCCCCGCGACCGCGATATCGCAGGCGGTGACCAGTCCGGCCCCGCCCGCGAGCGCCCGGCCATGCACCACCGCGATGACCGGCTTGGGCAGCGCCCGCATCCGCCCGAACAGGGCGCCCAGCCTGAGCGCCGTGGCCTCGTTCTCCGCCAGCGTCAGGTCGGCCGAGGCGAGGAGCTCGTCGAGGTCGGCGCCGGCGCAGAAGTCCTTCCCCGCGCCGCGCAGCACCACGACGCGCGCTTCGGCGTCGAGGTCGGCCAGCTCGAGTGCCGCGTGCAGCGCCTCCACCAGGCCCAGGCTGAGCGCGTTCCGCTTCTCGGGGCGGTCGAGCGTGAGGGTGAGCACGCCGCCCGCCAGCGCCGACCGGAGCGGGACGGTGCCCTCGGTCATGCCCGTGCCAGCCGGCGGGCGAGCGCTACCGGCACCGGAATCTCCATCCGGAGCAGCGCGGTCGAATAGACCTTGCCCTGGGCGTCGGTCTTGAGCGAGATCGTGCCGCCCCCGTCGAGCGCCTCGTGCAGCAGGAAGTTGAGCGCGTGCAGATTGGGCAGCTCGAACCGGTCGACGCCGTTCACCATGCCCTTGAAATGGCGGGCCACGCGCGCCACCGTCACCTCGCGCACGAGGAGCGGATAGTACTCGGCGTCGAGGGCGATGAGGCCGACGTTCGCGGTGTTGCCCTTGTCGCCCGAGCGGGCGTGCGCCAGGTAGCGCAGCTGGAGCGGGCGGGTGGCGGCGGCGCCTTTGCGCCTGGCGGCGGTCTTGGCCACGGTCATGCCTCCAGGATCTCGACCCGGACGTGCGGCTCGATCTCGCGGCGGTCGATCAGCGCCGGCCAGTAGGCCACGACCTCCTCGACCGCCGGGCGGCCGCCGGCGAAGCCGGTGACGCTGGGCGGTCCGGTGAGGACCAGCGGCGCGATCTCGCGGGTGAACCGCTCGACCGGCGGCTTCTCCCGGGCGCGCACGCCGACCCGGAGCTGCACCTCGGGCAGGTCCGGGATGCGGTGGCCCGCTCAGCCGGCCGTGGGTCGCGTCGACGCCGACGAACTCGGTGAGGATCTGATCGAACGCGAGGCCGAGGTCGGCGAGGCGCTGGCGGAGGACGCGGTCGGCCGCCTTGGCCTTGTCGAGCGCCTCGGGCCACGCGTAGACCAGCGTGCCGACCGCCTTGTAGCCCCAGAAGTAGGCGATGGAGACCTTGAGCATCGGCGTGCGGGGACCGCCGCGGATGCCGCTCACGCGCACCCGGTCCCGCCCGGCGGGCCGGAGCTGAATGGTCGTGAAGTCGGCGACGCCGTCGGGCGTGATGTAGCTCCGCGGGATCGCCCATCTCGTAGACCAGCTGTTCCGTCACCGAGGCGACCGAGACGACGCCGCCGGTGCCCGGATGCTTCGTGATGACGAAGCTTCCGTCCGCCGATGCCTCGGCGATCGGGAATCCCGGATCGGCGAGGCCCTTCACGCCGCGCCAGCCCTTGAGCAGGTTGCCGCCCGAGGCCTGCGCCCCGCATTCGATGATGTGCCCCGCCACCGTCCCCGCCGCCACCTTGTCCCAGTCGTCCGGCGACCAGCCGAACTCGTGGAAGATCGGGCCCAGGGTAAGCCCGGTGTCGGTGACCCGTCCGGTGACGACGACGTCCGCCCCGCCCCTGAGCGCCTCGACGATCGGCGCCATGCCCAGATAGGCGTTGGCGCTGAGCACGCGATCGCGGATGTCGGCGAGCGGGCGGCCGGTCTCCATGTCGCTCAGCGGTGTGGCCGCGGCCGATCAGCTCGTCGAGCCGGCCGAGGATGTCGTCGCCCGAGACCAGCCCGACCCGGAGCTTTCGCGGGAGCCCCAGCCGGCGCGCGACCGCCAGCACCGCCTCGGCGCAGCCCCGCGGGTTGACGCCGCCCGCGTTCGAGGTGACGCGGACGCCGCGCTCGACGATGTCGGGCAGGATCCGCTCCATGAGCGGCACGAAGTCCCGCGCGTAGCCGGCGGACGGATCGCGCGACTTCTGCTTCTGCATGATGGACATCGTCACCTCGGCGAGGTAGTCCATCATCAGGTAGTCGATGGGGCCACCGCGCACCTGGCGGACCGGCGCCTCGAGCCAGTCGCCCCAGAACCCCTGCCCCGCGGCGATGCGGACGGTCCGGCCGTCGCGCGCCGTCACGGAACGAGCGCCGTGCCGGGAGGCGTGAGCTCGATCTCGCGGGTCCAGCTCCGGTCGTCCGCGCGCGCCACCAGCAGCCCGAGCGGGACGAACTTGGGGCCCAGCGGCCAGGGTGCGGAGGGAAGCGCGAAGTCGGCCGTGGCCGTGGCGTGCGGCGCGATGCGCTGCGAGCCGGTGTCGGCCCGGGCCAGCACGACCGACGTGTCGGCATAGACCCGGATCGAGGCGCGGAGGCTCCACCGCTGGTCGGCGGCGGAATCGGCGAAGCCGGGAAAGAGCCCGAGCGTCACGGGGACGTCGCCATGGCCCTCGGGCAGCTCCACCTGCAGGCGGCCGAAGTCATAGTTGAGCGGCTGCTTGCCGAGCTGCTGGCCGAGCGAATCGAACAGCGTCACGCCGAAGTCGGTGAACCGGCCCCACTGCGCGCGGTCCATCGCGATGTCGATCACCACGCCGCGAGACCAGCGCGGCACGACGAACGGAATCCGCTGCACCGCCGAGCCGCTGGCGGTCACCGTCTCGAGCCGCGCGGCACCACCCAGGTGCATCCCCACCAGCGCCTCGACCGGTGCGGCCGTGAGGTTGGTGAAGCTCGCGTGCACCGATTCCCCTTGCCGCACGGCCCTGAGCGCGAGCGGCGACTGGCTCACCGACACCGTGGCGCTCAGCGCCTCGTTGGGCGGCGCCACGACGACCGATTCGTACGCGCCCGGTATCACGTCGCGCGAGTCGGCCTCGTACTCCGCGCTCTGCGGGCCGAAGCCCGCCGACCGGGCACTCTCGTCGCGGAACGGCATACCGTCGGGCTCGTGCAGGAACGACAGGGCGCGCTCGGCACGGCCGTTGGTCTCCACGACGAGCGCGAACGGGCGGGCGCTGTCGGCCTGGAAGAAGGTCCGGAGCGTGCCGCCGGCGGGAAGCGCGACGTGCTCGCGGAGCTTCTGGGTGCCCGAAGCCACCGGCGCGGCGGCGATCACCGTGACGACCAGCCGGAAGGCGGGGCCGGCGAGCGTGTCGGCGCCCCACCCCGTGATCGTCCCGATCGCGGCACCCGGAGCGGCGATGGTCTTCCTGGCAACCTTGAGCTGAAGCGTCGTGCGCCGGCCCTTGAGCGTGAGCGCGGCCGGCGCCGTGAGCCACGGGGCGTCGCTCCGGAGCGTGTACGTCGCGGCGGGCGCACCAGCGGGGCGAACCAGCTCGAAGCTCTGCACCGTGTCGGGCAGGCCACCCAGGCCGCGGAGCACCGCGCCGGTGGCATCGCCCGGTCCCACGGCCCGGACGCCGACTTCGGCCACGCGTGGGCGCAGCGGAGAGCCAGCGCCACGCGCGGTCCACGTCGGCAAGCCCGCCGCCCTCGTCGACGAACGTGGCGCCCGGGGTGGGCTGCGCGGTAACCATGAGCGCCTGCCGCACGTCGCGTGCGGTGACGGGGCGCCGCGCGCGGCTGGCCGCCGACTCGAGCAGCGCGGCAAGGCCGGCGGCATGCGGCGCGGCCATGCTGGTGCCCTGCTCGACCTCGTCGCCGGCATTCCAGAGCGGCACCGTGCTGTAGGCCACGCCCGGGGTCACCACGTCGGGCCGCGCGACCTCGCCGCCGCGCGAGCTGAAGTACGCGAGCTGGTCGGGCGACGGCGCACCGGTCGGCCCGGGCGGCAGGAAGCTCGACGGGAGGGTGGCGCCCACGCTGATGGCGCGGCTCGCGCTGCCCGGAAAGCCGATCGTCGAAAGCCCCGGGCCGTCGTTGCCGGCGCTGATCGCGAGCACCACATCCGGATGCGCGGCGAGCACCGAGTCCACGATGCCGTCGATCCGCGCCTGGCCTTCGAGCTCGTTGCCCACGCCGAAGCTCATGTTGAGCACCAGCGGCAGGTGCCGGGCCTCGGCGAAGGTGATGGCGTAGTCCATTGCCCGGAGCATGCTGCCGGTGGTCGTGATGCCGCCCTGCGCGCTGTTCGCGATCTTGAGCCCGAGCAGCTGCGCGCCGGGTGCCACGCCGTCGAAGCCGGGCACGCCGTACAGGTCGTGACCCGCGGCGATGCCGGAGACGTGGGTGCCGTGTCCGCCGGTGTCGAAGAAGAGGTCGAGCTGGGGTGTAGCGACGTCCGCGCCGAAGTTGGCGGCGACGTTCACACGGGGATGGCCGCCCTTGGGGGCCCACCCGAAGCTCTCGCGGCCCACGAGGTAGTCGTGGATCGGCCGCTCGCCCGCGAGCGAGCCGTCGCCGTCGGTATCGGCCAGGAGCACCCAGCCGTCGGTCGCGCGAACCACGACGATCGGCAGCGTGTCGCGCACGACGCCGTTGCCGTTGAGATCGGCCGCCGGCGGCGGGCCGAGCGGCAGCTCGGCGATCGTGCCGGCGTAGTACGGTCCGGCGGTGCTGAGTGCCATGACCCGCCCGAACCCGCCGAGCCGCCGGCCGGCAACCTCGACCGAGTCGCCGGTCGGCGTCACCCGCGCGAGCGCGACCGCGCCCTCGCCGGAGAAGTCGCGCAGATCGAGGATCTTCGGGGCGCCGGTGGAGGTGGTGAGAAGCCCAGGCACGCCCGGGTCGATGCCGGTGTCCAGAATGCCGATCAGCACGCCGCGGCCGTCGGCCTCGGGCTGGGCGCGAAGGAACCGATCCACGCCGGTGCTCGCGAGCGGCATCCAGCCGTGGGCGTGCGCCACCTCGGGCGGTGCAACACGCCGCACCGAATCGGCGGGCGGGGTGGAAGGTGAGCCGCTGCGCGGCGGCGGACCGCCGGGCGCGGCGGCGGTGGGTGGCTTTGCCCCCGCCGGCGGGGCCGCGCCAGCGTGCGCTGTGTCCGATGGCGCCGCGCCAGAGGGCGCTACGCCCGTGGGCGCCTTGCCGGCGCTGTCCGCCTTCGGCGTTGGGCGGGGCCCGACGCCTGGCGGCCGGCTGGAGGCACAGGCGAGCGCGGCGGCGAGCACGGGAGCGGCGAGGGCGAAGAGAGCGACGGACGCATGCGGGTCCTAGCGGGAGGAGGCCGCGTCGAGCGGCGGGAGCACGAAGGGGCCGAGATGCGGCCCGGCGTAGTTGGCGGCGATCCGCAGCGCGAAGGCGAGCTGGTCGCGGGTCTCTTCAGGGGTGAGGATGGCATCCACCTGCCCGCGCGCCGCCGCGTAGCGCGCGTCGAGCTGGGCCTCGTAGTCCGCGCGCATCGAGGCCACGGAAGCCTGGACCTCCGGGGTGAGCTCGCGCCGCTCGCGCTGCGCGCGGTCGATCTCGGTGCCATGCACCGCCATGACCGCGGCCTCACCCTCCATCACCCCCATGCGGCCCGTGGGCCAGGACAGGATGAAGTCGGGATCGAAGCCCTGGCCCGCCATCGCGTAGTAGCCGGCGCCGGAGGCGTGGTTGACCGTGAGCACGATCTTGGGCACGGCCGCGGTGGCCATCGCCTCGACGAAGTGGGCGCCGGCGCGGATGATCCCGCTCTGCTCGGCCTCGGGGCCGACCATGAACCCGCTCACGTCCTGCACGAAGAGGATCGGCAGCCGCTCGCGGCTGGCGGTCTCGATGAAGTACGCGACCTTCTCGGCGCTGCCGGTGTAGACGATGCCCCCGAACCGCGGCCGCTCGTCGGCCCGGCCCTTGATGATGCCGCGCTGGTTGGCGATCACCGCCACCGGCCAGCCTTCGATGTGCGCGTGGCCGCAGAGCATCTCGCGCGCCACGCCGGGCTGGAACTCGTCGAGGGCGCCGCCGTCGAGCAGCGCGTCGAGCACGTGTCGCATGTCGTACGAGAGCCGGTGGTCCTGCGGCAGGAGGTCGTACAGCGCCTCGGGCGGCCGGGCCGGCGGCATCGGCGGCCGCACCTGGTGGCGGATGCCGTCGAGCCGCGGAAGCCGGGCGACGTAGGCCCGGATCCGGAGCAGGCACTCCGCGTCGTTGGCGGCACGGTAGTGCGCGACGGCGCTCACGTCGGTGTGGGTGACGGCGCCACCGAGGGTCTCGGCGTCGATCGTCTGCCCGGTCGCGCCCTTCACGAGGTTGGGGCCGCCGAGACCCATGAAGCTGGTGCCCTCGACCATGAAGATCACGTCGGACAGCGCCGGCAGGTACGCGCCGCCCGCGATGCAGCTTCCCATCACCGCGCTGATCTGCGGGACGTGGAGGTAGCGGCGCATGATCGAGTTGTAGTAGAAGATGCGGGCGGCGCCATACTGCCCGGGGAAGACTCCGCCCTGATACGGCAGATTCACACCGGCGCTGTCGACCAGATAGACGATCGGAATCCGCTGCCGCATCGCCACTTCCTGCGCGCGGAGGATCTTGCGGATGGTCTCGGGCCACCAGGAGCCCGCCTTCACCGTGGCGTCGTTGGCGACCACCACCACCTCGCGACCCTCGACCACGCCGACGCCGGTGATGACGCCGGCACCTGGCGCCTGCCCGTCGTACTGGTCGTAGGCCACGAGCAAGCCGAGCTCGAGCCAGGGTGTGTCCGGATCGAGCAGCTTCGCGACCCGCTCCCGGGGCGCCAGCTTCCCCTGCTGGTGCATCTTGGCGACGCGCGCCGCGCCGCCCCCCGCGCGCAAGCGCTCGGCGAGCTGCCGGTATTCGTCGGTGAGCGCCCGGAGGCGGCTTACCGCTCCAGGTGTTCGGACGCCCACGAGGTGATATAGGTGATGAGATCGGAGGTGGGCGTTCCCGGGCCGAACAATTGCCCGATGCCGCGCGCCCGGAGTGCGTCCATGTCCTCGGCGGGGATGATGCCGCCGCCGGTCACCAGCACGTCGGGGCGCCCCATCGAGTCGAGCAGCTGGCGAACGCGGGGGAAGAGGGTCATGTGGGCCCCCGAGAGAATCGAGAGCCCGACCACGTCGACGTCCTCCTGGACCGCCGCGGTCGCGATCATCTCGGGCGTCTGGTGCAGCCCGGTGTAGACGACCTCCATTCCCGCGTCGCGAAGCGCGGCGGCGACGACCTTGGCGCCCCGGTCGTGGCCATCGAGCCCCGGCTTGGCGACGAGCACCCGGATCGGGCGAGGCAGCGGCCGCGAGGGTCCGGAGCCGTACGAGGGCGCAGCCGTCATGAAGCGAGTCTCTCCTTGAGCAGGTCGTCGGCCAGCTCCTGGAGCGAGCCGACAGTCGCACACCCCGCCGGCCGCGTGGCGCCGGGCGGTACCAGCAGCACCGCCGGAATGCCGGCGGCATTGGCCCCGAGGACGTCCACGTCGTACAGGTCGCCCAGGTAGAGCGCCTCGGCCGGCGGGACGTCGAGGACGTCGAGCGCGGCCCGGAAGATAGCGGGGTCGGGCTTCTCGACCCCGACCAGGGCGGAGTCGACCACGACGTCGAAGTACCCCTCGAGGCCCGCGGCCTCGAGCGCTTCCGCGACCCGGCCATCGCTGTTCGAGACCACCCCGAGCTTCAGACCGGCGCCTCGGAGCCGAGCGAGGGCGTCGTGCGTGTCGCCCGCGGTACCGCTCCAGAGATGCCGCTCCCCGTGCAGGGTCGCCAGGCAGTCCCTCACTTCGGGGAGCCGCTCGGCGGGCACGCCCGCCTCGAGGAAGAGCGCTTCCAGGTAGGCGGTGGCGCGCGCGCGGTCGTCGACCCGCGGCGCCTCCATCGCCCGGGTCGCGGCGCCGGCGCCCGCCGCCAGCGCCGGGCCGGTGAGCGGCAAACCCAGCGCGGCCCCGACCGCCGCGGCCATGCGCGGGTGATCGAGAAACAGGAGCGTGTTCCCGGCGTCGAACAGGACTGCGCGGAGCGGCACGTCGTGCTCGACGATCACGCGATCAGCGGAATCGGAGCAGCGCCGCCAGCCCGTCCACCGATTCGCGCGCCTCCGGCTCGTAGACCACGTTGATGTCGACCCCCTGCCGGAGCGCCTCTTCGATCGCGTCGTCCACGACGTCGAGTACCGGCACCGGCTCGCCCTCGCCCCGGCACTCGCGCTCGGTGCGGGCCAGGCGGCCGGAGTCGCCGCAGCGGAAGCCGGGCTCGCTGGCGTCGGCGTTGACGAGGAGGGTGCGCACCTGCCCGCGCGACAGCGCGTGGAGTGCCGGGTCCATCCCATTCAGGCTCCACCCGCTGCCCAGAGCCTCGAGCATCTCGCCCACCTGCGCGCGCTCCTCCTCCCGCTCCCACGCCTCACGGACCGCGAGGGTGGCAGCGTGGACGGCGGCGGGCGTCGCCTCCTTGGGATTGAGCCGGGCGGTGCCGATGACGCGCTCCACGAGGTAGTTGTGCAG
The DNA here is from genome assembly GCA_963804125.1 of uncultured Gemmatimonadales bacterium. Classification (GTDB taxonomy): domain Bacteria; phylum Gemmatimonadota; class Gemmatimonadetes; order Gemmatimonadales; family GWC2-71-9; genus CAVVWJ01. The sequence continues at coordinate 40,696 of CAWDPF010000014.1, forward strand.
GAACGGCTCCACCGCTCCGGCGTCGGTGCCGGTACCCGCGAGCACGATCCCGTGCGCCGGCTGCCGGCGGTCCAGCGTGAACAGCTCGCGGGCGATCGCCTCGTAGTGGCGCTGCTTCTCGGTGCGGATCCGGTTGTGGTAGGTGTGCTCGCCCCAGCCCGGGCCGCTCTGGTCACCGTGGAACCGCCCGCCCCGGGTGCTGTCGGCGCGGAGGCCGGACAATTCCCGGGTGTCGTAGGCCGTGACCTCGAAGAACCGGGCACCCATCCGGTCCAGCACCACCGTCAGCAGCCGGCCGAACTCGTCCTCGACCGACGCGAGCTCGCGAATGAGCGGCGTGGCGTCGATCGCCAGGCGCGAGCGGTAGACCACCGGCAGCGGCAGCGCCTCGAACAGACCGATCGCCTCGCAGGCGAACAGCGCGATGCCCTGTGACGACGGCAGATTCGCGGGCGCCCGGAGAAACTGCTGAATCCGCTCGAGATCCCGGATGATCGCGTCCTGCACGCCGCGTGACAGGCCGAGCCTCGGCAGCGCCTGTGTCACCTCGCGCACGCGGTTCTTGACCTTGATGAGATACTTCCCGCGGCTCCGGTCCCGCGGCTCCAGCTTCAGGTAGCAGCTGACCACCCGGTGCGCGCCCGGACGCACGGCGGTGAGCCGCGCCAGCCGCTCGGCCACCTCCGGTACCAGCTCGCGCGCCCTCCCGCGCCCATTGCCCGACGGCCGTGGGACCGTCCGCGTCGTCGTCCGTCTGCCGTCAGAAGAAGATCGGCTCCCGATAACTGCCATAGATGTCCTCGAGCACATGCCGGATCTCGTACAGCGTGCAGTACGCACGCGCGCAATCGAGCATGGCTGGAATGATGTTTCGGTCTTCGGCGGCGGCACGCCGCAGCTCCCCGAGGCGCGACGCGACCAGCGCCGAGTCCCGCTCCGCGCGCACACGGGCGAGCCGCTCGCGCTGGGTCTGCTCGGCCGCGTCCCCGACCTTGAGGATCTCGACCGGCGCTTCCGCCTCCTCTACGAAGTCGTTCAAGCCGACGACGGTCCGCAGGCCGCGCTCCACCTCGGCCTGGAACCGCATCGAGCTCGCCGCGATCTGACGCTGGAACCATCCGGACTCGATCGCCCGGACCACGCCGCCCTGGGCCTCGATCTCGGCGAACAGCCCCTCTGCCTCCCGCTCGAGCCCGTCCGTGAGCGCCTCGACGTAATAGGATCCGCCCAGCGGGTCGGCGACGTTGGGCACGCCGGTCTCGTAGGCCAGGATCTGCTGCGTCCGGAGGGCGATGCGAACCGACTCCTCGGTGGGGAGCGCAAGCGTCTCGTCGAGGGCGTTGGTGTGGAGCGACTGGGTGCCGCCGAGCACCGCGGCGAGCGCCTGATACGCCACGCGCACGACGTTGTTGTGCGGCTGCTGGGCCGTGAGCGTCACCCCGGCGGTCTGGCAGTGGAAGCGCATCCGCCAGCTCCGGGCATCGCGCGCGCCATAGCGCTGGCGCATGTGGCGGGCCCAGATGCGGCGCGCGGCGCGGAGCTTGGCGATCTCCTCGAAGAAATCGTTGTGGATGTCCCAGAAGAACGACAGGCGGGGCGCGAACGAGTCGACGGCGAGCCCGCGGGCCAGCCCGTGCTCGACGTAACAGAAGCCGTTGGCCAGCGTGAACGCCAATTCCTGCGCGGCGGTGGATCCCGCCTCCCGGATGTGATAGCCCGAGATCGAGATCGTATTCCACTTGGGCGTGTGCTCCGCCGCCCACTCGAACAGGTCGACGATGATCTTGAGCGCGGGCTCCGCCGGAAAGATCCAGGCGTGCTGCGCCATGTACTCCTTGAGGATGTCGTTCTGGATGGTGCCCTGGAGCTGCGCGATCGGCACGCCCTGGCGCTCGGCAGCGGCGACGTAGAAGCAGAACAGCATCGCGGCCGGCCCGTTGATCGTCATCGAGGTCGAGACCCGGTCGAGCGGGATCCCGTCGAACAGCGTCTCCATGTCGGCCAGGCTCGAGATGGCGACGCCGCACTTGCCCACCTCGCCCTCCGACCGGGCATGATCGGCGTCGTAGCCCATCAGGGTCGGAAAGTCGAACGCGACCGAAAGACCGGTCTGGCCGCGCTCGAGCAGGAACTTGTAGCGCTCGTTGGTGTCGTCGGCGGTGCCGAAGCCGGCGAACTGGCGCATCGTCCAGAGCCGGCCCCGGTACATCGTCGGGTGGATCCCGCGGGTGAACGGGTACTCGCCCGGCAGCCCGGTGGCCTCCTGCAGCCCGGGCTGCAGGTTGAGCGGCGTGTACACCGGCTCGACCGAGCGGCCGGAGACCGACGTGAAGTCGCTGTCGGTGCGCGTGGGGAGCCCGGACGCGGCCGCCCGCCAGACCGCGACCTCCGCCCGGAGCCGCGCCAGCTCGCGCTCCTGCTCGGCCATCCGGCGGGAGACCTCCGCATCGTGTTCGGTGCTCCAGGTCGTCATATGCGCTCGCCCTGTTTGAGGCCGTCGAGCACCTCCGCGGCCACCTCGTACGGACTCACCCGCCCCGCCACGATCTCGTCGAGCCGCTCGGCGATCCGCTCGTCGGCGCGGGTCTCGTCCCAGATCCAGCGGCGGCTGGCCCGCTCCACGACTTCCCGCGTCCGGTCGAGCAGCCGCCGGCGGCGGCGCGCGTCGAGCGTCCCGCTGGCGGCGAGCCACTCGTGGTGGCGATCGAGGGCCTCGATCAGCTCGGCGACCCCGTCGCCCTTGGCGGCGACGGTGAGGAGGACGGGAGGGGTCCAGGCCGGGCGGTCAGGCGGTCGGGCGGGCGGGCGGTCGGTTGCTTCCGGATCGTCCGACCCTCCGACCGCCTGGCCGTCTGACCGCCTGACCGCCTGACCGTCCGACCGCCCGACCGCCTGACCGCCTGACCGCCTGACCGCCATGTTCCGGAACGCGTTCCCCCGCCGGATCCCGAGCGTGATCTCGATCTCCTGCCGCAGCTTCTCGGCCCCGGCCCGGTCGGCCTTGTTGACCACGAAGAGGTCGGCGATCTCCATCACCCCCGACTTGAGCGCCTGGATGCCATCGCCCGACTCGGGGACCAGGACGAGCACGGTGGCGTCCGCCATCCGGGCGACGTCGAGCTCCGACTGCCCCACGCCGACCGTCTCCACGAGGATCATGTCGAAGCCGGCGGCATCGAGGAGATCGCAGACCTCGCGGGTCGTCGTGGCGAGGCCCCCAAGGGAGCCGCGGCTGCCCATGGATCGGATGTAGACGCCGTGGTCCAGCGCCACGGACTCCATCCGGATGCGGTCGCCGAGCAGCGCGCCGCCGGTGAAGGGGCTGGTGGGATCCACGGCCACCACGGCCACGCGGAGTCCGGCCTGCCGGTAGCTGGTGACGAGGCGTTCGACCAGGGTGGACTTCCCGGCGCCCGGCGGCCCCGTGATCCCCACGCGACGCGCCCGACCGAGGAGCGGATGGACGTCGGCGAGGAGGCGCTCGAAGCCCGCCCGTCCATTCTCGACCACCGAGATCGCGCGGGCCAGGGCTGCCGTATTGCCGGCCCGCAGTCCCGCGAGGAGGAGGTCGGGATCCATGACGGAAAAGTCGCCTGAGGGAGGGGTGGAGGCAAGGCGAACTGCCAGTCGTTGCACCTCAGGTGAACCCCGAGCCTTACGCGCTCTCCTCCTCGTCGACATGGAGCTCTTTCTTCGCGGCCCAGTGGATGACGAATACCAGCAACGCACCCACCAGGACCGCCCCCAGCAGCCAGTGCTCCACCCGCCGGACGCGTCCCAGCAGCACCGTCGCGCTGCCGCTCACGGCGTAGCCGAGCCCCGTGAACACCAGTGACCCGAGCACGCAGCCGATCGCGTCCACCACCAGGAAGCGCGGCAGCGACATCCCGTGCAGGCCCCAGAACACCATGCTCGCGGCCTTGGTCCCATAGACGAAGCGGGAGGCGATGAGCTCCGCCGCCCCGAGCCGGCGAGCGAGGACCTCGATCCGGTGGCCGACACGTCGATAGAGCCGTCCGGCCCGGAACTGTGGGCCGCGCACCCGACCCAGGGTGTACCAGGCGAGGTCCGCGAGAAATCCGCCCACGACGCTGGCCGCGACGGCGGTGGGAAAGGAGAAGTAGCCGAGGTGAGCCGCCACGCCCGCCAGGATGAGGGTGAGGTCGCCCTCGACCGCCGCACCGACGAAGACCGCGGCGAGGCCATAGCGCAGAATGAGATGCTCGAAGTTCACGCGGCCTTATCCGGGCGGGCGCGGCTGCCGGCGCCGATCTTCGCGCGCCACGGTGGGGATGGCGAAGGCGGCGCGCGCCACGGGCGCCAGGCCCAGGTGCGCGCGCGCGACGTTGAGGGCGTCGTCGATGTTGCCGACCAGGTCGTCCTCGGGAAGCTCGTCCCCCAGGGAGGAACGCTGCAGAGCGAGCATGGGCTGCGCGTGGATGTCGGAGAGGATGACGCGGGTGCCGGCCCGCCGGAAGCGGACGACCACGTCACGCAAGGCGTTGAGCCCCGTGGAGTCGATGGCCGGCACGTTCCGCATCCGGATGATGAGCACCTTGGGCGTGCGCCTAAGCTCGGTGATCGTCTCCTTGAACTTCTCCGCGGCGCCGAAGAAGAACGGTCCGTTGATCTCGTAGATCTCGACGCCGGGTGGCACCTCCCGGCGCCGGACCGAGTTGGGGTCCCGCTCCCCCTCGTCGTCGCTCTCGTCGAACTCGCGGCCGAGCACGCTGACGGTGGACACCTCCGCCATCCGGCGCATGAAGAGAAACGCGGCCAGCACCATGCCCACCTCCACCGCGACCGTGAGGTCGACCAGCACGGTGAGGAAGAATGTCGTGAGCAGGACCGCCAGGTCGCTCTTGGGCGCGCGGAATTCCGAGCGAAAGGTCCGCCACTCGCTCATGTGATAGGAGACGATCACCAGGATGCCGGCCAGAGTGGCCAGCGGGATCAAGGCGGCCCACCGGCCGAAGAACACCGTGATGATCAAGAGGGTGAGCGCGTGGATGATCCCGGCGACCGGCGTGCGGCCGCCGTTCTTCACGTTCGTCGCCGTGCGCGCGATGGCGCCGGTGGCCGGGATGCCGCCGAACAGCGGCGCGACGATGTTCGCGACGCCCTGCGCCACCAGCTCCATGTTGGACCGGTGCTTGCCTCCGATCATGCCGTCGGCCACCACCGCCGACAGCAGCGACTCGATCCCCGCGAGGAGGGCGATGGTGAACGCCGGGCCCACCAGCGCCGTCACGGTCGCGAAGGGCACACTGGGGAACGACGGGCGTGGGAGTCCGGCGTCGATAGCGCCGAAGCGGCTGCCGATCGTCTCGACGGGCAGCGCGAGCAGATGCACCATCACGGTGGTAGCGACCAGGGCGACGAACGGCCCGGGGATCCGCAGGTTGAGCCGCGGCCACAGCACCAGAATGACGAGGGTGACGCCGGCCACGATCACTGCCGAGAGATTGACGCTGTCGATGTGGCGGGCGTATTCCGCCCACTTCTCGAGAAACTCCGCGGGCAGCGGGCCCATGTCGAGGCCGAGCAGATCCTTGACCTGGCTGGAGAAGATGATCAGGGCGATGCCGCTGGTGAACCCGGTGACGACGGGGTACGGAATGAACTTGATCGCCCCGCCCAGCCGCGCGAGGCCGAAGCCCACCAGGATGACGCCGCCCATCATCGTGGCCACCATGAGTCCGTCGATCCCGTAGCGCTGCACGATGCCGTACACGATGACGACGAACGCGCCCGTCGGGCCGCCGATCTGCACTCGCGAACCGCCCAGGGCCGAGATGAGGAACCCGGCGATCACGGCGGTGTAGAGTCCGCGATCGGGCGTCACGCCACTGGCGATGGCGAAGGCGATCGCCAGCGGCAGCGCCACGATGCCCACGATGACGCCCGCGCCCAGGTCCGCCACGAACTGCGCGCGGTCGTAGCTCTTGAGCGTGGTCACCAGCTTCGGTATCAGCAAGCGCGACTCCAGACATGGGCGCGGGACCGCGGGTCGGGCGGCTTCAGCGAAGCAGCGCGCCGACCAGCGCGCCGCCCGCCACAAGCCACGAAGAATTTACCCCGGCCCGGAGCAGGACCAGGCTCGCCGCCGCCAGCACCGCCAGCCAGGGCGAGGTGATCGCATGCCGGCCCAACTCCCAGGTGACCACCGCCATGAGCGCGACCGAGCCGGCGTTCACGCCGTCGAGGAAGGCGCGCGCCGGCGGCGATCGCCGGAGCCATGGAATGAGCGCCCCGCTCACCCCGACGAGCAGGAACGCGGGCAGGAATATTCCCGCCGTAGCCACGAGGCCGCCGGGCACGCCGTGCAGCAGGTACCCGATGAAGGTGGCTGTCGTGAAGACCGGTCCCGGCGTGAGCTGCCCAGCCGCCACCGCGTCGAGCAGCTGCGCCTCGGTGAGCCAGCCTCCGCGCTCCACCAGGCCGCGGCGGAGAAACGAGAGCAGGACGTATCCGCTGCCGTAGAGCACCGCGCCGGTCTTGAAGAAGAAAAAGAACAGCCAGCCGAGCCCGGGAAGGGCGGTGGCAAGGGACGCCGCGGGGAGCCAGGGTAGGAACGCCACCATGCCGGCTGCCGCACCGCGCGCCCGCGAGGGCATCCGGACTACGAGCACCAGGAATCCGGCGGCCAGCAGCACCACGAGCTCGTGAACCCCCAGTGCCGCCAACAGCAGCGCGAGGAGTCCCGCCACGACGGCTGGTGTCGTCCGGAGCGCCGTTCGGGCGAAGCCCGCCAGCGCCATCGCCACGACCGCGACGACGACCGGCTGGGCTCCGGCCCACGCCCCGAGCACCACGGGAAGCCGCCCGTAGCGCACGTATGCCCAGGCGCAGGCGAGGACGAGCGCCATCGGCGGCAGGATGAAGCACGCGCCCGCCACCAGCAGGCCCGCGGCGCCCGCCTGCCGGCGACCGATGTGGAGCGCGAGCTCGGTCGAGTTCGGGCCGGGCAGAAGATTCACCGCCCCGACCGCATCGAGGAACTCGTCCTCGCTCATCCACCCGCGTCGCCGGACAACCTCGTCGCGCATCAGCGCGATGTGGGCGGCTGGCCCGCCGAAGCTCACCAGGCCCAGCTTGAGGAACAGGCGCGCGACCTCGCGCAGCGCCGAGGCGCGCGGCTCGATGATGGACCTCGCGGGACAGAATGGCTTGGCGAAGCGGACGAGCGGGACAGAACGGCTTGCGCCGCCACCGGTACGCGCGAAATCTGCCGAGGGACCCGGCCTTCCACCATTGGCCGCATTCTTGCCCCCTGCCGGCGCATGCGCAGACCCCGTGAGACCCGAGGCCGTCGGCCGTGGCTAGATTTCAGAATCGCACGCCGAACGCCGAGCCGCTGGCCGGCCTCACCGAGGGCTGCCGTACGATGGGTTACGAAGTTCGACCACCTGACCGCCACAGTCGCGCGTGAAGCGCCCCGGATGGCTGAAGCACCCCGGTTGGCTGTGGATCATCGGCCTGGTACTGGCCTTCGCGGCGCTACACTACGCCGCGCGATTTCCCTGGCTCGTCACCTGGAACACGCTCGCCGATGCGAACTGGGGACTGCTGGCGGCGGCAGGCGCGATCAACCTGTTGTCGCTCGCGGCCAAGGCCTGGGCTTGGCAGCTGCTCGTGCGGCCGTTCGGCCCACTCACGTTCCGGACCGCGCAGGCCGCGACCTTCGCGGGCGCGGCGATCAACGCGATCGGCGTTGCCATGAGCGGTGAGGCCGGCCGCATTCACCTGGCGTCGAGCCGGGACGGCGTCGGCGCCGGACTCGCCACGCGCTCCGTCGTGGCCAGTCGCATCGTGGAGGCAGCGGCGCTCGGCATCTTCCTGCTCGGGGTCGTCGCGGGCGTTGCCTCGGAGCACGGCTGGCGCCTCCTCGGCGGGGGCGTGCTCCTCATCGGGGGCGCGCTCGCGCTGCTGCGCTGGATCCCGTGGCTTCGGCCGGGGCGCGGCGAGAGCGCGGCAGTCGGCTGGACCACCGCGCAGCTGGCGGCGCCGCTCGCGCTCAACGTCGGCTCGTGGGGCCTGCAGTGGGCCACATACCACTGGTCGATCGTGGCCACGGGCGCGAACGTGTCCCCTGCCCTCTCGGTCCTCGCGCTGGTCCTGTCGAACGTCGGCGGCATCCTCCGACTCACTCCGGGCAACGTGGGCGTGGTGCAAGGCGCAGTGGTGCTCGGGCTCCGGCCGGCCGGCATCGAGGCCTCGCGCGCGGTGGCCGCGGGGGTCGCGCTCCAGGCCGTCCAGGTGCTGCCCGTGCTGCTGATCGGCGTAGCCCTGCTGGGCCGTCACGGGATGCGCGAATTGGCGCGGCGCCGGGCCGTGGAGCCGGCCTGATGCCCATGGGCCTGCCTCGCCGACTGGCGGTGCTCACGGCCGCGATGGCGATCGTGCTCGTCACCGGCGCCACCGAGATCGCGCTCTGGTGGTCCGCGCGCACCCGGCTCGAAGACTTCCGGCTGGAGACGGTGACCCTGGCCAACACACTCGCCACCCTGCTTACGCGCAGCGCGCCGCACGGCGAGGCCGTGGGGCTCACGCAGGGACTCGAGGGGTGGTCGCGCCACCGGGGCACGGAATCCCAGGCCATGGTGTACGTGTTTCGGAGCTCGCAGCTCGAGCCCGCCGCGGCAAGCGGCCTGTCGGACTCGACGCCGCCCGGGCGCTGGGCTTACGCCGCCTTCACCCGCCGCGCGCCCGAAGTGCACCTGCGCGGGGGAGCATCGCCGGCGTGGCAGGTGGTGCTGCCGCTCGGGATGCCGCGGCCCTATGGAGTGCTCGACGTGCGGGTCTCGACCCGGCGGCTTCAGGATTGGGCGCGGCTCGAGCGCCGGCGGGCCTACCTGCTCGCCCTGTTGTCGGCGCTGCTGGTGGCGCTGTTCGTGGCGGTGATGACGGCGCACTGGGTCGGACGGCCGTTGGCGGCCCTGGGGAGCGCCATGGCCGCCGCGCATGGCGGCGCCACGGGCGCGCCGGCCGCGCAGGAGATCGGCCCGCCGGAATTCCGCGAGCTCACGCGACGGTACAACCGGATGCGCGCGGCCCTGGCGGCCCGCGAGCGGGAGAGCGCCGCGCGCGCGATGCTGCTCACCCTCGAGGAGCGCGCCCGCGGGCTCGACCGGCTCGCGCTCATGCATGAGACGGCAGCGGTCTTCGCCCACGAGATCGGAACGCCGCTCAACACGGTCAGCGGCCACCTGCAGCTGCTCCGCGACGACTTCGAGGCCCAGCACGACCCGAAGGGCATGGAGCGCGCGCGCCTGCTGCTCGCGCAGGTGGACCGGGTCGCCGGAATCGTTCGCGCGGGACTCGATCGCGGGCCCTGGCCCACACCGTTGAGACAGCGGGAGGACCTCAATGCCATCGCGCTCCGGATGACCCGATTTTTCGAGCCGTCTCTCTGCGAGGCGCGGGTCCGGACACACCTGCCCCAGGACGGCGGCCAGCCGGTGCTCGCCACCTGCGACCCTGCGATGGTCGAGCAGATCCTGCTCAACCTTCTCAAGAACGCGATCGAGGCGCTGCCCGGCGGCGGGACGGTGACGATCGCCACCGGCCGCGCCGACCACACGGCGTTCATCGACGTGCAGGACGACGGCCCCGGCCTCGACGCCGAGGCGGCCTCCAATCTTTTCCGGCCGTTCTCGACCACGAAGGGGCCGCTGGGCACTGGACTCGGTCTCGCGGTGAGCCGGCGGCTCGCCCGAATGCTCGGCGGAGACCTGGTCCACGTGCCGAGCGCTCGAGGCGTGCGCTGGCGGCTCACCCTCCCGGTCGAGGAGACCGTATGACGACCCTGCCCTCGCCCCGCCACGCTCGGCTGCTGCTGGTAGACGACGACGAGGAGGCCTGCCGGCTGCTGGCGGAGGTGCTGGAGCGGGAGGCGTACGAGGTCGTCCCCGCCCTCTCCGCCGATGAGGCGCTGGCCAAGGTCGAGGAGGCGGGGCCCTTCGACGCCGTGCTGACCGACCTCCGCATGCCCGAGAAGAGCGGGCTCGATCTGCTGAAGGTGCTGCGCGAGCGGGATCCCGGTGCGCTCGTGCTGGTGATGACCGCCTTCGGCGACGCGACCGCGGCTGGCGAGGCCATCCGCGCCGGCGCGTACGACTTCATCAGCAAGCCATACGACCTGGCCGCCCTGCGGGAGACGCTCGCGCGCTCGCTGGGACGCCGGAAGCTCGCCGGCCTGCGCCGGGACGGCGCCGAGCCCGCGTCCGCCGCTGAGCCGGCCGGAGGACCGGCGCTCGTCGGCCATAGTCCGGCGATCATCGAAGTGATGAAGACGCTGGCGCGGGTGGCACCCTCGCACGCCACCGTGCTGGTGTTCGGCGAGACCGGCACCGGCAAGGAGCTGGTGGCGCGGACGCTCCATCGCTTCTCCTCGCGGTCCGACCAGCGCTTCGTCGCGGTCAACTGCTCCGCCCTCGCGGAAGGGTTGCTGGAGAGTGAGCTGTTCGGCCACGTGCGCGGGGCGTTCACCGGCGCCGCCACCGCGCGGCCCGGGCTGTTCCGCGAGGCGGACCACGGCACGCTGTTTCTCGATGAGATCGGCGACGTCTCGCCGGCACTCCAGGCGCGGCTGCTGCGCGCGCTCCAGGAGCACGAGATCGTCCCGGTGGGCTCGGAGACCGCGGTGCAGGTGGACGTGCGCGTGCTGGCGGCCACGCACCGGGACCTGCCGGACCTGGTCCGCCAGGGTCGCTTTCGCGAGGACCTCTACTACCGGCTCAACGTCGTGACGCTCGCGCTGCCGCCGCTGCGCGCGCGGCGGCAGGACATCCCGCTGCTGATCGATCATTTCCTGCGCGAGCTGACATCGCGCCACGGCCGCGGACCGGTTGCGGTGGATCCCGAGGCCCAGCGGCGGCTCCTGGCGTACGAGTGGCCGGGGAACATCCGCGAGCTGCAGAACGTGCTCGAGCGCGCCATGCTGCTCGCGGAGCAGGACGTCATCGGTCCGGAGCACCTGACGCCGATCGTACGAGGCGCCGCCGGATCGGCACTGGACTCGCCGCTGACATTGCCGACGCGCGTCGACCCGGATGCCGGCGCGTCCGCCGAGCCGGATGTGGATGACCGGCTCCAGTCGCTGGAGGAGGTCGAGCGCCGACACGTGCTGCAGGTGCTGACGGCCATGCGGGGCAACCGCGACGAGACATCCAGGGTCCTCGGCATCAGCCGCCGCACGTTGAGCCGCATGATCCAGCGCTGGGACCTGCCCCGCCGCTTCGACTGAAGCCACTCTGTCCCGCGCGGGACAGAGTGGCGCGCCATAGCTCGCCTCCGTGCGCCAGCTTCCCCCTCGAAACGCCGTCGCGGGCCTCTCACCGATGGCACATGGATTGCCCTTCTTCCGGACGTCCCCGCAGCTGCCCGTACCGGGCGGCAGCCGTACTCCAGAGGAGGAATCTATGCTTCGATCACTCGCTCTCGCTTCCGCCCTCGTCGTGGCCTCGCTCTCCGCGAGCGCGCTCTCGGCCCAGACATCCGCGGCCCCGTCGAAGCCGACGCCGTCCGCCGCTCCCACCGTCCACGCGAAGGTCGACTCGAGCAAAACCTCCGCGATGAGCAAGTCGGCGAGCAAGTCCATGGCCTGGACCACCGACCAGATCAAGGAGGCCCAGGAGGGTCTCGCCAAGGCCGGGTTCTACAAGGGCAAGCCCACGGGCCAGTTCAACGCCGATACCCGGAAGGCGCTCAAGCGCTACCAGAAGAAGAACAACCTGCCGGTGACCGGCCGTCTCGACAACGAAGTGCTCAACAAGCTCAAGTCCGCCTGAACCGATCGACTTTCCTCCCTCTCCAAACGCCCCTCCGCAAGGAGGGGCGCCCTCCTCTCCGGCCGCGATGGCGCCGCCGCGTGGAGGAGCATCTCACCGCACACCTCGAGCTCTATCTCTCGGCCGTGGCCCTGGCCGTGGCCTTCGTGGTCCCGCTGGCCCTGGAGCTCGGCACGAATGAGCAGGAGCTGGCCGGCGCGGCGCTCGCGGCCTGCGCGCTGCAGGGCTGGCTCCACTGGCTGCTGCGCCGCCGCGCCGCCCGCGTGCGCCGCGAGCTGATCGCCGAAGTCCGCGGGCTTCTGCGCGATCGGATCAACAACCACCTCCAGGTCGTCATGTTCTCGCTTGCCGGCAGCCGGGATTCGGCGGCCGCAGCTCCCGACCGCGTCCTCCTGGCGCTCGCCATGGACGCGGTCGCGGCGGTCTCCCGCACGCTCGACGAGCTGTCGACGGATTCGCTGCGCCTGTGGCGGGAGCGCTACGCGGACGCGCTCAACGTACCGGCCAGCGTCGCCGGAAACGGAGTGGGTTCTGAAAGAGGTGGGTCGGGAGCAGGAAGATGACGAAGAACATCCCGAAGGCGATGAGCAATCCCAGCACGAGCACCTCGAGCCGCCGGGTCGCCAGGTAGACGACGCTGGCGATGACCGCGACGGTGAACGCGAACAGGGCCAGCAGCGCCCGCCGCACCTGCTGGGCCAGGAATCGCTGGAGCTCGAGGGTGTCGCGCGGGTGCCAGCGGACCCGGAGCTCGTCCCGCTCGACGCGGCGGACCAGGTCTCGCAGCGTCCGGGCGAGCGTGAATGCCTCCTGGGTCCAGTCGGTGACCCGGGTGCGCGGGTCCTGCTCGAGCACGCCCCGTACCAGCCGCTTCGCGGACCGGGCGAGCACCGGCCGGGCCATCGCGAGCGCGTTGAAGTTCGGATCGTAGCGGAGGCCGATCCCCTCGACGAGCACCCCCGCCCGGCCGAAGTAGACCAGGTTGGAGGGCAGCATCAGTGGCCACTCGTAGAACGTGCTCAGGACCTGCTCCACCAGCCGCTGGATCTGCCGCGGGGAGGTCTCATCCTTGAGCGAGACGGCCATGAGGCTCTGCGCGGCGTCGCGCACGGTGCCGCGGTCGACGTCGGGGTCGAGGATGCCGAGCTCGTAGAAGCCGTTGATGACGCCGTCGACGTCCTGGCGCGCGGCGGCGAGCACCGTCTCGACCAGCCGCCGCCGGGTGTCGCGCTCGACCTGGAGCACCATGCCGAAGTCGAGCAGCACGAGCCGGCCCTGCGGGTCGATCAGCAGGTTGCCGGCATGGGGATCGGCGTGGAAGACGCCGTCCTCGAGCATCATCTTGATGTAGGCGTCGACCACGGTCTCGACCAGTCGCTGGAGGTCCAGCTCGCCCGCGGCCAGCCGCTCGTGCAGCCGGTCGATCCGCGTTCCCTCCACGTACTCCAGCACCAGCACCCGCCGCGTCACCAGCTCGGTCACCACCTCCGGCACGATCACGCGCGGCTCGCTCTGAAAGTTCCGGCGCAGCATCGCCGCGTTGCGGGCCTCCTCCCGGAAGTCGAGCTCGTCGCGGATGCGCTTGGAGAACTCGCTCACGATCGCGGTGATGGCACGCGTGCGATGGTTGGGGAACAGCAGGTTGAGCAGAAACAGGATGCGGAAGGAGACGTCGAGATCCTCCCCGACGACCTCCTCGACGCCCGGCCGGAGGACCTTCACCACGACCTCGCGGCCGGCATACGAGGCCCGGTGAACCTGGCCGAGCGAGGCCGCGGCGAGCGGCTCCGGCTCGAAGCGCCCGAACACCTGGCCCACGTCGCGTCCCAGCTCCTCGCGCACCACCCGCTCGGCCACGCCCGGTGGCAGCGGCGGGACCTGGTCGGTGAGCGTGGCGATGGCGCTGAGGTACGGCTCGGGCAGGATGTCCGCCCGGGCGGCGAACACCTGCGCCAGCTTGATGAAGGTGGGCCCGAGCTCGGCGAGCGTGCGCGTCAGCCGCTCCGCGCGGAGGCGGTGGCGCTCGGCATCGCGGCGCCGGGGCCGCCCGACCACGAGAAAGCGCCGCCGGTCCCACATGAACGCCAAGACGAACGGAAGCAGCCGGCCGAAGATGACGAAGGCGCGCACCTAGCGCGCCCTCACAGCAGGAGCCATCCGGCCAGACCAAGCAGGAGGAGGAAGCCGCAGACGTCGGTGAAGGTGGTGACGAAGATCGAGGAGGCGATGGCCGGATCGATCCGGTAGCGCTCGAGCACGACCGGGATGAACCCGCCCGCGAAGCCGGCCACGAGGAGATTCCCCCACATGGCGAGAAAGACGACGATGCCCAGGCGGCTCTGGTCACCCATCAGCATCGCGACCACACCCACCACACCGCCGATGGCGACCCCGTTCACCATCCCGACCAGCACTTCCTTGCCGACCACGCGCGCGAACAGGTGGCTCGGCATCTGCCCCAGGGCGAGCCGGCGCACCGTGACCGCCAGCGCCTGCGTGCCCGCGTTCCCACCCATCCCGGCGATGATCGGCATCCACACCGCGAGCGCGACCGTGCGCTGCACCGTGCCCTGAAAGACGTAGACCACCCCGCCCGCGAGGAACGCGGTGAGCAGGTTGACATAGAGCCAGGGAAGCCGGCTCCGCACGGCCTCCCGCCACCCCGCGGCGAGCAGCTCGGTGGCCGGCACGCCGCCGAACTTCAGGATATCCTCGGTGGTCTCGGCCTCCACCACATCGATCACGTCGTCGAACGTGATCTGGCCGAGCAGCCGGCCCTGGTCGTCGACGACCGCCACGCTCGGCAGGTTGTAGCGCGCGAGGATCCGGGCCACGTCCTCCTGGTCGGCCCCGGGCGAGACCGAGACGTCGGCGGGCTCCATGAAATCGCGCACGCGGCGCTCGGGTCGGCTGATCACCAGGTCCTTGAACGGCAGCGTTCCGACGAGGCGGCGGTCGCTGTCGACCACGAACACCTGATAGAAGTCCTCGGTTTCCGCCGCCTGGCGGCGGATCTCGTCCAGCGCCTCCGCCACGGTGGCCGTGTCGCGCACGGTCACCGTCTTGGACGTCATCCGGCCGCCGGCGGTCTCCTCGTCGTAACGCAGCAGCCGCTCGACGACGGCGCGGTGCTCGAGCGTGGAGAGGATCCGCTCCTGGTCCGCGGGCGGAAGCTCGCCGAGGATGTCGGCCGCGTCGTCGTCGTCGAGCTCCTCGACGATCTCCGCCGCCTGCTCCGGGGCCAGGGCCGCGAGCGTCGTCTCGGCGTGCTCCTCCTCGGGCATCTCGGCCAGCGCCTGGCTCGAGAGCTCGGGCGGCAGAGCCTTCACGACCGTCAGGCGGTCGCGCTCGTCGAGGGCGGAGAGGACGTCGGCAAGGTCGGCGGGCTCGAACTCGTGGGCGCGGCGGACGAAGGTCGCGAGCTCGCCGGTCCGGACCAGGTCGACCATCCGCCCGACCTTGTCGTCGGGGGCGGTCACGGGCCGCTCGGCAGGAGCGTGACGGCGGAGGTGGCGCCCGAGCGGATGAGCAGGCGCTCGATGCGCGTGGGAGAGGCCTCGAGGACGTCGAACTCGAGCCCGCGGATGGTGAATCGCTCGCCCGCGTTGGGAATCCGCCCGGCCCACTCGGCGATGAGCCCGGCCACCGTCGTCGACCGGCCCTCGGGCAGCGAGACGCCGAAGCGCTCCTCGATCGCCTCGGGCGAGACGTTGCCATCGGTCTCGAAGAGCGCGGGGCCGGTGGCGGGCGTGGTCCGGACCTCGTCGTCGTGCTCGTCGAAGATCTCGCCGACCAGCTCTTCCAGCAGATCCTCGAGCGTGGCGATGCCCAGCGTGCCGCCGAACTCGTCGAGCACGATGGCAAGGTGGCGGCGCTCGCGCTGCATGTCGAGCAGCAGGTCCCCGCAGCTCCGGCTGGCCGGCGTCACGGCGACCGGCCGCACCGGCAGCGGATCGCCCGGCTTCAGCCGGAACAGGTCGAACGCGTGCAGCATCCCGATGATGTCGTCGAGCGTCGCCGCGGAAGACCGGGATGCGGCTGTAGCCGCTCTGCGCGAACACCATGCGGATGTCGTCGAGAGCCGCGTGCTCGTCGATGGCCACGATGTCGGTTCTCGGCGTCATGACCTCGCGGACCGGCCGGACGCTGAAGGCCATGACCCCGCCGACGAGCTGGAGCTCGTCGTCCGCGCGGAGTCCGACCGCGGCGCCCTCGCGCCAGATGGAGCGCAGGTCGGTGGGCCGCGTCGCGGTCCGGGCGGGCAGCAGCAGCCCGACCACGCGCGACCACAGCCGGAGCGGCGGGATGACCCGGTCGGCCACGGTCTCGGCGCGGGGTTGCGTGAGCCAGCGCGGGACCAGATAGGCCGCGAAGAGGACGAGCGGGACGCCGAGCACGGTGAGCGCGACCACCACGCGGGGCGCGCCCGAGCCGGCCAGGCCGGGCAGCGCGGCGCCCACGATCAGCACGCCGAGCGAGGTGGTGGCCGACGCGCTCGTGAGGTAGTAGTCGACCTGCGTGAGCCAGACGAGCGACGGCGTGCCGCCGCGGAGCCGCCGGCTCACCGCGCGCGTGAGCTCGGCGCGGCTCACGGTGATGAGCGCCGCGCCGGCCGTGGCGCCGAAGGCCGCCACCATGAGCCCGACGGCGATGGCCAGCCAGATCATGGCAGCACCCGCTCCGCGCCGCCGAGCGGGGCCTCGACGGCCGGCCGGAACACCGCGACCCGGCGCACCCGGCGCCGGATCACCTGCTCCACCACCAGCCGGTAGCCATGGAGGTCGATCGCTTCGCCCGATCGCGGCACCCGGCCGAATTCGGCGAGCACCAGGCCGCCGACCGTGCTCACGTCCTCGCGGGCGAAGCTGTGCCCGAGCACGCCCTCCAGCTCGGAGAGGGCCACGCCGCCCTCGACCCGAAGCTGGTCCTCGGAGACCACCTGGATCGGCGCGACCTCGTCGGTGTCACGCTCGTCCTGGATCTCGCCCACGATCTGCTCGAGAATGTCCTCGAGCGTGACGATGCCCGCCGTGCCGCCGAACTCGTCGACCACCACCGCGAGATGGCTCGGGCCCCGCTGGAAATCGCGCAGCTGCCGGTCGAGGGGCTTGCCCTCCGGCACGAAGGCGGAGGGCCGGATGAGCGTCTGCCAGGGCGCGCCGTCGCCGGCGCTGGCGGCCAGGATGTCCTTGGCGTAGATCACGCCCGCGACCGCGTCGGGATGGCCGTCGTAGACCAGGAGCCGGGCGTGCTCGGAGCTCTGGAGGGTCGCGGTGACCTCCTCGCGGTCCGCCGACGAATCGACGGCAACGATGTCGATCCGGGGCGTCATCACCTCGGCCACGGTCGTGTCCGCCAGCGAGAACACGCCCAGCAGCATGTCGCGCTCGGCGGCGCCGGCGTGGTGCGGAGCCACCCGGGAGGATGGTGAGCGCGCGCGGGCGTCGGCCCACGCCGCCAGGCGAAGCAGCGGCCGGAACGGCGCCAGCGTGGCGGCCGCCGCGCGCCGGGCGGGCCCGGTGAGCTCCGGCGCCACGGCGGCGAGAAGCCTGGGCAGCAGGTCGCCGAGCACCCAGACCAGGCCGACGGCGAGCGTCAGGCGGAGCAGCCCCGCCGCGGGAGAGCGCGCCCACCAGGCCACGGCGCCGCCGGCCGCGGCGCCCGCGAGCACGAGCAGCGCGAGATGCGCCACGTGCAGGTTGCGCGACAGCGTGCCCGCGCCGGACTCGTTCGAGAACTCGCCGCCGAGCGCCCGGGGCAGGTCCGCGTCCGACTCGGCGGCGAGCGCGAGCCACGCCGACCAGAGCGTGAGCACCGCGGCCACCAGCGGCGCGATGAAGAGCTGCAGCATGGCCATCATGGCCCGGCGCTCACGCGAAAGCCTCCACGTACCGCTCCTGGCGCCGCCACATGGGCGACGACGTCCGTCGCTCGTCCTCGGGATGCTCGCGGCCGAGCGCGTGCAGCGTCCCGTGCACCACCAGGCGCACGAGCTCCTCGCGGACCGGGATGCGGCGGGCCCGCGCCTCGCGCTCGGCCACCCAGGCGCAGACGTACACGTCACCGACCGCCCGCCCTGCCGCGTCGGCCATGGCGAAGCTCAGGACGTCGGTCGGCCGGTCGTGACCTTTGTGCTCGGCGTTGAGCCGGCGCATCGCGTCGCGGCCGACGAACGTGACCGAGATCAGGGCGCGCCGGCGCTCGCCGCGCAGGACGGCCTCGACCACCCGGCGCACGAGGGCAGCCGGCAGCGGCACGCGGCGGCCGTTCACCGCCACGTCACTGCCGCTCGGCAGTCTGGAATTCCGGCGTGACGCCGCCGCTGGCACGGGGATACCCGATGCGCTTGTGGTAGGTGCCCGACATGACGCGTGCGAACTCCCGCTTGACCCGGTCGAGATCGCGCAGGGTGAGCGGGGCGTCGTCGAGCTGGCCGGACTGGAGCTTCTGCTGTACCAGCAGCTCGATCGCTTCGCGCACCTTGTCGGGCGTTTGCTCGGGCAGCACGCGAACCGCGGCCTCGGCCGAATCGGCGAGCATGGCCACGGCGGTCTCGGCGCTCTGCGGGCGCGGGCCGGGGTAGCGATAGTCGGCCGGATTGGGCGACATGGTGGTGAGATTCCGCCGGGCCTGCATGAGAAAGTACGTGATCTCCGTCGTGCCGTGGTGCTCGGGGATGAACGCCCTCACGACCCGCGGCAGGCCGGCCGTCTCGGCGAGCGCGATGCCGTCGAGCACGTGCTGCCGGATGATGCGCGCCGAGTCGATGGGCGGCAGCTGGTCGTGCGGGTTGGGGCCGCCGCCCTGGTTCTCGACGAAGAACCCCGGCGCGCTGAGCTTCCCGATATCGTGGTAGTAGCAGCCGACGCGCGCCAGCAGGCCGTTCGCGCCGATGATGTTACAGGCCGACTCGCAGAGGTTGGCCATGGCGAGACTGTGGGCCCACGTGCCCGGGGCCTCGAGCGCCAGGCGCCGGAGCAGCGGCCGCCCGAGGTCGGAGAGCTCGAGCAGGGTCAGGTCGGTCGTGATGCGCGTGGCCGACTCGGCGAGCGGCATGACCAGCATCGCCAGCGCCGCGCTCGCGAGCGCCATCAGCGAGCCGAGCAGCGCGCTCGCCACGATCGTGATCGTGGCCCAGCCCTGGAGCAGGCCCACCGTGATCGACGCCAGGATGCTCGCCGCCGCCACGACCGCCACCGTGACGTAGAGATGCCGGCGCCGCCGGACGGCGCGGATGCCGATCGCGCCCGCCACGCCGCCGACCAGGCCGAAGAAGAGAATGCCGGTGTCTCCGAGCGACCACTGCCCGTCGAGCAGTACGGCGAGGGTCAGCGCGGCGAACACGCCGATGCGGCCGGTGTAGAGCAGCGTCACCAGGATGGCCGCGAAGGGTATGGGCACCATTTCGGGCCGGATGGGGAGCAGCTGCGTGGTGCCGGCCGTGATCAGGACGACGAGCGAGAAGAGCGCCCCGAAGAAGGCCATCTCGCGCAGCTCCACGTACGTCTCGCGGCGATAGAACACCATCAGCAGCCAGAAGACGCCCAGCACGATCGTGTTGTAGAGCAACGCGCCCACCACGCCGGGCGTCCAGTAACCGCCGGCGCCCCGCCGCTGGAGCTCCTGCCCCAGGGCAACCATCTTGGCCCGCATCTCCTCGGTGACCGTCTGCCCCGCCCCGGCGATCTGCTCGCCCGAGCGCACGCCGTACCGTGTCGGGTCCACGCTCGCGCGGAGCTGCTCGCGGCGCGCGCTCGTGAGCGTCGCGTCGGGCACGATCGTGGGATGATAGAACGCGCCCACGATGCGCCGGAGCGTGCGCTGGCCCGGCCGGATCCTCCACCACGATGCCCGCGGCCTCGGCCTGCTCCATCAGGTCGGCGAAGGTGAGGATCGAGTCGCGCGCCACGACCCGCTCGGTGTCGTTCCGCCGAAGGGTGATCTGGCGGCTGGCCTCGCCCCGGATCACGCCGGCATCGGCGACGCCGCGCGACAGCATGTCGCCCAGAAAGTGCGTCACCAGGTCCCGCATCTCGCGCCGATGCGCCGGGTCGGCGAGGTAGCGCGTCTCCTCGGGGCCCAGGTGCGCCTGGGTGGAGGCGACCGCGCGCATGAGCTCGGGGCCCTGCGCGCTCGCGCGCTCCAGATCGGTGAAGAAGGCGCGCGCGGCGGCGAGCGACGAATCGTAGGCGGTGGGGCTGAAGCGGTAGACGGGCTGCGCGGTCAGGGCCCGCGACTCACCCTCGCGCGCGATCTCGTCGGTGGTCTTCCGCACCTGGTACGGAAACGGCGCCACGACCGTGCGCTCGGAGCGCTGCGCCGACGTCGGGGATCCGGGCGCCGAGCCCGGCCGGCGGCGGAAACAGCAGGTAGGTCAGGACGGCGGTGACGAGCAGGGGAACCCACCGGACGAGGTGGAACTTGATCCGGTCGGCCAGCGTGTCCCCAAACGGGCTGCGAGGCACCTCCCCGGGAGCCATCAGCCGTTCTGATCCTCCGCATAGGCCCGGATGATCTCGCGCACCAGCCGGTGCCGCACGACGTCCGCCTCGGTCAGATACTGGAACGCGATGCCTTCGATGCCGGGCAGGATCCGCTCGACCTGCACCAGCCCACTGTCTTCGCGCCGGGGCAGGTCGACCTGGGTCTTGTCGCCCGTGACCACCGTCTTGCTGTTCACGCCCAGGCGGGTCAGGAACATCTTCATCTGGGCGCCGGTGGCGTTCTGCGCCTCGTCGAGGATGATGAACGCGTCGGCCAGCGTGCGCCCGCGCATGTACGCCAGGGGCGCGATCTCGATCGTGCGGGTCTCGAGCGCGCGCTGCACGCGGTCGTGCGGCATCATGTCCTCGAGGGCATCGTACAGCGGGCGGAGATATGGATCGACCTTGGCCTGGATATCGCCCGGCAGGAAGCCGAGCGACTCGCCGGCCTCGACGGCCGGCCGCGCCAGGATGATGCGCTTGACCCGCTTCCGCGCGAGCGCCTCCACCGCCTTGGCGACCGCCAGGTACGTCTTGCCCGTGCCGGCGGGGCCGATCCCGACCACGATGTCGTGATTGCTGATCGCCTGCAGGTAGTCCCGCTGGCCCTGGGTCTTGGGGACGATGGCGCGCCGGAGCCCGGGGAGGACGATCTTGCCGTCGCTGGTCTGGGCCGGGAGCTCGCTCGGGGGCCCCTCCGACGCCAGCCGCAGGACGTCGTCCGGCGATACCGGCTCTCCCATCCGGGCCAGGTCCAGCAGTCCCTGCACGACGGGCGTAGCGCGCTCGAGCTGTTCCGCGGTGCCCGCCAGGCTGACGTCGTCACCGCGGAACGAGACGCGGATGCCGAGGGTCCGCTGCAGCTCGAGCAGGTTCGCGTCGTTCACCCCCGCGAACAGCAGCGGGTCCGCGCCTTCGGCGGAAAGCCGGTGATGCGAATCGTCGGCCATGGCTACTCGTCCGCGGGCCGCAGGTGCAGCGCCCGGAGGTCGTCGGAGTCCACCGGCGTCGGCGCACCCTCGAAGAGGGCCCGCGCGGCCGTGGTCTTGGGAAACGCGATCACGTCACGCAGCGACGGCGCCCCGGCCAGCAGCATCGTGATCCGGTCGAAGCCCAGCGCGAAACCGCCGTGCGGCGGCGCGCCGGCGGCCAGGCCGTCGAGCAGAAAGCCGAACCGCCGCCGGACCTCCGCCTCCGAGAGGCCGAGCAGCTCGAAGATGCGCCGCTGGAGCGCCGGGTCGGTGATGCGGATCGAGCCGCTGCCCAGCTCGTTGCCGTTGTACACGGCGTCGTAGTGCAGGGCCCGGACACGGCCCGGGTCGATATCGAGGGCGCTCCGGTCGGCCGGGTGGGGCGCGGTGAACGGGTGGTGGGCCGGCACGTGGCGGCCCGTCGCCGGGATCCACCTCGAAGAGCGGGAAGTCCACCACCCAGGCGAACGCGTGCGCCGTCGTGGGGCGGACCTCCGGCCGGCGCGCGAGCGCGCTGCGGACGGCGTGCAGCGCGGGCGAGGTGACCGCGTCCGCACCCGCCACGGCCAGCAGCAGGTCACCCTCGCTCCCGCCCACGGCGTCGAGCAGCGCCTGGCCCACCGCCTTGACCCCCTGCCCCTCCCAGACGTTCGCCGTGCGCCGAGCCCAGATGAGTCCGCTGGCCTTGGCCTCCTTGGCCAGAGCGGTCAGCGCGTCGATGTCCTTTCGCGAAAGCGCCGCGCCACCCCCGAAGATGATCGCGCGGAGCCGGCCACCCGACGCCCGGGTCTCGGCCAGGAACGGCGCGGCGTCGGCGCCGATCAACGGCGTCAGGTCCCGGATCTCGAGTCCGTACCGCAGGTCCGGCTTGTCGATGCCGAAGCGCTCCATCGCATCCCGCCAGCCGAGGCGGGGAAACGGCCGCGGTACCTCGAAGCCGCCCTCATCCCAGAGCTCGACCAGCGTCCGCTCCACCACCTGCTGGATGTCCTCGGCGCTCATGAACGAGGCCTCGAGGTCGATCTGGGTGAACTCCGGTTGGCGGTCTGCCCGCAGGTCCTCGTCCCGGAAGCAGCGGGCGATCTGGAAGTACCGGTCGTACCCGGCCACCATCAGGAGCTGCTTGTAGATCTGCGGCGACTGCGGCAGCGCGTAGAACTCCCCCGGGTGAATCCGGCTCGGGACGAGATAGTCGCGGGCGCCCTCGGGGGTGGGCTTGGTGAGGATCGGAGTCTCGATCTCCAGGAACTCCATGTCCGTGAGCGCGCGGCGCGCGCGCTGCAGCAGCCGGTGTCGCAGGATGATGTTCTGCTGGAGCTCGGGCCGGCGCAGGTCGAGCACGCGGTGCTTGAGCCGGAGCTCCTCGGCGGCCAACTCCTCCTTCTCCTTCCGCGCCACCGGTATCGCCGGCGTCTGGGCGGGCCCCGTGATCTCGAGATCGGTCACGTGGACCTCGACCTCGCGCGATCCCAGCGCCGGGTCGCGCGAAGGCTCCGGCCGGAGCGCCACCGTGCCCGTGACCATCACGACCGTCTCGGACCCCGCGCTTGCGGCGCGCTCCATCACGGCCGCCGGGGTCCAATCCGGATTGCACGAGAGTTGTACCAGCCCGGCCCGGTCCCGCAGGTCGATGAACACCAGCCCGCCGAGGTCACGGCGGCGATGCACCCAGCCGCCGAGCCGGACGTGCTTGCCCACGTGGGCACGGGTCAGCTCGCCGGCGCGGTGGGTGCGCAGTGCGGTGGCGCTCACGGAATCGGGCACGGGAGAGGCGGAGCGGACCAGGTCAGTGCGCTTCGGCGTCGAGGAGGACGTTGTAGAACTCATCAGCGGTGGTGGCCTCGAGCAGTTGCTGGCGCACCGTGTCTCGGCGGACCAGGCGGGCGATGCGACTCAGGATCTTGACGTGCAGGCCGGCCGACGCCTCCGGCCCCACGATGAGAAAAACCAGCCGCACCGGCTCCCCGTCGATGGCGTCGAACGGAACCGGGACCGGCGTCACGCCGGCGACCATCGTCAGCTCGTGCACCGCGGCGGACCGCCCGTGCGGAATGGCCACCCCGAAGCCGATGCCCGTGCTCTGCACCGATTCGCGTTCCAGCACTGCGGCGAGGACGTCGTTGTATTCAGCGTTCGCGAGATCTGCAAGTTTTCGAGTGAGCGCCGCGATGGCGGCGTGCCGATCGCCGACGCTGAGCGGAACCACCACCCGGTCCGGCGAGAGCAGCTCGGTCAGGAGCACGGCACGGCCTGGCGGCGCATGGGACAAACGTAACCGCCGACGGAGGGGCGGGCAATGCGAGAACGGGGCGGGACGAGCCGCCCCGATCAGGGCTATCCGATTAGATTCCAACACGATGAGCCACCACCCCGTCGCCGCCCCTCACCCCCCGGTCAACCTGCTGGACCGTACCCCGGCCGCCGCCCGCGACCTCCTGGCCTCCTGGGTGGCCGGGCGCGGGCTGCCGGCCTATCGCGCGGGCCAGATCTTCCGGCGGCTCTGGCAGGCGCCGGTCGCCGCCTGGAGCGAGGCCACCGAGCTGCCGCTGGCCCTTCGGACCGAGCTGGACGCCGCCTTCCCGCTCCCCCGGCTGGCCGCGGAAGTGGAGCAGCTGTCGGCCGATGGCACCCGGAAGTTCCTCTGGCGGCTGGCCGACGGCGAGGCAATCGAATCGGTGCTGATCCCTTCGGGCGGCCGCCGGACCCTCTGCATCAGCTCCCAGGCCGGCTGCGCCCTCAAGTGCGCGTTCTGCGCCACCGGGCAGATGGGCTACCGGCGGAACCTCAGCGCCTTCGAGATCGCGGGCCAGGTGCGCGAGATCGCGCTGCGCGATCCGGCGGACCTGCCGACCAACGTCGTCTTCATGGGCATGGGGGAGCCGCTGCTCAACTGGCCGGCGGTCGACACCGCGCTCACCATCCTCAATGCGCCTGACGGGCTCGGGATCGGTGCACGGCACATCACCGTGTCGACCGTGGGCATCCTGCCGGGCATGCAGGCGTTCGCCCGGCGGCCGGAGCAGTTCCGGCTCGCCATCTCGCTGCATGCGCCGACGTCGGCGCAGCGCCTGGGCATCATGCCGATCGAGAAGAAATACGATCTGGAGGCGGTGCTTGCCGCCGCGGCGGCGTTCCGGAAGCGCGTCACGTTCGAGTACGTCATGATCGGCGGGGTGAACGACCAGGACGCGGATGCCGACCGGCTCGCTCGATTGGCGCGCCGCCTGGGCGCCCTGGTCAACATCCTGCCGCTGCATCCGGGCGGCGCGCCCGATCTCACGCCGACGACCGGCGAGCGGATTCGGGCGTTCGCAGCCCGGCTCCGGAACCAGGGCATCGAGGCGACGGTGCGGCGGAGCCGGGGGCTGGACATCGACGCGGCGTGCGGGCAGCTGCGGGTGGAAACGGAGCGGAAGCGGACAGGCTCAGGAGGCGGCGAGGGGCGGCAGATCAGCCCTCATCCCGAGCGAAGCGAGGGACCTTGTCAGCCCGGAGTTCGGACTCGGCGGCAAGGTCCTTCGCTTCGCTCGGGATGACGCGCAGGCGAGTGACGTCGCCCTACCCCGTCGCCCCGAACCCCGTCGCGATGCAGTTGATCGACAACAACAACGCCGACAGCAGCTCCTCCTGCGACTTGTCGCTGCCACTTTCCCGGAACCGGCGCAGCAGCTCGATCTGCTGGCGGGAGATCTGATTCAGGATCGGCAGCCGGCGCGCGAGCTTGCGCCGGAACCTCGGGAACCGCTCGGCCAGCGCCGATCCGCCGCTGATCCTCAGCACCGCCTCGACCGTCCGATGGTACTCCTCCTCGATCAGCGGGAAGACGGCCGCCCGCACCCGCTCCTCCGGCACCAGCTCCGCGTACTCCCGCGCCATCTCCAGATCGACGTAGGACAGCGTCTTCTCGACCTCGTCCACGATGAGCCGGAAGAGGCGTGAGTCGTTGAACATCCGCTGAATGAGCGCGGAGCCACGCTCGCCGCGCACCTGCAGGAAGGTCAGCACTCCGCTGCCGACCCCGAACCAGCCGGGCACGAAATGCCGGTTCTGCGACCAGGCGAACACCCATGGGATCGCCCGCAGGTCGCCGAGCGAGCGCGCGCCGAATCGCCGGGCCGGCCGGGAGCCGAGATTGAGAAGGGAAATCTCCTCGAGCGGGCTCGCCGTCTGGTAGTAGGGCAACAGGTCAGAGTGGTCGACGAGCTTCCGATAGGCCGCCTGGGCCGCGCCCGAGAGCGCCTCCATCGCCTCGTCGAACTCGGCCGTCGGCACGAGCGCCTCCTCGCGCTCGGATTTGATCGTGTGCTCCACGACACTCGCCGCGAGCAGCTCGATCTGGTACTGCGCCGTGCCGCGGTTGGCGTACTTGAACGACACCACCTCGCCCTGCTCGGTGATCCGCATGCGCCCCTGGATCGAGCCCGCGGGCTGCGCCGCGATGGCGCGCCCGGTCGGCGCCCCGCCGCGGCTCACGGACCCGCCGCGCCCATGGAAGAACGCGATCGGCACCCCCATCTCCTTCCCCACCCGCGTGAGCTTGATCTGGGCCTTGTACAGCTCCCAGTTCGAGGTCAGGAAGCCGCCGTCCTTGTTCGAGTCCGAGTAGCCGATCATCACCTCCTGCACCCCACCCTGCGCGCGCACGCTGCGCTTGACCAGCGGCACGTTGAGGAGCTCCCGCATGATGACCGGCGCGCGCTGGAGGTCCTCGATCGTCTCGAACAGCGGCACGATCGGGAGCGTGCTGCTCTCGACGCCCGCCGTGTCGCCGAACAGCCCGCCGATCTTGGCCAGCAGGTACGCGCCGAGCACGTCGCTCACGCTCTGCGTCATGCTGAGCACGAACGCGCCGAAGGCCTCGCGGTCGATCTCCTCGCGGAGCCGGCGGACGAGCTGGAACATGCCGAAGGTCTCGGCGAACTCCGCCGAGGGCTCGGGCGGCGGCGCGCCCGGCGTGAGCGGCCGGGCCAGCTCTGCCGCCAGCCAGGCTCGCCATGCCTCCGAGCCGGGCTCCGGGGCATCGCCGGTGCCCCCGCCGGTCCGCCACAGGCCGGCGAGCGCGGCGTTGAGCTTGGTGGTGTTTTCCCGGACGTCCAGCCGGACCGTGCTGAAGCGGAACGACTCGACCTCGCGGCGCACCGGACGGATCAGGGCCGTGGCCAGCTCGGGCCGGCCGCCCTCCACCAGCTCCTCCTCCATCAACCTGAGGTCGGCGAGCAGCGCGTCGGCCGACGCGTAGCCGGCAGGATCGGGCCGGGTGTCGCCGCGCTCGGTGTGCTCGATCATCAGCTGGATGCGGCGGAGCATGCAGGCGAGATACTGGCGGAACACCTCGCCCGGATTGCGGGCGGCGATCTCCTCGGCCTGTCCCGTCGCCGCCAGCTCGCGCTCGAGCGCCGCGCGGAAGCGGTCGGAGATCGGGACCGCCTTCTCGGTGATGCTGAGCGCGCGGACCAGCTCGTCGATCCGCCGCCGGTAGCGTCGAAGGCCCGTCAGCCGGTTCTCGAGCAGCGTGCCGTGGGTGACGTCGTTGGTGACGAACGGATTGCCGTCCCGGTCGCCGCCGATCCACGAGCCGAATTGGAAGAACGGCGGCACGACCCAACGCTCGCCCGGATAGAACTGCGCCAGCACCCGCTCGACCTTCTCCAGCAGGTCGGGCACCGCCTCGAACAGGGTCTCGTTGAAGAAGTGCAGGCCCCAGAAGACTTCCTGGGGCACGGTCGGTTTCTGCAGGCGCAGCTCGCCCGTGAGCCAGAGGAGCTCGATCTCGTTGCGGAGCCCGTCGATCAGTCCCTGGCGCTCGCGCGGCGTCCACCGGGGCGACTCGAGGTCCACCAGCCGGCGGTAGATGCGGCGATGCTTCTCGAGCACCGTGACGCGCTTGGCTTCCGTGGGATGCGCGGTGATGACCGGCCGCACGCGGAGCTGCTCGAGCAGCGTCCGGATCTCGGCCGCGGGCACCTTGGCGGCCGCGGCATCCGAGAACACCCGCGCGAACGTGCCACGGAGGAGCTCGTAGCCGCGCTCGGCCTCGATCTGCCGCCGGCGGCGCATGGCGGCGTTCTGCTCCGCGATGCTGAGCAGCTGAAACCAGATCCCCTGGACCTGGAGCGTCCGGGCCAGCAGCTCGGCGCTCAGCTCGTGCGGGGCCCGCTCTCCCCGCAGCACCGGCTCGACCTCCGGGGCGCGCTTCCGCACCAGCGTGAGCATGAGCTCGCTCAGGAGCTCGAGCACCTCGTTGGCGTAGTGGGCCGCGCTGGCGGCCACGGGGTCGGGCGACTCGGGCAGCTCGGTGGCGGAGAACGGTTCCAGCGCCACCTGGCTCACACGACGCGATCCCGGAGCGGCTTTCCGCTGAAGAAGAGCTGAAGGTTCTCGAACGCGCGCAGGCCCATGGCCACGCGGGTCTCCTGCGTCGCGCTGCCGAGGTGCGGGAGCAGGACGACGTTCTCCATCGCGAGCAGCGCCGGCGTCACCTGCGGCTCCTTCTCGTACACGTCGAGCCCCGCCCCGGCGATCCGCCTGGCCTGGAGCGCCTCGACCAGCGCCGCCTCGTCCACCACGTCGCCACGCGCGGTATTGATGAGAAACGCCTCGGGCCGCATCAGCGCCAGGCGCTCGCGGTTCATCAGGTGACGGGTCTCGGGCGTGGCCGGACAATGGAGCGAGACGAAATGCGCCTCCCGCAGCACCTCCTCGAGGCTGTTCCGCGACTCCGCGCCCAGGGCCTTGGCGACGTCGGGCGCGGGCGGGAAGGGATCGTGGTAGATCACCTTCATGCCGAACCCGTGATGGGCGCGCTGCGCCACCGCCCGGGCGATCCGCCCCATGCCGATCAACCCGAGCGTCTTGCCGGTGACGTGCGTGCCCAGCATGTGGGTGGGCCGCCAGCCGGTCCAGTGTCCGCCCCGGAGATGGCGCTCGCCCTCGCCGGTGCGGCGGGCCGTCATGAGCAGGAGCGTCACCGCGAGATCGGCCGTGGCGTCGGTGAGCACGTCCGGCGTATTCGAGACGGCGATCCCGCGGGCCTTGGCGGCCTCGACGTCGATGTTGTTGAAGCCGACCCCGAAATTGGCCACCAGCTTCGCCCGGCGCGGCTCGGTGGCGAGCACCTCGTCGGTGACCTTGTCGGTCACGGTGGTGAGCAGCGCGTCCGCGCTTCGCACGGCTTCCTTGAGGCCGTCCACCGTGAGCGGTCGGTCCTCCGGATTGAGGCGCGCGTCGAACTCGCGGGCGAGCGCCTGGTGCACCGGCTCGGGGAGGCGGCGGGTCACCACCACGACCGGGCGCGCGCTCACCTGCCGACCGTCACGCGCTTCGACATGCCGCCCAGCACCCGCGCGGCGGTGCTGCCGAGATCGGCCGGGCTCGACACCACGGTGATCCCCGCGCCGCGCATGATCTCGACCTTCTCGGCCGCGCTCTCGCCGAAGGCGCGGATGATCGCGCCCGCGTGACCCATCCGGCGGCCCTTGGGCGCCGTGAGTCCGGCCACGTAGCCGATCACCGGCTTCTTCATGTTCTCCTTGGCGTGCAGCGCGGCCTCGGCCTCCTGTGGGCCGCCGATCTCACCGATCATCATGACCGCCTCGGTCTCCGGATCCTCCTCGAAGCGCTGCAGGATGTCCACGAACGAGCTGCCGTTGATCGGGTCCCCGCCGATGCCGACGCTGGTCGTGATGCCGATGCCGAGCGCCTTCATCTGCGACGCGGCCTCGTAGCCCAGGGTTCCCGAGCGGGTCACCAGGCCCACCGTGCCGCGCTGGTAGATGTGTCCCGGCATGATGCCGATCATGGCCTTGCCGGGACTGATGACGCCGGCACAGTTGGGGCCGATGACCGTGGAGCGCTTCTCCTTGGGATACCGGCGCAGGTAGCGCTTCACCGTGATCATGTCCTGCGCCGGGATGCCGTCCGTGATGGCGCAGATCAGGCGGATGCCCGCGTCGGCCGCCTCCATGATGGAGTCCGCGCAGAACGCCGCCGGGACGAAGATGACGGAGGCCTCGGCGCCGGCCTGCTTCACCGCCTCCTTGACCGTGTTGAACACCGGCAGGTCGAGATGCCGCTTGCCGCCTTTGCCGGGGGTCACGCCGCCCACGAGGTTGGTTCCGTAGGCTCGCATTTCCTTGCCATGGAACGTGCCCTTGTCCCCGGTGAAGCCCTGGACGATGACGCGCGTCCGCTCGTCGATGAGGATGCTCATGGCTTTCCATTCCCGGCCGTGCTGCCCGAGGCCTTGAGGACGGCCACGACCTTCTCGGCCGCCTCGGTGAGGGTATCCGCCGTGACCAGGTCGAGCCCGCTCTCGCGCAGGATCCGCTTGCCCTCCTCGACGTTGGTGCCGGCCAGCCGCACCACCAGCGGGACCGTCGGCTTGAGCTCCTTGACGGCGTTCACCACGCCCTGCGCTACCCAATCGCAGCGGTTGATGCCGGCGAAGATGTTGACCAGGACCGCCCTGACCTTGGGGTCGGCGAGGACGAGCCGGAAGGCGTTGCAGACCTTCTCGGGCGAGGCGCCGCCGCCCACGTCGAGGAAGTTGGCCGGCGAGCTCCCGGCGTGCTGGATGAGGTCCATCGTGCCCATCGCCAGCCCGGCGCCGTTCACGATGCAGCCGATCTCGCCGTCGAGCGCGACGTAGTTGATCCCGTACTCCGCCGCCTGCGACTCCCGCGGATCCTCCTCGGCGTAGTCCCGCAGCTCGCTCACGTTGGGCCGGCGGAAGAGCGCGTTGTCGTCGAAGGTCATCTTGCAGTCGAGCGCCAGGAGCTGGCCGTCGGTCGTGGCCACGAGCGGGTTGATCTCCACCATCGTGGCGTCGAGGTCGCGGAAGGCGCGGTAGCAGCCCAGGAGCGTCGTCACCGCGCGGGTCACCTGCGCCGCGTCGAGCCCCAGCGCGAACGCGATCTCGCGCGCCTGGAAGGCGGTGAGCCCCACCGCGGGCTCGACCGTCGAGCGGATGATCGCCTCGGGGGACTTCTCCGAGATCTCCTCGATCTCCACGCCGCCCTGCGCGGAGGCGACGATCATCACGCGCTCGCTCTTCCGGTCGAGCACGAAGCCGAGATAGATCTCGCGCTCGATGGGGACCGCCGCCTCCACGTAGAGCCGGTGGACGGTCCGGCCCTCGGGGCCGGTCTGATGGGTGACGAGCCGCTTGCCCAGCAGCGCCTTGGACGCCGTCCGTACCTCGTCCTCGTTGGAGCAGAGCTTGATGCCGCCCGCCTTCCCGCGCGCGCCGGAGTGGATCTGCGCCTTCACGGCCCAGCGGACGCCGCCGATCTCGGAGGCGCGGTAGACGGCCTGCTCCGGGCTGTACGCCACCCCGCCCCGCGGGATCGCGACGCCGAAGCCGGCGAGCAGCTCCTTGGCCTGGTATTCGTGGATGTCCACGCTCGACCTCCGTCGACTTCGTGATGCCGGTGATTACGTCATCCTGAGCGGAGCGAAGGATGGACATGCCTTCGGTCATGGCTCCTTCGCTTCGCTCAGGATGACATGAGCAAACGATCCTATCGAGCTCCGACGACCGTCTTCCCGCCCTGCGCGTCGATCGCCGCCGCCATGTCCACCACGTTCTGCGCCATCCGCGCCGACGCCGCGTCGATCATGCGCCCGTCGAGCTGCGCCGCGCCGCGGCCTTCGCGCGCCGCGTCCTCCAGCGCCACGAGAATCCGCCTGGCCCGGTCCACCTCGGCCGGGGGCGGGCTGAACACCTCGTTGGCGAGCGCGATCTGCGACGGGTGGATGGCCCACTTGCCCTCGACCCCGAGCGCCGCCGCGCGCCTGGCGGCGAGCCGGTAGCCCTCCGGATCCTTGAGGTCGCCGAACGGCCCGTCGATCGGCCGGAGACCGTAGGCCCGGCATGCCACGATCATGCGCGAGAGCGCCGCGTGCCACTGGTCACCCGGATAGTCGGGGTTGAGGCCGCCGATCACGACCGTGCGGGCCCGGCAGCTCGCGGCGTAGTCCGCCACGCCGAAGTGCATCGCCTCGAGGCGGCGGCTGGACTGCGCGATCGCCTCGACGTTCGCCATGCCGAGCGCCGTCTCGATCAGCACGTCGATCCCGAGGCGATGCGGGATGCCCTTGGCCTCCTCGATCTGGGAGACCATGGCGTCGACCATGTAGACGTCCGCGGGGACGCCCACCTTGGGAATCAGAATGGTATCCAGGCGGTGGCCGGCCTGCTCCACCACGTCGACCACGTCCCGGTACATGTAGTGGGTGTCGATGCCGTTGATGCGCACCGAGATCGTCTTCCCGCGGCCGCGCCAGTCGAGCTCGAGCAGCGCCTGGATGACGTTGGTTCGGGCCCGTTCCTTGTCGCCCGGCGCGACCGCGTCCTCGAGATCGAGGAAGATGTAGTCGGCCTCGCCGTCGAGGGCCTTCTGGAACATCGCCGGATTCGAGCCCGGCACCGCCAGCTCGCTGCGCTGCAGCCGCTGGCGGGCGGGCTCGAAGCGCGTGTGGCTCATCGAGCGGCGCCCGCGGTGGCCTTCTCCTTCGCGGCCGCCGGCTGGGCATCGGGCGCGCGGGGCGGCAGCTCCCGCGACTCGAGCGGCTTGGCCGTGCCCCGCCAGTATTCCTCCGCCGCGCCGACGCCGCTGCCCGGCGTGACCTTCACGCCCGCGTCCCGCATGGCCATCTCGGCGCCCGCGATGCCGCCGAGGAGCATGCACTCGTTGAGGTCGCCCAGGTGGCCGATGCGGAACAGCCGGCCCGCCATGCGCGCGAGCCCGGCGCCGAGCGCCAGGTTGTAGCGGCGGTAGGCGATGTCGATCACCTCGGCGGCGTTGATGCCCGCGGGCACCATGATGGCGCTGACCGTGTCCGAGTGCCACTTGGGCTGCCGCGCGCACAGCTCGAGGCCCCACGCCTTGACGGCCGCGCGGGTCCCCTCGGCGAGCCGGTGGTGCCGCGCGAGCACGTTCTCCAGCCCTTCCTCGAAGATCATCGCGAGCGACTCCCGCAGTCCGTACAGCAGCGGCAGCGACGGCGTGTAGGGGAAGTAGCCCGTGGCGTTGGCCTTCTTCATGTCGCCGAAGTCGAAGAACACGCGCGGCAGCTTGGCGGAGTCGTAGAGCGCGGCGGCCTTCGGGCTCACCGCCACGATGCCGAGGCCGGCCGGCAGCATGAGTCCCTTCTGCGACCCGGTCACGGCGCAGTCGACGCCCCACTCGTCCATCCGGAAGTCGATGCTGCCGATCGAGCTCACCCCGTCCACCATCAGGAGCGCGGGGTGCCTGGTGTCGTTCAGCGCCTTCCGCATCCCGGCGACGTCGCTGGTGACGCCGGTGGCGGTCTCATTGTGGGTGAAGAGCACCGCCTTGATCTCGTGCGCCTTGTCGGCCGCGAGCGCCTCCTGGTAGCGCTCGATGGGGGCGCCCTCGCCCCACTCGGTGTCGAGCACGTCGACCCGGAGGCCCAGCCGCTGCGCCATGTCGATCCAGAGATGGCTGAACATGCCGAAGCGCGCCGCGATGACGCGGTCGCCCGGGCTCAGGGTATTGGAGAGCGAGGCCTCCCAGGCGCCCGTGCCGCTCGCCGGGAAGATGTACGTCTGGCCCGTCGTGGTCTTGAAGATCTTCTTGAGGTCCTGCAGCACCGGGGTCGCGAGCTTCGGGAAATCGGACGACCGGTGATCCTCCATCGCGACGTGCATGGCGCGGAGGACACGGTCGGGCGTATTCGTGGGACCCGGGACGAAGAGGAAGTTGCGGCCGGCCATGCGCGCACCCTCGCGGCTGAAAGAAAGGACTGGGCGGAGACGAGACGCCTCCGCCGGATCTTGACTACATTAGCAGGCGCCGCAGCCGGCGCCGCCCGCTGTATTTTTATGCATCCAACCCATGTATAGCACTTTGTGCTTTTTTTCACAAGGCTGAGATCTTGTCCCTCCCGACCGCCCATCCCAGCGCGAATGCACCCGCCCGCGAGCTCCTCACGGAGCTGTATCGCGTTGCCACGGCTGCCGTTGACCCCGCCCCTGCCCTGGCGAGCCGGCTCGCCCGGCTCGAGCGCGAGCCGGGGCGCCGCCGCTGGATCCTGGCCCTCGGCAAGGCGGCCATCCCGATGGCCCGGGCCGCGGTCGAGACCCTCGCGGGATGGGGAGACTCGCCGGCCGGCGGCGTCGTGGTGGCGCCGGAGATCCAGCCGGCACCGCATCCCAGGCTCCCCGTCGTCGCCGGCGACCATCCCGAGCCCGGCCCTGGCTCGCTGGCGGCCGCGGAGGCACTCGGCCGGGCAGCCGCCGCGGTCGCGCCGGAGGACGAGGTCTGGGTGCTGCTCTCGGGCGGCGCCTCGAGCCTGCTCGCCGCGCCCGTCGAGGGCGTCACGCCCCAGGAGCTCACCACGCTCTACCGCCTGCTGCTCGGCTCCGGTCTCGACATCACGGCCATGAACCGCATCCGGAAGCGCTTTTCCCGTTGGGGTGCGGGCCGGTTGGCCCAGGCGCTGGCACCTGCCCGGGTGCGGGTGTTCGTCGTCTCCGACGTCATCGGCGACGACCTGCCCTCGATCGGCTCCGGCCCCTGCGTCCCCGACGTCACCACCGCCGCCGAAGTCCGGCGAATGCTGGAGCGCGCGGGGCTCTGGGATCGCATCCCCGCCGCCGCGCGGCGCGTGGTCACGGCGTCGGAGTCGGGAGAAACGGCGGAAACGCCAAAGCCGGGAGACGCGGCCTTCGCGCGGGTGACCCTCGAGTTGATCGCCAGTAACCGGTTGGCCCTCGAAGCTGCGGCCAAGCGCGCGGCAGAGTTGGGCCTCGCTCCCATCGTGGCGGAGGCGCCGCTCGCCGGGGAGGCGTCGGCGACCGGGGCGAGTGTAGCCGCTTCTATTCTACAAAATTGCGGCCGATCGGTGATCCCGCAACCAGCGGCCACCGAGGCACTGCTACATCTGGGGCGGCGAGACGACCGTCACCCTGGGCGACGTGCCCCCGGGGCTTGGCGGCCGCTGCCAGGAGCTGGCCCTCGCGGCGGCCCGGGTGCTCGAGGGCGCGCCCCTGGGCGTCGCGCTGCTCGCCGCCGGCACCGACGGCCGCGATGGACCGACCGATGCCGCCGGCGCGATCGTCGACGGCGGCACCTGGCGCGCGGCCGCCGCCGCGGGCCGGGATCCGGCGCGCGATCTGGCCGCGCATGATGCGTATCGGGCGCTCGATGCGGCGGGGGCGCTGCTCAAGGTGGGGCTGACGGGGACGAACGTGATGGACGTGGTGATCGGGGTGGTCTAGACGCCGCAATCGTCATCCCGAGCGCAGCGAGGGACCTTGCCTGGATTGGCTCGAACCATCCACGGGCAAGGTCCCTCGCTGCGCTCGGGATGACGGCGCCCTACGGCCTCAGCGGCAGCCGCGGCCGCCAGTCGCTGCCGATCAGCACGCTCACATCCACCCGCCGAAGCGTGTCGGGCTGGATCACCACCCGCCCGACGCCGAGCGCCTCGGCGACGTCCCGCCCCTGCCCCGGATCGCCCCGGCGCACGTAGATCCGCGTGCTGTCCGACGCCGGCCCCGTTCCGAAGAAGACGACGTCGAGCCCTTGCTGCCGAAGCGCGCGCGTCGCGACCCGGGCGAAGCCCGGCCGCCGCGTCCCGTTCAGCACCTCCACGCGGATCCGCCTGCCCGGAGCCGGTATGGGATAGGCATGGCCGGCGACGCGCTCGCGCTCGGGGGGCAGCATCAGCGCCACCACCCCCGCGATCGCCACCGCCAGCGCGGCGATCAGGGCGAGCCGGAGGGCGCGACGAGGCTGTTCCAGAAGCGCACCGTGGGGTCGATGAGCGGCCGTCCCGAGTCGATGAGATGTGCCAGCCGGTCGCTGGCCACCGCGAGAAGGACGCCGGCAGGATCGTCGGGAAACCGGTCGGCCTGCGCGGTGCGCCACTCGCGCCTGAAGGCGCGGCCCGGCTCGAGGTAGTCCGCGCAATACAGGACCCGCCCGACCATATCCCAGTCCGCCCAGCCCACCGAGTGGTAGCGCACGGCGTCGAGAATCCCCCGATCGGTCTCACCCTCGGCCGCCGCCCGCGCGGCGCTGGCCGGCCCGTGACGGAGCGACCCCGGCCATGACGCGTCCGGCGCCCAGCGGTCGAGCGTGGCCGGGCCCGCGTCGCGAAGCGCGTCGTGCAGCCACGCGGCCCGCAGCCACCGCGCCCGCTCGGCCGCCGAGATGCGCATCCGTTCGGCCCAACCGTCGGCGAGCGCCGCGACCCGCTCGATGTGCGCCGCGCGCTCGGGCGAGACCTCCGCCCACGAGGGCAGCCGGCTCGTTGCCGTCACCCGTCGAGACCCTGGCCGAGGATGATGTTGTCGATCAGCCGCGTGCGTCCGAGCCGGACGGCCAGCGCTATTACCGTGTCGGCGCCGACCGTCTCCACGGGCGCAAGCGTGGCCGGCTCCACGACGGCGACATACTCCACCTCCACGGTGGGCTCGGTCGCGAGCACGCGGCGCACGGTTCCCAGCAGCGACCGCCGCGTTCCGCTCGCCCGACCGGAAGGCGTCGTGCGCCGCTCGGAGCGCGGCGCTCAGCACCAACGCCCGCTTCCGCTGGTCGGCGTCGAGATAGGCGTTCCGGCTGCTGAGCGCCAGCCCGTCGGGCTCGCGCA
The DNA here is from genome assembly GCA_963804125.1 of uncultured Gemmatimonadales bacterium. Classification (GTDB taxonomy): domain Bacteria; phylum Gemmatimonadota; class Gemmatimonadetes; order Gemmatimonadales; family GWC2-71-9; genus CAVVWJ01. The sequence continues at coordinate 76,561 of CAWDPF010000014.1, forward strand.
CCGTCGGCACGACGACGATCTCCAGCCGCCAGTCCAGGTCGCGCACCATCTGGCGCACCAGCGTCGCCTGCTGGATGTCCTTCCGCCCGAAGCACGCGACGTCGGGCTCCACCAGATGAAAGAGCTTCGCGACGACCGTCAGCACGCCTTCGAAGTGGCCGGGCCGCGCCGCACCCTCCCACCGGTGCGCGGTCTCGCCGGGCACCACCCGGATCTCCGAGCCTGGCGGGTACATGACTGTCACGGTCGGTACGAACAGCGCGTCAGTGCCGCGCGCCTCGGCCAGGGCGCGGTCGCGCGGCAGGTCGCGGGGGTAGCGGTCGAGATCCTCGGCCGGCCCGAACTGCAACGGATTGACGAAGATGCTCATGATGACGCGGTCGGCATGCCGGCGCGCCTCGTCCACCAGCCGGAGGTGTCCCTCGTGGAGAAAGCCCATCGTGGGCACGAGCGCAATGCGGCGGCCCGCCGCGCGCTCGTCGCGCACCCATCGGCGCAGGTCGGCAATGGAGCTGAGCTCGATCATGGACTCGGAGGCAGGAGAATCAGTCGAAGCTGTGCTCTGGCCCGGGGTAGGTGCCGTCCCGCACCTCGGCGGCGTACGACCGGACGGCGGCGCGCACCGCCTCGCCCAGCTCGGCGTAGCGCTTGAGGAACTTGGGATTGAACATCTCGTTGAGGCCGAGCATGTCGTGCAGCACCAGCACCTGCCCGTCGCAGCCCGCCCCGGCGCCGATCCCGATCGTGGGGATCGTGAGCGCGGCGGTGATCCGCTTGGCCAGCGCCGCCGGCAGCAGCTCGAGGACGATGGCGCAGGCCCCCGCTTCCTCGAGCGCCAGGGCGTCGGCCAGGAGCCGCTCGGCGGCCGCTGCCTCTCTTCCCTGCACCCGGTAGCCGCCGAGCGCATGCACGGACTGGGGCGTGAGCCCGAGATGCCCGATCACGGGAATCCCCCGGTCCACGAGCGCCCGGACCGTCTCCGCCATCGGCCGGCCGCCCTCGAGCTTCACGCCATGCGCGCCGCTCTCCTGGAGCACGCGGCCGGCGTTCCGGATCGCTTCGGTCGGTGACACCTGGTAGGTGAGGAACGGCAGATCCACGAAGACGAGCGCGCGCCGCGCGCCGCGGCGGACGGAGGCGGCGTGGTAGATCATCTGGTCCAGCGTGGCGCTCAGGGTCGTCTCCTGGCCCGCCAGCACCTGGTTGACCGAGTCGCCGACCAGCAGGACGTCGACCTCCGCCTGCTCCAGCAGCCGCGCGAACGCGGCGTCGTAGCAGGTGAGCATCACGATCCGGCGCCCCGCCGCCTTCATCGCCAGCAGATCGGGCACCGTCATCGGCCGTGCGTCAGCGTTCATGGGCTTGCAGCTCCGCCAGCTCTCGCAGCCAGAAGTCGCGGTTGGGCAGCTCGGGATGGGGAATGATAAGGTCGGGCTCCGTCACGCGCCGCTGCCCGTATCGCACGATGTCGACATCGAGGGTCCGGGCGCCCCACCGCTCGCCGCGGACGCGGCCCCGCGCGCGCTCGATCTCGTGGCAGGCCTCGAGCAGCTGCCGCGGGGTGAGCCGCGTCTCGAGCAGGACCATCTGGTTGAGGTAGGGCGGCTGCGCCATGCCGGCGAGCGGGGCCGTCTCCTCGACGGCGGAGGCGGCGACGACCTCGGTGTCCGGGAGCTTCGCCAGCGCCTCGCGGGCGGCGGCGAGGTGGCCGGCCCGGTCGCCGAGGTTGCTGCCGAGCGCCACGTACGCGCGTTCGGCGGCGGCAACCATCGTCAGGTCTCCACCACGAAGTGCTTCGCGATGCGCTGAAGGTCGGCGGCCACGTCGCCCAGCTCGCGGATCGCCCGCTCGAGGTCGGCCTGCCCGCTGGCGGCCTCGGTCGCGTGCCGCGCGAGCGCCTCGGTCTCGCTCAGCGTGCGCGCCGAGCTGGCGGCGACCTGCCGGATCTGCCCGGTGAGCCCGTCGACCGCGCGGAGCTGATCCGCGGCGGTGGCCGCGATGGCTCGCGCGTGCCGTCCGGCGTCTCCAGTCGTCCCGACGATGGCGTCGAGCGCCATCGCGGCATCGGCGCTCAGCTCCTCCACGCCCGCCACCGCCTGCCGTCCGCGCTCCATCTGCCCGCTCACCGCCGACACCTGGTCGGTGATCTCCTCGAGGAGGTGGCGCGCCTCGCCCGCCGCGTGCAGGCTCTGGGCGGCGAGGTCGCGCACCTCGTCGGCCACCACCGCGAACCCGCGCCCCTCGGCCCCCGCGCGCGCGGCCTCGATGGCCGCGTTGAGGGCGATCAGGTTCGTCAGGTCGGCGATTTCGCGAATCGTGCCGATGAACCCCTGGATCCGGGTGGTCATCGCGCCGAGCCCGGCGACCTGGTCGGCGCTGGCGGAGACGAAGCCCTTGAGCCCGACGAGCCGGTCGATCGCCTCGCCGATGACCACGCGATTCTGCGCCGCCACCTCGGCGGCCGTGCCGCTCGCCTCGGCGGCCTGCGAGCCCTGGTCGGCCATGGCGCGGGTGGCGGCGCCGAGCGAGTCGGTGGCCTCGAGGCCGCCGGCCACGAAGGTCTCCAGCTCGCCCGCGCCCTGTCGCATCCCCTGCGACGCGTCGGCCAGCGCCAGCGCCGAGGTGCGGAGCGAGTCGGTGACGCGGGCGAGGGCCGTGACCTGCTGCCCGATCTGCTCGACGGTGCCGAGCAGCGGACGGCGCAGCTCGGCGATGTGGATCGCCGTCGCGATCTGGTTGCCCAGCGTGTTGAGGGCGACGAGGTCCTTGGGTCCGTACGCGTGCCGCTTGGGGTGGTCCACCTCGACCGTCCCGAGCAGATCGCCACCGAACCGGATCGGGTGGACCACGAGGCTCCCCACCTGCTCCATCTGGGAAGCGACACGCGGATCGGACCGGGCGTCCTTGACCACGACCACCTGGTTCGAGGCGATCGCCTCGGCGCGGAACGGCGCCGCGCCCGCCGGGCGGCTCGCCCCGGCCGGGCCGGCCGAGCGCGCCGCGATAGGCCAGCGTCGCGACCCCGTCGGCGACGCGGTAGATCCGGAAGTCGCCCCAGTCGAGCAGCCGGTAGGCCAGCCGCTCGATCTGGTCGAACGAGCCCTGCAGCGTGCGGTTGCTGGCGATCGCCACCTCCATCAGGTGGACCTTGTTCAGGTCCTCGGCGCCGATCGCCTCCTCCAGGATGCGGCGCGTGAGCGCGCCGAGCACGCCCATGGCCAGCGCCACCGCCAGCCAGCCCACGGGCGAGAGCGCGCGCAGCGCGGCGACCGCCACGACCGCGGCGATGAGGGTCAGCAGATAGGAGATGATCTCCCAACGGAGGATCAGGATCTTTTCGGCGTGCTCGAGCTTGTCGCGGATCAGCAGGGTGAAGTAGAACAGCGCCCGCGTCGCGAAGAAGTACATGATGACGAGGACGGCGACGGCCGGCAGCAGATCGAGCGACAGCTCCGGGTGTCCCACGTACGCCATCACGGCGGCGTAGTACCCGTAGGCCACCGCGAAGCCAAGGACCTCGCGGCCGGCGTTGATGAGCCCGGCGCGAGGGAACTTCCGGAGCCAGAGCACGTCCGAGGCGAAGACGGCGGCCCACAGGGCCAGCACCACCGGCGAGGGACCGACGGTCGCCGCGCCGACGAGCGCCGCCACGCCGGTCTGGGTCAGGTAGGAGTACTTGCTCAGGCGCACCGGCACCCCGCGGAGCAGCACCACGACCACGAACAGGGCAAGCGTGGCCACGGGCTGCCCGATCCAGCGGGTGTCCACCGCGAGCGCCGCGAGCGTGAAGAGCACGCCGCCCAGCGACAGCACCTGCGCGTACCGGTCCACCAGCAGCTGGAGGCGGTCTTTCATCGGGCCACCGTCCGCGCGTCGAGCGCCTCGCGCAGCGCCCGCAGGAACTCTCCGGCCGCCGTCACGCCACGGGTGCCGAGTATCTCGACGAGCGCGCTGCCGACCACCACGCCGTCGGCCTGGCCGGCCACCGTCTGCGCCTGCGCCGGCGTGGAGATCCCGAATCCGACGGCCACCGGCAGCGGCGTCGCCCGGCGGACCTGGGCGATCGACTCCGCCAGCCCGTCCGCGAGGGAGGCGGTCGCGCCCGTCACGCCCAGACGGGCGACGAGATACACGAAGCCCTGCGCGCCCTCGACCGAGGCCGCGAGCCGCGCGGGACGGGTCGTCGGGGCGATGAGGCGAATGAGATCGAGCGGGCTCGTCCGGATGGCCGTCTCCACGCCGGCGTCGCTGCCCGCCGGGAGGTCGGTCAGCAGCACGCCAGCCACGCCGAGCGCGTCGGCGTCGCGCAGGAAGCGGTCGAGGCCGTAGCGCAGGATCGGATTGAGGTAGCTGAAGACGACGACCGGCCGGGCGAGTCTCGCGCGCTCGATCAACGCCAGCGTGCCGGCGAGCGTCATTCCCTGGCGGAGCGCGTCGAAGGTGGAGCGCTGGATGGTCGGGCCGTCGGCCAGCGGATCGCTGAACGGGACGCCGACCTCGATGATGTCGGCCACCTCGTCGGCCACGCGCAGCGCGGCCAGGCTCGCCTCGGCGGACGGATACCCGGCGGTGAGATACGGAATCAGCGCGGTCCGCTCCTGGGCCCGGAGGGCGGCCCAGGCCGGTGCGAGCCTGGACTCAGACAAAGTAGTCGCCGACCGTGAGACCGTAGCGTTCGGGGTTGGTGACCTTGACGATCGAGCGCCGGTAGGCGCCGCTCTCGTCCTGCTCCGTCAGGCTGACCAGCGTGCCCGGGGGCGGAACCGAGCCGCCGTCCGCGTCCACGGCGATCCGCACCATGGGACGGTTGAGCTGCTGCCCCTCGGGATTGGGCGCGGCCACGAGGCCGATCTCGAACGTGTCGAGAATGACGCAGGTGCCCACGGGATAGATGCCGATGAGGTTGATGAGCGCCTTCACCAGCACCGTATCGTAACCGCGCTTCGGGTTCTGCCACATCTCGCGCAGCACCTGGTCCGGCTCGATCGGCACCGTCTGGTAGCTCCGCCGCGTGGTGGCGGCATCGAAGCCGTCGGCCACCGCCACGATGCGCGAGAAGATGCCGAGCGACCGGTCGCGGACGGACTTGGGATACCCGGTCAGGTCGGTCTTCATGTGGTGCTCGTGCGCCACGAGGATCGTGCGGTACGGCAGCTCGTCGTGCGAGCGCATGGCGAACAGGGTGAGCGCGCCGAGCCACGGATGCCCCTGCATGATCCGCCACTCCTGCTCGTCGAGGCCGGTGGTCTTGTTGAGGATGGTCACCGGCACCCGCGCCTTCCCCACGTCGTGCAGCAGCGCCGTCATGCCGAGGTCGTAGAGCTGGAGCCGGGTGAAGCCCAGCTTCTTGCCCAGCGCCACCGAGAAGATGCAGACGTTGACCGAGTGGGTGAACGTGTACTCGTCGTAGTCGCGGATCGTGGTGAGGCCCACCAGGGAGGTCTCGTTGTTGAGGACCTGGTCGACGATGAGCTGCACCGCGCGCTTGACCCGCTTGACGCTGGTGGCGCGGCCCAGCCGGGCGCCGGTGATCACGTCCTTGGTGACCGCCACGCCCTGCGAGTAGATCCGCTTGGCCTGCTCCTTGGCCTGCTCGGCGTCGGGGTCGTGCTCCTGGACGACGGCGCGCTCGACCTCGAGGCCCTGGACCCCGGCGGACGCCAGGCGCTCGAACAGCTCCTCGTAGCGCCCGTCGGGGTCGCCCCGTTCGAAGAGGCTCAGGAGCAGGCTCAGGAAGATCTGCCACTCGCGCCGGTTGGCCGACGCGTGCACCCGGAGCGCGCCGACCGAGAACGCCCGCAGCATCGCCAGGATCTGGCTGAACGACGCGTAGTTGTCGAGCTCGAGCCGGAGGCGGGTGGAGTTCACGAAGATGAAGTCGCCCGCCAGGCGGATCTCCAGGTCGGCCTCGAGGGCCACCAGCGCACGCGCGGCGGTGTCGAGGTCGTCGAGCGCCTTCTGGACCGTCGCGTTCTCCACCGGGTAGAGCTTGAGGCTCCGGAGCGCCGTGTAGAGGGCGAGCAGCAGCGCCCGCCCGCCCTGGCGGAGGCGGCCCTCCGACGCGCCGCTCGGCGCCTGCTCGGCCGGCGTGGTCATGCGCCGGACTCCCTGAGCGCGCGGCTCACGGCGTTCCGCACCACGAGATCCTTGTCGTCGGCGGCCCGCTGGAGGATCTCCCGCGCCTCGGGGCTGCGGATCTTCCCGAGGGCGATCGCGGCGCAGGCGCGGGTCTCCGAGGCCTCCTTCATCCGCAGCAGCCCGCGCGGCAGCAGCAGCGCGCTCATCGGCTTGAGGCCGGCCGCGCCGGCGATGGACCCGTAGGCCTCGAAGAAGGCCATCTTCTCGGTGAGGTCCATCTCCTTGACCGTCTTCCCGAGCACGATGCCCTCGACACGCTTCTGCGCGCCCTTGTAGCCGCGGCCCCCGACGACGCGGATGGCGGCCAGGCGCACGGCCCGGTCGTCGTCTTCCAGCGTCTTCTCGATGAACGCCATCGCCGCGGGGGTCCCCAGCTGGGCCAGCGCCTGTACCGAGGCCAGCCGCACGGCCGCGTCCTTGTGGGCGACGGTCTCGCCGAGCCCGGGCACGGTCTGGGTGAGCTGCAGGCGGCCGCAGAGCGCCACCACGGCCGCGAGCGCCTCCGACTCGGGCGAGCGGAGGATGCGGAGCACCTCCGTCGGATGCGCCTCCGCGAGCCGGTCGGCCACTTCCTCGAGCACCTTCCGGAGCGCGGGCGAGGCCAGCGTCGGAATCCAGGTGAGGATCGGCTCGAGCGCCGTGGCGCGGAGCTCGCCCAGGACTTCGCCGACCGTGGGCTCGCCGGCGAGCGCGGGCACCTCGTCGATCGACTGCACCAGCTGGCTCACGATGGCCGGCTCGCTCAGCTTGGCCACGAACCCGTCCAGCCGCGCGGCCTGGGCGGGCGCCAGGCCGGGCGCGCGCTGGCTGAGCACGCGGCACTCGCGGAGAATGGTGGCCGCCGTCCGGAAATCGCGCGCGTTGAGCAGATTGGGAAACAGCGACTCGAGCGTGCCGAGGATCTCGCTCGCGGGTGGCCTCTTCGGCCTGGGTCTCGAAGAGATCGAACAGGATGTTGAGCGCGGCCATGCGCACGTCCCGGCGGTACTCGTCCTCGACGGCCGCGGCGACCTGGTTGATCTCCTTCTCCTCGAGGAAGTAGAGCGTGGAGTCGAACTCCTCCAGGTCGATGACGCCCTTCGGCCGCGGCGGCGCCTCCTGGGCGGCCGCCGCCCGGCGATCGCTGCGCGGCGGCCTCGGCCTCCTGGCCGCTCGCGGCGTAGCTGCCGGTCTGCTCGGGCAGGCCGGCCCCGGTGTCGCCGATGAACTCCATGAAGTTGTACTGGATGAACTCGAACTCCTCCTCCCAGAGCAGGGTCAGGAGGTCGTCGCCCGCGTCCGTCGGGAGGAATCGCGCCCGGTTGATCGTCTCGAGGAACCGCGGCAGCTCCTCCAGCTCCGCGCCGCGGCGGATCGTCAGCGAGCGCATCCCGTCCTTGAACAGCCCCCACGCGATGCTCTCCGCCTTGTTGAGCTGGTGGTAGACCACCTGCTCTTCCCAGACGAAGTCGGTCTCGGCGACCGTCAGCACCAGCTCGTCGAGCACCGCCCAGATCGGCTGGAACGCGATCCGGAGGTTGTCGCTGGCCCGCTGGTAGACCGGGTTGTTGGGCAGGTACATGTGATAGGCGCGGAGCGCCTTCACCAGGCCGTTGATCAGCTCGGCGACCTGCGACGCCGGGAGGATGTCCGTCGGCACGGGGCCGCTCGTCACACGGGCGCCCCGAGCAGGTTCGCCACGTGGGCGACGTCCTTGTCGCCGCGGCCGCTGAGGCAGACCAGCACCGGCGCGTCCGCGGGCCAGCGCCCCGCCATGCGCCGCACGTACGCGAAGGCGTGCGCGGTCTCGAGCGCGGGGATGATCCCCTCGAGCCGGCTCACCGCCTGGAACGCGTCGAGCGCCTCCGCGTCGGTGGCCGACTCGTAGCTCACCCGCCCCGTGTCCCGCAGATAGCTGTGCTCCGGCCCGACGCCCGGATAGTCGAGCCCCGCCGATACCGAGTGGGCCGGCGAGACCTGGCCGTCCGCGTCCTGCAGCAGGTAGCTCAGGCTGCCGTGCAGCACGCCGGGCACGCCCGGCGCTGAGCGTGGCGCTGTGGTGCCCGCTCAGGATCCCCTCGCCCGCGGCCTCCACGCCGATCAGCCGCACGTCGGGGTCGTCGAGGAAGCCGGCGAAGATCCCCATCGCGTTCGAGCCGCCGCCGACGCACGCCACCACCGCGTGCGGCAGCCGGCCGTAGCGCGACAGCATCTGCGCGCGCGCCTCGCGGCCGATGATCGACTGGAAGTCGCGCACCATCCGCGGGAACGGATCGGGCCCCACGACCGAGCCGATGATGTAGTGCGTGGAGGGAACGTTGGTGACCCAGTCGCGGAGCGCCTCGTTGGTGGCGTCCTTGAGCGTCCGGGTGCCCGACTCGACCGGCACGACCGTGGCGCCGAGCAGCTGCATCCGGTAGACGTTGAGCCGCTGGCGCGCGACGTCCTCGGCGCCCATGTACACCACGCACTCGAGCCCGAACCGCGCGCAGACGGTGGCCGTGGCGACCCCGTGCTGGCCCGCGCCGGTCTCGGCGATGATGCGCCGCTTCCCCATCCGGAGCGCCAGCAGCGCCTGCCCGATCGTGTTGTTGATCTTGTGCGCGCCGGTGTGGTTGAGGTCCTCGCGCTTGAGCACGACGATCGTGCCCGCCTCGGCGCCGAGCCGCGGCGCCTCCGTCAGCGGCGAGGGCCGGCCCACGAACTCCGCCAGCAGCGCCTCGTACTCCGCCCAGAAGGCGCGGTCGCCGCGGACGCCGTCGTACAACGCCGCGAGATCGTCGAGCGCGGCGACGAGCGTCTCGGGCACGTACCGCCCGCCGTAGGGACCGAAGCGTCCCCCGACCGCCCGCTCAGCTGATAGCGCTATGGCCAACGACCGCCTCCAGAAAACGCGCGATTTTGTCGAGGATCCTTGATGCCCGGCAGGCGCTCCACCCCTGAACTTACATCCACGATGTCCGGTCGAACGAGGGCCACGGCCGCCGCGACCGTCTCGGGCGTGAGCCCGCCGGCGAGCACCATCGACGCTCGCCGGCGAGCCGCGACCGGGCCTCGCCGCGCGAGCGCGAGGGTCGAGCGCGATGCCGGTGCCGCCCGGCAGCGTGCGCCACCCGCGGCTCGACCAGCACGGCGTCCGCCTCCATCGACGATCTCGGGCAGGAGCGCCGAGATCGTCGGGTCCGGCCAGCCGCGCCACGCGCCAGACACGCAGCCCTTCGGCGCGCAGCCGCGCCGCGTCCGCGCGACCGATAGGTCCCGTGAAGCTGGGCGCCTGCGAGCCCGGCCGCGCGGGCGATGCGCAGGATCTCGTCGACCGATTGGTCGCCGAAGACGCCGAAGACGCGGCACGACGCCCGTCGGCCGCGGCGCGAATGTCGGCCGCCGCCTGGGCGGTGACCCGTCTCGGACCACCAGCAAAAACGACGCCCAGGTAGTCCGCGCCGGCGGCCACGGCGGCGGCCGCGTCCTCGGCACGCGTGAGGCCGCAGATCTTGGCGCGCACCGGCTCGGCCGCTATCGGCCACGGCGGGGCACGGCAGCGCAGCTGCCCGAGGAGCGTCGTCCGGATCGGCGGCCGACGAGAGCGCCGTGCCGATGAGCACCGCGTCGGCGCCGGCCGCGGCCGCGGCCTCGACGTCGGCGACGCTGGCCATGCCGCTCTCCGCGACCGCCACGCAGCGCGCCGGCACCGCGCGGAGCATGGTCCAGGCGGCCGCGGTGTCGATCCGCGAAGGTGTCGAGGTCGCGGCTGTTCACGCCGAGGACGGCGGCGCCGGCGTCGAGCGCGCGCGCCACTTCGTCGGCCGTGTGGACCTCGACCAGCGCCTCGAGGCCGCGCATCGCCGCGCAGGCGAGCAGCGCCGCGAGCCGGGCCTGGCTCAGCGCCCGCACGATGAGCAGCACCGCGGCCGCGCCCGCCGCCGCGCGCCTCGACGATCTGGAGCTCGTCGAGAATGAAGTCCTTCCGGAGCACCGGCACGGCGGTGCGGCCGACCGCCGCGCGCAGGTCGTCGAGGGACCCGCCGAAGAACGGGCCGTCGGTCAGCACCGAGATCGCCGCCGCGCCGTGACGCGCGTAGCGCTCCGCGCGCTCGGCCGGGTCGAGATCCTCGCGGATCGAGCCCGCCGACGGCGAGCGGCGCTTCACCTCCGCGATGACGGCCACCGCTCTCCGCCGCAGCGCGGCCGCCAGCGACGGCGGGCGGGTCGCGGCCGCCGCCTCGCGCTCGACCGCGGCGCGGCGGGCCCGGAGGTCGGGCAGCCGGCCCCGGGTGGCGTGCTGAGAATCTGGTCCAGCGTGACGGGCATCTTGTCCTTCGGCCGGTCTTCGGGTATTGTAGTTCGGGCTCTATTCGGTCGCACCGCCGACGAGGAGATACGACATGCCCCTGACCAAGCGCCAGAGCGAAATTCTCGCGTTCCTGCAGAACCACATCCTGGAGCAGGGCTACGCGCCGAGCTTCGAGGAGATCGCCGAGCGGTTCGGCTTCCAGTCGCTGGCCACGGTGCACGAGCACCTGACCAACCTCGAGCGCAAGGGCTACATCCGCCGCTCCTACAACGAGAGCCGCTCGATCGAGGTGCTGCCGCCGCGCGGCACCTCGGCGGCCAGCGAGATCCCGCTGCTCGGCAAGGTCGCCGCCGGCACGCCGATCGAATCGCTCATGCACCAGGAGACCATCGCGGTGCCGGATCAGATGCTGCCCCGCCGCGGGCCCAACTACGCGCTCCGGGTGCAGGGCACCTCGATGATCGACGAGCACATCATGGACGGCGACGTCGTCGTCGTGCACGGCAAGCAGACGCGCGGAGAACGGCGAGATGGTCATCGCGCTGGTCAACGGCAGCGAGGCCACCGTCAAGAAGTTCTACCGCGAGGCCGGCGGCTGGATCCGGCTCCAGCCGGCCAACGCCACCATGCAGCCCATGCGCTTTCAGGAGCGGGACGTCCTGATCCAGGGCGTCGTGGTCGGGGTGATCCGGAAGTACTGAGCGGTCGCCGCGTCATCCTGAGCGGAGCGAAGGATCGGCCGATCGCCCGAGGCACTGGCTCCTTCGCTCCGCTCAGGATGACACCGTCGCCGACGGCGCGCCGCCCGCGGATACTCCAGCACGCCCCCCTCCGCCCTCGGCGCCGCGCGCCGCAGTTCCGCCAGCACCCGCGCCGCACCGCCGTCCTCCAGCGCCTCCCGCGCCCGCGCCGCCGCCTCGGCCATCGTCCACCCGCGCCCCGCCACGTAGAGCGCCGCCGCCGCATTCAGCAGCACGGCGCAGCGCTCGACCATCGTGATCCGCCGCCCCCGAGCAGCCGCTCCAGCCGGCCGGCGTTCTCCGCCGGCTCGCCGCCGGCCAGGCCGTCGAGGTCGTCGCAGGCCAGGCCGAGCGCCTCGGGCGAGACGCTCCCACGTCGGCGACCCGGCCCTCCCGCACCTCCCACACCCGCGTCGCTGCCCGACGGGCTCACCTCGTCCATGCCGACCGCGGCGTGCAGCACCAGCGCGTGCGTCGGCGCCGAGCCGCGACCAGCGCCTCGGCGACGAGCGGCGCGCGGTCCTCGCTCGAGACCCCGACCACCTGCCGCCGGACGCCGGCCGGGTTGGCCAGCGGGCCCAGCAGGTTCATGATGGTCGGCACGGCGAGCTCCTTCCGCACCGGGCCGGCATGCCGCATCGCGGGGTGATAGGTCGGCGCGAACAGGAACACGATGCCCGCGCGCCGCAGCACCTCCGACGCCCGCGCCGGCGGGAGCAGGATGTCGACGCCCAGCGCCTCCAGCACGTCGGCCGAGCCCGAGCGCGAGGTGTAGCTGCGGTTGCCGTGCTTGGCCACGGGCACGCCGGCGCCCGCCACGACGAACGCCGCCGCCGTGGAGATGTTGAGTGTGCCGACCCGGCCGCCGCCGGTGCCGCAGGTGTCCACCAGCGCATCGGATGTCGTCGACCTCGAGCCGGACCATCGCGCCACGCAGCGCGCGCGCGGCGCCGGCGACCTCCTCCGCCGTCTCACCCTTGGCGCGGAGCCCCATCAGCAGCGCGGCCGTCTGCACCGCCGTCGCCTCGCCCCGCATCACCACGGCGAACGCCGCCGCCGCCGCCTCGCTCGAGAGGGAGGCGCCCTGGGACAACTGGTGGAGGGCATGGCGGAGCGGAGCGTCCTGGGTCACGGGCGGTCGCGGTCGGGGCCTCGTCGGAATGGCGCGGGAAGTGTCGAAAAGAGTATTCGCGAAAGGCCGCTTTTGTCAATTGTGACAAGCAGTTGCGCGGCTTGCCCGGGGGGTCTCGCCCCGCTAGATTCCGGGCCGATGAGCCGGACATTCCTCGCCACGCTGCACTTCGACGGTACCGGGTTTGTCGGGTGGCAGCGCCAAGCCGCCGGCCGCTCCGTCCAAGCCGAGTTCGAGCGCGTGCTCGAGCGCCTGTTCTCGCACCCCGCCACAGCCCACGCCGCCGGCCGGACCGATGCCGGCGTGCATGCGGTCGGCCTCGGTATCAGCTTCCCCGCCCCCGACAACTGGACCAGTCCCACCCTGCACCGGGCGCTCAACGCCCTGGTCCCGCGCGACTGCTGGGTCGCGCGGGTGGATGAGATGCGTCCGGGGTTCCACGCGCGGAAGAGCGCATCGTCCCGCCGCTATCGCTACGACATCGGCACCGACGCCGCCTCGGCCTCGCCGTTCCGCCGGCCATTCGAGTGGGCGCTCGGCCGGCCGCTCGATCTGGCCGCGCTCCGGGCGGCCGCCACCCTGCTGCACGGCGAGCACGACTTCCAGGCCTTCGCCGCCAAGGGCGAGCCCAAGCCGCACTACCGCTGCCGGCTGGCCATCGCCGAATGGGCGGAGCGGCCGGAGGGCCGCGGCATCAGCTTTCACGTCGAGGCCGACCGATTCCTCCACCACATGGTCCGCATGCTCGTAGGCACGATGGTGGACGTCGGTCTCGGCCGCCGTCCGCTGGCTGACATCGAGATGCTGCTCGAGCGCGGGGACAACCAGCGGACCAGCCCGCCGGCCCCGGCGGAGGGACTCTATTTCGTGGCCGCGTCGTATCCTCCGGAGCTGTTCCTGCGCCCGGAGACCGGCGTGCGCGAAGCCGAAGTGTCGGTCCCCGATGCGTAGGGTCGCGCTCCTCTTCGCGATCGTCGCCACCGCGTGCCGCGATGCCCGGCCGCCTGCCGGGGCGTCCGCCGATGCCCCCGAAAGCGCCGCTCGCGGTCAGTCGATGCCGGTGTCGAGCGCCGGGGCCCAGGTGGCCGCCGCGCGCACCGCGGACGCGCAGGCGATCAACTCGCGGCGGACCGCCATCGTCGCCGCGGTCGAGCGCGCGTCCGGCGCGGTGGTCTCCATCAACGTCACCTCGACGCGGCAGGCGCCGCCGCGCTCGCCCTGGGACTTCTTCTTCGTCCCCGAAGGCGCGCGCGTGGTGCAGGGCTACGGCACCGGGTTCATCATCCGTCCCAACGGCGTCATCGTCACCAACCAGCACGTGGTGGCCAACGCCACCAAGGTCGTCGTGACCCTGCCCGACGGCACCGACCTGCCCGCCCGCGTGCTCGGCGAAGACCCGCTGACCGACATCGCGGTGCTGCGGGTGGAGCGGCAGGGCCTCCCCACCGTGACCATGGGGCACAGCACCGACCTCATGATCGGCGAATGGGTCGTCGCGATGGGCAACCCGTACGCCTACCTCCTCGGGAACGCGGAGCCGACGGTCACCGTGGGCGTCGTGAGCGCCACGTCGCGCAACATTCTCCCGACCGGCGAGCAGACCGGCCTCTACCTGGACATGATCCAGACCGACGCCGCCATCAACCCCGGCAACTCGGGCGGCCCGCTGACCAACGCGCTCGGCGAAGTCGTCGGCGTCAACTCGTCGATCTTCAGCAACAGCGGCGGCTCCGTCGGGCTCGGCTTCGCCATTCCGATCGAGCGCGCCGTGCGGGTGGCGGACGAGATCATCAAGAGCGGCTCGGTGCGGCGGGCGTGGGTCGGACTCGACGTCGAAGGCGCCGCCGCGATGCGCAACTGGAAGAGCCAGGGCGGCGTGGTGGTCGCGGCGGTCACGCCCGAAGGTCCGGCGGCGCGGGCCGGCCTCCGCCCGGGCGACGTGCTGGTCGAGGCCAACGGCCGCCGGCTCCGCAACTATCTCGACTGGGAAGCGGTCAAGCTGGACCTCCACGTCGGCGACGGTGTCGACCTCAGCGTCCGGAGCGGCGGCGGTACCGTGCGCCGCCGGATCGTCACCGGCGACCTGCCCACCGTCACCGCCGAGAAGGTCACGGTGCTGCAGGATCTGCAGCTCATCAACGTGACGCCCCAGATCCAGGCCGAGCGCAGCATCCGGAGCGATCGCGGCGCGCTCATCTTCCGGATCTCGCCGCAGGTGAGCCGGGCCACCGGCCTGCGCGAGGGCGACGTCATCGTGGGCATCAACCGGAGCGCCGTCCGCACGGCGTCGCAGGTCGAGGACCTGCTCAACGTGCGCTCGGGCCAGGTCATCCGCGTGTACGTCGAGCGCGACGGGCAGATCACCTTCACCGACCTCGTCTTCCGATGACCGACGACCGCTGGCGCTCGCCGCTCGGCGCCCGCTACGCCTCGCCCGCGATGCAGATCCTCTGGGGCGAGCCGCACCGGGTCGGCCTCTGGCGCCGGCTCTGGCTCGCGCTGGCGGAAGCGGAGCGCGAGCTCGGGCTCGACATCCCCGACGAGGCGCTGGCCCAGATGCGCGCCCACCTGGACGACGTGGACCTCGCCATGGCGGCCAAGTACGAGCGCCGCTTCCGCCACGACGTCATGGCGCACATCCACGCCTTCGGCGACCAGGCGCCGGCCGCGCGGCCGTACCTGCACCTCGGCGCCACCAGCGCCTTCGTCACCGACAACGCCGACCTGATCGTCATGCGCGACGGGCTCCGGCTCCTGCTCGGCCGGCTCGTGGCGGTGCTGCAGTCGCTCGAGGGGTTCGCGCGGCGCACGGCCGGCATCCCCTGCCTCGCCTACACGCACTTCCAGCCGGCCCAGCTCACGACCGTGGGCAAGCGGGCGACGCTCTGGATGCAGGACTACGCGCTGGACGTGGAGGAGATCGCGCACCGGCTCGAGGCGCTCCGCTTCCGGGGCTGCCAGGGCACGACCGGGACCCAGGCGTCGTTCCTCGAGCTCTTCGGCGGCGACCACGCCAAGGTGCGCGAGCTCGAGCGGCGCGTCACCGCCAAGCTCGGCTTCCGCGAGCAGTTCGCCGTCACCGGCCAGACCTACGCGCGGAAGACCGACAGCATGGTGCTCGACGCGCTGAGCGGCATCGCGCAGTCGGCGGCCAAGATGGCCGGCGACCTGCGGCTCCTCCAGCACGAGGGCGAGCTGCTCGAGCCGTTCGAGTCCGAGCAGATCGGCTCCAGCGCCATGGCCTACAAGCGGAACCCGATGCGCGCCGAGCGGATCACCGGCCTGGCGCGGTTCGTCATCTCGCTGCAGGCCAACGGGGCGCACACCGCCGCGAGCCAGTGGCTGGAGCGGACGCTCGACGACAGCGCCAACCGCCGGCTCACGCTGCCCGAGGCGTTCCTCGGCGCCGACGCCATCCTGGTGCTGGCGACGAACATCGCGGCGGGCCTCGAGGTGCGCGAGGACGTGATCCGGCGCCACGTCGCCGAGCAGATGCCCTTCATGGCCACCGAGCGCTGGCTCATGCTCGGCGTGGGCGCGGGCGGCGACCGGCAGTCGCTGCACGAGGTCATCCGCCGGCACAGTCTGTCGGTGGCCGAGGCGGTGAGCCGCGGTGCGCCGAACGACCTGCTCGACCGCCTCGCCGCCGACCCGGCGTTCCGGAACGTGCCCGCCGAGGCGCTCCTGCGCCGAGCTCGATCCGGCGAGCTACACCGGCCGCGCCGAGCAGCAGGTGGGCGAGTTCCTCGGCGAGTATCTCCATCCGCTGCTCGAGCGCGCCCGTCCGCTCGCGGCGGAGACCGGCGGCGCCGAGGTGCGCGTATGAGCGCCCATCCGGCGCCGGCCAGCCGCTCACCGAGAGCCGGCTGCCGCTGCCCCTGCTCCGCCGCGGCAAGGTGCGCGAGGTGTACGAGGTCGACGCGGACCACCTGCTGCTCGTCGCGAGCGACCGGGTGAGCGCCTTCGACATCGTCATGCGCGAGCCGATCCCGCGGAAGGGCGCGGTGCTCACCCAGGTGAGCGCGTTCTGGTTCGAGCGGCTCGGCGGCGTCGTCCCGTCGCACTACGTGACCGCGAATACGGGCGACATCCTCGAGCGTGTCCCCGCCCTGGCCGGCCACGCGGACGAGATCGCCGGCCGCGCGATGCTCGTGCGGCGGACGACGCCGGTGGCGTTCGAGTGCGTCGTGCGCGGCTACCTCTCGGGCTCGGCATGGGCGGAGTATCACCGCCACGGCACGCTGGCCGGCGAGGCGCTCCCGGCCGGCCTCCGGGAGAGCGATCGGCTGGAGCCCCCGCTCTTCTCGCCCGCCACCAAGGCCGAGAGCGGCCACGACGAGAACGTGACCTTCGATCGCATGGCGGTCGTCCTGGGCCGCGAGCTCACCGGGCGGCTCCGCGACCTGAGCTTCGCCGTCTACCGCGCCGGCCGCGATCACGCCGCGTCGCGCGGGATCATCATCGCCGATACCAAGTTCGAGTTCGGCAGCGCCGCGGACGGGACCCTGCTGCTGATCGACGAAGTGATGACCCCCGACAGCTCCCGCTTCTGGCCGGCCGACCGCTACGCGCCGGGACGGAGCCAGCCCAGCTTCGACAAGCAGCCGCTGCGCGACTATCTCGCCGGACTCAAGACCGCCGGCCAGTGGAACGGCGAAGCGCCGCCGCCGCCACTGCCGGCCGACGTGGTGGACGCGACCAGCCGGCGCTACCTCGAGGCGTACCGGCTCCTGACCGGCCGCGCCCTGGAAGATGCCGGTTGATCCGCACCGCCCCGGAGGGGCGCTGGTTCATCGCGGGGGCCTGGGTGGTGGCGCTGGCGCTGATCACGGCCGCGGTCCGGACGCAGAGCACCGGATGGATCATCGGCGCGGTGCTCTGGGGGCTCCTCGCGGTCTGGGTCGTCGCCTTCTTCCGCGACCCGGAGCGGGCCTGGTCCATCGGCGAGCGGCTGATCGTGGCCCCGGCGGACGGCAAGGTCGTGAGCGTCATCGAGGTGGACGAGCCGGCCTTCTTCGGCGGGCGGACCCAGCGGATATCGATCTTCATGAACGTGTTCGACTGCCACGTGAACCGGTATCCGACCGACGGCACGGTGGCGTATCGTCACTATAACGCCGGCGCGTTCGGACACGCGGGAGCCGAGAAGGCCAGCCTGTCGAACGAGCAGTCCTCGGTGGGGCTCGCGACGCCGAAGGGCAAGGTGCTCGTCCGGCAGATCGCCGGACTCATCGCCCGGCGCATCGTCACCGACCACCAGGTCGGCACCGCGGTGCACCAGTGCGAGCGGCTCGGCATGATCCGGTTCGGATCGCGGGTAGACCTTTTCCTCCCGCTGGGAACCCGCGTGCTCGCGCGCGTCGGGGACACCACGCGGGTGGGGGTGACGGTGGTGGCCGAATGGAGCTGATCCCACGCAGGAGCGGCGGCGCCCGGCGGCCCACGATGCGGCAGGTCGTGGTCATCATGCCGAGCGCGTTCACGCTGGGCAACCTGTTCTTCGGGTTCTGGGCGATCGTGTCCGCCTTCAACGGCAACTTCCGCTGGGCGGGCTGGTTCATCGTGTTCTCCGGCATCCTGGACGTGCTCGACGGGCGGGTCGCGCGGCTGTCGAATACGGGGACCAAGTTCGGGGCGGAGCTGGACTCGCTGGTCGACGTCATCTCGTTCGGCGTGGCGCCGGCGCTGCTGATCTACTTTCTCGACTTCGCCAGCGCGGGGCGGTTCGCCTGGATCCTGTCGTACATCTACGTGACCGGCGTGGCGCTGCGCCTGGCGAGATTCAACGTGCTGTCGGCGGGCAAGCCGTCCACCGGGTGGTTCACCGGGCTGCCCTCGCCCTCCGCGGGCATGACGCTCGCCGTCTACTATCCGTTCAGCCAGACGGAATGGTACCGGGCGTCGATCGCCTATCTCGACCTGCAGCACCAGGGCCTGGTCGTCCTGATGCTGCTGCTCGCGCTGCTGATGGTCAGCAACGTGAAGTACCCCAAGCTGCCGTCGATCGGGATTCGGAGCGCCAAGGGATTGTTCGGGCTGGCGGTGCACCTCGCCATCCTGATCGGCGGCATTCTCGCACCCGAGTATTTTCTGTTTCCACTGGGCTTGTTCTACGTGGCGTTCGGGCTGGTCCGGACCACGGTGCTGGGCCTGATGGAGCGCCCCGAGCCGGCGGCCGCGGTCGACGACCAGCTCTCGGACTCGGCCTTGAACGGCGACGCGCTGTCGCCCGAACCCACTTCCAGCGAACGCCGGAGCGGCTGGAGCGACCGGCGCCAGGAGCCGAAGGAGCGATGAGCTTTCGAGTGCACGTGCGGGTGATGCCGCGGGGCGGGCTGCTGGATCCCCAGGGACAGGCCGTGGAGCATGCGCTCGCGGCCCTCGGCTTCGCCGAGGCGGGCGGCGTCCGCGTCGGACGGGCCATCGAGCTCGACGTGGCGGCGGCCTCCCGCCCCGAAGCCGAAGCGCGGGTGCGGCAGATGTGCGACAAGCTGCTCGCCAATCCGGTCACCGAAGACTACCTGCTCGAGGTGGAGGAGGCCTGATGCTCAAGGTGGCGGTCGTCCGGTTCCCGGGCAGCAACTGCGATTTCGACGCGCTCCGCGCCGCCGAGCGGGTCGGCACGAGCGCGTACCTGGTCTGGCACCGCGACACCAGCCTGCAGGGCGCCGACGTCGTGATCCTGCCGGGCGGCTTCAGCTACGGCGACTATCTCCGCTCGGGCGCCATCGCGCGGTTCAGCCCGATCATGCAGGCCGTCCAGCGGCACGCGGCCGACGGCGGACCGGTGCTCGGCATCTGCAACGGCTTCCAGATCCTGTGCGAGGCCCACCTGCTCCCCGGCGCGCTCATGCGGAACGCCGGCCTCACGTTCGTATCGAAGCCGGTCGACGTCGTCGTCGAGCGCGCGGACACGGTCTTCACCTCGGCCTACGCGGCGGGCACCCGGATCCGGGTGCCGGTCGCCCACGGCGACGGCCGCTTCGTGGCGGCCGACGACACGCTGCGCATGCTCGAGGCCGAAGGGCGCGTCGTCCTGCGATACGAGCCGTCCTCGGAGGCCTCGCCGTTTCAGCCCAATCCGAACGGATCCGCCAACCACATCGCGGGCATCTCGAACGCCGCGGGCACCGTGGTCGGCATCATGCCGCATCCCGAGCGGGTCGCCGACCCGCTCCTCGGAGCGCCGGACGGGCTCGGGTTCTTCACCTCCCTCGCGGCCTGGCAGCCGCGCGACACCATGCTCAGGGTTCCCAGCCAATGACGACCGACAAGCCCAGCCGCAACGAGGACGAGTATTTCGTCAAGCAGGAGGCCGAGCTGCTCCGGAAGCAGCGCGCCCAGGCCGAGGCCGCCGCGCATCGAGGCCGAGCGGAGGTCCCACTACATGAAGTGCCCGAAGGACGGGTACGACCTGGCCAGCAGCCTCTATCACGGCGTGCAGATCGAGACCTGCCCCCACTGCGGCGGGATGTGGCTCGATGCCGGCGAGGTGGAGGCCGTGTCGCACGAGGAGCGGCCCGGCCTGCTCACCCGGGTGCTGTCGGACGCGTTCAGCAGCCTCGAGCCACTCGCGGAAGAAGTCGTCGTGAGCAGCTCCACCGCCGCCGCCGGCGCCACCGAGGCGTGCTCCTTCCCCGGCGAGCGTCCCGTCACGCCCGAGGTCGTGCGGGAGCACAACCTGAACGAGCTCGAGTACGGCCGCATCGTCGAGATGCTGGGCCGGACGCCGACGCTCACCGAGCTGGGCGTCTTCTCCGCGCTCTGGTCGGAGCACTGCTCGTACAAGCACTCGAAGTCGGTGCTCAAGACGTTTCCCACCACCGGCGCGCAGGTCGTCCAGGGCCCGGGCGAGAACGCCGGCGTGCTCCGGCTGCCGGAGGGGTGGGCGGTCGCGTTCAAGATCGAGTCGCACAACCACCCGTCGGCGGTCGAGCCCTATCAGGGCGCGGCCACCGGCGTCGGCGGGATCCTGCGCGACGTGTTCACCATGGGCGCGCGGCCGGTCGCCGTGCTCAACAGCCTCCGGTTCGGCACGCTCGACCATCCGCGGAACCGCTACCTCTTCGCCGGCGTGGTCCGCGGCGTGGGCGACTACGGCAACTGCGTCGGCGTGCCCACCCTCGGCGGCGAGGTCGGCTTCGCCGAGGGCTACACCGGGAACCCGCTCGTCAACGCGATGTGCGTGGGCCTGCTCAAGGAGGCCGACCTGATCCGCGCGGCGGCGTCCGGCGTGGGCAACGTGCTGCTCTGCGTCGGTGCCCGGACCGGCCGCGACGGCATCCACGGCGCCAGCTTCGCCTCCGAGGAGCTGAGCGAGAAGAGCGAGGCGCGGCGACCGCAGGTCCAGGTGGGCGATCCGTTCACCGAGAAGCTGCTGCTGGAGGCCAGCCTCGAGCTCATCACGTCCGGGCTCATCGTCGCGATCCAGGACATGGGCGCGGCCGGCCTCACCAGCTCGAGCGCCGAGATGGCGGCGCGCGGCGGCGTGGGCGTGGAGATCGACACCGGGCTCGTGCCCACGCGCGAGCCCGGCATGACCCCGTACGAGATCCTGCTCAGCGAGAGCCAGGAGCGCATGCTCGTCGTCGCCGAGCCCGACCGCGTGGCCGAGATCCAGGCGGTCTGCGCCAAGTGGGAGCTCGGCGCCACGCCGATCGGGCAGGTCACCGACGACGGGATCTACCGGGTGCGTCACGACGGGCTCGTGGTCGCCGCGATTCCCGGCCAGCGGCTGGTCGACGACTGTCCGATGTACGACCCCGACGCCCGCGAGAGCGACGCCGCGCGCGCCCGGCGCGCGGCGTCGCCCAGCCGCGCACCGAAAGCCGATCTCCAGGACGCCCTGCCCCTGCTGCTCGACGCGCCCAACCTCGCCAGCAAGCGCTGGGTCTACGAGCAGTACGACTCGACCGTGCAGGCCTCCACGGTGCTGGGCCCGGGCGGCGACGCCGGCGTGCTCCAGGTGCCGGGCACCGGCTTCGGGCTGGCGGTCACGGTCGACTGCAACAACCGCCTGGTCGCGCTCGACCCCTACGAGGGCGGCAAGGCCGCGGTGGCCGAGGCCGCCCGCAACATCGCCTGCACCGGCGCGCGGCCGCTGGGCATCACCGACTGCCTCAACTTCGGGAACCCGGAGAAGCCGGACGTCTTCTTCCAGTTCCGCGAGGCCTGCCGCGGCATCGCCGACGCCTGCCGCGCGTTCGACACGCCGGTCACCGGCGGCAACGTGAGCTTCTACAACGAGAGCCCCACCGGCGCCGTCGATCCGACGCCGACCATCGGCATGGTGGGCCTGCTGGAGCGCGTGGCCGATCGGGTGCCCAGCCACTTCGCCGCGCCGGGCGACGAGATCCTCGTCCTGGGCGCCACCCGCGGCGAGCTCGGCGGCTCCGCCTACTGGGCCGAGGTGCGAGATTTCGTCGGCGGGCAGCCCGCCCCGGTGGATCTCGACGCCGAGCGCCGGCTGCAGCAGCTCCTGGTGGCCGCCGCC
This sequence comes from uncultured Gemmatimonadales bacterium, assembly GCA_963804125.1. Classification (GTDB taxonomy): domain Bacteria; phylum Gemmatimonadota; class Gemmatimonadetes; order Gemmatimonadales; family GWC2-71-9; genus CAVVWJ01. The sequence goes on from CAWDPF010000014.1 coordinate 98,337, forward strand.
CGGCGCCGCCTGCTTCGCTCGGCGCACGACTGCTCGGAGGGCGGGCTGCTCGTGGCGCTGGCCGAGGCGGCCATCGGCGGGGCCTACGCCGCCGCGCGGGCTCGGCGCCACGCTCGACCTGACCGCCTGCGCTCCCGGCGTGAAGCCGGAAGGCGCTGCTCTACGGCGAGGACGGCGCCCGCGTCGTGGTCTCCGCGGCGCCCGGCGAGGTCACGGCGCTGCTGGCGCTGGCCGGCGAGCACGGCGTGCCGGCGCATCGCGCCGGCCGGGTCGGCGACCCGGACGGCACGCTGGAACTTCGGGTGGGCAATCAGCTGTTCTCGTGGGGCATCGGCGCGCTTCGGCAGACCTATTTCATGGCGATTCCCAGACGGATGCAGCATCCGGACGTGGACCGCTCGGCGGGAGAGTAAGGCATGTGCGGCATCATCGGCGTCTCCGGGCTGCCTGACGCGGCCCAGCTCACGTACCTGGGGCTCTACGCCCTGCAGCACCGCGGCCAGGAGAGCGCGGGCATCGTCGCGATCGACCGCGAGGGCAACGCCCGCTCGCATCGCGGCATGGGGCTCGTGAGCGAGAACTTCGAGGAGTCGATCCTCGCCACGCTGCCGGGCGACGTGGCCGTCGGCCACACGCGCTACTCGACGACCGGGCAGCACGGTGCTCGCCAACGCGCAGCCGTGCAACGTCGCCACGCGCTGCGGGCCGCTCGCCATCGCCCACAACGGCAACATCATCAACGCCGCCGAGCTCAAGCGGGAGCTGGTCGAGAAGGGCGCGATCTTCACCACCTCGTCGGACACCGAGGTGCTGGTGCACCTGATCGCCCGCTCGAAGGCCCCCACGGTCGAGGGCCAGATCCGGGACGCGCTCGAGCAGGTGGACGGCGCCTACAGCCTGGTGATCTCGGTCGGCCGGGTGCTCTACGCCGTGGTCGACAGCCGGGGCTTCCGGCCGCTGGTGCTCGGGCGCCTGGGCAGCGGGATGATCGTGGCATCGGAGACCTGCGCCCTCGATCTGCTGGGGGCGCACATCGCCTGCGAGCTCCAGCCCGGGGAGTTCATCCGGATCGAGGACGGGAAGGTCACCGAGCTGCCGCGGCTGTCGCCCCGGCCGGTGAGCCGCTGCGTGTTCGAGCTGGTCTACTTCGCCCGGCCCGACAGCACCGTCTTCGGCGAGTCCGTGGACCGCGCCCGCCGGGAGCTGGGCCGCCAGCTGGCCCGCGAGCAGCCGGCGCCCCGGGGCGAGGTCGTCTTCAGCGTGCCCGACAGCTCCAACGCCATGGCGCTCGGCTTCTCCGAGATCTCCGGGGTCAAGCTCGAGTACGGCCTGATCCGGAACCACTACGTCGGCCGGACCTTCATCAACCCCACCCAGAACCATCGGGTGGCCAAGGTGAAGATCAAGTTCAATCCGGTGCGGGACGTCATCCAGGGCAAGTCGGTCGTCGTCGTGGACGACAGCCTCGTCCGCGGCAACACCAGCAAGAGCCTGGTCCAGATGATCCGGGCGGCGGGCGCCCGCGAGGTGCATCTCCGGCTGGGCTCGCCGCCGATCACCGGGCCGTGCCTCTACGGCATCGACACGCCGACCCGCGAGGAGCTCATCGCCGCGACGCACTCGGTCGAGGAGATCCGCGAGTTCCTGGGCGTCGACTCGCTCGGCTATCTCTCGCTCGACGGCATGCTCCGCGCCGCGGGCCAGAGCAACGAGTACTGCCACGCCTGCTTCTCCGGCCAGTATCCCACGCCGATCCCGGGCGAGCTGGTGCAGCTCCGGCACGCCTCCCCGCTGGTGGCGACGCCGGCATGAGCGGCCCCGTCGCCCAGCCCCTGGTCTACTTCTTCGGGCAGGGGCGCGCCGACGGCACCGCCGCGATGAAGGACGTGCTCGGCGGCAAGGGTGCCGGCCTCGCCGAGATGACCACGATCGGCATCCCCGTCCCGCCCGGCTTCACCATCGCCAGCAGTCTCTGCCTCAGTTACCTCGAAAGCCACCAGTTTCCGAAGCGCCTCCAGACCCAGGTGGAGAACGCGCTGCACCGGGTCGAGGCCGCCACGGGCAAGCACTTCGGCGACGGCGACAACCCGCTGCTCGTGAGCGTGCGCTCGGGCGCCGCCGTGTCGATGCCGGGCATGATGGAGACGATCCTCAACCTCGGGCTCAACGACGTGACGGTCGAGGGCCTGACGCGGCAGAGCGCGAACCCCCAGTTCGCGTGGGACTCGTACCGCCGGTTCGTGCAGATGTACGGCAGCGTGGTGTTCGAGCTGCCCCGGAAGGGGTTCGAGGACATCCTCGAGGAGCACCGCCACCGCTGCCGGGTGGAGCGCGACATCGACCTGCCGGTCGCGGAGCTGCAGGCGGTCGTGCAGCGGTTCAAGCAGCACGTCCGCGGCGCAGACGGGGCGCGACTTCCCCAGCGAGCCGCTCGACCAGCTCTGGGGCGCCATCGCCGCCGTGTTCGAGAGCTGGAACACGCGCCGGGCGATCGACTACCGGAAGCTGCACGACATCCCGGACGCCATGGGCACGGCGGTCAACGTGGTGGCCATGGTGTTCGGCAACCTGGGCGAGGATTCGGGCACCGGCGTCGCGTTCAGCCGCGACCCGTCCACCGGCGAGCGGGCGCTCTACGGCGAGTATCTGCTCAACGCGCAGGGCGAGGACGTCGTCTCCGGCAGCCGGACGCCGCTCCCGATCGCCACGCTCAAGGACCGCCTGCCGGCCTCGTACCAGGAGCTGGAGCGGGTGGCCCGCACCCTCGAGCGCCACTTCCGCGACGTGCAGGACATGGAGTTCACGATCGAGCGCGGCACGCTCTACATGCTGCAGACGCGGCGCGGCCAGCGCTCGGGGCATGCGGCGGTGCGCATCGCGTGCGAGATGGTGGACGAGGACCTCATCTCCGAGGAGGAGGCCGTCGCCCGCATTCCGCCGCACGACCTCAACCAGCTGCTCCATCCCACCATCGACCCGCACAGCCAGCTCGACCTGCTGACCACCGGGCTGCCGGCCTCGCCGGGCGCGGCGTGCGGCACGGTGGTGTTCGACGCCGATCACGCGGAGAAGCTCGGGCGCTCCGGCCAGGCGGTGATCCTCGTGCGGCGCGAGACCTCACCCGAGGACTTCCACGGGATGGTGATGGCCAAGGCGGTGCTCACGGCCCGCGGCGGCATGACCTCCCACGCGGCGGTGGTGGCGCGCGGCATGGGCAAGCCGTGCGTCGTGGGCGCGCAGGACCTGCAGGTGGACGAGCGGGCGGGCCAGATGGGCGTGAACGGGCGGAAGCTCGCCCAGGGCGACTGGATCACGGTGGACGGCAGCACCGGCAAGGTGTTCGCGGGCCAGGCGGCGCTCCGCACGCCGGAGATGGGCGGCGACTTCCTTCGCCTGATGCAGTGGGCCGACCGGATCCGCCAGCTCCGCGTGCGGGTCAACGCCGACACACCGGCGGATGCCCACCGCGGCCGCGACTTCGGCGCCGAGGGGATCGGGCTCTGCCGCACCGAGCACATGTTCTTCGACGGCGACCGCCTGACCGCGATGCGCGAGATGATCGTCGCGCGAAGACACCGCCGGCCGCCAGCGCGCGCTCGCCAAGCTGCTGCCGATGCAGCGCTCCGACTTCGAGGCCATCTTCCGCGCGATGGAGGGCTTCCCGGTCACCATCCGGCTGCTCGACCCGCCGCTGCACGAGTTCCTGCCGAAGGAGCCCGACGAGATCGAGCTGCTGGCGCGCGAGCTCAAGATGGACATCGCCGCGCTGCAGGCCGTGATCGACCGGCTGCACGAGGTGAACCCGATGCTCGGCCTCCGCGGCTGCCGGCTCGGGATCATCTACCCCGAGATCACCACCATGCAGGTCCGGGCCATCTTCGAGGCCGCCTGCACCGTGGCCGCCCGGAAGGGCCGCGTCATGCCCGAGGTGATGGTGCCCCTCACCGCCAGCGTGGTCGAGTTCCGGAAGCAGGCGCTCATCGTCCGCCAGGTGGCCGAGGAGGTCTTCCGCGAGCGCCAGATCACCGTGCCGTTCCTGCTCGGCACCATGATCGAGCTGCCGCGCGCCGCCCTCACCGCCGACGAGCTGGCCCGCGAGGCCCAGTTCTTCTCCTTCGGCACCAACGACCTCACGCAGACCACCTGGGGCCTGAGCCGGGACGACGCGGGGCACTTCCTGCCCTACTACCTCGAGCACGGCGTCATCGAGGACGATCCGTTCCAGGTCCTCGACATCCCCGGCGTCGGCAAGCTGATGCAGATGGCCAGCGAGCTCGGCCGCCGCACGCGTCCCGACCTCAAGCTCGGCATCTGCGGCGAGCACGGCGGCGACCCGACCGCCGTGGCCTTCTGCGACCGGCTCGGCATGAACTACGTCAGCTGCTCGCCGTTCCGGATTCCGATCGCCCGGCTGGCGGCGGCGCAGGCGGCGCTGGCGGCGCGGGGCACCATGGACCGCACGCGCGCGACGGTCTAGCCGGCGATCGGGTTCCGCGGCTTCGATACGAGGCGCTGGGGTCGTGCGGCCCGTGCGATTGGGTCGAGCACCGGCGGGGGCGCGGTGGCCCCGCAGGGAGCGTCAGAGCGCGTTTAATTCCCTGCGCGATCCCCACGATCGAAGCGCTCTGCAGCGACCGAAGGGGCCGCCGTGCCCCCGCCGGCCGCGGCAGCATGCCAGGATCCCAGCCTGCACGGAGCCAGCGCCTACGCCCGCGCAAAGATCTCGATCATGCGGTGCACGGTGATGTCGAGATCCCCGCGCGGACCCGAGAACCGCTGGTCGGTGACTTCGACGTCCTCGATGGATGTCGTGATGAACGTCCGCCACCCCGGCACGTCCCCGCTCTGGCTGCCGCCCGCGGTCTGGTACGCCACCAGCATCGGTTCGCCGGCCTCGTGGATGCCGATCAGCTGCGGCTCGATCACGCGGTCGCGCCCCTGGTACCGGATGCGGGCGACCCGGTGGTCCAGCACGGCCAGCACCAGCCGCTCGCCGAAGGTCAGCTCCTCGAGGGGATGCGTGGGCCTGCTCGTCTGTACCTCGCGTTTCATGCTGCCCTCCCTTCGCACGTTCGGCATCAACCTAGAGCGGGCCCGGAGGCCTGACGGTGACGGCTGACACGACCGCTTGCCCGGCCGAGGGGCCCGTCCTTAATTCCTGCCTCCCGGCACCGCCGGGTCCACCCCTCCCCGAGGACGTCATGACCGCACCGCTCGTGGGCATCGTGATGGGCAGCGACTCCGACTGGGAGGTGATGCAGCACGCCAGCCGGCGGCTCCAGGAGCTCGGCGTGGCGCACGAGAGCCGGGTGGTGAGCGCCCACCGCACGCCGGACCTGCTCTTCCGCTACGCGGAAGAGGCGCGCGGACGGGGCCTCCGGTGCATTATCGCCGGCGCCGGCGGGGCCGCGCACCTGCCCGGCATGCTCGCGGCCAAGACGCCGCTGCCGGTGCTCGGCGTGCCCGTGACCTCGGCGCAGCTCCAGGGGCTCGACTCGCTGCTCTCGATCGTCCAGATGCCGGCGGGCGTGCCGGTGGCCACGTTCGCGATCGGGCCGGCGGGGGCACACAATGCGGGGCTCTACGCCGTGGCGATCCTGGCGCTCGCGGACGCCGCGCTCGCCGCGCGGCTCGACGCCTTCCGCGCGGCCCAGACCGAGCGCGTGCTCAAGCTCACGCTCCCGGGGCCCGCGTGATCCTGCCCGGCGCCACCGTCGGCATGCTCGGCGGCGGCCAGCTCGGCCGGATGTTCACGCTCCGGGCGCGCTCGATGGGCTACGGCGTGGTGGTCCTCGATCCCGATCCGCTGAGCCCGGCCGGGCTGGTGGCCGACCGCCATCTCCAGGCCGAGTACACCGACGAGGCCGCGCTCGACACGCTGGCCGCGGCGTGCGCCGCGATCACGACCGAGTTCGAGAACGTCCCGGCGGCGACGCTCGAGCGGCTCGCGCAGACGAGCATTGTCCGGCCCTCGGTCGGAGCCCTGGCGATCGCCCAGGACCGGATCGCCGAGAAGCGCTTCCTGCAGGAGTCCGGGTTCGCGACGGCGCGGTTCCGCCCCGTTCACTCGGCCGAGGAGCTCGAGTCGGCCGTGGCGGCGATCCGATCGCCCGCGCTGCTCAAGACCAGCCGGCTGGGCTACGATGGCAAGGGCCAGGCGGCGGTGACCGACGTGGCGTCGGGTCGCGCGGCATTCGAGCGGTTCGGCGGCGTGGCGTGCGTGCTGGAGGAGCGGCTGACGCTCGAGACCGAGCTCTCGGTGGTGCTCGCGCGGGGCGAGGATGGCGCCGTGGCCGCCTTTCCGGTGGGCGAGAACCGGCACCGGGACGGCATCCTCGAGACCACGGTCGTCCCGGCGCGCGTGCCGGAGCGGCTCGCGGAGGAGGCCCGGGCCCTCGCGATCGCCGTGGCCGAGCGGATGGCGTACGTCGGGGTGCTCGGCGTCGAGCTCTTCGTGGCGAACGGCGGCCGGCTGTTCGTCAACGAGATGGCGCCGCGGCCGCACAACAGCGGACACTACACGATGGACGCCTGCGCGGTCGACCAGTTCGAGCAGCAGCTTCGCGCGCTGTGCGGCCTGCCGCTGGGCGAGCCGCGCCTGCTCACGCCGGCCGCGATGATCAACCTCCTCGGCGACCTCTGGGCCCACGGGGAGCCGCGCTGGGCCGAGGCGCTCCGCCTCCCCGGCGTCCGGCTGCACCTCTACGGCAAGGCCGTGCCGAGGCCGGGCCGGAAGATGGGCCACCTCACCTGTCTCGCCCGCGACGCCGGGCAGGCGCTCGCGCTGGCGCTCGATGCCCACGCGGCGCTCCTGGCGCCCGCGCCTGCCACCGTCTGAACCATCGGAGCTCACGATGTCGCTGCTTACCGCCCTCACGCTCACCGCGCTCCTGGCGCCGCCGCTCGCACCGACGCCGCAGGCCGCCGACACCGCCTGCCAGGTCCTGCTCCCCAACGACGTGCCCGTCGAGGGCCGGAAGAGCCCGCTCGACTCGCTCACCTTCACGGTGGCGAAGCAGCCGGTCAAGCTCTGCTACGGGCGGCCATCGTTGCGCGGCCGCACGATGATTGGCGGCGCGGCGGTGCCGTATGGCCGGCTGTGGCGCACCGGCGCCAACGAGCCCACGATCTTCTTCACGCCCGTGGCGGTGACCGTGGCCGGGATCGCCGTGCCGCCGGGCACGTACTCGCTGTACACGGTGCCCGGAGCGGCGGAGTGGGAGATCATCGTCAACCGCTCGACCAAGCAGTGGGGCGAGGAGAGCAACTACACGCCCGAGGTGCAGAAGCAGGAGGTCGGCCGCGCCAAGGTGAAGAGCGAGACCGTGAAGTCGCCCATCGAGACGTTCACCATCCGGAGCGAAGGGCGCGGGCAACGGCGCCACGCTCGTGCTCGAATGGGAAAAGACGCGGGTGAAGATTCCGGTGAAGCCCGCCTCCTGACCGCCGCTCAGCGGGCCAGGCGCCGGACGCCCTCTACCAGCCGGTCGACCTCGTCGGTGGTCGTGTAGCAGGCGCACCCCGCGCGCACGAGGCCGGACGCCGAGAGGCCCAGGCGCTCGACGACCGTCGTGGCGTAGAAATCCCCGTTGGACACGAAGACGCCGTCCGCCGCCAATGCCGTCGCCACCTCGTCGCTCGTCCGGCCCTGCACCGTGAAGCCCACGGTCGGCGTGCGCGGCCGGCCCGGCGGCGGCCCGTAGAGCCGCACGCCCTCGAGCCCCTCCAGCCCCGTCCACAGCCGAGCCACCAGCTCCTGGCCCCGCTGATGTAGCGCGCCCAGCGCGCGCGCGAGGCGGTCCCGCCGCGTGCCGTCTCGCGTGCCGCCCGCCGCGAGCGACGCGAGGAACTCGACCGCGGCGCCGGCGCCGACGATGCCCTCGTGGTTCAGCGTGCCGGTCTCGAGCCGCTCGGGCGCGGTGTCCGGCGCCGGCGCGAGCTTCGGCGCGTCGAGCGCTTCGAGGCGGTCTCGCCGGCCGTACAGAATGCCCACGTGCGGGCCGTAGAACTTGTAGGCCGAGCAGGCGAGGAAGTCGCAACCGATCGCCCGGACGTCGACGAGCGCGTGCGGCGCGTAGTGGACCGCGTCGACGAAGCGTGAGCGCCCCCGCCGCGCGGGCGAGGGCGCAGGCGCGGGTGACGTCGTTGATGGTGCCGAGCGCATTCGATGCCGCGCCGATGGCGAGCAGCCGCGTCCGGGGCGAGAGCAGCCGCTCCAGCGCGGCCCAGTCCAGCTCGCCGGTCTCGGGCACGACCGGAACGCTCCGGAGCGTGACGCCGCGCTCGCGGGCCAGCGCCTGCCACGGCGCCACGTTCGCGTGGTGGTCGAGCTCGGTGACGACGATCTCGTCGCCGGCGCCCCAGCCGCGGCCGAGGGCGCGACCGAGATGGAAGGTGAGCGTGGTCATGTTGGCGCCGAAGACGATCTCGGCGGGCGTGGCGCCGAGGAGATCGGCGAGGGCCTCGCGCGCCGCCGGCGAGGAGCCGGTCGGTTTCCTCGCTGGTGGGGTAGCGCCAGTGCGTGTTGGCGTTGTGGTGCAGCAGATAGTCGGCCATGGCATCGACGACCGCCTGCGGCACCTGCGTGCCGCCCGGACCATCGAAGTAGGCCACGGGGTGACCCGCGTGCCGCCTGGCGAGCGCGGGGAAGCGCGCGCGGATCTCGGCGGGCGTGTCGATGTCGGCGGAGCGGGCGGGGTCGATCGTCGTGGGCATGGACCATCCCTGTGGTTATGATGTCACGTTAGATCGAATATCGTAGGATTCGCAGTGCGTAATGACTTGCGATCCAACATTCGACAAACATTGAACAAGAAATGCACCCCCGGAGCGCCGCAGCCCGCCGGCCCCGGCCGCCGCCCGGTCCTTCGTCCACACGTTCGGCGGCCCTGCTTCCCGCCCGACGACTGCGCCGCCGAAGGTCCCCCATTACCTTCGAAGCGCGCCGCGCGCCGCCGGATGGCGCCCGCTCCGCCGCTCACCAATCTGCGCCTGGTTACCGCCGAGTAGGCGAGCCCTCATGGGACCGGGATGCCCCGCATGCCACTTCGCTCGAGTCGTTGGACCGCCGCCCATGCGCTGCTCGTGCTCGGGCTGGCGGCGTCGCCGGATGCGGCGGCGGCGGCACCGAGCCGCATGTCCCGACGGCGGCGGCGCTCAGCGCGTCGACCGTGTCCCTCGCGGCCATCGGTCAGACCGCCCAGCTCACCGCCACGATCACCGACCAGAACGGCAACGCGATCGACTCCCCCGCCCTCGCGTGGACTTCGGCGAATGCGGCCGTGGTCACGGTGAGCTCGTCGGGCCTGGTCACCGCGACGGGCAACGGCGCGACGATGGTCACCGTCAGCGCCGGGGAGGCCTCCGCGCACGCTGACGTCACGGTGGCGCAGGTGCCCACGCAGCTCCAGAAGGTCGCCGGCGACGGCCAGACCGCCACGCCCGGCCAGCCCGTGGCGGTGCCGCTCACGGTTCAGGTGAACGATGCAAGCGGGAGCCCGATTGCCAATGTCGCCGTGAGCTTTGCCGCCACGGCCGGCACGCTCGGGCACCACGAGCGCCTCGACCGGGGCCGACGGCCGCGCGTCGACCGGATTCGTCCCGGTCGCGACGGGCGCGCACCAGGTGACCGCGTCGGTGGTGAACACGTCGCTCACGACCAGTTTCACGGAAACCGGCGTGTCGCCATTCGCTATCGAGTTCCAGTTCCTCACCACGCCCACGCCGGCCCAGATGGCGGCGTTCACCGCGGCGCGGCAGCGGTGGGAGAGCCTCATCGTCGGCGACGTGGCAAACGCCACGCTCGACGCGCCGGCCGGCACCTGCGGCGATAACTCGCCGGCCATCCGCCGCTCGGTGGACGACGTGCTGATCCTGGTGACGCTGACGTCGATCGATGGCGCCGGGAACGTGCTCGGCGGCTCCGCGCCCTGCTACATCCGCTCGGCGGGCAAGTTGCCGGTATTGGGCCTGATGCAGCTCGACACCGACGACCTGGACCAGCTCCAGACGGCGGGCTTGCTGCAGACGGTGATCCTGCACGAGATGGGACACGCGCTCGGCTATGGTACCATCTGGACCGATCTGAATCTGCTGGCCGGTGCCTCCCCTCCGCCCGGCACCGATCCGCACTTCACGGGCGCGCAGGCCACGGCCGCGTTCAACGCGGTGGGCGGGGCATCCTACTGGCGGGCCTCAAGGTGCCGGTGGAGAACACGGGCGGCGCGGGCACCGCCGACGCCCACTGGCGCGAGTCCGTGTTCGGCAACGAGCTGATGACCGGGTTCGTGGATGCAGGGGCGAACCCGCTGAGCCGGGTCACCGTGGGCTCGATGGGGGACCTGGGCTACACCGTGAACCTCGCCGACGCCGATCCGTACACGCTCGCGCCGGGCCTTCGCGCGTTCTGCCCGCGGGCCGGCGATCGAGCTGAAGAACGACGTGCTCCGGCTGCCGCTTCACGAGGTGGACGACGCGGGTCGGGTGGTGCGGGTGATCCCGCGATGATGCGGCGTGACGCGCGCACCGCCTCGCGACGCTGCTCGCCGTCGGCGCCTGCCACTCGGCCGCGCCGGCGACGAAGCCGGCGGCCAACCCGGCGACGGACACCTGCGCCGCGCCGACGGGCGAGCTTCCGCGCTCGGCGACCGGCGCTCGGCTCGCCGGCGAGTACCGCCTGCGCCTCGTGCCGACCGCCGGTCCGCGCTCCGGCGAGGCGGTGAATGCGCGCCTCCGACTCGCACCCCTCGCCGATTCCCTCCAGGTGCCCCCGCCGATGCTCGGAGTCCGAGGACACCACGACGCGCTATCCGCTCGCCGGCTCGACCGATCTCGACCCCGCGCTCGTCGGTGGCGTGGGCACCGGCGACAATGCGTCGACCGATCCGACCGCCCCCGGCGTGCTCGTGATCGAGCGTCATCCCGGCGCCGCCGGTGCGCCGGCGAGTCTCATGCTGCGGCTCGGCGCGCTGGCGAACCGCCGCGGCCTCGCACGCTTCGACGGCGGCTACTTCGCGCTCACCGTCCGGCGGGTCGACCCTGATGGTTTTGCGGGCACCTGGTCGAGCGGAACGGCCCGCCAAGCCGCCGCCGGCTACTTCTGCGCGGAACGCACCGGCCCCTGACGGACGCGCACGGCACCTGCGAACGCAGAACGGGACCCGCGGCGAGTTGCCACGGGTCCCGTTCGAGTGCAGTGGAGGCGCAGGGAATCGAACCCTGGTCCGAGTAAGCGTCCAGAACCGCGTCTACGTGCGTAGGCTCGTCTTCTTGCCGTCGCCTCGGGTCGGTGCCGAACCGACCTCCCCTCGGCCTAGCTCCTGAAGGATCTCACCACTCGCGTCGGAGCGACGCGCGCGGCCAGCCCAGGTTTGCGATTCGACGGGAGGCGCTCTGGGCGGGCTCCACCAGCCGAAGGCGCATCAAGCGAGCGTTAGCTCAGCTTACGCGGCCAGTGCCAGTTCAGTGTTGGCAGTTGAAGCGTTCCAGATGGTTTTACCAGGACTCTGGACCTGGGCACGCTGCCATTCCTTCTACAAACCCGTCGAAGCCAGTCGCCCCCGTACGGAGGCTAAATATAGACGGACAGACGGAAGGACGGAAGGACGGAAAGACGGAAAGGCGCCGCAGATGAGCTGGCAAGCCATTGTGCTGCAATGAGTTGCCCAATCGCTTCCGGTTGCCACTGCCGCTCTCCGTCCTTCCGTCCTTCCGTCTTTCCGTCCTCTCCGTCCTCCCTTCACCTCCCCGCCCGCTCCACCCGGTTCCGCCCTGAGTTCTTGGCCACATAGAGCGCCGCGTCCGCCTGCGCCGGCAGCAGCTTCAGCGCCCGTCCGGTCTCGGGACAGGCGGCCACCCCGAACGACGCGCTGAGCGGCCAGGACCGGCCGTTCCAGTCCCACGGCGTGGTGCCCAGCTTGATGCGGATCCGCTCCGCGATCGCGGCTGCCGACCTCGAGATCCGCCTTCGGCAGCCAGATGGCGAACTCCTCGCCCCCGATGCGAGCGGCGATGTCGACCGCCCGGACCTGCCCCTGAATGATCCGCGCGAAGTGGATCAGCGCGGCGTCGCCCGCCGGATGCCCCAGCGTGTCGTTGAGCAGCTTGAAGCGGTCGAGATCGGCATACACGAGCGCGCCCTCGCGTGGACCCGCGCGGCTCGGCCTGGCTGATGAGCTCCTCGAACTTCCGGCGGTTGGCGAGTCCGGTGAGCCGGTCGGATGACGCATGGGCGGAGCGCTTGTCGGCCTCGAGCGCCCGGGCGAGCCGGGGGCCGGCATTCGCCAGCGCCTCGGTCAGCTCCCGCAGCGCGGCGCCGATCGGCTCGCGTCCGCCCGGCGGCCAGATCGCCACCGCGCCGAACGCCTCGTCGCCGACCAGAATCGGGAGCAGCATGGCCGCGCTCGCGCGCTGGCGTCGGTCGGCGACCACGCCGCCCAGCGGATCGCCCTCCATCGTGAATCCCGCGACCTCGCCGCGGGCCACGCGCGCGAGGTCGCTGATCTCGGGCACGATGGTATCCAGCAGGCGGCGGTCGCCGCGGCCCGAGACGCCGACGACGCGGACCTGCGGCAGCTCCGGCAGCGAGCCGGTCTGCTGGTGCTCGACGGGCGCCTCCTTGGAGACCACGATGACCTGGGCGTCGAGCGCGCGCTCGAGCTGGTAGGCGAGCCGGAGCCCGACGCTGCCGGTCGACTCGAGCGAGGCCTCCTGCGTCTGCGCCTGCGCCAGCGCCACGACCTGCGGGCGCCGGCGCGCTCCATCGAGCAGGCGGCGGAGATCGGCCTCGACCAGTCCCAGGCGCCGAGGCGTCGAAGCCGGGCGGCAGCAGCAGGGCCACGGCCGTGCCCGCCGCCGCGTGGAAGACGAGCGTGCCGCTGTCGAGGCGCTCCGCACCGCTCTGCTCCTGGTCGCGGGCCCGCTCGAGCCGCCGGTCCACCGCCACGATCTGCCCCACCGAGAGCCGCTCCGCGTCGACGATGCGCTCGGCGTGCGGCCCCTCCTCGCCCGGGTCGAGCTCGGCCACCCAGACACCCAGGGCCCCGTAGGCGCGCCGCAGCCACTCGAGCGCGGGGTCCGGCAGCAGGTGCGGGCCCACGCCACCGGCGAGCGACGGTCCGGCACGCCGCCGGGCCAACCCCCATCCCGCGGCGGCGCCCGCCAGCGCGGCCAGCACCACCGCCAGGAGAGCTCACTCCCGAAGCCACCCGCGGCGGCGGAACCAGAGATAGATGGTCAGCACGATGCCGCCCATCGCCGCGAGCACGACGCGGGTAGCCCCACCGGGAGCGCAGCTCCGGCATGAAGTCGAAGTTCATCCCGTACACGCCCACGAGGAAGGTGAGCGGGAGGAAGAACACCGAGAAGACCGTCAGGATGCGCATCACCTCGCCGGTCCGGTGCGCCGCCAGCGCGAGCTGGACGTTGAGCACGGTGTTGACGTCGTCGAGCAGCTCGTCGGCGTAGAAGTGCGAGCTCTCGACGTTCTCCTGGACGTCCCGGAACAGCGTGGCCGCACGCCCGGACGCCGGGAGTCAGCCGCTGCACGACGTCCAGCGTCCGCCAGAGCAGCCGCTTGATCAGCGTCACCTGGCGCTTGAGCACATGCACCTCGCGCAGATCCTCCGCGAAGGCGCGGGCGTCGGCGTCCCGGCCGCCGAAGACCAGCTCCTCGAACGCGTCGATGCGCGCTTCGATGCTCCTCCATCGGCTGAAGATAGGTGTCGACCGCGCCGTTGAGCACCTGGGTCAGGAGGTACGCGTGCAACCCTTCCTTGCCCGCCTTGGCGGCCGCCTCGGCCTGGAGCCTGGCCTCGAGCGCCGCCAGCCACGGCTGCTCGGTGCGATGGATCGTGACGAGGAAGGTCGGGCCGGAGAAGATCGCGAGCTTGCGGGTGAGCTCCTGCACCGTGCCGCAGGTCCGCTGCGACTCGGCGTCGAACGCGCGCAGGATCACGAAGACGTGGGCGTCGAACTGCTCGAACTTGGGCAGGTGCTCGGGCTCGAGGCAGTCCTTCACGGCGGTCGGCTGGAGGCCGTACGTGCGCGACGACGGAGTCGAGCTCCTCGGCGGTGGGCTGCACCAGGTCCAGCCACACCAGCGGCGGGTCGCTGCGCTCGAGCACTTTCCGGATGGTCATGCCCGGCAGATCCGGCTCGCGGCGGCGGCGGCGCCGAACCCGTTGTCGATGTTCACGACCGTCACGCCCGCGGCACACGAGTTGAGCATGCCGAGGAGCGCGGCCAGCCCGCCGAACGCGGCGCCGTAGCCCACGCTCGTCGGCACGGCGATCACCGGCACCGCCACCAGGCCGCCCACCACGCTCGGGAGCGCTCCCTCCATCCCCGCGACGACGATGACCACCCGCGCCTGTCGCAGCACGTCGCCCGCCGAGAGCAGGCGGTGGAGCCCGGCGACGCCGACGTCGACGAGCCGCTCGACCCGCGTCCCGAACGCCTCGGCGACCACGGCGGCCTCCTCGGCCACGGGCAGGTCGCTGGTGCCGGCGGAGACGATCAGGACCGGCCCGCCCGCGGCCGCCGGCGCGTCCGGCAGCGGCCAGGAAGACGGTCCTGGCGATCGGATTCCAGGCCAGGTCGGGGAACCGCGCTCGGAGCGCGTCGGCCACCGCCCCGCTCGCGCGCGTGCCCAGGAACGCACCCGTGGCCGCGGCCAGCCGCTCGCAGATGGCGACGACCTGCTCGACGGTCTTCCCCTCGCAGAAGACCACCTCGGGCTGCCCCTGCCGGAGCGCGCGATGGTGGTCGATGCGGGCGAAGTCGAGATCTTCGTATGGGAGGTGGCGCAGGCGCTCGAGCGCCGCACCGGGGGCGAGACGCCCGGCGGCGACCTCGGCGAGCAGGGCCTCGAGCTGCTCGGCTCTCACGCCACCGCGGCGACCGGCTCGAGATATTCCAGGAAGATCGCCTCGGCCTCCGCGATCGACTCGATCTGGAAGAGCCGCTGGCGCAGCTCGCTCGCGCCGTGCAGGCCCCTGGTGTACCAGCCGAGATGCTTGCGGAACTCGATCACGGTCTTGCGCGTGTCGCCCTGCAGGCGAAGCGCCAGTCGGGCGTGCTCCAGCGCCACCTGGAACCGCTCGGCGGCGGCCGGCGCGCGCCGGCGCGGCGCGTCCCTCGAGCAGCGCGTGCGCATCGCGGAACAGCCACGGATTGCCGAAGGCGCCGCGGCCGACCATGATGCCCGCGCAGCCCGTGTGATCGCGCATGCGCACGATGTCCTCGGCCGTCTGGACGTCGCCGTTCCCGATGACCGGGATCTCGAGCGCCTCGACGACGCGCGCGATCTCGTCCCAGTTGGCCTTGCCCGAGAACATCTGGGTCCGGGTCCGCGCGTGGAGCGTGAAGGCGCGGGCGCCCGCGTCCTGCATGCGCAGCGCGATGGCGACCGGGTCACGCTGCTCGTCGCTCCAGCCGCTCCGCGTCTTGACCGTGACCGGCAGGTGCGTCGCGCCGATGACGGCGCGGATGATCCGGTCGACCAGGTCCAGGTCGCGCAGGCAGCCGGAGCCGCCGTTCCGCTGCACCACCTTCTTGACCGGACAGCCGAAGTTGATGTCGATGAACTCCGGACGGTAATGCTCGGTGATGAGCGCCGCCGCCTCCGCCATGGCGTTCGGATCGGCGCCGTAGATCTGGATGCCGATCGGCCGCTCGACCTCCTCGAATTCGGCGCCCTCGAGCGTGTTGCGGATCCGCCGCCGGATGGCCTCGGAGGAGAGGAACTCGCTCAGCACGACGTCGGCCCCCATCCGCCGGCAGATCTGGCGGAACGGCGCCTCGGACACCCCGGCCATGGGGGCCAGGATGAGCGGGAAGGGGCTCGGGGAGGGATAGGGCAACTGCATGGGAAGAAAATACTTGGCGGCCGTACGCTCGGCAACGCCCGCCGGAGGCGCCCGAGCGGCGCTCCGGTGGAACCCGGAGTGCCCGCGCCCCGTAGGACTCCCATGCCCCCCTTCATCGTTCTGCTGGTGCTCGCGCTGCTCGCGAGCCTGCCCGCTCGCGCCTCCGCGCAGTCCGACCCCGTCGTCGCCTCGCGCGCCGCCTATCAGGAGGCCGTCCACGCCTACGAGGCGCACGACTTCCCGGCGCTTCCTGCGCCACGCCAGGGAGGCCGAGCGGCTTCGGCCGGCGCACGGCGGGGTCGTCTATGGGCTCGCCTGCGCCTACGCCCTGACGGGCGACACGGCCGCCGCCCTGGCCACGCTTCAGCACTTCGCCGCACTCGGTCACACGGCCGACCTCGACGCCGACGCCGACTTCACGAGCATCCGCTCCCTGCCCGCCTTCGACAGCCTGCGCCAGGCGATGCGGCGCAACGCGGCGCCCCTGGTCCGCTCGACGCCCGGCGTTCACCCTGGCGGAGCGGGATCTCCTCACCGAGGGGATCGCGTACGATCCGAAGACCCGGTCGTTCTTCGTCGGCAGCGTCCATCGGGGGAAGATCCTGCGGGTGGACGGCCGCGGACGCACCACGGAGTTCGTGCCTCCGGGGCTGAAGGGATTCTGGGCGCCGCTCGGCATGCGGGTGGATCCGGCGCGCCGGGTGCTCTGGGTGGCCGGCGCCGCCTTGCCGCAGACGGTCGGCTACGACTCGGCCGACGCGGGCCGGTCCGGCCTGTTCCGATTCGATCTCGCCTCCGGCGCGCTCACCGGGCGTTTCCCGCTTCCGGCCGACGGGCAGCCGCACACGCTCGGCGATGTCACCATCGCGCGGAGCGGCGACGTCTACTCGACCGACAGCCGGGGGCCGGCGGTCTACCGCGTTCGCGCGGGGTCCGATTCGATCGAGCAGTTCGTGACCTCTCCCCTGCTGCTCTCCGCGCAAGGGCTCGCGCTGGACGCCGAGGAGCGCACGCTGTACGTGGCGGACTATTCACGGGGCATCCTCCGGATCGATCTCGCCACCCGCGCGGTCCGCCTGCTGGAGACGGCGGACGACGTACTGGCGCTCGGGATCGACGGACTCTATCTGGTGGAGGGCAGCCTCGTCGGCATCCAGAACGGCGTCGCGCCGCACCGCGTGGTCCGCCTGCGCCTCGACGCGAGCGGCAATCGCGTGGAGCACGCCGAGGTGCTCGAGCGCGCCCGCCCCGACTACGCCGAGCCGACGCTCGGCGTAGTGGTGGGCCACGACCTGTTCTACGTGGCGGCCAGTCAGTGGGAGCGGTTCCGCGATGACGGCACCATCGACGCTCCCGACACGCTGCGGCCGCCGCTGGTGCTGCGCCTGCGGCTTTGACTCGCCCGCGGGGCGGAATTAGGTTGCCGCCACGCCATGCACCTCGCCGACTTCTATTCGCCGGACACCATTTCGGTCGACCTCCAGGGCCGCAGCAAGGACGAGATCCTCGCGGAGCTCGTCGGCCTGCTGCGGCTCGACGAGCGTTCGACCGACACGCTGCTCCGGATGCTGCAGCGCCGCGAGACGCTGGGCTCGACCGGCGTGGGCCGGGGGATCGCGATTCCCCATTGCCGCTCCCTGGTCGTCAACCGGGTCCGCCTGGCCTACGGGCACCACCGGCAGGGCGTGGAGTACCAGGCTATCGACAACCGCCCGGTTTTCGATTTCTTTCTGATCGTGGCCCCGCCCCTCGAGGTCTCGAATCAGTATCTCCCGATCCTGGGCAAGATCGCGCAGTTCGCCAAAGACGCCGACATACCGGAGCGGCTCGCCGGACTCCAGACGGCGGACGACTTCCTCCGGCTGCTGGGAGAGAAGGGAGTGTAAGCGGTGCGTTCGTGGTGCCCGACCCTGCTGCTCTCTCCTCGCCTGCTCGCCGCTTCGCGGCCAGTCGGCCTCCGATCGCCCCGCCCTCGACCGCTTCCAGGATTCCCTTCTCGCCATCAATGACACCATCGCGCTGCGCGCGCTCGGCCGGGCCCTCGCCCGGGAGCGCCCGCCTGATGCGCTGCGATCGCTCCGCGCCGCCTTCGCGTCCGCCCGCCTGACGGAGCTCGGCGCCGACTCCGAGCGCCGGTGCGGCGCGCGAGCAGCTCCGCCGGCTGACCCGGCGGCAGCCGGACTGGCCGTACGCCTGGCACGCGCTCGCGCTGGCCGAGACCCGCCGGGCCGCGTGGGAGCGTGCCGACCCCGTGGCGCTCGGCAACCGCATCGGGACGGGTGCGCTGGAGCGGGCGCTCCGGTACGAGGTCCGCGCCCTGGCGGCCGACCCGACTTATCTGCCGGCCGCCCTTACCCTCGCCGACCTCGCGCTCGACCTGCGCGACACCGCCTTTTATGGCGGCGCGCTCGATGCCCTCCGGCAGGCCGAGCACGCCCAGCCACAACCGCCCGCGGCGCTGCTGCTGGCGCTTGGACGCGTCGCCCGCGCTGCCGACGAGCCCGAGGCGGCGGTCGCCGCGTTCGAGCGGGCCGCCGGCGAGGGCGGCGGCGGCGAACTGATCCCCGTCGCCCGGCTGGAGCTCGCGCGGACCCGCCTCGCCCTCGGCCGTGCCGAGGGCGAGGCAGTCCTACTTCGAGACGGCCGAGTCGGACGACTCGGCCGTCGTGGCCGGCTACCGAGCCGACCTCGAGCCGATCGCGGCAGATTCGGACCTGGCGCGGTTCGACGCCGCGCGCGGCGCCGACCGCGCCGCGCTGGCTCCGCCGCTTCTGGACCGACCGCGACCACGCCGAGCTCCGCCACGACGGCGAGCGGCTCCGCGAGCACTATCGCCGCCTGCTCTACGCCCGCCGGCGCTTCGCGCTCACCATCTCGCGCCGATTCTACGGCGGGCGGGACGCGTACCGCAGCGGCAGCGAGGAGCTCGACGACCGCGGCGTGATCTACGTGCGCCACGGCGAGCCGCAGACCCGGCTGCGGCCCGTTCGTGTTCGGGCTGATGCCGAACGAAACCTGGCGCTACGACCGGGCCGACGGCGATCTCCTGTTCCACTTCAGCGCCGGCTACGACGATGCCGGCGGCGGCGACCTCTACGACTATCGCCTCGTCGAAAGCGTGCTCGATCTTCGCGGCGCGTCCGACGCCCCGATCGACCAGCTGCTGCTCTCGCGCCAGACCCTCTCGCCGCTCTACGGCCGCATGCTCAACTGGGGGCCCTACGGCGCCGCGCGCGCCAAGGGCCGCGAGCGCGCCATCGGCCGGGTGAGCATCGACTACGGCACGACGACGGACAGCTACGAGCTGCAGTTCGCCCGCCGGCTCACGGCGACGGCCAACCTGATCGCCGTCGGGGAACGGAACGGCGTGCCGCTCGCGCACTTCGTGTTCGGCCTCGGGCCGGCGGAGACCACGCCGGCGGAGGGCGCGGAGGGCGTGAGCTATCCGGTCCGCGTGCGCGTGGTGGTGCTCGACGGCGCCGAGCATACCGTGGCAAGCATCGACACAGCGCTCGTCTTCCGGCTCGAGCGCCCGCTCGGACGGGGGCAGTATCTCATCGGGCGCGCGGAGCTGCCGCTTCCTGCCGGACGCTGGAGCTGGCGCGCGGCCATCGAGCAGGGTGACTCCGCCGGCGTCGTCCTGCCTCGCGATACGGTGCGCGCCGCCGCCGGCCCTGCCCTCACATTGAGCGACCTGGCGCTCGGCGTGGACGCGGCCAGCGCCACCTGGCTGCCGCCGGGAGGCGAGCCAGTCCTGCTCACGCCGTTCGACCTCTTTCCCGTGAGCGAGCGAGCTCAGGCTCTACTACGAGGCCGCCGGCGCGGTCGCCGGCGCCGGAGTATCGCCACGAGATCGCGGTGTTCCGGATGAAGGGAGATCCCGCCACACCCGACCGCCGGCCGGCGGTCACGCTGAGCGTGGACGAGCGCGCGGCGGGCACCGTGATCCGGGCCTACCGGACGCTACGCCTGCGGGATCTGAAGGCGGGGAGCTACATGATCGAGGTGCGCGTGCGCGGCCCCGGCGGCAGCGAGGACGTACGGCGGCGGGCCTTCCAGGTGGTCAAACCGAAATAGCGGCCGTCGACTTCTCCAGGAAGGTGAGGTGCGACTCGAGCTCGGCATCCATCAGCTTTCGGAGCTCGATCAGGCGGAGCGCGTAGGCCTGGAGCGCGCGGTCGGTGTCGCTGACGGGCGTCCACGCCGGGACCGGCTGGGGGCGCCCGTTCTCGTCGAGCGACACGAACACGATCACGCAGTGGCCCGTCCGCTTGAGGTCGGGCAGCTTCGGATCACGCGCATAGATGTCGATGGCGATGTGGAGGCTGGTCCGGCCGGTGTGAATGACGAGCGCGCGGAGCTCGACCAGGTCGCCGACCCGGATCGGCCGGATGAAGTGCAGGCCGCCCACGTACAGCGTGACGCAGTACCCGCCGGTCCAACCGGCCGCGCAGGTGTACCCCGCCTGGTCGATCCATTTCATGACGGCCCCGCCGTTCACCTTGCCGCCGAAATTGACGTGCGAGGGCTCGGCCAGAAACCGGAGGGTGACGGCGCGCGGTCGGCTCATTCCCATTCGATGGTGGCGGGCGGCTTGGAGCTCACGTCGTAGACGACGCGGTTCACTCCATCCACCTCGTTGGCGATGCGGTCCGACACCCGGGCGAGCACCTCGGCCGGGAACGGGAACCAGTCGGCGGTCATGCCGTCTCGGCTGGTGACGGCCCGGAGCGCCACGACCTGGTCGTAGCTCCGGAAGTCTCCCTGCACGCCCACCGAGCGGATCGGCAACAGCACCGCGAACGCCTGCCAGATGTCGTCGTAGAGGCCCGCGGCGCGAATCTCCTCGATGTAGATGTGGTCCGCGCGGCGGAGAATGTCCAGGCCATCCGGCGTGACTTCGCCCAGGATCCGGATCGCGAGGCCCGGCCCCGGGAACGGATGCCGCCCGACCATTTC
>CAWDPF010000015.1:0-62170 GCA_963804125.1 uncultured Gemmatimonadales bacterium
ACTCACGCCTCGTCCCGACCAGCCGCCGCCCTCACCGGCGCCTCATACCCCGGCCGACCCATCGCCGCGTACGTGAGCTGCTTGCCGAGCTCGACCCCCGGCTGGTCGAACGGATCGATGCCGTACCAGACGCCCGCGTAGCCCGTCGCGATCTGGTAGAACATGATCGCCTCGCCCAGGGTGGCCGCGGATAGATCGGGGAAGCGAAGCGTGCAGCTCATGCGCCCCATCTGCGCGAGCGCGGCGGCCGTGGCTTCGTACTCCGCGCGGAGGAGCTCGCCGAGGGTGTGCCCCGGCAGATAGGCGAGATCCTTCGGCAGCGGCGCGGCGCCAGGCGCCGGCGAGCCCGGCGGGATCTTCACGTCCTCGCCCAGGTCGTCCACCGTGGCGAACGTGATCGCCTTGTCGAACGGCCCCTCCATGAAGAGCTGCACCTGGCTGTGCTGGTCGGTGGCACCGCTGGCCGCCACAGGCGTGGGCCCGCTGTGGATGGTGCGCCCCTCGCGATCCACGCGCTTGCCCAGGCTCTCGGCCCAGAGCTGCCGGTACCACTCGGCGAACTCGCGCAGGCGATCGGTGTAGGGCATGAGCACGTGGATGCGGGCGCCGAGCTCGGTGTCGGCGGCCCAGTGGAGCGCGGCGTAGAGCGCGGCCGGGTTCCGCAGCAGGTCGTCGGCCTCGGCCCGCTCGACGGCCTGCCGCGCACCGGCGAGCAGCGCCGCGATGTCGATGCCCACGAGGGCCGCGGGCAGCAACCCCACCGGCGACAGCACGCTGAACCGCCCGCCGACATCGGGCGGGACGCTGAGTGTCGCGATCCCGTCCCGGGCGGCGATCTCGCGCAGCGCGCCGCGCTCGGGGTCGGTGGTGAAGACGAGATGACGGTAGGCGGCCCCGCCCAGCGCGTCTTCCAGCCACGCGCGCACCACGAGATACTGGGCCATCGTCTCCGCCGTGCCGCCGGACTTGCTGATGACGTTGACCAGCACCCGGCGCGGATCGATCCGGCGGAGCGCCGCGGCGATCGTCGTGGGGTCGACGTTGTCGAGCACGGTGAGCCGCGGGAAGAACTCGCGGCCCTCGTCGTCCCACTCGTTCCAGGCGGGGCGGCGGAGGGCCGCGAGCAGCGCCCGCGTGCCGAGGGCCGAGCCGCCGATCCCGAGCACGAGGACGTGATCGTGCGCCTGGCCCAGCCCCTCCGCGAAGGCGGAGATCTCGCGCACCGGCTCGCTCTGATCGACCAGCTTGTAGAACCCGTATTCGCCCGCGCCGCGGCGACGGCGGACCTCCGCCTGCACCGCGCTGAAGGCGGCCGCGAGCTCGGGCAGGCGCGCACGCGGGAGCCCGTGGGTGCCGTCGAGCCCGTCCCGCAGCATGCGTCCGTAGGCCAGCCTGATCACGCGACCTCCACGGTGAGCCCGTCGTACGCGGGGAAAATGCCCTCGGGAAGCTGCCCGGCGAGCTCCGCGTGCCCGGTCTCATGCGTCAGATGGGTGAGGTAGGTGCGCCGGGCGCCGAGCGACTGGGCCGTCTCGATCGCCTCGCCGATGCTGAGGTGGGTGGGGTGCGACCGCCACCAGAGCGCGTTGAGGACCAGCACGTCGAGCCCCTGCAGCTGGCGCCGCTCCGCGTCGGGGATGGACTTCACGTCGGTGACGTAGGCCAGATCGCCGATCCGGTAGCCGAACACCCGGATATGCCCATGCTGGAACGCGAGCGGCAGCACCGGCACACCGGCCACGTCGACGGTCACGCCGGGCTCGACCGCGTGGAGCGCCAGGCTCGGCTTCGACGTGCCCTCGTAGGGACGGAGGTCGTCGAAGATGTAACTGAAGGAGGTGCGGAGCCGCTCCAGCGTCTCGGGCGGACCGTAGATGGGAAGAGCCCGGCGCTGGCGCACCGAGAACATCCTCAGATCGTCGATGCCGTTGATGTGGTCGGCATGCTCGTGCGTGTACAGCACCGCATCCACCTGCGAAAACCCGCCCGCGATGAGCTGCAGCCGCAGCTCCGGCGGAGTGTCGATCAGGATCGTGGACCCGCCCGCCTCGACCAGGGCGCCTGACCGGCTCCGCTTGTCCCGCGGATCGGTGGACCGGCAGACCGCGCACCCACAGCCGATCTGGGGCACGCCAAACGACGTGCCCGTCCCCAGGAAGGTGAGCCGCATCTCCTAAACTGCTTCGATCTTGAGGAGGTTGGTAGTGCCGGGCATGTCGAAGGGAACGCCCGCCGTCACCACCAGCCGCTCGCCGGGTTGCGCGAGCCCGCGCTCGAGGATCTGCTGCCGCGCCACGGCGAGCATCATGTCGTAGTCGGCGAAGTGCTCGGTGAGCGCGGGGGTCACGCCCCACACCATCGAGAGCTGGCGAAACGTGTCCGGCTCGGGCGTGCAGGCGAAGATCGGCACCGTCGGGCGGCAGGTAGCGACCTTCCGCGCCGTGAACCCGCTGCTGGTAAAGCAGACGATGAGCGGGGCGCTGAGCATCTCGGCCGCGGCGCAGACCGCCACTGCGATCGCGTCCTCGGTGCGGATCGGCCCGCTCTGCGCGACGCGGTGCATCGGCAGGCCCTGGCCGTCGGTCGTGCGCCGGCCAAGGGCGGCATCGAGGCTCACGCTGCGGCCCTGGCGCTGGAGCTCCATCTCGCGCGCGATCCGGTCCATCGCGCGAACCGCCTCGAGCGGAAACTCGCCCACCGCCGTCTCGGCGGAGAGCATGACGGCGTCGGTGCCGTCGAGAATCGCGTTGGCGACGTCGGACGCCTCGGCCCGGGTGGGGCGCGGTGCGTGGACCATCGATTCGAGCATCTGCGTAGCGGTGATCACCGGTTTGCCGTGCAGGCTGGCCTCGCGAATAATCTGCTTCTGCATCAGCGGCACTTCCTCGAACGGCAGCTCGACGCCCAGGTCGCCACGGGCCACCATGATGGCGTCCGACGCGTCGAGGATCCCGCAGAGATTCCGGAGCGCCGTGTCCTTCTCGATCTTGGCCACGAGCTTGGTCGAGCGCGGGACCAGGGTGCGGAGTTGCTCGATGTCCTCCGGCCGGCGTACGAAGGAGAGGGCGACGTAGTCCACCCCGACCGCCGCCGCCAGCGCCACGTCCTCGAGGTCCTTCTCGGTGAGCGCCGGCGCACTGACCTCGATGCCGGGAAGGTTCATCCCCTTGTGCGACTTGAGCTCGCCCCCGTAGTGCACCACCGCGTCGACGCGTCCGTCCCGGAGGCCGGTGACCTCGAGCGAGAGCAGCCCGTCGTCGAGCAGAATGCGCGCGCCGACCCGAACGTCGGCGGCGAGAGCCTCGTAGGTCGTGGGAATTTCACCCGCCTTGGCCTCGTCCTCGGGCGCGAAGGTGACCGTCTGCCCCGCCACGAGGCGCAACGGGGCGACCAGCGTCCCCACGCGTATACGGGGACCCTGCAGGTCAAGCAGCAGGGCGACTGGATCCCTGCGGCCGCGCGTGACCTCGCGGAGCCGAGCCACCCAGCGCTCGCGGATCTCGGGTGTGCCGTGCGAAGCATTGATCCGGACGACGTTGACGCCGGCGTCGATCAGTGCGGCCATCTTCGCGGGCTCGTCCCACGCGGGGCCCAGGGTGGCGACGATCTTGGTCCGGCGGACAGGATAGCGAGGCATGGCAGGGAGTTTAATGCCGCTCCGTCACCGCCGCATGACGACCTCGCCACCGACCACCGTGAGGCGGGCCGATCCCGCTCGCGCGGCGTCGCCGGCGCCGCGCTCGACATCCGGGTCGAACGCCCAAGCCACGAGATCCGCTTCCTGGCCGGGTGCCAGCGTGCCCGATCGGCCACCGCCGGCCGCGTGGGCCGCGCCCACCGTATAGGCGTGCACAGCCTCGTCGAACGAGAGCTTCTCCTCCGGCCGCCAACCGCCGGCCGGGCCGCCGGCGTCGCTCCGGCGCTCGAGGGCGGCGAACAGTCCTTCGCGTGGATCGATCGACGCCACCGGCACGTCGCTCCCGAAAACCATCGGCGTGCGGCGCCTCCGCAAAGACCCGAACGCATACGCGCCGCGGCCCCGGTCACCCCAGTGACGCTCCACGAGCGGGATGTCGGTCAACAGGTGTGCCGGCTGCATCGAGACGACGAGTCCGGCGGCCGCGGCCCGATCGAGGTCGGCCTCGTCGACGCACTGGAAGTGCTCGATCCGATGCGGGACCGCCACCCGGGGGAGCGGCGCCATCAGGTCGAGCGCACGCCGGACGGCGGCATCACCGATGGCGTGCACGGTGGACGCGATCCCCGCCGCGGCCGCCGCGCGCATGGCGCGCCCGGCTTCTTCCGCGGAAGTGATGGGCATGCCGCAATCGCGGCTCCTTTCGTATGGCTCCAGCATCCACGCGGTGCGGCTCCCCAGGCTGCCGTCGAGGAACAGCTTCACGCCGCCGATCCGGAGCCACGCCGAGCCGGCGCCGCTCCGGATTCCGCGCCGCACCAGCGCATCGAGCGAGGTGACCGGCGGGTGAAAGAGCACGCGGAGCCGGAGCGCGTCCGACAGCGGCCAGGCGCTCGAAGGCGGCCAGCGCGCCGTCACCCTCGACGTCGTGAATGCCGGTGATCCCCAGCCGGTGGGCCTCGGCCTGCGCCTCCCGCAATGCTGCCTCGAGCAGCGCGGGCGGCGGCTCGGGAAGATGCGGCGCCATCAGCTCGACCGCGCGTTCCAGGAGGACACCCGTCGGCTCGCCGGCGGCATCACGCACGATGCGTCCGCCGAACGGGTCGGGCGTGTTCCGTCCGATGCCGGCGGCCGCGAGAGCCGCGCTGTTGACCCATGCGGCGTGCACGTCCAGCGAGTCGAGATACACCGGCCCTCGCTGGACGGCATCCAGCGCCGCACGGTCCGGGGCCCGGTCCCAGCCGTTGGCGTCCCAGCCCTGTCCGACGATCCATCCCTGCACCGGCGAGACCGCCGCCACCCGACGCACCGCCTCTTCCCGCGTGGGCGAACCCGCGAGCTGCACCCGTCGCCGACTCAGCGCCCACATCGCGAAGTGCGTGTGACCGTCGACGAAGCCCGGAGTCACCAGCGTGTCGGGCAGCTCGTAGACCGGCGTTCCATCGGGCACCTGGCGTAGCGAGCCCGGCGGCCGCTCCGACCGCCACAATACGGCCGCCGTGCCACCACACCGCGTCGCCCTCGACGCCCGACGCGAGGGAGAGTACGCGCCGCGCGCGCAGGAAGCCCGAGGTACCCGATTCAGGGGGGGTCATGCGTGAAAAGCCGGGCGAGCGGGCGGTTTCCACATGTTGAAAACTCGGCCAAGTGAATATCTGGATTGGAGGAAATCGGCGAGAAAGAAGGTGAAATGACGCGGAGAAACAACTTCACTACTACCAAGGTTACCTGTTGATGCTAGGCAGTTTATGTGCGCACGTTTCAACGACAATTGAGCAAGACGACACTGTCGCCTCAGCCAAACTATTTATTCAGATCAAGCGATTATGAACATCTTCGACATGCACGTTTCTGCAGATATTCCCAGCGAGCCTGGTCGCGCCCAATTCTCACTTTCGGAACACGATCGACCCTTCCCCACCCTGGTATGCGGGCCCCGCGAAGCGCGTCGGCGAGGCCCGGAGTGCTTTCGCGAACGCATCCTTCCCCTCCACCTTGAGCGCGCCCACCATCGGCCGTGAGGAGCGCGGCGAGAGCACGACTTCACCTGACACGAGGCGGCGGCGGTCCCCGGTAGCCGCCCATTTCAGGCGCCACGGCTCACGAACCGGCGCGCTCCCGAGCGCCAGAGGTCCATCCCAGGTGATCAGAGTCTTCCCCACTTTGACCTGGAAGCGCTTATCGGAGCTTGGCACTCCGTTCTCGTCTTCAGTCGGCACGAGCCCGACCGCTACGCGCGCCTCCCGCACCAGATGACCGGCCTTGCGCGCCGAGCCGATCAGCCGATCGCTGCTGGCGAAGACCTTGAGCGCCACGTCACCCGCGGGGCCGCCGGACTCGGCGGCGAGCACCGTCCAGCTCCCGAACATCTGCACGCGCCGGCGCTTCCGGTCGGCGAGGGTGAACTCGCTGGTCTGCACGGTGTCCGCGGCCGCGAAGCAGAGCCGTGCCGGGCTCCAGGCCGCGAACTCGCGCTGCCCCTCCACCACACCCCGCAGCGAGACGTGAAGGTCCGGGGCATCGGAGGCCGAGACCGGGTGATAACCCGGCGGAAGGTCCTTCAGCGCGTCCGAGGCCGGGTCCATCAGGAACTGTACGCAGAACGCCGTGCGCAGCCCTCCGAGACGCCAGGTCGTGTCGTTGGGCTCGGCGCTCTGCGCGGACAGCGTGCCCGCGACGGCGATCAGCGCGGCGGCCGAGAGGGGGAGAAACACGGTACGACGCATCGGCGGCTCCGCGCGGAGAGTGAGAGCCGGCTCAGCTGCCCCGTGACCGTCTGACGGCGGCGCCCAGCTCGGCGTAGTGCTTCGGGTCGAGCGCGTTGAAGCGAAGGTTCCGGTACTGCACCCGTCCGTCCGGTCCGACCACGTAGACCGTGCGCCGGAGGTAGCCCGAGCGGTCGTTGCTCGCGTACCGGCGGGCGACCTCCTGCGTCGGATCGCTCAGCAGTCGGAACGGCAGGTCGAGGCTGGCCGCGAACCGGCTGTGGGTCTCGAGTGGATCCGTGCTGATGCCCACGACGACGACGTCGGCCCCGAACAGCGAATCGTATTGCTCGGCGAAGGTCCGCATCTCGGCGGTGCCGCTCTTGGTGAAATCGCGTGGGTAGAACGCGAGCACCACGGTCTTGCCGCGGTCGAGGGCGAGGTCGTACGGCTGGTCGGCCGGCCCGACACCTTCCTTGCTGGCCCACGGGAGCCTGAACGTGGGGGCCCGTCGTCCGATGTCCGGCCCCGAGACCATGATGGCGGTCGGCGGCCCCTTGGACGGCTGACCGGATTTGGTCGAGTCCTGGGCCGGGAGGCGGGTGACGCCGATCAGAGAGAGGACGACGGCGGCGGCGGCGATTGCACGGAGCACCATGGGCACGGGAGTCCTAAGCGAAGGGTGGAACAACGGACGGCGACGGCGCCGAGCGCGGCGCCCGCTACCGGGGGAGTGCCGCCTCGCGCCCGGGATCGGCCGCGTAGCGCGAGGCGACGTAACCCTCAAGGATCTCGAGAAACTCGGGGACGATCGCGTCGCCCTTGAGGGTCACCACGAGACGGCCGTCGACGAACACCGGCGCCTTGGGCTCCTCGAACGTGCCTGGCAGCGAGATGCCGATGCTCGCGTGCTTCGACTCTCCCGGCCCGTTCACCACGCAGCCCATCACCGCCACCGTCATCCCCTCCACGCCGGGCCGCTCCAGGCGCCAGACAGGCATCTTCTCCCGCAGGTAGTCCTGGATCTGCTGCGCCATCTCCTGGAAGAACGTGCTGGTCGTGCGGCCACAGCCGGGGCAGCTCGTCACCTGCGGCGTGAAGCTCCGGAGGCTGAGCGACTGCAGCACCTGCTGCGCAACCTGCACCTCCTCCGTCCGGTCCCCGCCGGGCGCGGGCGTCAGCGAGACACGGATCGTGTCGCCGATGCCTTCCTGAAGCAGGATGCTGAGACCCGCGGTGCTCGCGATGATGCCCTTCGCGCCCAGGCCCGCCTCGGTGAGCCCCAGGTGCAGCGGGTAGTCGCAGCGGGCGGCGAGCATCCGGTAGACGTCGACCAGGTCCTGCACGCCCGACACTTTCGCGCTCAGCACGATGCGCTCGTGCGCCATGCCGGTGGCCTCGGCCAGCTCGGCGCTCCGGAGGGCGCTTTCCACCATGGCCTGCATCGTGACGTCGCGCGCGTCCAGCGGGTCGGGCCGGCGCGCGTTCGCGTCCATCATCTCGGTCAGCAGGCTCTGGTCGAGCGAACCCCAGTTCACGCCGATCCGCACCGGCTTGTCGTTCGCGAGGGCGACATCGATGATGGCGCGGAAGTGCTCGTCATGCCGCTTGCCGCCCACATTGCCGGGATTGATGCGGTACTTGGCCAGGGCCCGCGCGCACTCGGGATACCGGGTCAAGCAGCAGGTGGCCGTTGTAATGGAAATCGCCGATGATCGGCACGACGACGCCGATCCGGTCGAGCCCCTCGACGATCTCGGGGACGGCCGCGGCGGCCGCCTCGTTGTTGACGGTAACCCGCACCAGCTCGCTGCCGGCGCGCGCCAGCGCCGCCACCTGGCCCACGGTGGAGGCCACGTCGGCGGTGTCGGTGTTCGTCATGGACTGGACGACGATCGGATGCCCGGAGCCCACGGGCACGCCGCCGATGGGGACGGTCACAGTGGTCCGGCGCGCGAGCGGTGGCATGCGGGCAATATAATGCGGCGCCCTGCCCGTTCTTGCGCCCGGTTCAGGTCCCCGGTGAGATTCGTGCATGCCTTCCCCGACCTTTCCGGTCGTACCGCGAGCCGCGATCACCGGCGTGTCGGGGTACGTCCCCGAGCGGCGCGTCACCAACGCCGAGCTGGCGGCCCGGCTCGACACGTCCGACGACTGGATCGTGAGCCGCACCGGGATCCGCGAACGCAGGATCGGCGCGCTCGGGGAGACCACCTCGACCATGGGCGCGGAGGCGGTCCGGCGGCTCATGGCGCAGCGCGGGCTCGGCCCGGACGATGTCGACGCACTGATCGTCGCCACCGTCACGCCCGACATGGTCTTCCCCGCCACCGCCTGCCTCGTCCAGGACCAGGTAGGGCTCCGGAACACCTGGGGCTTCGACCTGTCGGCGGCCTGCTCGGGGTTCCTCTACGCCCTGACGACCGGCGCCCAGCTGGTGGCGTCGGGGTCCCACCGGCGGGTCATCGTGGTCGGCGCGGACCTCATGAGCGCCATCATCGACCCGCTGGACCGCACCACCGCCGTGCTGTTCGGCGACGGCGCGGGCGCGATCCTCCTGGAGCCGGCGGAGCCTGGGTTCGGCCTGCTCGACTTCTACCATCGCGTGGACGGGAGCGGCCGCGACGATCTGCTGATGCCGGCCGGCGGGAGCCTCCATCCGGCCAGCCACGAGACGGTCGAGGCCCGCGAGCATTTTCTCAAGCAGAACGGCAAGGTGGTCTTCAAGTTCGCGGTGTCGCAGATGGCCGAGTGCATCACCACCATCCTCCAGCGCCATCAGCTCACGCCCGACGACATCGCGATGGTCATTCCGCACCAGGCCAACCAGCGGATCCTCGACGCCACCGCCGAGCGCCTGTCGCTGCCGCCCGGCCGCATGGCGTCGGTCATCGCGCGCTATGGCAATACCACGGCCGCGACGCTGCCGCTGGCGCTCGAGGAGGTCGTGCGGGAAGGCCGGGTCAGCCGGGGCGATCTGGTGGTCTTCGTGGCGGTGGGCGCGGGTTTTACGGTGGGGTCGAGCCTGCTGCGGTGGCAGTAGCCCTCTAGGCCCGCGAAAACTCGGCGGCGTCGATCGCCGCCAGGTCGTCCTCCCCCAGCACCAGGTCCGCTGCCCCGACGCTGTCGAGCGCGTGGTCCACGGTGCGGGCGCTCGGGATCACGATCACCGCCGGCGATTGCGCCAGCGCCCACGCGAGCACCACCGCGTGGGCCGATACCCCGAGACGCCGGGCGATCGCCGCCAGCACCGGATGCGCAGGCAGCGTTTTCGTCAGGCGGCCCCCGCCAGTCGGGCTGTATGCCAGGAATCCGATACCCTGCTCCGCGCAGTACGCGACGACGCCCCCGGCCAGCGACTCCCGGAAAAACGGATTCAGGCGGTTCTGTACCGACGTGATCGGAGTGACACCCTGCGCCTGGCGAATCTGGGCCAGGTTCACGTTGGACAGCCCGATCCAGCGGAGCTTGCCCGCCTCGCGAAGCCGCGCAAGCTCGCCGATGCTGTCGGCCAACGGCACGCGGGGGTCGGGCGCGTGGAGCTGATAGAGATCCAGCCGGTCGACGCCAAGCGCGCGCAGGGAGCGCTCGCAGGCTGCCCGGAGCTGCTCGGGCCGGGCGTCGCTGTCCCAGCGACCCCCGGGCCGGACGACGCCGCCCTTGGTGGCCACGGTGACGCTCGAACGGTCCCCGGCCCAGCCGGCGAGCGCCTGGGCGATCAACCGCTCGTTGTGTCCGATATCGTGCTGGTCGAGACAGTAGACGTCGGCCGTGTCGATCAGCGTGACGCCGGCGTCGAGGGCGGCCCGCAGGACACGAAGGCCCTGCTCCTCGGGCGGCCGCCCCTCGATGGAGAGATGCATGCCGCCGTAGCCCACCGCCGTGACCGCCGGGGCGCCTGGCCCGAGCAGGCGGCGGTGCATCAGGCCAGGCCGAGCTGCCTCGTAAGCCGGCGCCAGTCCTCCGCGCTGACGACGCCTTCCTGGAGCAGCGGCGTCAGGGTCGCCAGGATCTCCGCCCGCGAGCCGTCGATCCGGCGGTCGCGGAGCTCGGTGATCATGCGGGAGAACCGGTGCTCGTACTCATCCGGCTTGACGCCGCCCGCCGCGCGCTCGCTGCTGAGCTTCCTGAGCTCCTGCGCGACCCGCGCCGGCGATATCGGCTTGAGAGTGCCGCCCTGCTCTTCAGCCATGTCGTACCTCTCGCATAACGTGGAGGAAGGGACCCCTTCGCTGCTGCTGCATTATGCCCCCCGCCGGCGCGCCGCGTCCAGGGTCGTCGTCGGGTCGGCACCGGTCCAGGAGACGTCGGCCGTCGGGCCGTAGGTCGGCGGCACGCGGTCCTCCAGCAGCCGGAGGGCGACACCGACCTGGGCACGGTGGTGGGCCGTGTGGAGCACGCGCCGCCAGAAGACCCAGATGCGCTCGCGCCGGACGTCGAAGAACGGCACCTCGGCCCGCCAGAACGCCTCGTCCCCGTCGGCCAGAGGCGCGAGCCGGGGTCGGGCCAGGGCGACGAGCCGCTCGACGTAGGCCTGGACGCCGGGCGCCTCGCCCGGCGGCAGCACCGTCTCGACGGGCGGCTCGGCGAGCCCGATGAACTCCCCGAAGAAGCGACGCTCCGAGAGCAGCTGGTGCACCAGGATCTGCCGCACCGAGCTGCTCCGGCCATGCGGCCGGAACTCGAGCTGGGCGTCGGTCAGCTCGCTCCACACCGCCGCAGTCTTGCTGGTCTCTGACGCGTAGGTCTCCACCAGGTGCTGCAGCAGCGGCAGCCGGGCGCGCGGCAGGTCGGCGGCGGGCAGGAAATCGCGGTCGTAGTGCATCGGCATGCGGTCGCCTCGGGGCGTGGCGGACAGGCGGACGCCATACCAATCTGCACGGACCGGCGCGCGAGCACGAGTCGGGTGTGGGAGACGGCAGCCGGCTCGGCACGGAGTCGGCGAGGCACGAGTCGGCGAGCGTCCAGCCTCCGGCAGAGTCACCCTGAGCGCAGCGAAGGGGGCATGCCCGGAGGCATGCCCCCTTCGCTGCGCTCAGGGTGACTCGTGCGGACCTGGCGAGCCGTTCCCTGCCCTACGCCTCCACCAGCGCCGCCGGCGTCACCGCCTGCTCGTCCCGCTCGCCGGTGCGAATGCGGTGGACCTGGTTCACGCCGAGGACGAACACCTTCCCGTCGCCGACCTCGCCGGTGCGGGCCGAACCGAGAATCGCCTTGACGGTGACGTCGACGAACGGCTCGGATACGCCGATCTCGATTCGGACCTTTTCCTGCAGCTCCATCTTCACCGTCGTGCCGCGATAGGTCTCGACGCGGTCGGTCTCGCCGCCGTGCCCCAACACGCGGGATACGGTGAGACCTCGTACTTCGGCCCGGTACAGCGCCTCGAGCACCTCGTTGAGGCGGTCGGGCCGGATGATGGCCACGATGAGCTTCATGTCAGTCGTCCTTCCGGCGTCAGCGCGCGGCGGTCTGCGGGGTCAGTGCGCGAACCGGCGCACCCACGGTCGTGGCATCGGGCATGACGAGGATCGAGCCCTCGCCGTTGGAGTAGGCTTCCTCGCCGTGCTGGGTCACGTCCATGCCCAGCCCTTCGGCGCGAGGCGCCGCGCGGAGCGCGGTGACGAGCCCGAGCAGCTTGAGGATGACGAAGGTGCCCAGCGCGGCGTAGACGATCGAGCTGGCGACGCCGAGCGCCTGGGTGGCCAACTGGCCGGGGTTGCCCGCGAGCAGGCCGTCGTTGCCGGCCGGGTTCCAGACCTTCGAGGCGAAGACGCCCGTCAGGAGCGCGCCGGTGATGCCGCCGATGCCGTGGCCCGCGAACACGTCGAGCGAGTCGTCGAGCCGTGTGCGCGAGCGCCACACGATGATGAAGTAGCTCGGGACGGCGGCGATGGCGCCGAGCGCGAGGGCACTCATCGGGCTGATGAAACCGGCGGCGGGCGTGATGGCGACCAGCCCGATCACGATGCCGGTGGCGCCGCCGACCGCGGTGGCACGGCCGGTCCGGAAGTAGTCGAGCAGCACCCAGACCACCAGCGTGGCCATCGGGGCCAGGAAGGTGTTGGTGAACGCGACCGCGGCGAGCTCGTTCGCGGCGAGCGCGCTGCCGCCGTTGAACCCGAACCAGCCGAACCAGAGGAGCCCGGCGCCGAGCAGCACGAAGGGCACGTTGTGCGGCAGGATGGCCTGCCGGCTGTAGTCCTTGCGGTTCCCGAGCACGAGCGGCGGCCACCAGCGCCGAGACGCCGGCGTTGATGTGCACCACCGTGCCGCCCGCGAAGTCGAGCACGCCCCTGGTCATGAGCCAGCCCCCACCCCATACCCAGTGGGCCACCGGCGCGTAGACGAAGAGCGTCCAGAGCACGATGAACGCGAGGTACGGGCCGAACCGCATGCGCTCGACGACGGCGCCGGAGATCAGGGCCGCCGTGATGATGGCGAACGTGCCCTGGTACGCCATGAACAGGACGTGCGGAATGGTGCCCTTGGCCTCCGTGCCCACGCCCGCCAGCAGCGCATTCGTGGTCCCACCGATCCAGGCATTCCCTTCCGCGAAGGCCAGGCTGTAGGCGAGCAGCGCCCACACGACGCCGACGGCACCGAGCGCGGCGAAGCTCATCATCATGGTGTTCAGGGAATTCTTGGAGCGGACCAGCCCGCCGTAGAAGAAGGCGAGAGCGGGCGTCATGAGGAGCACGAGCGCGGTGGATACGAGCATCCAGGCGGTGTCCGCCGGCACGACGGACGGCGCGGCGTCCTGGAGCGCGAGCAGGAGAGGGAGATGGGTCACCGGTGGTCTTCCTGAGGTTGAGGGTCGACGCGGAGCCAATGTGGCTCCGATGACAAAATCGTATCGCACGGGACGCGATTCGCGCAAGAGCCGTGTTTGGCAAAATGCGCACTTTCTGCTCAATTCGCGGCCCAGATATGCCATGTATCGGCTCGATTTCTGCACGCATGATCCACAATTTGTGCAAATACTGCGGATATCTAGTCGACACCAGAAAGCTCGTGGCTGTGGCCTCCAAGTCCTACGCCGCTCGGGAGTTAGACCCGCTGATGCACCGCGACCGAGCCGCGCGACGCCCGGCGATCCGCCCGTTCGCACTCCGAGCGTGACCCGAATTGGCGGAACACGGATTTGTCGATTCTCGGTTGGGATCGGTGCGAGGCGGAGGGCTGCGAGCAGGGCCTCGAGGGAGGGGGCGCCGCATTCGGAGGAGGGGCTCGGAGATGACGCGGAGCGCTCCTAGACGAGCGCACGCTGGTGAGGAGGTGGAGGGCGAGCGACGTCTGAGATGCACGGTGAAGCGAGGCCTACAGTGGCCTGCGTCGTGCCTCCAGCATCTCCGTCATGCCGCCGTCACGACGAGGAGTCTCAGCATGCGTCGTTACTCAGCCTGCGTCGCCTCGCTCCTGGTCCTCCCCGCGCACCCGCACCGCCGTTCCCCACGGATCCCGCGCCACCCCGCCATCGGCCGAGGGCTCCACGGCTCCACCCGCCGCCGCGATGCTCGCGATCGCCTCGGCGGCGTCGCGGAACGACGGCACGACCACCTCCCACTCCAGCAGCCGGGCCTCGTCCGATCCCGCCGGCACCGCACCCGTCGCCCAGGTGTTGATGCCGAGATGGTGGTGGTACCCGCCGGCCGACAGGAAGAGGGCGCCGGGATAGCTCCAGACGGTCTTGTCGAGTCCCAGGCCGGCATGATAGAACGCCGCCGCCCGCTCCAGATCCGCCACGAACAGGTGCACGTGCCCCAGCACCGTGCCGGAGGGCATCCCCGACCAGCGCTCGCCGCCCGCCGCACGGAGCACGGCTTCGACGTCGAGCGGGATGGTGGTCATCGTGAGCTGCCGGTCCTCGTGCCGCCAGGCGCTGCGCGGCCGGTCGGCGTAGACCTCGATGCCGAGCCCGTCGGGATCGGTCAGATACAGCGCCTCGCTGACGAAATGGTCGGACATGCCGGCCCGCTCGCCGATGTCCGACAGATGGCGCAGGAAGCGCCCGAGGGCGGGCCTGTCGGGCAGCAGGATCGCGTAGTGGTAGAGCCCCAACCGCCCGCGACGCGGGACCGGGGCGGCGCCAGGACGCTCGCGCAGCTCCACCAGCGGCCGTCGGCCTGGCGCCAGGGGTACGCCGAGACGTGGCGCCACCCGCGCCCGGCAGCGGTCGAGCGGCTCCAGACCGAGGACCCGCCGATACCACTCGAGCGAGCGCGCCAGGTCCGCCACCTGCAGGCGGACCGCGCCCAGCCGAGTCGCGGCGGGGAGCCGGTAGCCCGGTGGGGCGATGCCATACGCCTGGGTGGCCGCTCGCGCTCATCGCGGCCGGTCGCTCGTGCTCCGGGTCATCGGGTCGTCTCGATTGGCTCCGAAGTCGCCGCACGGTGACGAGCGTGTCAACGCGTCAACCGGATGCATGGGCTGGTTACAGACAGTGCGACTGTCAAGCCGGGCGACGCACCGATCCAGGGGATTGACGGTCCACGGACCGAATGATATTTAACCTGCAGGATGAATATTACGCCGACGCTCGACCACGTGCTCATCGCGATCGCCGACCCGACCCGCCGGGCCATCCTCGACCGGCTCGCGCGCGGACCGGCCCGTGTCACCGACGTGGCCGAGCCGTTCGAGATGTCGCTGGCCGGTGTCTCCAAGCACGTCCGGGTGCTCGAGCGCGCCGGGCTGGTGCGGCGCGAGCGCCGGGGACGCGAGCACACCCTCACGCTCGATGCGCGGCCGCTCCGCCGGGTCATGCGGTGGACGTCGCGCTACGAGCGGTTCTGGACCGAGCGCCTCGATCGCCTCGAGGCGTTCTTTGCACAGAAAGGACAGCTCAAATGAAGACATTCGATCTCACCGTGTCCCGCACGATCCACGGCTCGGCCGAGGAAGTGTTC
The DNA here is from genome assembly GCA_963804125.1 of uncultured Gemmatimonadales bacterium. GTDB lineage: Bacteria > Gemmatimonadota > Gemmatimonadetes > Gemmatimonadales > GWC2-71-9 > CAVVWJ01. The sequence goes on from CAWDPF010000015.1 coordinate 15,252, forward strand.
GATGTGTGGCTCGATCCGAAGAGCCCTGGCGGGCTCTGGTTCGGTGTCGAGCGCGTCATCATCAATCCCGTCGTCGACGGCCTCTTCTACCACGTGGTGAAGCACGAGGGCCGATCGTGGCCGCACTATGGCCGCTTCATCCGCCTCGATCGCGGCCGCACGATCGAGCACACGTGGGTCTCGGAAGCCACGCGAGGCGTGGAAACGCTCGTGACGATAACGCTCGCGCCGAGCGCCGACGGCACCAAGGTCACCCTCCATCACGCCAACGTGCCCGACGACGACATGGGACGCGGGCACCAGGACGGATGGACGTGGTACCTGGACGTGCTGGGGCAGCGGTTCGAAAAGGTCGCGGCGCGGATAGGAACGAAACAACGGGATGCCGGCCGAAGCCGACATCCCGTTGCGGTACCGCGCGACGACTTCTCGCTATCTACGGATGACCACGATCATCCGCACTCGCTGAAGCCGCACACGTGGCACTTCATGCACCCCTCGGCGAACTCGAGCTGCGAGCCGCAGTCCGGACAGGCGCCCGAGAGGGTCTCCTGCATGCCGCCGAGCACGATCTGCTCGCCGCCAAGCCCGGCCACCGCCGCCCGCTGCGCGACCACCGGCGCGGGCTCGGCCGACGCCGGCGCGCCCGGCAGCAGCTCCTGCTGAATGCCCTGCTTCTCCTGCATCCAGCGCTCGATCGCGATGCCCACCGCGTCCGGCACGGACAGGATCTTGTTGGGCCCGAGGCCGATCACCCGGTCGGAGCTGATGCCGCGGAGCTGGCGGTAGATCTCCTTCATGGGGATCCCCGACCGGAGCGCGAGGCTGATGAGCCGGCCCAGCGCCTCGACGTCCGCCATGAGCGCGCCGCCGGCCTTCCCGAGGCTCATGAAGACCTCGAACGCCTGGCCGCGATCGTCCTCGGTGATCGTGACGTAGAGCGTGCCCAGCGGCGTCTCCAGCCGGCGGGTGGCGCCGCGGAGCAGCTCCGGCCGGGAGCGCTTCTGGCGGCGCTGCAGGTTCTCCGCCTCGAGGTCGAGCACCACGCGCCGCAGGCGGTCGTTCTCGGCCTCGAGCTCGGCCAGCTGGCCCTTGAGATCGGAGACCGCCTCCATCGCCGCCCGGTCGCCCGAGGCGGCGGCGACGCCCGCCAGCTGGGCCAGGTCGGCACGCGCCTCGGCCTTGCCGCTGGACGTCGCCTGCTCCTGCACCTTCCGGGCGGTGGAGCCGGTGCTCAGCACCTGCATGTCGCGGCTGCCGTCGCGGTAGACGGTCACGCCCTTGCAGTTGAGGCTGTAGGCGAGGCGGTAGATCTCCTCGACGTACGCCTCGGTCGCGTCGTTGGCGAAGTTGCAGGTCTTCGAGATGGCGCTGTCGTTGAACTCCTGGAACGCCCCCTGCATCCGGATGTGCCACTCGGGCTTGATGTGGTTGGCGGTGACGAACACGCGCCGCCACTTCTCCGGCACCTCGGGAAACTCGATGTGCCCCGCCTCCGCGATCCGGTGCATCAGGTCCTCGGAATGCCAGCCCTCGGCCTTCGCGATGGCGACGAAGTCCTCGTTGACGTCGGGCATGAGCACGCCGGCCTGGTTCCGCATGAACGCCACGGCGAAGAGCGGCTCGATCCCCGAGCTGCAGCCGGCGATGATCGAGATCGTGCCGGTCGGCGCCACCGTGGTGACGTTGCAGTTCCGGAGGCGGCGCATCGGGCGGACCCGCTCGCCCTTGGGGCCGCGGGCGGCGGTCTTGTCCGGGCCCCAGATGCTCCGCTCCCACTCGGGAAAGACGCCTCGGTCCCGGGCGAGCCGCTCGCTCTCGACCTTGGCCTCCTCGTCCACGAACTGCTGGATCCGGCGGCCGAGGGCCACGCCTTCCTCGGAGTCGTACGGGATGCCGAGCTTGATGAACAGGTCGGCGAGCCCCATGACGCCCAGGCCGATGCGGCGGATGCGCTGGGCCAGCTCGGTGATCTCGGGCAGCGGATACTGGTTCGCGTCGATCACGTTCTCGAGGAAATGGGTCGAGAGGTGGACCACCATGCGGAGATGGTCCCAGTCGATCTGCTCCATCCTTCACGAAAGCGCCGAGATTGATCGAGCCGAGGTTGCAGACGTCGTACGGCAGGAGGGGCTGCTCACCGCAGGGGTTGGTGGCCTCGTAGGCGCCGAGGTGCGGCACCGGATTGTAGTAATTGGCCTTGTCGACGAAGAACACGCCCGGCTCGCCGGTCTTCCAGGCGCCGTGGATGATCTTCTCCCAGACCTCGCGCGCGTTGAGCTGGCCGACGACCTTGCCGGTCTTCGGGTGGTGCAGGTCGTACATGCTGTCGGCCTCGACCGCGGCCATGAAGTCGTCGGTGACGGCGACCGAGATGTTGAAGTTGGTGATCTTGCTCGTGTCGTCCTTGCAGGTGACGAACTCCATGATGTCCGGGTGGTCCACCCGCAGGATGCCCATGTTGGCGCCGCGCCGGGTGCCGCCCTGCTTGACCACGTCGGTCGAGGCGTCGAACAGGCTCATGAAGGAGACCGGGCCCGAGGCCACGCCCATCGTGGAGCGGACGATGTCGTTCTTGGGCCGGAGCCGCGAGAAGCTGAAGCCGGTGCCTCCGCCGCTCTGGTGCACCAGGGCCATGGCGCGGAGCGTGTCGTAGATGCCGCTCTTGCCGTTGGAGAGCGCGTCGTCGACCGGGAGCACGAAGCAGGCGCTGAGCTGGCCCAGCGGGCGGCCGGCGTTCATCAGCGTCGGGGAGTTGGGGACGAAGAGCCGGTTCGCCATGAGGCCATAGAAGGCCTGGGCCACCTCCTCCACGGCGCCGACGGAGACGCCGTAGCGGCGGTCGGCCTCCGCGATCGTCCGCGCCACACGCCAGAACAGGTCCTCGGGTGTCTCAACCGGCTTGCCGCCGTCATCCTTGATGAGATACCGCTTCTCGAGGACCGTGATGGCATTGGACGACAGCGAAAGCGCGTCCCGTGGGGTGGACGAATTCATGGAGCTCCCCGCAAGCGAATGTATGGAAGAGAAGAGAGTGCAGAGACTGCACTACGGAAACCATCGAGCTCAGCTAGCCACCAGCGCCACGTCCTTCACATCCTGTTCCGCGTCCGCATCCGCGTCGACCACTCGAGCCGCGCACCGTCCCGAAACGGATGGCCAAAGTAGGGGAACGCGGGAAGGGGCACAATACCATGTAAAAATCGCGTAACTACGTGGGATGGGCCTTCCCACATCACAAATATAACCTGTTGTCGGTGTGTGGATTAAGTGGATAAGCTGTGGCGGTGATGTGGGTAGTGACAGTCATCGGCGCAGTGGTGAGACACCGCGCCGGGAGACACACTACGGGCCCGCGGAGGTCGCCGTATCCCGAGCGCAGCGAGGGACCTTGCCTGGGAATGGCTCGAGCCAATCCGGACAAGGTCCCTCGCTGCGCTCGGGATGACGAGCCACGAGCGGCCTACCTACCTCCAAGACGTTCTACCTCACTCTCACCCCTTGGCCACCACCATCGGATACCGCCCCGCCCGGTGCGCCCGCGCCTGGGCGACGTAGTGCGCCCAGGTCTCGGTGATCCGCGCCGCCAGCGCTGGATCGACCTGGCGGACGATGCGTCCGGGCACCCCCATGACAAGCGAGCGCGGCGGCACCTGCATCCCTTCGGGAATCACCGCGCCAGCCGCCACCACGCTGCCCGTGCCGATCCGGACGCCGTTGAGCAGGACGCTGCCCATCCCGATCAGGCACTCGTCCTCGACGGTGCAGCCGTGCAGGATCACCCGGTGCCCCACGCCGACCCGCCGGCCGACGATGCACGGCGCGCCGTCGTCCACGTGAACGATCGTGCCGTCCTGCAGATTGCTCTCGGGGCCGATCACGATGGGTGCCATGTCGCCGCGCAGGACCGCGCCGTACCAGACGCTCGCGTCCTGGCCGATCGTGACGTCGCCCATCACGGCCGCGCCGGGGGCTATGAAAGCGGACGGGTGGATCCCGGAGCTCACTTGGGCGCTGGCGGGAACAGCATCTGGGTCCAGGCCTCGACCGGTGCCCCATCCTTGACCGCGGGATGCCACGTGAGGCTCCAGACGAAGTTCCGGACGGCGCGCTCGAATGCGGGGTCGTCGGAGGGACGAAGCCGGGCGACGTCCACCGTCCGGCCTTCGGTCGACACCTTGACCCAGAGGAGCGAAGGGCGCGGGGTCTCGGTGACGTCGTCGGGCACCGGCACGAACGGCGGCGTGGCCGGCTTCGGTCGCTCGTCGAAGCACGAGCCGTCGGAGTTGTAGCCCGGGCCCGGCTCGCACCGGCCGGCAGCGCGCGTCACCACTCGGCGCCGAGGCAGGTCGGGCGAGCCGATCGGCGTGAGCTGCGGGCTCACCTCGGCGATCTCTCCCGGCCGGACGACGATGGTATCGGAGTAGAAGTTGAACCGCGGAGCGGACACGCCGACCGCGTGCGGCCCCGGGGTGAGCCTGGTCATGGGCTCGCTCACCGGCTTCTCGTCGATCATGACCGTGGAGCCGCGCGGCAACCCCACGAGCCGGATGCCGCCGCTGTCGCCGGTCACCGAGGCGGGCGTACTCGCGCTGTCCGTGGTGCGCGTCGGCTCCGGCGGGCGGGGCGGCGCGGGGGCGAGAATCGGCGCCGGCGCGGAGGCCGACGGCGTGCTGTCACCCTTCGGCGCGGGCGTCGGCGTCCGGGCCGCCGTCGTGTCACGGAACGGCGTCGTGTCCGCGGCGGAGGCCGCCGAATCGGCATCGGCGCCGATGCCGGGCGCGAAGCCCTGTGACTTGTAGTAGTAGAAAGCACCCCCGCCGCCGCCGAGCACCGCCACCACCACCCAGAGCCAGGCCCACGAGGACCCCGTTCCCCGACGCATGGCAAGGGATCGATCGGCGACCCGCCGCGACAGGTCTCGCCGCTCGAGCGGCGTGGCGCGCCGGTTGACCAGCGGCGAATCGATCGGCGTGGTCGGCTGGCTCACGATCGGCGGGACGCCGCCGCTTGGGCTGGCCACCGTCGGCGTGCTCGCCCGTCCCCCGACCATGGCCCCCGCGGCGGCGGAGACCCGCACCGCGCCGGGAGCGGCGGTGGGCTGCCCCTGGATCGACGCGACCAGCTCTTCACAGCTCTGGTAGCGGTCCGCCGGATCCTTCATCAGCATGCGCTTGATGACCTCGAAGATCCGCCGCTCGTCGGCGGTGATCAGCGAGGGCGTGGGGATCGGCTCGGTGATGTGCTTGTAGCCGATCGAGAAGCTGTCCTCGCCGTCGTACGGCACCGTGCCGCTGAGACACTGGTAGGCCACGACGCCCAGGCTGTAGATGTCGCTGCGCCCGTCGATCGCCTGTGCCCGGGCCTGCTCGGGACTCATGTAGTGGGGGGTGCCGATGGACATCCCCGTGCCCGTCAGCTTCTGGCCCGACGCCGCCTTGGCGATCCCGAAGTCGGTCAGCAGGCACTGGCCGAACTCGTCGAACATGATGTTGTCGGGCTTGATATCGCGATGGACGATGCCACGCTGGGCCGCGTAGCCAAGGGCACCGCCGGCCTCGAGCAGGAGCCGGCGGATCTCGGGCGGGGTGAGCTTCTTCCGCTCGTGCAGGACGGTCGACAGCGAGCCGCCCCGCAGGAACTTCATGACGAAGTAGATGACCCGGCCGGACCGGCCGACGCGGTAGATCGGAATGATGTTCGGGTGCTCGAGCTGGGCGGCCGTTCTGGCCTCACGCTGAAACCGCTCCACGAACTCGGCGTCGAACGCGAGCGAGAACGGCAGCACCTTGATGGCGACCTCGCGCTCCAGCTGCCGGTCCCGGGCGCGATAGACCAGGGCCATCCCGCCCCGCCCGAGCTCCTCGATGATCTCGTACTCGGCGGCCAGCGCCTCGCGCACGAGATCGGTCTCCTGGAGCGCACCCGTGGCGATGGCATGCACGGGGGTCGTCGCCATGAGATCGAGACCGCAGGATGGGCAGAACTTGGATTTGCCGGTGATCTCGCTGCCGCAACGGGAGCAGAACATGCGCGCAAGCTACCCTTCCCACCGGGGGAGTCAAGCGGAATCCCATGGCGTATCGCGAGAGCCATTGCGGACGGCACGGGGCGGTCCACGGAGCCGGCCGGCTTCGCGGGCGAAGGAATTGGCACGACCCATGCAACCCTCGCCGCGCGCGTCCAGGCTCCCGCCCACGACGCGCCCACCAACCATAGCGCTCGACTGGAGATACCGTGGTACCGTACCACACGATTGCCTTCAGCCAGCAGAAGCTGCGTGCCGCGCTTCGCCGCGCCGCCGGGCAGGATCCTGCCTTCACGTACGGCTTTGTCGTGCACTCGCGCCGCTACACCGACCACCCCACCCTGGGGCTGATCACGCTGCAGGGCGAGAGCCTGGCCTTGAACGATCGGCTCCTGAACGCCCTCGACGGTGCCCCGCTGTGGCTGTTCGGACACGCCCGCATCACCCTGGGGTCGGGCACGCCCATCCTGGGGACCGACGACAGCAGGGCCGATCCACTGGACCGGCCCCTGGCTTCCCTGCTGATGCACATCGCGACGTTCGACACGAGCACCGGCGTCACCCAGAACATGGTCCAGGTGGAGGCCCAGGTGAAGGCCGAAACCCTGGTGCAGCCCCTGCTGGTCCTCACTCACGCCCGGCCGAACGCCTGGCCCCTCTGAGCCGCTAGCCCGCTACTCTTCGACCACCTGGAAGGGCCGCGCCCGCACGTCGCGATTGCCGCCCGCGTCGGTCACCGCCACCTCCAGCACGTACATGCCGGGCTTCAACTTTTCGAGCTGCAGGCCGCGATGCGCCGATTCCACCATCGCCGCGGCCCGGGTGTTGAACTTGAGGCTGATGGCCGCGCCGCCGCCGCCGAAGATCTTCCGGAACAGACCCCCGCTGCCACCCTGCTTTCGCACGGCCAGCCGCACCTCGTACGTGCTGCCTGGTTGCACGCCCTGCACCTCGTAATACAGTTGCATTTCATCCGTGCGCTTGAATGTCTGGAGCGGATTGAAGAGCACGGTATCCTGGTCTGATCGCCGCCAGACCAGATTGGCGCTGCGGCTTCCCAGCACCAGGTCGCTCAGGCCGAGGCTGACGGTGCCCGGCCCCCCAACGCGTACCGTATCGCGCGGCAGGACGACGCCCGCCTCCTCGCCCTGCTGGATCGCCAGGCGGTATTCGTAGCGTCCGGTCGGCACCGGAACGGCGACGCGTCCGACCAGGTGCTCGTCATCGGGGACCCGCTCGGGGGCGACGAAGTGCCGTGTGGTATCGAGCGAAGCCACGACCCGGCCGGTATAGTCCATCGCCGTGAACCGGACCCGGACCGAGTAGAGAAAGCCGCGCGTCACCGTGACCGGCTCGAGTCCCTTGCCCGAGATGGCATAGGCGATCTGCACCAGCGTCCCGCTCGAGTCGCGCCCGACGGCCAGCACTTCGGTCCGCGCCTTGAGCTCGTCCGCAAAGGCGAGCTCGTAGCTGTCCGTGCGGGTCCCGACCGCGATGCTCGACTGTCCGATCCGCCGTTCCTCGGCCTGAAACTGGCCGCTGCCGACGCGCCCGGCCGACTGGAGGCGCTGGTAGATCGGCGACAGCTGCTCCCGGGAGAAGATCAGCTGCTCGGCGACCGGATTGTCGGCCGCGTTGTCCCCGCGCAGCACGACCTGCTGGCTGAAGCCGAGGACATCGAACAGGCTCTCGACCAGCTTGAAGTCCTGCACGTCCTCACGCGCGACGAAGTGGAACAACAGGTCGCCCTCGGGACGGGTGTAGCGCCACGACTCGTTGGGCTCGAGGCCCGGGGCCGCGTACGTAGCCCGGCTGGTGGGCTCCCCGTGGCGGATGTAGATCACGCCGCGGTCGTCGAAGTCGCGGCTGCCGGAGCGGTAGCGCTCGACGATGTCGTAATGCCGGTTGAGCGAGGTGAGCTGAAAGTTCTTTCGCGCGTAGAACAACCGACGGTAGTGCTCGCGAAGGCGCTCGCCGTCGCCCCGGAGCTCGGTGCGATCGCGGTCGGTCCAGAAGTGCTTGAGATAGGCGGCACGGCGCTCGCCGGAGGCGTTGTCGAATTCCTTCAGGACGCTGTCCGAGGCGATCGTGGCGAGGTCTCCGCGATATCCCGCGACGGTTGCCGGATCGTCGGATGCGGCACCCTCGTAATACGGCTGCATGCCGTCGAAGCGGCCGAGCAGGAAGAGCGTGCGCGCGATCTCGAGCTGGCCCAGGCTCCGGCTCGTCGCCACGCTCGAGGTAGCCGTGGAAGGCGGCCAGGGCGGAGTCGCCGTCGCCCACTTCGCGCTCCACCCGTCCGCGGGAGAGCAGCACCTGGGGGTCCTGTGACTTGGCACGTCGGAGGGCGTCGAGCGCCACACCGAGCTTGATGTTCACCCGCTGCCGCAGGGCCGTGTTCGAGAGCTCCACGAGGCCCCGCACGAAGCTGGAATCCACCTGGGCCGACTTCGCGAACGCCATGGCCGAGCGGGTGAGGGCGTCCTTCCCCAGCATGGTCTTGAGGCCGGTCACGAAGGAGATCTGCGAGTCGCCCACGCCATACTCCGCCAGGCCCATGCCGTACCAGGGGTAGGGCCAGGTTGGCTGCAGGTCGATGGCCCACTGGAATTCGGACGCCGCGTCGTCGTAGTGCGCCTGGCCGCCGAGCTCGCCGATCCGGAGCGAGAGGAAGCCGAGCTTGAGGTGGGTGAGCGTGTTGCTGCGGTCCGCCTTGGCGACATCGATCAGGCGGCGCTCGAGCACGAGCAGCCCTGCCGTATCGGCGCTCGCGGCCAGGGAGTCGCGGAAGCGCTCCAGCTCGGCGCGCTCTTCGGGGGCCTGGGCCGACAGACGGGAGGGGACGAGGACGACGATCAGCGCGACCGCAAGCTGCGCCAGACGCGAGCGGGGTGAAGCCATCAGCGGGATCCTCATGCGTGCCATCTGGAAGGGCTCCGCCGCGTGCCGGCCGAGGCCGGCGGCGGCGGGGCAGGATTCGTTACAGGAGACGCCGTCGTCGGGCCACGGACCACACCCATTTCAGTGCTCGCGGGCGCGGTCCTCGAAGTAGGCGCGGAGCCCGTCCGCGACGGCCTGTGCGTACAGCCGCTGCCCCTCGGTCGAGCGCAGCGCCGCCTCCTGGTCCGGCAGCGTCATGAACAGGCCCTCGGTCAGCACCGACGGCATCCAGGTGCCGCGGACGAGCGCCAGGTCGCCCCGGCCGAACCCCAGGTCGCGAAGGCCGAGGCGGCGGAGGAGCGCCGCCTGGATCGCCCGGGCAAGGGGTACGCTGCGGGGCTGGTTGTAGTAGACGCTCGTGCCGTTGTTGACGAACGGATTGATGCCGTCCGGCAGCGCGTTGTTGTGGATGGACACGAGCACTTCGGCGCCCGCCTGCTCGGCGAACTGCACTCGCGGCCAGAGCTCCACGACGCTGTCGGTCACTCGGGTCATCAGGACCCTGGCGCCGGCGGCCTGGAGCAGACGGCGGAGCTCGAGCGCGACGCCCAGGTTGGCGTCCGCTTCGCGGAGCCCCGTGGGCCCCATGGCACCGCCGGGCGGATGGCCGGGGTCCACCGCGATCAGCCGGCCGCGGAGCGGGTCGCCGGCGTCGATCGCGGGTGGCCGGCGGATGTCGAGCAGCAGGTCGGTGCGGTCCCAGCGCGCGCGGTAGCCCCAGACCGGCCGCTCGAGCTCGAAGGTGAGCGCCACCTCGTCGGCCGCCGCCTGCCGCCAGCTCATGCGGCGAATGAGCTGAATCGGCCGGCCCGTAGCGCATCCAGTCGACGTCGCCCGTCGCGCCATAGAAGGTGACCACGAGGGACCGCTCGGTCTCCTCGATCCGGAACGGCGCGCGCTGGCTCAGCGGGATGCGCACCGTGGCTCGATCGGGGCTCCGCGTCACGCTCACCGAGCCGACGATCGTCTGCGGCGCGGGACCACCGGGCGAGAGCGGGCGCGCGTCGATCGCGGGTACCCAGGCCTCGGCGCTCTGGGAGAGACGGAGACGGACGTCGTCATTGCGGCGGCCGGTGACCGCGGCGCGCGTGCCGGTCGGGAAGAACCAGGCGTACGTTCCGCCGGGGACGGCGCGTCCGACCGTCATGCTGTCGGTGATCCCGGTGCCGGTCGAGTCGTCGTCGAGCTCGACCGCGACCGGAAGCGTGTCGAGCATGGCCACCTGCAGCGGCCAGCGTGCGCGCGCGGTATCGGTGCCGACGATGGCCTCGACCACGGGCCAGAGGCTGTCCGGAGGCGCCAGTGCGGCGCGCGCCAGCGCGGACGATCGGGATGCTCCGGGTGCCGTCGGCGTCGCGGGTGCCGTTGGCGTAGCGGGCACCGCTGGAACGGCGGGCACCGCCGGGACAGCGGGCGCCTCGGATATGGCGGGCATCGCCGACGTCAGGACGGGCAGCATCACGCCGGGGTCCGGGCCCAGCGCGCGCCCGCGTACGAGTCCCACGAAACGGTCCCTGACGACCGGCGTCCGAAGCCGCGTCGTGTCCCGTTCGAACGCGCGCACCGTGGCCGGCACCTCGAGCGGCTGCGGCTGGGGCGAGAGCGGCAGGATCGTCCCATCGGGGAGCCGGAGGCGAACGGCTGCGCCTTCGGCGGCCCGGACGCCGAGCGTGAGGTACTCGCCGCGCGCGAGCCAGAGCCGGCCCGTGGGCGCGAGGGAAAGCGAGTCGAGCCACGCCGCGCCGACGGTGTGCCGGCCGGCGTCGGCCAGGCGCCGGCGGACCGGATACTCGAGAACCGCCAGGTCGGCGCCGCGCCGCGCCTCGATGCGGAGCCTCATGAGGCTGTCCATCGGCAGCGCCACGTACGCCAGCCAGGCGCCGTTGGGCCAGACCCGGGCCGGCTGGCCGTCGATCGTCACCGTGGCGTCGCCGCTGCCCGCGGTGCCGAAGAGAAAGCTGGAGTCGCGCACCTGAAGCACGGCGTCGGGCGGCGGGTACACTACTCTGAGGGCCAGCGGGCCGCGGACGGGCGGCACGGCGGGCAGCTCGGGCGACGGGGCGAGCGATTCGGCCGGCGCGCGAGCGGCCGGCGAGGGGCTGACCGGCGCCGGCATCCGGCCCGCGCACGCGGCGGAAAACGAGGCCACACCGAGGAGGGCCACGGCCACCGCGCGTGCCCTGAGCAGGGTCATGGCTGCAAGGTACACGTTGACTGAGACTTACGACAAGCGTACGTTGACGCTCCTCCGGGGGCGGCCTAGATTCGTCACACTCCCAAGTCGCCGAATGGATCATCGGAAGGAACAGCTCGCGTGACTTTCGCGCCGGGGTATGCGTGACGGGTCGACCGGTTAAGGTGTCCGTCTTTGGCAAGACCGATCTGGGGCGCACACGCGAGCACAACGAGGACACCTTCCTCGTGGCCGACCTCAGCACCGGCAACGCCAGCCTCCATCCGGAGGTGCGCCTGCATGAGGTGGGGCCGCGCGGCTCGCTCTTCATGGTGGCGGACGGCATGGGCGGGGCGGCCGCGGGCGAGCTCGCGAGCGCCATGGCCGCCGACCTGATCTACCGCCATCTCGCCACCGCCTGGGCCGCGGACCAGGACGCCTCGCCGGAGCGCTTCGCCTACCGGATGAAGGAGGCGGTCGAGCTCGCCAACCAGCAGATCTACAGTTACGCCCGGGAGCATCCCGAGGTCCGCGGCATGGGCACGACGGTCACCGCCGCCGGCATCAACGGCGACGAGCTCTACCTGGCGCAGATCGGCGACAGCCGAGCCTACCTCATCCGCAACGGTGAGGCGATCCAGCTCACCAAGGACCAGTCGCTCATGCAGCGGCTGGTCGACGCCGGCGAGCTCACCGAGGAAGAGGCGGAGCAGAGCGAGCGCCGGAACATCATTCTCCAGGCGCTCGGCCCCGATCCGCGCGTGAAGGTCGACCTCACCCACCAGACGCTCCGCCGCGGCGACACGCTCATCATCTGCTCCGACGGGCTCTCGGGCCTGGTGCGGCGCGAGGAGTTTCCGGCCATCGTCGCGCAGCAGCTCGGAGCTCGCGGACCTGTGCTCCGCCCTCATCGACCTCGCCAATTCCCGCGGCGGTCCGGACAACATCACGGTGGTCGCGGCCCACTTCGAGGGCGACGGCCTGCCCGAGCCGAGCGAGGCGGAGGACGTGGGGTACGCGGTCTATCATCTTCCCGACGGCGATACCGGCGAGGACGATCTGCCGACGGTGCCGGCCAAGGCCGTCGCGGCCGCGACCCCGCCACCCACCATGCTCGGCAGCCGCGCGCGCGCGCTGCTGCTCATGGCCGCGGTGCTCTGCCTGATCGCGGCGCTGCTCGCGTTCTGGCTCTGACGGCCCCCACCGAGGCCCGGCTCGGCACGCGACTCGGCTGGCTGGGGGCGCTCTCGTTCGCCTCGGGGCTGCCCTACTTCTTCTTCAACGAGACGGTCCCGGTCTGGCTCGCCGCGTCGGGGATGAGCCTGGCGGGCATCGGCCTCGCGAGCGGCGCCTCCCTGCCCTGGGTGCTGAAGTTCCTCTGGGCGCCGCTCGTCGACCGACTGGGAAGCCGGCGGCTCTGGATCCGGATCTGTCTGGGCCTGCTCGCGGTCACGACGGCGGTGCTGGCCGGCGCCGATCCCGGGCGGCACGCGGGGCAGCTCGCGGCGCTCCTCCTGCTGTACGTCACGCTCTCGGCCACCCAGGACATCGCGATCGACGCGTACACCATCGAGACCACGCACGGCCGCGAGCTGGGCGTGGCCAACTCGGTGCGGATCGCCGCGTACCGGAGCGCGAGCTTCGTCAGCAGCGCGTTCCTGGTCTGGATCGCCGCGCGTCACGGCTGGCGCGCCGCCTTCCTCGCGGGCGCCGCGTTGCTGGGCGCGCTCGCGGTGGCGACGTGGCTCCTCCCATCGCCGCGGCGGGAGACGGCACACCCGCTGACGCTGGGCGAGCCGATTCGCGCGCTGCTCCGGCGTCCGGGCATCTGGGCCGTGGTGCTCTTCGCCCTGCTGTTCAAGCTCGACATTTCGGCGATGGACCCGATGACGAGGCCGTTCTGGGTGGCGAGCGGCTTCTCGCTGGACCAGATCGCGGCGCTCACCACGGGCCGCCTGCTGGCCACCCTGGCCGGCGCGGCGCTGGGGGGCGTCATCGCGACGCGCGTGGGGATCTTTCACGGGCTCTGGTCGCTCGGACTGGTGCAGCTGCTGTCGAGCCTGGGCTACGCGGCGGCGGCGGCCGCGAACGCCGGCAAGTCGCCGATCGTGGCCGCCGCGCTGTTCGAGAACTTCGCCGCCGGCCTGGGCACGGCCGCGTTCCTGGCGTTCCTGATGTCGGTGTGCGAGCGCCGGTACGCGGCGACGCAGTTCGCGCTGCTCAGCGCCATCTTCGCGCTGAGCCGGTGGGCGGCCGGGCTGATGTCCGGCGTGCTCGCGGAGCGGCTGGGGTTCGCCGCCTACTTCTTCTGCACATTTCTGCTGGGGTTGCCGGCGTTCCTGCTGCTGCGTCGGGTGCGGTACGCGGGGATCGAGGAGTAACGCTCAGCCGAGGCCGCGCGCCATCGCGGTGGCGGCGAGCACCATGAGGATCACGAGCACGGCCTGGATGTAGCTCGTGCGGGCCATGCCGGGGGCCGCGCGCAGATCGGGCGTCTCGCCCCGGGCGAGCTGGCGGCGCCAGGCGCCCAGCGTCACGATCGGGGTCGACTCGAGCACCAGGATCGCGGCGAACAGCGCCATCTTGGTCCAGAAGGCGTGGCTGCCGAGGTAATAGGCGGTCGTCTTCTCCGTGCCGGCGAGCAGCCGCCAGAGGCCCGACCCGACCCAGAGGATCGCCGCGACCCCCCACCAGGCATCGGCCGCCAGCGCCCGCCGAATGCGTCGGACCATCCAGCGTCGGCGCGCCGAGCAGCCGCGCCCGCGACCACACCGAGCCGAGCCCGATGCCCAGCGCCAGCAGGTGGACCGCAGCGAGCAGCCAGCGCACCATGGCGCTCAGTCCCTCAGCCGCCTGACGAGCCAGCGTCCCGACCGCTTCCTGCATCAGCCGCTGGCGGTGCCACGCGAGCAGCACCGGAGCATCGGTCGGCAGCTCCTGCAGGAGGCGCGGGTGGCCGAAGAGCACGATCAGGTCGGCGCCGGGCAGCGCGTTCGCCAGCGCGTCGCGCGAGGCGGGCGCCGAAGCCGGACCGCCCCTTCCACGCCCGCGGCTCGGCGAACGCCAGCACTACGCGCGACCCGCCATCGTAGCGCCCGATGCGGTTGGCTCCGAGCACCTGATGGACCCAGTCGCTCGGGCCGGGCGGATAGGGACCGCCCAGATCGTCGTCGACCACTACCAGATCGAGCGGGCCGCGGAGCGTCGGAGCGGCTCCGCGCAGCATTCCCTGCGCCAGCAGCGCGTCGGCCAGCGCGTCGGCCGAATCGAACGGGCCGCGGGTGACCGGCGGCGTCGCGCTCGTGGCCAGCGTGAGCGCGCGCTCGTAGCGGCGGAGCGCTTCCGCCAGCCGCGCGGGCGCGAAGCGCGCCGCTCGCGAGCGCCTGCTCGAGCGCGTCGCGGACGCGGCGCGCGTCGTTCGGGTAGAGCAACAGGTCCACGCCGGCCTGGACCGCCTCGACCGCCGCGTCCGACTCGCGCCGGCCGACGAGCGCGCCGTCCATGATCAGCGCGTCGGTCACGACCAGCCCATCGAACCCGAGCCGCTCGCGCAGCTCGGCCATGATCGGGCGGGAAATCGTGGCCGGCAGGCCGGAGGCGTCCAGCGCGGGGTAGGCCACGTGGGCGGTCATCATCGACGCCACGCCGCTCTCGACCGCGATGGAGAACGGCAGGAGATCGCTGTCGCGCAGCGTGTCCGCGCTCTCGCTCACGACCGGCAGCGCGATGTGGGAGTCCACCGTGGTGCGGCCATGCCCCGGGAAGTGCTTGGCGCAGGCCAGGGCGCCCGCGTCCTGGCAGCCCTCGATCCAGGTGCGGACGAGGCTCGCCACCCGATTCGGGTCGTCGCCGAATGCCCGCGTCTGCACGATCGGGTTGTCGGCCAGCACGTCGAGATCTCCCACCGGCGCGAACACCCAGTTGATGCCCACGGCACGCGCCTCCTGCGCGGTGACGGCGCCGGCCCAGCGCACCACGGCGGCGTCCTCGAGCGCCGCGAGCGCGAGCGGCGGCGGGAACTCCGTGAGTCCGGCCACCTGCTGCCCTGCCCCGCGCTCGAGATCGGCGGCGATGAGCATCGGGCGGCCGGCGCGGCGGAACAGATCGGCCGTCAGCCGCCGCACCGATTCGACGGTGCCGCCGAAGACGATGAAGCCGCCGACCCCGAGATCGAGAGCGTCGGCGATGCGGGCGGCCTCATGCCCGAAGCCGCCGTCCGCGGCGGCGCGAAGCACGGGAACGATGAGCCGGCCGGATTCAGGCGCGGCGGATGCGGTGCTCATGGAGGCGTGACCGTGCCAAGGACGCGGGCGCCACTCGCGCCGGTCGCGGCGGGAACGTTGCCGGGCTGCCCGTGGAGCGTAAGATAGCCCAGCAGGGCGAAAGCGACCGCCTCCTTGGCGTCACCCGGGAAGAAAAGATCGTCGAACCGCCGGAGCGCGTGGCCGCCCGACGCCGCGAGCCGGCGCTCGAGCGCGGCCATGAGCCCTGGGTGGTGGCAGCCGCCGCCGGAGGCGACCACCTCGGTGCCGGCCGGCGTCCAGCCCGCGACGGCCGCCGCGACGCTCCGCGCGGTGAGCTCGACCGCCGTGGCGACACCGTCGGCGCCAGGCACCCGGGCGTGCAGCGCCGCGGCGTAGGCGTCCCCGAAGCGCTCGCGGCCGGTGCTCTTCGGGGGCGGTGCCGAGAAGAACGGATCGGCCAGCAGCTCGGCGAGCACCGTTCTCGTCCGGCCGGCCCTGGGCCGCGATCAGGCCGTCGCGGTCGTACGAGCGCCGGCGATCGACCTGCCGCGCGACGCCGTCGAGAATGGCCACGCCCGGCCCGGTGTCGAACGCCAGCACGCCGTGCCTCCTCCGACCGCCGCGGCACGTACGTGAGGTTCGCCATGCCGCCCAGGTTGAGGAGCACGCGCGGGGCGTCGGGCGAGGCGAAGAGCAGCACGTCGGCCATCGGCACGAGCGGCGCGCCTTGCCCGCCGGCCGCCAGGTCGCGCGCGCGGAAGTTGCTCACCACCCGGACGCCGAACCGCTCGGCGAGGACAGCCGGCTCGCCGAGCTGCCAGGTGACGGTGGGCGGCTCGTGCCAGATCGTCTGGCCGTGGAACGCGATGAGCGCCAGCTCCGACGCCGGCACCCGCGCCTGCACCAGGACCGTCTCGACCGCCTCCGCCGCCCACTCCCCCAGGCGAACGTGGAGCCGCGCGAGCGATGGCGCGTCGCCCCCGGCAAGCGCGCGGCGGAGCTCGGCACGCTCGTCGTCGGTGTAGGGCCGGGTGACGAAGTCGATGAGGTCGGCGTGGGTGGGACCGTGGAACCGGACCAGCGCCGCGTCCATCCCGTCGAGCGAGGTGCCCGACATGAGTCCGATGGCGAGCGTGGGACGCTCGGTCATGCGGTGCGCACCGGCGGAGGGTCGCCGACGATGCTCCGAAGCCGGCCGGCGTGCTCCTGGAGCAGCCGCTCCGCCTCCTCGCGACCGACGCCGCGGCGCGCCATCACGATGGCCGTCTTGACGCTGCCGCCGGACGCCTCGAGCACCGCGCGGGACTCGTCCCGGCCGAGGCCAGTGGTCTCCATGAGGATCCGCTGGCTCCGGTCCACCAGCTTGTCGTTCCAGGCGCGCAGGTCCACCATGAGGTTGCCGTAGATCTTGCCGAGCCGGATCATCGCCCCGGTGGTGAGGGTGTTGAGCACGAGCTTGGTGGCGGTCCCGCTCTTCATCCGGGTCGAGCCGGTGACGATCTCCGGGCCGACCGGCACGACGATGCAGACGTCGCAGGTCTCGCGCAGCAGGCGCGACGGCTCCGACATGGAGACCAGCGCGGTCCGGGCGCCGAGCGTCTGCGCGCGGGACAGCGCCGCCCGCACGTAGGGAGTGGTGCCGCTGGCCGCGATGCCCACGACCACGTCGTTGGGGCCTACCTTGCGGGCGTCCATCTCGCCGATGCCGGCGTTCACGTCGTCCTCGGCGCCCTCGATCGACTTGATCAGCGCCGGCAGCCCGCCGGCGATGACGCCGACGACCATCTCCGGCGGCGAGCCGAACGTCGGCGGGCACTCCGCGGCGTCGAGCACGCCGAGCCGCCCGCTGGTCCCGGCGCCGACATAGAGCAGCCGGCCGCCGGCGCGAAACGCCGCTTCGATGAGATCGATGGCCCGCGCGATCTCCTCCCGCGCCTTGGCGACGGCGGCCGGGACGGTGGCGTCCTCGGCCCCGATGAGATCGACGATCTCGAGCGCGGTGGCGGTGTCGATGGTGGAGCTGCGGGGGTTGCGCCGTTCGGTCAGACGCGGGTCCACGTAGTCGTCAGGCACGGCTAAATTAGAGCGCGTTGCGTCGCCGGGGGCAACCCGGGTCACCCTTCCTTGCATCGAGGTCTCCGTGCGTCTGGACCGTCTCCTCGTTCCCGTCGGCCTGTTCGCCGCCCTGGGCTGCGGCTCCCATTCCGCTCCGCCGACCGCCGGTCCCGCTGCTGGAACGGCGGCGGGCTGGGAGTTCACCGGACGCGCGCGCGTCGCCCAGGGCTCCCGGGCAATGGTGGTGGCGGGCAGCCCGATCGCGAGCCAGGTCGGACGGGAAATCCTGCGGCAGGGCGGGAACGCGGTCGACGCCGCGGTGGCCGTAGGGTTCGCCATGGCGGTGGTCCACCCCGAGGCGGGCAACCTTGGCGGCGGGGGCTTCATGGTCATCCGCCTGGCCGATGGCACGGTGCAGACGCTCGACTACCGGGAAACGGCGCCCCGCCGTGCCACCCGCGACATGTATCTCGACTCCCTCGGCGAGCCGACCGATCGGAGCCTCACCGGTCACCTCGCCGCCGGGGTCCCCGGGGCAGTGGCCGGCCTGACGGAGGCCCACCACCGGTTCGGCCATCTGCCCTTTGCGACGGTGATCGCGCCCGCCATCGGCCTGGCGCGCGACGGCTTCCTGGTGGACGAGTACCGGAGCCAGTCGATCGCAGGAGATAGCGCCCGCCTGGGGCGGTTTCCGGCGTCGCGAGCCAGCTTCCTGCCCGGCGGCGCGCCCCCGGCCGCCGGCACGATGCTGCGCCAGCCCGATCTGGCCACGACGCTCGAGGCGATCCGCGAGCGCGGCGCGGATGGCTTCTACCAGGGGGCCGGTGGCGGATCTGATCGTCGCGGAGATGGAGCGCGGCGGCGGCCTGATCTCGCATGAGGACCTCGCGAGCTACCGGGCCATCTGGCGCGAGCCCATCGCCATCCAATATCGCGGCTACACGATCTACTCGATGCCGCCGGCGTCGTCCGGCGGCGTCACCATGGGCGAGATCCTCAACATCATGGAAGGGTACGACCCGCTGCCGCCGTTCGGCTCGCCCCGACTGGTGCACCTCGAAGCCGAGGCCATGCGGCGCGCCTTCACCGACCGCAACACCTGGCTCGGCGATCCGGCGTTCGTCCAGAATCCCACCGACCGGCTGCTGAGCAAGAGCTACGCGGCCGATCTCCGCAAGGAAATCGGCGACCGAGCCACGCCGACGCCCGCATTCGCGCCGGGACCGCGTACCGGTGCCTCGACCACGCACTACTCGGTCGTGGACACCGAGGGCAATGCCGTGAGCTGCACGACGACCCTCAACGACAGCTACGGCAGTGCCGTGACGGTGACCGGCGGGGGCTTCCTGCTGAACGACGAGATGGACGACTTCGCCACGGCACCGGGCAAACCGAACATGTATGGCCTGGTTCAGGGCGAGGCCAACGCGATCGCGCCCGGCAAGCGCATGCTCTCGGCGATGACGCCGAGCATCGTGCTCGATCCGGAGGGCCGGCTACTCCTGGTCGTAGGCACGCCCGGCGGGCCGCGCATCATCACGATGGTGTACCACGTGATCTCCAACGTGATCGACCACCGCATGACGCTTCCCGACGCGGTCGTGGCCCCACGCATGCACCACCAGGGGCTGCCCGACACCCTGCGGGTCGAGCGTGGCGGTTTCCCTCCGGCGACACTCGACAGCCTGCGGGCGCGCGGCCACGCCATCGGGGCCGGCGGCTACTGGGGCGACGTCGAGGCGATCATCCGCACGCCGGCGGGCTGGCAGGGAGTGAGCGATCCGCGGCGGGGGGGTGGGGGGGCGGGGTTCTAGGGCAGGCGGGCAGGCGGGCAGGCGGGCCGGCGGGCCGGCGGGGCGACGATAGCGATCGCTCGTCACCCTGAGCGCAGCGAAGGGGGCATGACCGGAATCATGCCCCTTCGCTGCGCTCAGGGTGACTCGCGTTAGACGAGTCGCCCGTCTAGCTACCCGCCACCAGCTTGTCATCCAGCGTCAACGTCACGCTCGTGCCTTGCGGGACCACGACGTCGCGGTCCTTGGTCTCGATCGCGCGCTGGGTGCCGACCGCGCCGCCAATGATGCCGCCGATGATCGCGCCCTTGCTGCTGCCCCCGATCACGCGGCCGACGACTGCGCCGACTCCCGTCCCGACGCCAACCTTGGCGATATCGCCGGCGTTGGTCCCGCGGCCTTCCAGCTTCGTCGTCACGCCCGAAATGGACGCCGGCAGCGGCTGCGAAATGCCGTTGATGGCAATGCTGGTGGGCTTGAGCGTCAGCGTGCCGGTCGTGTCGCCCTTGTTCTCCGACTCCTTGATGGCGGTGACCTGTAGCGTGACCTGGGAGCCGGCGGGAATCACCACCCGCCCGGCAGCGTCCTTGACGTCCTTCGCCACGGTGGCCGTGACCTGGTCACCCACCTTGTTCTTGTGCGAGCGGATCTCGGCGTCCGTCGCTGGCCGAGAAGGTGGTGCCGGCGGCGAGGGCGCTCGGAGCCGGCGCCGGTGCCGGCGCGGCCGGTGCCGCGGCCGCCGGGGCCGGCGCCGGGGCGGCCGGTTTCGGCTTGGGCTTGGGCTTCGGCCGCAGGCTTGGGTGCCGGCGCGGGCGCGGGCGTGGCGGTCGCGACCGTGGCCGTATCCGCGCCCGGCTGGTCGTTGAGCTCGGCCGTGGTATCGACCGGTGCGAGCTGCAGGTCACGGTTCAGGCTGTCGGCGGACGCGACGTCCGATTTCTCGCCCCGGCCGCAAGCCGCGAGGGCCAGCAGCGTGAGCGCGGCGAGCCTCGTTCTGGACATGATTCTCCTCCTCGTGGTGTGACTTGCCGGGGGTTCGCGACCCGATGACATTGCATCAGCCATGAACGAGCTGCGTCCCCTCCTGCCCTACCTCCGGCCCTACCGGCGCGAATACCTCCTCGGCATGGCGCTGGTAGTCATTTCCAACTTCTTCACGACCCTCGGCCCCAAATTCATCGAGCGGGGCATCGATGCGCTCCGCAGCGGCGGGGGGTTCCCGGCCGTCCAGGCCGCTATCGGGCTGCTGCTTGTCGTGGCCCTCGTCGGGGGCGTGGCCCGCTACGGCATGCGCGAGCTGCTGAACAGCGGCAGCCGCCGCGTCGAGACCGATCTCCGGGACCATCTGTACCGACATTTGCAAAGGATGTCGGCCGAATTTTACGACCGGTACCCCACCGGCGATGTGATGGCCCGCACGACCAACGACCTGCTGGCCGTCCGCATGGTGGCCGGTCCCGCCCTCATGTACCTGGTGGATACTACCATCCGGGCGCTCCTAATTGCACCCGCCATGGTGGCCATCAACGCCCGGCTGACGCTGCTCGCGCTGGTACCGCTTCTGGGGCTGCCGGTCGCGATGATCTCGCTCGGGCAGCGGATCCACCGCCGGAGCCAGCAGATCCAGGAACAATTCAGCGACCTCACCAGCCACGCCCATGAGAATCTCTCGGGGGTGCGCGTGGTCCGGGCATACCGGCAGGAAGCGGCGGAGATCGCGGGCTTCCGCCGCCTGAGCGACGACTACCTGGCGCGCAATCTCAGCCTCGCCCGGGTCCAGGGCCTGTTCTTCCCGCTGCTCACGCTGCTGGGCGGCCTGAGTGCCCTGATCGTGCTCTACGCGGGCGGTCGGCTGGTCATGGCCGGAACCGTCACGATCGGCGAGTTCGTGGCGTTCGGCGTATACCTCGCGATGCTGGTGTGGCCGATGATCGCGCTCGGGTGGGCCATCAACCTGGTGCAGCGCGGCGCCGCGTCGATGGGGCGGATCAACCAGCTCTTCCGGGAGCAGCCGGCGATCACCGAGCCGGACGCGCCGGCCGAGCTGCCGCCCGCGCGGGGTGGACGCACGGTCGAGTTCCGGAACGTGTGGTTCGCCTATCCCGGCGCGCGGGAGCGCGGGTCGGTGCTGCAGGACGTCTCGTTCAAGGTCGAGGCCGGCCGCTCACTGGCGGTCGTCGGCGCCACCGGGTCGGGCAAGACCACGCTGGTGGACCTGCTGGTCCGCGCGTACGACCCCGACCGCGGCGCCGTGCTCGTCGACGGCATCGACCTCCGCCGGCTGCCGCTCGCCGACCTCCACCGGGCGATCGGGTTCGTGCCGCAGGAGACTTTCCTGTTCAGCGAGACGCTCCGCGAGAACGTGCTGCTCGGCGCCCCCGACGACGGCCGGCTCGAGCGCGTGGCGGAGGTGGCGCAGTTGACGGAGGCCCTGCCCGCGCTCCCGAAGGGCTACGACACGATGCTGGGCGAGCGGGGCATCAATCTGAGCGGCGGGCAGAAACAGCGGAGCGCCATCGCGCGGGCGCTGGCGCAGGACCCGCCGATCTTCGTGCTCGACGACGCGCTGAGCGCGGTGGACGCGCAGACCGAGGCGAAGATCCTGCGCGCGCTCAGGGGTGCCCTGGCCGGGCGAACGAGCATCATCGTGTCCCATCGGCTGGCGGCGGTGCGGGAAGCGGACTGGATCCTCGTGCTGGACGACGGCCGGATCGTGGAGCAGGGCACCCACGGCGAGCTGATCGCGCGCGGGGGCCGGTACTGGGAGCTGCTGCGGCGGCAGCAGCTGGAGGAGGAGCTGGAGGAGGAAGGGGTCGCCACGACGCGGCGCCGTAGGCTTCGTCGGGTCGAGCGACCATCGGGGCGCTGGCACCATCGGATTCACCACAGAGGCACAGAGGGCACAGAGGTACACAAACGCAAACAACAACCCCTTGTCTCTTCCGTGCGCCTCTCTGCCCGCTGTGTCCCTGTGGTGAATCCAATGTTCGCCTGGCCCAGGTCCCGATCGGGCTGTCAGATCGCACGGGCCGCCTAGATCTGCTCCCGCAAGGCGTCCGGCGTAAACTGCTGCAGCCACCCCGCCAGGCGGGTGAACTCACCGGTCACCATCAAACCGCCCACGAAGATCAACAGCACCCCGGTCACCCGCATCACCCACGGCAGGTACCGGCGGAAGCGTTGGAACCATTCGAGGAACGAATCGAGCGCCACGGCCGCGATCAGGAACGGAACGGCCAGCCCCGCGGAGTAGGCCGCGAGGAGCAGCATACCGCGGCCGACGTCCTGCGACGTGGCCGCGAGCCCGAGGATGGCGCCGAGCACCGGCCCGATGCACGGCGTCCACCCCGCCCCGAACGCCATGCCCACCAGCGCCGAGCCCAGATACCCCACCGGCTTCTGCTCGACCTGCACCCGGCGCTCCTGGCTCAGGAACCCCACCTTGATGACGCCCAGGCAGACCAGCCCGAACCCGATGATGAGCACGCCCCCGATCCGCTGGAGCCAGAGCTGGTAGTAGTTGAGCGCGCGGCCCAGGGCGGTCGCGCTGGCGCCGAGCAGCACGAAGACCAGCGAGAAGCCCAGCACGAAGAGCAGCGCGTGCCCGAGCGCCACGCGTCGCCGCCCGCCCATCTCGGGCAGGGACATGCCCGTGAGAAAGCCGATGTAGGACGGGACCAGCGGCAGCACGCAGGGGGAGAGAAAGCTGAGGAGCCCGGCGGCGAACGCGACGAAGAGCCCGAGCGTGGCAGGCTCGCTCACAAGGCTCCGAGCTCCCGCTGGCGGCACTCGCGGCAGACGCCGTAGATCTCCACCCGGTGCCGCTCGTGCTGGAAGCCGTGCTCGTCGGCGATGATCGGCAGCATGCGCTCGAGCCGCTCGTTCTGGAACTCGACCACGCGGCCGCAGCGCTCGCAGATCAGGTGCTCGTGGTGGGCCTGCGCCGGCATCGGCTCGTAGCGCTTGAATCCCTCGCCGAAGTCGTGGGCCCGGACGAGGCCGCTCTGGACCAGCACCTCGAGCGTGCGGTAGACGGTGGCGGTGCCCACGTGCTCGCCACGCTCCTTGAGCGCGCGCCGGATGGCTTCGACGGAGGGGTGATCGGCGGAGAGGAAAACGGCCTGGGCGACGAGGTCGCGCTGGCGGGTGACGGGCTGGCGATGGTCGCGGAGGTACCGGCGGAAGCGCTCGAGGAGGGCCGCGCCCTCGTCGCTAGCGAGGCTGGGCATCGGGCGCGGCCGCGAACCAGCTCTCGGGCGGCACCGGCCAGCGGCGGTTGCTCATCGTCGATGCGGCGCTGCGCGTCGCGCAGGAGCTGCGCGAGCGCCTCGACCGGGCCGCTCCCGACCTCCTCGACGGAGGCCTCGAACTTCCCGCGCTCCTTGCCTTTCACGGCCAGCATGTAGCGCGCGGTGTAGATGCGGCGGCGGTCGCCGTCCACCCGCGAGAGCACCGCGGTGCCCCACTCGCGACCCTTCGTGCCGCATGGTGCTGAACACCCAGACCGCGTCCACTTCCGCGGGCGGAATCTGCTCCGCGACGGCGGCCGCGAGGCGCGGCCAACCCACCCCGCTCACGACGAGCCCTGCTCCCACCGCTCGGTGTAGAACCGGAGGACGTGCATGAAGTCCTGCGCGTTGGTCACCACGCCGTAGGCCTGGTGGGTGCCGCGGTCCTTGAGCTTGTTGACCACGAACTCGGTCTGGTCGACGCAGATCGTCATGAGCGGCTCGGCGCCGTGCTCGCCCAGGTAGAAGGCCGGCAGCATGTTCCCGACGGCGATGGCGTGGAGCGCGGTGGCGACGAAGATGGCGCCCGTCGCCTTGACGGTGTGCTCCCGCATCGCGTCCTGGGCCTCGAGCGTGTTGCTGTAGACGCCCGGCAGCGGGCCGTCGTCGCGAATCGACCCGGCGAGCACGAAGGGGATGCGGTGCGTGACGAGCGCGTGCATGATGCCGCTGCCGACGAGTCCGGATTCGACGGCCCGCTCGATCGAGCCGGCCGCGCGCACGCGGTTGATCGCCCGCATGTGGAGCCCGTGGCCGCCCTCGGTGGGCCGTCCCGTGTTGCTCATGCCGAGCGTGGTGCCGAAGATCGCCGCCTCGATGTCGTGCACGGCGACGGCGTTGCCGGCCAGCACCGCCTGCACGTAGCCCTGGCGGATGAACCACTCGAAGTCCGCGCGCGCCCGCGAGTGCACGAGCGCGGGCCCGATCACCCAGACCAGATAGCCGCCGCGCCGCTTCTCCTCGCCGACCCGCGCGGCGAGCTCCTCGTAGTTCACCGGGCGCTCGCGGCTCACCTCCGTGGACATGAAGCGGAACTCGTTGGCGCCGTGGACGGTGCCGAGGAAGCCCTCGCCGTACACCACGATGCCCTCGGTGCCGTCCTCCGCCTCGCCCATGGCGACGAGGTCCCCCCGCCGGAGCCGGCGCGGCTCGATGGTCTCGAGGCCCCCGGGCCGGCGCACGACGACACAGTCCATCCGGGGACGCGTCGGGGCGAGCCACCGGCCGTCCACGTGCAGATAGGTCGGCAGATTGGAGGTCGAGAAAAAGCCTTCGGGAAGCACGCCGTCCGCGGGCAACGGCTCGAACCGTGCCGCCGGCGCGCCTGTGAAGGGCGGCGCCGAAAAATCGGGGCTTGTCGAGGGGGAATCGGGCATACGGCGGAGGAAACTAGGGGGACCAAGCAGGCTAAACAAGCCGCGTTTAGCTTTCCCGGTTCACTCAAGGAGACGCCATGCGCCGTGCGCCCGTCCTGTTTCTCGCCGCCCTGTTCGCCACGTCCGCCGCGGTCGCCCAAGTGCCGGTCCGCCCGGATACGGTGGGCCGGGACACGAGCCGAGCGGCGAGGCTCCCGGAGATCGAGGTGACCGTCACCCGCGCGCCCGAGCCGCTCGCGCGCGTGCCGTACGCCGTGGGCGTGCTCGACCGCACGGCCATCCAGCGCGGGCAGCAGACGACCGGCATCGACGAGGCGCTGAGCAACATTCCCGGCGTGGTGGTCAGCAATCGGTACAACTTCTCGCTCGACCAGCGGATCTCGATCCGCGGCTTCGGCAGCCGCTCCAACTTCGGCGTGCGCGGGCTCAAGATCCTGCTGGACGGCATCCCGCAGACCCTGCCCGACGGCCAGAGCCAGCTGACCAACATCGACTTCGCCGACATCGACCGGGCCGAGGTGTTGAAGGGAGCCAGCTCGTCGCTCTACGGCAACGCGTCCGGCGGCGTGATCGCGCTCCAGACCGAGGGCGCCGCGCCGGAGCCGTTCGCCCAGCGGGTCCGGGTCCAGGCCGGCAGCGGCGAGCGCGACGGCGACGCGTTCTACAAGTGGCAGAGCTGGACCTCGGCCCGCGCCGGCAGCGTGAGCGGCACGCTCTCGGTCTCGCAGTTCAAGGCCGACGGCTTCCGGCAGCACAGCGCGGCGGAGACCCGCCAGCTCAACGCCGGCGTGGACTACGCCATCAGCGGCTCGACGCTCGGCACGCTCCGGCTGAGCCTGGCCGACGATCCCGAGGCGCAGAACCCCGGCGCCCTCACCCTGGCGGAGTATCTCGCCAACCCCGATTCGGCGGCCGGCGAACAACATCCTCCGTGGCGCCGACAAGGACGCCCAGCAGTACCAGCTCGCGCTCGGTCTCAAGCACTTCGATGCCGCGGGGAACGAATACGACGTCTCCCTGTTCGGCCTCCTGCGCGACCTGGCCAACCCGCTCGCCGCGCCACCGGACATCAACCCCGGCCCGACCGCGGGCACCTTCGTCGCCATCGACCGGGCGGTGGGCGGGATGCGGCTCAGCGCCACCCGGCGGCTCGGTGCGGGCGGGACCGTCGCCGCGGCTGATCGCCGGCGCCGACCTGCAGCGGATGCGGGACGACCGGCAGAACTTCGTCTCGGACGCGGGCCGGCGGACCGACGCCGTGTTCCTCGACCAGCGCGAGAAGGTGACCGAGATCGGACCGTTCGCGCAGCTGCAGTGGACCGCGAACGAGCACCTGCTGCTGAGCGGCGGCGCCCGGTTCGACTGGGTGCGCTTCGACCTCGACGACCGGTACCTGGGCGACGGCTTCGACGACAGCGGCGCCCGCACCATGTCGTCGCTGAGCGGCAACGTGGGCGCGAGCTGGGCGTTCGGCGACCGGTTCGTGCCGTACGTCAACGTCTCCACCGCCTTCGAGACGCCGACGACGACCGAGCTGGTCAACAAGCCCGACGGCTCGGGCGGCTTCAATCCGGAGCTGGGGCCGCAGCGCGCCGTGAACTACGAGATCGGCGCCCGCGGCCAGCCGACGCCGCGGGTGACCTACTCGGTGGCGCTGTTCCTCGGCCGGGTCACCGATGCGATCGTCCAGGTCGGAGAGATCGGCGGCCGCGCGTTCTTCGGCAACACCGGGAAGACCCACAACGACGGCGCCGAGGTCGGGCTCAGCGTGACGCCGACCCGCGGTCTCACGCTGAGCGGAGCGTACACCTACGCCCGCTATCGCTTCGCGAGCGGCCCGTTCGACGGGAACCGCCTGCCCGGCGTGCCGGAGCACTACTGGCGGCTCGGGCTCCGGACCGAGCTGCCCGCCGGCTTCTTCCTGGACGCCGACCACACGCTCAGCTCGTCGCTCGCCGCGGACGACCCCAACACGACTCATCGTGGATTCCTGGGGTGCGGGGGTGACCAACCTGCGGCTCGGCTGGGACGGCGAGGTCGGGAGCCTCCAGCTCGGGCCGTTCCTCGGCGTGAACAACCTGTGGGATCGGCGATACGTCGGGTCGGTGACGCTGAACGGGGTCGGAGGGCGGGTGTTCGAGCCGGCGCCGCGGCGGATCATCTACTTCGGGGCGGAGATCGGGTATCGGGCTGCGGCCGGGCGGTAGGCCCGTCGGCCCGCTGAGCGTCAGAGCAACGACACCGGATCCCGATCGATCACGACCCGCACGTCCCCCGCGCGCGTCAGCCGCGTCGCCGCGTAGCGGACGATCCGGCCGAGCGCCTCCGACGGCCCCTTGAGCAGCACGTGCCAGCGCCAGCGGTCCTTGATCCGCGCGAGCGGACAGGGCGCCGGCCCGAGCAGCGTCACGGGCAGGTGGTATTTCGCCACCAGCGCCGCGCACCAGTCGGCCAGCTCCGCGGCGCGCTCGCCCACCGCCGCCTCGGAGGTCCCCGTCACCAGCAGGTTGACCAGCGCCGTCGTCGGCGGATACGGCGGCGACTCGCGCAGCGCACGCTCCTCGCGGAGGAACCCTTCGGCGTCGTGCTTCGCGGCCCAGACCAGCGCGTGGTGCGCCGGATGTCGCGTCTGCACCAGCACGCGCCCGCCCTTGGGCCCCCGCCCCGCGCGCCCCGCCACCTGCGCCAGCAGCTGAAACGTCCGCTCGGCGGACCGGAAGTCCGGGAGGTAGAGTCCCGTGTCCGCGTCCACCACCCCGACCAGCGTCACGTTCGGAAAGTCGAGTCCCTTCGCGATCATCTGCGTGCCGAGCAGCAGGTCCACCTCCCCTGCCTCCACCGAGGCGAGGATCCGCTGGTGCGACCACTTGGTGCTCGTGGTGTCGAGGTCCATCCGCGCGAGGCGGGCCTCGGGGTAGCGCTCGGACAGGAGCCGCTCGAGCTGCTGGGTGCCGAAGCCGCGCATCTGCTGCACCGGGTTGGCGCACTTGCGGCAGGTGAACGGCAGCGGCTCCTCGTGGCCGCAGTAGTGGCAGCGGAGCCCGGGCGGCGACGAGTGCACGGTGAGCGAGATGCTGCAGCGCGGGCACTGCCACACCTCGCCGCAGTCGGGGCACTGCAGGAACGCCGCGAAGCCGCGCCGGTTGAGCAGGAGCAGCGCCTGCTCCCGGCGCGCGAGCGTGGCCACGATGGCCGCGTCGAGCGCCTCCGACCAGCCGATGCCGCCGGTCCCGCTCACCTTCGGCGCGACGCGCAGGTCCACCAGCTCCACCGGCGGCAGCGGCCGGGCGCCGATGCGCTCCGGGAGGCGGAGCAGCCGGAGCCGGCGATTGACCTGCGCCATCGTCTCGAGCGACGGCGTGGCGCTGCCGAGAATGAGGCTGGCGCCCTCGATCCGGGCGCGAACCGCGGCGACCTCCCGGGCGTGGTAGCGCGGCGTCTCGCCGTTCTTGTAGCTGGCCTCGTGCTCCTCGTCGAGCACGATCATGCCGAGGTCCCGGACCGGCGCGAAGATGGCGGATCGCGCGCCGACCGCGACCCGCCGCTCGCCCCGGCGCAGCAGCCGCCAGGCGTCGGCGCGCTCGCCGTCGGACAGCGCGCTGTGGAGCACCGCGACCTGGTCGCCGAAGGCGCCACGGAACCGGCTCACCGTCTGCGGCGTGAGGCCGATCTCGGGGACCAGCACGATGGCCCCCCGCCCCGCGGCCAGCACCCGGCGCACCGCCTCGAGGTAGACCAGCGTCTTGCCGCTGCCGGTGACGCCGAAGAGCACCGCGCCGTCGCCCGGGTCCACCGCCTGCACCGCGGCGAGCGCGGCCTGCTGGTCGGCGGTCAGCGTCGACGGCGGCGGCACCGCGGGGAAATCCGCGAACGGGTCGCGGACGCGCTCGGCCTCCGCGATGCGGACGAGCCCCCGCTGCTCGAGCGCCGCGGAGCACGGTCGGCGTGAACCCGAGCTGGCCGATGACGTGCCGGACGAGGGCGCTTCCGCCGAGCTGCTCGAGCGCCTCGTACAGCCGGCGCTGCTTGGGCGCGCGCCGGAACAGGCCGTCGCGCTCGAGCAGCGTGGGCGGGTCGGCCGCGAGGCTGGCCACGCGCTCGGTGAGCATCGCGCCCTCCGTGTCGGGCGGCTCGACCCGGAGCACCACCGCGCCCACCCGCGCCAGCCGGTCGAGCACGTCCCAGAGCGGGCGCTTGAGCGCGCGCGCCGCCGTCGAACCGGCGCCTCGCCACCCCGGCCCTCCAGCCAGTCCGTCACCTCGCCCGCGAGCCCGCCGGGGACCGCGGCGCCCCGCACCAGCGTCGCCACCACCGTGGACTCGCCCCACATCCCGCCGGGCAGCATGGCCTTGAGCGTGAGCCCGAGCGGGGCGCCGTAGTAGCCCGCCATCCAGTGCGCCGTCTCGAGCAGCCCGGCCGGGATGGCGGTCTCGTCGTCCGGCGCGGCGAGCACGTCGCGCGCCGCGGCCTCGGGCGGAGCGGTGTCGGCCTCGACGACGATGCCGATCAGCTCGCGCCGCCGCACGGGCACGACGACCCGGGCGCCGGCGACGACCCGGTCGCCCAGCGTCTCGGGAATGCGGTAGGTGTACGAGGAAGCGAGGGGGAGCGGGAGGGCGACCTGGGCGAAGCGCTCGCTCATCTCGCCCGGACGCCGAGCCCGGGGCCGTCGGGCAGGGTGACCTGGCCGCCGGCGATGCCGGCACCGGCGAACGGATCGTTGGCGAGGAGGGCGGCGCCGTCGAGGTCGACGATGTCCACCAGCGGCGTGAAGTGCGCCGCGGCGGTGATGCCGAGCGAGCTCTCGATCATGCAGCCGACCATCACCATCATGCCGTGCGCCCGCGCCACCGCGATCATCCGGAGCGCCTCGCGAAGGCTCCCGCACTTGGCCAGCTTGATGTTGATCCCGTCCACCGCGCCGACCAGCGGCGGGATGTCCTCCACGGTGCGGCAGCTCTCGTCGGCGATGACCGGAATCGTGGCGCGGCGCGAGATCTCGGCGAGGCCCGCGATCTGGTCCGGCGGGAGCGGCTGCTCCAGCACGGTGACGCCGAACTCCTGCAGCACGGGAAGCATGGCGATCGCCTGCTTCACGGTCCAGCCGCAGTTGGCGTCGACCCGGAGCTCCTTGTCGGTGACGCCGCGGATGGCGCGCAGGATCTCGACGTCGCGATCGGTCCCCAGCTTGATCTTGAGGATGGGATACTCCGCCGCCTCGCCGACCTTCAGGCGGATCCGCTCCGGCGTGTCGAGCCCGATCGTGAACGTGGACCGCGGCGCCTTCGAGGGATCGAGCCCCCAGAGCCGGTAGACCGGCACGCCGAGCCGCTTGCCGACGAGATCGTGCAGCGCGGACGAGAGCGCCGCCCGCGCCGACGCGTTGACGCGGAGCATCGAGGCCCAGCGGCGCTCGGTCTCCTCGAGATCGAACGGATCCTCGGGCATGCCCGCCACGTACACGTTGAGCGCCGCCAGCACCGTCTCGGCGGTCTCGCCGTAGAACCGGGAGGGCGCCGCCTCGCCCCAGCCCTCGTGCCCGTCCGCGTCCTTCAGCCGGACCCAGATCGTCCGGTAGTCGCTCTGGCCGCCCCGCGCGATGATGAACGGGTGCTTCGTGCGCAGCTCGAGATACTCGGCTTCCATGTGGAGCGGCTGGGCCACGGGATCCTCGGCGGTGCGGGGCGGAACGGGAACGCGCGGGATGTAGACTAGGCGAGGGCGAGCGCGTGCGCCAGCACCCCGTCGGCCAGCCGGGCGGGCACGTATCCTCCTTCGAGCAGCCCGACGATCGGCGCGGCCGGCAGGCGCTCGCGCAGCCGCCGCGTGAGGTCGGCGTAGTGCTCGGGCTCGAGCGTGAAGCCGCCGAGCGGATCGCCGAGCATCGCGTCGAAGCCGGCGGAGACGAGCACCAGGTCGGGCCGTCCAGCCCGCCGTCGCGGCCACGATCGCGGCCCAGAGATCGTCGACGTAGCGCGCGGGCGGGGCGCCGGGCCCCCGCGGGACGTTGAAGACGTTCCCGACCCCGCGCTCCTCGGCCATGCCGGTGCCGGGATACCACGGGTGCTGGTGCAGCGACACGTAGCGGATCGTCGCGTCGCGCTCGACCAGCGCCTGGGTGCCGTTGCCGTGGTGCACGTCCCAGTCGACGATGAGCACCCGTCCGCGCCCGAGGCGCTGCGCGTGCCGCGCGGCGACCACCGCGTTGGCGACCAGGCAGAAGCCCATCGCCCGGGATGCGAGCGCGTGATGGCCGGGCGGCCGCACGGCCGCGAAGGCATGCGCCCGCCCCGCCGTGCGCGTGGTCCACGGCGGCGAGCACCGCGCCGGTCGCCCCGAGGACGGCGGACCAGCTGGCGTCGTTCACCACCGTGTCCAGGAACAGGGCACCGCCGCCTCGCGCGCTGATGGCCGCGAGGCTGTCGAGGTAGGCGCGGGGATGCACCGCGAGCACGGCGTCGATCGAGCTGGCGCGGGCCTCGCGCACCTCGACGCCGGGCTCGGCCCGGGCGCGATCGAGCAGGACGCGGAGGCGGGCGGGCGTCTCGGGATGGTCGGCGCCGGGGTCGTGGCGGAGGCAGTCGGGATGGGTGAAGATGGGAACGGGCACCGGCGCTCAGCGGCATCCGTGATGGCCGATCGAGCGCCGTGGCCGACCTGCGCGCCGCCTACCGCACCGGCCGCCGCCGCCGCGAGAGCACGATGAGCGCGCCGTTCGGCACCATGCCCGCGTCGGCCAGCGACCTGCGTCTCGTCCTGCAGCTCGGCGCCGCGGAACTTGAGGAGGTAGCCGGCCGGGTCGCCGGTGACGCGGGTGGCCTCGAGGGCCTGGCGCTTGACCTCGGCGAGCGGCGTGGCGGACGGCAGCTCGAGGCGGACCTCGTCCCACGCGTCCTGCACCATCACGCGGACCGGCAGGATCGGCCGTCATGCGGCCGGCTCCGACGAGGCGGGCAGCGTGGTGAAGAACCGGTCCACCGTCTGGTCGAACAGCAGCGTCGAGGCGCGCACCCGCGTGCCGCCGGGGGCCGCCATCACCGCCATCGCGATCTCCTCCCCGCCCTGCCCGCGGAGCGTCAGGTAGGCCGGCCCCTCCTTCTCGGGAAACGCCGCCTGCATCGGCACCCGCTCGGCGAAGAATTGCTTGGCGCGGCGGAGCACTTCGGCGCCCTCGAGCGCGGTGACTACCTCGTGCACCATGGTCCGTCCCGTCGTGAGAGAGAGCTCAATCCCCGCCATCGGTGCCGGGAAGATAACCCGTGGG
Source organism: uncultured Gemmatimonadales bacterium (assembly GCA_963804125.1). Taxonomy (GTDB): domain Bacteria; phylum Gemmatimonadota; class Gemmatimonadetes; order Gemmatimonadales; family GWC2-71-9; genus CAVVWJ01. The sequence goes on from CAWDPF010000015.1 coordinate 47,414, forward strand.
CTCGGCGACCCGCACCGCGGCGTGATACCGCTTGGCCGGCCGGAGGAGGGCGAGCATGCCGGGCTTCCGGCGCACGACCAGCACCAGCTCGCCCGCGGGCGGATCGGCGACGCCCTCGAGGATCAGGAACGCCGGGAGCGACGCCTCGGGCGGGACCGGCACCAGGTACTCCCGCCCGCCCCAGCGCACCGACACGGCGTCGGGCAGCGCGCTCACGATCCGGTCGAGGAAGACGTCGTCCTCCACCCGCCATGCATCGTCGCCCACCGGCGCGCCCGACAGGTAGAACGCGGGATCGAACGTCTCGCCGTCCTGCCGCGCGTAGTTCTGCTCGACCGCCCAGTCGAAGTCCTCGAGGTCGGGCGCGCGGGCGCGCCACTCGAGGTGATGGCGCAGCTCGTGCGTCAGGGTCTCGAACGCCTCGTCCTGCCAGTCGAATCCCGGCGTCACCGTGGCGAGCGCGGCGAACGAGCCGTGATACAGCACGATCCGGCTCTGGATGCTCTCCGGCCCCGCGTCGGCCGCGACCGGCAGCGGGATGCACTCGCCGAGCGTGAAGATGCCCGGCCGCTCGGGATGCGGCAGCGTGCGGGGCGAGACGACGATCTCGGCCACGCCGTCGAGAAACTCGCGAGGCACCTCGCCGGCCATCCGGACCACCATGGCTTCGAAGTCGGAGAGGCGCATGCGTGGTCAGTCCCGGCCGATCCGCTCCGCCACGAAACCCGCCACCTGGTCCAGGCCGACCCGCTCCTGCTGCATCGAATCGCGGTGGCGCACCGTGACGGTCCGCTGCGCCGCGGTCTCGCCGTCCACCGTGATGCCGAACGGCGTGCCGGCCTCGTCCATCCGGCGGTACCGCCGGCCGATGGCGCCGCTGTCGTCGTAGAAGGCCGGGAAGCGCCGCTTGAGATCGTGGTAGAGGGCCGTGGCCAGCTCGGGCATGCCGTCCTTCTTGACCAGCGGAAACACGCCCGCCTTGATCGGCGCGACCGCCGGATGGAGACCGAGCACGACGCGGGTCTCGCCCTCGACCTGCTCCTCGCGGTAGGCGTCCACCAGCAGCGTGAGGGCGACGCGGTCGGCGCCGGCGGAGGTCTCGACGATGTACGGCAGGTAGCGCTCGTTGGCCGCCTGGTCGAAGTACTCGAGCTTCTTGCCCGAGAACTCCTGGTGGCGGCCCAGGTCGAAGTCGCCGCGGTTGTGGATGCCCTCGATCTCCTGCCAGCCGAAGGGGAACTCGTACTGGATGTCGAACGCCGCCCGGGCGTAGTGGGCCAGCTCGTCGGGGCCGTGCTGGTGCCACTGCAGCTTCGCGGGCGCGAGGCCCGAGGCTCTGGTGCCACTGCATGCGCCACTCGCGCCAGCGCTCGAACCACTCGGCGTCGGTGCCGGGCTTCACGAAGAACTGCATCTCCATCTGCTCGAACTCGCGGGTCCGGAAGATGAAGTTGCCGGGGGTGATCTCGTTCCGGAACGCCTTGCCGATCTGGGCGATGCCGAACGGAATGCGCTGCCGCGAGCTCTGCAGCACGTTGAGGTAGTTGACGTAGATGCCCTGCGCCGTCTCCGGCCGCAGGTAGACCACCGCCGCCTGCTCCTCGACCGGCCCCATGAACGTCTTGAACATGAGGTTGAACATCCGCGGCTCGGTCAGCGTCCCCCGGCTGCCGCAGACGGGGCACTGCGCGTCGGGCTGGCCGGGCGTGCCCTTGATGCGCGGGTCGTCCGCGCGGAAGCGGTTCTTGCAGTGCCGGCAGTCGACCAGCGGGTCGGTGAAGCCGGCGACGTGGCCGGACGCCTCCCAGACCCGCGGGTGCATCAGGATCGCGGCATCGAGGCCCTCGATGTCGTCCCGCGCGTGGACCATGGCGTGCCACCAGCGGTCCTTGACGTTCTTCTTGAGCTCGACGCCGAGCGGGCCGTAGTCCCACACCGAGCCGAGGCCTCCGTAGATCTCCGAGGACTGGAAGACGAAGCCGCGGCGCTTGCAGAGGGAGACCAGCTTGTCCATCAGGGTGGTATCGGCCATGGAGCGCGTCGGCGTCGGGGAGGCGTCGGAACGGGAGGGAGGAAAATAGGCCGGGAGGAGGCGGTAAGGAAGCGCCGGGCAGGCTCTTGCGGCGGCGGAAAGCGACGGATAATTTTGTGATGTGCATAATTCTCCGCGCACAAAACACGATCCCCGCGCCGGCCCGACCTGACCTGCCGGCCGGTCGAAGGCCATTTCACCTTGCCGATCGCCGGCGTCCAGCCCGGGTCGCCATGCCCGGTCGTCGCGTCGAGTTCGACCACGGTTCATCAGGTTCGTCCGCCAGGGAGCCGGTACGGTCAGCTACGTCTGCGGCCCGCCAGTCCGGCCACCCTCCCGGCTCCCGCGGAGGGCTTTTCGCTGCCCCGAGACCCATCTTCCGGCAGATGGCGCTTTCTGCCGTCCAGCCGGCCGGTCGCGCCACGCTAAACCACCTTACAACAGCTTATACGCGCCGCACCGTGGCGGGAATCTTGCTCATTTTGGCCCGACCATCACCGGCCCACACACCATGAGCTCGATCCCGAGGGACTCCCGTCCCTCTCCCAGACCCCCGGGGCGCGATCCACCGCGACCCTGTCGAGGGACTTGGCGGATTTTCTCGTCGAGTTCTCCATCGTGCTGCACAAGCGCGCGATGTACCCTCTGGGCCACCCCCACCTCCAGGAATCCACCGAGCGCTTCGTCAACCGGCTCGAAGTCCCTCCTCGCCCCCCGTGACACGCTGGCGATCGGCATCGCGCGGCACCAGCTCATCGTCGCCGGCGTGGCCACCGACCCGCGGAACGCCCTCCTCAGCGACCTCGCCCGGCGGCTCCACCGCCACCGCATCGCCACGCTGCGCTTCGAGCGCGGCATCTCGCTCCAGGAGATCGACGACCTGCTCGCCGCCCTCGCCGCCGACCCGCAGGGCGACGACGGGCCGTTCGGCCTTCGGCCCGGCGCCGGGAGCACGTGGACCCACCTCAAGGTCCAGCCGCCCGAGCTCAACCGCCTCTTCCTGCAGGAGGAGGACGACGACGACGCGCCCGAGACGCCGGGCGGCGCGCTGTGGCTCGGGCTCGCCCATCTGGCGCTGTCCGCCGACGGCAGCCCCACCGACACCGCGGAAGATCCGCTGGTCGTCGCCCGCGCGATCGACGCGCAGCCGGAGCAGGTCGGGTACGATCGCGTCGTGCTGGACTATCTCGGGCAGATCGCGGACGAGATGTCCGGACGCCAGGGCGCATGGGAGCCCCGCGTGCGCGAGCGGGTCTCCCGCCTGGTCACGTCGCTCAAGCCCGAGACGCTCCGGCGGGTGCTCGAGGCCGGCGCCGACCATTCCGAGCGGCGCCGCTTCGCGCTCACCGCCTCGGAGGTGCTCGCGGTCGACGCCGTCATCGAGGTCGTCGAGGCCGCCGCGGCGACGACCGGCCAGACCATCTCGCACCAGCTCCTCCGCCTGCTGCACAAGTTCGCCCATCACGCCGAGCAGGGGCCCGAGCGCAGCCGGGCGGAGGCGGAGTCGATGCTGCGGCGGAACGTGGCGCAGCTCATCACCGACTGGAAGCTCGAGGATCCCAATCCCGGCGAGTACACCGCGGTCCTCGACGGCATGGTGCGCCAGTCGCCCGACGGACGCGGGCATGATGGAGGAGGACCGGCTCGACTGCGAGCCGGCGCTCGTGCTGCAGATCGCGCTCGAGACCGACTGCGGCGGCCCCCGGGTCTACGCGGCGCTGGACACGCTCGTCGGCGCGCCGCCGGATCACCGAGGCGGTCGAGCGTGCTCCGCGACGCGCCGCCGGCCGGCACCGCCACGGCGAACGCGCTGTGGCGCCACGTCGCGACGCCCGCGCGGCTGCGGCTCGAGCTCTCCGCGCCGCGGCTCGACTTCGCCACGATCGAGAGCCTGGTGCGCCGCCTCGGCGCCCTGGCGGTCGATCCGCTGCTCGACGTGCTCGAGCAGGCCAGCGACCGCTCGGCCCGCGCGCGGACGCTCCGGCTGCTGGTCTCGATCGGGCCGCCGGTGGCGCCGGTGGCGGCGGCCCGCCTCAAGGACGCGCCCTGGTTCGTGCAGCGGAACCTGCTGGCCCTGCTCCGCATGCTGAAGGTCTGGCCGGCCGGCTTCTCGGCGGTGACGTACGCGCGCCACCCCGACATCCGACTCCGCCGCGAGGCCTACAAGCTGCTGCTCGAGTTTCCCGAGCATCGCGCCTCGGCGATCATGCACGGGCTCGGCGACGAGAATCCCGAGATCGTCACGCTCGTGCTGCGGGCCGCCGTCGACGACTGTCCGCCCGAGGCGCTCCGCGCCGTCGAGCGGTTCATCGCCGACTGGCGCCGCCCGGCCGAGCTTCGGGCGATCGCCGTGCGTGCGCTGGGCCGGGCGAACGGTCCGAACGCGCTGGCCCAGCTGCTCGACCTCGCGGGCACGCGGCGCCACTTCTTCGGCTGGCGCATCGAGGCCAAATCGCCCGTGGTGCTCGCCGCCGTGTCGGTGCTCGCCCGGAACTGGGGCGGGCATCCGCAGGTCATCGGCCTGCTGCGGGAGGCCCGCGACCACGACGATCCCGAGATCCGCCTCGCCGCCAAGGTGCGGTTCGCGTGAGCGATCCGGTCCGCTTCCTCACATCCCTCTCGAACGCCCTCTCCACGCTCGGCCTCTACGGCGAGGCCCACCCGGCCACGCGCCGCGCGACCGACGCCGCCTACCGCGAGCTCGCGGACCTCCAGGCGGGCCGGCCCGGCCTGATCTTCACGTTCATGCAGGAGGAAGTGCTGTTCGGCCGCGACCTGCTGCCGGAGCTGGAGCGCTGGGAGTGGAGCGCGCGGTTCGCGCAGGGCGGGATCGAGCGGCTGGAGATCAGCGGCGCGGTGAGCGAGCCGCACTTCGAGCGGTTCCTCGGCCACGCCGCGGCGGTGCTCGGGCTCCACGGCGACGCGCGCTCGGATCTGTGGCAGGACGGCCCCGAGGGGATCCGGTTCGGCCGGGTCCGCCTCGACGACACCGGGCGCGAGCCGTACGCACCGAGCCCCTGCCCGTGGCACGCTGGGCTACTCGCTCCGCGAGGAGCGCGAGGCGGTGAGCTGGGTGCATCAGGAGGTGAGCGACGGGAAGAGCATCCCGCTGCTCGAGGCCTACGGCGTCGTCCGGTCGCTCTCGCTCGCGATGCACGGCGGCCAGGCGATGGTGATGCCGCTGCTGCAGCTCAAGGAGTTCGACCAGTACACCACGACGCACTCGATGAACGTCTCGGTCCTGACCATGGCGCTCGGCGAGTTCCTCGGCATGGCGCCCGCCGCCGTGCGCGGCTTCGGCCTGGCAGGGCTGCTGCACGACCTCGGCAAGGTCCGGATCCCGAAGGAGATCCTGTCCAAGCCGGGCAAGCTCACGCCCGAGGAACGCGCCGTGGTCGAGGCGCATCCCGCCGACGGCGCCCGGATGATCCTCGAGGGCGACGAGCCGCTCGATCTGGCCGCCGTCGTGGCCTACGAGCACCACCGCTGCCACGACGGCGGTGGGTATCCGCACGTCCACTACCCGCGCGACTGCCCACCAGGCGAGCCGCCTGGTGCACGTCTGCGACGTCTACGACGCGCTCCGCACCCGCCGGCCGTACCGCGATGCCTGGTCGTCGACCCAGGCGCTCGAGTACATCGAGGAGCGCGCCGGCGCCGAGTTCGATCCGGCGATGGCGGCGGCGTTCATCGAGATGATGCGGCGCTGGGACGACCGGATCGCGATCGAGCAGCTGGACTGAGGACCCGTCAGCCAGCGACCTGCCGAGCCCCTCGCCCAGCTACCCGCCGGCTCCGAGCCACGATGTCGCCGACGATCAGCTCGCCGTGCCCCCGCGCATTCTCGATGAACAGCCGGTTGGCGTCGTTCCCGCTGGCGATGACGCCGGCCAGGTAGACGCCCTCGACCGGCGTGCCCATCGTGCGCTCGTCGTGCGCGGGGACGCCCGATGCCTCGTCGACCGGGACGCCGAGCCGCCGGAGCAGCGTGGTGTCGGCGTGGTAGCCGGTCATGGCCAGCACGGCGTCGGCCGGCAGCCGCTCGGCGGCGCCGGTGACATCGGAGACGATCTCGACGTCGGTCGGCGTGATCGCCCGGATCCGCGACCGCCAGCGCACCGCGATGCTTCCCTCCTTCACGCGGTTGGTGATGTCCGGCAGCACCCACGCCTTGACCGTCCGGTCGAAGCCCTCGCCGAAGTGGACCAGCGTCACCGTGGCGCCCGCGCGCCAGCACTCGAGCGCCGCGTCCACGCTGCTGTTCCCCGCCCCGATCACGATGACCCGGCGATGCCAGTAGGGATGGCCCTCGAGGAAGTAGTGCGCGACGTGCGGCAGGTCCTCGCCCGGCACGCGGAGGAAATTCGGGTTGTCGTAGTAGCCGGTGGCGAAGACCACGTTGGCGGCGCGATAGCGCTTCGCGTCGTGCGCGCGGGTGACCTCCACCGCGAAAGCCCCGTCCGGCTCGCGGGTGACGTCGACGACGTCCTCGCCCGGCCGGACGTCGAGCCCGAAATGCTCCGCGACGCGGCGGTAGTAGATCAGGCCGTCCGCGCCGGGTGGGCTTCTCGTGGCTCGCGATGAAGGGGATGCCGCCGATCTCGATCCGCTCGGGCGTCGAGAAGAACGTCATCTGCAGCGGGTAGCGCTCGATCGTGGAAACGATCGTCCGCCGGTCGAGCACGACGCAGGACAGCCCCGCCTGCGTCGCGGCGATCGCCACGGCGAGCCCGCAGGGCCCCGCGCCGATGACGAGGAGGTCCGAGGTGTCGGTCATACCTCGATGATCTGGTCCCGCCGCGTGCCGACGCTCACGTAGCGCACCGGCGCGCCCGAGAGCGCCTCGAGCCGGTCGAGGTAGGCGCGGGCAGCCGGGGGCAGGTCGGCGAGCTTGCGGGCGCCGCCGGTCGGCTGGCGCCATCCTTCGTGCACCTCGTAGATCGGCTTGACCCGCCCGAGCGCATCGACCTCGGACGGCATCTCCTCGCAGCTCGTGTCGTCGAGCCGGTAGGCGGTGCAGACCGGGATCTCGGCGAACGAGTCGAGCACGTCCAGCTTGGTCACGGCGAGTCCGGTGAGACCGTTCACCCGGACCGCGTAGCGGACCACCGTCGCGTCGAACCAGCCGCAGCGCCGCGGCCGCCCCGTGACCGAGCCGAACTCGCCGCCCAGCTCCCGCAGCCGCTCGCCGAACGGGCTCTCGGCCTCGGTGGGCAGCGGGCCGTTCCCCACCCGCGTCGTGTAGGCCTTGACCACGCCGAGCACCCCGTCGATGGCGGTCGGCCCGATGCCGGCGCCGACCGCCGCGCCGCCCGCCGTCGTGTTGGACGAGGTCACGTACGGATAGGTGCCGTGGTCGACGTCGAGCAGCGCGCCCTGCGCGCCCTCGAGCAGCACGCGCTTGCCGCCGCCGCAGCGCGCGGTGCACCAGGAGCCCGGTGTCGGCCGCGAGCGGCAGGACCCGCGGCGCGAGGCGCTCGAGCAGCGCGGCGTGCTCCTCGAGCGACGCCCGCTCGGGGCTCCCCATCAGCTCGAGCAGCCGGTTGGCGCGCTCCACCCGCTCGGCGAGCAGCGCGCGGGCGCAGTCGAGCCGGCGGAGGTCCACCACCCGGATGCCCCGGCGGCCGTACTTGTCCTCGTAGGCGGGGCCGATGCCGCGGCCGGTGGTGCCGATCTTCTGGCTCTTCTCGCTGGCGGCGTCGAGCAGCTTGTGGAGCGGGAGCACCAGGTGCGCGCGATCGGAGACGAAGATGCGGCCGGTCGTGTCGATGCCGCGCTTGGCGAGCTCGTCGAGCTCGCCGAAGAAGGTCTCGGGCTCGAGCACCACGCCGTTGCCGACGATGCAGGTGACGCCGCCGTGCAGGATGCCCGACGGAATCTGGCGCAGGATGAAGTGCGAGTCGCCGATGACGACGGTATGGCCGGCGTTCGCGCCGCCCTGGTAGCGCACGACCAGGTCGGCCCGCTCGGCGAGGACGTCGACGAGCTTTCCCTTGCCCTCGTCCCCCCACTGCGCCCCGACGACCACCACGCAGGCGGTCTTCGCGTCGAACATGTCGGCTCCCGGGCATACCCAACGAAAAGGAGCCCCTCACGGGGCTCCAGAATCCTCGGGCAAACCTATGCGCGGACGAGCCAACAGTCAATTCGCCGCGAGCGCCCGTCCCACCCGCACGGCGGTCTCGAGCGAGAGCCCGGCGGCCGTGTCCCGCGGCGTGTGAATCGTCCGGAGCGTGCGCCACGTGAGCCGGCCGATCGTGACCGCGGGCACGCCCGCGCGCGCGAACGGCAGGCTGTCGGTGAGGATGCCGACCGGGAGCCGCCGGAGCCGGGGCGCCAGGCCCGACGCCACGAGCCGCGGAGCCTCGCGCCGCGCGAGCGCGGCACCGCGGGCGTCGTGGCTCACGAGGGCGAGCTCGCCCTCCTGGTCGATCGTGTCGAGGTTCACGACCACGGCCTCGCGCAGCTCGTCGGCGCGCCTGGGCGACGAACACGCGGGCGCCGACCAGCCCGAACTCCTCGGCGCCGGTGATCAGGATCCCGATGGCGGGATCGTCGAGCCCTTCGGCCGCGGCGAGCGCCGCGGCCACGCCGGTCCCGTTGTCTCTCGCTCCCGGCGTGCTGCCGCGGAGCCGTCCGCGGCCCGCCAGCGCTCCGGCGAGCACCGCGACCGCGGCCCCCATGCCCGCGAGCGGCACCGGCACGATGCCCCCGAGGCGCGCCAGCGACAGCGCCGCCAGCGCCGGCGACCGCCATGCCGATGACCCACACCGCCACGAGCCGTCCGGCCATCGACTGGATCTGCGCCTTGGTGTCGAGGTGGGCCACGATCCAGCGGCGCACCGGCACGCCGCCGCGCGTGGCGATCAGGTTGGCGTCCTCGCGCGTCCCGCCGCCCAGCGGGAGCCAGCCGAGGCCGATCCCGATGGCCAGCACCGCGAGCAGCAGCAGTCCCCCCGCGAGCACCAGGCGCCGCGGCCCAGCCGGGCGCCCGTTCGCCCGTGAGCAGCGGCAACAGCAGCAGCGCCAGGCCACCGAGGCCCGCGCCGAAGACGGGAAAGCCGTTGAGACTGGAGGGAGCAAAGGCGAAGCGCTGGCGCTCGACCTGGTACCCGAGCGCTTCGAGGTGGGCGGCGACGAGGTCGCGCGCCGCGGCGGCGGCGGGCGTACCGGCCTCGCGCGCGAGCGCGAGGACTCGTTCCATCGTCTGGTCGAGCGAGGGCATCGAGGCCGACTCAGGCGGAGGCGGCCTGCTTTCCGCCCTTCTTGGCCGGAGGCGCGGGCCCGCCGCTCATGGAGAGCGCGGCCTTGGCGGTGTCGGCGCGTGATCGTGCCCGCGCTCGGTGAGATCGGCGAGGTGCTGCTCGAACGTCTGGGTGCCGAGCTGCTTGCGGCCGTCGGCCATGAGCTTGCGGAGCTCGCCCATGCGGCTCGCGTCCTTGAGGCACTCCCGCACGGCGGGCGTGGCGATCAGCAGCTCGATGGCGGGCACGCGGCCCTTCTCGTCCTTCTCGGGAAGGAGCTGCTGGCACACGATCGCGCGGAGCGCCTCCGACAGCCGCATCCGGCCGATCTCGCGCTCCTCGCGCGGCAGGGTCGTGAGGATCCGCTCGATGGTGGTGACCACGTTGGGCGTGGGCATCGACGCGATCACGAGCCGGCCGGTCTCGGCGCCCTTGATGGCGGTATCGATCGTGTCGGCGTCGCTGATCTCGCCCAGCACGACGACGTCCGGATCCTGCCGCAGGGCGGCCCGGACACCGATCGTCAGGTTGTCGGTGTCGACCCCGACCTCGCGCTGGGTGATGCTGCAGCTCAGGTCGCGGTGGAGGAACTCGATCGGATTCTCGATCGTGACGACGTGCTTGTGCTGGGTGCGGTTGATGTGGTGCACCATGGCCGCCACGGTCGAGCTCTTCCCGCTGCCGCTCACGCCGGTGACGAGGACGAGCCCGCGCTCCGATTCGGCCACCTGCGCCGAGCACCTCGGGCAGGCGGAGCGACTCGAGGGTCGGGACGGTGAACGGGATCACCCGCATGACGATCATGAACGACGAGCGCTGCCGCAGCACGTTGACCCGGAACCGTCCGACGCCCGGCATGCCCCAGGAACAGTCGAAGTCGCGCAGGCGGTCGATCTTGAGGCGGTCCTCGTCGCTGCTGATGAGCTTGAGCGCGATCGCCCGCGTCTGATCGGGCGTCAGGCGCTGCTTGGTGAGGGGGACGAGCTTCCCGTTGATCCGGGCGCGGAACACGTCGCCGGCCTTGATGTGAAGGTCCGACGCCCCGCGCTCGACGGCCGCCTTGATGATCTTCTCCATGCGCTCGCCCCTATCGCTCGTTCGCCGCCGCCGTGGGCGCCGGGAGGAAGCCCATCCGCGCCCGCACTTCCCGCATCGTCTCCTCGGCCATCCGCCGCGCGGCCGCCGCGCCGTCGCCCAGGATCTGGTCCACCAGCTCGGGCTGCGCCTGCAGCTCCAGGGCGCGGGCGCGGATCGGTGCCAGCGCCGCGATCATGTTGTCGGCCAGCACCCGCTTGCAGTCGAGGCAGCCCCACTTCGCCCCGCGGCAATTCTCCGCCACCGTCGCCACCGTCTCGGGCGGCGAGAAGTACCGGTGGAGATGGTAGAGGTTGCAGATCTCGGGCGTGCCCGGATCCTTCCTGGTGACCCGGGCCGGATCGGTCTTGGCCGGCCGCAGCTTCTGCCAGATCTCCTCGGGCGAGTCGAGCAGCCCGATGGTGTTCCCGAGGCTCTTCGACATCTTGGCCTGGCCGTCGAGGCCCATGATCCGCTTGGCCTCGGTCAGGAGCGGCTTGGGCTCGGGGAACCACTCCTCGCCCCCGCCGAACTCGGCATTCCACTTCCGGGCGATCTCGCGGGCCAGCTCGAGGTGCTGGGTCTGGTCATCGCCCACCGGCACCAGGTCGGCGCGATAGAGCAGGATGTCGGCGGCCATCAGGACCGGGTAGTTGAGCAGCCCGGCCGGGACACTTTCGAAACGCTGCGCCTTATCTTTGAACTGGGTCATCCGCTCCAGCTCGCCGATCGGCGTGAGCGTGTTGAGCAGCCACTGCAGCTCGCTGTGCTCGGCCACGTGCGACTGCACGAACAGGACCGCCCGATCGGGGTCGATGCCCGAGGCCAGGAGCCCGATCGCCATGTCGCGCGTCCGCTGGGCGAGCGACGCGCTGTCGTACTTGCCGGTGATGGCATGCAGGTCCACGATGCAATAGATGCAGTCGTAGCTCTGCTGCAGCGTGACCCAGTTCTGCACCGCGCCAAGCCAGTTGCCGATGTGCAGCTCGCCGGACGGCTGGATCCCCGAGAATATGCGTGGCATGGCCCCCAAGTTACCCGGTTCCATGGAGGGCAGCAAGACAGTGTCGGCCTTGGACTTACTGCACCTGGCCAGGACCGCGGCCGAGGCGGCCGCCGGCTACCTGCGGGCGGTCGAGCGGCCCGTCGGACCCGGGCGCCTGGACCCACAAGGGCAGCCGGGACTTCGTGACCGAAGTGGATCGGACCGCCGAGCGGATGATCAGCGACGTCCTGGTGGCCGCGGAGCCGGGCAGCCGCATCGTGGGCGAGGAGCTGAGCCCCGAGGTCGTGCGCGACGGGCTCGTCTGGATCGTCGACCCGCTCGATGGCACGACCAACTTTTTGCACGGTTTTCCGGCCTATGCGGTGTCGATCGCCGCGGCGGTGGACGGCGAGCTCGAAGCGGCGGTGGTGGTGCAGGTGCCGCGCCACGAGATCTACACGGCCGCTCGCGGCGCCGGGGCCTGGCAGGGCGACCGCCGGCTGGCGGTTTCGGCCATCACCGATCCCGAGTTCGCGCTGATCGGGACCGGCTTTCCGTTCAAGGAGACCTCGCGCCTCGGCGAGTACCTGGCCCAGTTCGCCCGGGTGGCGGCGCGAACCAGCGGAATCCGCCGGCCGGGCTCCGCCGCCCTCGACCTGGCGGACGTCGCGGCGGGACGGTTCGATGGCTTCTGGGAGCTGCATCTGTCCGCCTGGGACATCGCGGCCGGCATCCTGCTCGATCCGCGAGGCCGGCGGCGTGGTCACCGACTTCGGGGGCCGGCACATCGGGGCCGAGCACACCGGGCTCGTGGCGGGCAATCCGGCGATGCACGCGTGGCTGCTGGGGACGGTGAGCGGGTGATTCGCGGAGGGGCGACGGTGAGCGGGTGATTCACCACAGAGGCACGGAGGGCGCAGAGGGTGCGGTGTCACGAATGGCCCCGGTGACTCATTCACCACGAAGAGCACGAAGGGCACATTGACCAGGTCGGCTGCGCAGCCCACGCGTGCATCGAGTTGGTCACGCGAGTTACATCGGCGTCATCCGTCGTGCCATCATCCTTCGTGTCCTTCGTGCCTTCGTGGTGAATACAGACACGATCTCACCATGAATCCGGAAACGATCTCACCATGGACAGCCCCGTCGAAGAAGCGACCGTCACCGACTGGCTGAACGCGCTCGCCGCCCCGACCGCGGCCCCGGCCGGCGGGGCCGCGGCGGCGTTCGCGGGGGCGCTCGGCGCCGCGCTGGTCGAGATGGTGGCCGGGCTCACCGGCGCGCGGGAGCGATACGCGTCCGTCCACGACCTCGCGGCGCGGATCGGCGAGAAGGGCCGGCGACTCCGGGGCGACATGCTCGCGCTGGCGGCGCGTGATGCAGCGGCCTTCGAGGGGTTCGGGCGGGCACTCGCCCTCCCGAAGGGAACACCGGACGAGCGGGAGCGGCGTGCCCGGGCCAGGGCGGACGCCTTCCGCGAAGGCGCCGTCGTGCAGCTCGACCTGCTGGCACGCCTCGGGGAGGCCGCGGAGCTCGGGCTGGAGGTCGCCGAGCGGGGGCTGGCCGGCGCGCTGGGGGACGCCGCGACGGCGGTCTTCCTCGCGGGCGGCGCGGCGCGGAGCGCCTGGTGGGCCGTGCGGAGCAACCTGCGCGAGGCCGGCGAGCACGCGAAGAACACCGAGCGTCTCGCGACGGCGGCGGTGCTGCTGGAGCGGGTGGAGGAAAGCGAGCGGCGGGTGCGGCAGCTGCTGGAGGAGCGGCTGCGCTGAGGCTCAGGCGGCGGTCAGGATCCTCGGCCCGTTGGCCGTGATGGCGACGGTGTGCTCGAAGTGGGCCGACAGGCTCCCGTCGGCGGTGACGACCGTCCACTTGTCGCCGAGCGTCTTGGTGGCCGGGCTGCCGATCGTGATCATCGGCTCGATCGCGAGCGTCATCCCCTCGAGCAGCCGGGGGCCGCGCTTGGGGCTGCCGTAGTTGGGTACCTGCGGCTCCTCGTGGAACCGGGTGCCGATGCCGTGCCCCACGAGCTCGCGCACCACGCCATAGCCCGCCCCCTCGGCCACCTGCTGCACCGCGTGCCCGATGTCGCCCACGTGATTCCCCACCCGCGCCTGCGCGATGCCCGCCGCCAGGCACTCCTGGGTCACGGCCAGGAGCCGCTCGGCCGCGGGCGTAATGGTCCCCACGGGGATGGTGGTGGCCGAGTCCGCGTGGAGTCCCTCGAGCTGGACGCCCACGTCGACGCTCACGATGCTGCCCTCGCTCAGCACCCGCTTGGTCGACGGGATGCCGTGCACGATCTCGACGTCGATCGACGTGCAGAGCGTCTTGGGGAACCCGTAGAGGCCCTTGAACGACGGCGTGGCGCCGTCGTGGCTCCGGATGAACGTCTCGGCCGCCGCGTCGAGGTCCTCGGTCGAGAGCCCCGGGCGGACCAGCTCGCGCATGAGCGCGAGCGTGCCGGCCACGATCCGCCCCGCCCGGCCCATGGCGTCGATCTCGCGCGGGGACTTGAGGGTGATCATGCTACCGGCCAAGCGCCCGGCGCACGCGCTCGGCGATCTCCTCGATCGTGCCGACCGCGGGAATGCGGCGCACCGCGTTCCGCTTCTCGTACCACGCGAGGACCGGCGCGGTCTGCTCGCGGTAGGCGCGAAGCCGGGTGGCCACGGCCGAGGGATCGTCGTCGGCACGGTGCTCCATGGCGCGGCGGCGCTCGAGCCGCGCCAGGATCTCGTCGTCGGTGACATCGAAGAACAGCACCGCGTCCATCGTCCGCCCCTTGTCCGACAGAATCCGTTCCATCCCCTCGGCCTGCGGGATCGTCCGCACCACGCCGTCGAAGATCACGCCCTTGGCGGCCTCGGGCTTGGCGAGCTCGTCGCGCACCACGCCGAGGATGATCTCGTCGCCCACCAGGTGGCCGGCCTCCATGACCGCCTTGGCCTGCAGGCCGAGCGGCGTGCCGCGCTTGACCGCGTCACGGAGCAGGTCGCCGGTGGCGAACTTCGGCAGCCCGAGCGATTCGGCGAGCAGCGACCCCTGCGTCCCCTTGCCGGCGCCGGGGGGGCCCATCAGAAGGATATCCATGCCTGTCCGAGAAGGAGAGAGGTTGGGCGTTCAGCCGATCAGAGCACGGATAGCGAACGGAGTCATCCTGAGCGAAGCGAAGGAGCCATGACCGGGGGCATGCCCCTTCGCTTCGCTCAGGGTGACTCCGCGAGATCGCCGCCCTGCTCGGGCCCTACATGTACCGCTGCTGCCGCCCCCGGAACTTCACCCGGCCGGTCTTCATGAAGCCGTCGTACTTGCGGAGCGTCCGGTGCTGCTCGATCTGGGCGATGGTGTCGAGGAGCACCCCGACGACGATCAGCACCGAGGTGCCGCCGAACCCCTGGTTCGGGATATTCAGTCCCTTCGAC
>CAWDPF010000016.1:0-229527 GCA_963804125.1 uncultured Gemmatimonadales bacterium
GAAGTCCGCCACCGCCCGAGGCCGCCGGGAGCGGTCGCCAGTCTCCTACCGGCGCGGCGGCCACGAGGGCGCCGAGCGCGTGGCGCACGCCCTCCTCCACCACGCGCTCCACGCCGATCCGATCGCGAAACCGGACCTCGAGCTTGGCCGGGTGCACGTTCACGTCCACGTCCTCGGGAGCAGCCTCGACCTGGAGGAACACCGAGGGACGGTCGCCAGGGTGAATGGCGGAGCGATACCCGGCCTCGGCGGCGCGCACGAGGAACGGCATCCTTGAACGGCCGCCCGTTCACGAACAGCTGGGTCCGGCGGCCCGTCGGCTGGGCGTCGCCCGGGCGCTGCACGAACCCGCTGAGCCGGAACGCACCGGCGGCGTATGCCACCGGGATCAGCGTGCCCGCGAGCTCGCGGCCCCAGACCGAGGCCAGCCGCTCCTCCGGCGCCTGGCCGGGCGGCACCGACAGCCGAGTCGTGGCGTCCACCTCGAGCAGAAAGCCGACCTCCGGATGCGCCAGCGCGAGCGTCGCGAGCGCCTCCTGCGCGGCGCGCGTCTCGCTCGCCGCCGAGCGCAGGAATTTTCGTCGGGCCGGTGTGTTGAAGAAGAGCGCTCGCACGGTGATCGTGGTCCCCCGCTGGCGCACGGCGTCGGCGACGCGATCGAGCCGGCCGCCTGTGACGCTGAGCTCGGTGCCGGTCTCGCCGTCGTTGGTCGAGAGCGAGAAGCGCGATACGGAGGCGATCGCCGGCAGCGCCTCCCCCGGAAGCCGAACGTCGCGACGCCGACGAGATCGGCGGCGCTCCGGACCTTGCTCGTGGCATGCCGATCGAGCGCGAGGACCGCGTCCTCGCGACCCATGCCGCTGCCGTCGTCGCTCACCTGGATCAGCGTCTTGCCGCCGTTCTCGAGCGTCACCCGCACCTGGCGGGCGCCGGCGTCGAGCGCGTTCTCGACCAGCTCCTTCACCACCGAGGCCGGGCGCTCCACTACCTCGCCCGCGGCGATCTGGTCGGCGACGGCGTCGGGCAGGATGGCGATGCGTCGCGTCATGGCGACAATCTATCCGCCGATCGCGGCCACCGCCGCGTCGGGCAGCCAGCCCTCGCGGCCATCGGGGGCACGCACGAGCACCCAGCCGGCGATTGCGCCGGACCAGCCGCACGGCGCTGCCCCCCTCCACGGGAGCCAGCGCCGGCGCGCGTCCGTGCGGGCTCAGGCGAAGCGTCGCCGGATCGACCACGATGGCCAGCGGCACGCGATACCACGCCCGGAGGCCCAGCCCGCCCATGACCGCCACGCCCGCGAACACGAGGAGGATCAACCATCGCTCCCGTACCCGGGGCCGGAGTACCCAGCCGAGCCAGCCGACGATCCAGCCGAGCCCGCCGATCAGGAGCAGCTCCTCGGGCGTCAGCGGCGGCGACCAGGTCCAGCGCGCCGAGGCCACGTCGGCCGGCGGCGTGAGCGCGAGCGCGCGACGCACCGCGGGCCCGCGCGGATCGAGCCGCCGCGCTCGAAGCCACGCGGCCTCGGCGCGGCCGGTGGCGCCGAGCCGGTAATAGGTGGCGCCGAGGTTGTACCAGTGCTCCGCGACGGCCGGCTCGTCGGCGGCCCGGCGGCCGAAGCCCTCGGCCGCGGCCCGGAGCGCGCCGCTCTCGTACAGGGTCTCGGGCGGCGGACTCTGCGCCGCCAGCCGGCCGAGGCCCGCGATCGCGAGCAGCACGAGGACTGCGGCGCCCCGCTGGCGCCACGCGCGGAGCGAGCCGCCGAGCCGCTGGGCCACCTCATGCGCCTCGGCCGCGAGGCTCGCGTCGTCGGTCGCGGGCGCGGCCGGTCCGTACCGTCGGGCCAGCAGCCGGTCGCGCACGGCGGTGACACGGGCCGCGAGCGCCGCGTCGGCACCGGCCGCGCGGACGGCGGCCGCGAGGGCGGGCCCGAACCGGAGATCAGGATCGGGAGCGAGCGATTGCAGCAGGTCATCCAGCGCCGCCTCGGCGCTCCGGAGGTCGGATCGGGCTTCGCGCGCCACGCGGCGGCGCGGCGCGCGCAGCTTGCGTCCGCGGAGCGAGAGCAGCAGCGGTGGGAGCGCGAGGAGCGCGAGCCAGGCCCAGTCGGGCACGCGCGTGCGCCAGCCTCCACGCCGGCGCCGGCCTGTCGCCGCTGAGAAGCGCGGGCGGAAGCGCGGCCGCCGCGGCCGTCTCGCCTCGCGCCGTCACCGGCAGCGAAGCGGCCGGGAGGTCGAGCTCCAGGTAGCGGTCTGCCGCCAGGTCGAAGTAGGGGTAGCGCACCGCGGGCAGCGCGAGCGGTCCCGCCGAGTCGGGCACCACCAGGTAGCGGAACGTCTTGGTGCCGCCGACCCGACCTTCGGTGGTGCCGACCTTCTCGTCCACGCGCTCGAGATAGGCGCGCAGGTTGGCCGGCCACCGGAGCTCAGGAGTGGGCCAGAGCGCCGTGTTACCTTCGCCGCTCAGCCGGATCTCGACGGCGACGCCCTCGCCGACGGTGGCCGTCGCCCGGTCGACGTGGCGGTCGAGCGTAAGCGCGGACGCCGATCGCGCCGCCGAACGCCGGCGGGGCGTCCCGCTGCCGGCAGCGGCCGCACGACGAGGGTGTCGGCCCGGCTCGAGAGCGCGAAGCGCTCCTCCTGGCTGAAGAACTGCATCGCGACCGGCGTGCTGTACTTGAGCGTCGCGCGCGGGATATCGACGGTGCCGGGCACCAGCGGGAATACGACCTGGTGCGAGACGAACAGGTCGTACCACCGCCCGCGGATGCTGCGCGTGGCGGCGATGCCGCTGGGCGTGGCCTGCGGAAAGCTCCACACGCCGTCGATCACGGGGGGCTGGAGCGTCGGAGGCCGGCGGAGCTGCAGCCGGAGATCGCGGGGGAACCAGGCGGCCGTGACCACGTCCACCTGCTCGCCCACCCGGACGCTGTCCGTGGACACGAGCAGGTCGACCGCGGGCTGGCCCGCCGGTGGCGGGGCCGCGAGGTCGAGCAGGCGGCGCAGTCTCGGGCTCAGCGTCGATGCGGTGGCGGCGCGATTGGCCGCGACGTCCACCACGACCGGCGCGGCCTCGACCGTATCGCGTCCCTGTACCGCCCGGGCCGGTCCGATCTCCCAGTGGCCGGGGCGCACCGCTCGGAGGCGGACCTCGAGCACCGTCGTCCGGGTCGGTCCGCCGCCGAAGCCCACCTCCGTGCGCTCGCTCCGCGCCACGATCTCGAGCCCGGTGAACGGCGCCAGAGTGACCTGCATCGGCACCGGCGAGTGGCTCACCGCGCGGAGCGTGTACGTGAGCTCCTCCCCGACGGAAACGCGGTCCTCATCGACCGACGCCTCGAGCTGGGGCCCGCTGTTCTGCGCGGCCACGGACCCGACTCGCCCGGCGGCGAGCGCGACCGTGATCCCGACGGCGAGCGCGCGAGGCCACGGTGTCCGCCCCGCGACGCGCTCACCAGTCCTTCACTCCGCCTGAGGAACCGGCCATGCGGCGCTGCTGCTCCTCGCGGGTCAACCGCTCCCGCCGCTCCATCGAGTTGAGGATCTGCTCGGCCTGACTCTGCGACAGGTCCCGGGGCTCCGGCTGCGGCGGCTTCGGCTGCCGGCGCCTTGGGCCCGCCGCTTGGCGGCGGCGGCGCGGCCGCCTCCACCGCTCTGCGGTGGCGGCGGGGGACGGCGGCGCTCGGCGAGCTCCAGATTCCACTTGGCGCGGGCCGACGAGGGCTCCAGCAGGAGCGCCTGGCGCAGCCGGTCGGTGGCGTCGTCGAGCAGCTCCTCCTGCCGGGACGTATCCGCACGGGCAGCGAGCAGGCCCACCAGGCCGAGGTTGTACAGCGCGCGGTATCGCAGTCCCGGGTCGAGCGACTTGGCCGCCTCGGCCAGCGCGCCACGCGCCACCTCGAGCCGTCCGGCCTGGAGCGCGGCGGTGCCAGCGTTGTAGAACGCGGTGTCCTTGGCGCGGCCGGTGCCCGCCTCCTTCAGGAACTCCGCCGCGGCGCGGGTCGGGTCGCCGGCGGCGAGCGCGCGTCCGCCGGCCGTCGGCCGCTGGGCCTCGGCGCTGCGGCCGAGCACGAGCAGGCCGGCGAGCCCGATGAGCGCGGGGCCCGGGCGCGCGATCGTGTAGGCGAGCAGCAGCAACGCCGCGACCAGCCCGGGAATCCAGGCGCGGGGCACGAGGTCGGCGGTGCGCGTCGCCGAGGTCGGACTCCGCTTCATCGCGGCCACGAGGTCGCGCACCGCCCCGCCCTGGTCGGCCGCCTCGTTCGGCACCAGCGTGCCCTCGGCCGCGTCCACGACGGCCCGAAGGATGTCGTCCCGGCGCTGGGTCTGAATGACGGTGCCGTCCTCGTCCCGCTTGTATTCGATGAGCGTGCCCGGTCGAGTCCCGGATGGGGATGCGCGACGGGGCCGGCGTCCCCTCGGCCACCATGATCAGGTGGACGCCCGCCGCCTTCAGCGCCTCGGCCTGGCGCGACGATGTCGGTCAGCGTGTCGTGGGCCTCGCCGTCGGTGAAGACCACGAGCACCCGGTCGGCCGCGTCGGTGGTGGCGCCGAGGAGCTGGCCGCCCTGGGCGAGCACGCTCGAGAGATCCGAGCCGCCTTCGCTCGCGAGGTCGGGATCGAGCGCGTCGAGGTACAGGCGGATGGCGCTGCCGTCCACCGTGAGCGGCGCCAGGATGTAGCTCCGTCCGGCGAACGCGATGAGGCCGAGCCGGTCGCCCTCCAGATCCTGGATCAGCCGGCGCGCCTCCCGGATGGAGCGCTGCAGCCGGTTGGGCGACGCGTCCTCCGCGAGCATCGACCGGCTGATGTCCATCGCGAAGACGAGGCTCAGCGCCCGCGATCTCGGTGCGGATCTCGCGTGCGGCCCCAGCGCGGACCGGCCAGGGCCACGGATGCCGCGAGCCCGGTGAGGCCGAGGACGAGCGGCGCCCAGGTGCCGCGCGCGCGCGCCAGCCGCCCGAGCGCCGGGGACCACCGCCGCGCGAGCCGGATGCGCCGCCCGCGGCCGAGCCAGGCCGCCGAAGCCCAGCGCCAGCCCGAGCGCCGGGGCGAGCAGCAGCAGGAGCGGCGCGTCGAACATCATGGGACGCGCACCACCAGCGTGCTGCCGAGCACCAGCTCGAGCGCCAGCGCCGCGAGCCCGAGGAGGATCAGGGGCCGGGTGGCCTCCTCGTATTTCGTGTAGCGGGTCACCTGGATCGGCGATCTTCTCGAGCTCGTCGATCTGGCGGAAGATGCGGCTCAGCGCCTCGCTGTCCTTGGCGCGGAAATAGCGGCCGCCGGTCTTCGAGGCGATCTCGCGCAGCAGCGGCTCGTCGATGCGGACCGGCAGCAGCTCGTAGCGGAAGCCGCCGAGCCCCCGCCCGGTCGGAATCGGCGCCTCGCCGATGGTGCCGACGCCGATGGTGTACACCTTGATGCCGTAGGCGGCCGCCGTCGCGGCGGCGGTGCGCGGGTCGATCAGGCCCCGGTTGTTCTCGCCGTCGGTGAGGAGCAGGACGACCTTCGACTTGTCGGGCGCGCGGCGGAGGCGGTTGACCGCGGTGGCCAGGCCGCTCCCGATCGCGGTGCCGTCCTCGAGGCTGCCGATCTTGAGGTCCATCACGGCCTGCTCGATCACCGGATAGTCGAGCGTGACCGGCACCTGCGTCAGCGCCTCGCCGGCGAACGCCACCAGGCCGATGCGGTCGGCCGTGCGCCCGCGGATGAACGCCACCGCCTGGCGCTTGGCGACCGCGAGCCGGTTGGACGGCGCGAAGTCCTCGGCCAGCATGCTGCTCGAGATGTCGATCGTGATGACGATCGCGATGCCCTCCTGCTTCACCTCGACGGTGTCGCCGCCGACGCGCGGCCCCGCGGCCGCCACGATCAGCGCCGCGATGCTCAGGCGCACGGAACACCGGCGGCAGCGCGACCCACCAGCGCCGCGCGCTGACGGCGGCGGGAATCGACACGTCGCTGTACCGCGCCGCCGGCACGTCGCCGCGGCGCCGGCGCCACCACCAGACGAGGAGGCCGAGCAGGAGCAGCAGCAGCCACGGCCGGGCGAACGTCATGCGGCCTCCCGCACGCAGCCGCGGCCCGAGCTCCTCGACCCAGCGCGCGAGGCCGATCGCGTCCGGAAACGCGGTGTGGCCGAACCGGGCCTCGTCGAGCGAGCGCAGCACGTCGCCCAGCTCGGCGAGCGGCCAGTCGGCGCGGGCGGCGACGGCCTCGCAGCAAGGACTCGGTGTCGAGCCCGGCGTGCGCCGCGGGCATCCGGGCAGCGATCAGCGCGCGGAGACGCGCCGTGGCCACCGACGCGACCGCGCGCGTCTCTCCCGCGTCCGCCCAGCGGTCGAGCGGCGCCTTGTCCGGCCCCGGCGCCGGGAGCGCGGGGCGCGCCCGCGGACGGCCGCGCCGCCGCCACCACCAGTGGAGCGGCGCGAGCAGCAGCGCGGCGACGGCGAGCAGCACGAGCAGCGGAATCGGCGTGACGCTCGTCCGGGGCACGAAGTCGGCGCGCGGCTGCGGGGCGAGGACGGAGTCCTGGGGCACGGCCGGCAGGACGCTCGCGATCCTGAGGCTCACCGAGAGCGGCGGCAACGAGTCGATCGGCCCGCCGGCCCGGAGGACCAGCGGACCCGGGATGTCCACGGTGAGCGGCCCCGCGCGCCAGACGACGATCGGATACGCCACCTCGGCCGAGTCGCCGCGCGCCGTCACCACCGGCGCGCCCAGCCGCTCGATCGGCTCCGGCGCGTCCCAGTCGGCGGGCCGGAGCGTGCGCGCCCGCTGGGACCGCGACCGTCCGGCGCGACCCAGACCGTGTCGCCCACCGTGGGCGCGGGCGTCTGCGCGAGGCCGAGCAGCTCATCCGCGGTTGATCCGGCGGCGCGCGCGCGCGAACGCCCGCCGGAGCGGGAAGGCGTACGGCACGCCGGTCTCGAGGTGCGACCTGGTCGGCGCCCGCGGCGGCGAGGGCCCGGCTCCGCTCCTCGCGGCGCGCGCGGCTGAGCTCGCGCGACGCGGGTGCGGACGTCCCGGCTTCCGGTATCGACCAGCACGCGCCGGCCGGATTCGGCGTCCTGCATCTCGATCCAGCCGGACTCGGGCAGGTCGTGCTCGCGAGGATCGTCCACCGTGATCGCGACGACCTCGTGCCGCGCCGCCAGCCGGCGGAGCGGCTGCTCCCAGCCTTCGGCGATGAAGTCGGACAGCACCACGACGATGCTCCGGTGGCGGAGCAGCCGGCTCGCGTACGAGAGGCTCGCGGCCAGATTGGTGCGCCGGCCCGCGCGGCTCGAACGCGACGAGGTCGCGAATGACCCGGAGCGCGTGGCGCCGGCCCTTCCGCGGAGGAATCACGCGCTCGACCTCGTCGGCGAACAGGAGCGCGCCGACCCGGTCGTTCTGGCGGGCCGCCGCGAGCGCGAGCACGGCGGCCACCTCGACCGCGAGCGAGCCCTTGGTGAGCGGCTCGCCGAACCGGGTCGAGCCGGACTGGTCGACGAGCAGCATGAGCGTCAGCTCGCGCTCTTCGGTGAACGTCTTGACGTAGGGGCTGCCCAGCCGGGCGGAGACGTTCCAGTCGATCGAGCGGAAGTCGTCGCCCGGCTCGTAGGCGCGCACCTCGGCGAACTCCATCCCCTGCCCCCGGAACACCGAGCGGTACTCGCCGGCGAAGAGCGAGCCCGACGAGGCCCCGGGTGCGGAGCTCGATGCCCTTGACCTGCTTCAGGATTTCAGGGGATACGGCCGGCATGGTGGGCGGCTACGGCACCCGCAGCGCGGCGAGCACCTTGGTCACGACGTCGTCGGTGGTCACGTCCTCGGCCTCGGCCTCGAAGGTGAGGACGATGCGGTGGCGGAGCACGTCGGGCGCGAGCGCCCGGACGTCCTCGGGGACGACGTAGGCCCGGCCGCGGAGAAACGCGTGCGCCCGCGCCGCCTGCGCCAGCGCGATCGAGGCGCGCGGCGAGCCGCCGAACGCGATCAGCGGCTTGAGCTCGGCGAGCCCGACGGTGCCGGGGTCGCGCGTGGCGCGCACCAGGTCGACGATGTAGTCCACCACCTTCTGGTCCATGTACAGCGCCGGCGATCGTCGGCGCGGGCCGCGAGGATCGCGGCCGGATCGAGCAGCCGCTCGACCGGGATCTCCTGGCCGCCGCTCATCCGGAGCAGGACCTCCTTCTCCTCGTCGCGCGTGGGATAGCTCCACCCGCACCTTGAGCATGAACCGGTCGAGCTGCGCCTCGGGCAGCGGATAGGTGCCCTCGTTCTCGATCGGATTCTGCGTGGCGAGGACCAGGAACGGCTCCTCGAGCCGGTAGGTGGTGCCGCCGATGGTGACCTGGTGCTCCTGCATCGCTTCGAGCAGCGCCGCCTGCACCTTGGCCGGGGCGCGGTTGATCTCGTCGGCCAGGATGATCTGGGCGAAGAGCGGTCCCTTCTTGACGTGGAACTCCTGCGTCTTCTGGTCGAAGACCATCGTGCCGATGACGTCGGCCGGCAGGAGGTCGGGCGTGAACTGGATGCGGGAGAACGAGGCGTGGATGATCTCCGCCAGCGTGCGCACCGCGAGCGTCTTGGCCAGCCCCGGCACGCCCTCGAGCAGGACGTGGCCGCCGGTGAGCAGGCCGACGAGCAGGCGCTCGACCATGGCGTCCTGCCCGACGATCCGGCGGGACACCTCCTTGAGGATGCGCTGCACGGGCAGCGTCTCGGCCGGCTTGTCGGTCAGCTTCGGCGCGCTCACGCTTGCTGGCTCCTGGGGTTGATGCGGGAAAGATAGTCGGGACGGCGTCGGTGCACGGATCTCGCGTCGCATGCCGGACGGCTCCCGGCGCCCGCTCCGGCGATCGGTTTCAGCGGTCACTCCTCCGGGCGTCCAGTCGGATCGCCTTGTACAGCGCCTTCTCCTCCTTGCGGCGTGAGCGGCCGGTAGCGCCCGGACGGCAGGTCGCCGAGCCGCACCGGGCCGTACGACAGGCGGGCCAGCCGCTCCACCTTGAGCCCCATGGCCTCGGCCCAGCGGCGGACGATCCGGTTCCGGCCCTCGGTGAGCGTCACGTCGAGGATGCTCCGGCCCTCCGTGCCCGGCGCGCACCCGCACCTCCGACGGATCCACCGGCCGGCCGTCGATCACGATCTTCTGCTTCGCCGCCTGGCCGATCTCGGCGGTGGGCCGGCCGTGCACCAGCGCCGTGTAGCGCCGCGGGATGTGGTAGCGCGGGTGGGTGAGCCGATGCACCGCCTCGCCGTCGGTGGTGAGCAGGAGCAGGCCGGTGGTCATCACGTCGAGCCGGCCGACGTACGTGAGGCCCGCGGTCTCGGGGATGAAGTCGAGGACGGTGCGGCGGCCCTCCTCGTCGCTCGCCGTGGTGACGACGCCGAGCGGCTTGTGGAAGGCGAGCCAGCGCCGCTCCTGCAGCTTCACCGCCCGGCCGCCCACGGTGATCCGCTGCTTCGCCGGGATCCACCTTCATGCCGAGCGTCGCCGGCTTCCCGTCGACCCGCACCTTGCCGTCGTGATCAGCGTCTCCGCCGCGCGGCGCGAGGCGACTCCCGCGCGCGCCAGCGCGCGCTGGAGCCGCATCTCGCTCACGATTCGGCCTCGACGTAGGCGGCCGCGTCGTCGTCGCCCTCGGCGCATCGCCCGGTGCGGCTGGAGCGCGATCGTCAGCTCCTCGGCCCGCGGCAGGTCGGCGAGGTCGCGCAGCCCGAGCAGCTCGAGGAACATCGGCGTGGTGCCGTAGAGCAGCGGCCGGCCCAGCGCCTCGCTCCGGCCCACGACCTCGATCAGCCCGCGCTCCTGCAGCGAGCGCAGCACGCCGCCCGCCGACACGCCGCGGATCTCCTCGATCTCGGCGCGGCCCACCGGCTGCCGGTAGGCGATCACGGCCAGCGTCTCGAGCGCCGCGGCCGTGAGCTTGGGCGTCCGGACCGAGAACTGTGCGCGCTCGATCGCGGCCGCGTGTACGGGGCGGGTCAGGATCTGATAGCCGCCGGCCATCTCGACCAGCTCGACGCCGTGCTGCTCGAAGTCGTAGTGCTCGCGGAGCTGCTCGAGCGCGACGCGGACGTCGGCGAGCGTCGCCTCCGGGTCGAGCGTGGAGAGCTCCTCGACGGTGAGCGGGCGGCAGGCGCTGAACAGCGCGGCTTCAAGCAGCTGGGCGAGCGGGGTCACGGGCGATCACCATCGGCGCGAACGCGGCCGATTGCACGAGTCGGAGGGTACCCCGCTTGGCGAGCTCGAGCAGCGCGAGCAGGGTGGACAGGACGTCGACGATCGTCGGCCGCGGACCGAGCGCGTCGAGCCAGCCGAACTGCTCCCGCTCCTCGAGCAGCTGCTCGATCCGCCGGGTGGCGGCCTCGACGTCCAGCGGCCGGGCCACGACCCGGTGCAGCACGGGCGACGGAATGGCGGCGATGACCCGCTCCACCGCCTGCAGCATCTCCAGCAGGTCGAGCGTGAGCGGCGGCGGCGGCAGCTCGGGCGGCGGCGGCAGGTAGCCGCGCGCGAACTGCTCGGCGCGCCGCTCGGCCGAGCGGCCGAGCCAGACGGCGATCTCGCGGATCTGCTGGTACTCGAGCAGCCGCCGCACCAGCTCGGCGCGCGGATCCTCCCAGCCGTCGTCCTCGGTCCGGCGCGGCAGCAGCATCTGCGCCTTGAGCCGCACCAGCCGGCTCGCCATGTCGAGGTAGTCGGCGGCCTGGTTGAGGCCGAGCTCGTGGATCGCGTGGAGGAACTGATCGGCGATCCGCGCGATCGGGATGTCGGCGATCTCGAGCTGCTCCTCGCGCAAGCAGGTGCAGCAGCAGGTCGAGCGGCCCGGAGAAGGCGTCGAGCTGGACGACGAACCCGGGGCCCGCGCCGAGGGCGGTCGTCGGAGCTTCGGGGGCGGTCATGCCTCAGGAGATCCCCGCCAGGAGCGACGGGATCTGATACGGCGCGATCCAGCTCTCCCAGCAGCCGCATCATGATGGACGACCGGCGTCAGCAGCACGGCCATCGGCCCCGGAACAGGAACAGCATGCAGGAACAGCGGCAGGTAGCCGAAACGCTGCAGCCCGCGATACCAGTTGCCCGCCCCGGCGGGAGCGCGTGGTACAGCAGGTGCGATCCGTCCAGCGGCGGAATCGGGAATGAGGTTGAAGAAGCAGAGCAGCAGATTGATCCAGATCCCGTAGACCATCATGCGCTGCGCCGTTTCCAGCGTCGGTCCGGCGGCGGGCAGCGTCCGCGCGACGAGCCCGAGCAGGACGAACACGAACGCCCACACGAAGGCCAGAAAGAAATTGGTCGTGACCCCGGCCGCCGAGACGAGGATGTCGCCGCGCTTGAAGTTGCGGAACTTCCGCGAGTTGACCGGCACCGGCTTGGCGCCCCCGAACGTGTACTGGCCGTTCGACGCGAACCAGAGCACCGCCGGCAGCAGCAGGCTCATGACCGGGATCGATGTGCGGTATCGGGTTGAGGGTGACCCGTCCCAGCGTGTAGGCGGTGTCGTCGCCCTGTTGGAGCGCGACGGCGGCGTGGGCATACTCGTGCGCGACCATGGCGAAGACCAGCATCGGGAGCGCGAGGATGAAATCGCTGATCTGGTTTTCCAGGGGTGCGGTCCTGTCGGTCGGGGTCGCGGAAGGTTAAGCACCCGCCGGAGGCCAAGTCAAAGCCGGACGCCGCTTGACCTTGCGCAGGCGGCGATCTATGTTTCCCGGCTCGTTGGCCAGGCGGCTTCCCGGGTGTCATGGGCGGCGGAGTGTCTGGTCGCTCTTTTGCCCGTTCTCGTTTTTTCGAGGTCGTCGTGCCGCGAATCAAGTCCGCCAAGAAGCGCATGCGTCAGGCCAAGACCCACACGACGCTCAACCGCACCCACCGGAGCCAGCTCCGCTCCGCCATCAAGAAGGTGCGCACGGCCGCGGCGGGCGCCGCCCAGGCCGCCTACGATGAGGCCGTGAAGCTGATCGATCGGGCCGGACGCAAGCGGCTGATCCATCCGAACGCGGCGGCTCGGCAGAAGAGCCGGCTCTCGAAGCTGGCCAAGGCGGGCGGCAAGAAGTAGCGCGACGACGCTCGGCGTTCCAACGACGAGGGCCCCGCCATCGCGGGGCCCTTTTTCGTCGCGTGCACACTGCATCCGCAACTAGAAATCACTTTATCAGTGCGCCAGTAACTCACTTCATCGTAATGGTATATAGCAGCTGACTCAGATGCCGGCGAGCTCCGCGCCACAGCGTTCGCAGTACCACTCGGTCGGCCGATTGAGAGTACCGCACTCCCCGCACTTGAGCGTTTTGGCTCCGCCCGCGGCGCCCGGTTTCCCCGGTGCGGCCGTCTGGCTCGCGGTGCCCGAGCTCTCCGCCGACCTCGCACCCGACGGGCCGGGATTGCTTCCCCGGCGGCCTGAGGCGGCTGCGCCGGCTTCCGTTCCTCTTCCGGCGCCACCGACTTGAGGAACGCCATCTCGTCCACCGGTGGCGGGCCGTGCGTGATCTCGGCCTCCCTCGGCGCCGGCTTGGGCGCGGGACGGGTCGTCGGCGACGGGAACGGCTGGCGGCGGCGCGAATCGCTCGGGCTCGGGTTCGGGCTCGGGGACCGCCGCGACCGGCGGCGGCGGCGGCGGAGGCGCCGGCGGGGGCGGCTCGACGCGCTTTGGCGCTCCGCCGATCAGCCCCTGCACTTCCGCCAGCCGTGCGATCTCGTCGCCGACCGCCGCGCAGCTCGCCGCGGAGGCGGCCCAGCAGCTCGCCGCTCTGGTCGTTGATCCGCTGCCATTCGTCCTCGGAGTATTCACCGACCGCGTGGCGCACCTCGGCCTCCGAGAGCGCCTCTTCCGCCTGCCGACGCTCACCGTCGAGCCCGGTCTGCGTGCCCTTGTGGCGATCGAGCTCTTCGGCGATCGTCGCCGCGAACCCGCGCAGCTGGTCGATCACGCCTCGCAGCCGCGCCTCGTAGTCGCTGCGCACACGCGCGCGGACGGCGGGCGGCGCCTTGTCGCCCGCGGAGTCGAGGCGGGCGAGCCACTGCTCGTACTGCGCCCGCTGCTGCAGGAGCGATTCGATGGTCGCGTCGGTATCCGAGGTCGGTTTGGCCATGATGGAGATTCCTCTCAGCCGCTCGAGGTCGTGCATCGGTTCGGGGGTGAGCTTGATCGCGCCGTCGGCGATAGACCCGGAGATGCAAATCTAATTCGGTCGACGCCATCCGGGAGCCACCGAGGGGATCCCATCGAGGCCAACCCCGGCCCGGCCCCGGCGATGCGACCCTGGCGCTAGGGCCACCGGAATACGGCAACAGTATCTGTACTTCCTCCGTGGCAGTTCTCTGTGTCCTGCGTGCCTCTGTGGTGAAAACACACCTGAACGGCCGAGAACGTCGTCCGATGCCCGATCTCCCAGCTCACCCCCCGCGCCGGAACACCACCTGCCCGCGCACGATCGTCACGTCCGCCCGGCCCCGGAGGCGGCGGCCGGCGAACGGCGTGTTCCGGCTCTTGGAGTAGAAGGTCGTCGGGCTCGACCGTCCATTGGGCGTCGGGATCGATCACCACCACGTCCGCCGCCGACCCGCGCGCCAGCGTGCCGCCGGGAAGGCCGAAGATCCGGGCCGGCATGGTGCTCATCCGGGTCACCAGCGTCGGCGAGATCGAGGAGCCCGCCGTCCACCAGCTCCGTGATCGCGAGGCCGAGCGCCGTCTCCAGCCCGATGATCCCGTTGGGCGCGTCGTCGAACTCGCGCTCCTTGGCATCGTAGTGATGCGGCGCGTGATCGGTGCAGATCACGTCGATCGTGCCGTCGCGCAGCCCCTGCCGGATCGCCTCGCGGTCCTCGGGCTCCCGGAGCGGCGGGTTCATCTTCGCGTTGGTGTTGTAGCCCTCGCACGCCTCGTGGGTCAGCGTGAAGTGGTGCGGGACAGGCCTCCGCCGTCACCCGGAGCCCCTTCTCCTTGGCCCGCCGGATGAGCTCGACCGATCCCCGCGTCGACATGTGGCACAGGTGCACGTGGCCGCCGGTCAGCTCGGCGAGCAGGATGTCGCGCGCCACCATGATCTCTTCGGCCGCCGCCGGCATGCCCTTCAGGCCGAGCCGGGTCGAGACCAGCCCCTCGTGCATCGCGCCGCCCGCGGCGAGCGTCGGGTCCTCGCAGTGATCCGCCACCGGGATGCCGAACGTGCGCGCGTACTCGAGCGCGGTGCGCATGAGGTGGCTCGAGACGACGGGCTTGCCGTCGTCGCTCACGGCCACCGCGCCCGCGCCGACCAGCTCGCCGAACTCCGCCAGCTGCTGCCCCTGCTGCGCGAGCGAGATGGCGCCGATCGGGATAGACGCGCGCCTTGCCCGCCCGCTGCGCCTGGCTCACGATGAAGCCGACGGCCGCCTGGTTGTCGGTCACCGGATCGGTGTTCGGCATCGCGCACACCGCGCTGAATCCGCCGGCGGCGGCGGCCATCGCGCCGGTGGCGACGGTCTCGACGTCCTCCTGGCCCGGCTCCCGCAGGTGCACGTGGAGGTCGATGAGGCCGGGGGCCACGACCTTCCCCGCCGCGTCGAGCACGTCCGCGCCGTCGGGCCGGCCGAGGTTCTGGCCCAGCGCCTCGACCTTGCCGTCCTGCAGCAGGAGGTCGGCCACCTGGTCGGTGTTGCGCGAGGGATCGAGGATCCGGCCGCCCCGGATGAGGATCGGCCGCATCGCTCAGTCTCCCCCGCCGCCCGGATGGGCCCAGTCGGGCGAGCCGCCGGCCAGCAGGTAGAGCACCGCCATGCGGACGGCGACGCCGTTGGTCACCTGCGGCAGGATCACGCTGTGGGGGCCGTCGGCCACGTCGCTGTCGATCTCGACGCCGCGGTTCATCGGGCCGGGGTGCAGGATGAGGAGGTCCTTCGGGGCCTTCGCCAGCCGCTCGCTGGTGACGCCGAAGACGCGATTGTACTCGCGCAGCGAGGGCAGGAAGCCGGACTGCATGCGCTCGAGCTGGAGGCGGAGGACGTTGAGCGCATCCGCCCACTGGATCGCGTCCTCGATCCGCGGGAGGATGGTGACGCCGAGCTCGTGGACGTTGCGCGGCAGCAGCGTGGCCGGGCCGCAGACGCCGACCTCGGCGCCCAGCTTGAGCAGGCCCCAGATGTTGCTGCGCGCCACGCGGCTGTGGAGGATGTCGCCGCAGATGGCGACCTTGAGCCCCTCGATCCGCTTGAACCGGTCGCGCAGGGTGAGGATGTCGAGCAGGCCCTGGGTCGGGTGCTCGTGCTTGCCGTCGCCCGCGTTGATGACGTTGGACCGGATGCGCTGGCCGAGGAACTGCGCCGCGCCCGAGGCGCCGTGGCGGATGACGACCATGTCGATCCGCATGGCCTCGAGGTTCCGCGCCGTGTCGACCAGCGTCTCGCCCTTGGAGACCGACGAGCCCGCCACGGCCACGTTCACCGTGTCCGCGCTCAGCCGCTTCTCGGCGAACTCGAACGAGATCCGGGTCCGGGTCGAGGCCTCGAAGAACAGGTTGACGATGGTCTTGCCGCGGAGCGCCGGCACCTTCTTGATCGGCCGCTCGCTCACTTCCTTGAACGGCTCCGCGGTGTCGAGGATGAGCCGGATCTGGTCCGCGCTCAGCGGCTCGAGGCCGACCAGGTCCTTGCCGAGGCTCGGCGCGGTCATCTCAGGCCCGCACCAGCTCGACCGCGTCGCGGCCGTCGAGCTCGGCGACGAACACGTCCACCCGGTCCTGCCGGCTCCGTGCTCGCCGTGGTGCCCACGATGTCCGCCTGGATCGGCAGCTCGCGCCCGCCGCGGTCGATCAGCACGCAGAGCAGGATCCGGCGCGGCCGGCCGAAGTCGGCGCACTCGTCGAGCGCGGCGCGGACGGTGCGGCCGGTGTAGAGCACGTCGTCGACGATGACCACCGTGCGCCCGTCGAGGTTGGGCAGCCGGGTCTCGCCGACGACGGGCCGCGGCCCGACGGTCTGGAGGTCGTCGCGATAGAGGGTGATGTCGAGCTTGCCGACGGGAACGGCGGAGCCTTCGGATTGATCGATGAGGCGCTTCAGGCGGTCGGCCAGCTCGACGCCGCGGCGCTGGATGCCGACGAGCACCAGGCTGTCGGTGCCCCCGGCGCGCTCGACGATTTCCGTGGCCATGCGCACGAGGGTCCGGCCGAGTGCGCGCTCATCGAGAAGGGGGATCCGGGAGGGCATCGGGGCGGGAAGCTAGTCCCGGGCCACCGACGGCGCAACTCGCGGGAGACGCATGCGACTGTCCGAGTTCCGATACGGAGCGGGAGGGATTCGAACCCTCGTACCGGCTTTTGACCGGTAACTCGCTTTCCAGGCGAGCGCCTTCAACCACTCGGCCACCGCTCCCTCACCATCCGACAGCGCGCAATCTATTGAGGCCGGCGCCCGTTCGCACCACGGTCACCAGTCCGTGGGGCGATAATCCTTGAGAAACTTCCCCCAGACGTGCTCTCCGGTGTTGATCCCGGCGATGATCGGATCCACGATGCGCGCGGCGCCGTCCACGGCGTCGAGCGGCGGGTGGAAGCGGTGCTCCGCGACCTTGCGGGCGGCCACGTCCACCGGGTCTTCGTCCGTCACCCAGCCCGTATCCACGCTGTTCATGTGAATCCCATCGCCCTGGTAATCGGCCGCCGATGTGCGCGTCATCATGTTCAGCGACGCCTTGGCCATGTTCGTGTGGGGATGGCGCACCGTCTTGAAGTTCCGGTAGAACTGGCCCTCCATCGCCGACACGTTGACGATGTGCTTGTCCCTGTCGGGCGTCCGCAGCATGAGCTGCTTGAGCCGCGCATTCAGCACGAACGGCGCGACCGCGTTGATGAGCTGCACCTCCAGCAGCTCGACCGAAGGCACGTCCGCCATCAGCATCCGCCAGGAATTGTGCTCCCGGAGGTCGACCTGCTGGAGATCCTGATCCAGGCGGCCTTCCGGAAAGAGATGGGCCTGGACCCGATACTCCTCCGGCAGCAGCCGGACCTGCGACAGCTCGGCCGCGTCCGCCATGCCCGCAATGCTGGGAAGCCGTCGTTCGAACGCGGCCGGGGTGATGGCCGACGCACCCGCCGGCGCCGGGTGAGTCTCGCGCCAGCCCTCGTAATGGCCCAGCAGCCGGCGAGTTTGCGCCGGCATGCCGCGGAACGCTTCCCGCTCGCGGACCATCATGTGCTCGTAGAACGCCGGCGGCCGGCGCACCGTCTGGCAGGCGTTGTTGATGATGAAGTCGAGCCGATCCCGGGTTTCGATCATCTCCCGGCAGAACGCCTCCACGCTCGGCGTGTGACGAAGGTCGAGCCCGAAGATCTCCAGGCGGTGTCCCCAGTCGCCGAAGTCCGGCTCGGCGGCATAGCGATCGGCCGAGTCACGGGGAAAGCGGGTGGTGACGATGAGGTGCGCGCCGGACCGCAGCAGCTTGAGACCGGCCTGGTAGCCGATCTTCACCCGACCGCCGGTGAGGAGCGCCACCCGGCCCGGAGATCGGCGAGCTCGGTGCGCTTGGCGAAGTTGAAGGCGGCGCACGGCGGGCACAGTTGATCGTAGAAGTGGTGCAGCTCCGTGTACTTCGCCTTGCACACGTAGCAGTGTTGCGGCTCGATGGCTTCCCTGACGTCCGGATCGCCGTCGGTATCGCGCGGCTCGAAGCCGGGAGGCGGAAACACGTTGGGCGTGATGATGACCGGCCGCCGGCGGAGCGTCCGGATCCCGGTCTGGTCGAGCACCTGGTCCTCGCGCCGGACCCGCTCGGCCTTCCGGCGACGCACGGTCGCCCGCACGAGCTGTCGCCGGGCATTGGCATCCGGGGCGTACACCTGGCCGGCGGCCTGCAGCAGCCGTCGCTGGTCGTCGGGCGAGGCCTGGGCCAGCAGCCCGCGATTCGCGACGATGGCCTCGAGGAACTCCGTCGTGACTCGAAGGCGATCGAAGAATTCGGCGCTGGTCATCTCGGTCGCCACAGAGCTCCTTCCCAGGTGACAGTGCCGCGGGCTCGACCGCGGGCGCGCGGAGCTGCCGGCAATCGGGCCGGCAGAACGAAGCGTCCTGTTGTCGGGCGGGGGCTCCGGCCCGCCGGCCACGATCGGCCGGCGGAGCGCGAGAGATGACTAACGGAAGCTTCGGACGAAGTCAATCAGTGCGCGACGAGGCGCTGAGGGTCCGCGCAGTCTCCACCATGCCGATGAACTCCCCGCGGTAACCCTGGGGATCCTCCCCCCGCGCGCCGCGGGCGAGCGACAGCACCTGCTCGTAGCTGGCCTGGCCGCGATGCTCAGAGTCGCGGAGCAGCAGCGCGAACGCCGCGACCGCGGACGCGAAGCGCATGTCCTCCGAGGCCGCGCTGCCGGACCGGTCCCGCACCGGCTCCTCGAGCAGCCGGCTGGCCGACCCCTGCGGATCCTTGTAGCGGAGCCGCACGGTCATCAGCTCTCCGCTCCTGCTCGCCTCGGGCCGGATCGACACCTGCTGGTAGGTCAGGCTGTCGTCGCCCAGCGCCACCGGCGTGGCCCCCACCGGCACGATCTCGTACAGCGCCGTCACCGAGTGGCCCGAGCCGAGCTCGCCGGCGTCCTTCCGGTCGTCCGCGAAGTCCTCGCGCGCCAGCATGCGGTTCTCGTAGCCCAGCAGCCGGTAGGACTGCACCCGGGCCGGGTTGAACTCGACCTGGATCTTCACGTCCTTCGCGACGGTGAACAGCGTGCCGCCGAACTCCTGCACGAAGACCTTCTGGGCCTCGCGGAAGCTGTCGATGTAGGCGTAGTGGCCGTTTCCCTTGTCGGCCATCTGCTCCATCTTCGAATCCTTCAGGTTGCCGGTGCCGAAGCCCAGCACGGTGAGGAAGGTGCCTTCCTCGCGGCGCTGCTCGACCAGGCGCACCATCTCGGCGTCCGAGCTCACGCCCACGTTGAAGTCGCCGTCGGTGGCCAGGATGACGCGGTTGTTGCCTTCCCGATCGAAGTGCTGGCGCGCCACGTCGTAGGCGAGGCGGATGCCGGCCCCGCCGGCCGTCGACCCGCCGGCCTGAAGGCGGTCGATCGCCTCGAGGATGGTGGCCTTCTCGGCGCCGCTGGTCGACGGCAGCACCAGGCCCGCCGCTCCGGCGTAGACCACGATGGCCACCCGGTCCTGCGCCCGGAGCTCGTGCACCAGCGCCCGGAACGCCTGCTGGACCAGCGGCAGCTTGTCGGGCGACATCATCGAGCCCGAGACGTCGATCAGGAAGACCAGGTTGCTCGGCGGCAGGTCCTGCGTCGGCACGCGGCGGGCCTGGAGGCCGATGCGGACGAGCCGGTGCTCCGGCGCCCAGGGGCACGGACCGACCTCGGTCGAGACGGCGAAGGGATGGCGGCCGCTGTGGTCGGCGTAGCGATACGGGAAGTAGTTGACCAGCTCCTCGAGCCGGACCGCGTCCTTGGGCGGCAGCGTCCCCTGGCTCAGGAAGCGGCGGACGTTGCTGTACGAGGCGGCGTCCACGTCGATGGAGAAGGTCGACACCGGGTTGGCGGCCGCCGCGAGGAAGCGGTGCTCGTCGACTGTGTTGTAGGCCTCGGTGTTGCCCGGCTCCTGGGCCCAGCGCCACGGCTCCGGCGCCGGCGATGCCGCGATGCCGGTGACGGCGCCCCTGGTCTGGAAATCCTCCCGGCGGAGCATCGCGGAGGCCAAGGGCGAGTTGGCGGCCGCCTTGGCGGCGTCCTTCTCCTCCGCCAGCTGGCGTGCCGCGGACCGCTGATCGACCAGGGTGAAGTTGAGCGTCAGCGTGCTCCCGGCCTTGACGGTCCCGGCCAGCTCGGCCGCGCCGTACCCGACGCGGGTGGCGCGGAGCGTGACCGTGCCCGTCGGGCACCGCCGGGAGCAGGTATGCCCCGGCGGTATCGGTGAGCGCCGACAGCGCGCTGCCCACCACGATGACCTGCGCGTAGGCCACCGGCGCGCCCTGGCCGTCCCGGACGTGTCCGGCTACGCGGCCGGTCGAGGGCCCCTGGCGAACCGGCGCGGCGGCCGCGGTGGCGAGCGAGAGGCACAGCACGGCGACGAGGCCCGGCACGCGCCGGGAACGGAGCCAGCGATCGGTTCGCATCGGAATCTCCAGCTGCAGGTGATGGCACGACTGGGCGGCGGTCCCCGGGCAGCGGGACGCAGGCGGGAGATGCGCGAACCCGCGGCCTTGCACACGCGGCGCGCGGCCCGGGGCGTCGCGCGCCGCGGACGTCACGTGGTGGCGCACGACGTGCATCGCGGTCGGGCACGGACCATGCGCTCGGTCGGATCGCGCGGTGCGACAGCGAGTGGACCGCGTACGACCGGAAGCATCGGACCTCGCTCGGCTCGGGACTGACCGGGGTCGGGGTGATGGAGCGTGCCTCGCTTCGCTCGGGATGACGCAGGCTCTCAGCGCCGCCGCTCGAACTCCTCCCGCGCCTGCCCGATCAGCTCGAGCGCGTGGTCCCGCTCCTCCGCCGTGTTCCAGTCGGTATTCGCCCGCGCCGCCGCCTTCCAGCCGGTCGATCCAGGCCAGGAAATACGCCGCGTCCTCCGCCGAGCGCGCCGGCTTGCCGCCCACCGTCACGTAGACCGGGCTGGTCGTCGCGTAGGGATACAGGTCCAGCACCGGATAGATCGCCCGATCGCTCCGCGCCCGCAGCAGGAACCAGCCGCTCGCCGTCACCGGTAGCCGGACCTCCACGTCGGCACGCGTGCGGTCGCCCGCCAGGGGCACCTCCCGCACGACCTCACCGTTGCCCACGATCTCGAGGTGATCGACCGGCACGTTCGACCGGAGCGACACCCGCGCGACGACCTCGTGCGTCCCATCGCCCAGCCGGAGCTCGTCGCCCACGCCGCGCCCGTCGATCGTGAGCTCCAGCAGCGGCCCGTTGGTCGCGAACGTGCGCCCGGCCTTGAGGGAATCGAGCAGCCGCCGCTGGTCGAGCGGCCCGCCGGTGCGCACGTAGACGCGGTTCATCCCCACCGGCCCGCGCAGCGAGGCGAAGTTGGCCATCGCGTCGGTGCCCGCGCCCGCCGGCAGGCGGAAGCCGCAGTTGAGCGCGCGGTACCAGACGTGCGCCGTCGCCATCGGGTCGTCGACGAAGCCGAGCGCCTCGTAGTAGTCCACCTTGCCGAGCGCCAGGTCGACCGGGAACTCGGCCGTGAGCGGACGCGTGGTGTCGGCGGGATCGGGGTCGCTGTCGAACGGATGCACGTAGCCGACCAGCGCGCCCTGCGCCCGCGCGAGATCCGCCACCTCGGCGTTGGTCGGCGCGAGGCTGGCGGCGGCCGTGGCCGCGTAGCCGGCGTAGCCCGGCAGCAGCACGTGATCGCGGAGCCCGAGCAGGCCGATGTGGCCCCAGACGCTCGTGTGGTACTCCTGATCGTGCACCACGACGGTCGTGGCGGTGGAGACCGGGTCGCGGCCGACCGGCCGTTCGATGTCGGGGATGCGCCCTTCCTTGTTGACGATCAGGTTCTCGACCAGGTCGAGGTCCTCCGCCCGCGCCTGGAACGCCAGCCGGCGCGGCGTGGTGCGGTAGGCGCCGCCGTAGTTCATGTGCACGTGCAGGTCGGCGCTGTACCAGCCGCGCCGGGCGAGGTCGCCGAGCGGCGCCAGGGCGACCCGGAGCGTGCTGTCGTGCGCCGGCGCGGATCGCGACGGTGCGCCGCTCGACCCGGGTCTCGGGCCCGCGCGTCACCTCGACCGCGTACTCGCCGGCCGGCAGCGTCAGCGAGTCGCGCCCGGTGGTGTGGAAGTACCCGTACTCGAAGCGCCGCTCGCGCCGGTCGAAGCCGTCGTCCGCGTGGCGCCAGGCGTCATCCGGCGCCCAGCTCCGGCCGTCGGGGCCCGTGACCGACACCCGCGCCGGCACCGCGGCCCCGCGCGCGTCGGTCACGCGGAGCCGGAGCCGTCCCACCGGCGAGCGATAGTCGCGCCGCTCCGCACGAATCGCGCGTCCGGCTGCCGCCCGGCACGTCGAGCGACCCAGAGCGACGTGTTCCCGCCCTCGTTCGACACGTAGGCGATGCGCCGCCCGTCGAACGACCAGCGGGGCGCGGTGGCGTCGAACTCGCCGTAGGTCAGCTGCAGCGGATTCGACCCGTCGGGCGTCATCAGCCAGAGCTGGTGCCACTGGCCGCCGAGATAGGAGCTGTAGACCACCCGCCGGCCGTCGCGGCTCCAGTCGGGCCGCCCCTTCCAGGTCGTCTCCTCGTCCCGGATCTCGCGCGCCGCGCCACCCGGCGCGCGCCTCCATCCGCCAGAAGCCACCCGAGCCCCAGACGTGGCCCGCGGTTCGAGACCACGATCAGCTCGCGCCCGTCCGGCGACCAGGTCGGCGAGAGCGCGTGGTCCACCGCGTTGTAGTAGTAGCGCGGGAGCCCGCTCTCGTGGTCCTCGCTGATCCGCTCGACCCGTTCGAGCCGCCCGTCCGGCGTGACGTCGGCGGTGAAGACGTGCCAGCGACCTTCGTACCGCGTGGACGTGAAGGCCAGCCGCCGGCCATCCGGCGACCAGCGCGGCTCGAGGTGCACGGCGCCGCCGGCGAGCAGCGTGCGGTGGACTCCCCGGTGGCGAGGTCGAGCAGGCGAAGCTCGATGGCGTCGTCCCGGTAGGAGGCGTAGACGATGCGGCGCCCGTCGGGCGACCAGTCGGGCTGGTAGTCGTAGCCGGGCCCGTCGGTGAGCTGGCGCGCCTCGTTCGACCCCACCCGCTGGCGCCAGAGCGAGCCCTGCATCGAGTACACCAGCTCGGTGCCGTCGGGCGACCACGCGGCCGCGCTCGGCCCGCTCGTCACCTGGGGAACGAACATCTCGCGGTAGTAGTACGGATGGCGGACCTTGATCTGCTGCAGGACGGGCGCGCGCTGGGCGGCGACTGGCAGTGCGCGCCGACAAGCAGGCCGAGCGCGCCGACGAGCGAGCGCCGAGGCACGCCGCGCGCGAGCCGGACGCCGACGGCTCACCGGCGTCCCCGCCAGTAGATCAGGCCCCCGAGCACCACGAAGAACGCCGGCGCCCCCGATGACCTTGATCTGGAACAGCAGCGGATCGGCCGTTCCGCTCGGCGGCACCGTCGCGATCTTCATGGCGAACAGCGTGAGCGCCAGGCCCGCGACGCCGATCACGACACCCGCGGGCCGGCTGCGCGAGCAACCCCTTGGCCGGCGACGGCTCCTTGACCCGGACCACGAGAAAGCAGGTGAAGAGGTAGATGTAGGGGATGAAGTAGACCAGCAGCATCGTGTCGAGGATGATCAGGTACGCCTTCTCGACGGTGGTGCCCCGCCCGAGCACCGACAGCAGGAGGAAGACCGTCGCCAGCACCGCCTGCGTGAGGATGGCGACGTACGGCGTCTGCCACTTGGGGTGCACCTTGCCGAACGCCGGCGGGAAGTAGCGGTCGAGCCCGATCACGAACGCCACCCGGGCCGGCCCGGTGAGCCACGCACCGACGCCGCCGATGTTGCCGACGACGTAGAGCGCCGCCGCCACCGCCGGGAGCCAGGCCACGCCCCACCCGATGTCCTTGGCACCCTCCGCCACGGCCTGGAGAAACCCCGAGACGATGTTGACGTCCTTCGTCGGCACCAGCCAGAGCACCGCCGCCGTGCCGGCGATGTAGATGAACGCGATCAGCGGCGCCGAGATGAAGATCGAGCGCGGCAGCGTCCGCCGCGGGTCCTTCACCTCGCCACCCATGACGGCGCAGAGCTCGAGCCCGGCGAACGCGAAGGCGATCGAGGCCCAGAGGTTGAGCTCCGAGAGATCGCTCGAGGTCCGGCACGAGCGATTGCGCGCGTGAGCGGCGTGGCCGCCGGCCGGGTGAACGCCGCGTAGACGCCGAGCGCGACGAGCAGGACGCCGGGCAGGTAGGTGCCGATCGCGCCGAGGTTCTGCAGCCAGCGTCCCGTGCGGACGCCGACGATGTTGATCCCGACCGCCAGCCAGAGCGCCGCCAGCGTGGCGGGGAGCACGTAGGCCCAGTTGTCGGCGAGGCCGGTCTGGCCCCGGCCGATGACGTAGGTGCCGACGACGGCCGTCGACATCAGCAGGTTGGGATAGTAGAGGATGTTGTTGACCCAGTAGCACCAGCCGCAGAGGAACCCGTGGCCCTCGCCGAAGGCGCGCTTGGTCCAGGCGTAGATGCCGCCCTCCTCGGGATAGCGGGCCGCCAGGTCGCTCACCGCCAGGCCCTGCGGCACGAAGAACAGCAGCGCCGCGAGCACCCAGAGCGTGATCGAGCTCGGGCCCGGCGGCGGCCGCGGTGGCGAACCACCGGAGGCTGACCACCGCGACGATGTTGAACAGCACCATGTCGCGGAGGCCGAGGACAGCGCGGGAGCGTGGGGTGCGCCGGCTCGGCGGGACGGGATGGCGGGTGCGGCGCTCATGGGCGGGTCAGCCCTTCAGGTAGAGGCGATGGGGATCGAGCACGTCCCGGAGCAGTCGCAGCTCGGCCGGCGTGGGCGGCTCGACCGAGCCGAGCGTGGGTCGGGACCGGAGCGGCCAGCCGACGCCGGCGCGCACCTCGTCCGACCGTCGACGCCGGGATAGAGCGCCGCGAGCACCAGCTCGCCGGTGTCGGCGTCGGGCTCGAGGATGGCCTTGTCGGTCACGACCTTGACCGGGCCGGCGCCCGGCATGCCGAGCTCGCGGCGGGTGCCGCCGCGGGCGCGGTGGCCGGGGCTGGTGATGAAATCGACCGCCTCCGGGAATGCCCGGCGGCTGAGCCGGCTGATGACGACCGTGCGCCGCGCGTGGATGGCGATCTCGGCGGCGCCGCCGCTCCCGGGCAGGCGAACGTCGGGATGCTCGTAGCGTGCCGACGACCGTCGTGTTGATGTTGCCGTAGCGGTCGATCTGCGCGCCGCCGAGGAAGCCGACCTCGATCCGGCCGTTCTGGAGGAACGACTGGAACACGTCGGCCATGCCGCAGACCATGAGCGAGCCGGTCACGAGCGACGGGATCGCCGATCGAGACCGGCAGCCGCTCGGGCACCGCGCCGACGGCGCCGGATTCGTAGATCAGCACGAGGTTCGGGGCGTGCGTGGCGCGGGCGAGGTTGCAGGCCAGGTTCGGCAGGCCGATGCCGACGAAGACGACTTCGCCGTCGCGCAGCTCGCGCGCGGCGACGACGGCCATGAGCTCGGCGGGGGTGTAGGTCATCGGGTCGACGGCCGTCATCCCGAGCGGAGCGAGGGACCTTGCCCGCCGGTCCCGGGCACCGGCCGATTTCCGGGACGGGAGAGAAGGTCCCTCGCTTCGCTCGGGATGACGGGCGCAGCGCTCAGAAC
Source organism: uncultured Gemmatimonadales bacterium (assembly GCA_963804125.1). Taxonomy (GTDB): domain Bacteria; phylum Gemmatimonadota; class Gemmatimonadetes; order Gemmatimonadales; family GWC2-71-9; genus CAVVWJ01. Next base: position 25,277 of record CAWDPF010000016.1, read on the forward strand.
CCATAGTTCACGCCCGGCGCACACCCGCGCATCCGCCCGCAGCCGCTCGCAGCCGCCGCAGCCGCGCGACGTACTCGGCCCGATCCTTCACGCCGTGCACGAACTCGTCCAGGTACCGCTCGAGCGCCGCCGGATCCCGCGAGATCGCCTCCCACTGCACGTAGAACTCGTTGTCCCGGTCGTAATAGCCCTGCGCGTAGGACGGATGCGCGCCCCACGGCTCGACCACCACCGCGTCGACTGCGAGCCCGGGAATCAGCGTCCGGTTGGGATCGGCGCGGATGACCGGCTCGTCCACCAGCTCCTCGACCACGACGATCACCCGCCTCGACGCGAACGCCGCCTCCTTCTGCACGCCGAGCAGTCCCCAGATCTGGGTGTTGCCCTGCGCGTCGGCGCGCTGGGCGTGGACGATGGTGACGTCGGGATTGAGCGCGGGCACGGTGGCGAGACGCTCGCCGGTGTACGGGCACTCGACGGTGGCGATGCAGCGGATTGGCCGACGGGCAGGTCGGTGCCCATGTAGTTGCGCAGCGGCCAGAACGGCAGCCGCGCGGCGCCGGCGCAGAGCCGGGCCACCATGCCGAAGTGGGAATACTCCTCCAGCTCGAGCGGGGCGCGCGCCCTTGCCTTCGACCGCGCGGCGGAAGGCGTGGAGCGAGCCCGCGCCCGGATTCCCGGCCCAGGAGAAGACCAGCTTCCGCGCGCAGCCGGCCGCGATCATCTGGTCGTAGATGAGATCGGGCGTGAGCCGGCAGAGCACGAGGTCGCGGCGGCGCTGCCGGATGATCTCGTGCCCGGCGGCGAAACAGATCAGGTGCGTGAAGCCCTCGATCACCACCGTGTCGCCGTCGTGCACGTGGGCGGCGACGGCCTCCCGCATGGTGGTGACCTTCGAGCCGGGGCTCAAGCGATCTCGCTCAACCGGGCGTCGATCATGGCCAGCGCGGTGTCGATGTCCTCGGCACCGACGACCAGCGGCGGCGCCAGGCGGAGCGTGCTCTTCCCCGCCCCGAGCAGGAGGAGGCCGCGCTGGAACGCGCCCTGGACGAGCTGCTCGACGATCTCCGGGGCCGGCTCGCGCGTCGCGCGGTCCTTCACGAACTCGACGCCCACCATGAGGCCGACGCCGCGCACGTCGCCGATGCAGCGGTGCTTCTCGGCCAGCTTCCGGACGCCGGCCATGAGCCGCTCGCCCATGACGACGGCGTTGGCCATGAGGCCGTTCTCGACCAGGTCGAGCGTCGCGAGCGCGGCGGCGCAGCAGACCGGATTGCCGCCGAAGGTCGAGCCGTGCGAGCCGCTCTCCCAGGTGGTGACGGATTCCTTGGCGATCATCGCGCCGATCGGCATGCCGGAGCCCAGTCCCTTGGCGGTGAGGAGGATGTCGGGCTCGACGCCCTCGTGGTCGCAGGCCCACATCTTTCCCGTGCGCCCGACGCCCGACTGCACCTCGTCGGCCACGAGCAGGATCCCGTACTTGTCGCAGATGGCGCGCAGGTCGCGGAGCCAGCCGGCCGGCGGGACGACGTAGCCACCTTCGCCCTGGATCGGCTCGACGAAGATGGCCGCCACGTCGTGCGGGTCGAGGTGCCGGGCGAAGAGGTCCTGCTCCAGCACGTCGAGGCAGCCGCGCGTGCATGCCGGCTTGTCGGCGCACCACTGGCAGCGGTAGCGGTAGGCGTACTGGATGTGGTGCACGTCCGGCAGCAGCGGGCCGAAGCCGGCGTGCTGGCGCGCCTTGCTGCTCGTGAGGCTCACGGCGCCGGTGGTGCGGCCGTGGAACGCGCCCCGGAAGGCGATGATCGCCGTTCGCCGGGTGGCGTAGCGCGCGAGCTTGATCGCGCCTTCGATCGCCTCGGTGCCGGAGTTGGTGAGGAAGACGCGCTTCTTGCTCGTGCCCGGGGCGAGCCGCGCCAGCCGCTCGCACAGGTCGGCCATGCCTTCGTAGTAGAAATCGGAGCCGCAGATGTGGAGGAAGCGGTCGGCCGCGTCCTTGACCGCGGCCACGACCTTGGGATGGCCGTAGCCGGTGGACGACACCGCGATGCCGGCCATGAAGTCGAGGAAGCGGTTGCCGTCGACGTCCTCCACCATGACGCCCTGCCCCCGCGACACGACGAGGGGGTACTCCTTGATGTAGCAGGTGGAGGTCCACGCCTCGTCGCGCTCGACGATCGGCGCGGGCCTTGGGCCCGGGGGGAGGGACGACGATCTTCGGGTAGTCTGCCACTGCGGCTCCGTAGTGCGTCGGCTTCGAGGTATCCGTCCTGAGCGAAGCGATGGCCGATCATGCAGTGAGGCTCGACCGCTCGGAGATCGCAGCGTCAGGACCGATCTGCGCTCGAGCTGACTCGATGACCGTCCGGCTCTGCTCCCGCGTGAACTGGGCGACGTAGTACGGCCCGCAGCCCCCCTTCCCCGTCGAGCCCGAGCCCTTCCAGCCGCAGAACGGCCTGCGCGCCCGGCCACGCACCCGTCGTGGCGCCCGTGCGCTTGTTGGCGTAGCACACGCCGGCCTCGATCTCGTCGAAGAACCGCTCGACCTCGGCGGGATCGCCGGAGAAGATGCCCGCGGTGAGCCCGTACTCGACCCCGTTCGCCTGCGCGAGCGCCTCGTCCAGGCTCCGCGACCTCGCCCACGGCGAGCGAGCGGCACGAACAGCTCCTCCCGGTAGAGCGAGCTCTCGAGCGGCAGCAGGGCCACCGTGGGCGCCACGAAGTGGCCGCGGTCGAACACGCCGCCCGCGAGCCGCGCGCCGCCGTGCAGCACCACGCCCTCCGCGCGCGCCTGCGCCACGGCCCGCTCGTAGCGAGCGACCGCGCGCTCGTTGATGACCGGGCCGAAGAAGACGTCGCGCTCGGACGGGTCGCCCATGCGCATGGCGCGGGTACGCTCGAGCAGGCGCTCGACGAACGGGGCCGCCACCTCGTGGTGGACGTACACCCGGCTGGTGGCGCTGCACTTCTGGTTCTGCAGGCTGAACGCCGAGCGCATCACGCCTTCCGCCGCCGCGTCGAGATCGGCGCTCGGCATGACGATCGCCGCGTTCTTGCCGCCCAGCTCGAGCAGGCAGGGCTTGATCCATCCGGCGCCGAGGCCCGCGTGGATCCGCATCCCGACCGTCTTGGAGCCGGTGAACACGACGCCGTCGACGCCGGGATGCTGCCAGAGCGCGTCGCCGATCGCCTCGCGGTGGCCGACGATCAGGTTGAACACGCCCGCCGGGATCCCCGCGTCCCGATAGACCTCGTACAGGCGGAGGCCGGTCCAGGGCGTGTCCTCCGCCGGCTTGTAGACCACGGCGTTGCCCGCGGCGAGCGCGGCCGACGACATGCCCGCCGACAGCGCGAGCGGGAAGTTGAACGGCGCGATGCAGGCGAACACGCCATACGGCCGCAGCACGTCGGTGTTCCGCTCGACCGGCGTGATCCGCCCCATCGGCCGGACGAACCCGTCGGCCTCCTCGACCTGCGCGCAGTAGTAGTCGATCAGGTCGGCGGACTCCTCCGCGTCGCCCATGGCCTCGAGCCGGCTCTTGCCCACCTCCAGGCTCATGATGGCGGCGAGCTCGTACTTGCGCTCCCGGATCAGCGCGGCCGCGCGCCGGAGGATCGCGAGCCGCTCCCGCCAGGGGAGCCGGGCCCAGCCGCGCTGTGCCTCGCGCGCCGCGGCGACCGCGCGGTCCACGTCCGCCGGCCCGGCGACCGCGAACCGCCCCAGCACCAGGCTCGGTGTCGATCGGCGAGCGATCGACCAGCGGCTCGTCGCCGTGGTCCACCGCGCGGCCGCCGATGTAGAACGGGTGCCGCGCGCCGGCCGCGGCGCGCACGGCCTCGAGCGCGACGTCGAACCGGTGATGGAACTCGTTGAGGTCGCCGGAGGCGGAGGTGTAGGTGATCTTGGCGGGTGCGCTCACGCGACGGCTCCGATCCGTTCGACCGTGGCGCGGAGCGCCACGCCGAACCGCTGCACGATGAGGTCGATCTCGTCCTCGGTCACGATGAACGGCGGCGCGAGCATGGCGAGGTCGCCGTTGACGCCGTCGGCCTGGCCGACGTTGGGCCACACCACGAGCCCCGCCTCGAGCGCCGCCGCGGCGAAGGTCTCGGCGAAGTGGGCGGCGCGGGGAAACGGCGCGCGGGTCGCGGTGTCGGCGACGAACTCGACGCCGGCCAGGAGTCCGCGGCCCGCGCACGTCGCCGACGCCCGGGCAGCTCGCGGAGCGCCGCCAGGCGCGCGTGGAACAGCGGGCGCGATCGGCGGCGCAGCGCTCGATCAGGGCGTGCTCCCGGAGATACCGCAGCGTGGCCACACCGGCCGCGCAGAGCGTCGCATGATGCGAGAACGTCTGGGCATGGAGCAACGCCCCGGAGCCCCGCGCCAGCACGTCGACCAGGCGCCGCGGGGCCACCACGGCGGAGAGTGGGACGTATCCTCCGGCGATGCCCTTCCCCAGCGTCATGATGTCCGGCACGACCCCATACGGCTCGAGCGCCGACCAGGTGCCGGTCCGGCCGGCCCCGGTCAGCACCTCGTCGGCCACGAGCAGGACGCCATGGCGGTCGCAGGCCGCGCGCACCCGGCGCCAGTACTCCGGCGCCGGCACCGACGCGCCGGTGGACGACCCGCCGACCGGCTCGGCGAGCACCGCCGCGACCGTGCCGGGTCCTTCGCGGAGGATCGCCGCCTCGACTGCCTCGCCGCTGCAGCTCGGACAGAGCGGCGGGACGCCGCGGCAGGCACACCGGTAGGCGTAGGGCGCCGGCACGCGGACGAACTCGACGAGCCAGTCCTGGAAGTAGGTCTTGTAGTGCTCGCGGGCCGAGGCGGAGAGCGCCAGGAGGGTATTGCCGTGATAGCTCGGGCGAGAGCGCCAGGATCTTCCGCCGCGCCGGCTCGCCGGCCTCGACCCAGTACTGCCGGGCGAGCTTGAGCGCGGCCTCGACCGCCTCGGATCCGCTCGAGAGCGGGTAGACCAGCTCGAGGTCGCCGGGGGAACGGCGCGCGATCTCGGCGGCGAACTCCTCGACCGGATCGTTGGTGAACGCGGCGCCGCTCACGTACGCCAGCCGCTCCGCCTGCCGGCCCACCGCCGCCGCGATCTCCCGGACTCCGTGGCCCACGTTGACGACGAAGGCGCCGCCGGAGGCATCGAGGTAGGCCCGCCCCTCGTCGTCGTACAGCCAGCAGCCTTCGCCGCGGACAATGCGCGGGTACTGCCGCGTCAGCTTCCGGTAGAAGACGTGGGACGGCAGGGGGTCGTGGGTGGTCATGGGCGGGGGTCATGGGTGGTGGCGGCCGGCCCGGAACCGGGCCGTTTCGGCCGCGGGCGGAATGTGGCCGGGTCCCCGGACGGGCGCCAGGGGCGGGAACCCGCGGCGTCTGGCCCGCATTCTGCAGAATATGGCGGTCAACGCTCCCCCTCTGGGCGAATACGGCAACCTTTTCCCGCTGGTGGCCGCCATGCAATCATCGCTCGTCGTCGACGCACTGAAGGATCAGCTCCTCCAGGTGCTGGACTGGTACCAGCACGGCCTGCCCCGCTTCCGCTGGGGGACCGTCATCCACCGCCGCAACGAGCGTGGCCGGTTGCGGTTCGGGGCGATCACCCCGCAGGGTGAAAGCCTCCTCCTGAGCGAGCCGATGCTGGACGGGCTCGCCGCGATGACCTGCTGGCTCGACGGCGCCGTCCGGGTCCGGCTGGAGAGCCGCCGAACCGACCACCAGCATCCCTGGCTCGATGCGCTGGCCCGGCCGGATCGTCCGCCCCTGGTCGAGGCGATGGCCGTCTACTTCAATCCCGACAGCTCGCCCGAAGAAGTGATGGCGTTCCAGGCGATGGCCGGGGTGCTGACGCCTGCGAAATGCCCGAGCGAGCTCTTCCTGCTGACCAAGGAGCGGCCGGCGGGGTGGCCGCTGTAAGTCGCTGGCAGCGCATCCGCCGATAGAGTCATCACTGAGCGAAGCGAAGGGGGCATGCCTCGAGGCATGCCCCCTTCGCTCGCTCAGGGTGACTCGGCGGCTGAGCTCACGCCGCGTCCCATCGGTATCTACCCCTCGTCACTTCAGAAACAGCAGCGTCCGATAGCTCGGCAGCGGCCAGAGATCGGCCGCCACCACCGCCTCCAGCGCATCCCCGGTCTCCCGCAGGCGGGCCATCGCCGGCTTGAGCTCCCGGGCGATCTGGGCGGCATGCTTTGCCGGGTCCGCCTCGTGATGCGCGGACAAGCGCTTCGACCTCCGCCGTCCGGGTCCGGAACTGGTTCACCAGGTCGACGAACTCGCGCAGCGCCTGGGTGCTGTCGGCCGCATCGACGCCGGCGGCCTTGGTCGCCGCGACCGCCTCCGCCGTCCGCCGCTGGTGCTCCAGCGCCGCCGGCAGAATCTGCGACTTGGCGATCGACACCATCGTCTCCGCCTTCGATGCCGAGCTGCTTGACGTACTTCTCGATCGCGATGTGGATCCGCGAATCGTACTCGGACTTGTTCAGCACGCCGTACTTCTTGAACAGGTCGGAGTTCTTCCGGGCCTTGAGCACCTGGAAGGCCTCGACCGAGTCCTTCAGGTTCGGCAGCCCGCGCCGCTCCGCCTCGGTGTGCCACTCCTCGGAGTAGTTGTCGCCGTCGAAGATGACCCGCTTGTGCTCCTTGATGAGCCGCTTGAGCACGGTCAGCACGCCCTGCTGGAGCCGCGCCGGCGTCGGGTTGGCGCCGACCGCCTTCTCCAGCTGGCCGGCCACGTAGTCGAGCGACTCGGCCACGATGGTGTTGAGCACCGTGTTGGGCCACGCGATGCTGGCCGTCGAGCCCACCGCGCGGAACTCGAACTTGTTGCCGGTGAACGCGAACGGCGAGGTCCGGTTGCGGTCGCCCGAGTGGCGCGGCAGCATCGGCAGCGTCCTGGCGCCGAGGTCGAGGGTGCCGCCGCGGATGGTGCGCTTGGGCAGCCCCTTCTCCACCTGCTCCAGGATGTCGGTCAGCATCTTGCCGAGGAAGATGGAGATGATCGCCGGCGGGGCCTCGTTGGCGCCGAGCCGGTGGTCGTTGGCCGCCGAGGCGATCGAGGCGCGGAGCAGGTCGGCGTGGGTGTCGACCGCGCGGATCGTCGCGACCAGGAACACCAGGAACTGCATGTTGGTGTGGGTGTCGTCCCGCGGGTCGAGCAGGTTGACGCCCGTGTCGGTGCTCATCGACCAGTTGTTGTGCTTGCCCGAGCCGTTGACGCCGGCGAACGGCTTCTCGTGCAGCAGCGCCTGGAGCCCGTAGCGCGGCGCCACCCGCTTGAGGGTCTCCATGATCAGCATCTGGTGATCGCTCGCGATGTGGCTCGGCTCGAACAGCGGCGCGATCTCGTACTGGCCCGGGGCCACCTCGTTGTGGCGGGTCTTGACCGGCACGCCGAGGCGGTAGAGCTCCGCTTCCGCTTCCGACATGAACGCCAGGACGCGCGGCGGGATGGTGCCGAAGTAGTGGTCCTCGAGCTGCTGGCCCTTGGGCGGCTTGGCGCCGAACAGGGTGCGCTCGCAGGTGACCAGGTCGGGCCGCTTGAAGTAGAGCTCGCGATCGACCAGGAAGTACTCCTGCTCCGGGCCGACGGTGGTGTAGACCCGCCGCACGCCCTCGTCGGTGCCGAAGATCTTGAGCACCCGCATCGCCTGCTGCGACAGGGCCTCGACCGAGCGCAGCAGCGGGATCTTGGTGTCGAGCGCTTCGCCGGTCCAGGAGACGAACGCCGTGGGGATGCAGAGCGTGACGTTGTTGTCGCCCCGCATGAGGAACGCCGGGCTGGTGGCGTCCCACGCGGTGTAGCCGCGGGCCTCGAAGGTGGCGCGGAGGCCGCCCGACGGGAAGCTCGAGGCGTCCGGCTCGCCCTGCACCAGCTCGCTGCCGGAGAAGTTGAAGACCACGCCGCCGTTCCCGTCCGGGGCCGCGAGCGAGTCGTGCTTCTCGGCGGTCTGCCCGGTCAGCGGCTGGAACCAGTGGGTGTAGTGGCTGGCGCCGTTCTCGATCGCCCAGTCCTTCATGCTGGCGGCCACGACGTCGGCCACGGCCGGATCGAGCGGGTCCCCCTGGTCGATGGTCCGGAGCAGGCTCCGGTAGACCTCCTTGGGGAGCCGCTGCCGCATGACGGTGCGGGAGAAGGTGTCGCGGCCGAAGATCTCGTCGATCCGCCCGAACGGAGTCGGTCCGCCGTCGGGGGTACGTGCAGGAGTGGTCACGTGTGGCTGCGCCTCAGTGGTGTGTCTGGTGGAAAAGGTCGCGGCGGAGAACCGCTCTCCGCCGCCGTCGTCATCCCGAGCGCACGAGACCTGCTGCATCACCGTGCGCCGCGTCGCGTTCCGCGGGTTCGATCGCTTCGCTGCGCCCGCCAGGATCGGGAGCGTCGAGTCGCGCTCACGCGATGACCGGCTCGCCGAGACGATCGTGCTCACGCCGACCACCGCCGGAGCACGCCGAGCGCCTCCTCGACATCCGAGAAATCGGGGTCCGGCAGCTCGGTGTAGACCGGGTTGCTGAGATAGCGCTCGCCGAAATCGCAGACGATCGAGACGATCAGCTTGCCCGCGTTCTCCGGCCGGCCCGCCACCTGGAGCGCCGCCCAGGTGATCGAGCCGCTCGAGATGCCGGCGAAGATCGCCTCCTCGCGAGCCAGGCGCCGGGCCGTGGCGATCGCGTCGTCGTTGCTCACCCGGACGACCTCGTCGTAGATCTTGGTGTCGAGCAGGCCGGGAATGAAGCCGGCCCCGATGCCCTGCTGCCGGTGCGGTGAGGGCTGGCCGCCGGAGAGCACCGGGCTCTCGGCCGGCTCGACCGCCACGATGTGGATCCCCGGCTTCCGCTCGCGGAGATACCGTCCCGCGCCCGTGATGGTGCCGCCGGTCCCGACGCCCGAGACGAAGATGTCCACCTTGCCCTCGGTGTCCTCCCAGATCTCCGGACCCGTGGTGCGGTAGTGGATGGCGGGATTGGCGGGATTGTCGAACTGGCGCGGCATCCAGGCGCGGTCGCCCAGGCGCGCCAGGATCTCCTCGGCCCGGGCGATGGCGCCCTTCATCCCCTTGGGCCCTTCGGTCAGCACCACCTTGCAGCCCAGCGCCCGGAGCAGGTGCCGGCGCTCGACCGTCATCGTGTCCGGCATGGTGAAGATGCAGCGATAGCCCCGCACCGCGGCGACGTACGCCAGGCCGATGCCGGTGTTCCCGGAGGTCGGCTCCACGATGAACATGCCGGGACGAAGGCGGCCCTTCTCGACCGCGTCGTTGATCATGGCGGCGCCGATCCGGTCCTTCACCGAATTGTACGGATTGTAGCCTTCGTGCTTGACGGCGATGCGGCCGGGCAGACCATGGCCGAGCCGGTTGAGCCGGATCAGCGGGGTGTTCCCGACGGTCTCGGTCACATCCTGGTAGATCTTTCCGTGCGGCATGGGCGCCTCGGCTGGCAAGCGGTCTGGCGTCGGTCCTTGGCGACCCGACAACTTACCACCGCGGGCGGGATCGGTGTGAAGAGGTCAGCGCGCGTACAGGCGCGCAGTCGCGCGGCGAGCTGGGCAAGGTCGGATGCGCCCCAGTCGTCCCCGATCGGTGAGCCGGGCCAGCAGGTCGGGCGGCAAGGCCTCGGGGCCGAGCCGGGCGCCCGCGAGCGCGCCCGCCATGGCGGCCATCGTATCGGTGTCGCCGCCGACGGCGATCGCGGTGCAGACCGTGGCCCAGTAGTCGTCCGGCGAACGCAGGAAAGCGTAGAGACTCCAGGCGACGCTCGGCGTCACGAAGGCCGAGATGCCCCGCCAGGGAGACGATGTGCGCGGGATCGAGCGCCTTCGGCGCGGAGGCGGGCCGCGGCCGCGGCCGGCGCGAGCGGGAGCCAGGCCTCACACCGGCCACGGCCCGAGCCACCGACGCGTCCTCCGCCTCCGCCCAGACCGGCGAGCTCGACGCAGGACTGCGCGCGGGTCGAGCGGGCCGGGCGCCGTGGCCAGCAGCGCGGCGCCGGCGACGGCGACCGCGCCCGGCGGCGCAGCGGGGGTCGAGGTGGGTGATGCGGCTCTGCTCCCGGCCGCGGCGCGGAGCGCGGCCGGATCGCCGGCGAAGAGAAGGCCCAGCGGCGCCGCCCGCATGGCGCTGCCGTTGCCGGCATAGGGAGGCGGAGTGCCCGACTCTCCCAGCTGGCCCCGGCCAGCAGGCGCCGCGCGGCGCCCGCGTGCCCTGCACCGGCGCCGACGTCGCGCCGGTCCGAAACAGCTCGGCGATGCGGGCCGCGAACGCCGCCGGGTTCCAGCCGCCCGCCTCGCGAACGCTGAGCAGCAGCTCGCGGGCGAGCTGGGTATCGTCGGTGTATTGGCCGAAGGGAAGTCCGGGTGGGCGCGCTCTCCGGCCCGGCCGGCGCGGAGCCAGTCGCGCACGTAGGCTGCGGCGACGTCGGGCGGCTGGGCCTCGACGACGAAGCCGAGCGCGTCGCCGAGGGCCTGGCCGAGGAGGCAGCCGGTCAGGCGATCGGCGGAGTCGAGTGGGAGCATAGTGGATGACGCGTGCGGTCATCCTGAGCGGAGCGAAGGATCGGCCGTGGCGCGAGTGAGCCCGAGCTCCTCGGGTCGAGCTCACTCGCATCAGGCCGATCCTTCGCTCCGCTCAGGATGACACGCTGCCACCTCCCGGCCGCAGTGCTTGCAGACGCGCGCCCGGGCCAGGATCCGCTCGGCGCACCAGGGGCAGTCCCGCTCCACGCGGGCCTCGCCCGCCCCGCTGGCGAGCGCGGCGGCGGGCTCCCGCCCGCGCCGCTCGTCCAGGTCCACGATCTGGCTCTGGACGTGCCGGCGGAACTCGAGCGGCCGCGGGATGCCGGCGATGGACTCCCGGGTGCCGCCGGTCCCGGTGATGGTGATCGTGCCGAATCCCAGGATCCGCCCCCAGAGGTCCTGCTCCACGCCGATTCCCTCGATCTTGGTCAGCAGCGTCTCGAGCGACTGGCGATTGAGGATGCCCATCCGCGCCAGCACCCGCTTGTCGGTGACGGCGAAATCGGAGCTGAGATAGCGGATGGCGGGCGGTATGGCGATGAGGAGTGCCACGCCCAGCAGGGCGGCGCCGGCGTACCAGCCGGCATACTGGTACCGCAAGTCGTTGACGGTGAGCTGGAGCGTGACGCCGAGCGATGAGCGCCGGCGAGCGCGACGAGGAGCGGGCCGCCGAAGAGAATCCAATGCGGCCGCGTGCGGTAGACGATGCGCTCACCGGCCAGGAGCTGGTCATCGAGCGATGCCATGAAACCTCGGCGGACAGGGAAGGATTCGAACCCCTCGAAACCCGTGCGGCCAGTATTACCGATCGAGCATCTCGCCGACCCTGCGGACCAGGACGTCCGGCGCGAAGGGCTTCTGAAGGAATGGAACCTTCGGCTCAGGGTCGCCGTAGCCGGACATGAACACGACGGGGACGTCGGGCCGCTCCTCGCTCAGCACGCGGGCGACATCATGGCCATCCATCTCCGGCATTCCGATATCGGTCACGACTACGTCGAGCCGCCCCGTGTGGGCCCGGATCAGCTCCAGGGCCTCACGCCCGTTTATCGCCTCGAGCACCGTCGTAGCCGGCGTCGCGCAGCCCGCGCGCGGCCATGCCACGGACGATGGGATCATCTTCGACCATCATCGCCACCCGGCCATGTTCCGCGGCTCTGGTGCCGGTGTCGGCCGGCAGCTCGGGCGCTCGACCGGCCGACGAAACCGGCAAATACAACGTGAACGTCGTGCCCTTCCCCAGCTCGCTCTCGACCCGAACGGTGCCGCCGCTCTGGTTGACGATGCCGTGGACCACCGAGAGGCCGAGGCCCGTGCCCTGGCCGAACGCCTTCGTCGTGAAGAACGGCTCGAACGCGCGCTGCAGGGTCGCGCGGTCCATGCCATGTCCGGTGTCGCTTCACCACCACGACGGCATAGGCGCCCGGCGCAAGGCCCATCACTGTCCCATGCGACACTCCTCCGCCGCGAGCTCCACGCTGTCCGTCTCGATGGTCAGGCGCCCGCCGCCCGGCATGGCATCCCGGGCATTCAGCGTCAGGTTCAGCAACACCTGTTCCAGTTGTCGCGGGTCGGCTCGAACCACCGCGTCCCGCAACCGGAGCCGAACGATCAGCTCGTGGTTTTCCCCCAAGGAGCGGCGGAGGACCGGCTCGATGGTCTGCACGACGCGGTTCAGGTCCACATCCCGAAGCTCCAGCACCTGCCGGCGACTGAAGGCCAGCAGCTGCTGGGTGATCGACGCGGTTCGCTCGGCCGCTCGGCGGATCAATTCGACGTCCTCCCTGGCAGATGGAGCCAGGTCGGACCGGCGAAGGAGAAACTGCGAAGCTCCCAGGACGACCGTCATCTGGTTGTTGGCCTCGTGCGCGATGCCCCCGGCGAGCTGCCCGACCGCCTGAAAGCGCTGGGTGTCGTGCAGGTGCTGCCGCATCAGCCTCGATTCCGTGACGTCGCGCTTGATGGACGCCGCGCCGATGATCACGCCCGAGGCGTCCCGGATGGGTGACACGCTCAGGGAGATCCAGATCCGCTTGCCGTCCTTGCGAACCCGCTCAGTCTCGGAAAGCTCGACGGCTTCGCCCCGGCGCAGTCGCGCCAGCACATCCCGCTCGGTGTCGTGCAGGTCTTCCGGAATCAGTTTGAACACCGACTGTCCCACCATCTCGGACGTAGCGTAGCCGAAAGTCCGTTCAGCCGCGGCGTTCCAGTTCGTGATCACCCCGTCCAGAGTCTTGCCGATGATGGCATCGCTGGACGACGACACGATGGCTGCCAGGCGGGCCGTCACCTCCTGCACATCCTTCTCATCGGCGATGCTCTGGGAACTGCGGGTGGTTCTGCTTGCGGCCAACTGTCGGCGAGACGGCGCAAGCGCTCGCTCTCCCTGGCCTGCGTATCGGCACGCGCCCGCTGCCGGTTGGCCGTGCCCGCGATCAGGGTGGTGACGATAGCCACCACCAGGAAGAGGAGCAGGCGGGCGAGATCGGCCGGGTTGGCGAGATTGATAGACGGAAAGAACCAGTAGCTCAGCGTCAGGGCGCCCAGGACGCAGGCCAGCGCGCCGGGCCCGGTGCCGCCGAAGAGCGCCGCGATGGCCACCGCCAGAATGAACAGCGGCATCACGCTCGGTGCGACCAGCGGCCGGAGGATTTGCGTCACGCCAGCGGCGGCGGCCGTCACCAGGACGGCCACGAGGTAACCGGTGGCTTGCTGACGGCGATCCTGGACCGCAGGTGACATCGTTCCGTCCATCTTGAGGTGGCGGTCGGCTCGACGGAGGCAGCAGGTGGGAAGAATTCAGCGAGTCGCGGGCGACCGGCAGCTTGGGCGACACGCACTGCAGGAGCGTACGGCGTACACTTGCTTTGACGGACAGGGAGGGATTCGAACCCTCGATACCCTTGCGGGTATACCGGTTTTCGAGACCGGCTCCTTCAGCCACTCGGACACCTGTCCTGGACACGTCTGCGGGGGGTTAAGGTAGCTAGAGATGTATCGGGAGCCAAGCACCCCGTCAGTAGCCAACCACCCCGTCTTCCCGAGCGGAGCGAGGGACCTGCTCACCCGGGGTTCGGAGTCGGCCTGGCAAGGTCCCCCGCTTCGCTCGGGATGACGGACCGGCGCGCCGCGGCGTCGTGCAGCGTCTTGAGCTGGCGGCCGAGCCGGGTCAGCCGTCCCCGAAGGAGTGGCGAGACCGCCCCCGACGGCAGCTCCGGAAGCTCGCCCGAGCGGCGCCGGTGCGCGGCCCGCCGCGAGCGCGGCCGCCACGTCCGCCAGCGCCGCGTCGGCCGCCTGGGCGAAAGGCGCCAGCGCCTCGGCCTGCACGGCGTCGACCGAATGGCGGCTCAGGGCGAGGGCCGCGATCGACGCCGTAAACCGGCGGGTATAGGTGAGCAGCGTCATCGCCGGAGCCAGCGCTTCGGCCGGCCCCCGGTGCTCGCCGAGCAGCCGCTGGAACGACTCCTCGGCGTTGAGGATCGCGAGCCCCACCTGGCGCCTCGCCTCGCGAAGCGCACGGCTCGCGTCCTCGCTCCGGTCGTCGAACCGTTGGATCACGAGCGCGAGATACTTGCGGAGCGCCGTGATGGTCTGGGCCAGGTACGCGGGCAGCCGCTCGGATTCCGGGCTGGGCCACAGGAGCTGGCTGCCGGCCAGCGCGAGCCCGCCGCCGAGCACCGTATTGAGGATCCGCACGCCCGCCAGATGCCAGTCGCCCGTGCTCGCCTCTGCCAGCAGCACGAAGCTGGGGGTCAGGAACACCGAGAACGCCGCGTAGTTGAGCGGCAGCAGCGCCACCGACAGGAGCGCGAACACGAACACGAGCGCGAAGATGGCGCCGCTGATCATGGAAGAGCGCGGCGAGCCCGGCCGTGAGCATCCCGCCGACGACGGTGCCGAGCACCCGCTGCACCGCCCGGACGCTGGTGGTGCCGGTGTAGGGCTGCAGGATCATCACCGCGGTGATGGTGATCCAGTAGCCGCGCTTGAGGTCCAGCGCCGCCGTGAGCGCGACGGCCGCGGCGGTGACGATCCCCACCCGGAGCGCGAAGCGCAGCACCACCGAGTCCCACGACAGCACCGCTCGGAGCGGCGCAACCCAGGTGGGCCCCGACTCGGGGTCTTCGATCTCCCTTGCCCGCTCCAGCGGAGGAATCGGGCGCACCGCTGTTGAGTCCCGCCACGATGGTCGCAGCCACGCCGGCGTATTGCGCCAGGCGATCGAGCAGTCCCGCGGCCTGCTGATAGTGGAGGCGCGCCTCCTCCACGCCATCCGGGGATGTCGTGGCGGACAGCCGCGCCCGGAGCGCGTCGCCCTGCCAGGTGACCGAGACGGGCAGCGCCTTCTCCTCGGCCTCGATGGCGTCGGCGATCGCGCGCACGGTGCCGGCGAACGCGGTCACGGCCTCGGCGAGCGCGGCCTGCGCGGCCGGGTCGCGCGCCTCGACCGGCGTGCTCTCGGCGACGTCGCTCAGGCCGAAGAGCTGGCCGAAGAGCTGATCGGCGGTCTCGCCCAGCACGACCAGGCGCTCGCCCCGACCCGACTCGCCGGGCCGGCCCCGCCGGACGGTGGCGAGCGCTGCCCTGGCGGTCTCGAGTGCCACCCGCACGCGCGGAGGATTGGTGACACCCTCGCCGCTCCGGCTCGCCGCCGCGACCTCGTCCGCGTAGTCGGCCAGCGCGCGGTACGCCGCCGCGACCGCCAGGCGCACCGGCCGGTACGGGCGGAGCGGCCAGAGCACCAGCGCCACGAGCATCGCCCAGGCGCCGCCGATGACGATGAATCCGGCCCGCGCCAGCGCCGCGGCGCCAGCAGCCGTCCCGGCCTCGGGCGGATAGCCGAGCGCGATGACGTAGATGCTGAGCGTGGAGAGGCCGACACTCGCGCCCGCGTTGCCGTACGCCCGCCCCAGGCTGCACGCGACGGCGACCGCGAAGCTGAGCGACGATGGCCACGGCGGGATGGGTGGCGCCGAGGGTGCCGAGCATGACGACGACGGCGCCGGCCAGAACGAGGGCGCCGTAGCGTGGCGGCACGCGTGCGGTAGGGTCCGCCCTTGTCCGCCAGCGCGCTGTTGAACCCCGCGAGGCTCATCCACGTGCCGCCGCCGAGGGTGAGCACGTGACTGGCGATGAGCGGCGCCACGGTCGCGATCGCCGCGCGCAGGCCGGCCGCGTACGCCGGCCGGGCCGGGGCGAGCGCGGTGGCCGCCCGCACGTCGCTCAGGGCGCGGTGGAGTGGTGCGATGGGTGGCTTGGACGAGCGAAGGGCCGGCATCTACCCAAGATAGCCGGCCCCGTGGATCCGCTTCGACCGCGCCCTAGCGTATAAAGGTGATGAACCCCGCCGCGTTGGTGACCGCCGCGATGTGCCCCAGCTGGCTGAACGCGATGCGCCGCGGAGTCGCCGCCGACGTTGATGGTCTTGGCAAGCTTCCGCGTTCTGCAGCCCGAAGATCTGGATCAGCCCCGCGCTCGGGAGCGTCAGGTATGCCTGGCCGTCATCCGGCGTCACACCGACGCCGAATGCGCCGGCCTGGAGCGGGATGCCGGGCGCGAGCTCCCCCGAGACGAGGTCGATCTCGTCGAGCCGGCCGGCCTCGTTCGCCACGTAGAGCCGCGTGCCCTTGCGGTTGAGCGCCATCTCCTGGGGCGTGCCGAACGTCGTGAACGTCCGCAGCACCTGCCCCGTGAACATGTCGATCTCGCTCACCGTGCCCGCGTCGAAACTGCTCACGTAGAGCAGGCGGCCGCCCGGATGCACCGCGAAGCCGTTCGGCGCCGAGCCGACGTCGACGGTCCTCACGATGGAAAGGGTCGCGAGATCCACGGTCACCACCGCCGTGCCGGTCGTCGCCACGAAGAGCTGCGAGCCGTCGGGCGAGACTCGCACCGCCTGAGGGCCCGCGATGTCGACGAAGCCCGTCACCTGACGCGTCGCGACGTCGATCCGGCTCACGTTGCCGAACTGGTTGGCGACGAACGCCGTCTTGCCATCGGGCGAGAAGACGATCCCCGTGGGAGTCACCCCCGTCGTGATAAAGCCGTCGACGGTTCTGGTCCTGGTGCTCGTGATTCCCACGCCGCCGCTCCCCAGCTGGGTAAAGAAGGCCAGCCCATCGTCCCGCACCGCGACGCCCCACGGCAAGGGCGCTTCGACCTTGTCCACGACGCCGCGGGGATGCACCCGGGCCTCGGCCAGCGATTGGTCGGCGGTCGAGGTCGGCGTGTCGCCGCCACAGGCGGCCGACAGGGTCACGAGACCACACAGGAGCACACCCGCGCGAGCAGCCCGGCGCATGACGACCTCGTGGATTGTGAGTTGGAGAAGGCCGAAACGTGCCATGGCGCGATGCGGTTGGCAAGTGTTCCAGCGCCGACGAACCGCCTACAGCGCCATGCGCCGGCTCTCGAAGAACCGCTTCAGCAGCTCGGCGCAGTCCTCGGCCATGAGGCCGCCGACGACTTCGGGCCGGTGGTTGAGGCGGGGATGGCGCAGCAGGTCGTACACCGATCCGGCCATGCCGCATCGGAGATCCTGGGCGCCGTACACCACCCGCCCCACCTTGGCGAGCACGATCGCGCCGGCGCACTGGGCGCACGGCTCGAGCGTCACGTACAGCGTCGCGAACGGGAGCCGATCCTCGCCGGCCTTCTCGAGCGCGCGGTGGATCGCGAGCAGCTCGGCGTGGGCCGTCGGGTCGCGCCGGTGGACCGTCTCGTTGTGCGCCTCGGCCAGCACCTCGCCTTCGGCCACGATCACGGCGCCGACCGGCACCTCCTCGCGCACGGCGGCCGTCCGGGCGAGCCGGAGGGCCGCCTGCATGCCCTGCAGGTCGCTCGGGGACGGCGTGCCCCTACGCACTGGCGAGCTCGGGTGCCGCCGCGACGCGCACCATCCGGAGGTGATCGCCGGCGCGCTCCACCCGGACGGTGTCGCCCTCGTGGAACTTGCCGTCCAGCAGCTCGAGCGCGAGCGGGTTCTGGAGCTCGCGCTGGATCACCCGCTTGAGCGGCCGGGCGCCATAGACGGGATCGTAGCCCTGCGCCGCCAGCAGCTCCTTGGCCTCCGGCGTCACGTCGAGCCGGTGGTGCCGCGCGGCCAGCATCGTCTCCAGGTGCCGGAGCTGGAGGTCGACGATCCGCACCAGGTCGTCGCGGCTCAGCGGCCGGAAGACGATGATGTCGTCCACCCGGTTGAGGAACTCGGGGCGGAAGTGATTGCGGAGCTCGTCCCGCACCCGCTGCTCCACGCGGGCCCACGCCGGGTCGTCCGGCTGGTTGCCGAGCTGGGGCGAGGCCTGCGCGCTCTCGACGATGATCTGGCTGCCGATGTTGCTGGTCATGATGATGACCGTGTTCCGGAAGTCCACCAGCCGGCCCTGGCTGTCGGTCAGGCGGCCGTCGTCCAGGATCTGGAGCAGCACGTTGAACACGTCCGGATGCGCCTTCTCGATCTCGTCGAACAGGATCACGCTGTACGGGCGCCGCCGCACGGCCTCGGTGAGCTGGCCGCCCTCCTCGTACCCGACGTAGCCCGGGCGGCGCGCCGATGAGCCGCGCGACCGAGTGCTTCTCCATGTACTCCGACATGTCGAGCCGGATCATCGCCCGCTCGTCGTCGAACAGGAACTCGGCGAGCGCGCGGGCCGTCTCGGTCTTGCCGACGCCGGTCGGGCCGAGGAAGATGAACGACCCGGTGGGACGGTTGGGATCGCCGAGGCCGGCCCGGCTCCGCCGCACGGCGTTGGCGACCGCGGCGACGGCCAGGCGCTGACCGACCACGCGCTCGCCGAGCTCGTCCTCGAGCTTGAGCAGCCGCTCGCGCTCGCCCTCGAGCATCTTGCTCACCGGGATCCCGGTCCACTTGGACACGATCTCCGCGATGTCCTCGGCGTCGACCTCCTCCTTCAGATACTTGGCCTTGCTCTGGGTCTCCTGCAGCTTCTTCTCGTCCGCCTGCAGCCGGCGCTCGAGCTCGGGGATCCGGCCGTACTGGAGCTCGGCCGCGCGCTGGAGGTCGCCCCGGCGGGTGGCCTGGTCCATCTCGGAGCGCAGCGTGTCGATCTCGGCCCGGATCCGCTGGATCTCGCCGATGGCGCCCTTCTCCGCCTGCCACTGCGCCTTCATCGCGTTGGCGCGCTCGCGCTGCTCGGCGATCTCGGCCTCGAGCGCCTCGCGGCGCTCGACCGCCGCCTTGTCCTTCTCCTTGAGCAGCGCCTGGCGCTCGATCTGGAGCTGGACGATGCGCCGCTCGACCTCGTCGATCTCGAGCGGCAGGCTGTCGATCTCGATGCGGAGCCGGCTCGCGGCCTCGTCCACCAGGTCGATCGCCTTGTCGGGCAGGAAGCGGTCGCCGATGTAGCGGTCGGACAGCGTGGCGGCGGCCACCAGCGCGTTGTCGGTGATCCGCACGCCGTGGTGCACCTCGTACTTCTCCTTGAGCCCGCGCAGGATGGCGATGGTGTCGGCCACGCTGGGCTCGCCCACCAGCACGGGCTGGAACCGCCGCTCGAGCGCCGGGTCCTTCTCGACGTGCTTCCGGTACTCGTCGAGCGTCGTGGCGCCGATGACGTGCAGCTCGCCCCGGGCCAGCGGCGGCTTGAGCATGTTGCTCGCGTCCACCGCGCCCTCGGCGGCGCCGGCGCCGACGATGGTGTGCAGCTCGTCGATGAAGGTGACGAACTTGCCTTCGCTCTCGGTCAGCTCCTTCACCACCGACTTGAGCCGCTCCTCGAACTCGCCGCGGTACTTGGCGCCGGCCAGCAGCTGGCCGATGTCGAGCGCCACGAGCTCCCGGTTCCGGAGCGACTCGGGCACGTCGCCGTTCACGATGCGCTGCGCCAGGCCCTCGACGATCGCCGTCTTGCCCACGCCGGGCTCGCCGATCAGCACCGGGTTGTTCTTGGTGCGCCGGGAGAGCACCTGCATGACGCGGCGGACCTCCTCGTCCCGGCCGATGACCGGATCGAGCTTTCCCTTCCGGGCCAGGTCGGTGAGGTTCCGGGTGTAGCGCTCGAGCGCCTGGAACTTCTCCTCGGGCGACTGGTCGGTCACGCGGTGCGAGCCCCGCACGTCCTGGAGCGCGGCCTGGAGGTCGTCGGCCGAGATCTTCCGGCTGCTGAGGAGCGCCCGGAGGGACGTGCCCTTCTCCTCGGCCATCGCGAGCAGCAGGTGCTCGGTGGAGACGTAGGCGTCGCCCAGCTTCGAGGCGTCGGCGTCGGCGCGGTCGAAGATCCGCTGCACCTCGCGGCTGAACGACGGCTCGGCCGAGCCGCCCTCCTGCTTCGGAAAGCGCTCGATCTCGCGGTCGACGGACTCGGTCAGCTCGCGGACGTTGAGGCCGAGCTTCTGGAGCAGGGGCTGCACCACGCCTTCGGCCTGGGCCAGCAGGGCGGCGAGCAGATGGGCGTCGTTGACGACGGGATTCCCCCGGCGGCGGGCGAGGTCGCCGGCGTCGCGGAAGGCTTCCTGGGCTTTGATCGTCAGGCGATCGGGTCGGATCATCGGTTACCTCTGGTGCGGTCGGGTCTGGCGGTCATCCCGAGCCGGAGCGAGGGATCGCGGTCGCGTCGTGCGAATGAGGCTCGAGCGTCACTCGCATGCGGAAGCAGGTCCCTCGCTCCGCTCGGGATGACGAGGCTTGCATCTGAAACGACGATAGCACATCCCGACCGCAGCGAAAGCAACCCGCGTACCCTCGATTTCTGCCACATTGGCAGTCCCAGCTCCACGTCCCCACCCAGAAAAGCCAAAGGGACGGCCCACCCGGGCCGCCCCTCTCACTGCTGACTGGTCACCTTCTTCTGGGCGATCATCTTCCGGGTGAACCGCTCGCCATCGACGGTGAGCTGGTAGTAGTAGACTCCCGGCGTCGCCTCGCCTCGCCCGTCCAGGTACTTCCCGTCCCAGAACGCGTGGTACTCACCGCAGCGCAGTCGCAGACTGTCCAGCCGCTCCGGCCCGCTCACTCGGGGGCCGCCTCCACTGTTGAGCACGGGAATCGCCACCACCTGCACCAGGACGTTGTAGATCTTCAAGCTGACGACCGGCTGGTGCCCTCGCGCGCAGACCTCCTGGGCAATCACGAACGGAATCGTCGTCGTCGGAAAGAACGGATTGGGGTAGTTCTCCTTCAGCTCGATGCGAGGTGGCACGACGTTCGCCTGCGCCGCCACCGGGGTTCCGACACCCACCAGCAATCCGAGCCACCACCCCGGCCACGCGAAGCGGACCATGGGCGTACCTCATCTGACCAAGTGTCGAACGGTGGGCACCTCCACAGAGAACGAACGGATGCTGGTAAGCATGCGGAAGATGGCCGCTGAAAAGGCGGGGTGTCAAGCGTTTCGGAGCCGCCGCTGGTCGCCGACCCGCTCGGTGATGCCCTTGGCGTCGGCCCATTCGAGCAAGGGAATCATGAACTTGCGGCTGATCCCCAGGCGGTCGCGGATCTCGGCCGGCGCGATGAGGCTGCCGCGGCCGATATCGGCCAGCGTGGCGGCGAACCGCTCCAGGGCCGGCCGGGCGTAGTAGCGCTCTCGCTCGACCGCCTCGACCCGGCCGGTCTGGGCCGCCAGCCGGAGGATGGCCGCGATGTCCCGCCGCCCGGTCTGGCGCTCGAGCTCGGCCAGGCTCGGCGGGCTCAGCTCGGCCTCCTCCAGGATGCGGACCACGCGGTCGATCTCCGCGTCGCCGCCCTCGACCCGGGGCGTGAATCCCGACTGGACCGCCACGCCGTCGGCGAGCCGGAGCTGGCCGGCCGCCGCCGCGTCGGCCAGGGCCCGCTCGACGAGCGCCTCGGGCGCGCGAAGCCCGTGGCGCAGCGTCTCGAGCGGCATGCCGCGATCGCTCGGGTGGGTCGCGGTGGTACGTCCTTGAGGCTCGCCAGCGCCCGGGCGCCGAGCTCGCGGAGGGTGGCCTCGCGCACCCAGCGATCGCCCACCAGGCGGATGTCGTTCCGGGCGCGGGCGACGGCCACCGCCTCGGCCGGCGGCAGACCCAGCAGCACGGGCAGCGCCGCGGTCGCGATTCCAGCGGGCCGGCGCTCGAGCAGCGCCGGCAGGCGCTCCGCCGGCGACGTGCTCGCCAAGGGCGGCCGGCCACGCGGCGCGCCGGCGAGGCGGCTCGGGATCCAGGACCCGCCCGCCGCCGATCGTGGTGACCGGGCTGTAGCTCCGCACGACGAACCGGTCGCCTCCGCGCGCCACCATCGGGCGCTCGAGCACCAGTCGCGCGAGGCCGCGACCGCCCGGCTCGATCGGGGCGCGCGGCTGCACCCGCGCCATCACCTCCGCCGTGCCGAGGTGGACGCGGACCCGGCTCCGGCTCACGAGCGGCCGCGGCGCGTCCGGCTGGAGCGCCAGCTCCACATCGAGCGCCGCCGACGGCGGCCAGGCCGCCTCCGCGGCAACGAGCCAGGTGCCCCGATGGGCGTCCTCGCGCGTGAGCCCCGCGAGCCCGAGCGCGGTGCGGGCGCCCGGCTCGCTCTGCTCGAGCGTCCGGCCGTAGCTCTCGATGGAGCGCACGCGGCCCGCCCGGCCCGACGGCAGCAGCGTCACCGCGTCGCCGATCCGGAGCCGGCCGGACCACGCGGTGCCGGTGACGACCGTGCCCACGCCCGCCAGGGAGAACGACCGGTCCACCGGCAGGCGGAAGAGGTCGGCCCCGCGCCGCGGCTCCAGCGTTGCCGCGCGCGCGGCCAGGCGCGCCTTGAGCTCGTCGAGGCCTCGTCCGGTCCGGACCGACGTGGCGACCGGGGCCTCGAACGGCACGCTCGACCCGGCCAGCCGTTCCGCCACCTCCAGCAGCACGAGGTCGAGCCACTCGGGCTCCACCAGGTCGGCCTTGGTGACGACCGGGATGCCGGCCGCGATGCCCAGGTGCTCGAGCACCGCGAGGTGCTCGAGCGTCTGCGGCATGATCCCCTCGTCCGCGGCGACGACCAGCAGCGCCAGGTCGATCCCCGAGGCGCCCGCCACCATCGTGCGCACGAAGTCCTCGTGGCCGGGCACGTCGACCATCCCCGCGATCGCTCCACCGGGCAGCGCGAGCGGCGCGAAGTTGAGATCGATCGTGATCCCGCGGCGCCGCTCCTCGGCGAGCCGGTCCATGGGCCGGCCGCTCAGCGCCGCGACCAGCGCGGACTTCCCGTGGTCGATGTGCCCCGCCGTTCCGACGATCATGCCGGCACCCAGGGGCGGCGAAGCCAGAACTCGAGGCCGGGGAGCTCCGCGCCCTCGGCGAGGTGGTAGCGCACGTAGCGGGCGAGCAGCCTCCGGTGCGCGGCGCCATGACGCTCGTCGAGCGCCGGCAGCGCCGCGTCCGGATCGAGCAGCGCCACGAGATCGGCACGCGCCTCGGCCGGAAGCTGCGTGGCCCCGTGCTGGGCGGCGCAGGCCGGGCAGAGCGCGCCGCCTTCGCGGGTACTGAACGGGAGGGCCCCGTCCTCGGGCAGCAGCGTGCCGTCCCGCACGCAGGCATCGAGCGAGGGCGCGAAGCCGAGCACGCTCACGAGATGCCAGAGGGTGCGGAAGCCCGAGCGCCTCCACCTCGTCCAGCGGCGCCTCCTCCAGCGCGTGGAGCGCGTTCCGAAACACGTCGTAGCTCTCGGGGTGCTGGTCGGCCGGCGCGAAGTGGATCATGACCTCGGCGAGCGCGGAAGCGGTGGCGTAGCGCCCCACGTCGGCGGTCAGGCCGACGGGGAGGTGCTGGAGGTCGAACGCCGTGAGCACGTGCAGCTCGCGGTGCTCCTTGGCGAGGTACTGGGCCTGACCCTCGCTCAGGAGCTGGAGCGCCGCGCCGAAGCGGCTCTTCGGCCGGAGCGCGCCCTTCGCGATGGCGCTCTGGACGCCGTGCTCCCGGGTGGCGAGTCGGACGATCTTCGACGTCTCACTGTAGCGAAGCGCCGACAGGACGATCGCCGGGGTGATGACCAGGGCCATGCATGGAAATCTACACCCCGCCGGCACGCCCGCCGCGTCACTTCACTCCGGCGGGATCTGCACGACGGCCGAGCCGACCGGGCATTCGCCCAGCGCAATGGTGCCGGTCTCCTCGAGCTCCGCGTCCAGCACGTGGGCCGTTCCCGACCTGGCCGCCGGAGCAGGGGCCGGTCTCGATGGCGTACACCCGGCCCTTGCTGTCCACCGCGACCGTGGCGTTCGACGGGATGGGGACGCCCTGGCCCTGCCCCGCGGACGACCTTGTTGCTGTCGAGGTTGAACTCCATCACGCCCTCGGCTGTACGAGCTCACGAAGATCCGGGCGTCCGCGTCGGCGGCCACGTTGCCGGGGCCGGTGCCGAAGCCGGCAAAGCTGGCCACCTCGGTGCGCGCCAGGGGATCGACCACCGAGAGCCGGCCTTCGCCGGAGAAGTAGTCGCCGGTGCTCATGACGTAGAGCAGGCCGTCGGAGCCCACCGCGGCGTACGAGGCATTGCCCTCGCCGGTGAGCGGGATCGAGTCGACGCCCGGTCGCCTCCGCGTTGATGGCGGGGTCGATGACCGTGAGCCAGCTCGGCCCGGCCGGACTGAACGTCTCGTCGAGGTTGGCGTTGATCACGAACACCTTGCCGCGGGTGAAGATCAGCCCGGACGGGTAGACGCCGACGGGCACCTCGGACGTGGCGCCGGTGAGGTAGTTGATCCGGGAGACGGTGTTGAGGTTCGGGTTGCCGACGTAGGCGATCGAGTCGTCGACGATCGCCGAGCCGGTCGCGCCCGAGTTCTCGGGCAGCGGAATCGTGCGCATGACGGTGGCCGGTGCGGAGGTCCACGACGGCCACCGCGTTGTCGAGGCCGAGCGGCACGATGGCCACGCCCTCGCGCGCGGAGACGCCCGTGGGCGTGGGCGTGGTGCCGCCGAGCGGCACCGCCACCGCCGAGTTCGGCGCCTCGACCGGCACGATGCTGAGCGTGTTGGCGGTGCTGTTCACCGCCAGCAGCACTTCCTGCGGATCGGGGAGCGGCGCGTTCGTGTCGGAGCAGCCCAGCGCCAGGGCGTGACGGCCAGCGCGGTGACGGCCAGGGCGGCGAACGAATGCCTGCGCTTCATGGAACCACCAGGGTGAGAGTGAGGATGACGCTCCGGCCGGGCGTCGGATAGCCGGCGAGAAACTCGGCCCGCCGGTCGGTGAGGTCCCGAACCTCGCCGCGGAGCCCGAGGCCCGCGCCGAGCCGGCGCTCGAGCCCGAGGTCCAGGAGCGAGAAGGCCGGGCGCGGGTTGGTGCCCGCGCTGTTGGGAAAGCGCCGGCCGATCCGGTGCCAGCGCAGGTCGGCGGTCCACGGCCCCGGCGACCAGACCACCGAGGCGTCGTAGGTGACGCGAGGCCGATAGAGCACCTGGGCGCCGCCGGGCGTGTCGTAGGTGACGGCGCTGTACGTCGCGCTGCCGCTGGCGCGAAGGTTGGCGCGCGCACGCCAGCCGACCGAGAGCTCGCCGCCGCGCCGCACCACGTCGAAGTTCCGCGGGCTCCAGATGAAGCGAAAATCCGGCGCCCAGATGATCATGTCGCGCCACCTGGCCGACGAAGCCGCGGATGCCGACCGTGGAGCCCGCCGCCGAGCTCGCGGCGAAGGCCCGCCTCCACCTCCCAGCGGACCCGCTCGGGCCGGAGATCGGGATTGAGCCGGACGCCGACGCCTTCGCGGAAGAAGAGGTCGGCCAGCACCGGCGGCGTCACCGCGCTGCCGACGGCGAGCGTGAGCGCGGTGCGGCCGCGCTGCCAGCCCGCGTCGATCCGGGCGCTCACGCGCGGGGTGGTCGAGCCGGTCCAGACGTCGAGCCGGGCCGCCGGCGCCACCGACCAGGACGACGCGGCGCCGGGCGCGAAGCGGCCATCCAGCTTGATGCGCCGCCTGCGAGAACGAGGCGTCGGCGCGGATGCCGTCGCCCGCGAAGCGGTTGCCCCGGCCCTCGGCGGCGACCGCCGCGCTGCCGCGCCAGCCACCGACCGACACCGGCACCCGGTAGCCGAGCTCGGCCGTGCGCGCCGACGCCGTGGGTGTAGGCGTCGTAGGCCGTGCCCGTGGGCGGCGCCGGATCGGTCGCGCGCGCCTCCAGCCACTGCAGCGACGCGGCCGAGTACAGCCGGCCCGAGGTCCGCGCACCCAGCAGCACCGAGCGATCCTGCGGCGCGTGCGTGCAGGGTCGGATTGGTGGTCGTGCCGGGAAGGCCGCGATCGGAGAGACTGCCCCGCAGCACCATCTCGACCGGTCCCGCGAGGGTGATGCCCGCGGCCCACTGCTCGCCGCCCGCGTTCCGGCGCACGCTCTCGCCGCCGCCGCGCACCTCCGGCACGGTGTAGGGGAAATCGGCCGCCTGCCGCTCCGCCGACGCGCTGGCCGTCAGCGGCCCGGCCGAGCCGCCGAGCCGGAGCCCGAGCGCGCCGTGGCTGCCGGTCCAGGTGGAGCCCTCGGGACGGACGTCGCGCCGGGTCTCGACCAGGAGCACGCCGCCGACCGCGCGGTTGCCGGCGCGCACCGTCTGCGCGCCGGGCAGGAGCGTGACCGCGCTCGACCTCCCGGCTCGAGATGCGGCTGAGGTCGGCGCGCCCGGTGAGCGGATCGTTGACCGGGAACCCGTCGACCAGCACGAGCACCTCGTCCGGCCCGCTGCCGCGCACCTGAGGCGCGGCCGGCCCGTTTCCGGCGCGCCGGACGACGACGCCTTCCCAGCCGTCGAGCGCGCGCGCGAGATCGCCGCCCCGGCGCTCGAGCTCCGCGCCGGCGATCGCGATCCCGCCCGGGGCCGCCGTGGCGGTGACGCTGTCGAGCCGCACCGGCAGCGGCTCGAGCGCCACGTTCACGCTGCGCTCGAGCCCCGGCAACAGCTCGAGTACCTCGCGCGCGGGCGCATAGCCGATCCGCCGCACGCGCAGCTCGACCCGGCCCGGCGGCACGTTGCCGAGGACGAAGCCCCCGTCGTTCCCGCTGCTCGCGCTGCTGCTCGCCGGCGCGGATCTCGGCGCCGGCCACCGGCTGCTGGGTGACCAGGTCCACCACCCGGCCCAGCATGCGCGCGGGGCCCTGCGCGGCCGCGGCGCGGCGCCGGAAGCGAGCGACGGCCAGCAGCGCCAGCGACGCGAGCGCGCGGCGAACGCGAGCGCGCACAGCCGACGGATCCGGCTCACGAGGGCCGCTCCCCCGGCCGGAGCGGCACCACCTGCGGCGACCCGTCGCACCAGGTGGTCACCGCCACCGGCCACTCGAAGACGCGGCTGAGCGTGGCCTCCACGAGCACCTCCCGCGGCGTGCCTTCGGCGACGACCCGGCCCTCGCTCAGCAGCAGGATCCGGTCCGCGTAACGCGCGGCGAGGTTGAGCTCGTGCGTGATCACCAGCCCCGCGAGCCCCTGGTCGACCAGCCGCCGAATCAGCTCGAGCAGCTCCATCTCGTGCCGCACGTCGAGCGACGCGGTCGGCTCGTCGAGCACCAGGACGGCCGGCTCCTGGGCCAGCGCCCGGGCCAGACGGACCCGCTGCCACTCGCCGCCGGAGAGCGCGTCGATCGAGCGCGCGGCGAGCGTGTCCGCGTCGCAACGCTCGAGGGCGGACCGCACGGCCGCCCGGTCGGCCGCACCCGGCGCGGCGAGCGATCCGAGCCGCGCATAGCGGCCGAGCATGACGGCTTCATCCACCCGGAGCGGGAACACGATCTCCTCGCGCTGCGGCACCACCGCGAGGACCCGCGCCAGCTCGGACCGTCCCCACTCGGCCAGCGCCCGCGACTGCACGCGCACCGCGCCGGCCTCCGGCTGCACCAGCCCCGACAGCGCCCGGACGAGCGTGGTCTTGCCGCTGCCGTTGGGCCCGGCCACGGCCACGAGCTCGCTCGCGCCCACCCGGCAGCTCACGCCGTCGAGCGCGGGGCGCGCGGCGGCCGGGTAGCGCACGGTGAGGCCCTCCGCTTCGAGGATCACGCGAGCGTCCTTCGGAGCAGCAGGGCGAAGAGCGGCACGCCCACGAGCGCGGTGATGACACCGACCGGCAGCTCCAGCGGGCGCACCACGGTGCGGGCGACGACGTCGGACAGCACCAGGAACGACCCGCCGACCACGAAGACGAGCGGCAGGAGCGAGCGGTGCAGCGGACGCGAGACGGTGCGAACGGCGTGCGGCACCACCAGCCCGACGAACCCGATGATGCCGCAGGTGGCGACGCTCGCCGCCGTGAGCAGCGCCGTGCATACGTAGACGATGCGGCGGGTGCGGTGGACGTCGGCGCCGAGGTGATGGGCCGGCTCCTCGCCGAGGGCCAGCAGGTCGAGGCTTCTGGCACTCAGGCCGATCACGCCGAGCGGAAGGACGGCGTAGGCCAGGAACACGCCCAGCGACTGCCAGGACGCCGAGCCGAACCCGCCGAGCAGCCAGAGGAACGCGTTCCGGATGCCGGCCGCGGGCGACAGCACCATGATGGCGCTCATGAGCGCGCCGGCGAACGAGCCCACCACGACGCCCGAGAGCAGCAGCACGCGCGGATCGAGTCGCCGGCCGGCCACGAGGCTCAGCCGGTAGACCAGCGCCACGGCCGCCGACGCGCCGAGGAACGCGGCCACCGGCACCGCCCACGGTCCCGTCGCCCGGGTGGCGATGGCGATCACGGCGCCGAGCCCCGCCCCGCCGGAGAGCCCGAGCAGGTACGGCTCGGCCAGCGGATTCCGGATCATCGCCTGAAGCGCCGCGCCGCACACCGCGAGGCTCCCGCCCACGAAGAACGCGAGGAGGACGCGGGGGGCGCGGAGGTCGCGCACGATGACCGACGCGCTCGTGTTCGCCCGCCAGAGGCCGTGCCAGACCTCGGCCGGCGAGAGCGGGACCGTGCCCGCGGCCAGGCCCGCCAGCAGGCAGAGGCCGACGGCCACCGGGAGGAGGAAGAGACCGGCGCGCATCAGGCGGCCTTCCGCATCGAGGCGCGCTCCCGCAGCAGGCGCGTGAGCTCACGAATGGCGGCCGGCGCTCGAGGGCTGGGCCGGTTGAACTCCGAGCCGCTGACCGGCAGGAAGCGCCGCTCGCGGACCGCCCGCACCGTCTGCCACTCGGGCCGCTCGGCGAAGCCTACCGGGCCCGCCGTGGTCGTGAGGATCAGGTCCGGGTCACGTGACGCGACCGCCTCGATGCTCACGGTTCCCGCGCTCGACGTGACGTCCGCAAAGAGATTGCGCCCGCCCGCGCGCTCGACCAGCTCGCTCAGGAAGCTCCCGCGACCGATCGTCATGGGGGGCTGTTCCCAGACGAGCAGCAGCACCTTGGGCCGGCGCGCGCGGCGCCGGCGCGGTCGCGGCCGCGAGCGCGGTGTCGAACACCGCCGCCACCGAGTCCGCGGCGCGCGCGTGGCCGGTCAGCCGGCCGAGGAGGCGGCCGACGCGGTCGACGTCGCCGAGGGAATCGGTGTTCAGGCGGAGCGCCGCGATGCCGAGCCGCCGCAGGCGAGCGGCGATATCGGCATTCTGCGCGGAGTTGTACAGGATGACGAGGTCGGGGCGGCTCGCGAGGACGGCTTCGACGTTGGGCGCGATGCCGTCGCCCAGGTTGGGCACTTTGGCGGCGGCAGCCGGATAATCGCACCAGGCGGTCCGGCCGACGACGGCGGGGCCGGCGCCGATGGCGAAGAGCAGCTCGGTCGTGGCGGGAATGAGCGAGACGACGCGACGCGCGGCCGCCGGGACGACGACCGTGTCACCCGCGTCGTCCACGATGTGGGTGCCGCCCGCCGGTGCCGCGGACGGACGGCAGGCGGGCTGCCCGAGGAGCAGTGCCGCCAGCGCGCCGAATCGAACGGCGGATCGAGCCAGGATGCCGGAAATGGAAACCGCCTGTCCCCGGGGCGAAGACAGGCGGTGCACGACGGCAACGGACGCGGTCGACAACGCCACCAACCCTCCCCCGAGGGTATTGCTGGTGGCGCGAACGGAGAGGTCTCCTGGCTTCGGGCCTTCGCTCGCCTTCCCGGTTACCCAGTGGCGTCGTGAGCGAAGAGTCGGTCCTCTGAGAGGCCGTGCCCGTCACAGTGGCGGGGCCGCACCGGTATTGCACCGGTTTCCGAGCGTCCCCATTCGCGTACTACGATTGTGTCTTGCCGCTCAAGAGTATGGGGGCCGGCCGCGCGCCGCAAGAGTGCGCTCGAGCTCCGCCTTGAGTCGCGCGCGCTCCGCCACGTAGCGCCCGCCACTCCTCGGCGGCCGTCTCGGGCTCGCGTCCCGCATAGCGCGCGTCGAGCGCGGCGATGGCATCGAGCATCTGCTCGGGCAGGAGCGCGGGCGCCCGGCGGGACGGCCGGCGGATGATCCACCACGCCGCCGCCGCCAGCATCACAGCCACGGCGCCCACGAGCACGGGCAGGGCGACGCGGGTGGCAGCGGCCGCGCCGGCGGCGCCGACGGCGAGCACGACGGTCCCGCCCGCCGGGACGTTCCCCGTGTAGCGACGGAAGCTCCGCCCCTCGATGACCTGGCTGTCGGCCAGCGCGAGCGTGCCGCCGCTCACACGCGCGTTCCGCTCCTCCACCAGGAGGTTGACCGGACCGCCGTCCGGTCCGACGGGGAATTCGAGCCTCCCGCGGACCGGCGTGACGCCGTACTCGAGCGAGAGCTGCTTCTGCCCCGGCGCGAGCGGCGCCAGCACCTTGACCGTGTCGCCCTCGCGCACGATGGCGTCGGGCGAGAGGTCGCTCTCGCCCACCTCCATGTCGCCCGTGCCGGGCGGCAGCACGAGGCGCCAGGAGGGCCGCGAGGAATCGGGCGCCACGCGCGCCACCCGGCCGTCGTTCCGGAGCACGATCAGGTCGAGCACCGACCGGGTCCCGTCGGGCCCGGCCCGTGGCACGACGATGTGGCGCGCCTCGACGCCGATCGGCGCGGTCGAGGACGTGTCGTAGACGACGACCCGCAGTCGCGGTGTCGGGCCGCGCCGGATTGGTGTGGACCGGCGGCGAGAAGTACTCGACGTCGCCCCAGCGCGCGCTCAGCAGGTAGATGGCCGCGGTGTCGGCCTGGAAGCGGAACCGGAAGCGGCCCGACGCGTCGGCCGACGCGGAGTCGAGCGGGCCCTGCCTGTCGCGGCCGACCCGGTGGAGCACCACGCGGGCGCCGGGCACCGGGACGGTGTCCGCGTCGCGGGGCAGGACGACGCGGCCGGCGGCGATGGTGGTGGGAGCGGGGTTGGCTTGCGCGGAGGAGGTGCCCTGCGCGGCGTGGGTTTCAGGTGCGGTGGCAAGCGCCAGGACCAGCCCGACCGTCACCCTGAGCGCAGCGAACGGGCTCAGGGTGACGGTCGGCGACACCTCCCGCTCAGGGATTGAACTTCCCGAAGTCCTGCGGATCCATGCGCTCGAGATACTCCTTGAGCTTGTCCGCCTCGAGCGACGGGTTCGGCGACGGCTCGTCGGCCTCGACTCCGCTCTGGTCGAGCAGCTGGTCGCTGGTGAAGATGGGCGCCCGCATCCTGAGGGCGAGGGCGATGCTGTCGGACGGCCGCGCGTCGACCTGGAAGACATGGTCGTCGCGCCGGATGAGGAGCTCGGCGAAGTAGGTGTTCTCCTTGACCGCGCTGATGACCACGCGCCGGAGATCGCCGCCCAGGCCCACGAGGATCTGCTTGAGGAGGTCGTGAGTGAGCGGCCGCTGGGCCTTCATGCCCTGGAGCTCCATCGCGATGGCGCTCGCCTCCGCGGGCCCGATCCAGATGGGCAGCACACGCGACCCGTCCTTCTCCCGGAGGATGACGACGGGGGTGTTGGTGGTGCGGTCGAGGCCCAGATGGGCCACGGTGACTTCGATCATGCTTGAATGATAACTCCTGGCGGGAATACCGCGCCTCAACCGCCATTCTTTGCACCACCGTGCGACGTCTTCACCACAGAGGCACACGAGTCGAGTCACCCTGAGCGAAGCGAAGGGGGCATAGTCTCTGATGGCCCCTGTCGCCTCTGCTCGGGTGACTCCGGCTGCTCGGGTGTATGCGAACGCCTACCGAAGCCGGAGCCTCAGGTCCCCGCGTCCCAGCTGGCCAGGTACTGCACCTGCTCGGGCGTGAGCGTGTCGATCCCGATGCCCATGGTCTGGAGCTTGAGGCGGGCGATCTCCTGGTCCACCGCGACCGGGAGCCGGTGCACGGCCTTGGCCAGCGTCTTCCACTCCTTCGCGATCATCTCGGCGGCGAGCGCCTGGTTGGCGAACGACATGTCCATCACGCTCGCGGGATGGCCTTCGGCGGCGGCGAGGTTGATCAGCCGGCCCTCGCCCAGCACCATGATGCGCTTGCCCTTGACCGTGAACTCCTCGACCATGTTCCGCACTTCGCGCCGCTCGCTCGCGATCTTGGCGAGGCCGTCGAGGTCGAGCTCGACGTTGAAGTGGCCCGAGTTGGCGACGACGGCGCCGTCCTTCATCTTCGCGAAGTGCTCGGGCCGGATGACGTGCAGGTTGCCGGTGAGCGTGACGAACAGGTCGCCGATCGCGGCGGCGTCAGCCATCGGCATGACGTGGAAGCCGTCCATCCGCGCCTCGAGCGCCGGCAGCGGATCGACCTCGGTGACCACCACGTGCGCCCCCGCCCCGCGCGCCCGGCTCGCGACGCCGCGGCCGCACCAGCCGTAGCCGGCCACCACGACCGTGCTGCCGGCCAGAAGCAGGTTCGTCGCCCGCACGATGCCGTCGAGCGTGCTCTGCCCGGTGCCGTAGCGGTTGTCGAACATGTGCTTCGTGTTCGAGTCGTTGACGGCGATGATCGGGAACTGGAGGATTCCCTCCTTGGCCATCGCCTTGAGGCGGATGACGCCGGTGGTGGTCTCCTCGGTGGAGCCCCGGACCCGGGCGACGAGCGCCTTCCGCTCCGCCTGGCTCAGGGTCTCGACCC
Organism: uncultured Gemmatimonadales bacterium; assembly: GCA_963804125.1. Classification (GTDB taxonomy): domain Bacteria; phylum Gemmatimonadota; class Gemmatimonadetes; order Gemmatimonadales; family GWC2-71-9; genus CAVVWJ01. The sequence goes on from CAWDPF010000016.1 coordinate 57,650, forward strand.
ACTTCCGGATCGGCGGCGCGAGGTCGTCGAGCCGGTTGAGCGAGATCATGTGGAGCGAGCCCACCAGGTCCGCGCCGTCGTCCTGGGTCATGTCCGGCCCGAACGCCAGCGCCGAGGCGATGTGACCGTAGTAGGTCTCGTGGTCCTCGCCCTTGATGGCGTAGACGTGCACCCCGTGATCACGCACGAGGTGGGCCGCGACGTCGTCCTGCGTCGACAGCGGATTGGAGGCGCAGAGCGCGATCTCGGCGCCGGCGGCCCGCAGCGTGCTCATGAGGTTGGCCGTCTCGGTCGTCACGTGCAGGCACGCCGAGAGCTTCTGGCCCTTGAGCGGCTGCTCCTTGGCGAACCGGGCGCGGATCTGCCGGAGCACCGGCATCGAGCGCTCCGACCATTCGGTGCGGCGCTTCCCCTCGTCGGCGAGGGCAATGTCCTTGATGTCGTACTTGGCGATCGTCGCGGGTGCGCTCATCTGCTCGGGTGTCCTCATCAGCGGGCGGCCGACAGCAGTGCCTTCACGCGGTCGGTCTGTTCCCAGGTGAAAAAGTCGACTTTCTGCTGCTTCCCATTGTCCTTGTAGACGCCGCTCACCGGCTTCCGGCCGAAGTGCCCGTAGGCCGCCGTCCGGCTGTAAATTGGCCGCTTGAGCTTGAGAGCGTCAATGATGCCGCGGGGCGTCAGATCGAAGACCTCGTCGACGATCTTCTCGAGCCGCTCGTCGGGCATGACGCCCGTGCCGAACGTCTGGACCATGATCGAGACCGGCCGGGCCACGCCGATGGCGTAGGCGATCTGCACCTCGCACCGCCGCGCCAGCTTGGCCTCGACGATGTTCTTCGCCACCCAGCGCGTGGCGTACGCCGCCGAGCGGTCCACCTTCGACGGGTCCTTGCCGCTGAACGCCCCGCCGCCGTGGCGCGCCATGCCGCCGTACGTGTCGACGATGATCTTCCGTCCGGTCAGGCCGGCGTCGCCGTGGGGGCCGCCGATCACGAACCGGCCCGTGGGGTTGACGAGGAACTTGGTCCGCCCGGCATCGAGGCCGGCCTTCTCGAGCACCGGCTTGATGACTTCCTCGATCACGCCTTCCCGGATGGTGCTGTAGGCCAGCTGCCGGCTGCCGTTCCGCTCGGCGTGCTGGGTGGAGACCACGACGGTGCGCACCGCGACCGGCCGGTCGCCCTCGTATTCGACCGAGACCTGCGACTTGCCGTCGGGCCGGAGCCAGTCGATCCGGGGACCGTCGGTGCCCTTCCGCACCGCCGCCAGCCGCTCCGCGATGCCGGTGCGCCAGCAGGATCGGCATCGGCATGCGCTCGCGGGTCTCGCTGGTGGCGTAGCCGAACATCATCCCCTGGTCGCCCGCGCCCTGCACCTTCTCGCCGTCCGAATCCACGCCCATCGCGATGTCGGGCGACTGCCGGTCGATCGACGTGAGCACCGCGCAGGTGCGGCCGTCCATGCCGAAGGTGGCGTCGGTGTACCCGATGTTCTCGACCGTCCGGCGGACCAGATCGGGAATGTTGACGTAGGTCTTGGTGGTGATCTCGCCCGCGACGACCGCCATCCCGGTGGTCACCAGGGTCTCACACGCGACGCGGCCCGCCGGATCCCGCGCGAGGATGGCGTCGAGGACCGCGTCGCTGATCTGGTCGGCGACTTTGTCGGGATGGCCCTCGGTAACCGATTCGGATGTGAAGACGTGACGCTTGGGTGCGGCCATCAGTTCCTGGTCCGTTGCTGAAGTGAAGTGTGTTCCTGAGCGCGAGTTACAGCGGCTTGACGGGTGGCAAGGTAGCGACCCGTCCCCGCCCGGGCAACGCCGAGCCGGGGTCCAGGAGCCGGACGTCGATGTATTCGCCGACCACGCTCCGGAGCGCCTCGGTCACATCCGCCGCGCTGGCGGCCGCGAGGGCGGATTCGGCCGCGCGCGCGGCCGCCGGCTCGGGCACGGTTCGCACCACCCACTTGACCAGCGGGAGCGCCGGCGGCGAGACGCTCAGCCGTTCGTAACCGAGCCCGAGGAGCAGGACCGCGCTGAGCGGCTCGGAGGCCATCTCGCCGCACACGCTCACCGGAATTCCGGCCGAGCGCCCGACCTGCAGCACCGAGTGGAGCTGCCGCACGATCGACGGATGATGGGGCGTGAACCGGTCGGCCAGCCGCGCGTTGCCGCGATCGACCGCCAGCGTGTACTGCGTCAGGTCGTTGGTGCCGATGCTGAAGAACGCGCTCACCTCGGCCAGCCGGTCGGCGATCAGCACCGCGGCCGGCGTCTCGATCATCACGCCCACCGGCACCGATTCCGCCGCCCGGACGCCCTCGCGCCGGAGCGCCTCTCCTTCCTCCAGCACGATCTCCCGTGCCATCTCCACTTCCTCCACCAGCGTGACGAGCGGCAGCATGAGCTGGACGTCGCGGTCGGCCGCCGCGCGCAGCACCGCGCGGACCTGGGGCCGGAACACGTCGGGCTCGTCGAGGCAGACGCGGATGGAGCGCCAGCCGAGGAACGGGTTGGCCTCCGCCGGCGCCTTGAACGCCACCGGGAACTTGTCGCCGCCGAGGTCGTAGGAGCGGATGATGACCGTGTGCCCGTGGAAGGCGGCGGCGACGCGGCGGAAATAGTCGGCCTGCTCGTCCTCGGTGGGCAGCGCCGCGCGGCCGGTGAGCAGGAACTCGGTGCGGAGCAGCCCGACCCCCTGCGCCCCCATGCGGACCGCGTTCTCGATCTCCTCGGGCAGATCGACGTTGCCCATGAGCAGGATCGGCTGGCCGCCGGGCGTGACGGCCGGCGACTCGACCACGGCCTCGAGCTGCAGCTCCAGCCGGTGCCGCCGGCTGACCTGGGTCTTGGCCTCCTCGAGCTCGTCGCGGGTGGGATCGAGCACGATGGTGCCGCTCTGGCCGTCGAGCAGCACCATCATCCCCGGCGGGATCGCGGCCATGGCGCCCACCGCGCCCATGACGGCCGGAATGCCCAGCGAGTGGGCCAGGATGGCGGCGTGCGCCGTCCTGGTGCCTTCCTCGCTGATGAGCCCGACGACGTGCTCGCGATCGAGCTGCACCGTGAGCCCGGGCGAGAGCTCGTGCGCGACGACGATGACCTGCTCGTCCGCGGGCACCGACCAGAGCTCCGGGCCCGCGCCGCCCATCAGCCGGTTGATCATCCGGAGCTGGATCGCGTGGAGGTCGGCCAGGCGCTCGCGGAGCCGAGCGGCGCCGGACCACAGGTTCCGGAGCTCGAGCGCCTTGAACTCGTACGCCGTCTCGGCGCTCAGCGTGTTCTTCCGGATGAGCGTCTCGACCGAGCCCAGGAAGTCCTCGTCCTGCGCCATCAGGATCTGCGCGTCGAAGATGCGCGACTCCTCCGGGCCCGCGCGCTGCAGCACGCGCTGGCCGAGGTCGTGCAGGTGGCTCACGACGTAGTCCACCGCTTCGCGCAGCCGGCGCACCTCGAGCTCGACGTGCTCCGGCTTCACCGCGCGGTCGGGGACATTCGGGAAGTCCCACCGCACGACGAACGCCGGCGCGCAAGCCACGCCGGGAGAGACGCCGATGCCACGGAGCAAGCGGGTCATCTCACCGTCTCCCCGAACCCGCTCGCCACGAGCTCGGCGAGCGCCTGCACGGCCTGCTCGGCGTCGGCGCCGTCGGCCCGGATGATGATCGAGCTGCCGCACTCGGCCGCGAGCATCATGACGCCCATGATGCTCTTGCCGTTCACCTCCAGGCCGTCCTTCGCCAGCTCGATCTCGGCCGCGAAGCTGTTCGCCAGCCGCACGATGCGCGCGGCGGGGCGGGCGTGAAGCCCTTCCTGGTTCACGATGGTGGCCTCCCGCTCGATCACAGGCCCACCCAGCGGAAGAAGAGAAGGAGACCCATGGCGAGCAGCGCGAAGCGCACGCTCGTCAGGGAGGGGCCGAACCACCGGGACACCGACGCCCCGACCGCGGCCACGGCCAGCGACCCGATGGCGCCGACCCAGCCGAACCCGCGGAGATACCACCCGGCCACCAGCGGAATCGCGAGCCCGACGCTCGCCCCCGCCACCGGGCCGATGCGCGCCACGGCGCGCGGCAGCCACGAGGTCGCCGATCGCCGTTCCGACGCGCATGCCCGCCTCGAACCCCGTGCGCAGCGCCCACACGGCGGTGCCGAACCGCAGCAGGTTGTAGGCGACCAGCAGGCCGAGCACCGCCCACCAGCCGGCGCCCAGCACGACGGCCGCCAGCGCCAGGCCGGCGAGCGCCGGAACGAGTCCCGCCCAGAACAGCTCGTCGCCCATGGCGCCGAGCGGGCTGCAGAGCGCGGTGCGGAGCCGCGCGATCTGCGCGCCGGGCACCGCCTCGTACTCCGCCCGCGCCGTCGCGCCGAGCGCCAGTCCGGCCAGGTTGGGGTTGCAGTTGAAGAACTCCGCCGACCGCACGACCGCCTCCCCGTGGCGCACCGGGTCGACCGTCTTGAGATCCTCCAGGAGCGGCTCCGCGGCGTAGCCCATCCCGACGCCGAGCATCCGCTCGTAATTCCAGGTCCCCTGCACCGCGAGCAGCCGGAGCAGCGCGCGCCAGCCGCCCGTCATCGGAGCACCAGCCAGCAGCGTGCCGGCGACGGCGCCGGCCACGAGCCACCTGAGCCGGGCCCCTCGGCCCGCGCTCCGCACCGCCCCGCCCGCCACCGCCGAGAGCCCGGCGCCGATGGCCACCAGCGTGAGGCCGACGGCGGTCTCCCGGTCGAGCGCGGCCCAGCGCGCGAGCGCCCATGCGCCGACCAGGCCGAGGGCGGTGAGCAGCGCGCCCCGTCCCGCGTCGCGGAGCAGCCCGGCATACTGCAGACGCCGGATCGCCCGGCTCTCGCCGGCGGCGAGCGCCGCCGCACGGTGCTGGATCGAGAGCGCATTCCAGCGCCGCACCGTCTGCAGGCTCCACCCGCCCAGCGCCGCGAGCACGAGCGCCAGCGCCGACGCTCAGCCCGAGCCCCAGCTCCCACGGCGCGCCCGCCGCGAGCGCCACGGCCGCGACGGTGGCCGGCCCGTAGTCCGGATACCGCACGGCGCCGATGGGCAGCACATCCAGCGCGAAGAGCTCCAGCACGGCGCCGACCCGGAGCCCGGCCTCCACGTCGCCGACGAGCCAGCCCGCGACCGTGCCGGCCACGAGCGGGCGCGAGAGCATCGCCTGCGGCACGCTCACCAGGTCGAGCGCGACCACGGTGCCCCAGACCACGAGCAGGACGATCGTGTGCGGTGCGAGCTCGCTCATGTCAGCGCCCGCAGCGCGACCGGTGCCGACGTGGGCAGGTCCTGCGCGGTGACCTCCGCGCCGTCCGCCGACAGCGCGACGAGCCCGCGGAGCTCCTCGTCGGTGAGGTAGAGGTACGGCAGCCGCTCGCGCCGGCCGGGCCGATGGTGCACGCCACCGAGATTGATCCGGTGCACCACCGCGGGGTTCGCCCGGTGGAGCGCCGCCATGGTGTCGAGATCGCCGGTGAGGAGGAGACCGCGGCGCGTCCCCGCCTGCCACGCGGCCAGCTCCGCCGAGGCCTCCGCCACGGTGGCGAAGCGGATCTCGATCTCGGGCGGCACCGCCATCCGGTAGAGGTCCTGCTCCCACGGGCTCGCCGACACGCCCTCGTCCACCAGCACGATGAACTCGACGCCGAGCGGCCGTCCCCAGCCGATCACGACCTGGCCGTGCACGAGTCGGTCGTCCACCCGGCAGAGCACGATCGGCATCAGGGAACCCGGATCGCCTTTTCGCCCGCGATCGCCGCCCGCGCCGCCGCCTCGTCGAGCGCGAGCGAGCGGTGGAATACGAAGTCCACCAGCATGGCCAGGTTCACCCCGGTCACGGCCTTGGCGGTGTTGCTGGCGCGGAGCCGGTTGAGCACCGCGAAGAGACAGGAGCCGCTCGCCAGGTCGACGAAGACGACGGCCGGCCCCGGGCCGACCGCCTCGGCGACCCGCTCCTCGAGCGCGCCCCGGTCGCATCCCGTGTTCGACACCGCCACGAGGGCGCCGGTCACTCCGCTGATCTGCTCGGCCGCCTCGACCAGCGCTCCCGCGAGGCGCCCGTGACACACCACCACGCCCGCGCAGCTCGTCACTCATAGTCTTCCTGGAGATACTCCCGCACCCCGCGCTGCTCCTTCATCCGCTTGATGAGCCGGGCGTTGAACGCCGCCGCGACGTCCACGCCGGAGTAGCGGAGCAGATGCATCATCGCCACCACCTCCGAGATGACCGTGATGTTCTTGCCCGGGTTGAGCGGAACCACCACGCGCGGCACGGCGACGTCGAGGATCATCGTCTCCTCGCGCGCGAGGCCGGTCCGGTCGGTGTCCTTGGCCGTCTCCCAGTCCTCGAGCTGCACCACGACCTCGATCCGCTTCTGCTGCCGCACGGAGCGCACGCCGAACAGCGCGGGAATGTCGATGAGGCCGATGCCGCGGATCTCCATGTGGTGCGCCGCCAGCTCGTGCCCCCGGCCGATCAGCACGTCGTTGCCGCGGCGGGTGACCTGCACCACGTCGTCCGCCACCAGGCGGTGGCCGCGCTCGACCAGGTCGAGCACGCACTCGCTCTTTCCGATCCCCGAGCGGCCGATGAAGAGCAGGCCGACGCCGTACACGTCGGCGAGCGAGCCGTGCAGCGTCGTGCGAGGGGCGAACGCCTCCTCGACCACCGGCTTGATGCGGCGGTAGAACTCGGCCGTCTTGAGCTTCGAGCGGAACACGGGGACGCTCCGCGCGCGCGCCAGCTCGAGCATCTCCGGCGGCACCTCCTGCCCCTTGGTCACGAAGATGCACGGGAGGTCGAAGCCGAAGAACTTGTTCAGCGTCGCCTGGCGCTCTTCGGCGGAGAGCGAGTTGAGATAGGTGATCTCGGTCTCGCCGAACACGTGGATCCGGTTGGGGGCGAAGCGGCCGGTATAGCCGGCCAGGGCCAGCCCCGGGCTCGCGACCTCGGCCTCGGGCATCTGGCGGTCCAGCCCGAGATCGCCGGTGAGCGCCTCGAGCTGGAGCGGCTCGCCGCGGCGGGAGACGAAGTCGCGGAGTCGGAGCATCAGCCGATCTTGGGCTCGGCGTCGCGCGAGCGGCGCGACCGGGGGGCGACCTTGTCGAGCTGGCGGCGCAGCTTCTCCTCGGCCCGGTCCAGCGCCGAGCGGTGATCGTCCGCCCTCGCCCCGGGCCACGAGCAGCTCGCCGCGCGAGGCGTGCAGCCGGAGCTCGGCCGTGGCCTGCAGTGCCCTCGCGGTCGAACACGATGGCCGACTCGATCGGGCGGTGGGCGAACGCCCCCAGGCGCTCCACCACGGAAAGGGCGTGCTCGCGCAGCGCCTCGGAGATCTCGCAATGACGGGCGGTGATCGTCGTCTGCATGGCACGTTCCTCCTGGCTCAGGCGCCGCCCGAGCCGGCGATGATGTCGCGGAGATGTCGCTCCGTGTCGGTCGCTGTTCGATCCCAGGTGAGGCCCTCGGCGAAGCGGCGGGCGCCGGCCCCGAGCGAGGCGACGCGGTCCGGCGCGCCGGCGAGCTCCAGCAGCCGGCCCGCCAGGCCCTCGACGTCCCCGTGCGGCACCAGGTACCCGGTCTCGCCGTGGCGCACCGAGTCGCGCAGGCCGGGACTGTCCGAGGCGATCGACGGCGTGCCGCACGCGGCCGCCTCGATCACCGTGATGCCCCAGCCTTCCTTGGGCGACGGGAACACGTTCGCCCAGGCCCGCCGCAGCAGGCCGATCTTCTCGGCCTCGCTCACGAAGCCGTGGAACCGCACGGCGCCCGCGAGTCCCAGCTCCGCCGTCAGCCGCTCGAGCTCGCCGCGATAGTCGCCGGTGCCGGCGATGTCCAGCGAGAGATCCGGCCGCCGCGCGCGGGCGAGCGCCAGGGCGCGGAGCGCGGACCCGATTCCTTTATAACGCTTCAACCGTCCAACGTACAAGAAGGTCGGTGCGGCCGCGCGGCGGCCATCCGGGTCCGGCGTGTAGCGGGCGCTGTCGACGCCCGGATGGATCACCCGGATCCGCGCGGCGGGCACGCCCCGGGCAACGAGGTCGTCGCGCGTGCTCTCGCTGATGGCGTGGAACCCCGCGCGGCCATAGGCCCGCGCCAGCGGCCGCTCGGCGGCCCAGACCGTGGCGGCCATCGGCCACGGCGCCTCCTCGAACGCGGTCGTGCCGAACAGATGCGGCACGATGGCACAGAACGGACGATCGGTCATTCCCGCGAGAAAGAGCGGCAGCTTGTTGATGTCCTCGACGACCACGTCGGCCGGCTCCGCCCGGAGCGCCCGGCGCACGGCCCCGCGGCCGAGCAGCGCGAAGCTGTGGCGGGTGCCGGTGCGCTCGACCGCGATCCCGTCGAGCGTGGTCCGCGGGGCCGCGCCGGGCCAGCCCGAGCAGACCAGCCGCACCCGATGCCCCCGCGCCGCCAGCCGGCTGAAGATCTCGAACAGGTGGATCTCCGCCCCGCCCGACAGCGGATTCTCGCGGTCCTGCCAGTTGACCACGAGCGCGTTCACAGCCGGCCGAGCGTCCGCGCGATCCCGTCGAGGACGCCGTTCACGAACCCCGGCGCCCGCGCGCCTCCGAACCAGTGCGCCAGCCGCACCGCCTCGTCGATCGCCACCTTGGGCGGCACCTGCCCGCGCCGGAGCTCGAGGATCCCCAGCCGGAGGATGTTGCGCTCGACGACCGCGATGCGGCTCATCCGCCAGTTCTCGCTCGCCCGCGCGGCTTCGGCGTCGATCGCGCCCACGTCGGCGATCACCCCCTGCGCCAGCTCCTCGGCCCGGTCGAGGATGCGGGGCTCGGGGCCGGTCAGCCGGGACAGGCCGCTCGCCACGCCGGGCACCGGCGGGGCGCCCTGCATCTCCCAGGCGTAGAGCAGCTGGAGCGCGCGGGCACGGCTCTTGGTCTCGGCTCTAAGCATCGACGACGGCCCGGAGCTGCGCGATGACGTCGGCGGCCTGGAGCGCCGCGGCCGCGGCCTCGTGCCCTTGTTGCCCGCGCTCCCGCCGGCCCGGTCCACCGCCTGCTGCATGGTATCCACGGTGAGCACGCCGAACCCGACCGGCAGCGCGTGCGCCACCGCCACCGCGTTGAGGCCGCGTGCCGCTTCGCCGGCCACGTAGTCGAAGTGCGGCGTGTCGCCCCGGATGACCGCGCCGAGCGCCACGAGGCAGGCATAGCGCCTGGTGCCCGCGGCCGCGGCCGCCGCCACCGGGCAGCTCGAACGCGCCCGGCACCCACACGACGTCGACCGCGTCCCGCGCGAGTCCCGCCTCCGCGCAGCACGCGAGCGCCCCTTCGAGGAGCCGATTGGTGATCAGCTCGTTGTAGCGGCTGGCGAGGATCGCCACGCGCCCCACGGCGCGGAGGCGAACGGAGAAATCGGGCACGGTCAGTGGGCGAGGAGGTGGCCGAGCTTGTCGCGCTTGACCTGCAGGTAGCCGCGGTTCTCCTGGTTGGGGTCGGTGACGAGCGGCACCCGCTCGACGATCTGGAGCCCGTAGCCCTCGAGGCCGACGAGCTTGCGCGGGTTGTTGGTCATCACCCGGATCGAGCTCAGGCCGAGGTCGCGCAGGATCTGCGCGCCGATGCCGTAGTTGCGGAGGTCGGGCGCGAAGCCCAGCCGCTCGTTGGCCTGCACCGTGTCGGCGCCGGCGTCCTGCAGCGCGTAGGCCCGGAGCTTGTTGAGCAGGCCGATGCCCCGCCCTTCCTGGTCGAGATAGACGATGACGCCGCGGCCCTCGCGCGCCATCATCTCCATGGCGCGGTGGAGCTGCGGGCCGCAGTCGCAGCGCTGCGAACCGAACACGTCGCCCGTGAGGCACTTCGAGTGCATGCGGACGAGAATGTCGGGCTGGCCGGCCACCTCGCCGTAGACCAGCGCGATGTGCTCCGCCTTGTCGACGTCGTTCTGGTAGCCGATGATGGTGAACTCGCCGAAGTCGGTCGGGATCCGCGCCTCGGCGACCCGGTGGACCAGCTGCTCGGTCTGGAGCCGGTAGGCCACCAGCTGGGCGACCGTGACGAAGGTCAGGTGGTGCTGCTCCGCGATCGTCTGCAGCTCCGGACGCCGCGCCATCGAGCCGTCGGGGTTGAGGATCTCGCAGATGACGCCGGCGGGCACCAGCCCGGCGAGCCGCGCCAGGTCCACGCTCGCCTCGGTCTGCCCCACCCGCTGCAGCACGCCGCCGGGACGGGCGCGCAGCGGGAAGATGTGGCCCGGCCGCCGGAGGTCGGACGGCACCGTGGCGGGATTGATGGCGACGTGGATGGTGGTGGCGCGGTCGGTGGCGGAGATGCCGGTGGTGACGCCGAAGCGGCGCTCGGCGTCGATGCTCACGGTGAAGGCGGTCGAGAGCTCCTCGGTGTTCCGGTCGGTCATCTGCGGCAGGCCGAGCTGGTCGCAGCGCTCGCCCGTGAGCGCGAGGCAGATGAGGCCGCGCCCGTGCAGGGTCATGAAGTTGATCATCTCGGGCGTCGCCAGCTCGGCCGCGCAGACGAGGTCGCCCTCGTTCTCGCGGTCCTCGTCGTCGGCCACGATGACGATCTTGCCGTTGCGCAGGTCGTCGATCGCCTGCTCGATGGTGCCGAAGGTGCTCATGACGCTCCCAGATCGCCGCGGTCGCGAAGGAGCTGGGCCACGTACTTGCCGATCGTGTCCGCCTCGAGGTGGACCCGATCCCCGGCCTGCCGCTCCCCCAGCGTGGTATGCTGTAAGGTAAACGGAATCAGGGAGATCTGGATCACGCCGGGGGCGGGAATCGCGTTCACGGTGAGGCTCACGCCATCGACCGTGATCGAGCCGAGCGGGACGGAGACCCGGGCCACCTCCTGGGGCACCCGGAGGTCGAGCAGCCGCGCGTCTTCCCGCGTCGCCACCCGCTCGACCGTCCCCACGCCGTCCACGTGGCCTTGCACCAGGTGCCCGCCGAGCCGGTCGCCGACCTGCAGCGCCCGCTCGAGATTCAGCTTCCGGCCGACATCGTAAGTGCTGAAATTGGTGCGCTCTAGCGACGTGCGTATGATGTGAGTTGTGAACTCACCCGGCGCCACCGACTGGGCGGTCAGGCAGGCTCCGTCCACCGCGATGCTCTCGCCCGGCACGAGCCCCTCATAGGGACACGCGATGGTGAGCTCGAGCCCGCCCTCACCCGCGACGCGACGGCGGACCTGGCCGATGGCGGTGACGATGCCGGTGAACATCAGGGCCGGTCCAGCACGAGCAGCGTGTCGTCGCCCAGCGCGCGCCGGTCGGTGACGCGCCAGCGCGCGGCCTGGTCGAGCGGCGTCGTCGGGAGGCCGGCGACGGCAGGCACCGCGCTCACGCCGAGCCAGAGCGGCGTCTGCACCCAGTAGTACCGATCCACCAGTCCTTCCGCGAGCAGCGCCCCGGCCAGCCGTCCCCCGCCCTCCACCAGCAGCGAGGTCACGCCATCCTCGCGCAGGGCGCGGAGCGCCTCGACCAGGCCCCGGGCGCGCACGAGGCCGACGCCCGCGGCCTCGAGCGGTGCCAGCCGCTCCGGCTTGGCGAGCGCCGACGCGACGACCATCGTCGGCGTCTCGCGCGCCGTGCGGACCAGGCGGAGCGACGGCGGCACGTCGCCATCGGCGGCGAACACGATCCGGCGGGGCGGCACGCGCGGCACCAGCGGGCCGCGCACCGTGAGCGAGGGATCGTCCGCCCGGGCGGTCACGCCGCCGATCGCCGATCGCGTCGAAGCCCGCGCGAAGCCACTGCACGAAGTCCCGCGCGGGCTGCGCCGAAAGCCAGCGCGAATGGCCGTTGGCGTCGGCGATGCGGCCGTCGATCGTAGTCGCCAGCTTGAGTGCGACATAGGGACGCGAGCGGTCGCGCTGGAGGTGGAGGAAGATGGCGTTCTGGGCCGCGGCCTCATCGGCGAGGAGGCCGAGCTCCACGTCGACTCCCGCCGCGCGGAGCCGCGCCGCGCCGCCGGCGGCCACGGGGTCGGGATCCGCGATCGGCCGCGACAACTCGCCGCACCCCGGCGGCGAGCAGCGCCTCGGTACACGGCGGCTGCTTGCCCTGGTGATTGCACGGCTCGAGCGTGCAGACCATGGTGGCTCCGCGCGCCCGCTCGCCGGCCGCGGCCAGCGCTATGGGCTCGGCATGCCGCTCGCCGAACTCGGCGTGCCACCCCTCGCCCACGATCTCGCCGTCGGCCAGGACCACGGCGCCGACGAGAGGGTTGGGCTGCACGCGGCCCCAGCCCCGCCACGCGAGCTCGAGCGCGCGGGTCATCGCGTCCTGCTCGGTCACGGCTCCGCGCATGGCGCCGGCTCCGTCAGGGACGGGCGAACCGCACGGCCGGGCTGCCTCGGCGGATCTCGCCCATCGGCCAGGTGGCGACGCCGGCCGCGCGGGCCGCGGCCTGGGCGGCGGCCACGGCGTCCGGCGGCAGCACGGCGATGAGCCCGACGCCGAGGTTGAAGACCTCGCGCATCTCGTCGGTGGAGATCTGTCCCCCCTGCTGCAGCGCGGCGAACAGCGGCGGCAGCTCCCAGGACGACGGATCGACGATCGCCTCGCAGTCCGCGGGCAGGATCCGCACCAGGTTGCCGGGGATGCCGCCGCCGGTGATGTGCGCCAGCGCGTGCATCCGGCGGAGCACGGGCCGCACGCTGGCCGCGTAGCTCTGGTGCACCGCGAGGAGCGCATCGGCGACCGTGCGGCCGGTCGCGCCGAGCGGGTCGCCGAGGCCGAGCTTCATCCGGTCGAAGACGATGCGGCGGGCGAGCGTGTAGCCGTTCGTGTGCAGCCCCGTGGACGCGTAGCCGAGCAGCACGTCGCCCGGCACGACGGCGTCGCCGTGCAGCGCCTCGTCCTCCTCGACCACGCCGATGATCGTCCCCGCGAGATCGTAGGTGCCCGGCTGGTACAGCCCCGGCATCTGCGCCGTCTCGCCCCCGGCGAGCGCCATGGCGTGCGCCCGGCACCCGCGCGCGATCCCCTCGACGAGGCCGGCGATCTGCTCGACCGTGAGCCCCGACCCCGCGATGTAGTCCATGAACGCGATCGGCGTCGCGCCGTGGACCAGGATGTCGTTGACGCTGTGGTTGACGAGGTCCTCGCCCACGGTGTCGAAGCGTCCGGCCTGGAGCGCCACCATGACCTTGGTGCCGACGCCATCGGTGCTGAGCACCAGCACCGGCCTCCGCATCCCGGCCGGCACCCGCACCATTCCGCCGAACGCTCCCACCTTGCCCACCGAGAGCGCGGTTCGGGTCCCGGCCACTGCCACGGCGATCCGGGCCTTCGCCTCGTCCGCGCCCGCGAGGTCGACCCCGGCGGCCGCGTACTCGCCGGCCGATGTCACGCGAGCTCCTCGGCGAGGCTCACGTGCGTGAGGTCGGTGAAGGCCTTCACCCGCGTCCAGATGTCGGGCAGGGTCACCGTCTCGAAGCCGCGAATGCCGAACTGCTCGACCGCGTAGGAGCCCATGGTGGCGCCCACGACCATCGCGCGCCGGATGTTGTCCTCCGAGACCGAGCCGGTGCGGGCGAGGTACGCCATGAACCCGCCGGCGAACGCGTCGCCCGCGCCGGTGGGATCGAACACGTTCTCGAGCGGAAAGGCCGGCACGTAGAAGGTGCGGGTGGGCTCGATGAGCAGCGCCCCGTGCTCGCCCTGCTTGATGACCACGCGCTTGGGCCCGTGCGCCAGGATCCAGCGCCCCGCGCGGTGGATGTTCCAGTCGCCGCTCAGCTCGCGGGCCTCGCCGTCGTTGACCATCAGCAGGTCCACCCGGCTCAGCAGGTCGAGGAGCTGCGGCTTCTTGCTCTGGATCCAGTAGTTCATCGTGTCGCACACGACGAGCTTGGGATTGCGCACCTGGCTCAGGACCCCGAGCTGGAGCTCGGGATCGATGTTGCCGAGGAACAGAAACTCCGCCGACCGGAAGGCCTCGGGCAGCTTGGGCTGGAAGTCGGCGAACACGCCGAGCCGGGTCTCGAGCGTCTCGCGGCTCTGGAGGTCGTAGGAGTACTTCCCCTTCCAGCGGAAGCTCTCGCCGTCGGCGTGCTCCACGCCGCTCCAGTCGATGCCGCGCGCGGCGAGCCGCTCGAGCTCGGCCACCGGGTAGTCGTTGCCGACGACGCCGACCACCTGCACCGGATGCAGCAGCGACCCGGCCACGCTGAAGTACACGGCGGAGCCACCCAGCGCGTCGGCGGTCTCGCCGAAGGGCGTGAAGATGGAGTCGAGCGCGACGCTGCCGACGACGAGGAGGGTCATCCGGTCACATCCGGTCGGGGGCGGTGAGGCCCAGCAGGGCGAGGGCGTTGGCCAGGACGATTCGCGCGGCGCGGGCGAGCAGCAGGCGGGCCTGCTCGGTGGCCGGGCCTTCGGGCGCGCCGACCGCCCGCGTGTGGTGATACCAGCGAGTGGACCACGGTGGCGTACTCGTGGAGGAAGACGGTGATGCGATGCGGCTCGCGGTCGCGCGCGGCCTTCTCCACGATCTCGGGAAAGGTCACCATCTTCTTCAGCAGCTCGGCGTCCTGCGGCGCCGGGAGCGCGGCCAGGTCGAGGGCGCCGGTCACGCTCTCGGGCGCGCGCTCGGCCGTGCGGAAGATCCCGCTCAGGCGGGCATGCGCCATCTGGACGTAGAACACCGGGTTCTCGTCGGTCTGGCGCTTGGCGAGGTCGAGGTCGAAATCGAGCGGGCTCGCACCCTTCCGCATCAGGAAGAAGTAGCGCGCGGCGTCCACGCCGACCTCCTCGTACAGGTCGCGCAGGGTGACGAACTCGCCGCTTCGCTTCGACATCTTCACCTCTTCCCCGCCGCGCACCACCTTCACCAGCTGCACCAGGGCGACGTCGAAGAACTCCGGCGGGTAGCCGAGGGCCTCGAGCACGGCGCGCATCCGGGGGATGTAGCCGTGATGGTCCGCGCCCCAGACGTCGATCACGCGGTCGAAGCCGCGATCGTGCTTGTCGATGTGGTACGCGATGTCGGGCACGAGGTAGGTGAAGCTGCCGTCGCTCTTCCGGAGAACGCGGTCCTTGTCGTCGCCGAAATCGGTGGTGCGGAGCCAGAGCGCGCCGTCGGCCTCGAAGGTGAGGCCGCGCTCGTGCAGCAGCCGGAGCGCGCGCTCCACCCGGCCGGAGTCGTAGATCATCTGCTCGGAGGACATGACGTCGAACCGGACGCCGAAGTCGGCGAGGTCGCGATCCTGCTCGACGCGCTGCATCCGGAGCGCGAGGGCACGGCTCCGGCGCACGCCTTCCTCCTCCGGCAGCTCGGCGAAACCCGGCCCCTCGAGGTCGAGCACCTCGCGGGCGCTCTCCTTGAGGTATTCCCCGTGGTACCCGCCCTCGGGTATCGCGGCCCGATGGCCGGCCAGCTCCCGCACGCGGGCCCAGAGGCTCTGCGCCAGCCGGTCGATCTGGACGCCGGCGTCATTGATGTAGAACTCGCGGGTGACGCGGTGGCCGGTCCACTCGAGCAGCGCCGCGATGGCGTCGCCGAGCGCGGCGCCACGGCCGTGGCCCACGTGGAGCGGCCCGGTGGGATTGGCGGAGACGAACTCGACGTTGACGTCGAGCACGGCGCTCGGCGGTGCTCCGGCCGTAGGCGGCGCCCTGCTCGAGGATGGCCCGGTGGGCCGACGACGAGCTGGTCCTGCGCCAGCCAGAAGTTGATGAAGCCGGGGCCGGCGATCTCGGTGCGCGCCACCAGGGCCGAGGAGAGCTGGAGCTCCTCGAGCACGCGCTCGGCCGTCTTCCGGGGATTGGCGCGCTCGCGCTTGGCGAGCACCATGGCGAGGTTGGTCGCGAGGTCGCCGTGGCCGGCGTCGCGGGGCCGCTCGAGCACGAACTCCACACCGTCGGCACCGAGTCGCGAGGCCACCCTCGCCAGCTCGGCGCGAAGCGCGTCGCTCACTCGGAGGCGGCCTTCTTGGCCGGCTTGGATTCGGCCTTCGTTTCGCTCTTGGCGGCGGGCTTGGCGTCCGCCTTGGCGGGCTCGGACTTGGTCTCGGCGGCCGGCTTCTCCGACTCCGGCTTGCGCGGGCCCTTGCCGTCCTTGCCGTAGTCCGTGATGTAGAAGCCGGTCCCCTTGAACACGAGCGCGGCGCCGCCCGAGATCTTCCGCGTGGCCAGCTTGCCGCAGGTCGGGCACTTGGCCCGCGGCTTGTCGGTCATCTTCTGGAACTTCTCGAACTGGTGCCCCTCGGGGCACTCGTACTCATAGGTCGGCATGGCCACTCGCTGGGGGTAAACGAAATCAGCGGCTAAACTTAGCCTGCTGGGGCGGGGTCCTCAAGTCGGAGGGCATCCGATTCCCACCGGCGATTCGTCGCATCAACCCAGCATCCGATTCACCACAGAGGCACAGAGGGCACAGAGGACTCAATGGCCGTTGACGACCCGCCGGACGCCGCGTGTCAGTAGTTTCGACGTTGAAGTTGATCAACAGGCCGAGACGCAGGTCGAGCAGCTTGAGGTAGGTGAGAAGTTGGGCGCGGTGAATCGGAGTGAGGGCCTCAATGGCCTTCACTTCCACAATCAGGCGTCCCTCGACGAGCAGGTCGATGCGATACGCGCTGTGCACGCTGGACACCTTTGTACTGAAGCGGAATCTCTTTCTGCTGTACCCACGCGAGCCCGCGGAGCGTCAGCTCGTGGGAAAGGCATGCCTGATAGCTCGGACTCGAGGAGGCCTGGACCGAGCGCTCGATGCACCTCGATCGCTGCACCGATGACCTGCCCCGACAGACACCGCAACGTCAAGCTCGCCTCCCTGCTGTCCGCGTTCTCTGTGCCCTCTGTGCCTCTGTGGTGAATCATGAACTAACGGTGGATCACCGATCTCCGCGACGCGACCCGACTCCGCCGCAAGCACAGCCGAAATCACGCCGGCCGATACACGCCCCACACGTCACGCAGGGTATCGCTGATCTCGCCGAGCGTGGCCCGGGCGCGGACGGCGTCGAGGATGGGGGGCATGAGGGGGGTGGTGCCGGCCGCGGCGGCGCGGAGGGTGGCGAGGGCGGCGGTGACACGGGACTGGTCGCGCCGGCGGCGGGACTCGGCCAGGCGCGCGCGCTGCTGGGCCTCGAGGGCCGAGAAGTCGGGGGCCTCGATGACCGGCGGCGGCGAGCCGTCGGTGAACCGGTTGACGCCGACCACGACCATCTCGCCCGACTCCTGCGCCTTCTGGATCTCGTACGCGCTCCGCGCGATGGCCTCCTGAAAGAAGCCGAGCTCGATGGCGCGGGCCGCGCCGCCCAGGGCGTCCACCTCCTCGATCAGCGCCCGCGCTCCCGCCTCGATGGCATCCGTCAGGCTCTCGACGTAGTAGCTGCCCGCCGAGTGGATCGACGACCTTGGCCACGCCGCTCTCGTACCCGATCACCTGCTGCGTGCGGAGCGCGAGCGTCGCCGACTCGGTCGTCGGCAGCGCCAGGGCCTCGTCGTAGCCGTTGGTGTGGAGTGACTGGGTGCCGCCCAGCACCGCCGCCAGCGCCTGCACCGTCACCCGGACGACGTTGGCGAGCGGCTGCTGGGCCTGGAGGGTGACGCCGCCGGTCTGGGTGTGGAACCGGAGCCGCGCGGTCGCGTCGCCCGCGCCGAAGCGCTCGCGGACCAGCCGCGCCCAGAGCCGGCGCGCCGCCCGGAACTTGGCGGTCTCCTCGAACAGATCGTTGTGGCTCGCGAAGAAGAACGACAGCCGGGGCCCGAAAGCTGTCGACCGCGAGCCCCGCCTCCACCGCGACCCGCACGTACTCGAGCGCGTTGGCGAGCGTGAACCCGACCTCCTGCACCGCCGTCGCCCCCGCCTCGCGCATGTGGTAGCCGCTGATCGAGATCGGGTTGAAGCTCATGCCCTCGTCGCGCACGAAGCGGAAGATGTCCGCCACCAGCCGGAGCGACGGCGCCGCCGGATAGATGTACGTCCCGCGCGCGATGTACTCCTTGAGCACGTCGTTCTGCACCGTGCCGGTGAGCGCGGCGCGCGGGACGCCCTGCTCCTCCCCGACCACGACGTACATGGCGAGCAGGATCGCGGCCGTGGCGTTGATCGTCATCGAGGTCGAGACCTGGTCGAGCGGGATCTCGCGGAAGAGATCGGCCAGGTCGTCGACCGTGTCGATCGCGACCCCGACCCGGCCCACCTCGCCCTGCGCCATCGGATGGTCGGAGTCGTAGCCCATCTGCGTCGGCAGATCGAACGCGGTCGACAGTCCCATCTGCCCCGCGGCCAGGAGCTGCCGGAACCGGCCGTTGGTCTCCTGCGCGGTGCCGAACCCGGCGTACTGGCGCATGGTCCAGAGCCGGCCGGCGTACATGTTGGGGTAGACGCCGCGGGTGAACGGAAATTCGCCGGGCCGGCCGAGGTCGCGCGCCGGATCGCCGGCCCAGTCGCCGGGCCCGTAGACCGGCGTGGTCACAGGGCGGGCTGCGAGACGGCGCCGCTCACCCGCGCGGAGCTGCTCACGCGGCGGATCGTGTCGGCCACGAAGCCCACGTCCTCCCGGCTCCCGATCACGAGCGGCGTGCGCTGATGGAGGCTGGTGGGCACGATGTCGAGGATCCGGTTGACGCCGTCGGTGGCGCTGCCTTCCGCCTGCTCGGCGATGAACGCCATCGGGCTGGCCTCGTACAGCAGGCGCAGCTTGCCGTTGGTGTTCTTGGAGTCGGCCGGATAGAGGAAGACGCCGCCGTTGATGAGGTTCCGGTGGAAGTCCGCCACCAGCGACCCGATGTACCGGCTGTTCTTGGGCTTGACCCCGTCGGGCATGTCGCCCTTGAGCCCGCGCACCGCCGCCTGCACCGCGCGGTCCCAGCGACCGAAGTTGCTCTCGTTGACGCTGTAGTAGGTCCCGACGCGCGGCGTCACGATGCGCTCGTGCGACAGCAGGAACTCGCCGATCGTGGGATCGAGCGTGAAGCCGTGCACGCCCTGGCCGGTCGTGTACACGAGCATCGTGCTCGAGCCGTACATCACGTAGCCGGCCGAGACCTGATGGCAGCCGGGCTGGAGCACGTCTGCCACCGTGCCCCGGCCTTCCATGCTCAGCCGCCGGTGAATGCTGAAGATCGTGCCGACCGCCGAGTTGACGTCGATGTTGGAGGAGCCGTCGAGGGGATCGAAGAGGACCGCGTACTTGCCGACCGCGCTTTCGGGAGGGACCGGGATGATGTCTTCGTCTTCCTCCGACCCCATGACGCACACCCGGCCGGTGTGCTTCAGGCAATTCTTGATCGTCTCGTTGGCCAGCACGTCCAGCTTCTGCTGCTCCTCGCCCTGCACGTTCTCGGAGCCTTGCTTCCCGAGGATGTTGACGAGCCCGGCTCGCCGGATCGCCGCGGCGATGATCTTGGCCGCCAGCGCGATGTCGTACAGCAGGTTGGACAGCTCCCCGGTGGCCTCGGGGTAGCGGTCTTCCTGGTCGAGAATGAACCGCTCGATGGTCGTGACCGACGTCTGCACGAAGCCCCCGGGTGTCTGTGAGTCAGCCCTCATCGCACGTCGTAGCTCGTGGTCCCCGCGTTCGATTTCACCGTCATGCGCCGGCCGTCGGTGACGACCGTGACCGTCCCCTCGCGATCGGTCCGGTGCACCGCCACTCCATGGGCCCTGAGGCGCGCGAGCGTGGCCGGCGCGGGATGGCCATAGTCGTTCCGGCCCAGCGAGATCACCGCCACCGCCGGCGCGAGCGCGGCGAGCCAGTCGTCGCCGGTGCTGCCGCGGCTGCCATGGTGGCCCACCTTGAGCAGATCCACCGTCCGGAGCCGGCCGAGCATCACCGCTTCAGCGGGAAAGCCGGCGTCGCCGGCGAAGAGCGCCTGGAAGTCGCCGTACTCGACCAGCAGCACGAGCGAGTCCTCGTTGACGTCCTCGCCCCATTCCGCCCAGTCCGGGCCGCGGATGCAGGACGGTGGCGCGAACGCCGTCGAGCTCGAAACGCTCACCGGCCCGCGCCGGGTGCCAGGGAACGCCGTCGGCGATGAGCCGGTCCAGGAAGCGGGTGTATCGCGAGTCGGCCACGTCGGCGCCGGGCTCGATGACCAGGCCCGTCGGGAGGCGCGCCATCACGGACGGCAGGCCGCCGAGGTGATCGGCGTGGGCGTGGGAGACCACCGCGAGCGTCAGCGACCGGGCGCCCTGCCGCTGGAGAAACGGCGCCACCACCCTTCGCCCCGCGTCCGCGCCCTCGCCCGCCGGGCCGGCGTCCACCAGGATCCAGTGCCCGGCCGGCGTGCGGATCACGGCGGCGTCGCCCTGCCCCACGTCCAGAAAATGTAACGCGAGGCTCGGGCCGCCGTCACCCGCGAGCGCGAGTGGCGTGCGCGCCAGCCCCAACCACGCTACCGCCGTCAGCGCCCAGCCGGTTCGCCGCGCGGCTTCGCGCAGCGTATTGCGCGGGGCGGTAATCCACAGGCCGACGAGCAGCGCCGCGAGCCAGGGGCCGGCGCCGCTCACTCGGCCCGGCTCGAGAAGCTGATGCCCGCCGGGCACCGCCGCGCCGAGCTGGGCGACGAGCTCGAGCAGGTGGAGCATCAGGCCCGAGCCGGCCGCGAACGGCCGGGCGAGCGGGGGCACCACCGGCTGGAGCAGCAGGCTCACCAGCACGCCGGGCACGGCGACCGCCGCGATGGGAATGGCGGCGAAATTGAGGAGCACGCCCACCGGCGCGACCGTCCCGAGCGACCAGGCGGTGATCGGCGCCGGTGGCAAGCGTGGCGCCCACCGACGAGCCGAGCGTGCGCCAGCCGACGCTCCGGCCGAGCGCGCCGTCGGTCCAGCGGCTGAAGCGCGCCGCACCCCAGAGCGCCGCGGCCGAGAGCCAGCCGCCCAGATCGAGCGCCGCCCATGGATCGATCAGCAGCACCGCGAGGCAGGTGGCCGAGAGCAGCTCGTCGGCCCGCACCTGGCGCTGGCGAACGCGGCAGCGGGCGAGCACCAGCGCCAGCGCCGCCGCCCGCGTGGCCGGCGCGGGCCAGCCGAGGAACGCCACGTACGCGGTGCTCACCGCCGCGGCGATGATCAGCGCGAGCTCCCGCCGCGCGCGGAGCAGCCGCGCCACCAGGAAGACCCAGGCGCCGATGAGCCCCACGTGGAAGCCGGAGATGGACAGCAGGTGCACGAGCCCGGACTGGGCGAAGCGGTCCTGCAGCTCGGGATCGATGCCGCCGCGCCGGCCCAGCATGAGCGCGTCGACCAGCGGCGCGCGGGCGCCGTAGAGCTCGCGGCTGGCGCCGGCGACGACGGTGCGGAGCCGCTCCGACAGTGTCGGGGAGCCCTGCCCCGGCCCGCCGCCGGCCACGGCCAGGATGCCGCCGGCCCGGCCCGCGGTCCCGGGGCGCGGGATCCAGGTGCCCTCGATCCGGCTCGTCATGCCGGCCGGGCGCGGGTCGCCGCGCGGGCCAGCGTGCGGCGACCGGTCCCGCTGCACCCGGCACCGATCGGGGTCACCTCGAGCCGGCCGCCCTCGAGCGGCACCGGCTCGTGCAGGCGGACCGCCAGCCTGACGCGTCCCGCGGGCAGCCGCGCGGCGCAGCTTCCCGCGTCGACCACCCAGGCCAGCTCCGCGCTCGCGCGGCCCACGGTGGCGGCCACGACGAGCAGACACGCGAGCGGCCCGCTGACCGCCGCAGCAACGCCGGCGGTTGCCGCCAGCACCAGGAGCGCGCCCACCGGCGCCCCGAAACGCAGGAGGCCGGTCGCGAGACCGGCCCCATACGCGAGCGTGAGGAGAATCGCCGGCCGCGGCGTCACCGCGGCCGGCCCGCGGTCAGGCCAGGCGGCCGCCGCGCTTCGCGCCGCAGCGCGGCGAGAGCGAGATCCGCCGGAGGCCGTCCATCATCGCGACGTCGATGGCCGCCCGGCTCTGATCCTTCTCCAGGCTGACCTCGGTGATCACCGATCCCTGCAGGGTGGACACGTACCGCGCCGGCACCCGGTTGAGCGCGTACACCATGGCATCGTCCCGGCAGACGTCGCAGCCGCAGAAGTCCGGGAAGCGCGACAGCAGCGACTCGTAGGAGGCCTGGACGTGCTCTTCGGCCAGATTGTGGATCACAGGACCGCCAATGCGGGCATGACGACCGCGCCGGTGAAGGTGGAGCCGGTGGTGCCGGTGAGCCGACAGGTATGGTAATCGCCGGCCGCGGAGGGCGGGAGGTCGAGCAGGACCAGCTGGTTGGTGCGCGTGCGCCCGAGCATGAGGTCGCCCCGGCGCGCGGGGCGCTCGACGAGCACCTCGTGCACCTCGCCCACGCGCGCGACGTTCTTCCGGCGCGTGTTCGCGCGGACGGCCTCGATGAGCCGCTCGAGCCGGGCCGACGCGACGTCGTCCGGCACATGGTCCCGCAGGCGCACGGCCGGCGTGCCCTCGCGGACCGAGTACTTGAAGGTGTAGGCGTCGTCGAAATCCGCATCGGTGACGAGGGTGAGCGTC
Source organism: uncultured Gemmatimonadales bacterium (assembly GCA_963804125.1). GTDB lineage: Bacteria > Gemmatimonadota > Gemmatimonadetes > Gemmatimonadales > GWC2-71-9 > CAVVWJ01. The sequence continues at coordinate 80,081 of CAWDPF010000016.1, forward strand.
TCCTCGAACTGCGCCTCGGTCTCGCCGGGGAAGCCGACGATGATGTCGGTCGAGAAGGTGATGCCGGGAACGGCGGACCGGAGCGCCGCCACCACCTCCAGGTAGCGCGCGCGGGTGTAGCGCCGGAGCATGCGCCGGAGCACCGCGTCCGACCCGCTCTGCACCGGCAGATGCACGTGCTCGCAGACGGCCGGCGTCGACGCCATGGCGTCGATCACGCGCTCGGTGAACTCGGTGGGGTACGGGCTCGTGAACCGGAGCCGGCGGATGCCGCTCACCGCGCCGACGGCGCGGAGCAGGTCGGCGAAATCGTGCCCGCCGTCGTGGTAGCTGTTGACCGTCTGCCCGAGCAGCGTCACCTCGGTGGTGCCGCCCGCGGCCAGCGCCTCGACCTCGCGCACCACGTCCTCGAGCCGCCGGCTCCGCTCGGGGCCGCGGGTGAACGGCACGATGCAGAAGGTGCAGCGGTAGTCGCAGCCGCGCTGTACCGTGACGAACGCCGTCGGGCTCTTTTCGCGCACCGGCGGCACGTCCTCGTAGTGCTCCCAGTCGCGAAACTCGACGTCGGTGGCGCGCTGGCCGTGGCCCGCCCGGTCGATCAGCTCCGGCAGGTTGCGATAGGCGTCCGGGCCGACGACGAGGTCGACCTTCGGGACGCGCTCGAGCAGGACGGGGCCGAGACGCTGGGCCATGCAGCCGACCACGCCGAGCACGTCCCCGGGACGCTTGTGGCGCTGCAGCTCGCCCATGCGCCCGATGACCCGCTGCTCGGCGTTGTCGCGCACCGCGCAGGTGTTCACCAGCATCACATCGGCCTCGGCCGGCTCGTCCGCGCGCACGTAGCCCTCGCGGCCGAGGACGCCGAACATGAGCTCGGAGTCCGCGACGTTCATCTGGCAGCCGTAGGTCTCGATGTAGACGCGTTTCATGGGGTCACGGAGTTGAGGCCTAGTGCGGTGGCTCCGGCGGACTCGGGGTTCAGCGGCTTCGGACGGGGGCGGACCCGCTCGCCTGCGGCGAGTACGCGGCGCAGGCCGCCGTCGGGCATCGGACTCGGAAGGGATCGCTCGGCCTGACGCTCCCTCTGCGATCCCCGCTCCCGCCGACGCCCGCCGATCTCTGACTGACGACCGCCTGACCGCCGACCGTCCGACCGCCCGCCTGCCCGCCCAAAGATATCCGCCTACGGCCGCACCGTCACACCGACGTTCAGCAGGAAGGCCCGTTCCGAGTAGGCGCCCGCCGAGCGCCAGACGTGCTCCAGGCCGAGGTCGATGCCGGCGCGCTCCTGCGCGAAACGGATCCCGGTGCCGAGCGATACGCCGAATTCGTGGGGCCGTTCGCCCTCGATCACCGGGAACGGGAGCGAGCCGTAGCGCGCGCCGAACCGGAGCGGACGCCGGGTCGGCCGGCGAGGGTCCCGCGTGAACTCGCCGCCGAACGAGACCTCGGCGGTGTTGTCCGCGCCGGTGCCGCCCTGCGCCAGGAGGTCGCTGTTGGCCCCGGACCAGGTCTTCACCAGCAGCTGGCTCGCCAGGTTCAGCTTGGGGCTGGGACGCCACTGGAGCCCGAGCCCGAACGTGTACGGCAGGTCCACCGTCGAGACCCGGGCCGAGTCGCGGTCGACGTTGGCGTGCCCGTCCGAGCGGACGGTCGCGGCCACGCTGAAGGCCGGGCCGAAATTCCGGATCACGCCCAGCTCGACGCCGATGCCCGCGTACGACAGCTCCGAGCGCTGGGTCGCCGCCTGATAGCTGGTGTCCGCGAACGACCGCCGGAACCGCAGCCGGTCGGAACCGGTGATGACGTGGAAGGAGCCGCCGAAGACCCAGGTGTCGTGCAGCCGGTACGCGCCGGCGAACCGGAGGTCGCTGAGGCCGCCCCGGGACGAGAAGCGTATCGTTGACCGGCACGAGGACGTCGCGGAGCACGATGGTGTCGGACGTGGCCAGCGTGAAGTCCCGGCTGGTGTAGCTGGAGAAGCTGATGCCCACGACGCCCGGGGTACTTCCGGATCGGCCCCGCCACCGACACGAAGGGGAACCGGGTCTCCCGGAGCGACTCGGTCCCGGCGGGGTTCTCGACATGCCGGAAGTCCTGCAGGGAGCTCAGGCCGGCGGTGAGCGCGGTGAGCCGGCCGAGCGCGGCCGGGTTGAGTCCGGACGCCGGGTCGAACATGCCGAACGCCCCGCCGGTCCCGAACGCGTAGGTGCTGAGCGACCGGCCGGGCAACCCGAGGCCGCGGACGCCGAACTGCGACGACTGGGCGGTGGCCACGCCGGGCACCGCCGCCAGACACAGGACAAGGAGGGCTCGGCGCACTTACGGATTCTCGAAGGGGAAGGAGCGCTGGAACGTGATCCGGAGGCGCGGCGCCACCAGGATGCCACCCGACGGCGAGCGGGTCGAGAAGAAGGCGGCGCGCGCGAAGCGTGGCGCCCTCGGGAATCAGGCGGAGGAAGATGCTCTGCGGACGGCTCCGCGAGCTCTGCCAGAGCTGCACGATGCGGGTCATCTCGATCCTCATGGTGTCGCTCTGCACCGTCGGGAGGGTATCCTGCCGGATGAAGCCCGCGGCGAAATCGTTGGCCGTGGTCGCGAGCGGCGACTTGGCGCCGAGGTCGCCGACCACGGCCAGGGTCTGCAGGATCGACGGGATCGGTCGGGAGCCCGACGATCGGCCGGGCGGGCGTCAGCTCGAGCGTGGCGCGCACGATCGTCGTCGAGTCGAGGAAGGCATCGGTCAGGCCGAAGCGCACCAGCGCCCGCGATGACGGGCTCGCCGCCCACGGTGAGCAGCGTGTCGTCCGGGACGACGGGGTTCTGGGTGACGAAGGTGTTGAAGGCCGTCGTCCGGGTCATCGACCTGGTTGCGGACCGAGCCGGTGTCCGGCACGTCGACCGTGACGTAGCTGGTGAAGGTCGGCCGCGGTGCCCGACGCCAGCGCGCCCATCGCGGATCCCGGTCGGCGCGACGGCGGCCATCCGGAGGCCGATGGCCAGGACGCTGTCGCCGCCCGGCGGCAGTCGCAGCCGGTCCACGTCGGCGCCGCGCAGCGTCGTGCGGATCGTCCCGGTGTTGAGCGTGTCGGGCACGACGATACTGTCGATGAGGTTGGCCTCGACGAGCTGCGACTCGACGTCGGCGAAGGTCGACGGTGCTGTCCACGGTGCTCGGCAGCCGGTAGAGGTACACCTTGAGGCCGTCGACCAGCGTGTCGCGCGCCACGAGCGTCAAGCTCAGCAGCAGCCGAATCGACCGTGTAACGCGCGCAGCGTGTCGCGCACCGCGATCGAATCGCCCCGGGCGGCGAAACGGTAGACCGCCCGGTCTTCGCTGGCCGCGAAGCCGTTCGAGACCAGCAGCGCCGTCGCCCTGCCCGCGGGCGACGTAGCCGTTGGCGCTGTCCACGTGCGCGGGAAGCTGCTGTCGCGGAGCGCGACCGCGGGCACGACGGTGTCGAACACCTGCGACCGAGCCGCCGGGACAGAGCGCGGGACAGTCCGCCGGCGAGGTCAGCCGCTCCTGGCACGCCGTCATCACCCCGATCAGACCCGCCACGCCCGCGACCCAGCGCCACGGACGGCTCACGCGAGCTGCTCCTTCCCGAACGCCGCCGGCAGGAGCTCGGCGATCGTCCAGGTCACCGTGCCGCGCCGCGCCCACGCCGTCCACCCGGAGCGTCGGCCCGAACTCCGACAGCACCTGGCGGCAGGCGCCGCAGGGCGCCGCCGGCGGGTCCGCGTCCGACACCACCACCGCGCGCCGGAACCGCCGGGCGCCGGCGGCCACCGCCGCGCACACCGCCGCGCGCTCGGCGCAGATGGTGAGCCCGTACGACGCGTTCTCGACGTTGCAGCCCACGAAGACGCGGCCGTCGTCCGCCTCGAGCGCGCAGCCGACGCGAAAGCGGGAATAGGGCGCGTAGGCGCGCTGCTGCGCGGCGCGAGCCGCGTCCACCAGGGTGTCAGTCACTCCAGACCTCGGGCAGAAACGACGTGCCCGCCGAGAGCGGCGGGACGCCAAGGAACTCGGCCACCGTCTGGCCGACGTCGGCGAAGGTGGGGCGGCGGCCCAGACGGCACGGGCCGGACCCGCGGGCCCACGGCCAGCAGCGGCACGACCTCGCGCGAGTGGTCGGTGGACGGGGTCGTCGGGTCGTTGCCGTGATCGGCGGTAAAGATAACGAGGTCCTCCTCGCGCACCCCGGACGAGCAGCCGGGGGAGCGCCCGGTCGAGCTCCAGCAGGCCCGCGCATGGAACCCGGGCACGTCGTTCCGGTGGCCCCAGGTCTGGTCGAACTCGATCACGTTGGCGAGCAGCAGGCCGCGGCGCATCGCGCGCAGCGCGCCCTCGATCAGCCCGTACGCCTCGGCGTTGGTCGCCGTGTGGATGCTGGAGATGCCCGCGGCCCGCGAACAGGTCGTCCACCTTGCCCACGCCCACCCGCGGCACGTGGCGCTCGGCGAGCCGGTCGAGCAGCGTGGGTCCCGGCGGCGGCAGGCTGAAGTCCTTGCGGCTGGGCGGTCCGGATCCACGCCCCCGGCTCGCCCACGAACGGCCGGGCGATGACCCGGGACACGCCGTGCTCGCCCTGGAGCATCGCCCGGGCGGCGGCGCACGCGGCGTACAGCTCCTCGAGCGGGACCACCGTCCTCGTGCGCCGCCACCTGGAAGACGCTGTCGGCCGAGGTGTAGACGATCCACTTGCCGGTCCGCCGGTGCTCCTCGCCGAACTCGTCGAGCACCGCGGTGCCCGAGGCCGGCGCGTTGCCGAGCACGCCGCGGCCGGTGCGCTCGCGCGAACTCGTCGATGACCTCGGCGGGAAACCCATGCGGGATAGGTGGGAAACGGCGCCGCCGAGGACGAGGCCGCAGAGCTCCCAGTGCCCCGTCGTGCTGTCCTTGCCCGGCGCTGGTCGGCTCGGCGACGCCGTACGCGGCGCGCGGCCGCTCGACGCAGCGCCACGCCCGGCGAGCGGCGCGCAGCAGCCGAGCCCGAGCGCCTCGAGGTGGGGAAGCGCGAGCCCGCCGACGGCGCGAGCGACGTTGCCGAGCGTGTTGCTGCCGGCATCGCCGTAGGCGTCGGTGTCGGGCGCCGGGCCGATGCCGAGGCCGTCGAGCACGATGATCGCGGCGCGGCGGCTCACGGCGCGCGGCATGGTCTGCACGAAGCGGAAGCGGAGCGCGGTGAGCGCCTGGTCGAGCAGCTGCCGCTCGTCGTCGTCGAGCCGGCCCGCGGTCTTCTCCTCCAGCATGCCCGAGCGTGTCGATCAGCGTCTGCGCCACCTGGCGCGCGTCGCCCATCCCCTCGGCGCCCGGCGGGAGGGTCCCGCCGAGCGCGGCCTCGGCCTGGTGGGCGAGGCCGAGGACGAGCGAGGCGAAGTGCGCGATTCATGGCTCCCTCCCGTAGCGCCGGGGGACCCGCGGGCTCAGCGAGGTGAGCAGCTCGTAGGCGATCGTGCCGGCCGCGGCCGCCTGCTGGTCGAGGGAGACGCGCCCGCCGAAGATCGTCGCCACATCGCCCAGCGGCGGCGCGCCCTCGCCGACGGCGACCATGCGTCATGTCCATGGTCACCCGGCCGACGACCGGCACGAGCGCGCCGTTGAGCTCGACCACCCGCGGCGGCAACGCGTCACGGCGCCGCCGGTCCGCGCGGCGCGGGGAAAGCCGTCGGCGTAGCCGAGCGCGAGCGTCGCGACCGTCGTCGCGCCGCGGCGCGCGCCAGGTGGCGCCGTAGCTCACGGTGTCGCCGGCGCCGAGCCGCGCGCACCGCCACGACCCGCGCCCGGAGCGCGGCCACCGGCCGCGGCGCGGGCCGCGCCGGCGCTCGCCGCCGTACAGGAAGATGCCCGGCCGGATCAGGTCGCCGGCGTAGGCCCGGCCCCGGAGCGCCGCGGCGCTGTTGGCGGCGTGCACCAGCGGCGGGCCGGCGGGGCAGCGCCGCGAGCACCTCCTGGAACCGCTCCCACTGCACCGCGGCGGACGCCGGATCGGTGTCGGCGAGTGGAAGTGGGTGAACAGCGCCTTCCCATCCCGTCGGCGTCGCGCAGCAGCGCCGCGGCGGCCGTCGAGCGCCGGCGCGTCGTCCCAGCGGAAGCCGGCGCGCGCCATCCCGGTGTCGATCTCGAGGTGGAACGGCCGTTCGCCGCGGCCGCACCAGCCTCGAGCGCGGCGAGATCGCCGATCGCGGGCCGGAGGTCGTGCGCGAGGTGCGCGTCGATCGCGTCGGGCAGCAGCGGCGTGAACACGAGGATCGGCCGGGTCGATCCCGCGCGCCGCGCAGCGCCGCTCCTTCCTCGACCGTCGCGACGCCGAAGCCCCACGGATCGAGCGGCTCGAGCGCGCGCGCGACCGGCGACGGCGCCCAGCCCGTAGCCGTTAGCTTTGACCATCGGCAGCAGGCGGGTGCCGCGTGAGCGCCGCGAGGGTGCGCGCGTTGGCGACCAGCGCGCGCGAGGTCGACGTCGACCCAGGCGCGGGCCGTCTCGGGGGTAATGGTCATGGCGAGCCGGCGGGTATCTTATTCCTGACGGGGGATAAATGCAAGACAATTCAGCGCTTGGACGCGCGCTCGCGATGGTGCGCGACCTCCGGCGCCGGTGCCCCTGGGACCGGGCGCAGACCCGCGAGACGCTGCGGCCGTACCTGGTCGAGGAGGTGCTCGAGCTGGACCAGGCGCTGGGTGAGGGCGACCCGCCGCGATCCGCGACGAGCTGAGCGACCTGCTGCTCCACCTGGCGTTTCAGCTCGTGATCGCCGAGGAGCGCGGCGAGTTCACCGCCGACGACGTCGCCGACGAGCTCGAGCGGAAGATGCGCCGGCGGCACCCCCACCTCTTCGATCTGGGCGACGCCGAGCCGTGGGAGCGGATCAAGCGGCAGGAGCGACGGGGCCGGACGCTCGCGGGCTCACCCCGACCCTGCCGCCGCTGCTCATGGCCTACCGGCTGCAGGAGCGCGCGGCGTCGGTCGGCTTCGACTGGCCGGACGCGCACGGGGCCGCTGCGACAAGGTGCGGGAGGAGCTGGCGGAGGTGGAGGCCGAGCTCCGGCACCGGCCAGCCCGTCCTCGCGCGGCCGCATCGGCCGACCCGAACACGCCGGCGCCTGCGCCGAGCGACGCGCTGGTGGACGAGATCGGCGATCTGCTGTTCGCGGTGGTCAACCTGGCGCGGAAGGCCGGCGTGCAGCCCGGGCCCGCGCTCGACCGCGCCAACCGGAAGTTCCGGGACGGTTCGAGGCGGTCGAGCGGCTGGCGGAGGAGCGCGGGATCGAGCTGCACGGCGCGGGCTGGAGGTGCTGGACGGACTGTGGGACGAGGTGAAGGCGAGCGGACGAGCGACGGTGAGAGAGCCTCAGCCCCACCGTCCTCACTCACGCCGTCTACGGATACAACCGATGAATCTGCCGCGGAAACGCGATCGCCTCCCGGATGTGCGGGATGCCCGCAGATCCAGGCCACCGTGCGCTCGAGCCCGAGCCCGAAGCCCGAGTGCACGAACGTGCCGTACTTCCGCAGGTCGAGGTACCAGCGGTACGCCTCGGGATCGAGCCCCTGCTGCGTTGATCCGGGCCAGCAGCTTGTCGTAGTCGTCCTCGCGCTGCGAGCCGCCGATGATCTCGCCGTATCCCTCCGGCGCGAGGCAGTCGTTGTAGAGCACCGTGCGCGGATCGTCCGGGTTCTCCTTCATGTAGAAGGCCTTACCTCCTTCGGATAGTTGAAGACGAAGACCGGCCGGTCGTACTCCTTGGCGAGCAGCGTCTCGTCGTCGCCGCCGAGGTCGTCGCCCCACTTGATGTCGGAGCCGAGCTGGTTGAGCCTGGCGACCGCGTCGGTGTAGGAGATCCGCGGGAACGGCGCCTGCACCCGCTCGAGCGGCGCGGTGTCGCGCTCGAGCTCCTTGAGCTCCTCCTTGCGCCGCTCGAGCGCGCGTGCCACGATGTAGCACACGAACTCCTCCTGCAGCCGCATGTTGTCGTCCGAGTCGTTGAACGCCACCTCGGGCTCGACCATCCAGAACTCGGTGAGGTGGCGGCGCGTCTTCGACTTCTCGGCGCGGAACGTCGGGCCGAAGCAGTAGATCTTGCCGAGCGCCGCCGCGGCGGCCTCGCCGTAGAGCTGGCCGGTCTGCGCGAGGTACGCCTTGCCCAGGTCGAAGTAGTCGGTGGCGAACAGATTGCCCGCCTCCTCGCCGATCGCGCCGGTCAGGATCGGCGTATCGACCAGGATGAAGCCTTCCTGGTAGAAGAAGTCGCGGATCGCCTGCTCGACCTCGTGGCGCACCCGCGCGATCGCCGCCTGGCGGCGGCTCCGGAGCCAGAGGTGTCGGTGCTCGAAGAGGAAAGTCGTCCCGTGCTCTTTGGGGGGGATCGGGTAGTCGGGGCTCGGGCCGAGGACCTCGAGGCTCGGTGACCGACAGCTCGTAGCCGCCCGGCGAGCGCGGCTCGTCCCGCACCACGCCGGTGACCGCGACGCTGGTCTCCTGGGTGAGCGCGCCGAACGCCTCCCAGGCGGCCTCCGCCACCTCCTTCTTGGACAGGACGCCTTGCACGGTGCCCGTGCCGTCGCGCAGCACCAGGAAGGCGATCTTGCCGCTCGACCGGGTCGTCACGACCCAGCCGCGCACGGTGACCGTCTCGCCGACGTGCGCGCGCAGCTCGCTGATCCGTACCGCCGTCATGCCCGTTCCGCTGTGAAGAGGGGGATGTCGCAGGGAGCGTTGAGTCTAGCCCTCCTCCTGGGAGGCGTCAACGCGGCCTGCGCGACCCGCCGCCGGCGGCGCCCGCCGCCTCGCGCCGGAGCCGGTCGTCCGGCGCGGCGCCGACGCAGGTCTGGCGCGCCAAGGCCGGCCGGCGGCTACACCGGCCGGGTCGTGGTCGCCGGCACGACGATCTACGGCGGCGAGCGTGGACCGGAAGGTGTACGCGGTGGATCTGGCCAGCGGGCAGATGCGCTGGTCGTCGCGGCTGGGCGGGCTCATCGGCGGCGGCGTGCTGGTGTCGGGCGACACGGTCTACGCGGCCAGCTCGCCGGCCCGAGGGCAGGGTCTACGCGCTCGACGCGCGAACCGGCCGCCGACTCTGGCGGACGACGACCGGGCCGGTCGGCGCGCCGCTCGCGCTGGTCGACGGGCATCGCTGGTGGCCGAGACCCAGCGGGGCGAGGTCCTCGGGCTCGACCCGGCGACGGGAGCGGTCCGCTGGCGGCGGCGGTCGGCGTGCGCCCGGGTCCCGCGCGGTCGCGCGGCGACAGCGGCACGCTGGTCGTGGCCACCATGGACTCGCTCTTCCGCCTGCAGCGCTGCGCGACGGCAAGGTCACCGTCGCGGCCGCGTCGCCCGGGACCGATCGTGTCGCCCTGGCTCGCCGCACCGCGGACTGCTCGTGGCGGGCACCACCGACTCGCGGGTGGTCGCGATCGACCCGGCCGACCTCCGGCCGCGCTGGCGCGTCCGGGTGGACGCGCCGGTGCTCGGCTCGCCGGCCGCGCATGGGCGACACGCTCTACGCGGCCAGCCGGCGGGGCACGCTCTACCGCATCGCCCGGCCGACTCGGCGCCGGTGGCCGAGCGCGGTCGCGCTCGACTGGCCGGTCACCGCGCCGGTCACGCGTCCTGGACGGCCAGATCCTCCTGGGCGGCGCCGACGGGACGGTCCGCGCGCTCCGGCCGGACGGCAGCGAGGTCTGGCGGTGCAGCTCTGGCTGGCCGGTCGAGCTCGGCCCGCTGCCGCTCGCCGACGGCCTGCTCGCCGTCGGCGGGGACGGCGACCTCCACCGGTACCGCCGATGACCCGCGGTCTGCCGCGCTGGTGCTCGCGCTGCTGCGTCACGGCCGGCGCCCGCCGGCCCAGGCCCAGGGCACCGGCCGCTCGATCAAGTACGGCAAGTGGGTGCTGGCCGCGGGCGCGGTCGGCATGAACTATCCTCGCCGCCCGCGCCCACGACCGGGCCGAGGACGCAGCTTCGACGCGCTCGAAGCGCGCTGCTTCGACGACCACAGCGCTCTGCGCCTCGACGACGCGGGCCGCTACGTCGAACGCCGAGATCGAGCGGCTCTACCAGACGTCGCTGCGCTACGACCGGCAGGCGCGCCGGTGGCTCTTCGGCGGCGAGACCGCGCTGGCTCGGCGCGGCGGCACTGTTCGTCTAGGGAGCTCACCCGGCACAGCCCGAAGCCCGACAACATCCCGTTCGAGCCCGAGGTGCGGAGCCTGCGCCAGGCGACGGGTGTCGGGCTCCGGATCGGGTTCTGACGCTCGTCCGGCCTCAGCCCACCCGGAACAACTCCACCGCCCGCGGATACCGCGCCACCGCGCGCTCCCGCAGCCGCTGGTTCTCCGCCCGCTGCAGCGCCGGGTCGGCGGCGATGAGCTCGATCGCCAGCTCGCGCGCGCGGCCGAGCAGATCGGCGTCGGCCGGCAGCCGCGCGTGGCGCACCTCGAACCCCCCGCTCTGCCGCGCGCCGATCAGGTCGCCCATCCCCCGCTCCGCCAGATCCAGCTCGGCGATCTGGAACCCGTCCTGCGTCGCGGCGAAGGCGTGCAGCCGGTCGGGCGCCTCGCCGTCCGCCATGCAGGATGCAGTAGCTCTCCTCCGCCCGCGGCCGATCCGGCCGCGAAGCTGGTGCAGCTGCGCCAGCCCGAACCGCTCGGGATGCTCGATCAGCATGATGGTGGCGTTCGGGCACGTCGATGCCCGACCTCGATCACCGTCGTGGCCACCAGCACCTGGACCTCGCCGGCGCGGAACCGCCGCATGACGTCGTCGCGCTCCTCGGCCTTGAGCCGGCCGTGCACCAGCCCCACGCTGGAGCTCGGGCCAGCGCGCCGCCAGGCTCTGCGCCATCGTGGTCGCCGCGCGGAGGTCGGCCCGCTCCGACTCCTCGATCACCGGCAGCACGACGTAGGCCTGCCGGCCCCGGCCGCACGCCTCGCCGCACGAACTCCAGCACCCGCTCGCGCTGCGCCGCCGGTGCGGACCGCGGTGCGGATGGTGCCGCGCCCCGGCGGCCGGTGGCTGCAGGGTGGAGACGTCGAGATCGCCGTAGAGCGTGAGCGCCAGCGAGCGCGGGATCGGCGTGGCGGTGAGCAGCAGGACGTCGGGCGCGGCGCCCTTGCCGATCAGCGCCGCCCGCTGCTCCACGCCGAAGCGGTGCTGCTCGTCGATCACCACGAGGCCGAGCCGGTGGAACGAGACGCTCTCCTGCATCAGCGCGTGCGTGCCGACCACGAGCCGGGCCTGGCCGCGCGGCGAGCCGCGCCGCGGACCGCCTGCTTCTCCGCCGCGCGTCTGCCGGCCGAGCAGCAGCTCGGGCCGGAGCTCGAGCGGCGCGAGCAGCTGCGTCGAGCGTGGCCGCGTGCTGCTCGGCCAGCAGCTCGGTCGGCGCCATGAGCGCGGCCTGGTAGTCGTTCTCCACCGCGAGCAGCATCGCGAACAGCGCGACGACCGTCTTGCCGGTGCCGACGTCGCCCATGAGCAGCCGGTGCATGCGGTCGGGCGCGGTCATGTCGGCGGTGATCTCGCGGAGCGCGCGCTGCTGGTCGTCGGTGAGCTCCCAGGGCAGCGACTCGCGGAGCCGGGTGGTGAGGTCGCGCCGGACCGTGAAGGCCACGCCGCTCCGGCTGCCGCTTGGCCACCGTCCGCGCGCGGATGAGCATGAGCTGCAGGTCGAGCAGCTCGTCGAACGCGAGCCGCCGCCGGCCCAGCTCCGCCTCGGCCGCCGTGGCGGGCCGGTGGACCGCGCGCAGCGCGTCGGGCAGCGACGGGCAGGCTCGAGCGAGCGCCGGAGCGGCTCGGGCAGCACGTCGTCCGACAGCGCGATCAGCGCGTCGAGGTGCCGGTCGATCAGGCCGCGGATGACCTTGTGGCTCAGCCCCTCGGTGGCGGGATAGACCGGCAGCACCTTGCCCGCCGCCAGCGGATCGGCCTCGCCGTCCGGCATCGGCCAGGATGACGAACTCGCGCGGCGCCATCTGCCGGCCGTGGTAGAACCGCACCGGGCCGGACACCAGCAGCGTCTGCCCGACGACGATGGTGCGGTCGAGAAACGCCTGGCCCGGCCAGACGCACTCGAGCACGCCGCTGTCGTCCCGCAGCACCGCGTGGAAGATCCGGAGGCCCCGCCGCGTCGGCAGCACGCCCTTGGCCACCACCCGCCCGATGCAGGCCACCTCCTGCCCCACCTCCGCGCGCGACGAGCGGGGTGACGGTGGAGGCGTCGACGTAGCGGTGCGGGAGGTGCCAGAGAAGGTCGCGCGCGGTGCGGATGCCGAGCCGCTCGAGCTGCTCGGCCCGGCGCTCGCCGATGCCCTTGAGGAACTTGACGGGCGTGTCGAGGCGGACGGCGCCGGCCGGTCGACTCGGTGGCGCGGGCACGGAGCCATCGCGTCGCGCCGTGAGTGATCGGCCTGTCGATGCACCGGGCGTCTCCGCGCAGCAGATGCTCCGCGAAGCGCTTGGCGATCGAACGGCTGCAGGTCGTCGAGCGCCTCGCCGACGCCGAGGAACCGGATCGGCAGGTCGAGCTCGCGCCGGAGCGCGGCCACGGCGCCGCCGCGGGCGCTGCCGTCGAGCTTGGTGACGACGATGCCCGTCGGGCGCACCGCCTGCGCGAAGAGCTTGCCCTGCTGCACCGCGTTCTGTCCCACGGTGCCGTCGAGCACCAGCAGCGTCTCGTGCGGCGCGCCCGGCAGCCGCCGGCCGATGACCCGCACGACCTTCCGGAGCTCGTCCATCAGCCCTTCCTGCGTGTGCAGCCGGCCCGCCGTGTCGATCGATGACGGTGTCGAGCCCGCGGGAGACGGCGGCGTCGATGGCGTCGAACGCCACCGAGGCCGGATCGCCGCCCGGCGCGCCGGCCACGCAGGGCATGCCGAGCCGCTCGGCCCAGACCTGGAGCTGGGCGATGGCGCCCGCGCGGTAGGTGTCGGCCGCCGCGAGCAGGACCTTCCGGCCCTCCCGCTGGAGCCGCCGCGCGAGCTTGGCGGTCGTGGTGGTCTTGCCCGTGCCGTTGACGCCGACCATCAGGATGACCGTGGGCCCCGGCGTCCGCGCGCGCGATGACGCCGGGATCGCTCGCGCCCGTTGAGCATGCGTCGCGAGCCGGCTCTCGAGCGCCCGCCGCAGATCGGCCTCGGTCTTGAGCTTGCCGCGCCGGACCTCGTCCTCGAGCGCCTGGGTGAGCTCGACCGTGGCGGGCACGCCGAAGTCGGCCTCGATGAGCACCCGCTCCATCCGCTCGAGGTCGTCCGCGTTGAGCCCCCGCATGAGCGCGCCGACGTCGGTCATGCGCGACGCGCTTGATGCGGCTCCAGAGGCCCTCTTTCCTGTCCGTCAGTCTGCCGTTGGCCATGCCCAAACTTACACCCGTCCTACCGCAGCCCCAGCCGCCTTCGCGCGATCCACTCGCCCGCGAGCGCCAGGACGCAGAGCCCGAACAGCCAGAGCCAGTCGCGGGCCGCGCGTCGGCTCGACGGGGCCGCGGGCCCGCGCTTCGTGCGGCCGAAGCGTGACCGGCCGCGGCAGCAGCTCCTCCGAGTACTCCTCCACCGCCACCGTTCCGCCGCCGCCGCCCGCCAGCCGGTAGCGGTACTCGCCCGGGCGGAAGCCAGACGGTGGCCCGTCCGCTGCCGTCGAAGCGCAGCGTGTCGGCGCGCGGCGCTCCCGCGCCGCTCCAGGCCACGCCGAGCGGCGTCGGCGGCCCCGGCGCCAGTCCACTCGAACGATCACCGGCCGCCCGTTCGCCACGACCGGCCGGACCGGCCGGGCGCTGCCCCGCGCCGAGTCGGCGCCGCCCAGCAGCCAGCTCGCCGTGGCGGCGACCCAGGTGCGGTAGCTCTGCTCGCTGCGAGCCGCCGCGGAAGGCCCAGCGCCAGAGCCCGTCGACCGCGACGGTCACCCGGCGCACGCGGCCGGACTCGCCGCCGAAGACCGCCGGCCGCGGCGCGCCGCGCCGGCCGAGCTGCGCGGTCAGCGCGACCCAGTCGCCGCGGCCCGGGCTGCAGCGGCGTGAGCTGGATGGCCGGGCGGAAACGAGTCCACCGGCTGCGCCCAGGAACGCGCCGGCGACCGGCGACGCGTCGCCGGCGCGCAGGTACCAGTCGCCCGGGAGCGCGCGTCGAATCCGGCTCCGCCGCTGGCCAGCGCCAGACGCCGCGCGCGGTCGGTGCCCTTCGGCGAGCGCGCCGACGCGCGCCCATCTGGATCAGGAGGTCGGCGCCGCCGCGCCGCCTGGCGCACGCGTCTCCGCCGGCACGAGCGAGAGATCGGCCATCGAGCGCCAGCGCTCGGGGTCGACCCGGACGAACCCGCGCACCGGAAGCTGGGCCACGTCGCGGAGCGTGCGATAGAGGAACCGGCTGTCCCAGTCCGCCGGGCGCCGCGAGCAGCACGACACCCGGCGTCGGCGCCACGGTGACGATGTGCAGCCGGGTGTCGGTGCGCGGCTCGGCGTCGCCGTCGTGCCGCCGTGGCGAGAGGGTCACGCGGAGCACGTGCTCGCCCGGGTCCGACCGCCGCCGAGCTCGACCGCCAGCCGGCCGCGCGCGCTGCCGTTCCTGCAGCGCGAGCCGCCGCGACCGCCGACGCCGCTTCCCGCCGAGCGTCGCCTCGACCGCGACGCTGTCGGCCGCCGCGCCGCCGGTGGCCTCGACCTCGAGCTCGAGCGGGATCGAGTCGCCCGCGGTGACCCGCGCGGGGCCGCTCACGCGCGTGAGCGCCAGGTCGGGACGGGCGGCGCGAGGAAAGAGCCGCACGCCGACCGACTGCAGGAGATCGGGCGGGATGTCGCCCGCGTCCTCGATCTCGCCGTCGGTGACGACGATGACCGGCCGGTCCGACGCCGACGCCGCGGTGAGCGCGGGCGCGAGCAGCGAGCGGCCGCGGGTCGGGAAGCGTGTCGGTCGGATCCGCGCTCGTCGCCGAAGCGGCGCACGTCGCCCCAGCGCGCGGCGGAGTCGCGGGCTTCGCGCCAGCGGCCGCCGGGCGCGGCCAGGCTGAGCGAGGCGTCGAGCAGCACCAGCGGGCGCCGAAGCGGTGCCGGCAACGGGACAGCTGACGTTGAGCAGCAGGAGGCCGAGCGCGGCCCAGGCGACCGCGCGGCAGGCGAGCGGCACCCAGCCGCGCCGGCCGGTCCGCTCGAGCCGGAGGTAGGTGAACGCGGCCAGGGCGGCCGCGAGCGCGAGGACGACGAGCGGCCCGGAGGATCATCGCGATGCCGGACTGCGGCGGCCTCGAGCGCCTCCGCCAGCGTGAGCCGCCCCTCGTACAGCGCGCGCCCCACGATCGCGCCGGCCAGGCCCGCCTCGCGCGCCGCCCGGATGTCGCCGGCGCCGGCGACGCCGCCGCTCGCGATGACGCCGGCGCCTGCGGCCTGCAGCCGGCGCGCGCCGTCGAGGTCGGGGCCGGTGAGCATGCCGTCGCGCGCGATGTCGGTGTAGACGACCGTGCGCACCCCCTCGCCCGACCACGCGGCGCGCGAGGGCCTCGGCGGTGAGGTCGGAGGTCTCGGTCCAGCCGCGGATCGCGACCCGCCCGTCGCGCGCGTCGATGCCCACGGCGATGCGGTCCGCGCCCAGCGGCGGCCACCGCGGCGGGCACGATCGCCGGATCGATCGGCCGCGGCCGTGCCGATGACGGCGCGGGTCACGCCCTGCTCCAGCCCCTCGCGCACGAGCGCCACCGTCCGGAGCCCGCCGCCGAGCTGGACCCGCACCCGCCCGCCGACCACGGGCCACGATGCGGCGCACGAGCGCCAGGTTCTCGCCGTCGCCGAACGCGCGGTCGAGGTCCACCACGTGGATCCAGCCGCGCCCTCGTCGGCGAACCGCTCGGCGACCGCCACGGGATCCTCCCCATAAACGGTTTGCCGCGTCGCCTCGCCCTGGCTCAGGCGAACGACGCGGCCATGTCGAATATCGATGGCGGGAAAGAGGTCCACTACGGGAGCGCTACGGGAGCCACCGGGCCTGGGTTTCGGCGGCTGCTGTGCGATGGAGCGCGGCGCGTCCTCGCTGCTCCTGACGCCGGGGCGGGTGCAGGAGGAGCAGCAGCCGGTCGCGCTCGCGGTCGAAGTCGGCGCGGATGGCGTCGCGGATCGGCGCGCCGTTGCCGAGCTCCACCCGGCGCGCGTCCTTGGCGACGCCGTTGACCCGGAACTCGTAGTGGAGGTGCGGCCCGCTGGCGAGGCCGGTCGAGCCGACGTAGCCGATCGTCTGGCCCTGCTCGACCCGCGCGCCCGCGCGGACCCCGCGCGCGAAGCCGCGCAGGTGGCCGTAGCGCGTGGTGATCCCGTTCCGGTGGCGGAGCTCGATCAGGTTGCCGTAGCCGCCGGCCCGGCCGGCGCGGAGCACGACGCCGTCGCCCGCGGCCATGACCGGCGTGCCGGGCGCCGCGGCGTAGTCGGTGCCCTCGTGCCGGCGGGTGATGCCGAGCACCGGATGGAACCGGGCCCGGGCGAAGGTGGAGGAGATGCGGCGGAACTGCACCGGCGCCCGGAGGAACGCCCGCCGGAGCGAGTTGCCGTCGGCGTCGTAGAAGGCCGGCCGGCCGTCGGCCTCGAACCGGAACGCGGTGAGGCTCTTGCCGGACATCGTGAGATCGCTCGCGAGCACGCGGCCGAAGCGGACCTCGCCGTCCTCGGAGACCAGGCGCTCGAAGACGACCTGGAACCGGTCGCCCGGCTGGATGTCGCGGGTGAAGTCGACCTGCCAGGCGTACACGTCGGCGAGGTCCCAGGCGAGCCGCTGGCGGTCGGCGCCGTCGAGCTGGTCGTCGGCCACCTGCGCGTCGAGCGCCTCGTAGAGCGAGTTGTCGATCGCGCCCTCGATCCGGACCGGCTCCGCGGTCCACGCGATCGGCTCGACCACGGCGTTCCAGCCATCGGGAACCCGGTGGAAGATGACCCGCTGCTCGGGGCTGGTGCGGACGCTGATGCGGTTGGGCAGCGGTGTCCGGCGCCGTCGAGCGGAAGCTGAAGACCAGTCCCGAGCGCAGCCGGCGGGGGTCGAGCGGGAGCGCGGGATCGAGACCGCCGAGGTCGAGGCCGACGACCCTGTGGCGGGCGAAGAGCTCGGAGACCGTCTCCCCGCGCCGGAGCGTGTCGAGGATCTCGATGGCGGCCGGCGGCCACCGCCGCCTGGGCGACCGTCGGGGCCGCCGCCGGCTGCGGCATGCGCCGCCACGGCCACCACCCCGTCGTCGCGAAGACGGCGGCGGCCGACGAAGACCGCGAAGGCGGCGCCCACCCGGAGTCCCCGCATCAGTCCATCTGCCGCCGGATGAAGGTGGGGATCTCCATCTCGGGCACTTCGGTCGACCCGGTCTGACGGCGCCTGGCTCACACGCGGCGCCGGCCGCTGCACCGGCTGCGTGGGCTGCGTCGTCGGCGGCACGGGCGTGGCCATCCCGGGCATCGAGGCGCGACCGGTCCGCTGCGGGAAGTTGAGCACGCCGGCCGCGCCCGAGGCGCGCGTGAGCGGCTGGTCGCCGGTGACCGCGCGGTCGAAGCCGGTCGCGATGACGGTGACCCGGACCTCGCCGTGCATGGCCGGATCGTTGCCGGCGCCGAAGATGATCTCGGCGTCGTCGCCCACGGCGTCGTGGATGATGTCGTTGATCTGGGTGGTCTCGCCGAGGGTCAGGTCGTCGCCGCCGATGATGTTGATCAGGACGCCGGTGGCGCCGGCGATCGAGACGTTGTCGAGCAGCGGGGAGGAGATCGCCTGCTGGGCCGCCTCGAGCGCGCGGTTCTCGCCCCGGCCGATGCCGGTGCCCATCAGCGCCGCGCCGCCGTTCTGCATGACGGTCCGGACGTCGGCGAAGTCCACGTTGATGATGCCGGTGCTGGTGATCAGGCTGGCGATGCCCTGGGTGGCGTGGAGCAGGACTTCGTCGGCCTTCTTGAGCGCCTCCTGGAACGGGATCCCCTTGCCGACGACGGCGAGCAGCCGCTCGTTCGGGCACCACGATCATCGTGTCCACGTTCTTCCGCAGCTCGGCGATGCCCTGCTCCGCCTGCTTCATCCGCCGCCGGCCCTCGAACAGGAACGGCTTGGTGACGATGCCGACGGTGAGCGCCCCGGTCTCCCGGGCCATCTGGGCCACGACCGGCGCCGCGCCGGTGCCGGTGCCGCCGCCCATGCCGCAGGTGACGAAGACCATGTCGGCGCCCTGGACCGCCTGGGCCACCTCGTCCCGGTTCTCCTCGATCGCCTGCCGGCCGATCTCGGGCCGGGCGCCGGCGCCGAGGCCCGCGGGTGAGCTTCCGGCCGATCTGGATCTTGATATCCGACTTGGAGATCGCCAGGGCCTGGGCATCGGTGTTGACCGAGATGAACTCGACGCCGCCCAGCTGGTCCTCGATCATGCGGTTGACGGCGTTCCCGCCGCCCCCGCCGACGCCGACCACTTTCATCCGGGCGGTCTGGATGCCGCCGTCTTCCAGCTCAAAGATCATGGTTTGTTCCCTCGGCCCGACTCAGAAGAAATCCTGGAGCCACCGTTTCACCGGAGCGAGCACCTTCTCGACCGCCGGCGACTTCCGGGCGCCCGTCCCGAAGCTGCCGCTCATCGTCACCTGCCTGGCGCCGTACAGGACCAGCCCGGCCGATACTGCCATTCGCGGCGATTCGACGCTGTCCGCCAGACCCCGCAGGCGCTGGCCCGGGACCCCGCACCGGGCCGGCATGGCGAAGACTTCGCGGGCGAGCTCGACGATCCCGGGGGTCAATGCCCCGCCGCCCGTGAGGATGACGCCTGCGGGCAACCGCTGATGATACCCAGCGCGCGTGATCTCGTCGAGCGCGTACTCCAGGACTTCCTGGAGCCGCATGTGCATGATGTGCGCCAGCACCCGGCGCTGCGCGTTCCTCGCCCCCTGGCCCGGCGTGCTCGGCAGCTCGAACACGTCGCTCTCGGGGACCAGCGGCTCGAACCCGGCGCCGAAGCGCTCCTTCAGCCGCTCCGCATCCACCTGCGTCACCTGCAGGCCGTGGACGATGTCCGCCGTCACGTGCCCGCCCGCGCAGAGCAGCGATCCCGTGTGCCGGATCTTCCCGTTGTGGAAGATCGACACGTTGGTCGACCCGCCGCCCAGCTCCACCACCGCGCAGCCCAGCTCGATCTCGTCCGGCGTGAGCACCGCCAGCGACGCCGCCAGCGGCTCCAGCACGAACTCCTGCACGTGAAAGCCGGCCCGCTCGACGCACTTCTTCAGGTTCTGCAGGACGCTCGAGAGCACCGTGACCAGGTAGACCTCGGCCTCGAGCCGGGAGCCGGTCATCCCGATCGGCTCGTTGATCCCGCCCTGCTGGTCGATCAGGTAATCCTGCGGGATGGCGTGCAGCAGCTCGTGGTCCCGCCCGAAGCTGATGTTGCTCGCCATGTCGTTGACGCGGGCGACGTCGCTGGTCCGGATCTCGTCGCCGGTGACGCTCACCATCCCGTGCGAGCTGCGCCCGGCCACGTGCTCGCCGGCGATGCCGCAGTACGCCGAGCCGACCTCGACGCCGGCCATACGCTGCGCGCCCTTCATCGCCTTGTCGATGGCCCGGGTGGTCTCCTCGATGTCCCGGACGACGCCGCGGCGGATCCCGGCGGTCTTCTCGGTGGCGACGCCGAGGATGCGGGCGCCCGCGTCGCGCGCGTCGCCGGTCACCTCGGCGATGGCCGCGACGACCTTGGTGGAGCCGAGGTCGAGCGCGGCGACCAGCCGCTGGGGCTGGGCGCTCATGCGCGGGTCCGGCGGACGATCACCTGGCCGGCGAAGCGTCCGTCGAGCTCCTGGTATGCCCGCCCGCTCCGGGCGAGCGCCTGCTCCACCGCCATCACCGCTCGAATGTCCTCCGCGGAAACCTGTGCGCCGAACCAGAGGCGCCGCCCCCCGACCTCGAGTACCACGTCCGGCCCCACCCGCCAGGCCGCCCCGATTCGCGCGAACAGGTCGGGATCGCTGTCCCGCACCCGCGCGAGCACTCCCGTGACTACCGCGTCGCCGTTGGCCGCCAGCGGCAGATCGGGCGCCGAGCGCAGCGGATCGAACGGCAGCACCCGCCCCCGCGCGTCCAGCAGCGCGAGCCCGTCGCCCCGGCTCGCGAGCGCCACCGGCGGCGCCTCGACCAGCTCGACCATCGAGCGTTCCCGGCAGCCGGCGGCCGACTTCGACCGCGTTCACGCCGGGCATCGCGTAGACCCGACGCCGGAGCGGCGCGGGATCGTCGAACACGCTGGCCTTCGGCGAGAGCTTGAGCGCAGCGATCACCTTTGCCGGATCAAGATACTGCAATCCGGCGATCTCCACCCGCCTCACCCGGAAAAAGTCGAGTCCCCGAAGCAGCGGCGGGAGTCCGAACCAGAGCGCGAGCCCCAGACCGAGGCCGCCGAGGAGCTTCCAGCCGGGCTTCAGGCCGCGTCCAGCCACCGGACGAGCTCGGGGCCGACCCGCGTGATGTCGCCGGCGCCGAGCGTGAGGACGACGTCGCCGGGCACCAGCGCGTCGTACACCCGCCGGCCCACGTCCGCGCGCGTCGGCTCGAACGTCGCGTCCGCGCCCGCGCGCCGGGCCGCGTCCGCCACCTGGCGGCCGCTCACGCCGTCCACCGGCTGCTCGCGCGCGGCGTAGACCTCGGTGACGACCACGAGATCGGCGGCGGCCAGTGCCTCGCCCATCGCCTGCCCGTGCGCCGCGGTGCGCGAATACAGGTGCGGCTGGAACACCGCCACCAGCCGCCGCCCCGGATAGGCCTGCCGCGCGGCGGCCAGCGTCGCGACCAGCTCCGACGGGTGGTGCGCGTAGTCGTCCACCACCGCCACGCCGCCGTGCTCGCCCAGCCGCTCGAACCGGCGGCCCACGCCGGCGAACTCCGCCAGCGCCGCGGCCGCCCGGACGACGTCACCACCGATCGCGTCGGTGGCGGCCAGCGCGGCGACGGCGTTCCGCAGGTTGTGCACGCCCGGCACCTGGAGCCGGACAGGGAGCGCCCGGCCCCCGCGCCAGCGGATCGTGGCCTCGGTCCGGTCGGCGTGCTGCGCCACGTCGGTGATCCGGACGTCGGCATCGTCGGCGAAGCCGAAGCGGCAGAGCCCGCGCCCGAGCCGGCTCCCGATCAGCCGTGCCCCGGGATCGTCGGCGCTCACCACCGCGGTCTCGGCGCGGCCGGCGAACTCGACGAACGCGTCCTCGAGCGCCGCCATCGAGCCGTAGCACTCCAGGTGATCGGGCTCGACGTTGTTCACGATGGCCACGGTCGGATAGAGCGTCAGGAACGCCTTGTCGTACTCGTCGGCCTCGACCACGAACAGATCGTCGCCCGCCAGGCGCGCGTTGCCGCCCCAGGCGCTCACCCGCCCGCCGGCGATCCCGGTGGGCGCGAGCCCCGCCGCCGTGAGCGCCTCGGTGGTCATCACCGTCGTGGTGGTCTTGCCATGCGTGCCCGAGACCGCCACCGAGCGCGCCTGGCCGATGAGCGCCGCCAGCGCTTCCTTCCGCGGCACCACCGGCAGCCCGAGCGACCGCGCGCGGGCAAGCTCCGGATGATCCGCCGGCACCGCCGCGGTCACGACCACGGCGCGCGCCCCGTCGACGTGGGACGGATCGTGTCCCTGCCAGACCCTGGCGCCCATCGCGGCGACGTCCGCCGCCCCCGCGGGATCGCTGTCGCACCCGCTCACCGCCACGCCGCGGCGGCAGGCGATCAGGGCAAGCGCGCTCATACCGGCGCCGCCGATGCCTACGAAGTGGACTGGGCGACTATCCGTGGGGGTAAACAGGTTCATGGTGGATGTGCTAATGTAAGTAATTGCTGCGAGTTCTCAAAGTCCGCCGCCCCCGGCGAGTGTCAATAATCTCGACACTATCTCGTCGGCGGCGCGGGGCCGGCCCCGGGCGAGCGCCCGCGCGGCCATGGCGTCGTGCCGAGCGCGATCGGTGAGCAGGTCGCCCACCTCCTTCGCCAGCCTCGCCGGCGTGAGCTCCGCCTGCAGGAGCATCGTCGACGCGCCCGCCTCGGCGAGCACCCGGGCGTTGTGAGTCTGATGGTCGGCCGCCGCGGTCGGCAGCGGCACGATCACGCTCGGGAGCCCCCACGCGCAGAGCTCGGCCACCGTGATCATGCCTGCCCGCGAAACGACCACATCGGCGACCGCATAGCCATCGGCCATGGGGTCGAGAAAGTCGATGACCTGGACGGCCGGCGGCCGATGACGTCCGGCGAACTCGCGCATGGGTCCCGCGACCCGTGACCCAGAGGAGATCCACGCCCGCCGGCCAGCCCGCGTCGAGCCAGCCGGCGACCGCCTGGTTGAGCGCGAGCGCGCCCTGGCTGCCGCCGGTCACGAGCACCACCGGCCGTGTGCCGTCGAGCCCGAAGCGCGCCAGCGCCGCCGCGCGCCGGTCGGGCGTCGGCGGGGCGATCGGGTTGCCGGTATCGAATACGCTGGTCTGCGGAACCGAAGCGGAGCAGCGACCGCGCCTCCGGCAGGCCCAGGTAGACGTGACGCACCCGACGGCTCAGCAGCCGGGTCGCGAGCCCGGGATACGCATTCTGCTCCTGCACGGCGGTCGGGATGCCATGGCGCGTCGCCCACCAGACGACCGGCGCGGAGGCATACCCGCCGGTGCCCAGCACCGCGACGGGACGCTCCTCGGCGAACAGCCGCCCGATCTCGCGCAGCAGGTGGCCGGCGATGAACGGCCAGCGGACGTTCTTCCACCAGGTGCGGCGGTAGATCGGCTCGGACGGGCAGGAGGTGGAACCGGAAGTCCCGGGTCGGCAGCAGGCGGGCCTCGACGCCGCGCACGGCGCCGACCAGCACCGGCTCGACGTCGGGCGCGCGCTCGCGGAGCGCCTCGGCGATGGCGAGCGCCGGCATCAGGTGCCCGCCGGTGCCGCCGCCGGCGATGAGGACGCGACGGGGGGCGGAGAGAGGAGTGCTCATGCGTGCGTCATCCTGACCCCGAGCGCAGCGAGGGGAAGGATCGCTCCAGGCATGCGAGTGACGCTCGGGGCTCACTCGTACCACCGACCCGATCCTTCGCTCCGCTCAGGATGACCTCCGTCGGGTGACTTCCCCTTCCCCTCCGCCCACCCGCCCCGCCGCCCGCGGCTTCCCCCGCAGGCGTCCGATGTTGATCAGGATGCCGGTCCCGATGAGCGAGATCACCTGGCTCGACCGCCCGTACGACATGAACGGCAGCGTGAGGCCCGTCGTCGGCATCAGCCCCAGCGAGACCGCCATGTGCATGAACGCCGTGAGCCCGATCGTGGCGGTGAGCCCGACCGCGAGATACTGCCCGAACGGCTCCGACGCCGTCCGCGCGATCCGGAAGCCGAGCCAGCAGAACAGCGCGAACAGGAAGACCACGATCAGCACACCCGCGAACCCCCACTCCTCGCCGATCGTGCTGAACAGGAAATCGCTGTAGGCGTACGGCAGGTAGCCGAGCTTCTGCTGGCCCTGTCCGAACCCGGTGCCGAACAGCCCGCCCGAGCCGATCCCGACCAGCGACTGGTGGATCTGGAAGCCGCCTTCGGTCGTGGCGTCGCCCGGATTGAGGAAGGTCAGCACCCGCGCGAGCCGGTACTGCGCGTCCCTGATCTGGTGGAAGACCAGGATCACCGCCACACCACCGAGCAGGAAGAAGTGGCCGATCTTGGCTCCCGACGTGAACAGGACGAGCCCGCCGAGCAGCGCCACGAGCGTCGCCATCGACAGGTTGGGCTCGAGCAGGATCAGGAGCGACACCAGGCCGAGGATGACGATGAACGGCAGCACGCCCTTCTTGAACTCGCGCACCTGCTCGCCCTTCTTCGACGCGAGCATGGCGCACCAGATCACCACCACCAGCCGCGCGATCTCCGACGGCTGAAAGTTGACCGGGCCGATATCGATCCAGCGGCGGGCGCCGTTGAGCGACGGGGCGATGGCGCGGGTGAACGGGAGCAGCGGGATCAGCAGCAGCACGATCGTGACGAGCAACAGCGGCCACGCCCAGGTGCGCCAGCGGTAGTAGTCCTGGCGGGACGCCCAGAGCAGGAGGATGCCGCCCAGCACCGCGCCGCTCAGCTGCCGCGCCGCGAACCCGAGCCCCACGTTCTGGCCCTTCACCGTCACCAGGCTCGCGGCGCCGTAGGTCGCGGCTACGCCGAACGCCAGCAGCACCAGCGTCACCACGCCGAGGAGCCGGGTCTCCCAGCGGAGCTCGCCCGGGTGCCGGACCGGCCGGACGGCCGTCACATCGCCTCGACCGCGGCCCGGAAGCGCGCGCCGCGCTCCTCGTAGTTGTTGAACATGTCGTAGCTGGAGCAGGCGGGCGACAGCAGCACCGCATCTCCCGGCGTCGCGAGCCGGCGGGCGGTGGCGAGCACCTCGGCGAAGTCGCCGGCGGGCACCACCGGAAGCCGGTCGCCCAGGTCGCGCACGACGAGCGGGCCGGCCTCGCCATACGCCACGACGGCGCGGCAGCGTCCCTCGAGCGGCTCGGCGAGCCGGGTGTACGGCTCGCCCTTGTGCCGGCCGCCGAGCAGCAGGACGAACGGCCGGTCGAGCGCCGCCACGGCCACCTCGGTCGAGGTGATGTTGGTGCTCTTCGAGTCGTTGATCCAGAGCACGCCGTCCACCTCGCGCACCGGCTCGACCCGGTGCGGGATCGCCCGGAAGGTCCGGAGCCCGGCGGCGACGCGGCCGGGATCGCCGCCGGCTCGTACCGCCACCAGCGCCGCGGCGAGCGCGTTGGCGACGTTGTGGTCGCCGAGGAGCGGGAGCTCGGCGCGGCGCATGAGCGGGCTGTCGCCCAGCATGAGCCGGCCGCCGTCACGATCGTACCAGCCGTCCGCGCGCCGCTCGATCGAGAACCGGAGGTGCGTGCCCGGCACCGGCGCCACCATCGCCTGCACCGCGGCGTCGTCCGCGTTGCTGATCCAGACCGAGCCGGGCTCGGCGTTCTGGAACAGCCGCGCCTTGTCGCCGTAGTACTCCTCGAGCGAGCGCATACCGGTCGAGGTGGTTGGGCGCGAGGTTGGTGAGCACGCCGATGGCGGGCCGGAGGTGCGGCACGTCGTGGAGCTGGAACGAGCTCAGCTCCAGCGCGAGCCAGTCCGGCGGGTCCGGCGCGAGCGCCACGTCGCAGAGCGGGCGGCCGATGTTGCCCGCCGTCTCGGCGCGGAGCCCGGCCGCCGCCATCGCGTGGGCGATGAGCGACGTGGTCGTGGTCTTGCCGTTGGTGCCGGTGATCCCGACGCAGCGCGTGCGGTTCCCGAGCGCCAGGAACCCGACATCCACCTCGGCGTACACCTCGAGACCCGCCTCGCGTGCGCGCGCCAGCGGCGGCACGTCGGGCGGCACGCCCGGGGCCACGACCACCGCGGCCGCCCGCGCGATGCGCTCGAGATCGTGTCCGCCGAGCTGGACCGTGGCGCCGCAGCGCGGTGAGCTCCTGCGCCCACCGCTCGTACGCCGGCCCCGTCCCGGTGTCCGACGCGTACACCGGCAGGCCCTCGTGCCGGAGCAGCTTCGTCGCCGCCGTGCCGCTCTTGCCGAGGCCCACCACGGCGACTTCCCGGCCGGTCGCGCGCCACTGCTCGAACAGCTCGACCGGCATCCTCAGCGCACCTTCAGCGTGGAGAGCGCGACCAGCGCGCAGAACAGGCCCAGGATGTAGAACCGGGTGACCACCGTGGTCTCGGCCCAGCCGAGCTTCTCGAAGTGGTGGTGCAGCGGCGCCATGCGGAAGACCCGGTGGGCGTCGGCATACTCCCGGCCGCGGGTGCGCTTGTGCCACTTGAACACGGAGGTCTGCAGGATCACCGACACCGCCTCGGCCGCGAACACGCCGCCGATCAGCAGCAGCAGGAACTCCGCCTTGAGCAGGATGGCCACGGTGCCGAGCGCGCCGCCGATGGCGAGGCTGCCCGTGTCGCCCATGAACACTTCGGCGGGATGGGCGTTGAACCAGAGGAACCCGATCGCGGCGCCCATGAGCGCGGCGCAGAAGACGGCCAGCTCCCCGGCCCCCGGCAGATAGAAGAGGTTGAGGTAGGACGTGACGTCCACCCGGCCGAAGAGGTAGGCGAAGATCGCGAACGTCGCCGCCGAGATCCCCGCGAGGCCGGTCGCGAGCCCGTCGAGCCCGTCGGTGAGGTTGACGGCGTTGCTGGCGCCGGTGATGACCACCGTCACGAACACCACGTACAGCCAGGGCGCGAAGTTGGCGACCAGGTACTTGAAGAACGGCAGCGTCGTGGCGGTGGCGGGAATCGTCTCGCGGGGCACCACGGGGAAGTAGATCAGAAACAGCCCGAGCAGCAGCCCGAAGCTCACCTGCCCCACCAGCTTCCACTTGGCCACCAGCCCGCGCGACTTGCCCTGCACGATCTTGAGGTAGTCGTCCAGGAACCCGATGCACCCCATCCAGAGAATCGACAGCATCGCCACGACGACGAAGCGGTTGGTGAGCGGCGCCCAGAGCAGCGTCGGCACCACGGTGGCCATGATGATGATGAGCCCGCCCATGGTCGGCGTGCCGCGCTTGGTCTGGTGGCTCGCCGGGCCCTCGGCGCGGATGATCTGCCCCACCTTCCGCGCGCGCAGCCGCGCGATGACCGGCGGGCCCGACGACGAAGGCGAGGAGCAGCGCCGTCACGGTGGCGCCGGCGGCGCGAAAGCTGATGTAGTTGAAGAGGTTGAAGATGATGTACGTCTTGCCGAGCGGCGCGAGCCAGTGATAGAACATCTCGCCTCAGCGTGGGGGGGTCGCGCGGTTCGTGAGCGCCGGAAGTATACGTTCGAGCGCCACGCCGCGGGATGCCTTCAGCACCACGACCTCATCGCCCATGCAGGCGAGCCGCCACGAGCGGTCCGAGCGCGATCGGATCCGGCGCCGTGACCAGCCGGTCACCGAGCCTGTCCGCGTACGGCGCGAGCGCCGGCACGAACTCGCCGACCGCCGCCAGCAGATCCGGATCGAGCGCCACCAGCGCCGCCGCGATCTCGGCGTGGAGCGCCGGCGAGTCCTCGCCCAGCTCCCGCATGGTCCCGGCGACGAACACCAGCCGCCGGCCGTTCCGGAGCGCCCGCGCCGTGGCGATCGCGGCGCGGAAGCTCTGCGGGTTGGCGTTGTAGCAGTCGTTGAGGATGGTGAGCCCGCCCTGCTCGAGCAGCTCGCCGCGGCCGCCGGGGATCGCGAACCGCTCGAGCGCCCGGGCGGCCGCCTGCCGGTCGAGGTCCAGCGCTTCGACCACCGCCCAGACCCGCATCGCGTTGTCGGCCTGGTGCAGCCCGCGCGCGGAGAGCGTGAACCGAGCGTCGCCGAAGGTGAGCACCGGCCGCGCGTCGGGACCGAGCTCGACCCGGTCGGGCACGAGGTCGGCCCGCTCGAGCGCCGGCGGTCCGCACCGCGCCGGCGCGGCGCCGGGCCTCCTCCGCGAGCGCCGGCGGATCGGTGCCGACGATCGCGAGCGGCACGCCGTCGGCGAGCGACAGCTTCTCCGCCACCACGCCGGCGAGCGAGCCGAAGCCCTCGAGGTGGCCCTGCACCGCGTTGGTGACGAGGGCGAGCGACGGCTCGATGATCTCCCGGTAGCGCGCGATCTCGCCGGGCAGGTTGGCGCCGGCCTCGACCACGAGCGCGTCGGTGTCGTCCGGCGCCTCCAGGATGGTGGGCGGCACGCCGACGAGATTGTTGAGGTTGGCGCGCGTGGCGTACACCCGGTAGCGCGTGCCGAGCACCGCGGCCAGCATCTCCTTCGTGCTGGTCTTTCCGTTGGTGCCGGTGACCGCGATCACCGGGCCCGTGATCTCCCGCCGCCGCGCGCGGGCCAGCAGGCCGAAGGCCCGGAGCGTGTCCGGCACGTGAAACGCCGTCACGCCGGCGGGCACCCGCGCGCCCTCGCGAACGACCGCGCCGGTGGCCCCGGCCGCGGCGGCGGCGTCCAGGTAGTCATGGCCGTCGAAGCGCTCGCCGACGAGCGCCACGAACAGGGCGCCGGGCTCGATGGCGCGCGTGTCGGTCAGCACCCGGGTGAATGTCGGCTCGGCGGCGCCGCTCGCGGAGTCGCGCCTGTTCGCGCCCCTCTGCGCACTAGCCGGCAACCCAAGCGCCTCGCGCACTCGCGCCGCCGTCCAGCGTGTCACTCGCGTCATGCCCCGGCCCCCGTCGCGGCCCGCACGATGGCGCGCTCGTCGAACGGCACCTTCTCGGTCCCGAGCACCTGGTAGGTCTCGTGGCCCTTGCCGGCGAGCAGGACGGTGTCGCCCGGCGCGAGCCTCGTCGAGCGCCGCGTGGATCGCGGCCAGGCGGTCCACGATCCGGAGGTGCGGCACGCCGCCCATGCCCTGCTCGATGTCGTCGATGATGGCGCCGGGATCTTCGGTGCGGGGATTGTCGGAGGTCACGATCGCCAGATCGGCGCCCTCGCGCGGCGATCCGGCCCATGATCGGGCGCTTGCCGCGGTCGCGGTCGCCGCCGCAGCCGAACACCACGATGAGCCGTCCCGCCGGTGAGCGGCCGGAGCGTGGCGAGCGCGCGCTCGAGCGCGTCCGGCGTGTGGGCGTAGTCGCGGAGCACGATGCACGGCGCGTCCGCGATCCGCTCCATCCGCCCGGGCACCTGCGGCGTGGCGCGCCAGCCGGCTCACCACCTCGTCGAGCGGCCGGCCCAGCCCGAGCGCGCAGGCCGCGGCGGCGAGCGCGTTGCTCACGTTGAAGTCGCCGAGCAGCGGGAGCGACGCCTCGGCGCGGCCGAAGCGGCCCTCGAGCCGGAAGCGGCTGCCGCCCGCGTCGAGCACGACGCCCGAGGCCCGCACGTCGGCGGCCGGGTGGAGGCCGAAGGTGACCCGCGGCGCCCGCGTCGGCAGCACGCGCCACGCGTCGTCGTCGAGGTTGACCACCTCGACGCCCTCGAGCCCGAGCAGCGTGGACAGCTTGAGCTTGGCCGCCGAGGTACGACTCCATCGTGCCGTGGTAGTCGAGATGGTCGCGGGTGAGGTTGGTGAAGACGCCGGCGGCGAAGGCGAGGCCGTCGAGCCGTCCCTGGTCGAGGCTGTGCGACGACGCCTCCATGGCGACGTGCGTCACGCCGCGCGCGAGCAGCTCGGCGAGCGTGGCCTGGAGGTCGATCGGTCCCGGCGTCGTGAGCGAGCCCGCCGTCGAGTCGACCGGCTCTCCGCGGCCGTCGAACGCGCCGAGCGTGCCGATGCTGCCCGCGCCGTGTCGACGCGTTGAACAGGTGGCGGATGATGCCGGTGGTGGTGGTCTTGCCGTTGGTGCCGGTGACGCCGATGAGCGTGAGCCGCCGGCCCGGGTGGCCGTACCAGGCCTGGCCGAGCGCGAGCGCCGCGCGCCGGCCGTCGCGCACGATGATCTCGGGAACGCCCGACTGCTGCGCGGTCTCGACCACCACGGCGGTCGCGCCGCGGCGCACCGCGTCGGGGACGAAGCGATGGCCGTCCGCCTGGGAGCCGCGCACCGCGACGTAGAGCGTGCCGGGGCGGACGGTGCGGCTGTCCATGCCGATCGCGGCGGGCGACGGGGCCGTCCGCCGGCGCGCCGACGAGGAGGTCGTGGCGGCGGAGCTCGGCGAGGAGGTCGGACCAGGCTGAGGGGCATCGAGTCGCGTCTCCTGACTCGAGCTGACACGGTCATCTGAGCGCGCCTCACTCCGCCAGCACCAGCACGGCGCTCCCCGGCCGCGCGCTCTCGCCCGCGCCGGGCACGGTCCGCACCACCCGTCCGAGCCCGCGCAGGTTCACCCGGAACCCCCGCCGGTGCAGCGCCAGCGCCGCCTCGCGGATCGAGCGCCCGGCGACGTCCGGCACCGGCCGCGCGGCGGCGCTGACTCCGGCGGCCCGGTACGGCAGCGTGACCACGACCGGCGGCGGGCCGGCCGGCGCCGCGGCCAGCGGCTTCGTCGCCTCGGGCTCCGACGGTGTCGCGCGCCGTGAGGCGGCCGCGGTCGATCGCCACCCGGCGCGAGGCGAGCGCCTGCTGCAGCATCGTCCGCGTCACCGGCGCGGCGGTGAGGCCGCCGTAGTAGTTGCCCCGCGGGTTGTCGATCTTCACGATCACGACGAGCTGCGGGTGGTCGGCGGGAAAGAGCGCCGCGAAGGACGCCGTGTACTGCCCCCGCACGTAGCGGCCGTTCTCGAACCGGATGGCGGTGCCGGTCTTCCCGAGCACGGAGTAGTTCGCGAGCTGCGCCATGCTCGCCGGTGCCGCCCTTCGCCCACCGCCTCGCGCAGGAACTCGCGGAGCTGCGCCGCGATCTCCGGGCTGACCACCCGCCGCACCGGCTCGGGCTGGTGGCGGTAGAGCAGTGCCCGCCGGGTCGCCGCACCTCGCGCACGAGCGTGGGCGCGAGCAGCACGCCGTCGTTCGCGATGGCGCCGTACGCCGCCGCGAGCTGCACCGGCGTCACCCGAACTCGTAGCCCATCGCCATGCTGGCCCGGGTGTACATCGGCTGCCAGCGATCCGGGAACGCCAGGATCGCCGCGGGACTCGCCAGGGAACTCCGCGCCCGTCGGCGTGCCGAAGCCGAAGTCGCGCAGCATCTCGAACTGCTCCTCGGGCGCGAGCCGCGAGGAGAACTTCGCCATGGCGATGTTGCTCGAGACCTGGATCGCCGCGCGCCAGCGTGAGCGTGCCCGTTGCGGCGTGGGCGTCGGTGATGCGACGGGTCCGCCCGGTCGAGGTCACCGGCATGTTCCACACGCCGTTCTCGCCGGACACCGCGTCGGCCGGCTCGACCCGGTCCGCGCATGAGCAGCGCCGCCGCGGTGAACAGCTTGGCGGTCGAGCCGGGCTCGAACGGATCGGTGAGCGTCGACGCGCTCGGCACCCCGCCGCCCGCCGCCTGCCGGGAGGCCAGCGCCAGCAGCTCGCCCGTGTTCGGGTCGAGGAAGACGACGTCGCCGCCCTCGGCCTGCATCTGGCCGATGCGCGTCGTCGAGCCCGCGCTCGGCGATCTCCTGCAGCTCGGCGTCGAGCGTGAGCGCGACGTCGTTTCCCGCCACCGGGTCGCGCGTCTTCCGGCCGGGCGAGTCGTAGCGGCGGCCCGCGCGATCCTTGAGCAGCACCGCCTCGCCCGGCCGGCCGGTGAGCAGCGAGTCGAGCGCCAGCTCGAGGCCCGAGCGCTCCGACCGGCCGGTCGGGCGCGAGCCCGCCGATGATCGGCCGCGCGAGGTCGCGCGAGGGATAGAAGCGCTGGTACTCCCCCGTGAGGTGGATGCCCTTCACCCGGCGGAGCGGCTGGACCTGGGTCGCGTTGAACGGGCCGTGGAGGTAGATCCAGCGCTTCCGCGACTGGAACTCCCGGTTGAGCGCCGGCGCCGACACTCCGAGGTTCCGCACCAGCAGCACGAACGCCGCCCGGACGTCCTCGAGCTCGTTCGGCGCGACGCCGACGTGATAGAACTCCTGG
Source organism: uncultured Gemmatimonadales bacterium (assembly GCA_963804125.1). Taxonomy (GTDB): domain Bacteria; phylum Gemmatimonadota; class Gemmatimonadetes; order Gemmatimonadales; family GWC2-71-9; genus CAVVWJ01. Next base: position 111,496 of record CAWDPF010000016.1, read on the forward strand.
GTGATGGCGAGCGGCTCCCGTTCCGGTCGTAGAGCGCGCCGCGCCGGGCGGGGAGCACCACCTTCTCGGTCCGCTGCCGCGCCGCCTCGTGCGCCCAGCGCTCGGCCTCGACGATCTGGAGCTGGGCCGCCCGGGTCAGCACCGCCAGGATGCCGAGCGCGAAGCCGAACTGGATCGCGGCGATGCGGACGGTGGGCTTGGCCATCAGCGCTCCTCCGGGCCGGCGGGCACGGCGAAGAGGACGAACTCCGAATCCGCCGGCTCGTGCAGGCCCAGCGCGCGCTCCACGATCGGCACCAGCACCTGCCGGCTCGAGGCGAGGCGGATGCGCCGCTCCAGGTCGCCGCGCCGCGCCTCGAGCGCCATCCGTTCCTCGCGCAGGTCCCTGAGCCGCCGGGCCGTGCGGAACCCCGCCGTCTGGCGCGTGGTGATGGCCACCAGCACGCAGAGGAAGACGCAGGAGCCAGAGCATCAGCCAGTGCCGTCCCTTAAGCTGCATCGCCCGCCTGGAAGATCCGGAGCTGCGCGCTCCGCGCGCGCGGGTTCGCCGCCACTTCGTCGGGCTCGGGAACGATCGGCTTCCGCGGCACCAGCCGGCCGAGCGGCCGGCCCCGGCAGGTGCAGACCGGCTGCTGCGGCGGGCAGATGCAGGCCGCGGCCCACTCCCGGAACGCGTGCTTCACCAGCCGGTCCTCGCCCGAATGATAGGTGATGACCGCGAGCCGGCCGCCGGCGACGAGCGCGTCGCGGAAGGCGGGGAGCGCGGCGGCGAGGCCGGCCAGCTCGTCGTTGACCGCGATCCGCACCGCCTGGAACAGTCGGGCGAACTCGGAGGGCCCGGCGCGCGGCCCCAGCGTGGCGCGGATGGCGTTGACGAGATCGTCGCTGATGGCGAACGGCTGGTTGCCCGCGGCGCCGCACGATCTCCCGGGCCAGCCGGCGCGACTGCCGCTCGTCGCCGTACTCGTCGAAGACTCGCGCGAGCTCGGCCTCGGCCGCCGAGTTGAGGAACGCCGCCGCGGTCGGGCCCGCGTCGCCCATCCGCATGTCGAGCGGCGCGCTGGGACGGAAGGTAAAGCCGCGCTCGGCCTCGTCCAGCTGCCGGGACGAGACGCCGAGGTCGAGCAGGATGAAGTCGGGGCGGAAGGCCGCCACCGCCGCCAGCGCCGCGGGCGCGCTGTAGGGCGCCTGGAGGTAGCGCATGCCCTCGTCGCCCAGGCGGCGCCGGCTCACGGCGATCGCGGCCGGATCGCGGTCGATGCCGAGCACCTCCGCCCCGAGTCCCCGGAGCGCCTCCGCGTGGCCGCCGTCGCCCAGCGTGGCGTCCACCGCGCGGCTCGCCCCCGCCGCCGCGGCGAGGACCGGGGCCAGGAGGACCGGGACGTGCACTGGGTTCGCGGAGTCTGCCATTGTACCGGCACTGGGGGCGGATAACGAAACACCCCGTCCGCAGGGACGGGGTGGCTCGTTCAAGGTGTCATGACGAGCGGGGCTGACGGGGCTCGAACCCGCGACCTCCGCAGTGACAGTGCGGCACTCTAACCAAGCTGAGCTACAGCCCCTTGCAACGGCGGGGTGAATATAGACAGCCCGGTGCCCCCACGGAACCCCCTATTTGCAGTACGCCTTGAGCATCGAAGCGACGCGCGGCTTGTACTGCTTGATGATCTGAGGTTCTTGTCGACCGCCTCCTGGTTGACCGCGCGGCCGGCCGTCAGCGCCGTCTCGGCCTCGCCCAGGAGCGTCTCCTCCTGCCGGGCCAGGTCGCACGACTTCTGCTTCTCGGCCTGCGGATCGATCTGCGGCACCTGGAAGAGCGTGGCGAGACCGAGCAGGTAGTTCGCCGCCGGCTGCACCTTGCCCGCCGGGTTGGCCGCGCGTGACCGCCATCCGGAGCAGCTCGGCCGCGCCGAGCAGATCCTGTGGCTGCTGCAGCAGCGGTGCGGCGCCCGTGTACAGCAGCGCGGCCGCGTTTTCCTTGGCCTGCGGGTCGCCGTGCTTGATGGCGAAGTCGAGGAACGGCACGGCCTCCTTGGGCCGCTTGGCGTCGATCAGCGCCTTGCCGGCGTTCAGGGCGGGCACGACCTCCGTGGTGTCCTTGGCCATCAGGCGATTGGTCACCGCGACCACGCTGTCGGTCTGCCCGGTCAGCGTGTACGCCTTGTTGAGATAGCCCAGCAGCGTCGGGTTGTCCGGATACTTCCGCACACCGACCTGCGCCCATTTGAGCAGCCGGGCCGTATCAGCAACCCCACCTGCCGCGGCTTCTGACCGGACCTTTAGCGAATCCGCCTGAGTCCGGGCCGATTTGAGCAGCTTCACCGTATCCGGAACGGCAGGCTCCCCGGCCGCGGCTGCGATCTTGGTGAAGAACAGCGTGTCCGCCTTGGTGCTGTCGGTGGCGTAGAGCGTCTCCAGGGCGTCGACCGCGCACTTGAAGTCGCTCAGGAAGAGGCAGGCGTTGCTCTTCAGGTCGTAGAGGTCGGCGTTGTACGGATCGATCTTGAGGCCTTCGTCGGCCACCTCGAGCGCGGTCTCCGGATGGCCCGACTGCAGGAAGTACTTGAACAGCTCCTCGCGCAGCTTCTGGTTGGTCGGCGCGACCCGGAGCATCTGCTTGAACGCCACCAGCGTGCTGGCCGTGTCGTTGGCCTGCTGGTACTGCGTGGCGAGCGCGGTCCAGACCGGGAGGCTCAGCGGGTCGCCCTTGGCGGACGCCTGCAGGTGCTTCACGACCTCTTGGCGGGGGGCCTTCTTGTCCTGCGCCAGGAGCGCCAGGCAGTACTCGGCGAGCCCGTGGTTCGGCAGCGCCTTGAGGGCCTTGGCGGCGGCATCGGCGGCCTTGTCGGGCTTCGCGGTGCGCTGCTCGATGCACGCCTTCGCGTCGGCCAGCGACTTGATCGCCGGCTCCAGCGCGTTGGCGAGGCGCTTGCCGAACGCCTCCGGCGTCTCGCCCGCGTTCTGGGTGAGCGTGACCACGTTGCCGGCGTCGTCGCTCACGCCGATCAGCCGGGCCGTCACGGCATAGCGCCCGCCCTCGGCCTTGTTGAGCGTCGAGTTCACCACGAAGCGCGCCTGGATGTTCTTGGCGAGCGTGATCGCCAGCGCCGGGCTCAGGATGGCATCCTTGGGATAGCCATACTGCGTCAGGGCTTCGTTCATCTGGGTCTGTTCGATGACCTGATAGTCACGGCCGACGATGCCCTTCACGGCCTCGCGGAGGGCAGTGCCGATCTTGACCGCGGGCGCGGAGTCCGCGGCCGCGAAGGCGAACGGATTGGCCACCATGAATCGCGGCGCCGTGTTCACGGTCGACGAGGTCCGCGACCCGCGCGGGATGCCCTGCGCCGCGAGCGGCGACAGCACCGAGGCCCCGACGACGGCCAGAGTTACGAGACGGAACAGGAACATTCCTTAGCCTCCACAGAGGAGCTGCCCCGAAGGGCCGGCAACGACCGCGCGAGCGCGGAGACGAGTGGGCGAAGAGGGATTCGAACCCCCGACATCCTGCGTGTAAGGCAGGCGCTCTGAACCGGCTGAGCTATTCGCCCTGGATCGGTGAGGCCCTGCGCCACAGTGTCGAAAAGACGACCAAGCGCAGGGATTGTGCCGTGACGGTCGACACCCCGCTAGAGGGCGATACCGAGCGGCACGAGCACGCAGTATCCCACCACCAGCAGGGCCGCCGCCAGGCTGGCGTGCCCCGCGGCGAGGGTCAAATATCCCGCGACCAGGACCGCCACCGCGGCGGCCAGGATGACGAGATTGCGTCGGGTCAACAGGAAGCGGCGCGCGGCCGGACCGCCACCTGCTGAGGTCACCGAAGGGCGAGAACTGGGCATAAGACAGGAGGCTACTACCGATCCGGGGTCGGGTCAAGTTCAGGTCCCTGCTCGGTTTCGGGCTCGACGTCCCAGCCCTCGTCGAGCGCCGCCCGGCGGACCCGATCCAACCGGCGCCGGCGCCGGACCTGCACCGCCACCAGGAGGGCCACGATCAGCCACCCGCCGCCCGCGATCAGCCAGTTGCCCAGCGTGTACCGCCGCCGGACGCGCGCGCTGCCATTCCTGCTCGAACCGGCCCACGGCGAGGCCAGTGGTCGCGAGGACGGCCGCGTCGAAGTCCTCGCCCGATTCCAGCCGCCGCAGCAACGGAGTGAGCGTTCCCGTCGGGTTCCTTCGCGCCAGCTCGGCCACGGCCGAGACGGCCAGGGCGTACGCGGCGTCCGCGCTGGAGGCCGAGCCGCGGAGCGCGCCGTCGAGGCCGGTGAGCGTCGGCACGGCACCGCGCACGACCGTCAGGTTGAGCTCGAGCGTCCCGAGCCGATCCCATTCTCCGGCGGCCCAGGACGCGTAGCCCTCGTCGAACCAGAGCGGGACCCGCACGGCGACCGCCTCGTGCAGCGCGAGATGGGCGAGCTCGTGACGCAGGGTGCGGACGAGGTCGCCCTCGTCGGCGCGGAGGAGGATGGTGCGCGCGCCGGGCACGGCGATGGCGGCGCCCCACGACGGCGCGCGGCCGGCGGTCAGCGAGTCGAGCAGATGGGCGTCGGGAACTACGATGAGCCGAAGCGGCCCCGGGTCGCGCAGGCCAAGCCCCGGCCACTCGGCCGGCCGGTCGGCGAGCCGCGCGAGGTCGGCGGCCACCGCCCGCTGGGCGGGCCAGGCCACGGCCGTGACCCGACCGACCTGCACCGCGGTGGGGCTGCCTTGAAGAAGGAGGAGGAGTGCTAGGAGACCAGGCTGCGCGGGACCTCGCCTCCTGACGCGGCCAGGTCGAGCATCTCTTTGCAGCGCTTGGCCCAGGGATTGAACTTGTTGGCCTTGTGCCCCTCGGCCCAGGTCTGCATCGCCTCGTCGCGCTGGCCGGCGAACCAGAGGGCGCGGCCCAGCTCGAAGTAGGCCTCGATCAGGTTGGGCCCCAGCTTGAGCGTCTTCCGGAAGAAGGTCTGCGCGTCCTCGAACATCTCGCGCTCGAGGTAGACCAGCCCGAGATAGTAGTGGGCGTAGAGCGTCGCCTTCCGGTCGTTGTCCAGCCGGATGGCCTTCGACAGGTGCTCGATGGCCTCGCCGAAGATCCGCTTCTTGAGGCAGATGTAGCCGACGTTGATGCGCGCGAGCGCGTTGGCCGGCTCCTTCATCAGGACCCGGGAGAACGTCCCCAGCGCGTCGTCGTAGTCCTCGTGCAGCATCTGGGCCCAGCCCAGGAGCGACTGCGCCTGGATCTCGCCGGGCGACAGCGTGAGCGCCTTCTCGAGCGACTGGATGGCGCCGGCGTAGTCGCCGAGCGAGATCAGGCTCCAGCCCTTCTCGATGAAGGTCGAGGCGCCGAGGTGGTCGGCGTGCACCGCCGGGCGGGCGCCGGTGAACTGGGGCGCCGTGGCCACTTCGGCGGCCGCGCCCTGCTTGTAGCGCTCCACCAGCCCGCGGATGTCTTCCTTCATCTGGCCGAGATCGCCGAGGGCCGCGTCCACCTGCTTGAAGAGGGCGATGATGTCGCGCTTGAGCGCCTCCCGGTCGCCCGGCTGCGCCGTCGTCCCGAGGCGCGCCTCGATCGCCTGGAACTGGACCCGGAGCGCGGTGAGCCAGGGCTCGCTCACTGGCCGCTCCCGATGCCGGTCAAGGCCATCCGCTCCGAGGCGGAGAGCAGCTTCCGGGCGTTCAGGATGATGATCGTGCGCGACGGGCGCGTGACGATGCCGGCGATGTAGGCGGCCGCTAGCCCGTTCACCATCGGCCCGGGCGCCGTGATGGTCGTGCTGTCGACCCGCATCACCTCGCGGACCTCGTCCACCAGCACGCCGACGCGGTGGTCGCCGAGATCGACGACCATGAGCCGGGTCTCCTCGCGGATGGGCGCGTCGAGGTCGAAGCGCTTCCGGAGATCGACCACCGGCACCGCGCCACCTTCGTACGGGACCACGCCCTCGAGGAAATCGGGCGACTTGGGCAGCGGCGCGGGCGTCACGTGCCGGAGGATCCGCTCGACCTGGAGAATGTCGAACGCGAACTCCTGGGTCCCGACCCGGAAGGTCACGAGCTGGATGTCGTCGCCGGTAGTCGTCATGGGGCAGCAATCTCCGTGAAGCGCGCACCCAGCGCGGCGAGGTCCAGGAGCGGCACGAGGCCGCGGTCGGTGCGGGCGACCGCCGCCGCCCAGGGCAGCGCGCTGCCCGGGGGCACGGCGAGCCCGGCGTCGTACAGCACCGACTCGGCCTCCTCGACCTCCAGGCAGAGCCGGCGGCCGGCCAGCTCGACCAGCACGCCGGTGTCGGTGCGCTCGGGCAGGCAGTCGCCGCCGTCGAGGAGCGTGCCCAGATGCACCAGCGGCAGGATACGCCCCCGCACGATGGCGACCCCGCGGACGGCGGGCTCGCGCGTCGGGACCGGGAAGCTGGTGCCGGGATCGAGCACCTCGACCACCTGATCCAGCGGCAGGCCGACCAGGCGGCCGCCGGCGCGAACCAGCAGGTGCCCCGCCCCGCCCTTCACGGCCGCGCTCATCGGGCCGCCATCCGGCCGAGCTCCTGGCCGACGCGATCGGCGATCCGGCCGATCGGCAGGACGTGGTGGACGCCGCCGGCCTGCACCGCCGCGCTCGGCATGCCGAAGATCGTAGCGGTCTCGCGGTCCTGGGCGATCCCGACGCCGCCGGCGTCGTGGATCTCGCGGAGCCCGTCGGCGCCGTCCCGTCCGAGGCCGGTCAGCACGACGCCGACGGCGCGGGGGCCGAAGATCTTCGCGACGCTCCGGAACAGGGGATCGGCCGCCGGCCGGACGCCCCAGATCGAGGGCTCCTGGTCGAGCTCGAGGCGGAGGCCATCGAGGCCGGCGGCAACGCGCATATGATAATCCCCCGGCGCCACGTACGCGGTGTCCGCCAGGACCGGCGTCCCGTGTTGCGCCTCGACCACGTTGAAATGGCTCTGCGCCGCGAGCCGCTCGGCCAGGCTGCGCGTGAACTTGGGCGGCATGTGCTGCACGATCAGGACCGCGGCCTGCTGCCCCGTCACCAGGGCGGGCACCACCTCCGCGAGCGCGCGCGGGCCGCCGGTCGATGCGGCGATCGCCGCGCACTGCCGGGCCCGGCCCGGCAGCGCGAACAGGGCCTGCATGTGGGCGCTGCGCGCGGGCCGCGCGAGCATCGGGCATCCGGAGGATGGCGGCACTCCGCACCGTGCGGAGCACCGTGAGCAGCCGCTCGCCGAACCGCGCGATGGCGTCCTCGCTCCGGTCCTCGGCCTTGGCCACGAGATCCACCGCGCCCAGCTCGAGCGCGCGGATGGCCGCCGCGGTGCCGGGCCCGGCGTAGGAGCTCACCACCACGATCGGGCGCGGCGACTCGGACATGATGTAGCCGATGGCACCGAGGCCGTCGAGCTCGGGCATCTCGAGGTCCATGAGCACCAGATCGGGCTCCTGGTCGTGCACCTTCTGCAGCGCGTCCATCCCGTTCCGCGCGGTGCCGACGACCCGGAACTCCCGGCTCCCGTCCACCACGTCGCTCAGCAGCCGCCGGAAGAAGGGGCTGTCGTCGACCACGAGGACGGTCCGCGGCTCAGAGGGTTTGGACACCATGCGCCACCGACGAGACCTCGACCCGGCCGTCCGCCACCCAGAGCCGCACCGTGCGGCCGAAGTCGCCCCCGGTGGCCTCGCCGACGATGGCCACGCCGTGCTGATGGAGCGCCTGGCGCGAGGCCACGATGTTGCGCTCGCCCATCTGGATCGTGCCGGGCGCCCCGAGCCCGCTGAACATGCTGGCCCCGCCGATGAGCCGCGCCGAGATCCGGCGGATGCTGGCGCCCGTGCTGCCCCATCTGCTCGAGGAGGAGCGGCACGGCCGTCTGGGGGAACTTGGCCGGATTGCTGTCCTGCCGGCTCAGCGCCGGCGACGGCAGCAGCACGTGCGCCAGCCCGCCGACGTGCGCCGTGGCGTCGTAGAGCACGATGGCGACGCAGCTCCCGAGGCCGATCGTCACCAGAATGTCCTTGCCGGTCCCGAACCGGAGGTCGGCGACCTTCACGATGATCTCGCCCTTCACGCCGGCCGCCGGTACAAGCGCTCGCGGGGGTCGACCAGGATGAGCCGCTCGCGGGCGCCGCCGAAGAGCGTCTCGACCTTGCCCAGCACGAGATACCCTCCCGGCACCAGCGCGTCCGGTGAACGTCTGGAACAGCCGCTCCTGCATGACCCGGTCGAAGTAGATCACGACGTTGCGGCAGAGAATCAGATGGTAGTCGGTCCGGAGCGGAGCCTCGCGGTTCAGGTCGAGCGCCCGGACCTGCACTCGGCGCCGGACGCGGTCGATCACCCTCCGCTCGTCGCCGGCGGACTCGAAGTACGACCGCGCCAGGTCGTCCGGCATCTCGGTGAGCCCCTCGCTCCGGTAGGCGGCGCGCCTGCGCCCGCTCGAGGCTGATGCGGTCGATGTCCGTGGCGTCGATCGTGAGCCGCGAGAGCTCGTCGCCGCGGCCGGCCCGATCCAGGTAGTCGGCCGCGAGCATGGCGAGCGTATACGGCTCTTCCCCCGACGAGCACCCCGCGCTCCAGACCCGCACCTCGCCCCGGCGCCGATCGAAGAGCGCCGGCAGCACGTCGCGCCGGATCAGGTTCCAGGTCTCCGCGTTGCGGTAGAACCGGGTGACGTTGATGGTCAGCGCGTCCCGCAGCCGCTCGTACTCGTTGGGCGACCGTTTCAGCAGCATGCGATAGTCCTCGTAGGTGTGCACGCCGCAGGCGCGCATCCGCACCGCGATCCGGCGCCGGATGCACTTGTCCTTGTAGGCATCGAGCGCAAAGCCGCTGGTCTTGGTGATCTCGCGCGAGAGCGCGGCGAAGTCGAGATCGTCGGCGGTCACGGCGTCATGTCCAGCATTTCGAGGTTGGCCCTGGCCAGCTCGTGCGCCGGGTTCAGCGTCGTGGCGCGGCTCCAGCTCTCGCGGGCGCCCGACTTGTCGCGCCGCTTGTAGGCGAGGTTGCCGAGCTTGAAGTACAGGTCGTCGCCGAGATCGGGGGCCAGCTTGGCAGCGCGCTCGTACGCCTCGCGGGCCTCATCGTAGCGCCCGTTCCGGTAGAGGACGTCGGCCAGGTTCTTGGAGACCTGCGGCAGCGACGGGTCCTCGGCGAGCGCGGCCCGGAGCGCCGCCTCGGCGCCGGCCACGTCGCCGCTCAGCTCGAGCAGCACGGCGAGATTGTTCTGGAGCACCGCGCTCGCCGGGAACGCGGCCACGCCCGCCTTGGCGGCGCGGAGCGCGCCCGGCGCGTCGTCGAGTCCGGCGCTCGCGAGCGTGGCGGCCCAGTACCAGAGCGCCGGAGCCGGCTTGCTGCCCAGCAGCTCGAGCGTCCGCGCGAGCCGGCCCTGCGACACCTGGTGCTCGCCCCGCTTGAGCGCCACCACGCTCCAGCCGAGCATGATGCGCGCGTCGTCCCGGGCGCGGCCGGCCGCGTCGCCGTAGGCGGTCTCCGACTCGTCCAGCCGTCCGAGCCGCTCGAGGGCGTAGCCCAGGTTGTGCAGCGCCGCGGGACGCCCGCCGGCCGCGTCGGCCGCCTGCCGGAACCCCGCGACGGCCTCCTCCCAGCGCGCCTGGCGGAGGGCGATGAGCCCCAGGTAGAACGGCGCGCTCGCGTCGGTGGGCCGGAGGTCCGCCACCCGGCGGAACTCGCGCAGGGCCTCGTCCAGCATCGCCGCCTTGTAGAAGGCCACGCCCAGGTTCCGGTGCTCCTCGACCCGGCCGTCGTGGACCTTCGGCGCCGCGGCGGCCGACGTGCCGGTCCGGTGGGCGAAGCCGGCGGTGATCAGGCCGTAGAGCGCTTTCCCGACCTCGAACTCCACCAGGCCCGACTCCTCGATCACCGCCTGCACGTCGCGCGAGCCGTCCAGCAGCGGCACGAGGCGCTGCTGCTCGGCCGACAGCGTGGGGGCCGATTCGCCGATATGGGCCGGATCCACGGAAAAGATCAGGTCGAACGACGGGATCTTCTTCTCGATCTGGCTCCACTCGTCCACCCGCCGCGCGCCCTCGAGCAGGAGGAACTCCGGGTTGATGCGGACGAGGAAGTCCTCGAGCTCCGGCCGGACGCCCGCCTCGAAGTTGAAGGTCCCCGAGATCCAGGTGAACAGGTAGTACACGGCCTCTTCGATCTGCAGCCGGATGTAGCTCTCGAGCTCCTCGCGTGGCAGGGCACCGAGCTGGACGAGGATCTCGCCGAGCTTGTGCTCGCGGTCGCCTTCCTGCGCCGCGATGGCGTGCTGGAGCTGCTCCTGCGTGATGCGCCCGCTCCGGAGCAGGATGTCGCCGAGCCGATCACGCCGGTTGACGATCGCGGCGTAGATGATGTGCCCTTCCTCGAAGTAGATCGTGCCGAAGTTGTGCCGGTCGGCGAGCGCGAGGCACCCCGTCCTGCGCCCCAGGAACAGGAGCTGGATGACGTCCGGGAGACTCGCCTCCTTGAGGCTGCCCTTGATCGCCATCAGCGCCACTCCTCGATCACGCGCTCGCTCACCTCGGGCCACTCCCACACCATCTTCTCCCGGCTCCGGGTCGCGCCCGCGCCGGCGGCGACGAGGCCGCTCGACCGGCCCGCGGGACGCTTGGGCGCCGCGGGGGCCGGGGCCGGACCCTCGATCACGGCGCGCGCGAAGCCGGCGCTCGGCGTGACGCCCTTGGCGGACGCGGCCTCGAGCACCCGCTGCAGCAGCGCCTGCGCGGCGCGGATGGAATCGGCGGGACGCGAGGCGACGTACGCCGCGAGCTCGGGGTCGGCCTCGCCGAGCTTGGACTCGAGATCGCGCAGCAGCACGCGTTCCCGTACGGCGGCGTCGGGCGGCGAGAGCTCGACCACCAGGCCGCCCTCGAGACGGGAGCGCAGCCGCGGCTCGACGCCGGTCAGCTCGTCGAGCGGCGCGGCCGACGTGAACACGAGCTGCCGGCCGGCATCGATCAGCGCGTTGAAGAGCACGAACAGCTCGTCCTGCGTCCGGTCCTTGGCGGCGATGAGGTGGACGTCGTCGAGCAGGAACGCGGTCGCCCGGCGGTAGCGCGCCCGCCAGCCGGCGATCGCGTCGCGGTCGATGGCCTCGATCAGCTCGCCCGTGAACTCGGGCGCGCTGAGGCAGGCCACCGGGCCGCCGCGCTCGGCGAGGGCGTTGCCGACCGCGTGCAGCAGGTGGGTCTTGCCGACCGCCGGGCCGCCGATGAGGACGAGCGGGTTGTACCGGCTGGCGGGCTCCGCGGTCACCGCGCGCACGGCCTCGAGCACGACCCGGTTGGCCGCGGTCTCGACGACGGTGTCCAGGCGCCAGAGCGGCGACGGCGCCGGCGGTGGCGCGCCCTCCTCGCGAGCCTGCCGCAGCGCTTCCTCGGCCGCGTCCAGGTTGGCCGGGTCCCGGAACGCGGCCGACCCGGCGAGCTCGGGCGCGAGCGCCGCCGCCTCGGCCTGCATGTGCTGGAGCCGGACGACGTCCTCCTCGAACTCCCGGAGGATGCGCTCGGGATCGTTCACCATCTCCTGCGCCAGCAGCGCCTCGAGCTGGGCGGTGCGGAACCCCTCGCCCTGCCAGCGCAGCACCGCGGCGGTGACCTTGCCGCGCCAGGCGTCGACCTGCTGGGCGACGGTGGCGGCGATCTCCGAGAGAAAATCCTCGAACTCGGACGGCTCGGCGGACGCCGGCGCCGGCGGAGGTGCCTCGACCGGCGCGGCCGCCGACTCCACCGGCTCCGACGCCTCCACCTCGCCTCCCACGAGCATGCGGGCCTGCTCGGGGCCGAGGGGCTGCTCGCTCACGGCCTGGAAGGCGATGAGCCGGTTGAGCGCGCCGAGCAGCTCGCGCACGTTGTCGATGGCGAGGGAAGCCACGGCCTCGAGCACGCCGCCGCCGAACCCGGCGCGGCGCTCCTCGGCCTTCCGGCGGAGGATGGCGACCCGGGTCTCGTAGTCGGGCGCCGCCACGTCGATGATGAGCCCGCCGGCGAACCGACGGATGAGCCGCTCGTCGAGCGCCTCGATCTCGGCCGGCGGCCGGTCGCTGGTGAGGACGATCTGGCGGTTGGTGGTCTGCAGCGCGTCGGTGAGCCGCAGCAGCTCCGCCTGCATCTCGCGCCGGTGCGTGAGGAACTGCACGTCGTCCACCAGCAGCACGTCGACGTCCAGGAACCGCTTGCGGTACGCCTCGCCGTGCCCCGCGGCGATGGCCGCGTGAAACGCCTCGACGAACTCGTCGAGCGTGAGGTATTCGACGGCGAGCTGCGGGTTGATCGCGCGGGCCGCATGGCCGATGGCCATCAGCAGGTGGGTCTTCCCGAGCCCCGGGCGGGCGTAGATGAACAGCGGGTTGTACACCGTCCCCGGCGACTCGGCGACCGCCTTGGCGGCGGTCACCGCGAGCCGGTTGGCGGCGCCCACGATGAGGGTGTCGAAGCGGTAGAGCGGGTTGAGCGTGACGGTCACGCGACCGGGCTCCCCACGGCCAGGCGCTTGAGCACCAGCTCCGAGATGCCGCGGAGCGTCTCGAACACCCCGCTCCCGTGCAGCGCGTCGGCCGGGTAGCTCGGGACGTCGCGGAAGTTGAGGGCGTCGTCCATCTCGTCGTGCGAGAGGATCAGGTCGCGCGGCAGGTCCTGCTTGTTGTACTGGAAGACGACCGGGAGCTGGCGGATGTCGACGCCCTGCGCCAGCAGGTTGTCCTGCAGGTTCTGCAGGCTCTCGAGGTTGTCGTCGAAGCGGCGGGCCTGGCTGTCGCCCACGAAGACGACGCCGTCGGCACCCTGGAGCACCAGCTTCCGCGTGGCGTTGTAGTAGCTCTGGCCCGGGACGGTGTAGAGCTGGAACTTGGTGGTGAACCCGGAGATCGTCCCCAGCTCCAGCGGCAGGAAGTCGAAGAACAGGGTGCGGTCGGTCTGCGTCGCGAGCGAGACCATCCGCCCGCGCCGGCTCTCGGGCACCCGCCCGTAGACGTACTGCAGGTTCGTGGTCTTGCCGGACCGGCCCGGCCCGTAGTACACGAGCTTGCAGGTGATCTCGCGCGCGGTGAAGTTGACGAGAGACATGCCGGTTACCGTCCGAAGAGAGCTTTGAGGCTGGCGTCGAGCTCGGTCTCGAAGTTCTCCGCCAGCATCGGCACCTGCGGCTGCTCCCGCGGCGCCACGGCGGTGAGCTGCTGGACCATCTGGTCGAAGAACAGCCGCACGATCCCCACCGACGTCTCGGGCCCGAACACCACCAGGCCGATCCAGCGGCCGCGCGGCGTGGCGAAGGCGGAGAGCAGGCAGCTCTGGCGCTGGCCGTTGTGCACCAGGGCCTCGAACCGCGAGGCGCCCATGAGCCGGGCCAGCTCCTCGGTCGAGGCCACGATGGCGGCGCCCAGGGCCGCCGCGGTCATGACGTCGAGCGAGCGGCTGAAGCCGTGCTGCGCCACGACCTGCCCCGACGAGGTCATGAGCAGGGTGAGCCGCGCCGCGCTCTCGGCGAGGAAGGTCTCCAGCGGCGGCACCACCCAGGGCTCGAGTGCCCGCATCAGGCGAGCCGTCCCGCCGCCTCGATCATCTCCAGCCGAGCGAGCCCGAGGTTGGCGTCCGGACCGACCACGGCCACGAGCACCAGGTCGTCGGGTCCGGGGGCCGCGAGAATGCTGCCCGCCTCGCCGCGGAGCTGGACGAAGGCCGGCGGACGCAGGCCGGCGCTCTCGGCCGTCCGCCCCAGGCGGCCGACCAGGCTCCCGGTGAGCGCCGCGGCGGCCTGGCCGTCGATGCCGTCCATGAGCTGCGCCGCCACGACCAGTCCGTCGGTCGCCGCCACCACCAGGGCGCCGCGGACTCCCGGCACCCGCGTCACGCGATCGAGTGCGTCCTGCGTCGCCGTCATCACTGGGCCTCCAGCCACGTGCGCGCGGCGCGGGCGGCGCGCTCGGCCAGGAGCCCCACGCGGCCGATCGGCACCGATGGGTCGCGGCTCGCCAGCAGGACGGTGTCCGCGGTGGACTGCGCCAGCACGAGGTGGCCGTCGGGACACTCGATCGCGATGGTGTGCCAGCTCCCGAGACCGAGCAGCCGGGTCGCCCGGGCCGCCTCCCGCGAGACGCCGGCGAGCTGCGCCGCCACGCGATCGCCGGCCTCCATGCCGTCCGGCGATGCCAGCTCACCGCCCAGACGAAGGCCGTTGCCGTCGATCAGCAGGAGACCGCCGCTCGCCGCCGTCGATGCCGTCGAAGAGGCCGGGAGTTCGTGCGGTGGCGGTCGGTGCCGGCGCGGACGGCGCCTCGGCATGCTTGGCCGGCTCTCGCCCGGACAGGCCGGCCGCTCGTGGCTGCGGATCAGCCGCTCGCGGCAACGGCCCGGCGGCGGTGCCCTGCGCGGCTGACGGTTCGGCCCGCCCGGCCGCCATCCGCCCGAACGCCTGGCGGATCGTCGGATCGTCGGGATCGATCTCCATGGCGCGCTGGAGGTGATCGAGCGCCGCGGGCGTGTCTCCCGCGCGGAAGTAGAGAAACGCGATCCCCTTGAGCGCGCTGGTCCGCATCGGGTCGAGCTGCAGCGCCGAGGACCAGGCGTCGAACGCGCCGGCCAGGTCGCCCTGGTCGCTCAGCACCCGCGCCATGAGATCGTGCGCGTCGGCGAGGCCCGGATAGCGGGACAGCCCACCGCGCGCCACCTTGAACGCGGCCTCCAGCTGCCCGCGGCGCCGGAGCGCCTCGGCGAGCTCGAGGAACGCGAGGCTCCCCGGCTCTTCGGCCATCCTGGCCGTCAGCGCGCGGATGTCGTCAGTCACGATAGCGCTCCAGCTCCTTCAGAATCGTCTCCACCGACTGGCGCAGATGCTCTACCCCGGCGCCCTCCGACTCCTCGCCGGGCGTGCGGGTCCCGAGCCGGCTCCACGACACCCAGCAGTCGAGCGCCTCGGTGAGGCGGCCGAGCGCCGCGTAGCAGACGCCGAGCAGCCGCCGCGCCTCCGGCATGAGCGGGTCGGCACGCAGCAGCTCCTCGAGGGCGCCGGCAGCCAGGTCGTACTGCCCCTGCGCCAGTGCCTCGCGCGCGGGCACGAGCAGCGCCGCCAGGTCGCGGCCGGGCTCCGCTTCCTCGCCGGGATGCGCCGGATCGTCGAGCACGACGATCCCGGCGTTGGTGAGGCCGTACACCGTGCGCGCCACCTCGAATTCCGAGCGGCCCAGCACCTCGGCGAGGGAGTGGAGATCCCGCGAGCCGTCCATCGCGGCGAGCACCTCCCACTCGAACGGGACCAGATCGAGCGTGTCGGTGCCCTGCTGCTCGGGCGGCGGCAGCCGCGGCACCAGGCGGAGGTGCGACACCTTCGAGCCGATGCGCGACCACTCGTCGATCCGGCGCGCCGCCTCCATCAGCAGCGCCTCGGTCGGAAAGCGCACCGGCGACTCGACCGCCGCGTGGTACGGCGCGCCCTCCTCGAAGCGGAAATACCCTTCCGACCAGCGCAGCAGCTCGAACACCGCCTCCTCGATCTGCGCCTTGAGCTGGCGGTCGAGCTCGCGCCGGGTGACGACGCCGAGGTCCACGAGGATGTCGCCAAGCCGCCGGCCGTCGCCGCCGTTCTGCATGCCGCGCGCGCGATCGAGGTCGGCCTCGCTGATGCGGCCCGCACGGATGAGGCGCGTGCCGAGCGGCTGCAGATCGCTTCCGACCGCCGCGGACACCACGCCACCGCGGTCGAAGCAGACCGTGCCGGCCGTCTGCCGCAGCTCGGAGGTGATCCGCAGGACCCCGCTCTTCCGGCCCAGGTCGAGCAGCTGGAAGACGTCCTGGATATGGAGGTCCTTGAGCGTGCCCTCGAGTGCCACGGCCTAGCCCGCCGAAGCCGCGAAGATGTGCTGGAGATCGCGCGCGGAGCGCGCGCGCGAGCGGGCCTGCGACGCGTACGGCCCGCCCGGATCGAGCTGCACGACCCGCTCCCACGCCTGCACGGCCTGGTCGAACTGCCGCTGGCGCGCGAGCGCCGCGCCCTCGTGGTAGAGCGCCCCGGCGTGCTCCGGGTCGAACCGCAGGACCCGCTCGAACGCCTCGAGCGCCTGAGCGGTGCGGCCGTCCTCGAGCAGCGCGCGGCCGAGCGCGGTGAGCGCCTCGAGCTCGTAGGGATCGGCCTCGAGCAGGCGCACGAGCACGTGGACGGCGGCTCGCGGGGTCTCGGTGCGCCGCAGCAGCTCGGCCAGCGCCAGGGCCGCGGCGCCGTAGGTCGGCAGGAGGTCGAGCGCCCGCTCGTAGGCCGCGCGCGCCGCCGGCCAGTTGCCGCGCTCCTCCTCGATGCCGCCGAGCTCGAACCACACGCGGACCAGTGACGGATCGAGCTGCAGCGCGGCGTTGAACGCGGCGAGGGCGGCGGTGCGGTCGCCGAGCCGGGCGGAGACCTGGGCCTGGAGATGGAAGAGGTCGGGCCGGCCCGGGGCGAGGGTCTGCGCCTCGCGAATGCAGTCGAGCGCGCCGAGGGCGTCGCCCACGGCCAGGCGCACGCGCGCCCGCGCCACCAGCACCTCGACGTCGCCGCGCACCCGGCGCGCGAGCTCGTCGGCCAGCGGCGCCGCGTCGCCCGCCCAGCCGAGGGAGAGCAGCGCGCGGATCTCGCCCAGCGTCGCATCGGGATCGTCGGGCGCGGCCGCCCGGGCCGCCCGGTACCGCTCGAGCGCCTCGCCGTAGAGGCCGCGCTTGGCGAAGATGTCGCCCAGGAGCACGGCGGTGGCGGCGTGCGGCGCGCCGCGCGCGGCGGCCCGGCTCAGCTCGGCCGACGCCAGGTCGAGCAATCCCTTCGCGATGTAATCGCGGGCGAGGTCGAGCGCGTTGCCCGCCACGGCGTGCGCGCCGGCCGCCGGCGCGTCGGGGGCAAGCTCGGCGAAGAGCTGGTCCAGGGCCGGCGGGTCGAACGCGAACTCGCCGGCGAGCTGGTCTCCGCCCACCTCGGCGGTCAGCTCGGGCGCGATCGCGATCGTCGGATCCTCGTACTGGAGGTCGATCGTGAGCGAGAACTTCTGGGGGACGTAGAGCGGCTCGAGCTCCAGCGCGCGGCGGGTCTCCCGGAGCGCGCCGTCGAAGTCGCCGAGCTGGCTCAGGATGAAGCTCAGGTTGTAGCGCGCGCCGGCCATGCCGGGGTCGGCGTCCACCGCGCGGCCGAACGCGTTGCGCGCATCCTCGAACCGCCGAAGCTCCATGAGCACCAGGCCTACGCCGTTCCACGCCACGGCGCTTCCGCTCTGCTCCGCGAGAGCGCCCTGGTATTCCTCGAGCGCCGCCCGGAGCTGATGCCGCTGCAGGAAGAGCAGGCCCAGGTTGAGCCGCGCCGCGAACAGCGGCCGGTCGCCGTCGAGCGCCCGGCGGAACGCGGCGATCCCGGCCTCGCCCGCGTCGCCCGCCCGGATGACGCCGAGGTTGTTCCAGGCCAGCTGGTACCCGGCATCGACGTCCACGGCGCGCTCGTAGGAGGCGATCGCCTCGGCCCGGCGCCCCGCCTGGTGGAGACAGACGCCCCGCTCGTTCCAGAGCTTCGGTGAGTCGGCGAATTCCCGGACGAGCGCGTCGTAGAGCTCGAGCGCGGCCGGGAGCTCGCGCCGCAGGAGGTGCACTTCGGCCATCGCCTGGAGCGTCATCCGCCGGTCTTCGCCGGCGTCGAGCGCCAGCCGGTACTCGCGGAGCGCTTCCTCGTGCAGGCCCTTCTGCCGGAAGGCCAGCCCGAGGTTGTAGTGGGCGAGCGCGCCGCCCTCGACGATCTGCGGACGCTCGGCGGCACTGGCCACCGGCATGGGTGCCGTTCTGCGGGTAGCGGTCGAGCGCGAGGTTGGCCTGCGCCCGGGCCAGCGTGGGATTCAGCTTGATGGCGCGCTTGGTGGCCTCGCGGGCGTCCTCGTGCCGGCCCATGTCGCCGTAGACGAAGGCGAGGAGATAGTGCGCCTCGGCGTAGTCGGGATTGCGCTCGATCGCCTGGCGCAGCGCGTCGAGGGCCGGCTCGTTGAGCCCCCGGTTGTAGAGCACCTCGCCGAGATAGAAGCGCGCCACCGCGCTGGCCGGGTCCTGGGCGCAGGCGCGGGACAGCCAGTCGGTGGCGGTGTCGAGGTTGCCCCGCGCCTTCTCGGCGAGGCCGAGCTGGAGCATGGCCGGGACGTCGCTCGGGCTGCCAGGCGAGCAGCGCCTGGAACTCGGCGATCGCGTCGGGGTGGCGGCCGAGGGCCGCGTGGGCGCGCGCGAGCTCCCAGCGCGCGTCGCGGTCCTCGGGCTGCCGGCGGACGCGCTCCTTGAGGTCGGTGACGCGGCGGTCGTAGTGGCCGCTGTCGCGGTAGGCGATGTCGAGGTTGGTCTGCGCCACCTGCATCCGCGGGTCGAGCTCGAGCGCGCGGACGAACTCGGTGATCGCGTCCTCGATCAGCCCCTTCTGATAGTAGAGGACGCCCAGGTTGTTGTGGGCGCCGGCGTCGGAGGGGTCGATCCGGCGGGCAAAGGAGCGCAGGACGGCGAGATCGCGCTCCGACAATACGGGCCCGGGCATCGGATCAGGGCAGGCGGATGGCGTCGAAAATGGCCCTGAGCGACGGCGTGTCGGGCAGGAGCAGGAAGTGGCCGCGCAGCGGCTCCGCGGCACCCTCGACCCGGAACGACGTCTCGACGCAGAAGACGAAGTCGCGGTCGTGGCCGAAGTTGAGGTAGGTGGTGGTGAGAATGGCCGCGCTGATGTCGATGACCAGGCTGGGCACCGACGGCACCAGCATCATGCCCATGAAGTCGCTGAGCGCGTTCATGTACGCGCTGGCGAGGATGTTGCCCGCTTCCTTGAGCCCCGACTGCTCCATCGGTCCGAACTCGCCGGTCGTCCCGGCACTCCGCCTGAACAGTATATCACAAAGCGTTCGAGCCGACCCTTCCGGAAAGAGCACCAGGGTGCGGCCGGTGAGATCGCCCATCATGTGCATCAGGACCGCGGCGACGACCTCGTCGGGGCGGCCGACCAGGTCGGTCACCTCCTCGAGCGGCCGCACGTTGACCTCGGGCACGGCGATCATGATCGTGTGGTTGGTCATCTGCGACAGCGCCGTCGCCGCGTGGCCGGCGCCGATGTTGGCCACCTCGCGCAACGCGTCGAGCTGCAGCTCCTTCAGGCCCCGCACGTCTTCCATGAGCGCTCTCCCTACAGCAGTGCGGCGGCGTCGAGCACGAGCGCCGGGGCGCCGTCGGCGAGAATCGTCGCCCCGCCCACGTACGGCGGCATGCCGCGCGGGGCGTCGAACGGTGCGACCACGATGTCCTGCTGCCCGAGCAGGGCGTCCACGACCAGCGCGGTCCGGCGCTCGCCGACTTCCAGGATCACCGTCGGCCGCCGGGTCGGCGCGGCGCGGCCGCGGCTGCCGACGAGGTCGCGCAGGTGCACGGTCGGAATGACCTGCTCGCGTACCACCAGCGCTTCGCGGCTCCGGAGCGCCGTGACCGCGCGCGGATCGAACTCCACCGTTTCCGCCACGTAGGCCAGGGGCACCGCGTAGCGCTCGCCCCCGGCGTCGGCCAGCAGCGCCCGCACGATGGCCAGCGTGAGCGGCACCCGAATCAGGAAGGTCGTCCCCTTCCCCATCTCGGAGCGGATCTCGATCGTCCCGCCGAGCTGGCGGACGCGGGTCATCGCGACGTCGACACCCACCCCGCGGCCGGACACGCCGCTCACCGCCTGCGCGGTGCTGAACCCGGGCCGCGCGAGCACCCGGAGCAGCAGATCGTCGCTGACCGAGTCGCCCTCGCCCGGCGCGGCCTACGGCCGCGCGTCCTCGCGGCGCGCCTTGGCCAGCACGGCGGTCCGGTCGATGCCGCGTCCGTCATCGCTCACCCGCAGCGTGACGCTGTTGCGCTCGCGCGTGGCGGCCAGCAGGATCCGGCCCTCGGGCGGCTTCCCGGCCCGGACGCGCACATCCGGCGCCTCGATGCCGTGGTCGGCCGCGTTCCGGATCAGGTGGAGCAGCGGATCGCCGATCTCGTCGAGGATCGAGCGGTCGAGCTCGATCTCCTCGCCCTCGAGGTCGAAGCGGATGCGCTTGCCGAGGTCGCGCGCGAGATCCCGCACCAGCCGGGGAAAGCGCTCGAACACCTCGCCGACGGGCGTCATCCGCGAGGCGATCACCTCGGCCTGCATCCCCGACACCAGGCGGGCGATCCGGTCGCTCACCTCGGCGAGCGATGGATCGTCACCCGCGGTGGCCAGGACGCCGAGCCGGTTCTTGGCGACGACCAGCTCCCCGACCTGCTTCATCAGGCGGTCGAGCCGCCGGAGGTCGACGCGGATCTGGCGGTGCCGCTCCGCGCCGCCGTCCGACATCGGCCGACGCGGGCTCCTCGAACCGGACGTGCTGCACCTCACCGGCGGTGCGGATCGCCGCGGTCAGCTCCTCGTCGGTGGCGCGCGATTCGATCCGGAAGCCGACCCGGCCGTCGAACTCCTCGCGCTCGAGCTGCACCAGCGACGGCCGCACGCCGGACACCAGGCCCAGGACCTCGGCGCGCCGGACGGCGAGGATCGCGCGCGCGCCGCGCATCACGGCGTCGGGCCGGATCACGACCTGGACCGAGCGACCGCGGGGCGCGTCGGTCGCGCGCCGGCGAGGCGGCTCGCCTTCGGCCGGCGCGGAGACCGGCGGGCCGATCGGGGCGCCGCCCGTGGCGGCCTCGAGCGCGGCCGCGAGCACCGGGTCCAGGGCCGGCTCCCGCCCGGCCGCCGCCTGCTCGACGCCCTGGCCGAGCGCGTCGACCGCGCGGAAAAGCAGCTGGAACGTGGCCTCGTCCGGCCGTGAGGCGCTCCTGCCGCAGGGCGTCGAGCAGACTCTCCATCCGGTGCGCCAGCTCGGCGACGCCGGTGAAGCCCATCGTGGCGGCCATGCCCTTGATCGTGTGAATCGATCGGAAGAGACCGCCAACCGCATCGGTGGCCGCGGGATCGCGCTCCCACTTGAGCAGCAGGTGGTTGCAGCTGCTCAGATGCTCCCGGCTCTCGGCCAGGAAGATCGCGGCATACTTCGAGACGTCCACTGGTCAGCCCAGGACGCGCTGGACGGCCTCGAGCACGCGGGAAGGCTGAAACGGCTTCACGACGAAGTCCTTGGCGCCGGCCTGGATGGCCTCGACCACCAGGGCCTGCTGGCCCATGGCGCTGCACATCAGGATCTTGGCGTCGGGGTCGGTCTTGCAGATCTCGCGGACCGCCTCGATGCCGCCCATGTCCGGCATGACGATGTCCATGGTCACCAGGTCGGGCTTCAGCGCGTGATACTTCTCGACCGCCTGGGTGCCCGACTCGGCCTCGCCCACGACCTCGAACCCGGCCTGCGTCAGGATGTCGCTGATCATCGTGCGCATGAAGATGGCGTCATCGCAGACGAGCACTGTGTGGCTCACAGACCCCCTCCGTGCAGTTCCGGGTGATTCGTGCGGCGTCAGCTGCCGATGATCGGCGCCACCAGCGCATCGATGTCGAGCAGGATGAAATGCTGGCCGTCGCGGACCCCGACCGCCTTCACCAGCCGAGGGTCGATCCCCGGCAGGTCCGACCGCTGGGCGACCGCATGCCCGGGGACCTCGAGGAAGTCGATCACCTGGCCGACGCCGATGCCGTATCGGCGGCCCGCCACTTCGACGACCACGATCGCGCCCTCGTCGTCCTCGCGGCGCGACTGCTGGAGGAGCACGTGACCGTCGAGCACGGTGAGCAGGGTCCCTCGGACGTTGACCAGCCCTTCGATCGCTTCCGCCACTCCGGGAATGCGAGTGGCCGGGAGGCGCGGCAGGATCTCACGCACGATCCCTGCCGGGGCAGCGCAAATAAGCGCACCGATGCGAAAAATGACGGCGTGCAGCGTCGGGGAGTTAGCCATCTCTATTGAAGAACAGAAGATAGCCAAGGGGGTCGGGGCGAGCAACCAAGTCTTCGCCACCCAGCGCAAGCAGCGCCGGGCGCAGATCGGAGGGCCATTCGGAGTGGAAGTCGAGCGGCTCGCCCGAGGCGGGGTGGCGGAATGCCAGAGCCGCCGCATGCAGCGCCTGTCTGGGGGTGGCCCGCTCCAGCGCCTCGGCCGACCGCCGGGCGGGCCCGGAGATGCGCCGACTCCCGCCCCCGGCGTACACCGGATCGCCGACGATGGGGTGGCCCAGGTGCTCGAGGTGGACCCGGATCTGGTGGGTGCGCCCGGTGTGGAGCTCCAGCCGGAGCAGGTCGGCCACGCCGAAGCGGCCTACGACGAAGGCGTCGGTCCGTGCGGCACGGCCCGCGGCCGTGACGGTCATCCGCTTCCGGTCCTGCGGGTGCCGGGCGATCGGCGCCTCGATCACCGTCGGGCTCGCGTCGAGATGGCCCCACGCCAGCGCCGCGTAGGTCCGCCGGACCCGGCGCGCGGCGATCGCCGTTCCCAGCCGGCGGTGCGCCAGGTCGGTCTTGGCCACGACCATGAGCCCGGAGGTGTCGCGGTCGAGCCGGTGCACGATGCCCGGCCGGCCCTTCGGCGCCTCCCGACAGCGTCGTCCCCCGGGCCACCAGCGCGTTCACGAGCGTGTCGTCCCAGTGGCCCGGCGCGGGGTGCACCACCAGGCCGGCCGGCTTGTCGATCACGGCCAGGTGCTCGTCCTCGAAGACGACGGTAAGCGCGATGTTGGCGGGCTGGAGGGTGCGGGGCGGCTCGTGGTCGGGGATCCGGACGGTCACGCGCTCGCCGCGGGCGAGGAGCCGGGAGGCGCGGGCGGTCTTGCCCTCCGACGTCGACGGCCTTCTGCGCCACCAGGCGGGCGGCCTGCGTGCGGGAGAGGCCAAGCTGGTCGGCGAGGAACCGGTCGAGACGCTCGGTCGCCTCGGCGGCGACCGTGAAGCTCAGCTCAGGCAGCCGAGGCGGACTCCGGTTCGGGGCGGCGGGCATCTTCCCGCCAGAGCGAGATCGCGAGGGCGATGGCGCCGCAGCTGACGGCGATGTCGGCCACGTTGAAGGTCGGCCAGCGGAGCGCGCCGATGCCGACGTCGAGGAAGTCGACGACGCCGCGGCTGCTTCGGATCCGGTCGATGAGGTTGCCGGCCGCCCCGCCCGCCACGAGGCCGAGGGCGAGCTGCCGGAAGCGATCGCCCACGGGTGCGCTGCGGGACATCCGGGCCAGAACGAACACCGCGACGAGCGCGACCGCGAAGAAGATCCAGCGCGAGTAGGGACCCACATGCAGGCCGAAGGCGGCGCCCTGGTTGTAGACCAGCCGGAGCTGGAACCAGTCGCCCACGACCGAGATCCCCGGAGTACGGAGCAGGGTGGCCTCGGCGATCAGCTTGGTGACCAGGTCGAGTGCCACCGTGACCACCGCCGCCGCCCAGAACACCCGGCGTTCGGCGCCGGGTGCCTGGACGTCAGCGGCGCTTGCCATCTTCTTCTTTCTCCTTGCAGGTGATGCACAGCCGCGCGTGCGGCAGCGCATCCAGCCGCTCGAAGTTGATCTCCTGACCGCACTGATGGCAATGGCCGAACTTCTCCGGGGTCCCGTACAGCCGCCGGAGCGCCTCGTTCACGTGCCAGAGATAGCGGCCCTCCTGCGACGCGAACAGGAACTGTTTCTCGCGCTCCATGGCGTCGGTGCCCTGATCGGCCATGTGGAAGGAATACGACGAGAGGTCGCCGTCGGACGACTGGAGCGTCGCGTTGAACGACTCGTCGTAGTAGCCCAGCTCCTTCATGACGCGGGCCCGTTCCTCGAGGAGACGCTTCTCCAGGTGTGTCAACTGTTTCTTGTTCATACCCTGTCCATGGGTTGAGGACCGTTCCCGGTCCGGCCGTCCCTGTCGCGCTGCACTCCCACCACCAGTCCTTGCCCGTCGATGTCGACCTGTTGCTCCAGGTCGGGCGCCGGCGCCCGCGCGCCGATCTCGAGCCGCCGGGCGAGGGTCTCGCCCCGAATGAAGTCGGCGTGCGCGCGCGCCGCCTCGAGCACGGCCGGCCCGCCGTCCATCCAGACACCGATCCGATCGGTGTATACGTATCCGGCCTCCTTGCGGAGCCGCTGGATCCGGTTCACCACCTCGCGCGCCATGCCCTCGTGGCGGAGCTCGTCAGTGAGATGCGGATCGAGGGCGACGACGAAGGGCCCGTCGCTCGCCACCAGCCAGTCGCTCGCGACTTCGCGCTCGACGACGACGTCCTCCGGCAGGAAGCTTGCGGCCTCGCCGTCCACCTCCAGCGTCGCGGTCTGGCCCTGCTCGAGGCCGCGGAGCTGCTCGGCCGTGAGGCCCGGCCGCCGCCGCCGCGATCACCGGGGTCCGCTTGCCGTAGCGCTTCCCGAGCGAGCGGAAGTTGGGCTTGGCCCGGAGCCGGACCAGGTCCGCGTCCGAGCCGACCACCTCGACCGCCTTCACGTTCACCTCGAGCCGCAGCAGCTCGAGCAGCTCGTCCAGCGCGGGCCCCCGCACGGCCGCCGGCACCGCCACCTGCAGCCGGGCGAGCGGCTGCCGCACGGGGAGCTTCCGGTCCTGCCGTGCGCCGTGCGCCAGCGAGGCGAGCCGCCGCACGGCATCCATCGAGGCCTCGAGCGCGGGCTCGCGGCGGCCCGCAGGCTCCGGAAACCGGGTGAGGTGGACCGAAGTTCCCGCCAGGGCCCGGTGCAGCCAGTCGCTCGCGAACGGCGCGGCCGGGGCGAGGAGCCGGCTGACCGTCTGGAGCGCCTCGTACAGCGTCGCGAGCGCCGCCGGATCGGCGGAGCCGTCGACCGCCCAGAAGCGCGACCGGTTGGCGCGCACGTACCACTGGCTCACGTCGTCCACGACGAACTCCATGAGGGCGCGGACGCCGTCGGTGGGATCGTACTGGGCCCAGGACGCGCCCACCG
The DNA here is from genome assembly GCA_963804125.1 of uncultured Gemmatimonadales bacterium. Classification (GTDB taxonomy): domain Bacteria; phylum Gemmatimonadota; class Gemmatimonadetes; order Gemmatimonadales; family GWC2-71-9; genus CAVVWJ01. The sequence goes on from CAWDPF010000016.1 coordinate 136,323, forward strand.
CCGCCACGGTCGCGTCGAGCCGGCTCAGGAGCCAGCGATCGACCAGCGGCCGCTCTGCCGCGGCGGGCGCGCCGTCCGGTGTCCAGTCGCCGGCGTAGAGGGCGAAGAAGCCGTAGCTGTTCCGCAGGGCGTTGAAGAACTTGCCGGCCACGTCCTTGATGGTGCTCTTGTCGAAGCGCTTGGGCAGCCACACCTGGCTCGACGCGAGCAGGTAGAGCCGCACGGTGTCGGCGCCGAACTCCTCGATCATCGTCCACGGGTTGACGACGTTGCCCTTGGTCTTGGACATCTTCTGGCCCTCGGAGTCGAGGACCATGTCGTTCACGATGACGTGCTTGTAGGCCGTGCTGTCGAACGCCGTGGTGGCGATGGCCAGCAGCGAGTAGAACCACCCGCGCGTCTGGTCGACGCCCTCGCAGATGTAGTCCGCCGGGAAGTGGGCCGCGAACTCGGCCTCGTGCTCGAACGGATAGTGCCACTGGGCGTAGGGCATCGAGCCCGAGTCGAACCAGGTGTCGATGACCTCGGGCGCCCGGCGCATGGTGCCGCCGCACGAGCACTGCCAGGTGTAGCCGTCGATGTGCGGCTTGTGGGGATCGAAGTCGTCGGGCAGCGGCCGGCCCCACTGCTCGGCGAGCTCGGCGTAGCTGCCGATCACCTGCACGTGCGCCGGATCGTGGTCGCACACCCATACCGGCAGCGGCGTGCCCCAGTACCGGTCGCGCGAGAGCGCCCAGTCGACGTTGTTCTCGAGCCACTCGCCGAAGCGGCCGGCGCCCACCTCGGGCGGATGCCAGTCCACCTGGGCGTTGAGCGCGAGCATCCGGTCCTTGACCGCCGACGTGCGGACGAACCAGCTGTCGCGCGCGTAGTAGATCAGCGGGCTCGAGCAGCGCCAGCAGTGCGGATAGGTGTGCGTGTGCGGCGCCGTCAGGTGCCAGCGGCCGTCGTGCTTGAGCCGCTGGATGATGAGGTCGTTGGTCTCGCGCGCCGTGACCAGGCGGCCCTCGATCTCCGGCCAGGTCGTCCCGAAGAGCGTGCCGTCGGCGGCGACCGGACGCACCAGCGCCAGGCCGTGCTCGATGCCGGCCTGGTAGTCGTCGGCGCCGAACGCCGGCGCCATGTGCACCAGGCCCGAGCCGTCTTCGGCGGTGACGAAATCGCCGAGCACGACCAGCCGCGACGCCCGGTCATCGGGCAGCGGAACGACCTCGAGCGGGCGCCGGTAGCGGAGCCCGGCGAGCTCCCGGCCGGGGAACGTGCGCACCGCGCCCAGCTCCGCGAAGGTCGGCGCGCCCTTGGCGCTGCTGCTCGGGAGCTTGCCCGCGCGCGCGGTGGCCAGGATCAGGCGCCGGTCGCCCACCTGGTACTCGCCGTACTCGAGGTCGGGGCTGCGCCGCCACGGCCACGTTGCTCAGCAGCGTCCAGGGCGTCGTGGTCCAGATGAGCAGCTGGCGCGACGGGTCGTCGGCGAGCGGGAAGGTCACGTACACCGAATTGGTGGTGACCTCCTCGTAGCCCAGCGCGAGCTCGTGGCTCGAGAGCACCGTGCCGCAGCGCGGGCAGTACGGCAGCACCCGGTGCCCGCGATAGAGCAGGTCCCGCTCGCGCAGCCGGCGGAGCAGCCACCACACCGTCTCGATGTATTCCTTGCTGCACGTGACGTACGGATGCTCGTAGTCGAGCCAGTAGCCGATCCGGTCGGACAGCGTCTCCCAGTCGCTCTGGTACTTGAAGACGCTGGCGCGCGCGCGGGCGTTGAACTCCGCCACGCCGAACCGCTCGATTTCCTTCTTGCCGTTGAGCTTGAGCTCCTTCTCGACCTCGATCTCGACCGGCAGCCCGTGGGTGTCCCAGCCCGCGATGCGGGTGACCTCCTGCCCCAGCATCGCGTGATAGCGGCAGATCAGGTCCTTGATCGTCCGCGCGAAGACGTGGTGGATGCCCGGGCGGCCGTTGGCCGTGGGCGGCCCCTCGTAGAACACGAACGGCGGCGCCGCCGCGGCCGGCCTCGAGGGTCTGCCGGAACAGGCCCTCGGCCTTCCACCGCGCGAGCAGCTGCTGCTCGAGCTGGTCGGCGCCGAGATCGGGCCAGGTCGGATACGCCATCAGGCCGCCCGCTCCACCAGCGCGGCGATGAGCCGGGTGAGGTGCGGCTCCGCCCGGCCGGCGGTCGCGATGATCCGGCCGATGTCGGCCGGCTCGAGCGCGTCGGGCAGGCACTGGTCGGTGATGATCGAGATCCCGATGGTCGCGCATCCCCTGGTGCCCCGCGACGATCACCTCGGGCACCGTGGACATGCCGACGACGTCGGCGCCCATGGCGCGCAGCATCCGGTACTCGGCCCGGGTCTCGAGATTGGGCCCCGGCACCGCGACGTAGACGCCCTCGCGCAGCACGATGCCGAGCTCGAGCGCGGCCTTCCGCGCCAGCGTCCGAAGCTCGGGATCGTACGGCGCCGACATGTCGGGAAAGCGCGGGCCCAGGCGCTCGTCGTTCGGGCCGACCAGCGGATTGTCGCCGAGCAGGTTGATGTGATCGCTCAGGAGCACCAGGTCGCCCGGGCCCCAGAGGGGGTTCATGCCGCCGCAGGCATTCGACACGATCAGCGTGCGGGCGCCGAGCGCGTGCAGCACGCGCACCGGGAAGGTGACCTGCTGGAGGTCGTAGCCCTCGTACCGGTGAAACCGGCCCTGCATGGCCACGACGGGACGCCCGCCCAGCCGGCCGAGCAGCAGCCGGCCGGCGTGGGTCTCGACCGTGGAGAGCGGGAAGCCCGGGATCTCGGCGTACGGCACCTCGGCCTCGACCGCGATCTCGCGCGCGAGCCCGCCCAGGCCGGTCCCGAGGATGATCCCGATCTCCGGCACGAGCGCGCTCTGCCCGCGCACCACCCCGGCCGCGGCCTGCACCCGATCGTACAGCGACATCGTCACCGTCATGTACGCTCCCCGAACAGCAGGGTTCCGATCCTGATCATCGTCGCGCCTTCCTCCACCGCCACCGGGAAGTCCCCCGACATGCCCATCGACAGCTCGGGCAGCCGGTGACCGGCGCGCTCGCCTGCGTCTCGCAGCTCGCGGAGACGCCGGAACGCCCGCCGCTGCTCGGCGACGTCGTCCGTCAGCGCGCTCATCGTCATGAGACCTCGCACGCTCGAGGCGGGCGAAGCCGCCGAGCGCGTCCAGCAACGCCGGCACGCCACCGGGCTCTACCCCGCCCTTCTGCGGCTCGTCACTGCAGTTCACCTGGACGAGCACGGCCTGACGAGTGCCCTCGGCCGCGCGGCGGTCGAGCTCCGCCGCCAGGTCGAGCCGGTCGACCGAATGAATCAAGGCGAAGCGTCCAACGGCGTGGCGCGCCTTGTTGCGCTGGAGCGTGCCGATGAGATGCCAGTCGACACGGACGTCGGCGAGCGCGCTCCTGCTTCTCCATGGCTTCCTGGACCCGGTTCTCCCCGACGTCCGTCAGCCCGGCCGCCACTGCGGCCCGCACCGCCTCGGGACCGTGGGTCTTGGTGACCGCGACGATCCGCACCGGATGGGTCCAGCCGGCCGACGGCCTGGTGTGTCGCCACGGCCTCGCGGACCCGGGCGAGACTGCCGGGGAGGGCCGGGAAGTCCATAGCCTCGGAATTTACTTGGGTTTGGGCTGTTCTTGCAGGGGACGGGTGGCCGAAGTCGGCCACCGTCTGGAGGGCCGCCTGGAGGTCGGGGTTGGGAGAGAGCGCGACCGCCATCTCCATCGCCCGCTGCATTCGATCCAGCTCGCCCCGGCTGGCGTGGGCATAGACCAGCAGGGCCGGCGGGAGCCCCAGCGTGGCCGCGATACTGGCGCTGGTGCTCTCGAGGCCCTCCGCCCCGCGTTCGAGCAGCTCCGCGTAGCGGTAGGTGTCGAAGACCAGCCGGTCGGTGGTGGGGACGTCGATCGGCACGCCGGCGAAGCGCTGGAGGTCGAGGTCGGGCGAGGTGGTGTCGGGCAGTGCGGTCCCCAGCTCGAAGCCCAGGCCCCGCTGCACGACGTAGTCCTTGAGCCCGGCGAAGGCGCGTCCGGACGTGGCCGCCCAGACGATCGGCCGCCGGCCGAGATTCTGCCGAATGACGGCGAGCGTCAGGATGTCGTTGGGGTAGAGCACGGAGCCGTCAGTCCAGGATCCGGGTCAGCGGGCCGAGGGTCGAGCTGCTGGGTTCCCCGCACCAGGTACCCGTTCATGGCCGACTGGATCATCGAATCGGTCATCGCGTGGAGCGGAGTGGTCGGGCGCGGGATGATCCGTCCGCGCCAGACGGCCGGGAGCGCCGCCTCGTCGAGCGGTCGCGCGGGCGCGTCGCGCAACTGGCGCATGTACCAGTCGGTGTTGGCGAGCGCCAGGCAGACGACGGTCACGTCCTGCCGGATGCCGGCCACTTCCTGCGCCCACCAGAGCGGGAAGGTGTCGTTGTCGCCGAACGTGAACAGGATGCCGTAGGGCGGCGCACTGTTGAGCAGGTCGTAGGCGAAGTCCGCGGCCAGCCGGGCGTCGGGTCCGTGCCGGCGCGAGGCGTCGCGCCAGTTGAGGGCCAGCGGTACCGCCGCGAGCAGGAGCAGCGCGGGTGCCGCGCGCGCGGCGCCTGGTGCCCACCGCCGGGCGGAGGATGCCGCACGTGCCCTCAGCGTCCGGACCAGCGCTCCCAGTCCCATCCCCGCCCAGATTCCCCAGACGATGAAGCTCACGACGAAGAAGTAGTCGCGCTCCCGAACCTCGTGATCTCCCGGCTCCGGCCACCGGTTGAACCAGCGATCGTAGCCCGGACGGAAGTTCATGTAGGCCACGAGGCCGAAGCCCGTCACGAGCCACAGCATGAACAGGAGCCACCACGCCGCGCGATCCTGCCGCCGCTGGGCGAAGAGGCCGCGCAAACCCAACGACAGCGAAGACGAGCGACACCAGCGTCCGCACCGGGAGCGGGCCGAGCATCCCGCGAAGCGAGCGGGCCCACTGCCAGTCGAACCAGACGGCGTAGTCGCCGAACTGGGCGCCGAGCAGCGCGAGCGAGCGACCCGGATTGGCGCCACCCGACGGCAGCGTCGGATCGTCCAGCGGGGTCCGGGGCGGATACTGAGCGCGGCGGATGACCGCGAGCAGCGCGTCGAACGTGGCGGGCGCCGCCTCGTTGATCGGCGGGTGCTGCGCGGAGCGGATGTAGAGGTAGAGGTAGGGCGTCACCGCGACCAGCGCGAGCGCCAGGCTGGCGAGCGCGAAGCAGCCCCGCCCCGCCGCCGGCGGCGAAGACGGCGGCGGTCACGAAGCACAGCGCACCGACGGCAGTGAGCGCGGTGCTGCCGAGGCCGGTGCCGATGAGCAGCGCCCACAGGCCGGCGACGACCGCCACCTGTCCCCACTCCGTCCGCCGGACGGCCGGATCGGCGGCCGGCTCCGCTCGGAGAGTCACGACCAGGAACGTCACCACGGCGGGGCCCGCCAGCAGCGCGAGCAGATGATTGCCGATCGACATGCCGGCGAGATAGACGATCAGCAGCAGCAGCCGTCCCGCGCGCGGCTCCCCGCGCCGGCGCCGCCACAGCAGCGCCAGCCACGACATCGCCCCGATCGTGAACGTGGCGACGGCGTACACCTCGGTCTCGTTGCTGTTCTGCCAGTTGGTGAAGGTGAACCCGCCGAGCACCGCTCCGGCCGCCGCCGCGCCAAGCCGAAGGCGGGGCTCCAGCTCCCGCAGGGACTCGTGGGCGACGAGGAAGAAGCAGCCCGCCCCGGCCGCGCTGAGGAGAGCGCTCAGGAAATTGGTGCGGGCGGCGAACTCGCCGATCGGCACGAGCATGCCCCAGACGTGCGCGATCATCACGTAGAGCGGCGTGCCCGGCGGATGCGGAATGCCGAGCACCCGCGCGGCGGCGATGAACTCGCCGGCATCCCAGAACGTGACGCCCGGGGCGAGCGTCAGCACGTAGCCGAGCAGCACGAGCAGCGCGACGCCGGCCGCCACCGCGTAGGGCGGCCGGTCGGTGCTCACCGCGTCGTCACCACGGGGGCGCCGGCCTCGCCGGCCGGGCGGCCCGTCAGCATGGCCAGCACCTGCTCGGGCGTGAGCGGGCGGTGGAGCGTGCCCGCGCGGGCGAGCGACACGAGCGCCGACTCCTCCGACACCACCAGCACCAGGGCGTCGGTCTCCTCCGAGAGACCGATGGCCGCGCGATGCCGGGTGCCGAGCGACCGGTCGCTGACGGGATTCTGCGTGAGCGGGAGGATGCAGCCCGCACCCACGATCTCGTCGCCGCGGACGAGCACGGCGCCGTCGTGCAGCGGCGAATAGGGGCTGAAGATGGTGGCGAGCAGATCGGCGGAGAGCGTGGCACGCATCGGCGTGCCGGACTCGAGATAATCGTCCAGCCGCACCTCGCGCTCGACGGCGATGATGGCGCCGGTGGCGCTCCGGCTCAGCCGCTCGACCGCCGTCGCGATCTCCGCCGCCACCTCGGTCCCGGCGACGGCCCCGAACAGCCGGAAGACGGGCGACTGCCCCAGCCGCGCGAGCGCCTGACGGAGCTCCGGCTGGAACACCACCAGCGCCGCGAAGACGCCGTAGGTGAAGGCCACGCCGAGCAGGTACGTGATCATCGACAGCTTGAGCAGGAAGGCGACGAGGTAGATGACCGTCAGCACCAGCAGCCCGAAGACGATCTGGAGCGCGCGCGTGCCGACGAGGAAGCGCAGGATGGCGTAGACGACGTACGCGACGATCAGGATCTCGAGCAGGTCCCGCCAGCCCGGCGTGGGGAACGGCAGCTGCCCGAGGGGCACTACGGACCTCCGATGGCCTGCGCGAGCGCGAGCGCGTCGCGGGCGGCCGCCACATCGTGGACCCGGAAGAGGCGCGCGCCCCGCTCCCATGCGAGGGCACAAGCGGTGGCGGTCGCGCGGTCGCGTGCCTCGACCGGCTGGCCGGTGACGGCGCCGAGGAATCGCTTGCGGGACGGACCGACCAGCACCGGGCGGCCCAGGGCCTGCAGCGCGTCGAGCCGGTCGAACAGCAAGATATTTTGCTCCGGCGTCTTCGAGAAGCCGAGGCCGGGGTCGACCACCGTCGCGCCGGGCGCGACGCCCGCCGCGGCGGCCGCCGCGAGCGACGCCCGCAGCTCCGCCAGCACGTCACCGACGACGTCGTCGTAGGTCGCGTGCGCGTACGACGCGATCTCGAGAATCGACCCGCGCGAATGCATGAGCACGAGGCCGGCGCCGGCCTGCGCCACCACCGCGCCGAGGCCGGGGTCGAGCCGGAGCCCCGAGACGTCGTTGATCGCCGCCGCGCCCGCGCCGAGCACCGCGCGGGCGACCTCCGCCTTCACGGTATCGACCGTCAGGCGCAACTGCGGGTGGCGGCGCACGAGCGCCTCGACCACCGGCAGCACCCGGGCGAGCTCGACGTCTCCCGGTACCGCCTCGTCGCGTCCTGGACGCGTCGATTCGCCGCCGACGTCGACGAGCGCCGCACCGGCCTCGAGCAGAACGTCCGCCTGCGCCAGCGCCGCGTCCAGCGCGGTGAAGCGGCCGCCGTCGCTGAAGCTGTCCGGGGTGACGTTGAGGATGCCCATCAGCACCGGGCGGTCGAGCGCCACCGGTCCGCGGGCCGTCTCCCACATCGGCGGCGGCTCGGCGGGCATGGCCAGGCCGACGTCGAGCGCCAGCTGCGAGAGCTCGGGCGGCACCAGCCACGGCCGGGCGAAGGCGCTCAAGCGCGAGCGGCTGCCCGACAGCACGGCCCAGCCATCCCCGGTGAGCACCTCGAGGCCGAGGGTACCGGACAGCCGGACCAGGGCCAGGAGGGCGTCCTGGTCCAGTCCGGTCAGATGAAAGGCGAGGGGATGAATGCCGCCCGCGGCGGCCGCCGCCTGCCCGTCGTCCCACCCGTGCGCGCGGAGGGTGTCCCCGACCGCGCGCGGCGAGTGGAGCGCCAGCGGCGTGACGGTCACGCGCCGGCGGGTTCGGCCGGCGGCGTGCCCAGAAGAGGTGCGCGAGCCGGCGACGCGCCGGGCTTCGTCGGAGTGCTGGCCTGCGGCGGAGAGTCGAGCGGCGGCAGGGTGGCACGGGGTGGCAAGGGCTGGTTCTTCACCAGCCGGTCGAGATCGTCGCGGTCGATCGTTTCGCGGTCGAGCAGCGCGTCGGCGATCCGGTCGAGCAGCTCGCGGTTCTCGGAGATGATGCCCATGGCGCGGGCGTAGGCCTCGTCGATCAGCCGCTTCACCTCGTCGTCCACCATCTGGGCGGTGCGCTCGCTGATCTCCCGCCGCTGGGCGAACTCGCGGCCCAGGAAGATCTCCTGCTCCTTGTCGCCCACGGCGAGCGGGCCGATCACCTCGCTCATGCCGAACTGGGTGACCATGCGGCGGGCGAGCGCGGTGGCGCGCTCGATGTCGTTCCCCGCCCCGGTCGTGACCTTGTCGGCGCCGAAGATGATCTCCTCGGCCACCCGGCCGCCGAAGAACATCGCCAGGCTGCCGATCAGCCAGTCCTTGCTGTAGTTGTGGCGGTCGACCTCGGGGAGCGAGGCGGTGAGACCAAGCGCCCGGCCGCGCGGCACGATCGTGACCTTATGGACCGGATCGCTGCCGGGAATCTTGAGGGCGACGATGGCGTGCCCGGCCTCGTGGTAGGCGGTGAGCTTCCGCTCGGCCTCCGTCAGCACCAGGCTCCGGCGCTCGACGCCGAGCATGACCTTGTCCTTCGCGTCCTCGAAGTCGCGCATGTCGACCAGCGTCTTGTTGCGCCGCGCCGCGAGCACCGCCGCCTCGTTCACGAGGTTGGCGAGGTCGGCGCCGGCCATGCCGGGCGTGCCCTTCGCGATCGTGTCCAGCCGGACGTCCGAGGCGAGCGGGATCTTCCGCGTGTGCACGCGGAGGATGCCCTCCCGGCCGCGCACGTCGGGCGCGTCGACCACGATCGTCCGGTCGAAGCGGCCCGGGCCGGAGCAGCGCCGGGTCGAGCACGTCGGGCCGGTTGGTGGCCGCGACGAGGATGACGCCGTCGTTGGACTCGAAGCCGTCCATCTCGACCAGGAGCTGGTTCAGCGTCTGCTCGCGCTCGTCGTGACCGCCGCCGAGGCCCGCGCCGCGATGCCGGCCGACGGCGTCGATCTCGTCGATGAAGATGATGCAGGGCGCGTGGCTCTTGCCCTGCTCGAAGAGGTCGCGCACGCGGCTGGCGCCCACGCCGACGAACATCTCGACGAAGTCCGAGCCCGACATCGAGAAGAACGGCCGGCCGGCCTCACCGGCCACCGCCTTGGCGAGCAGCGTCTTGCCGGTGCCCGGCGGGCCGACCAGCAGCGCGCCCTTGGGCAGGCGCCCGCCGAGCCGGGTGAACTTCTGCGGGTCCTTGAGGAACTCGATGATCTCCTGCAGCTCCACCTTGGCCTCGTCCGCGCCGGCGACGTCGGCGAAGGTGACCTTCGGCGTGTCGCCCGCGAGCAGCTTCGCCTTCGACTTGCCGAACGCGAACGCCCGGCTGCCGCCGGCCTGGAGCTGCCGCAGCAGGAAGAACCAGAGCCCCAGGATGACGATCCAGGGAAGCGCGGCGATGATGATCGCCGTGATGCCGCCCTTGGGCTCCTTGGCCAGGATCGGAACGCCGGCATCCTCGAGCCGCTTGATGAACTGCTCGCTGTTGGCCACGGGCAGCAGGACCTGGAAGCTCTTGGCGGTCCGGTTGTCCTGGGTGACCGGGTTGCGGAAGTCGCCCTCGAGCCGCTTGCCGTCGTACACCTCGACCCGGGCGATGTTGCCCTGATCGAGCTGCCGGCTGAACTCGGTGTAGGAGAACTCCTGCGTCGGGTTCCGCTGGCGGCTCATCATCTGGAACAGCGCGAGCGCCAGCAGGCCCACGAGGAGCCACAGTGCGAGGTTCTTGCTCAGGTTCCCCCAGTTGGTGCGCGGGGGCCGGGTGGGGAGTCGGTCTGCCATTTATTCCAAGTCCGCGATGAACGGGAGATGACGATAGTTCTCGGCGTGGTCGAGGCCATACCCGACCAGGAAGGCCGGCGGCGCCCGAAACCCGACGAAGCGGAGCTCCGGACGAACCTCGACGGCCAGCTGCTTGTCGAGGAGCGCGCAGATCGCGAGGCTCCTCGGCCGACGGGCCCCCAGCAGCCCCATCAGGCGCTGCAGGGTCTTCCCCGTATCAATAATATCCTCGACCAGCAGGATGTGTTTCCCCTCGAGCTGGGTCTCGGGGTCGTAGAGGAGGCGGACCGTCCCGCTCGAGACCTTGGCGTCGCCGTAGGAGCTGGCGACCAGGAAATCGATCTGGATCGGCCGCTCGATCGTCCGCACCAGATCGCTCAGGAAGATGAAGCTCCCCTTGAGCAGGCCGAGGACGAGCAGCTCGCCGTCCGGATACGCCTCGGTGATCTCGGCGCCCGAGCTCCGCGACCCGCGCGGCGATCGTCGACTCGTCGTAGATGATCGACTTGACCGGCTTCCCGCCGGTGCGGCGCAGGACCTCAGGCGTACTCAGCATCGACGCGCACAGCCTCCGTTCCCGGTTCCGGAAGGAGGGCGTCGGAGCGACAGACGCCCGGGACCCACACCGCGCCGTCGGGGCCGGCGAGCACCGGCCACGCCGCGCGACGGCTTCGCGGCACCCGCGCGTCCTGGAAGCAGCGAACCAGCAGCCGGCGGCCGGTGCCGCCGAGCGGGCGGATCCGCTCGCCCGGCGTCCAGCCGCGAACGACGAGCGGGGCGGACGCGAGCCACGCGGTGAATCCGCCCCGCTCCTGGCGGGCCGGCGCGGACTCCGACCGCCAGCGGAGGCGCCACCGTCCCCACCGACCTTCGCCTTCGTCCGGCTGGAGGGCCCACGCCGGCGGCTCGCCGTCCCGGTCTGTCCGATCCAGGACCAGCCGCCCGAAGGCGATCTCGGCCGCCCACCCCCCGCCCAGCGGGACGCTGGCGCCGCTCGAGCCGCGCGCCGCCAGGCGGAGCACCCGCGCGGCCCGCGCCGGTCCGAGCCGGCATCCGACCCGCCGCGCGGCGGTCATCACTGACGGTCTCTCCCAAGGCTGAATCATACCCGCTGAGCGCACGGGCAGCAACGGAAAACCCATCGCGCTCCCGGCGGAAATCGAGGCCCGGCAGCAGGTCGAGCGCCGCGTTCCAGGCGGCGCGGTCGCGCGCGGCGTGCCGCCCTACGTCGAGCAGCGCCGCGTCCACGGCCGGAAGCCTGGTCCGGAGCAGCGGCAGGACGTCGCCGCGGAGCCAGGCGCGGAGGTGCCGAGGGTCCTGGTTGGCGGGATCACTCCACACGGGCAGGGCCCGGGCGCGCACGTACCTGCAGCACCGCCTCGCGCCGGAATGGCAGCAGTGGGCGGACCAGGGTGCCCCGGCGCACGGCCATCCCCGCCAGGCCGGCGGGGCCCGAGCCGCGGAGCGCTCGCATGAGCACGGTCTCGACCTGATCGTCGGCGTGATGCGCGGTGAGGACGAGCGCCGCTCCGAGGCGGGCACGCGTCGTCTCGAGCCAGGCGTAGCGGGACGCGCGGGCGAGGGTCTCGCCGGCCGCCGCACCCAGCTCGCCCCGGCCTTCCTCGTAGGCGAGGCGGTACGACGCGGCGAGCGCCCGCACCGCCTCGGCCACGCGCGCGCTGGCGGGATGGATCCCGTGATCGAAGTGCGCCACCACGAGGTCCAGCTGGTGGAGGTCGAGCGTCCGATGCAGGAGATCGAGCAGCGCCACCGAGTCCGGTCCGCCCGACACCGCGACCAGCGCGCGCCCGGCCGGCAGGTGCAGCGTGGGGAGCTGGCGCCGGAAGTCGTCGAGCAGCGTCATGCGGCGTCGTGGAACGGCGTCATCGGGTATCCAGCACCTCGCGCACCTTGCGCGAGAGATCGCCCGGCATGAAGGGCTTCTGCAGGAAGGGCGAGCCCGGACGCAGCAGGCCGCGGCGCACGATGTCGTCGTCGGTGTATCCGGACATGAAGAGCACGCGGAGCCCGGGCCGCTCGACGGAGAGCCGCTCGCCCAGCTCGCGGCCGTTGACCAGCGGCATCACCACGTCGGTGAGCACCAGGTCGATCGGACTGCCGCCACGCGCGAGCACCTCCAGGGCCTCGGCGCCGTTCTCCGCCTCGAGGATGGCGTACCCCTGCGCCGCGAGGGCGCGCGCGGCCATGCGGCGGACCGCCGCCTCGTCCTCGACGATCAGGATGGTCTCGGCCCCACGGGGCGACAGCAGCACCTCCGCCGGCGGCAGCTCGGCCAGGGAGCCAGTGAACTCGGGCAGATAGATCTTGAACGCCGTGCCGTGCCCCACCTCGCTGTAGACCCAGATGTATCCGCCGCTCTGCTTCACGATGCCGTAGACCGTCGCGAGCCCGAGGCCGCTGCCCTGCCCCGATGGCTTGGTCGTGAAGAACGGCTCGAAGACCCGCGCGCGGGTGGCCGCATCCATGCCGGACCCCGTGTCGCTCACCGTCAGGCGCGCATAGCGGCCCGCCGGCATGCGCACGCTCAGCCCGTGCGCGCGCTGACTCTCTTCCAGGACGAAGGTCTCCGTCGTCACGGTCAGCGTGCCCTGGCCGCCCATCGCGTCGCGGGCGTTGAGCACGAGATTCACCAGCACCTGCTCGAACTGCGCCCGATCGGCCCGCACCAGCGGCACCTCCGGCGCCTGGACCAAGTCGACGTGGACGCCGGGGCCGAGCAGCCGAGCGAACATCGGGACGCTCTGCTGCACCAGCGCGTTCAGGTCGAGCCGCGTCGGCTGGAGCACCTGCTGGCGGCTGTACGCCAGGAGCTGCCGCGTGATGCCGGCCGCGCGGTCGGCCGCCCGGTGGATCTCGGCGACGTCGTCCGCGCGCGGATCGCCGGCCGGCATCGAGCCTTCGAGAAAGCCGCTGAAGCCCGTAATGACGGTCATCATGTTGTTGACTTCGTGGGCGACGCCGCCCGCCACGCGCGCGATCGCCTCCATCCGCTCCGCCTGCACCAGCAGCTCGCCGGCCCGCCGCCGCTCGGTCACCTCGCTCACCATGCAGCCCACCCACTCGGTCCGCCCGTCGGTGGCCGGCACGGGGTAGTAGCTCGCGAGGAAGGTGCGCGGGCCGTCGCCCTGGGCACGGGCCTCGACGACGATCTCGCGATCGAGGACCGGCGCGCCGGTGCGGAAGACTTCCTCGAACAACGGCACGACCAGCGGTGCGATCTCGCCCAGCACCTCGGACACGGTGCGCCCGAGGTGCGCCTCGACGGTCGTCCGGTTGAGCGCGGCGAGCGCGTCGTTGATCCGGACGAAGCGCAGCTCACGGTCGACGAAGGCGAGGCCGATCGGCGTGCCGCGGAAGACCGTGTCGAGCAGCGCGACGGTGCGCGCCTTCTCCTGCAGCGCCTCTTCGGCCTCACGGTAGAGCCGGGCGTTGTCGACCGCGATGGCCGCGCGGCGGGCCAGGTCCTCGCCCAGCAGCTGGTCGGCGCGGCCGTAGTGCCGGCCGGACTCGGCCATGACGAAGGTGATGGCGCCCAAGGTCCGCCCGCGGGCGGTGAGCGGCACGATGAGGAGGGACCGGAGCCCGAAGGCCCGCAGGCCCTCCAGATGGGCCGCGTCCCGGGCGAAGCGGCGGAGCAGCTCGTCCGGAATCTCGGGGATGAGCTGCGTGCGGGCGGTGCGGATGACCTGCGGCACCGGATCCTCGTCCTGCTCGCGGTACCGGTGGCTCATCGCCCAGACGGCATCGACCTTGGCCGGATCGGTGTGGGCGATGGCGAGACGACGCAGGCGCCCGTCGGCATCGATGATGTCGACCGCGCACCAGTCGGCCAGCCGCGGCACCGCCAGGCGGGCCGCGGCCGACAGCGTCGCGCGGAAGTCGAGCGAGGAGGCCAGCACCTCGCTCACCTCCGACAGGAACGACACCTGCTCCCCCGCCGCCTCCGCGTCGCCGTCGAGCCGCGCGGAGCCACGCGATGAGCGCGGTCAACACCAGGCCCGAGACGCCGTACACCACCAGCCACATCGCGTCCCCGCGGCTGGCCAGGTGGACCGAGCCGGCCGCCGGCGGCGCGAAGAGCATCGCGCCCAGCGCCACCACCGCCAGCGTGACGAGGCCCGGCCCCAAGCCGCCGTACCACGCGCTGACCCCGACGATGACGAGCAGCAGCGGATCGAACGACGGTCCGAAGTGCCGGTGCAGCGGCACGTGCAGCAACATCGCGGCTACGCCGGTGGCCAGGGCCACGCCGTAGCGCAGCACCGAGGCGGCGCGCGAACCGCTGAGGGGCGCTGTCAGCGCGCGCATGCGCTCCGCCCGCGCCCGAACGCGCGGACGGATACGCGAAGCGCCGATCCTGCCGTGGAGGGGGTGAGCTCGCTGGCAGACACGGGGGCACCTGGTACAGGGGGGTTCCTAAAGGTGCAGCAGGGCGCGGGTTCGCGCAACGATCTCCAGTCCGGCCGGCGGCGGCTACGACCGCCGGACGAGCCGCGCGTCAGCGGCGCGGAGGCTCCGGATCCTGCCGAAGCCGTTCCACGCCGCGAAGCCTCCTCAGCGTGGTGACGCGACGCGTTGGCCGAGGATCGATCAGGCGAGGTTCAATAGGCGAAGCCCGCCCGCAGGTAGAGCGCCGTGCGATCGTCGCCGCTGCGCCACGGCGACGGTGATGGTGTTGGCCGGATCCAGGAAAGCGAACCAGAACCCGCCGCCGACGCCCGTGTGCCAGACATCGGACGACTCGCCCTCGAGGAAGACCCGGCCCACGTCGGCGAGGCCGAACACGCCGTAGTCGCCCGGCAGCAGCACGAAGAAGCGGCCGAGGCGGACCCGGAGCTCGGCGTTGCCGTAGGCGGAGGCGTCACCGGCGTAGCGGTCCTCGCGGAGGCCCCGCACCGTGGCGGCGCCGCCGACGAAGGCGGCCTCGAAGAACGGATAGTCACCCCACACCCGCTTGCCGCCCGCCCGAAGGGCCAGCGTGGGGCCGAAGGAGGTCCGCGGCGTGAGGAAGGCCGCGACCTCGCCGTGCACCTCGCCGAAGGTCCCATCCACGTCCCACACGGCCGGGAACAGGCTGCCACCGGCCGTCAGGTGCACGCCCCGGCGGGCCACCTGCCCGTCTCGCCCGTCCACGTTCAGGGCCGCGCTCGCGCCGACCATGCCGAACCCGCCCACGCCGAACGGCGGGAAGAGGGTGATGAACCGGCCCGGGTCGAGGTCCGTATCGGCGTACTTGAGCGTCGGGCCCACCGAGAACGTGGCCCGGCGTCCCACCGGAAACACCACGCTGGGCTGGATGAGATACTGCTCCTGCGGCACGCGATAGAAGAAATCCGAGTCGATCCGCGGGGTCTCGTTGCCGAAGCCGAAGAACCGCACCACCTCGATGCCCGAGGCGCGGAGCAGCAGGTTGGTCCGCACGCGCGAGTTGACGCGGCGGAAATCGCCGGTGAACTCGACCCGGAAGGTCTCGGCGCCGGTGGCGTAGCCGGCCCGGAGCTCCATCCGCGAGCGATACGGCCGCTTCCGGAAGCCGAAGTCGTAGCGCACGAGCCCGCCGCCGAAGAAGAGGCCGATTTCCGGTCCGGCGCTCACCCACGGCTTGAAGCGCCAGAAGCCGCCCCAGTCGCGCGGGGGGTACGGCGTCGAATCGGTCAGCTGCCAGTCGTTGTACGGCCGGGCGTCCAGCGGCACCCGGCGAGTGCCCTCGACCGCGTTCGTGCCGCGCGCGTCGTAGAACCGGGCCCGGCCCGCGGTCGACGAATCGACGACCCGGTCGTCGCCGCCACCACCGATGATCCGGAGCAGCGGGGCGCCGCCGCCGGCGCCGCCGATCTGCACGACGTCGTCGCCGCCGTGGAGATAGAGCCGGACCTCCTTGGTCTCGGCCCGGTCGAAGCGGCGGTGGAACAGCGGTGGCGCCACCGAGTCGTCCTCCGCCGCGCGCACGGTGAGGTCCAGTACGCGTCCATCCGTGCGGACCGCCGTGACCCGCTCGGCCTTGTCGCTCCCGAACACCTCGGCCTCCCCCGCGAGCAGCCGGTAGAAGCGCCTGGCCGCCTCGGGCAGCGCGTCGCGGCGGCGCTTGAGCGCGCCGGCGAGCCACGCTTCGTTCTTGGCGCGAAGCTCCGGCGGCATCCGGTGCACGGCGTCATCGATCACCGCGTCGGTGATGGTCCCCTGGAGCGCCGTGGCGATGGAATCCCAGACCGGCCACTCGAGCCCGGTCAGCAGCCGGCGGTCCAGCACGCGCGCGTTCCACGTGAGGCCGACGATGCTGGGATACGTGGCCGAAAACTCGACGAGTTGTGGCGCGGACAGCCGGGCGAGGCTCAGCAGCAGGCCGTCGTAGCGCGAGAAGGCCTGGTCGCGGTCGCGCGGGATCGGCGTCCAGGGCGACGACCGTCCATCGCCCAGCCGGGCCCAGCGCCACTGGTCCTGGTGCCGGTCCCAGTCGCCGAGCAGGAGATCGATCAGCCGGGCGGCCAGAAACGCTCGCGTGTCGACGTGCTCGTCGTGGTGGTGCTCCAGCCGGTCGAACAGATCCTCGGTGCTCACGATCTTGCTGGCGTCCGCGAAGCCGGGGCCCTCGTCGGTCGGCCGCTCCTCGATCGTGCCGAGCATCCCGCCGAACTCCGCCCGGAACTCTCCCAGCGCCGGCGAGTCGGGCATCACCACGAGACGCGGCTCCGAGTGCAGCACGCCGGCGGCGGTGAGAATCGGGCTCACGACGAGCGGCGCCGCCGGGTGCCCCGCGCTGATCTGATCCTGCAGGATGCGCTGCGCGACCGTGCGGCGAAGATTCTCGGGCAGCAGCGGTGACGGGTCCTTGTCGACCGAGCGGAACTGGTACTCGCGCCCGTCCGCCCCGGCGAAGCGGAGCGACTGCGTCTGCTTGCCGCCGCCCAGGCGAGTGGGACGAAGCCCGCCGGCGAAATGCTCGAGGTCGAGCCGCTCGACCCGGATCGGCGTCGTCCAGAGATCGCGGTAGTGCCGGCCGAAGAACAGATTGTGCAGCCCGCCGGCCCGGTAGCGCGCGCCCGGCGTGATCACGACCGTGTCGGCGCGCCGACCGTCATGGTGGCGGCGGCAGTGTCCGCCTGCTGCTGCGCAGTCGCCGGCGCGACCGCCAGCGCGGCGGCGAGGATCAGAGCCGAGCCTGCCCGAGTGCGCGTCATCCGGTCCATACGGTCTCCTCTTCAGCGGCGGGGGCCGGCGGCGCGATCGCCCGGGCCTGGGCGGTGGCCGGGTCGCCGACGGGCAATGCCTGGGCCTGGCGGTAGCTGCCGTCGCCGGCGAGCTCCCAGGCCGAAGGGTCCTCCAGCTCGCGCGTCAGGATGGCGTCGAGCCGGGCGCGAGAGTCGGGGTCGAGCACGAACGCCACCACCTCGACGCGCCGGCGCAGGTTGCGCGAGCGCCAGTCGGCGGAGCCGATCAGGTACTCGTCCGCCCCGTCGTTGGCGAAGTGATAGATCCGGGCGTGCTCCAGGAAGCGGCCCACGATGCTCCGCACCCTGATCCGATCCGACAGTCCCGGCACGCCGGGCTTGAGTGTGCAGAGCCCGCGCACGATGAGGTCGATCTCGACCCCCGCCTGCGAGGCGTCGTACAGCGCGCGGATGATTTCCGGATCGTCGAGACCGTTCAACTTGGCGCGGATCCGGGCCGGCCGTCCTGACCTGGCGTGCTCCGCCTCCCGCCCGATGCGCGCGAGCAGGCCGGGCAGCAGGTGCTCCGGGGCCACCAGCAGCCGGCGCAGGGCGGCGCCGGGTGCGCGGGAGGAGCCGGTGAGCTGGTTGAACAGGTCGCTCAGGTCGTCGCCCAGTGCGGGGTCGGCGGAGAGCAGGCCCAGGTCGGTGTAGAGCCGTGCGGTCGCCGGCGTTGTAGTTGCCGGTGCCGATGTGGACGTAGCGGCGGATCTGGCCATCCTCGCGGCGCACCACGAGAGCCACCTTCGCGTGGTTCTTGAGCCCCACCAGGCCATAGATCACCTGCGCGCCGGCCCGCTCGAGCTGCTTCACCCACCCGATGTTCCGCGCCTCGTCGTAGCTCGCCTTGAGCTCCACGAACACGGCCACTTCCTTCCCCGCCTCGGCCGCCCGGATGAGCGCCTCCACGACCGGCGAGCTCTCGCCTGCACGGTAGAGAGTCATCTTCATCGCCACCACCGCGGGATCGTCGGCGGCCGACTGCAGCAGCCGCAGCACGGTGGCACCGAAGTCGTCATAGGGATGGTGAAGCAGCAGGTCGCGGTCGCGGATGCGAGTCCAGGGTGACGGGTCGGCGCCGAGCGGATCGCGGCCGGTGAACGGCGGGAAGAGGCCGCCCGGCACCGGCAGGGAGGCCAGGCGGCGGAGATCGCCCGGGGCCATGAGGCCGCCGGTCTCGTGCACCACGAGCTCCCCCACCGGGTCGCCGCCATGGCCGGTCTCGAACCGGAGCTCCTGCGTCAGCATCGAGCGGAGCACGTCGGACGTCCCCGGCTGCAGCTCCAGCCGCACGACCGGGTTGACCGTGCGCTGATCGAGCTCTTCCTCGATCGCCTGGAGCAGGTCGCCCGCGCCGGCCTCCTCGAGCTCGAGATCGCCCGCGCGGGTGACGCGGAAGAGAGCGACCTCCTCGACCCGGCGGCCCGGGTAGAGCGTCGCGAGGTTGGCCGCGACGATCTCCTCGATGGGCACCAGGTCCCCGCCGTCCGGCAGCTCGACGAACCGGGGCAGCGCGGACGGCAGCCGCAGGTAGGCGAAGTGGAGCGGCCCGGTGGCCTCCCCCTGAAGGGCCACGGCCATCGACAGCGTGAGCGACGGGATGAGCGGAAAGGGATGCCCCGGGCTCATCGTGATGGCGCGCGGCGTGAGCACCGGGAAGAATTCGCGGCGGAATCGCGTCCGCAGCACCTCGCGCTCGTGTAGCTCGAGCTCCGCCCAGTCGCGGATCCGGTGCCCTCGCGCCGCGAGCTCCGCCAGGCAGCGATCGATGCAGGCGCGCTGGCGGGCCAGGATCTCCTCGGCCCGCGCGGCAGGCACCTCGTCGGCGCCGCCCATGTAGAGCTCATCGAGGTTCGCGCTCACGATGGCGAGGTAGCGGAACCGCTCCAGCAGCGGCGTCCGCTCGTCCTCGGCGGCGGCGAGCACCCGGACATTGAACTCGAGCTGGCTCGCGGCGGGATCGAGCAGGTCGGCCGGCACGGCCTCGGGCGGCGCGTCCGCGCGGGCCGCCATCCCGCGCGCGCTCGCGAGCTCCGGAAAGAGCCGTGAGCGTGCCGCGACGCCGAAGGCCGCGAGCGTATCCTGGTCGCGGAGGGCGGCAGTCGCGCACGGCGCGGGCCAGCTCCTGCACCGGGATCCACGTCATCCCGGGGCCGTCGCTCCGGGCGAGGCCTCGTCGCAGGCGCCGCGCCACCCAGACCTCGAGGCTCGGCCGATCCAGCGTCGGGGGCGACCGGCCGAGCAGGCTCACCTCGCCCACCTTCGACCCGAACCATTCGGCGAGCCCGTGGCGCACGGCCTGCTCCCCGGCGCCGGCCGTGACGGGCAACCGCCGGTCCTCGCCCTCGCCGAGCAGCGCGACCGCTTCACCGTCGAGCGCGATCACTGCCACGGCGCGCCCGGAATCGAGATTCCGGATGATCCGCTCCTGCCCCATCTGCCGGAGCAGCGACCGCGCGCGGACGAGCTTGGTCTGCAGCACCGGCCGCACGCCGTCCACCTGCTCGAGCGCCAGCGCCAGCTCCTCGAGTCGCGGCCGGCCCGGCGCGAGCCGGCGGACCTTGAGCTCCTGGAACTCCCGCACGAGGCCGCCGCTCCGTACCGTCACGCGGTCGTACAGAAACGCGAACCGGCCCGGCAGGTACCACGGCCGGGAGGCGACGCGGACGACGCGGTCGATCTCCAATTCGAACCGCGACTCCAGCCGCGCGAGATCCACGACGCCGCGGAGCCGGCGCGCCGGGGCGGTGTCGCTCGCCAGGATCGCGGGAAGGTCGATGGCCGCCACGTCGGCATCGAAGACCTGGCTGGGCCCGGCGCCTGGCACCCCGGGCTCGGCCAGGCTCACGGTCAGCGTGCGCCGGTCATCGGCGCCGTAGCGCACCCGGCAGACGATGTTGCGCACGGCGAGCGCGTTGTCGGCGGTGTCGAGGTAGACGTCGCGCACGAAGTCGCGGTGCTGGCTTCGGAGGACGAGTCCGAGGGGCAGCGGCGCCTTCGCGAGCTCCGCCAGGCGCTCGACCGTGGGCACGTCGCACCGGAACTCGGCGGTACGCGGGACGTCGGTCATTGGCCGATCACCGCGCGGCGGGCCCGAAGCCGCTCGTCGGCCAGCACGCGCGCGCGCGCGAAACCGGCCTCGAACGCGGGCGTGCGCCGCACCTTGTCGAACAGGCCGGACGCCAGCTGCCAGCGGTGAAGCATCGGCGAGTGCGCGATCGGCTCGCTCCAGCCAGTGCACCGACTGCGCGGCGTCGCCCCGCCAGGCGTAGTAGGCGGCGAGGTCTGCGTACTGGTGCAGGAACTGGTAGCGCTCCTGGTCCAGCTCGCGGCCGAGGGAGTCGGCGAGCGCCGCCGCCTCGGTCGGACGGCGGAGCTGGTGCAGGCACATGGCGCGCACCGCGACCCACGGACCGGCATCGCGCTCGGCGCAGCGGGTGGCCTGGCCGGAAAGCAGCTGGGCGTACGACTCGAGGATGGCCGAGACGGGATCGACCGAGCCGCCGGGCCCGGTGATCCGGACTTCGCGCAGCGCGACGTCGTACCGGCGCGCGCCGATGGCCAGCGCCACGAGCTCATGCCGGAGGCCCGGGGCCAGCGGATCGCGCTCCAGCGCGCGGCGCGCCTGCGCCAGGGCCGAGTCGGTCGCGCCCGCTCGGAAGAGCGCCCAGGCGTACGCCATCGCCACATCGGCGGAGTTGGGCATCAACTTCCGCGCGCGCAGCAGGTCGGCCCGCACCGAATCCTCCGGAAAGAACGCGATCGACCGCGCGTCGGCCCGCGCCAGCCAGGCCTCGGCCGCGCCCGAGTCGCGCGCGATGGCCCGCCCGGCGAGCTGGAGCGCCTCGGCCAGCTCGGTGTACGGATCGGCCTCGCTCCGGTAGCCGTAGATGACGCTGTAGGTGCGGGTCGACGCGAGGCCGGCCAGGGCCTGCGCGTAGCCGGAATCGACCTCCACCGCCTGCATGAAGGCCGCGTCCGCCAGGCGCAGCGCCTCGGGCGTACGCCGCTCGAGCCAGTAGGCTCCCCTGAGATACGCGTCGAACGCCAGGACCTGCGCGGTGCGGACGGGCGCGGCCGGCATGGGCGTGCGGCCGCTGGTCGTGAGCAGCACGTCGGCCACCTGCCGAGCGATCGCGTCCTGCAGCTGCGGTACCTGGCCGGCCGCGAGGCTATAGATCTGGTGCCACACGACGACGCCGCGCTCCGCGTCGATGAGCTGCATCCTGGCCTCGATCCGGTCGCCCGAGCGCAGCAGCGAGCCGTCGAGCACATGGCGCACGCCGAGCGTATCGGCGACCTGCCGCACCGTCAGCCGCCGCCCCTTGAGCGCCACCGTGGACCTGGGCGAGATGACCTTGAGCCCCTCCACCTGCGCCAGCCGGCCGACGATCTCCTCGCTCAACCCCTCGCTCAGGTACTCGTCCTCGGCGCTCGACCCGCCGGTGTCGAGCGGGAGCACCGCCACCGACGGGTCGGTGACCACGCGCGAGGACCGGCCCCGCCCGGACGGCCAGAGCCGCGTCGCCAGGAGGGCCAGGAGCACCAGCGCCGCGGCGATGAGCAGGACCCGTCCCCACACCGCACTGGAGGACGGCTGCGGCGGCGACGGGCGTCGCACCACGCGACGTGCGCTCGCCGGGGGGCAGCCAACTCGCGGGCGTCGGGGTCGAGCTGCTCACGCGTGGAGGCTCGCCCATGGCCGCCCGCAGGTCGGCTGCCATCTCGCCGGCGGTCTGATAGCGCTCCTCCGGCCGCTTGGCGAGCGCGCGCGCTACGATTGCCGCGACCGCGTCGGGCACCTCGGGGCGGAGAGTCTGGAGCGGCGTGGGCTCCCCGCCGGCCTGCTTGGCGAGCACTTCACGCAGGCTGGCGCCGCCGAAGGCCATCTGCCCGGTGAGCATCTCGTACAGCACACAGCCCAGGCTGTAGACGTCGCTCCGCGGATCGCCCCCGGTGGCGCCCTGCGCCTGCTCCGGGCTCATGTAGGCCGCCGTGCCGATCGGCAGGCCCTTCGCGGTCAGCGAATTGCCGCTCGCCAGCCCGATCGCTCGGGCGATGCCGAAGTCGGCCACGACCGCGTGGCCGTTGGAGAGCAGGATGTTCTCCGGCTTGATGTCGCGATGAATGATGCCGCGGTGGTGGGCGTAGTCGAGCGCCTCCGCGACCTCCCGCGCGAGCAGCAGCGACTCACCGACCGGCAGCCGCTCGCCGAGCAGCCGCTCGCGGAGGCTCTCCCCGTCCACGAACGGCATCACGGAGTAGAGGAGGCCGGCGGCCTCGCCGGAATCGATGAGGGAGAGGATGTTGGGATGCTGGAGCTGGGCGGTGATGCGGATCTCGCGGAGAAACCGCTCGCCCGCGACGGCCGTCATCACGCTCGGGCTTACGACCTTGATGGCGACCTCGCGGCCGAGCTTGCGATCGCGAGCCTGGAATACCGTCGCCATGCCGCCCCGCCCCGCCTCGCGTTCCACGACATAGCGATCGCGAAGCGCTTGTTTCAGCACCGACAGCAGATCGCTCATCGGGTCCCGTCGGCCAGCTCCACCCCTGTCACGTGTGCCGCGGCGCCCGTGCGAAGGCTCTGCACCAGGCTCTCGGCGGACACGCTCTTCTTCAGACGCACGCGGTACTGCAACACCTCGAGGCCTGTGGGGCCGGGCAGGGCGCGGATGAACTCCCATCGCTTGGCGGAGGCGTCGAGCAGCGGCTCGATGGCCCGGCGCGCCGCATCCGCGGGCCCTTTCACCCGGAGCTCCAGCTGGCGGAATTCCACCGGCTTCTTGGCGGGCGCGTCGTCGGGCGTGGCCATGCGGCGGGCGTTGTCCCCGTCCGGCCGCGACCGCTGCCGCCTGCGCTCCGCCCGCGCGGCCAGCGATTCGAGCTGGTCGGGCGTGAGGGACTTGAGGATCTGGTCGTCGACCATCGAGACGAAGGCGCTGGTGCGATTGGCCAGGGCCAGCGCGCGCTGCAGCCGGCGCTGTGCGGGCGGGCCCTGCAGGTTGGCCGCCGAGCGGCCGAAGTCGGTCCACCAGAGGACCAGGATGACGGCGTTATAGGTGATGGACAGCGCCGCCGCGAACGCCACGGACTGAATCCCGGCCGCGAGCCCCACGCCCGTGGCGAGGAAGATGTAGACGGCGTCCTTCGTGTCCCGGAGCGTGTTGCGGAAGCTCACGGCCGCCACGATGCCGCCGAGGCTGAACGCCAGGGCCAGGCTGTTCTTCACCATGAAGACCACGCCGGCGACCACGATCGGCAGGATCACCAGGGTCTGCACCACCGACTGGCGGAACCCCTTCCGCCGTCGGGTCATTATGTAGATCCAGGCCACCGGCAGCATGAGGGCGAAGGCGGCGGCCATGGCGAAGACCTCCGCCATGGGGAGGCCGGGCGGAGCCTGGAACAGCGGCAGCTGCCCATTCGTCAGCGTGTCCTGGATGTTGGTCGAGATGTCGGCCGTCGACTGCTGGACCCCGCCGTAGATCAGCGACGCGGCCTGGGGCACCAGGTCCAGGAACAGGGCGGTCGCGGCGAACAGCAGGATGTAGTAGGCGACGACCCGTGCGATCGGGTTTTCCGCCAGGCGGCTCAACTGGGCGTTGAGGTCTTTGGCACGCATCGAGCCTCCCTGCCATGTGCGAGCCTCGGCCGGCGTCCGGATTGACGGGCCTAGGCAATGTGTTAGCGTTTGACCACTAAATTGCTACAATCTCAAGCTTTGCGCCACATCTGAAAGGCTTCGGATGAGCGATTCCGACCTGTTGGAGACCCAGTTGCCCAGCACCCCCGCGACCTCGCGGCCCGGTGCTCGGCCCGTCGACGAGCTGCCGGACGACCTGCTGCGCGAGGCCACCCAGCGGCTGGGCATCCTGGCGCGGGTGTGGGCAGGGCTGTTCGTCTTCGGCCTGCTGCTCAACCACGGGGTAGCGCCGCTGCTCGACATCGACATGAAGGACCTCATCCCCTGGGGTCCGACGGCCGACATCGTCGCGGTGATCAGCATCGCCGTGTCCATCTGGCTCTGGCGCTACACCCGGCGGCTCACCTGCAATCCCCGCCTGGCGCTCGATATCGCTCTCGGGTACGAGGTGCTGCTGGCCCTGGGCATCGGCATCGTAAACCAGTGGGAGCCGATGCGGCTGCTGGCCGGCCGGCTGTCGTGGCTCTGCGTCCTGATCCTGATCTTCCCCATGATCGTCCCCAATACACCCCGGAAGACGCTGATCGCCTCACTGATCGCGGCGTCGATGGACCCGGTCGGGATCCTGGTGGCGCACCTGCGCGGGCTCGAGACGCCGAGCATCGCGCTCATCCTGTGGAACTACCTGCCGAACTATGTCTGTGCGCTGATCGCGGTGATCCCCTCCAAGATCATGACCCGGATGGGACGCCACCTACAGCGCGCGCGGGAGCTGGGCAGCTACCGGCTGGTGGAGCTGATCGGCCGCGGCGGGATGGGGGAGGTGTGGCGGGCCACCCATCGCATGCTCGCGCGCCCTGCCGCGATCAAGCTGATCAAGCCGGAGATCCTGGGCGCACCCGGTGCCGCCGAGGCCACCGTGATCATCGAGCGCTTTCGCCGCGAGGCGGAGGCGGCGTCCGGACTGCAATCACCCCACACGATCCGACTGTACGATTTCGGCGAGACCCGGGCCGGCACCTTCTACTTCGTGATGGAGCTGCTCGACGGGCTCGACCTGGAGACGCTGGTGCGCCGGTTCGGGCCGGTGCCGCCGGCGCGCGTCGTCGAGATGCTGCGTCAGACCTGCCATTCGCTCGGCGAGGCGCACGATAGCGGCCTGATCCACCGTGACGTCAAGCCGGCCAACATCTACCTCTGCCGGCTGGGCCGGGAGTACGACTTCATGAAGGTCCTCGATTTCGGGCTCGTGAAGTATGACCGGGACCAGTCGATTCTCGACACCATCAAGACCAACACCGAGATGACCACGGGCACGCCCGCCTACATGGCGCCGGAGATGGCCAACGGCGAGCCCATCGACCGGCGTTCCGACCTGTACGCCCTGGGCTGCGTGGCGTACTGGCTGCTCACGGGCCAACTGGTCTTCGAGGCCGACAGCCCGCTCCGGATGCTGATCCAGCACATCCAGGGGAGCCCCGTTCCGCCCAGCATCCGGAGCGGACGGCCGGTGCCCCGGGCGCTCGAGGACCTCATCATGCGGTGCCTGGCGAAGAAGCCGGCGGACCGGCCGGCGAGCGCGGACGAGATCGTGGCGGAGCTCGACCGCATGGAGCTCGATCGCTCGTGGACCCAGGGCGACGCCCGCGAATGGTGGGAGACCAACATCGCCGCGCCCGTCGAGGGACTCCCGCAGACGGGCCAGATTCTGGCGGTCCGGTGAGGCTGGGGGTTCGGAGCGCGCTCCTGGCGCTCGCCGTCGTGACGCCGGCGCCGGTGGCGGCCCTGCAATCGACCTCGGCGGCGGCGACCCTCTCGCGCTACGACCTCGCCGCACCGGCGGCCGACCGCTGGGAGCTGCCGAAGGCGCTGCAGGAGATCAGCGGGCTCGCCGTCGACAGCAGCCGGCCGCATCTTCGCGCACGACGACGAGCAGGCCATCATCTACCAGCTCGACCCCGCCACGCATCGTGTGCTCAAACGGTTCAGCTTCGGGCTGCCCGCCGTGCGCGGGGACTTCGAGGCGATCGCCGTCGTGGGCCGCCAGGTGATTCTCACGACGAGCGACGGCGTGCTGTATGCCGGCCGCGAAGGCCGGGACGGCGAGTCGGTCCCCTATGTCACGCAGGCCACCGGCGTAGGGCGCGACTGCGAGGTCGAGGGCATGGTCTACGAGGCAGCCGGCCGTGCGCTGCTGTTCGCCTGCAAGACGCCGCGGACGCGGGCGCTGGTGGGCCATCTCGCGGTGCTGCGCTGGTCACTCGATCGGAAGGCGCTCGACCCGCGGCCGTGGATCTTCATCAGGCTGTCCGAGATCACCCGGGAGCTCAAGGGACAGGGCTTTCACCCGTCGGAGCTGCTCCGGGTTCCGGGCAACGGCCATTACCTGGTGCTGTCCGGCCCCGAGCACGCGATCGCCGAGATCACCCCGGCAGGCAAGGTCGTGGCGGTGGCCCACCTCCGCCGCC
The DNA here is from genome assembly GCA_963804125.1 of uncultured Gemmatimonadales bacterium. GTDB lineage: Bacteria > Gemmatimonadota > Gemmatimonadetes > Gemmatimonadales > GWC2-71-9 > CAVVWJ01. The sequence goes on from CAWDPF010000016.1 coordinate 162,621, forward strand.
GAGATCACCGGCAGGCGGAAGGGCTCGCCTTCGCGCCCGACGGCTCGCTGCTCATCTCCGATGAAGGCGCCGGCCAGCGCGGCACGATCACGGTGTACCGCCGACACTGAGCCAGAGCGAGAACACCTCCGCGCTCTCGCCCTTGGGCCGGGTCCCCTCCGGCACGACGGTGGTAACCGAGAGCCGCACCCGGCCGTCGTGCGTGAAGTCCAGGCGCATGAAGCCGGCGGCGTCCCGCTCGAAGAGCGACCCCTCGATCTTCCGCACCAGGCCGGAATGCCCCAGGTACCCGGCGCCGCTCACAAACTGATAGCCGGCGTTGGTGATCCCCGGCTTGCCGCCGCGGATCACCTGGAGATCGTGATCGTGACCCGAGGCGATCGCGAGCGGCGGGTGCCGTGCGAACACCTTCTCGAACGCCCGTGCCATCATCTGATACCTGCGGCCGCTGATGTCCTGATTCGTGAACCCGTTCCTGCGCGCCAATGGGTAGAGCGAGCCGATGAACGGGAGCGGGATCCAGAGCCAGGATTGGATGTTGCGCAGCGGGAAGATGTGGTCGGTCCACGTGAACGTTCCGCCGTGCTCCCCACCCGACCGGATGGGATGATGGTCGACCACGATCGCATACCGCCGGCCCTTGTCCCGGAGCGCGCCGAGCAGTGAATCGGTCACCTCGGTTTCGGTCCTGGTCGGGCACGGCGATTGGGGCCCGTACGGCCGCACGTCGTTGTGGAGCCACCATTCGCTGTCCAGTGCGATCAGCCGTAAATGCTCCCCGACGTCGACCACCTCCGGACCGGGGCAGCCGCCGTGCGGCAGGAGGCGCACCTGGCCGCCACCCCACTCGCTCACCAGGCTGTCCTGCCGCCGGACCGCGTTCCAGCCGTCCCGGCCCTGGCGGTCCCAGTCGTGGTTCCCGGGCACGAGAAACCCCTCGGCGGCTCCGTTCCTGATGGCCTGGACCTGGGCGGCCAATCTCCGCTCGGCGTCCAGACGGGTCGGATGGGTGAGCACCGGCACGCCACGCGGGTACACGTTGTCGCCCAGGAAGACCACGTACTGCCGGACCGGCCGAAGCGAGTCCGACTGGCGCGCGAGCTCATGCAGCACGGGCTCCTTGTCGTAGGCCGGGCTGCCGGCATCGCCGATGAGGAACAGGGCCACGTCGATGCTGTCCATCGGGGCGACCGGCGCCGGGAGCGTGGCGGGCTTGAGCGCCGTCGTGCACGCCGTCACCAGCGTTAGCGCCGCGACGACGCTCAGGCGCGGCGCGACGTCGCGCCATCGTTCCGGCGTTTTCCTGGTGCACGAGTCAGGGCAGGATTGTCCATGAAGCGGTGACAGAGTGCCGCCGATCAGCAGGGTGTCCTGACGCGCCGGACCCCCATGGCACGGCCGCAGTCGACCGATACCTTACAACCGAACCTCCTTTCCTACAACTGAGCCGCCCACCTAGTAGATCTTGACGATCTTGGCAGCGGAGGGCACGTCGGTCCCGTTCACGATGAACACCGTGTAGTAACCGGGCGGCGCGATATTCCCTGCGATGGGAGTCGAGTGGTCTCGATGGGAGTCGAGTGGTATGGAAGGCTGGCGGCCTGTTCAGCCAAGCGGAGCGGGAGCCCAGCGTATTCGGGTGTCTTCCCCGCCGCGAAACATGAAGTCGGCGTCGGACAGCACCCGGTTTGTCCGATCCACGGCCTCAGCGCAAATCCCCCGGTATCTCGCGACCAGCTCGGCGAGGTGGGCCGCGGCCGTCCACATGCGGGCCGGAAGAAACGGGTAGGACTCCGCGGCGACCGGTCTAAGTGCCGCTTCACGGACAGGTTGGGTCATTGCGCCTCCTCCACAACCGTCGCTGCCGAGCAACATCTCGCCTCTGCATCCCTCCGGACACCGGGGCGCGCAGAAGCTATTTATAGGCTGCGGGACTGCGCTCAACTGTGAGGGTTGGCCCGCTTGGAGCCGCGCTGATGTTTGTGCCATCGGTCGGGCGGGAATCTTGCAAGTGAAGCCCGAGGACCCCACATCCCCAAACTGAAGCCCGAGGTCGGTTGTGGCTGAGCCGCATCCGGTATCCGAGCGCCCTATCACCGTCCTTGTCGCCGAGGACGAGGATTTATTGCGCCGGCTGGTGAGCCAGCTGCTGGGGGAGCAGGGCTACCGCATCCTGGAGGCTCGTGACGGCGGGGAGGCACTGCACCTGGCACACCTGGCGTCGCCACACCTGCGTCTCGTGGTAGCCGATGTGGTAATGCCTGGCATGGACGGCTGGGAACTCGGCCGTCGGCTGGCGATAGATTGTCCGCAAGTACCAGTGCTGTACATGTCGGCCTACCCTCGCACGGACATCTTTCATCGCGGCGAGTCGAACCCATCCGTGCCGTTCCTGGAGAAGCCGTTCTCGTCGGAGCTCTTCGTCAAGACCGTGCGCGACCTGCTCGACCAGGCGGATCCCGGCGCCCGACCTTCCGAGTCTTCGCTGCCTGCCGAATCCGCGCCTTGAGCGTGCGGAGCTGCGCGGCGGTGTACTTTCGGCTGGCCGTGACCCGGCAGGCCCTCCTCGGGGTCAGCGTCGTCCGGTGCCCTCGTCCCAGTGGAAGCCGCTCCGGGTATAGTGTCCGACCGGCTGCCTGTTCGCCCGGACGACCAGCGTCGGCTCGGTGTCCTCCTCCATCGTCTCTCCGTAGGCGAGGAAGAGCCTCGTGAGCTGGTACTCGAGCGCGGGCTCGCGGAACGCCTTTGCGGTGAGGTCAACCTCCAGGCGCTCCAGAGCGGCCTCCCGGTAACCCAGGATCAAGCCCTTCCGCTGCATGTCCCCCATCGCACGGCTGAACGCCTCGAATGAGAGGAGTAGTCTGTTCGGTCGCGTGTTGGCAGCTCCGCCTGACGACTCGTCGCTGCCTGCCACGGGGGTGGCCGGGCCGGCGGCGGGCGTATGCGCGGCCGCACCCCGCGCGACACGAGCTCCCTCAGCGTGCAGCTTGACCTCCGCCTCGAAGGCCTCCTCCCATGCGTGGCTGGTCGAGCACTCGATGATGCCCGAGTGGGTGGGCATGGAGGTCCAGCGCACCGTCGCCTTCACAGACGAGCTGGCCGAGTCCCCCCGAACGAGCACGTTGTAGATCGCGTGTTCCGGGCCGACGTGCACGGAATTCAGCGTGCCGCAATCGGCCCATGTCCGACCCTCCGTGCCGACCGGCAGGTCTTCTGTAGCGACAAATCCGAACGGGCGCTCACTTGTCCGGATGGGAATGTCCCGCGCGGCAAAGAGATCCACGACCGCATCCCAGGTCTGCCCGGCTGAAGCACGCACGTGGGTAGCATCACGCGGCTCAGGGGGGAGAGGAGCCCTGTATGAGTTGCAAGCGGTGCACAGAAGGACGAACGCCAAGCAAAGCCGCATCATGAGCGATCAACCTGGGTCGGAGCGGAGCCACGGCAGCCAGCTGGCTGGACGATGAAGGCAATCTAGGCGGACGGCGAAGCCAGAGCGGAGCTACGTCAGCGCAGAGAAGCCGGGACCTCACAATTTACATGAAGATCACCCCGCAACTCCAAGGGGCCACAAGGCTTTTGACAGCGACTTGAAGGCAGCCAGCGAGGTGGCCTCGACACCTCGCCCCCAAGATTCAGGGGCGGCGCAGGGCTTCGCCCTCGCGTAAGACGTGGCCGCGAACGACATGCAACTACTGCGCCGGTGCCTCCTCGGGTGCGAGCGCGAGGTCCCACGGGTCCAACACGCCGCTTGTCGGCCCCAGTCCGCTCAACGTGACGACCGCCACCGCCCGCAAACGCCCGCCCTCCCACTCTTCAGCATGACCGTCCGAGACCCCACCGCAGCGAATCTTCCTGTTGTCGCCGGCCCATTGTGGCGGAAAGCGCGCCGAGCTCCTGCTGGGTGGCGGGGGCCGGTTCGCGCTCGCTCTCCAGCTGCAGCAGGGCGGGACGATCCCGCTGGACGAGGCGTTCACCTTCCTGAGCGGTCTCTACTTTCGCGGCAAGCTGGCGTATGCCCGTCGCTTCGCGCGGCCGCCGGCAGGAGTGCTGGGCGTCCAGGTGATCACCACCAATCGCGGGCTGCTCCCGGCCGACACGCCGGTCACGGCCGAGGAGCTGCGGGCTTTCGCGACCGGCGCGATCCATCCCCTGGATCCCCGCTACCGTGAGCCGTTTCTGCGCGACCTGATGGCCATCGATCGCGTGGCGTCGCTCGCGACGACCCCGCCTGAAATCGTTCTGCTCGGCAGCGTGGCTACCGGCAAGTACGTGAACGTGCTGCTCGACGTCGTGGGCGAGCGGCTGCTCTTTCCGGCGGACTTCGTGGGCCGCGGCGACATGAGCCGCGGCGCCCTGCTCCTCCGAGCGGCGCGCGCGGAGGAAGAGCTGGCCTATGCGCCGGTCGCCACCGCCGTCCGGCGGGGCAAGCGGCCGAGAAAGACGAGACCTGATCATGCCGGCGACGACACGACGACCCGCGCCGCTGCGCCTGCCCTCGAAAGCTGACGACGTGACGCTCCGCCTGGGACGGCGAAGCGTGACCCTCACCCACCTCGAGAAGGTCTTCTGGCCCGAGGCCGGCCTTACCAAGCGCGACCTGCTCCAGTACTACGCGGACATCGCCCCTGTCCTGCTCCCACACCTGACGGACCGGGCCATGGTGATGAAGCGCTACCCGAACGGCATCCACGGCAAGCTCTTCTTCATGAAGCGGGCGCCGTCGCCCCGGCCCGATTGGATCGAGACCTGCGCCATCGCGCACAAGTCGGCGGGCGTGATCGATTTTCCGATGGTGCAGGATCTCGCCTCGCTCCTCTGGCTGGTCAATCTCGGCTGCATCGATCTCAACCAGTGGTACGCGCGGTGTGACGACACCGGCCGGCCGGACTACCTCCACTTCGATCTCGACCCGGGCCCCGAGGTGCCGTTCAGACGCGTGCGGGAGACGGCACTCGTCGTCCGTGAAGCGCTCGAGGCGCTCGGCATGACGCCGCTCGCGAAGACGAGCGGGTCGAGCGGCATGCATCTCTACGTGCCGATCGTGCGTGGTCCGCTGCAGAAGGAGGTCTGGCGGGTCGCGAAGCGGCTGGCCAAGGAGCTGGCGCGCCGGCATCCCGCGCTCATCACCGCCGAGTACCGGATTGCCGACCGGCCGCCCGGGCGGGTGCTGGTGGACTACAACCAGAACGCGTGGGGCCGTACGCTCGCGTCCGTCTACTCGGTGCGGCCGACCGAGGCGGCGACGGTCTCGACGCCCGTCACATGGCGTGAGGTGGAGCGCGGGATCGAGGTCGAAGACTTCCGGATCGACAACGTCCCCGGCCGGGTCCGGAAGGTGGGCGATCTCTGGAAGCCGCTCCTGCAGTCGCGTGGGCGGTTCCGGCTGGAGTCGGCTGCATGAGTCTGCCACTCGCCTTCCCGTATCCGCCGATGGAGGCGGAGAGCACGGACACGCTGCCCAGCGGCCCCGAGTGGCAGTTCGAGCCCAAGTGGGACGGATTCCGTTGCCTGGCGTTCCGCGACGAAAACACGATCCGGATCCAGAGCAAGGCCGGCAAACCACTCGGCCGGTACTTCCCGGACGTCGTGGAATCCCTCGCCTCGCTCGAGGCGAAGCGCTTTGTCCTGGACGGCGAGATCGTGATCCCGGTCAACGGTCGGCTCTCGTTCGACGAGCTGCTGCTGCGGGTGCACCCGGCAGAGAGCCGGGTGCGGACGCTGGTGGCGGCTCATCGCGCCAGGCTGGTGGTGTTCGACCTGCTGGTGGATGAGCGCGGGCGATCTCTCGTGAAGCTGCCGCTCGAGGAACGCCGGGAGCGGCTCGATGGGTTCGCGAAGAAGTATCTGCGGGGGAAGTCGATCGTGCTCTCGCGGGCAACGCGCCGGCTCGCAACCGCTCGCGGGTGGCTCGAGGACGGCGGCCAAGGCGACCTCGATGGCGTGGTGGCCAAGCGCCTGGACTTGCCCTATCGCTCGGGCGAGCGGGACGGAATGCTGAAGGTGAAGCGTCAGCGCACCGCCGATTGCGTTATCGGAGGCTTTCGGTATGCGTCGAAGGGGCACACGGTGGGGTCCCTGCTCCTCGGCCTGTACGACGACGCCGGCCTGCTGAATCACGTGGGCTTCTGCTCGAGCCTGAGCGCGGCCGAGCGCAAGGGACTGACCGCGCGGCTGGAGCGTTTGCGCAAGCCACCGGGCTTCACCGGGCGCGCCCCCGGCGGCCCGAGCCGCTGGAGCACGGAGCGCACCGCCGAATGGGAGCCGCTCGATCCGAAGCTGGTCGTAGAGATTGGGTACGACCACGTCACGGCGGGTCGCTTCCGCCACGGCACCAGATTCGTGCGGTGGCGGCCTGACAAGGCGCCGCGGCAGTGTCGAATGGAGCAGCTTCAATGAGCAACCGCAACGATCCCGAGTCGGCGAACACTGTTCGGCCGACGAGAACGTCTCATGAACTAGGAGAGGAGTTGCACGTCCTCGGATAAGGGTTGAATGAGAACAACATGAATATGACGATCGCAAGTGACGATATTACGCTGGTTACCTAACGGCGTCGGCCGGCTCGATCCCACGCTCCACGCCGCGTGTAGCGCGACCGCGGTGTCGCAATTGCCTCACATCGCGCTTGCTTTGCCTCGGTACTGTTCGTCGCTGACCTGCTCCATCCAGTCGACGGCCTTGCCGTCGAGCGCCTCCTGGATGGCGAGGTGGGTCATCGCCGTGGTGGCCGTGGCGCCGTGCCAGTGCTTTTCGCCGGACGCGAACCAGACCACGTCACCGGGTCGAATATCCTCGATCGGACCGCCGTCACGCTGGGCCCAGCCGCAGCCCGCCGTCACGATGAGGATCTGTCCCAGCGGGTGTGTGTGCCAGGCCGTGCGGGCGCCGGGCTCGAAGGTGACCGCGTTGCCGGCCGCGCGCGCCGGCGCGTTCGCACCGAACAGGGGATCGATCCGGACTGCGCCCGTGAACCACTCGGCCGGCCCGGGGGCGGAGGGCTGCGACCCGCTTCGCTTGATCTCCATCGGCTCTCCTGGACTCCAGTAGCCGCACTCACCGTGATCTTCGTGGCGGCTTCCTCGATCTCCCGTCAGCGCGAGCTTCCGGGTTCGTTGCGTCGATTGAGTGCCCGCGCGGCTAATCCGTGGCACGTTGCCGGAGGAGCGGCCACCCCGGGTTGCGCGGCAATCCACCCCGGAACTCAAAGGCATCGCTTGGGAGGCGATGCGTGCTCAGGGTCCCGTGCTCGCGATGTCGTCGGAAGATCGTGCGAATGGGAAGCCAGACTTCGGGCTTGATGCGGGGGTATTGCAAACTGAAATCGGGGCGGAGCTTGGCCTCTCGAATTGGAGCCCGCTGCCGCTTGTGAAGCAATCGAAAGCGCACTGGGTACCCTTCCTAGATGAGTTCTGACCTCAGACGAGGTCCCTCACGGCCTCGTGCAGCTTCCATATTCGCTCCGCAAGCAGCTGAACATCTGAATCGCTCAAACGTTCCAACGTGCCGTGGACCGTGCCCATCCCGGGGGCAGTCTCTCCATAGCGTGTGAGCTCCGCATATATCCCTCGAAGCTCCTCCCCGACCGCCCCAGGTAGATCGTCCGGGCGGAGAGCGTGACAACTGGTCCAGGCGCCATGCACCCGAGATCGCAAGTCGCCTGAGCTGCAGACGAGCGTGTGCATGGCGGAATCAAGCTTTTCCGCGGCGTCCTCGATATCACTCATTGCTTGCTCTCCGCGCCGCCAATACCTGGCCCTCCGGCATTGGCTCGCCGCGATGCCTCGCCATGAGATCCCGAGACGGCACGCTGCAGCTCGAAATACAAGTCCCATGCCTCATTTGCGAGCGCTTCAAGATTCGGCTCGGCCCGTAGGGCGTCACTAGTGGCCCGGCTGGCGTACAGACTCGCCGCGATTCCGACCACCACGTCATGCTTGTCGGTCATGCGTCTCCTCCCTTTCTGGTGCGGTCGCTGAGCGCGAGGTTTACCAGAGGCGGGGCTGAAGCACGGATCGCTCCCCATGCCGCGTGCGGAGGAGGCGCGACCTGTCTTGACGACCGCCACGGAACTGGAAATGGGTGTCGCTCAGCACCCGAGGGCCCGCTGCCCAGCGTGGCTCGCCGTGCTGGAGTTGCTGTCTCACCACATGAGCCACGAGCTCTGCCGGGAGCCACGTGTCCGGTCGCACGCGGGGGTACCACAGACGGTACTGCCCCAGTAACCGTGTCTCGCGAGTATTCATTTCATCCGACCCACTGGAGGTTCGGGCCGCGACGCCGAACTGCCCCGAGGTCCGCTCTACACTACCCGCCGCTCCCGACGGAAAGCCGTGAGGGTGCTCACAGATCCATGGAACCCTACCGTACCGAAGCCCCGGGCTCCCACTGATGAGTCTCTTTGCCGACATGACTCACCCTTCCCTAGGTGCATCCAAAAAACCCGGTTGCCTAACGGCTAAGCGCGTTGTCTTGCCAGCAGCCCTCTAACCTGGGCGAGCAGTTGCGCTTCAGTGAAAGGCTCCGCAAGGGAGGGCACGTCCGCGAGTAGTCCGTCCGGGTCGGGGAGTGGCTCGCCTATGTGCAGAATTGGGAGCCCTGGCTTCTCCGCGCGAACTTGTCTGATGAGCTCTCGAGCGGAGACGGTGCCCAGGCGTGTGTTGGTGACCAACAGGTCCAGCCTGGGAAGCATGAGCGCCAGCTCGCAGGCGGAGTTCCCATCGTATGCGGCGAATACGCAATTGCCGGCCTTCTGAAGAACGCTAACCAGCAATGCCATGAGCTTGGGATCGTCGTCGGTCACGACAATCCGCCAGGCGGAGGGTTGGTGGGTCATTGCGGCATTTTGTCTGGCAGAGACGGCCAGCGGTGGCAGGGTACGGGAGACGTCTAAAGGTAGCCTCTGTGGGGCCCGCACACACAACCTGATCTCAGTCGGGTCGGGCGGAGGCCGCCCACTGGCAAAGGTGTAATGCCGGTTCAACGGAGCGCTCAGAACCCACATGAAGAAAGCCCCGCAACTCGATATGAGCGCGAGGCTTCCGAAGATAGCAGGGGCGGGACTCGAACCCGCGACCCCGGCATTATGAGTTCGGGCGACTCCTCCGGAAACATTACCCCTCCCTCGGAGCAAGCGCCATAGTGCGCCACGGTGCGCCGGGAAATCTACTCATTGAGGGTGCCAAGGGAGGTGCCACGAACTCAAAGGCCAAAGCGGCGCGGTGACGCGCTTCACTCGGGGAACAGGTCGCCGAAGGATAGCCAAGGGAAGATCCCGGGCGGGGGGCCCTCGAGCAATGCTGTGTGAAGGGCCGTCAGGCGCACTCGGGCTCTTGGGTTAATGCTGATCAGCAGTCGGTCGGTATACTTCTCGACGCTCCCATCTGGCTCAATGGGCGCCCAGCGCTCCCAGTGAAAGACGACCATCCCGACCGTCGCCGAGTTCCTAAACTGCTGCTCCACGCCTTCCACGATGGCCTGCCTGCCTTCTGACGATTCGCCCCATGCACCGGGGACCCGGAGGAATACGACGTTGGGAGTGTCCTGCGGAAACTGATCTCGGGCCCGCCTTAGCGTCTCCAGCACAGAACTCGATGACGGTTCCCTGCCCTCCACCTTGGCCTTCATTTCGATCGCGACCCTGGTCGCGCCGATCAGCCCTTCGGCATCATAGTCCTGTCCCAGATGCCCCCGCGGCACTACGAAATGGAAGGGAATGGCGCGCCGTCGAAGCATCCCAGCCGCCGCCAGCTTCGCGAGTCCGCTCTCGACCGAATCTGTGCGAACCTCGCCCAGGCACCACTCAAAGCCTGGAACCTCTTGAAGATTGACGAGAAGCTCGGCGAGGGTGACGATCCGATCCACCGGCTTGTACTCATCGATCGGTGCCCCGATTGGCGGCCGGATGAAGGGATTGCGAAGCCGGGCAATGAGCCAATCCTCACCGAAGAATGCACGGAATACGGCAATAGCCGCGGACAGTAGGCGATGATCTCTTCGGTACACTCCCTCGCCGATTACGTTCGCTCGGAGTTCCGGCTCCAGCTGAGCCACACGCGCAACGATATAGCCAGGAGAGACGTAGGGAACGGGTGATGGATTGGCCATTAGGCAAGGTTCACTTTGCTTCAGTTGAAACGGAAGTGCGATGAAGCAGGGTTGGCAATGCCTCAAACCTAACCGACTTCACGAAGTTTCCTGACCACAGCGAAGCGGGCTTGCAGCCGGGCATGCCCCCTTCGCTGTGCTCGGCGTGATCTACTGCGGATTGGCCACCAGGGTCGGCACGAATCTACTCACGGTGGTCCCGTCGCCCAGTTGCCCGTCGCCATTCTCTCCCCAGCAGTAGGCAGCTCCCTCGGGGGTCTTGCCGCAGGTGCCCCGGCCCGCGGAGAGCTGGGCGAACAGGAGGCCCCCGCTCACGGCCACCGGCTTCGTCGCGAACCCGAATGCCTGGCCGTTTCCAAGTGATCCGAGCGAGTTGTGGCCCCAGCAGTAGGCTTTCTTGCTAGTTGCCTCGCCGCACATCTGACCGCCGCCGGCGGTCACCCGCGTGAAGCTGAGGTTCCCCGACACGGCGCGAGGCTCGAAGCGCGTCAGCGTCGAGCCGTCGCCGACCGGACCCGCCCCCCAGCAGAATGCCCGGGCCGTCGTAGTGACGGCGCACGTGTTCCCGCCGCCGGCGCTGATCTGGGCGAACAGGTGCCCGCCGGCGACAAGGGATGGACGCGAACGGTCCTGCCGGGTGGCGCCATCGCCCAGCTCTCCCTCGTCATCCCGCCCCCAACAGTAGCCTTGGTAACTCGGGGTCACCGCGCAGGTGTAGAGCGCTCCGGTGGTCACCTGCCGGAACCGCCGGCCGCCGGCGACGGGCACGGGCGTGTCGCGCTCCGTGGTCGTGCCGTCGCCCAGTTGGCCCTCGCTGTTGTCACCCCAGCAGTAGGCTCGGTCGTCCGGCACCGTCAGGCCGCAGGAATGCACAAATCCCACGGCCACGACGCGGAATTTCAGGCCGCCAGCCACGCGCGTCGGGCTCGTGACGATCCGCCGCACGGGCGACCCGATCCCGAGCTTTCCACCGATGGGTTCCCCCCAACAATAGGCCAGAAAATCGGTCGTGACCCCGCAAGTATGGTCTTCCCCCGCGCTCACATTGCGAAACACGAGACCGCCAGCGACCGGCGTAGGAAGCAGCCGCGAGGTGTCGGTGCCATCGCCAAGCTGGCCCTGGAAATTTCTGCCCCAGCAGTACGCCCGACCCATGGTCGTGATCCCGCAGGTGTGCATGTTCCCCGTGCTCACCTGATAGAAGACGAGCGCCTGCGTCTCTATGGCGAGCGCCTCGGCTGCGCTGGGCGTGGACGGGGCTTCGGTGGGAGCAGGATTCTCACCGCATGCCATGGAGAAAAGTCCGGCGCCCAGGACCGCGGCGAGCACGCCGAAAGGCCGTGGAGTGAGGCTTGTCATGTTGGACCGCCTAGCTGCGGGGGGAAGCGACCAGGAGTCGACCCGCGGGCCGGCTCCAGTGAGGCGCCCAAGATGGGGGCTGCGGGTCAAGCCGATCTCAAGAGGGTGCCCGGCTTCGGTCACGGACACGCAAGGCTGACCTAACCTCCGATCAGATCCAGTGCCTCGCGCCCGGACTCCGTACAGTAAGCTTGGGCTGCCGAGTAGCGTCGGCGAGCGTGCCCGCGGTTGCCGGGCTCCGCGACCCACACTTCGAGCACGATCCAGCCTGCCTTCCGGAGGTCCCTCAGCACGTCAACGCGATGGTCAAAGGCGAGATGCGCGGGGCTCGTCCTTCCCTCGGCTTGGAACATGACGGGCGCGTCCGCCGCCGCGATCCGCCGCAACAGGTCCAGCTCCTCGTCGGTCAGCGCGCAGCCGGGCGGTTCGTGCCAGAACTCCTACTGCCCGGGAATGGACCTCGCGGTCGGCCCTTGGTGCGCTATCTTCGGGACGAGCTGCTCGCGTGGGGCAGTACGCGGGCCCTCTCGATCACTCCTGCTCGCCGCAAGGTGTCCTGATGGTCTTCCGTCGCCACGGCCGCCCGACCTACTACGTCAAGCTCCCGACCCGCACAGGGTGGGAACAGCGCTCCACCGGCACGTCCGACAGACCGATGGCGAAGCGGATCGCGCGCATGCTCGAGGAGCTCGGCCCCAAAGGCGCTCGCGCCTGGGACCTGCTCGATGCGGTTCGCGATCACGGGCTGTCGCTGGGCGCGCTCTATGACGCCTGGTCGCGCAACGATTTCGCCGGCCTGCGGAGCCGACAGGCGGATGTCGACTTGACGGAGCACCTCACCGCCTGGCAGGCCTGGCTTACCGATCGGATCGCAGCGGACACCGCGGCGCACTATCTCGCGTACCTGCGCACACTGATGCCCGATGGGCGCCCGTTCTGGCGCTCGGACCTCACCGCGCCGGCGGTGGCCCGCTGGCTCGCCACCCGTGCCTCGCTCGTGCAGAAGCGCGGAAAGGCGCTGCGGGGATCCCGGCGCCAAGCGGATGCGGCCGCGCGACCGATCAGTGGGGGCACCAAGCGGAAGTACCTCGCGGCGGCGCAGTCGTTCGCGAAGTATCTGCTCGAGATCGGCGTGCTCACGAGCAAGCCGCTCCGCGACGTCTCTCCCCCGCCAGCGGCCGACCCGCGATGCCATTTCCTGGAGTTGCCCGATGTGCTGCGGGTGGTCGAAGGCGCCGCGCAGCCGCTCCGAGCGATCTACGCGCTCGCCTACGGGGCTGGGCTCGAGGTGAGCGCCATCCTCCGGCTCGTGGACGCGGACGTCGACGTAGGCGCCCGCCAGGTGCGCGCCCGGGGAACGAAGGCGTGGACGCGTGACCGGCTCGCCCGGGTGGCCGACTGGGCGTGGCCGTTCGTCCAGGAGCACCTGGCGACCGTGCTACCGGGAGAACGGGTGTTCCGTGGACTCGATCGCTGGGCAGTAGGGGAGGCGCACCGCCAACGGCTCCGGGCGCTCGGGCTCGAGGGCTACCGATTGCACGATGCGCGGCATCATTGGGCCGTCCGGATGGCCCGCGCCGGCGCCCCGTTCGAGCTCATCGCCCGGCAGCTTGGGCACCGCGACGTCGCGATGGTGGCGAAGGTGTACGGCCGCTTCAAGCCGGACACGGAGGAGCGCGATCGCTGGGAGCGGATCGCTGCGGCGCGCGACGTCGAAAAATGGCCGAGTTCGGGTGCCAAGGCGGGTGCCAGGAGTGCGGGATCGCTTCACAACCCACGTGAAGAAAGCCCCGCAACTCCAACGGAGTGCGAGGCTTCCGATGATAGCAGGGGCGGGACTCGAACCCGCGACCCCGGCATTATGAGTGCCGTGCTCTAACCAGCTGAGCTACCCTGCCGCGGCTGCGGTGCGAACTCTAACTCCCGAGAACCCAAACGCAACCCCGCCTGCTCACGGGTGTTAGGCGCGCCGCCCCTGAAGCATCCGCGCGACCTGCCCACCGAGCGTCTCGGGGTTGAAGGGCTTCTGCAGGAACGGCTGTCCGGCCTCGAGCAATCCGCGCCGGACGATCTCGTCGTCCGTGTACCCGCTCATGTAGAGCACAGGCAGTCCGGGACACAGCGCCTCGGCGCGCCGGGCCAGCTCGCGGCCATCCATCCCCGGCATCACGACGTCGGTGACCAGCAGGCGGATCCTGCCGTCACTCCGTTCCAGCAGGCCGAGTGCTTCCCGGCCGTCACTCGCCTCGATCACACCGTACCCGTACTCCTGCAACACGCGCGACGCCATCTCCCGCACGGCCGTCTCGTCTTCGACGAGGAGCACGACCTCACCCGAGGCCCGCGGGGCCGGTGGCGGGGCCTGGCCCTCGCCCCTGGCCTCCACCGCGAGCGGAAGATAGACCTTGAACGTCGTGCCCTTCCCGAGCTCGCTATAGGTCCAGACATATCCCTCGCTCTGCTTCACGATCCCATACACCGTGGCGAGCCCGAGCCCGGTTCCCTTTCCGATCGGCTTGGTCGTATAGAAGGGCTCGAAGGCCCGTGCCACCGTCTCCCGGCTCATCCCGTGTCCGGTGTCGCTCACCGCGAGGACCACGTAGGGGCCAGGCATCGATCGTGACGCCTGGATGCTGGCGCGCGTATCCCTCGGTGAGCTCGGTGCAGGAGGTCTCGATGGTGAGCCGCCCGCCGACCGGCATGGCGTCACGTGAGTTGAGCACGAGATTGAGCAGCACCTGCGCCAGCTGGCCCGGATCGGCATTGACGAGGCCGGGCGCCGAGCCGAGGCGCAGCTCGAGCGAGGACTGCTCGCCGAGGGTGCGCCGGAGCACGAGGTCGAGGCCGCGCACCGTCTCGTCGAGATCGAGCACGCGGGGCCGCAGCACCTGGCGGCGGCTGAACGCCAGGAGCTGACCGGTGATCGCCGCCGTTCGTTCCGCGGCGGCGCGGATCTGCTCCACGTCCTGTCGCGCCAGCGCCGCGAGCTCCGGCCGCCGCAGCAGGAAGTCGGCGGCGCCGAGGACCACGGTCATCTGATTGTTCGCCTCGTGCGCTACGCCGCCGGCCAGCTGGCCCACGACCTCGAGGCGCTCGCTCTGCCGGGTGCGCTCCTCCATCTGCCGCCGGGAGGTCTCGTCGGTGTTCACCTCGAACACGCCCTCGGGGCGCCCCTCGGCGTCACGCCGCAACACCCACTGCGACGCGACGTGGAGCCTGCGCCCGTCCCGGGCGACGTGCACGAGCTGACCTTCCCACTGGCCGTGCTCCAGGAGCAACCGATTGATCTCGGGCAACGGCGCGGGGAATTCGGTGTGCAGCAGCTCGTGCGCCACCCGGCCGACGGCCTCCGCCGCGGTCCACCCGTACAGCCGCATGGCCCCCGTGCTCCAGTAGCTGATACGGCCGCCGAGATCACGCACCAAGGCCTGCGCCAGATCGACCACCTGGGTGAGCTCGCGGCTGCGCGCCGTCTCGGCGGCGAGCAGCGCCCGCGTGCGGCGCTCCGACGTGATGTCGCGCTTGATCGAGGAGACGCCGACCACCCGGCCGGATTCGTCCCGGATCGGGGAAACGCTGAGCGAGATGGTGATCCGCTGGCCATCCTTCCGGATCCGCTCGGTCTCGGAGAACGCGACCGGCTCCCCGCGCCGGACCCGCGCGAGGATCTCGCGCTCGCTGTCGTGCAGCTCCGGCGGCACGAGCGTGTAGATCGGACGGCCCACGATCTCATCCGCCGAGTAGCCGAAGATCTCCTCGGCACCCCGGTTCCAGGACACGATCGTTCCATCGAGCTGCTTGCCGATGATCCCGTCCACCGAGCTCGCCACGATGGCCGCGAGCCGCTCGGTGGCTTCCTGCGCGCGGACGCGGTCGGAGACATCCTGAGCGACGATGGAGAGTCCCTCCGTCGAGGGATACGCCGTCACCTGGAGCCACCGGCCGAGCAGGGTGTAGTAGGCCTGCTCGCGTGTCACGCGCCCGCCGCCCATCGCCCGCCGATACATCTCACCGAGCGGCCCATCGGCGCTGCCGGGGAACGCCTCCCAGAAGAGCCGCCCCACCAGATCGGCGGGACGGCCGCCGACCAGCGCCGCCGCCGCGGCGTTCACGTACGTGACCATCCAGCGATGGTCGACCACGAAGAAGGCATCCCCGATGCTGGCGAGCACGCGCTCGACCCGCTCCGACTCCCGCGCCGAGCACTGCGCCACCTCCTCCGCGCGAAGGGTCTCCTCCTCGGCACGCGCGGCCTCCTCCTCCGCGCGGATCGTCTCTTCTTCGGCGCGCGTGGCCTCCGCCGACGCGTGCTCCAGCGCCGAGGCGGCCGCCGCGCGCGCCCGAAGCCGCTCCTGCCCGAGCCAGCCGATGCCTACGCCGGTGAGGCCGAAGAGCAGCGCGCCCAGTTGGGCGACCGGCTCGGCGACCCCGGGACCGTGGCGCGGGCCCAGGAACAGCTCCACGGCGGCCACGATACCCAGGGCCGTGGCCAGGAGGGTTGGCCCGAAGCCCAGGAAATACGCGACGATGAACACGACGGGAAACAGCGTGATGAATGGCAGCTCGACGCCGAGGACTCGGGCGAGCAGGAGACGCAGCAGCACACCGGCGCTGACCGCGGCCCCGGCCAGCAGGTAGGGCAGCACCGCGCGCATCAGGCGCGCAGGAGGCTCGGTGAGCGAGAGCGCGGTTCATATCGAGTGCAATGTATCTGACTCTGCGCGGCGGGGCTGTGCGCGGCGATACAGAGCGGGCAGGCCGGGCAGTGAATGGCTAGCGGCGGGTACTGTCGGGCGGGACGAGCCGGTAGAGCAACTCGCCCCGCCGGATCATGCCGAATCGCTCGCGCGCCACCCGCTCCTGCGTCCGGAGGTCGTGCTCGATGGCGACGGCCTCTTTCTGCAGGGAGTCGACCACCAGCCGGAGCCGCTGGACCTGCGCCCGCTCGCTCGCCTCCTGGCGCCGGAGCGCCAACAGGTCGGTCGTGGCGTACTCGCCGCCCTGGAAGCCGAAATAGAGCAGGAAGGCGAGCGCCGCGAGCGCGGCCCAGCGGGCCCGCGTCACAGCGGGTAGAGGTCGCGCCCCGGGTAGTGCGCCAGGTCGCCGAGCTCTTCGGCGATCCGGAGCAGCTGATTGTACTTGGCCGTGCGGTCCGTGCGGCTCGCGCTGCCGGTCTTGATCTGGCCTGCCCCGGTGGCGACCGCCAGATCGGCGATGAAGGTGTCCTCGGTCTCGCCCGAGCGGTGCGAGATGATGACGCCGTACGCGCTCCCCTTGGCGAGCTCGATGCACTGCAGCGTCTCGGTCAGCGTGCCGATCTGGTTCACCTTGACCAGCACCGCGTTGCCCACGCCCTCTTCGATCCCGCGGCCGAGCCGGTCGACGTTGGTGACGAAGAGATCGTCGCCCACGAGCTGGACCCGCTCGTGCAGCCGCTCGGTGAGCAGCGCCCAGCCGGCCCAGTCGTTCTCCGCGAGCCCGTCCTCGATGCTCACGATCGGATAGCGGTCGACCCAGCCGGCATAGAGATCCACCATCGCCTCGGCCGAGCGGCGGGTGCCGTCGCCCTTCTTGAAGACGTACTCGCCGTCCTGGTAGAGCTCCGACGCCGCGACGTCGAGCGCGATCGCCACGTCGCGGCCCGGCTCGAACCCGGCCGTCTGGATGGCCTGCATGACGACATCGAGCGCCGCCTCGTTGGACGGGAGCATCGGCGCGAAGCCGCCCTCGTCGCCCACGGCGGTCGAGAGGCCCATCTTGCTCAGCACCTTCTTCAGCGTATGGAATACCTCCACGCCGATCCGGAGCCCCTCGGCGAAGGTCTCGGCCCCGATCGGCACCACCATGAACTCCTGCGCGTCGACGTTGTTCGACGCGTGGGCGCCGCCGTTCAGGATGTTCATCATCGGCACGGGCAGCACCCGCGCCATCGGGCCGCCGAGGTAGCGGTAGAGCGGCAGGCCGCAATCCTGCGCCGCCGCGCGCGCCACCGCCAGCGACACACTGAGGATGGCATTGGCGCCGAGCTTGCTCTTGTTGGGCGTGCCGTCCGCGTCCATCATCTCGGCGTCGACCGCAATCTGGTCGGCCGCGGCCATTCCCTCGAGCCGGGGTCCGAGCACCTCGTTCACGTTGCGCACGGCCTCGACGACGCCCTTGCCCATGTAGCGGCGTGCGTCGCCGTCGCGCAGCTCCACGGCTTCGTGCTCGCCAGTCGACGCGCCGCTGGGCACGGCGGCACGCCCCTGGGCGCCGCTCGACAGCACCACCTCCGCCTCGACGGTGGGATTGCCGCGGCTGTCGAGGATCTCGCGGGCGTGCACTTCAATGATCGTGCTCATGATGGCTCGGGTTAGGGAAACCGGGGCAACCTAGCGGCGCCTCCGGACCGCGTCAACGACGCCGCGGAGCGAAATGATCGAACCCGGCGAGTGCGATTGATTTGCCGCCGAGCACGGCATGGACACCGGCGCCGGCCCGCACCTCGCCGACGCGCGTGAGCGGCAGGCCCGCGACGCTTCGGAAGGCGAGGGCGTCTTCGGTCACGAACGTCGCCGGCAGTGCCACCAGCAGCTCGTAGTCCTCCCCGCTCTCCGCCGCGAACTGCTCCGGCGGCACGCCCAGGCGAGCGGCCTCCGCCGCCACCGGCGCCGCCACCGGGATGCGCTCGAGGTCGAGCGCGAGCGCGACGCCCGACGCGGCCGCGAGGTGGGCCGCGTCGGCGCCGAGGCCGTCGCTCAGATCGAGCATCGCGTGCGCGCCGTGGCGGGCGAGCCAGCGACCCGCATGGAGCCGCGGCACGGGCCGCGCGAAACGGCGGCGCGCCTCCGCGTCGGGCTCCGCTCCCCGCTGCCAGGCCTCGAGCGCCGCACGCGCGCCGCCGAGCGCGCCAGTCACCCAGAGGCCATCGCCAGGGAGCGCGCCCGCCCGCGTCACCGGCGCCGACGCCCAGCCAAGCACGGTGACGCCGAGGCTCCATCCTGGTCCCGCCGAGAGGTCGCCGCCGACGACGCGCGCGCCGACCTCGTCCGCGGCGGCACCGGCGCCGGCCATCACCGACGCGACGTCGTCGTCCGTGCCGTCCGACGGCACCGTCAGAGCCACGAGCATCCCGGCAGCGTCCGCGCCGTCGGCCGCCAGGTCCGACAGCGCCGCCGCCGCCGCGCGCCAGCCGACCTCCTCGAGCGACAGCCACGCGCGGTCGAAGTGCACTCCCTCGACGCTGACGTCCGTGCTCACTACCAGCATCGTATCGGCGGGGATGAGGACCGCGCAGTCGTCGCCCAGGCCGCTGGCGCGCGGACCCAGCGCCGCGGCGATGCGCCGGATGCGATCGAACTCGTGCCCGGGGCCGAGCGCGCTCGCCTGCGGCGGCACGCGTGGCACCGTCACGGGCGGATGGCGTCGAGGCGGAATCGCACCAGTCCGGCGTCGGTGGCGACCCAGAGGAACTCGCCGTCGACGGCGAGGTCGTTGCTCTGGCCCGGCAGGTCGCCCTCGCGGAGCGGGCGCATCGGCGGTGTGCTCAGCCGTGCGAACGCCACGCCCCGCTCGCCGGCCACCCAGAAGCCGGGGCCGTCGGCCGCGAACCCGACGAGCCCCCCGAGGAGCGCGCTCAGGTTGGGGCCGAGCGTCCAGGCGTGCGTGCGCGGATCGCGCCAGAGAAACTCGTCGCGCGTGAGCGCCACGAGAGTGTCGCCCAGCGAGCCGAGCGCCACGATCGCGGCCTGCATCGCGGGCGAGGCGAGCGCGGCCGGGCGCACCACATCCTCCTGCCCGGGCAAGGCCAGCAGGAGCCCGCGCCGCGTGCCGAGCCAGACCGAGTCGCCGGTCGGGAACACCGCGACCACAGGGTCGACGAAGCGCGGCGCGACCCGTACGATCCGGAGCGAGTCGTCCACCCGCGCCACGCCGCGCCGCGTCCCCACAGTGATCCGTCCCTGGCGCGAGACCACCGCGTACACCACGCCGTCGGGCAGACCGCGGGCCTCGTCGAGCAGGTCGACGTGCCCGTCATTCGTGGCGATCCGCACGACGCCGCGATCGGTCGCGGCCCAGAGCGCCGAGCCCTGACCCGCGAGCTTCCGGACCTGATTGAACGGAAGCCCAGCGGCAGGGAGCCCCTGCAGGCTTTGAAACGCCTTCAGGTCGCTCGCGACGAACGTGAGGGCCGCTTCGGCGGTCGGCGTCCTGTCCGTAGCGGTCCAGACGCCATCGGGCCAGCCGAAGACGGCGCCCGCCACCGGCGAGCGGAGCCCGAACGGCAGCCGATCGGGGATCGGGGCGCCGTCGGGCAGATACAGGAGGCCCACGCCGGAAGTGCCGAGATACCAGCCGAGATTGTCGAACGAGCGGGCGGCGCAGGTGAACCGGGCGAGGTTGAGCCGCGGGTCGACCAGAATCTGCGCGGCGTTCGCCTGCAGCGTGGGGTTGCTGCGGAGCACATCGTCGATTCGCGCGGGCAAGACCGGCCGCGCCGGCCCGCGCGTAGGGCCCGGCGCGATGGCGCCGCGCGACAGCAGCAGCCAGCCCTGTCGCGTCCGCAGGAACAGGCCGCTCGTCGGGTCATCCGAGTCGAACGCGATCGTCTGCAGCCCGCCGGGCACGACACCCTGATCCCAGATCTGCAGCTCGGGCTGGAAGTGGATCCACCGATCGGCCGCGGCGAGCCAGACCGAGTTGTCGAGCGGATCGACCAGCGCGGCGGTCACCCGGAGGAGCATCTGAGGATCGGGCGGGTCGTAGGGGCCCTGCCACTGGTGGAACTGCGGATTCCAGATCAGCACCTGCGACGGCGAGGCCGCGTAGACTCGGTCGATGGCCGTGGCGATGGCGGTGATGCGGCTGAAATCGCCGATGACGGTACGATCCTCGGGGCGCCAGTCGCGGCTCGGGGACTGGGCGCCGGCCGCAGGCGCCGCGAGAATGAGAATGGCGATTGGGAGAAGACGCATCGGGTCAATCTACTCCGGACGGTGAGATGCGGGACGCTGATGACGTGCGGCGGACCTCCCCCGTCATCCCGAGCGAAGCGAGGGACCTTGGCCGCGATTTCCGACGCCGGACCGGGGTCCGATCCGGGGAAGCAGGTCCCTCGCTTCGCTCGGGATGACGGCGCTGAGATCAGAGCACCATCACGGCGCTGAGATCAGAGCACCATCACGGCGCTGAGCACGGAGCGCCATCACGGCGCTGAGCAAGGAGCGCCATGACGGCGCCGTACGCAAGGCGCTTCGCCTACACCGTCTGCGGCCGCTCCAGCTCCAGCAGTACCGGCGGCCGCGGCGCCGCCGGCGCCAGACGCAGCACCTCCCACTCGCGCCAGAGATCCGGTAGCGCGGCCACCACGTCCATCGGCCGGAGCGTCCGGGCGGACGAGCGACGCGCCGCCAGGTCGGCCGCGCGACCGAGCGCCTGGGCGCCGAAGGCCGCCGCGATCTCGGGCGCGAGCCCCTGCGCGAGCGCGGTCCCGACGATGCCGCTCAATACGTCGCCGCTGCCGCCGGTGGCGAGCCCCGGGTTGCCGGCCGCGACCGTGAGCGGCGTCCGGCCCTCGCGCGCGATCACCGTCGGCACGCCCTTGAGCAGCACCGTAGCACCGGAGGCGCCGGCCGCCGCCACTGCCGCCGACCACGGATCGAGCTCGCGGACGGGTGCGAGCTCGGGAAACAGGGTCCGGAACTCGCCCGGGTGCGGCGTGAGCACCAGCGGGCGCCCGGCCAGTGCGCGCAGCTCGGGCACCGCGCCGTGAAACGCGGTGAGCGCATCGGCGTCGAGCACCACCGCCCGTGCCTCGCGCGCCAGCGCCGCGACGAGTGCACGGCGCGTGGCGTCGCGCCCGAGCCCGGGACCGATCACGAGGGAATCCGCGCGGCGCACCAGGTCGAGCAACTGTTCGCTCGGCGGCTGATCGAGCCCGTGCGCGAGCGTCTGGAGATCCGGCTCGGCCTGCACCAGCGCGGCCACCGATTCGGGCGGCGCCACCACGTGTACCAGCCCTGCGCCCGCGCCGAACGCCGAGCGCCCGGCCATGCGCGCCGCGCCGATCATGCCGGCGTCGCCGCCTACGATGACCACCCGGCCGCGGACGCCCTTGTGGTCCTGGCTCCGGAGACGGCGCAGCCACTCGGCGGCATGCTGGTCGGTCACCAGGATGGGCCACGCAGGATCGGCCGGCGGGTGTCCGATGTCGGTCACGACCACCGCGCCGACCTCGTCGCGGGCGAGCAGATGGCCGCGGCGGAGTCCGCCGAACGTGATCGACAGGTCCGCCCGCGGGGCGCCGTGGGAGATGCCCGTTTGCAGGTCGACCCCGGTCGGCCCGTCGATCGCGACCACCGGCAGCTCGAGGTCGAGCATCCGCTCGATGAGCGCCGCCATTGGCGGGCGGGGCGCCCCACGGGCGCCGGTGCCCAGCAGTGCGTCCACCACCACGCCGACGCTCGGCCACGGCCCGTCGGGCGCTACCTCGCGCACGCCCTCGGTGCGAGCCCGGGCCGCCATGGCCTCGCGCAGCTCGGCGCCTGGGCCGGGTGGCGCGGTCACCCAGACCGGCACCTCGAGCCGGTGGAGCGCTCGGGCCAGCACCCAGCCGTCACCGCCGTTGTGTCCCGGCCCCGCCGCCACGAGCACACCGTCGCGAAGCCGGTGGGCGTAGCGCGCGGCGAGCACCGCCGCGGCCGCGCGGCCGGCGCACTCCATGAGCGTGGCCAGCGCCACGCCACTGTCGACGGCGCTCGCATCCCACGCGGCGGACTGGTCCGGAGACAACACGGGAAGGGACGGCATGGAGAGGGGACGGCGGCGGGCGGCCGCCGTCTACTTGTAGCTCTGTCCGATCGCCCGCCCGAAGGAGATCTCGCCGTTATCGATGCGGAGGTTGAAACCGCAGTCCGGATTGGTGCAGACCCACGCCTTGTACGTGATCGGCGCGCCCTCGCGCCCGTAGTCGGAGAGCGGAATCAGGGTGCCCTGCGAGCACTTCTTGCACGCCGGAAATTCGACCTTGTCCATGTGTCCCCCCCTCGGCCAGACCCTCGCCCCGGTCAGGCGCCCCGCACGCCGGACCACTCGTAGACATCGCCGAAAGCGTCGGCGAAGTCGTAGACACGATCGAAGTCCCCGACCTGGTCCCCCGGCTGGGTGACCAGCAACCCCACCTCGACCAGAGTAAACACGATGCGGCCGAAGTCCTCCGTCCGCGTGATCCCCCAGTGTCCCAGCACGTACGGCGCAAGCAGCCCGAATTGCTCGCGCGCGAAGTCGCGGCAGGCCCATGCCAGCTCGGCGCCGGTGACGTGGCGCCGGGCCTCCAGCCGGGATTGGAGGTATTCGATCGTCGCGAGCACGAACAGGAAGCCACGCTCGTGGTATGGGCCACCCCGCGCGCGGAGACGCGCGAGGACATCGTCGGCGAACTGCAGCTCGTTCACGCGGGCGACGGCTCCATGAGCTCGGGCGCTCGGCGCCGGACGCGGCCGGCGGCCTTCGCCGGGGCGTACAACGGGAAGGTGGAGGTCAGCTCCTCGACCTCCACCTTGACCCGGGCGAGCGTAGCCTCGTCCGGGTGGGTGAGGGCGCGATCGATCAGTCCGGCCACGCGAACCATTTCGTCCGTGCCCATCCCGCGCGTGGTGAGGGCGGGCGTGCCGAGGCGGATGCCGCTGGTGACGAACGGCGACTGGGGGTCGTCCGGAATAGTGTTCTTGTTCACCGTGATCCCGGCCTGGTCGAGGGTCTTCTCGGCGACCTTGCCCGTCAGCCCCTTGGGCCGCAGATCGACCAGCATGAGGTGCGTGTCGGTACCGCCCGACACGATCGCGAAGCCACGCGCGACGAGCGCCTCGGCCAGCGCCTTGGCGTTCTCCACCACCTGGCGGGCATAGACGCGGAAGTCAGGCGTCAGCGCCTCGCCGAAGGCGACCGCCTTGGCGGCGATCACGTGCTCGAGCGGGCCGCCCTGCGTGCCGGGGAACACCGACTTGTCGATCGCCTTGGCGTGCTCGGCGATCGAGAGAATGAGTCCCGCCCGCGGCCCGCGCAGCGTCTTGTGCGTGGTGCTGGTGACGATCTGCGCGTGCGGCACCGGCGACGGATGGACACCACCCGCGACCAACCCCGCAAAGTGCGCCATGTCCACCAGGAAGAGGGCCCCGACCTCGTCGGCGATCGAGCGGAAGGCCGCGAAGTCGATGATGCGGGCATACGCGCTGCCGCCCGCGATGATGAGCCTCGGCTGCTCCCGCTTGGCCTGCTCGCGCACCACGTCGTAGTCGATGCGGCCCGTGGCCGGATCCACGCCGTAATGCACGGCGCGCCAGATCACGCCGCTGTGGTTGACCGCCGCGCCGTGCGAGAGGTGGCCGCCGTGGGGCAGCGACATGCCCATGATGGTGTCGCCCGGCTTGATGACGGCCATGAACGCCGCGAAGTTGGCCTGTGCGCCCGAGTGCGGCTGTACGTTGGCGTGCTCGGCGCCGAAGAGCTGCTTCAGGCGGTCGATGGCCAGCTGCTCGACCTCGTCCACCACCTCGCACCCGCCGTAGTACCGCCGGCCCGGATAGCCCTCGGCGTACTTGTTCGTGAGCGGCGTGCCCATAGCGTCGATGACCGCGCGGCTGGCGAAGTTCTCGCTCGCGATCAGCTCGAGGCCGTGCTGCTGGCGGCGCAGCTCGCGGTCGATGATCCGCGCCACGATGGGATCGGCGTCACGCAGCGACGCGTTGTGATCGAGACTCATCCCTGCTCCTGGTCGATTTTTGCCACTCGGCGGCTGTGCCTCCCGCCCGCGAATTCGGTTGCCAGCCACGTCTGCAGGATCGCGATGCCCTCGTCCTCGCTCACGAAGCGCGCCGGCAGGACGAGCACATTGGCGTCGTTGTGCTCCCGCGCCAGTCGGGCGATCTCGGGCGTCCACGCCACCGCCGCCCGGACGCCCGGGTGCCGATTGGCGGCGTACGCCATGCCCAGCCCCGTGCCACAGAGCAGCACCCCGCGTCGCGCATCGTGCCGCTCGACGCGTCCCGCCACCGCGTGGGCAAAATCGGGATAGTCGACGGACTCGGTACCGGTAGTGCCCAGGTCGAGCGGCTCGTACCCGAGGGAGCGGAGCTCCTCGACCAATCGCGCCTTCAGCTCGACGCCGGCATGGTCCGATCCGATGGGAATGACTTCAGGCATCCGGTACCTAATGTATAAGGAATCGCGGCTTGGGTAGAGGGCGGAAGGGCGGGCAGGCGGGCAGGCGGGCAGGCGGGCAGGCGGTCAGTCGAATCGACGGAGATCGGAAAGGGATTCGTCATCCCGAGCGCAGCGAGGGACCTTTCTTCGCAAGCCTCGACCTCTGCCCTGGCAAGATCCCTCACTGCGCTCGGGATGACTGGCACGCTGTCGGGATGACGGTACGCTATCCGACCGTCCGACCGCCTGACCGTCCGACCGCCTGACCGCCTGACCGCCCGACCGTCCGACCGCCTGCCCTACCTCCCCCTCATCCACATCCGATCCAGCCCCGCCACCGCGGCGATCCGCTCCTCCGCCAGCCGGTCTGCCGCCCGGTAGGTCGGGATCCGCTCACGCTTGGCAATGTCGAAGATCCGGAGCAGAGTCTCGTAGATCTCGCCGGCCTTCTTCTTCGAGCGCTCGTGCGGCCACCGGTGGATCTCGCCGTAGACGTTGATGACGCCGCCGCCGTTGATCACGTAGTCGGGGGCGTACAGAATCCCGCGCTGCTCGAGCAGATCGCCGTGGCGGTCCTCGGCGAGCTGGTTATTGGCGCCGCCCGCGATGAGCTCCACCTTGAGCCGCGCGATGGTGTCGTCGTTGATCGTGGCGCCCAGGGCGCAGGGCGCGTAGACGTCGGCCGGCTGGTCGTAGATGTCTTCTGGCCCCACCGCGGTAGCGCCGGTCTCGCTCACGACCCGGCGCACCTTGTCCGGATCGATGTCGGTGACGATCAGCGCCACGCCTTCGGCGTGGAGGTGGCGGCACAGGTGGGTAGCGACGTTGCCGCAACCCTGCACCGCCACCGTCTTGCCCGCAAGGCTGTCGCTGCCCCACTGGGCCTTGGCCGCCGCCTTCATCCCGACGTACACGCCGTATGCCGTCACCGGCGATGGGTCGCCCGAGAGACCGACGAGGCCGGCCACGTGGTCGGTCTCGAGCTTGATGTACTCCATGTCCGCGGGGCTCGTACCGATGTCCTCGGCCGTGATGTATCGGCCGCCCAGGGTCTCGATGAACCGGCCGTGCGCGCGGAACAGGGCCTCGCGGTCGACCCGCTTGTTGTCGCCCACGATGACGGACTTGCCGCCGCCCAGGTTGATGCCCATGACGGCCGACTTGTACGTCATGCCGCGCGCGAGACGGAGCGCGTCGGTGATGGCCTCCTCGGTCGAGGCGTAGCGCCAGAAACGGGTGCCGCCGAGCGCCGGGCCAAGCGTGGTGTCGTGGATCGCGATGATGCCGAAATAGCCGCAGCTCGGGTCGTGCGAGAGCAGGACCTGCTCGTGGCCGAAGGCGTGCATCGACGCGAGGATGTCCATGCTCACTTCGTCTCCCCGTAGTCGTAGAAGCCGCGGCCGCTCTTCCGGCCCAAATACCCGGCGGCCACCATGCGCCGGAGCAGTGGCGCGGGGCGGTACTTGTCGTCGCCGAGGCCGCGGTGCAGCACCTCGAGGATGGCGAGGCAGACGTCGAGGCCGATGAAATCCGCGAGCTGGAGCGGGCCCATCGGGTGGGCCATCCCGAGCTTCATCACGGTGTCGATCGCCTCCGGCGCGGCCACCCCTTCCATGACGCAGAACACCGCCTCGTTGATCATCGGCATGAGGACCCGGTTGGCGACGAAGCCCGGGTAATCGTTGACCTCGACCGGCGTCTTGCCGAGCGCCGCGGCAGTGCCCATCACGGTGCGGGTCGTCTCGTCGGTGGTCGCGTGACCCCGGATGACTTCGACGAGCTGCATGACCGGGACCGGGTTCATGAAGTGCATCCCGATCACCTGTCCCGGCCGGCGGGTGCGGGCCGCGATCTCGGTGATCGAGATCGAGCTGGTGTTGGTGGCGAGGATCGCATTCGGACCGGCCAGGCGGTCGAGCTGCTCGAAGACCGCGAATTTGACCGCCGGATTCTCGCTCGCGGCCTCCACCACCAGCGAGGCCTCCGCGGCCGCGTCGAGCGCGGTGGCGGTCGCGATCCGTCCCATCACCTCGTCAGGCCCCCCGGGTGGCAAGCTCCCCTTCTTCACCTGGCGGTCGAGGTTGGTCCGGATGGTGGCGGTGGCCTTTTCCAGCGCTGCGGGCACGGTGTCGATCAGGGCGACCGACCACCCGTGCTGCGCGAAGACGTGCGCGATGCCGTTGCCCATCGTGCCCGCCCCGATGACGGCGGCCTGCTTCATGTCGGTTCCTTTCGTACCCACTGTGCCACGAGCACCACGGTGACCGTGAGCGCGAACGTGGCCAGGAGGCCGCCCTCGGGCCCGAACGCGCCGCCCGTGAGCCACCCCGGGCGGCCCATGCGATAGTCGATGTAGGGGATGTCGAACGGCAAGCCGCTCACCGGCGCGGCCAGCGCGGCCAGCGTCGCGTTCCAGCCGAGGTGCGCGCCGAACGCGGTCCACATGCCGCCCGCGCTAAAGAACGCGAGCGAGAGCCAGATGCCGGCCAGCGCGATGTTGCCGAGCCCCGCGGCGGTGACATCGGGGTTCCGGGTGTGGGCGAGCGCGAAGAGGACCGATAGCAGCACGATCGCCCGGCCCCGTCCCAGGACCCGGGCGGCCACCACCATCGGGAGCCCTCGGAACATCATCTCCTCGGCCAGAGCGGCGGGCGCGAGGATCAGCACGGTCTTCGAGGATTGCGCCAGCCAGTCCGCCAGCGAACCGTTGTCGCGGAGCCAGCCCGCGCCCGCCGTGAACACGCCCAGCGTCATCGCGACCGCGGCGGGGAGGACGCCGAAGGCGAGCCCGGCCGCCAGGCCGCGCAGGGGCGCGAGCCGGACCCGCCAGCGGAGTGCGGTGGCGTCGAGCCCGAGCGCGCGCAGGCCGACGACCCAGGTTGCGAGGCCGAAGCCGAGCAGCAGCGCCACGCCCTGCGCCAGCGCGAAGAGCGGCGTCGGATGCGCCGCGAGCTCCTCGGCGGAAGCGCCGCCGGTCAGGTACTTCGCGAACGGGATGAGGAAGAGTGCGACGAGCAGGAAGCCCAGCACGTAGAACGCGACGACGGCGCCGATCGCCCGAAGGACGGGACGATGGCGCCGGACGCGCGTCGGGTCGGTCAATTGGCCCCGCGCACCCGGGAGCGGAGGCCGAGGATCAGCGCCGCGGCGAGCCCGACCTTGAGCAGGTCGCCGGTGAAGAAGGGCACGAAGCCCATACGGAACGCGGCGGCCGGATCCCCGCCGAGCAACGCGAGCTGCGCCACGCCGCCGGCGTGGATCACCGCCATGGCGAGGGCACAGGCTAGCAGGGTGCGCAGCACGCCCGCGGAACGACCCGCGAGCGCGCCCGTCACGGCGGCGGCCAGCGGAAACGCGAGCAGGTAGCCGCCCGTCGGCCCTAATAGGTGCACCACGCCCGAGGAACCGCCGGCGAAGACCGGAAGCCCGAGGAGTCCGAGCGCGAGATACGTCGTGAGCGCCGCGAGCCCGCCCGCGGCGCCGAGCAGCCCGCCGACCACCAGCACGGCGAGCGGCTGGAGCGTCATGGGGACCGGAGTGAACGGCACGGGCACGGTCACCTGGGCCGCCACGGCTACCAGGAGAGCGCCGATGCCGATTTCGATGAGACGCCGGCCGGTGGCCGTCCGCGCCGGGGCCGGCGCGCGGGTCGCGAGGTCGCGAGGGGCGCCCATCAGACCAGCTCCACGCTGAGCGCCACGGCGTTGCCGCCGCCGAGGCAGAGGGTCGCGAGACCGGTCCGGCCGCCCCGGTCCCGGAGCGCGTAGAGCAAGGTCGTCAGGACCCGGGCGCCGCTCGCGCCGATCGGGTGACCCAGCGCTACGGCGCCGCCGTTCACGTTGACCCGATCCCAGTCCCAGCCGAGCTCGCGGCCGTCGGCCAGCGCCTGCACGGCGAAGGCCTCGTTGGCTTCGATGAGGTCGTAGTCGCGGATCGTGGTGCCCGACTTCTCCATCAGGCTCCGGACCGCGAGCACCGGCGCGAAGAAGATCTCCCGCGGCTCGCCGCCGCCGGTGGCATAGCCCGTCACCCGCGCCATCGGCGCGAGGCCGTGCGCCTTCGCGAACGCGAGCGACGTCACCACAAGGGCGCTCGCGCCGTCGTTCAGGCCCGGGGCGTTGCCCGGGGTCACCGTGCCGCCGTCCTTCTTGAACGCCGGCTTGAGCCGCGCGAGCGACTCGGCGCTGGTGTCCTTGCGCGGCGCCTCGTCGGCCGAGACCGTGGTCGGTCCGCTCTTTCCCGGGACCTGCACCGGGATTGTCTCGGCCTTGAACTTCCCCGCTTCCATCGCGACGATGGCTTTCCGGTGGCTCTCGAACGCGAACGCGTCCTGGTCCTCACGAGTCACGCCGGCCTTCTGGGCCGTGTACTCCGCATATTCGCCCATGTGGCAGCAGCCGAACGAGTCCCACAGCCCGTCGTGGATCATCCCGTCCACCATGGTCTGGTTGCCAGCCTTGATGCCGCCCCGCATGCCGTAGACATAGTGCGGGGCGCTCGACATCGATTCCTGGCCGCCGGCGACGACGACGTCGGCATCGCCGGCCTTGATGGCCTGGGACGCGAGCATGACCGCCTTGAGGCCGGAGCCGCACACCTTGTTGATGGTGAGAGCCGGGATCGATGGGGGCAGGCCGGCGTGGATCAGCGCCTGGCGGGCCGGCGCCTGGCCGCTGCCCCCCTGCACCACCTGGCCCATGATGACGTCGTCGACCGCGGCAGGATCGACGCCGGAGCGCGACACTGCCTCGCGGATGGTGATCGCGCCCAGGTGCGGGGCGGTGAAGCCGGACAGGCCGCCCAGATAGCGGCCGATCGGCGTGCGCACGGCGGAGAGGATGACGGGGGTGGTACTGTCGCTCACGGGAACCGGTCCGGTTAGGGTCGCCTGCGAGGGGCAAGATAATCGCGGGGCCCCGGGGGTCTCCAGTCGGCCGCTGCCCTGCGTGCCTTCGGGTGGACGTGCGGGCCGGGAAGGCGCGCGCCACGGTTCGTTCCGGGAGCCAGGCCGCGACGAGGGCATGGGAGGGCCGGAGGGAGCGTCAGGGCGCGTTCAATTCGCTGCGCGATGCCGAAGGTCGAAGCGCCCTGCAGCGACCGGAGGGCCTCCCGCGCCCTCGTCGCGGCCGGGACGCATGGCACCGCACGTCGCCCGGGACGCATGTCAGCCCCGAGCTACGGCACCAGCGCCCGCGTCCGCACCTCTTCGGTGATGCGGGCCAGGAAGGCCTCGGCGGCCATCACTTCCTGCTTCTTCCCCGCCCCACGCACCCGCAGCGCCAGGCTGTCGCTCTCGGCCTCCCGCTGGCCGACGATGGCCATGTAGGGGACCTTCCACACCTCGCCCTCGCGGATCCGGTAGTTCAGCGTCTCGTGCCGGTCGTCGAGATGCGTACGGATGCCCGCGGCCGTGAGCCGGTTGGCGAGGCCGCGGGCAGCCTCCGTCTGCGCGTCCGAGATCGGGATGACCCGCACTTGCTCGGGCGCCAGCCAGACCGGGAACGCGCCGGCGAAGTGCTCGATCAGGATCGCCAGGAAGCGCTCGAACGACCCGGCCATGGCGCGGTGGATGACGACCGGCCGGTGCTCGGCGTTGTCCTCGCCCACGTAGATGAG
Organism: uncultured Gemmatimonadales bacterium; assembly: GCA_963804125.1. Taxonomy (GTDB): domain Bacteria; phylum Gemmatimonadota; class Gemmatimonadetes; order Gemmatimonadales; family GWC2-71-9; genus CAVVWJ01. The sequence goes on from CAWDPF010000016.1 coordinate 192,882, forward strand.
ATCGAACCGCTCGGGCGCGGCGTAATCGAGCTGGATCGTGCCCAGCTGCCACTTGCGGCCGATGGAGTCGGAGACCTCGAAGTCGATCTTGGGCCCGTAGAACGCGCCGTCGCCCGCCTTGAGCTCGTACGGCTTGCCCGTGGCCTCGAGCGCGGCGCGGAGGTCGGCCTCGGCCCGGTCCCACATCGCATCGTCGCCGATCCGCTGCTCCGGCCGGGTGGCGAACTTGAGCGTGGCGGTGAGCCCGAACGTCGCGTACAGCTCGAGGATCATGTCCGTGATCCGGCGGACTTCGGTCGCGATCTGGCTCCCCATCAGGTAGACGTGGCAGTCGTCCTGCTGGAACTGCCGCACGCGCGTAAGCCCGCCGAGCGCGCCGGAGACCTCGTTCCGGTGCAGCACGTCGAACGTGGCGAGACCGAGTGGCAGCTCGCGGTAGCTGTGCTTCCGGGTGCCGAAGTACAGGTGGTGCGACGGGCAGTTCATCGGCTTGAGCGAGAAGTCGTGCTCCCCCGTCTCCTTATCGAGCACCAGAAACATGTTCTCCCGGTACTTGCCCCAGTGCCCCGAGATCTCCCACAGCCCCTTGTTGTACAGCAGCGGCGTCTTGATCTCCTGATAGCCCGCGCGCTGGTTGAGGCTCCGGATGTAGTCGTTGATGATCCGCACCATCGTCGTGCCGCGGTCGGTGTAGAACGGCGCGCCCGGCGCGAACGGGTGAAACATGAACAGGTCCAGCTCTTTGCCGAGCCGCCGGTGATCCCGCTTCTTCGACTCCTCCAGCCGGTGCAGGTAGGCGTCGAGCTCCTCCTTCTTGAACCACGCCGTGCCGTAGATCCGCTGGAGCATCTGGCGGTGCTCGTCACCCCGCCAATAGGCGCCGGCGGCGGACAGCAGCTTGAAGTGCTTGAGCCGGCCGGTGCGGGGAATGTGCGGCCCGCGGCAGAGGTCCTGGAACGGGCCGTCGGTGTACACCGTGATGGTCTCGTCGTCGCCCAGCTCGGAGATCCGCTCCAGCTTGAGCGGATCGTCCGCGAAGCGCCGGTTGGCCTCCGCCCGGTCCACGACCTCCCGGGTGAACGGGTAGTCCCGCGCCGCCACCTCGGCCATCTTGGCCTCGATGCGCGCCAGGTCCTCGGGCGTGAACGGGCGGTCCACCTGGAAGTCGTAGTAGAAGCCGTCCTCGATCGGCGGGCCGAACCCGATGCCCGCGCTGGGAAACAGCTCGCGCACCGCCGTCGCCATGATGTGGGCGGAGGAATGGCGCAAGACCTCGAGCGCGTCAGGGTCGCGGTCGGTCAGGATGGAAAGCGTGGTGTCGGCCTCGAGCGGACGGTCGAGGTCCCAGATCGAGCCGTTCACGCGCGCCGCCAGGGCCGCGCGCGCCAGACCCGCCCCGATCCCCTCGGCGATTTGCCGGGAGGTCGTGCCGGAGGGGACCTCACGCACGCTGCCGTCGGGCAGCGTCACCTGGATCGTCGCGCTCACCGTTCCTCGTGCTCGGCCGGCCGCGCGGGCGGGTCGGTCCGGGGCGCGTAGACGAAGTAGAGCACCAGGCCGATCAGCAGCAGCGCGGCCACGGCGAGCCAGCGGCCCAGCTCGGGGCCGCGGATGACGTTGCGTTCCTCATGCATGCGGAGACCTTCGAAGGAGTCCGGTTCCTGCGTTTGCCCGCCGAAAATGTTAACTTAACCGCATTCCGAATCTTCACGTAAGAGGATCTGCCGTGCGTCATCGCGATCGGCTGGGCGGGTTGGAAATCATGCTCTGGAGCGGCCTCGGCATCGGGGTCGGGCTGGCGGCCGGCTTCATCCTGAGCGAGTGGGTCGGCGACGTGAATCGCAGCCGGGTCAGCGGCGTTGCCCGCCGGCTGCGCGAGGGGTCGCCCTCCCGGCTCACCACCTCGGCTACGGCCCGGTCGGTCGCGGCGGCACTCGAGGCCGAGCCGCGCCTCGCCGGTCTGGGCATCCAGACGCTGGCGGTGGCGCGTGGCGTGGTCGAGCTGCGAGGCTGGGTGCCGACCCGCGCCGCGCGGACCATCGCGGGCCGGACCGCCCTCGCGGCCCCCGGGATCGAGAGCGTGATCAACAGCCTCCAGGTGCGCGGAGAGGATGATATCCGCTCGGCCGAAGGCTCCCGGGCCACCGACCAGAGCGCATGACCGAGCCGCTCGCCCCCCAGTACAATCCATCCGCCATCGAGTCCGCCCTCTACGCCTGGTGGCAGGAGCGCGGGCTGTTCAGGCCCGACGCCGGCCCCGGCGGCGCCACGGCCACGCCCTATGTGATCATGATGCCGCCGCCGAACGTCACCGCGGTGCTGCACATGGGCCACGGCCTCAACAACACGGTGCAGGACGTGCTGGTGCGGTTCGAGCGGATGCGCGGGCGCCGGGCGCTCTGGCTCCCCGGCACCGATCACGCCGGCATCGCCACGCAGAACGTCGTGGAGCGCCTGCTGGCGAAGGACGGCCTCACCCGCTTCGACGTCGGCCGCGAGGTGTTCGTCGAGCGGGTCTGGGCCCACGTCCGCGAGACCGGCGCCGCCATCCTCGAGCAGCTCAAGGCCATCGGTTGCTCGGCCGACTGGAGCCGCACCTACTTCACGCTCGACGACGATCTCAGCCGGGCCGTGCGCGAAGCCTTCGTCACGCTCTACGAGCAGGGGCTGGTCTATCGCGGCCACTACATCATCAACTGGTGCCCCCGCTGCCTCACCGCGCTCTCCAATGAGGAAGCGGAGAAGGAGGAGACCGACGGGAAGATCTGGCACCTGCGCTATCCGCTCGCCGACGGAAGCGGCCATGTCACGGTGGCCACCACCCGGCCCGAGACCATGCTGGGCGACACGGCGGTGGCGGTGCATCCCCAGGACGAGCGGTACCGGCACCTGGTCGGGCGCGAGCTCATGCTGCCCGTGGTGGACCGGCCGATCCCGATCATCGCCGACGACGCGGTGGACCCCACCTTCGGCTCGGGCGCGGTGAAGGTGACGCCGGCGCACGACCCGGCCGACTTCGAGATCGGCCGGCGGCACGACCTGCCCGTCGTCGACGTGATGACCCCCGAGGCACGCATCAGCCTGGCGGCGCCCGACCGGTTCCAGGGGCTCGACCGGTACGAGGCCCGCTCGCGGATCGTGGCCGAGTTCGAGGCGGCCGGGCTGCTGGAGAAGGTGGAGCCCCACCGCCATGCGGTCGGCCACTGCTACCGCTGCGGCACCGTGGTGGAGCCGCGGCTCTCGGACCAGTGGTTCGTCCGGATGGCGCCGCTCGCACGCCCCGCGCTCGAGAAATACCGCGACGGTACCCTCCGGTTCATCCCCGAGCGCCGCGGCGACGACTACACCCAGTGGCTCGAGGGCATCCGCGACTGGTGCATCTCCCGCCAGCTCTGGTGGGGCCACCGGATTCCGGTGTGGTACTGCGAGGACGAAGGATGCGGCCGCACCACCGTGAGCCGGACGGACGTCGGACGCGTGCCCCGGCTGCGGCGGCGCCGTGCGGCAGGACGAGGACGTGCTCGACACCTGGTTCTCCTCCTGGCTCGTGCCGTTCTCCGAGCCTCGGATGGCCCGAGCGCACGGCAGACCTCGCCACGTTCTATCCCGGCCACACTCTGGTGTCGGCCCCCGAGATCCTCTTCTTCTGGGTGGCGCGCATGATCATGTCGGGGCTCCACTTCATGGGCGAGGTGCCGTACACGCACATCTACCTGCACGGCACCGTCCGCGACACCCAGCACCGCAAGATGTCCAAGTCGCTCGGCAACGGCATCGACCCGCTCGAGGTGGTCGAGCGCTACGGGGCCGATGCCCTCCGCTACTCGCTCGTGTCCGGCATGTCGGTCGGCACCGATGTGATTCTCGATCCGGGCGATCTCGAAGGGTCGTTCGCCGCGGGCCGGAACTTCGCCAACAAGCTGTGGAACGCCGGGCGCTTCATCCTGTCGAACCTCGATGGCGCGCCCCGGCCCCTCGCGGGCGGCCCGAGCGCGGTACGGCGCGACGAGCTGACGCTCGCCGACCGCTGGATCATCGCGCGCTGCGAGCTCACCGTGCGCGAGGCCACCGATGCGTACGAGAAGTTCCGGCTCAACGAGGCGGCCGGCGCGGCGTACCGCTTCCTCTGGAGCGACCTGGCCGACTGGTACATCGAGCAGATCAAACCCCGGCTCTACGGCGACGTGCCCGGCGGGGACGTCGCCCGCGCGGTCGCGGTCCAGACCTTCGACGTGGCGCTCCGCCTGCTCCATCCGGTCATGCCGTTCATCACCGAGGCGCTCTGGCGTCGCGTGCCCGGCCGGCCTGCGGATGCGTCGATCTCGGTAGCGCCGTGGCCCCGCCCCGACGCGCGCGCCGAGGACGCCGAGGCGCTCGCCGAATTCGGGCTGGTGCAGCAGGTGGTGGGCGCCATCCGCGGCATCCGCGCCGAGTACGGCGTGCAGCCCGGGCAGACGGTCCGCGCGTTCGTGAGCCAGGACGGCCGGACGCCGTCCTCCGCCCTCGAGCGCGAGCGCGGCACGATCGTCCGGCTCGCGAAGCTCTCCGAGCTCGCGCTGACGGAGAGCCACGAGCGGGTCGGCGGGCACGCGGTGCTGCCGGACGGGACCGCCGTCTTCGTCCCGCTCGGCGACGCCATCGACGTGGCCCGTGAATGCGACCGGCTGGGTACGGAAGCCGAGCGGCTCGGCGCGCTTCTCGCCTCGCAGGAAAAGAAGCTCGGGAACGAGCAGTTCGTGGCGCGGGCGCCCGCGGACGTCGTCGCGCGCGAGCGCGAGAAGCTGGTGGCATGGACCGAGCAACGCGAGGTGCTGGTGCGGAAGCGCGAACGGCTGGGATGCGCGTGAGGATTCGAGAGCTCGGGCTGGTCACTGCGGCGGCCGGGGCCGTCGTCATGACCGCCCTCTCCTGCGCCCGCATCGAGCCGCCGCCGGGCGGTCCGCCCGATCCGACACCGCCGCGCCTGATCGCGACCCGGCCCGACTCGTTTGCCCGGATTCCCGGCTTCAAGGGCGACGTCGAGTTCCGATTCGACGAGGTCATCTCCGAGGGCGGCTCGCCCAATCAGGGCACCGGCACCGGCGATCTCGAGAAGCTCGTCATCCTCTCGCCCACCACGCGCGTGCCGGACGTCACCTGGCGGCGCAGCCGGATCACCGTGCGGCCGAGAGAAGGCTGGCGACCCAACCGGGTCTACCGGGTGGAGCTGCTCCCGGGTGCCACCGACCTCCGCAGAAACCGGAGCACGAAGGGCACGGTGCTCACGTTCACGACCGGCGCCCCGCTGCCGGCCACCACGATCGACGGCACCGTCGTGGACTGGACCACCAACCGGCCGGCGGCGGGCGCACTCGTCGAGGCCGTCCTCCTGCCCGACAGCCTCCCGTACCGCGGCATGGCCGATTCGAGCGGCCACATCAAGCTCGGGCCGCTGCCGGAAGGCGAGTACCTCGTGCGCGGTGTGCTGGACGAAAACCATAACCTGCAGTTCGACGGCCGCGAGGCATTCGACACCGTGCGGCTCGCGCAAGGGGAAGACAGCGGCGGGCGAGCTGTGGGCGTTCGTGCACGACACGACCCCACCGCGCATCCGCGAAGTGACCGTCATCGACAGCACCAGCGCGTCGATCCAGCTGAGCCAGCATCTGGCCCCGGGCCTGCGGATCGCCCCGAACCAGGTGACCGTCCGGATCCTCCCCGACTCGACGCCCATCCGGGTGACGTCGGTGCTGCCCAAGCCGCTGGACGACAGCCTCAATCGCCGAGCGGCCGCCGCCCGGGACACGACCGCGCGCGATACCACCGCGCGGGACACCACCAGGCGCGACACGACGGCCGCCGATACCACGCGGCCTGGCGCGCGCCGCGGCCTCGTCCGGGCAGGGCCGGGCCAGCCCCGCGGCCGCACCGAGCTCGAGCCGCTCACCTCCCGTCCCCCACTCACGGACCAGCTCATCCTCCGTGTGCCGCAGCCGTGGAAACCCGAGGGCCGGTACGAGGTGGAGATTCGGGGCATCCGCAGCGTCAGCGGCGTCACCGCCGACGTGCGCGGCGCCATGACCGTGAAGCCGGTCGCCGCACCCGACACGACGAGGACACGTGGCGCGCGATTCGCTCAAGCGGCGGCCGCCCAGAACCGGCGCCGACTCGGTCAAACGGCCGCCGCCGAAGAAGCGCTCATGACGGACCGGCGGCGAGAGCTTCCCTCGGTGGACCGGCTCCTGCGCGAGCCCGCGGTAGACGCCTTGCTCCTCGCCGCGCCCCGCGCCGCGGTCGTGGCCGCGATCCGTGAAACGCTCGCCGCCGCGCGCACCCGGCGCGCCGGGCCACCCGATGACTGGGCGACGGAGATCCGCGAGCGCCTCGTCGAGCGCACCCGCCCCGGCCTCCGTCCGGTGCTCAACGCCACCGGGGTCGTCCTGCACACCAACCTCGGCCGCGCGCCCCTCGCCGCCGCCGCGGTGGAGGCCATGACCGCCATCGCGGCCGGCTACAGCAATCTCGAGCTCGATCTCGACACCGGCACCCGCGGCAGCCGCACCGACCATTGCCGCGAGCGGCTCCGCCGCCTGACCGGCGCCGAGGACGCGCTGGTCGTGAACAACGCGGCCGGCGCGCTCGTCCTTGCGCTCAACGCGCTCGCCGCCGGTCGGGACGTCGCCATCTCGCGCGGCGAGCTCATCGAGATCGGCGGGTCCTTCCGGATTCCGGACATCATGGGCCGGAGCGGCGCCCGGCTGCACGAAGTCGGCACCACCAACCGCACTCACGTCGACGACTACCGGCGAGCCGATCGATGCCGGCGTGGCCGCCATCCTCTCCGTGCACCGCTCCAACTTCGAGCAGCGAGGCTTCGTCGCCTCGCCCGAGCCGGCAGCGCTGGCGGCGCTCGCGGCCGAGGCGGGCATTCCGTACCTCTTCGATGTGGGCAGCGGCCTCCTGGCGGATCTGGCCTCATGGGGCCTGACGTCCGAGCCGCGCGTGGCCGACGCGCTGGCGGCCGGCGCCGACCTGGTCCTGTTCAGCGGCGACAAGCTGCTCGGCGGGCCCCAGGCCGGCTGCCTCGTGGGCCGGCGGGTACTGCTCGCGCGCTGCCGCGAGAACCCGTTCGCGCGCGCCATGCGCGCGGACAAGCTGACCTTCGCGGCGCTCGAGGCCACGCTCGCGTTGTACGAGGACCCCGAGACCGCCGTGCGCGAGGTCCCCGTGCTCCGCATGCTGACGCTCGACCCGGCTGCGCTCCGGTCGGGCGCCGCTCGCCTCGCGGCCGCCTGCCCGCCGGAGCTTCGCGCCACGCTCCAGCCCGGCGAGTCGGCGGTCGGCGGCGGTGCGTTTCCTGGCGCGGTGCTCCCCACAACGCTCGTAGCCCTCGATCCCGGCGCGCTCGGCGCCGACGGGCTGGCGTTGCGGCTGAGGCTCGGCGAGCCGTCGATCGTCGCGCGCGTGGCCGCGGGCCGCGTGCTGCTGGACCCGCGCACCCTGCCCGAGGAGGCCGCGCCGGCCATCGGCCGCGCCCTCGCCCAGGCGCTGCTGGGGTGAGCGGGCGGCCGGCGGTCTTCCTGGATCGCGACGGCACCCTGATCGAGGACCGTCACTATCTCCGGGATCCCGACCAGGTACACCTGCTGCCCGGCGCGTCCGAGGCGGTGCGCCGCTTGAACGAGGCCGCCATTCCAGCCGTCGTGGTCACCAATCAGTCGGGAATCGCCCGTGGACTCCTGACCGAGGCCGACTACGCCGCGACCGTCCGCCGCCTGGATGAGCTGCTCGCCGCCGCTGGTGCCCGGCTCGACGGCCACTACCACTGTCCCCATCTGCCCGACGTGAGCGGCCCCTGCGACTGCCGGAAGCCCGGGCCGCTCCTCTACGAGCGCGCCGCGCGCGACCTCGATCTCGACCTGGCGGCCAGCTGGTGGGTGGGCGACCGCGAGCGCGATCTCGGCGCCGCCGACCGCTTCGGCGGTCGGGCGCTCCTGGTGCTCACCGGGGCCGGCATCGACAAGCCCCGCCAGACGCGGGACGTGCCCCGGCCGGTGGCCCCCGATCTGGCCGCCGGCCGCATTCGATGCCGCAATCTGCGTGCGACGCTCCGCGAGTCACCCTGAGCGCATGGTACTGGCACCCGAAACCATGGCGGCCGATCCCGCGGAAGGGTCAACGCTGCCGCGTGCTGGTGCGGAGCTGGCGGATGGGATCGGTCCTGGTGGAATTCGTGGACGGCTTCCGTGTGATCACGAGCCGGCACGCCGTCCGGCGCGTATTTCCCTGCGCGGTGCCTAGGGTTTACTTTCCCCGGCCATGACGATGCGCGTGGCCGTGGCCGTCTCGGGGCGCGGCAGCAACCTCGAGGCGCTGCTGCAGGCCCTGACAGGACGGGCGCCCGCGCGGGTAGTGCTGGTGTTGAGCAACCGGCCGGGGGCGGGCGGCCTCGCGCGGGCACGGGCCCACTCCGTCCCCGCCGAGGTGTTGTCCAACCCGGCCGACGGCGGCGACTGGCTCGCCCGGCTGACGCATCACCGGATCGACCTGCTCGTGCTGGCCGGCTACCTGAAGCTGGTCCCTCCCGCCGTCATCGCCCGCTACCGCCACCGCATCGTGAACGTGCACCCCGCCCTGCTGCCCGCGTTCGGCGGGCGCGGCATGTACGGCCGCCACGTGCACGAGGCCGTGCTGGCGAGCGGCGCGCGCGAGAGCGGCGCCACCGTCCACCTGGTGGACGAGGAGTACGACCGGGGCGCGATCCTCGCCCGGGGCCGGGTGCCCGTGCTGCCCGGCGATACCCCCGATCAGCTGGCGGCGCGCGTGCTCGAGCTCGAGCACCGGCTGCTCCCGGCGGTGGTGCTCGCCGCCGCCGCCGCGGGCCGCCCCGTGCCGCTTCCCGACACCGTGGAGTCCACTTCGTGATTGGTTCGTCATGCCGCGCGCGCTGATCTCGGTCAGCGACAAGCGCGGGATCGTCGCCTTCGCCCAGGGCCTGGCCCAGCTGGGCTGGGAGATCATCTCCACCGGCGGCACCGCGGCCACGCTCAGGGCCGCCGGCGTCGCGGTGACGGCCGTCGACGCGGTGACCGGCTTTCCGGAGCTGCTCGACGGCCGGGTGAAGACGCTCCACCCCGCCATCCATGGTGCCCTGCTCGCGCGCCGGGACCGCCCCGAGCACGTCAGCGCCATGCAGGAGCACGACATCGTGCCGATCGATCTCGTGGCGGTGAACCTCTATCCGTTCCAGATGACGATCTCGACCCCGGGCGTGTCGTTCGACGACGCGGTCGAGAACATCGACATCGGCGGGCCCTCGATGCTTCGTTCCGCGGCCAAGAACCACGAGTTCGTGCTGCCCGTCGTGGATCCGACCGACTACCCCCGCGTGCTCGACCTGCTGAGGCGGGACGCGCTCACGCCGGCGGTCCGGCGGGAGTTCGCGGCCAGGGTGTTCGCGCACACCGCCGACTACGACGCGGCCATCGCCGGCTACCTCACGCCGCACGAGGAAGGGCTGCCCCGCCGGCTCGGCATCGCCATGGAGCGCGGCCAGGCGCTCCGCTACGGCGAGAACCCGGGCCAGCGCGCCGCCCTGTACGTGACCGAGGAGCCGCGCGGCATGCGCGACCTGACCCAGCGCCAGGGGAAGGAGCTCTCCTTCAACAACATTCTCGACATCGACGCGGCGATGTGGGCCGTGGCATGCTGGAGCACCCGGCCGGCGTGCAGCATCATCAAGCACACGACGCCCTGCGGCATCGCGGTCGCGGGCACCGCGGTCGAGGCGTTCCGGAGCGCGCGCGCCACCGATCCGGTCTCCGCGTTCGGCTCGGTGATCGCCTTCAACACGGTGGTCGACCGCGGCACCGCCCAGGCGATGAGCGATCTCTTCGTCGAGGTCGTCGTGGCGCCGTCGTTCCACGACGAGGCGCTCGCCGTCTTCGCCGCGCGGAAGGCGCTGCGCGTGGTCGAGCTGCCCGTGAGCCGGGGCGCCGGCTCACTCGACTTCAAGCGGGTGCGCGGCGGCTTCCTGGTTCAGGACCAGTTCCAGTTCGATCCGTCGGACCAGGCCTGGTTGGTGGCCACCGAGCGCCAGCCGACCGAGCGTGAGTGGAGCGACCTCCGCTTCGCCTGGGCCGCGGTGGCGTCGGTCAAGTCCAACGCCATCCTGCTCGCGCGGAACGAGGCGGCGATCGGGATCGGGGCCGGCCAGATGAGTCGGGTGGACAGCGCCTTCCTCGCCGTCCACAAGGCACGCGAGGCCGGCCACGACCCGGCCGGCAGCGTGCTCGCCTCGGACGGGTTTTTCCCCTTTGCCGACGGCGTCGAGCAGGCGGCCGGGGCCGGCGTGACCGCCATCATCCAGCCGGGCGGCTCGGTGCGCGACGCGGAAGTCGTGGAGGCCGCCGATCGCCACGGCATCGCGATGGTGATGACCGGCCACCGCCAGTTCAGACACTAGCCCAGGACTCTATGACCACCCCGGCACAGGAGCGCCCGCCGTACCTGTGGGCCTTCGGCACCTTCCTCGTCGTGTTCGTGATCTACTTCCTCACCCTGGCGCCGACGACGGCGTTCTGGGACACGTCGGAGTACATCTCGGCCGCCCGCGTGCTCGGCATCCCGCACCCGCCCGGCAACCCGCTGTTCGTCATCCTGGCGCACACGTTCGGCCTGCTCCCGCTCGCCGCCTCCTACGCCGAGCGGATCAACCTGTTCGCGGCCGTCACCAGCGCCGCGGCGGCCGGCCTCTGGTTCCTGGTGGCCGAGCGGTGGCTCAGGGGGATCGTGCGCGAGCGGTGGGCCCGCTACGCCGCGGCGTTCGGCGGGGTGCTCGTGGGTGCCACCTCCTGGTCGGTGTGGAACCAGAGCACGGTCAACGAGAAGGTGTACACCGTCTCGCTGTTCTCGATCGCGCTGGTGATGTGGCTGGTGGTCCGCTGGGGTGACGACGCGCCCGGGCCGCATCGCGACCGCTGGCTGGTGCTCATCGCCTACGTGCTGGCGCTCACCTCGACCAACCACCTGATGGGCCTGCTGGCCGTGCCGGCGCTGGTGGTGTACGTGCTCTGGACCGACTGGCGCGTGATCACCCGCCCGACGGTGCTGGTCGGCATCGTGCTCGCGGCCGTCGTCGGCATCTCGCTCAACTATCTCTGGCTCCCGATGCGGGCCGCTCAGTACCCGCCGATCAACGAGGGCGAGCCCATCGGGTTCTTCAGCCAGGCGCTCAAGGACGTGCTCAACCGGGTACAGTACGGCAAGCCCGGACTGGGCGACCGGCAGGCCAGCTTCTCCGGCCAGCTCGCGAACTTCTGGCAGTACTACTCGTGGCAGTTCGCCCGCGACTGGGGCCGGCTCTCGGGCGTGGCCACCGCGGTCTTCACCGTGCTGGGCGTGAGCGGCCTCTGGGCCCTGTGGAAGTCGGACCGGCGCGCCGGGCTCGCCGGGCTGGCCCTGGTGGGAACGCTCTCGGTCGGGCTGGTCTTCTACATGAACTTCAAGTACGGCTTCTCGCAGTACCCCAACCAGCCGTCGCTCCCGCGCGAGGTGCGCGAGCGCGACTACTTCTTCATCGGCTCCTTCGCCGTCTTCGGGGCGTTCGTCGCCTGCGGCCTGGGCGCGCTCATGCAGTCGATCGTCGACGGGCTCCGCGACCGCGGGTCGGCCACCAGCCGGTGGGTGGCGTCGAGCCCGGTCCTGCTCCTCGCCTTCGTCCCGCTGTTCGGCAACCGCGTCACCGCCAGCCGCGCCCACGAGACGATGGCCCGCGACTTCGCCTACGACATCCTCAACAGCGTGGAGCCGTACGGCATTCTGATCACCGCGGGCGACAACGACACTTTCCCGTTGTGGTACGCACAGGAGGTGGAGGGCATCCGCCCGGATATCACGCTCGCCAACCTGTCGCTCATGAACACCAACTGGCACCTGCGCCAGCTGGCCCGGCGGGTGACGCCGGCGTTCGATCCGAGTCGCGCGGATCCGATCTGGCGCAACGTGCCCGTGCCGCCTCGTCCCACGACGCCGGCGCTGGCCCTGACCCAGGCGGAGGTCGACAGCCTGCCCGAGGCCATGCAGGTGCCGAAGACCGGCGGCATCGCCTTCGACAGCCTCCAGATCCGCTTCGGCCAGGACGTCCTGCTGCGGCAGGATCTCGCCTCCATCTTTCTCATCCGGGACAACCAGGGGAAGCGGCCGATCTTCTTCAGCTGGAGCGACGGGGGCTATCCCGACCAGACGCTCGGGCTGAGCCAGTACCTGGTCTCCCAGGGCTTCGTCCGGAAGCTCATGCCGACGCCCGTCCGGCCCACCGAGGCCGTGCATTTGAGCCCCGGACTCGGCTACATCGACGTGCCGCGCACGCGCACCCTGCTGAGCGACGTGTATCACTGGCAGACGGCCACTCGCCAGCGGCCGTTCGGCTGGGTCGATGCGCCGTCCGGGTCGATCCTGCAGCTCTACGCGGTGGTCTACGGAGGATCGGCGCGGGTGTTCGAGCAGGTGGGCGATACGGCGCGCGCGATGCTGGCCGATTCGGTGGCGCGCGAGGTGAACCGGGAGCTCACCGGCCGGACGATCGACTAGTCGGCGGCGCCATTGACGACTCCGCACCAATGCTCACCAGCCTCGGAGTGGCCGGGCTCCTCGGGATCATCGGCACCTTCGCCGCCGTGCTGTGGACCGTCGTCCTCGGCGTCGGTGGGGCGCCGGGGGCCGCGCTGGCCCGCCTCGGCACCCGCTACGACAAGGGGGCTCTGATCAGCGTCGGCACCTTCGTCTCCTTCATGATCGAGTCGTATCTCCTGCTGGCTTTCGCCGCCCTGGTGATCCGCTTCGTCGAAGGCTTCCTGAGCACCCGGCCCGCCGCCCCGGCGTGGCCGCTCTGGATCGTCGGCTGGTATCTCGCGACGGCGCCGGTCCTCTTCGGCGGTCGCGGCACCCCCGGCGCCGCGGCGCGGGACGCCACGGACACCGCGTTCGCGTTTGCCCTGCCGGTGGCGGCGGCCGGGTTCTGGGTGTTTGTCCTGTGGCGGCGGGTGCTGGAGCTGGGGTGGGGATGGCTGCCGGAGATTCGGCTCTAGTATGAGGGGAGAGATGGAGGTTCGGTCGGCCACGGACGCGGATTACCCGGCCGTCATCGCCCTGCTCGAGACAGCGGGCCTGCCCACCGCCGGCGTGCCGCGGACGCTCGGCGATTTCATCGTGGCCGACACTGGGGACGGCCTGGCGGGTGCGATCGGCCTCGAGCGCTACGGGTCCGCGGCGCTCCTCCGATCGGCGGTGGTCCGGCCCGGCGACCAGGGCACCGGCATCGGCGCCGCGCTGGTCCGCGCGGTGCTCGACCGCGCTCGCGACGGCGGACTCCGGGAGATTTACCTCCTGACCACGACCGCCGAGCGCTGGTTTCCGCGATTCGGCTTCGCGCCGATCGAGCGGGAGCAGGTGCCGGACGCCCTGCGCGCGTCGGTGGAATTCCGCGAGGCCTGCCCCGCCTCGGCCGCCGTGATGCGGATGCGGATTGGCTCCTGACCCCCAGGCTCGCCAGTGGGACCCTGTTGACACATCAGCAAATCTTGATATATTGACCGCATGGCCATGTCAACTCACACCCACTTCGACACCCAGCGGGCCGTCCGGCTGTTCCACGCCCTGTCCGATGGCACGCGGCTCTCGATCCTCCAGCGCCTGCGGATGGGCGAGCGCTGCGTCTGCGATCTCACCGATGCGCTGGACGCCGCGCAGTCCCGGCTGTCCTTTCACCTGAAGGTGCTGAAGGACGCGGGGCTGGTCACCGATCGTCGCGAGGGCCGTTGGATGTACTACACGCTGAACACCGACGTCCTCGCCGAAGTGGGTGAGCTGGCAAATGGCCTGGCGGCCGCCCCGTCGGCAGCGGAGCGCCGGAGTGGCTGCTGCTGAGCCGCCCTCTTTTTTGAATCATACATCAACCATTTTTGATGAGGACCAGATGAGCACCGAAGACATCAAGACCACCGTGCGGGAGCGGTACGGCCAGGCTGCGCTGCGGGTGACCACGGGCGCCCAGTCCTCGTGCTGCGGCGGCTCCTGCGGCACGTCGGCCGACGACCCGATCACCTCCAACCTCTACACCGCCGCTCAGACCGCGTGCCTCCCCGCCGAGGCCGTCCTGGCTTCTCTCGGATGCGGCAACCCCACGGCGCTCGCCGAGCTGCGCCAGGGCGAGGTGGTGCTCGACCTCGGCTCCGGCGGCGGCATCGACGTGCTGCTCTCGGCTCAGCGGGTCGGTCCCACGGGCAGGGCGTATGGTCTGGACATGACCGAGGAGATGCTGGCCCTCGCCCGCGAGAACCAGCGCAAGGCCGGCGTCGAGAACGTCGAGTTCCTTCGGGGCGAAATCGAGTCCATCCCGCTCCCCGACGAGTCGGTCGACGTCATTATCTCCAACTGCGTCGTGAACCTGTCCGCCGACAAGCGGAAGGTGATCGCCGAGGCGTTCCGGGTGCTCAAGCCGGGCGGGCGGTTCGCGGTGTCCGACGTGGTAGTCAGGGGTGATGTCCCGGCTCAGGTGCGGTCGAGCATGGAGCTGTGGGTCGGGTGCGTCGCCGGCGCCCTCACCGAGCAGGAGTTTCACTCGCTCCTGTGGGAGACGGGTTTCGAGGGGATCGACATCGAGCCCACCCGAATCTATGAGTTCGAGGACGCCAGGGCGTTCCTGGCCGGGGCCGGGCTCGACACCGAGGTGCTGGCGCGCGAGGTCGGAGGCCGGGTCATGGGGGCATTCATCCGGGCGCGGAAACCCGTGACCATTCCGGAGACCGTGGTAACCCGCGCCGACTAGATCGGAGGGCATCGTGAGCTGGCTCTTTCCCGACGAGCGGAAGTTCTTCGAGCACTTCACGGGAATCGCGGCCCGGTTGACGGTCGCCGCCAAGCTGCTGGAGCAGGCGCTGGACGAGCCGTCCCGCCTGCCCGCCTTCCTCGCGCAGATCGATCGCGTCCAGCAGGAGACCGATGAGTCGGCCCATGACCTGGACGTCAACGTGGACAAGCTGTTCGTCCCACCGATGGACCGGGAGGACATCCACGTGCTGTCCACCCAGCTGAGCCTGGTGGCGGCCTTCATCGGTGGGACCGCCAGGCGCGCCGTGAGCCTCAAGGCAACGACGCGACGCGAGCCCGCGGTGGCCATGGCTCGCATCATCGTCCGCGCCGCCAGCGAGATCGAGGCGGCCGTCAGCCACATCCGCACCGGCGAGGAGGTCCTGGCCCGGTGCCGCGAGATCAAGCAGGCCGAAGAGGAAGGCGACGCGGTCTGGGAGGCTGCGGTGGCGGAGCTGTTCGCCGGCGCTCCCGATCCGGTGGATGTGATCCGGTGGAAGACGCTGTACGATCAGCTCGAGGATACGCTGGACGCCTGTGACGACGTGGCCAACGAGCTGGAGACCATCACCGTCAAGCACACCTGAAGCGCCCCCGCTCACCTTGCTGCACGATATTGGAGGCGCGTAGCTTACCCCCACCAGGCGTGGTGGCCGAGCGGTTGAAGGCAGCGGTCTTGAAAACCGCCAAGGGCGAAAGTCCTTCGTGAGTTCGAATCTCACCCACGCCGCTGACCCCTGCCCGGAGGAACGTGCGATGTCCGCCCCCGCCTCGAACGCCGCGCGCACCGGAACGCCCGCGATCATCGCCTCGATCGCACCGTGGACCCATGCCCTGCTCCGCATCGGCGCCGGGCTGCTCTTCATGCAGCACGGCCTCCAGAAGCTATTCGGCATGTTCGGTGGCATGGACGACGCCGGCGCCACGGTGACGCTGGTCTCGCAGATGGGATTGGCGGGGGTGCTGGAAACCTTTGGTGGGCTGCTGCTGGTGCTCGGCCTGCTCACGCGCCCGGTGGCGTTCCTCCTCGCCGGGGAGATGCTCGTAGCATTCTTCCAGGCCCACTTGCCGCGCGGGGGAGTGCCCCTGCAGAATGGCGGCGAAGTCCCCCTGCTGTATATGCTGGTCTTCTTGTTCTTCGCCGGTCACGGCGCCGGCCCGGCCAGCCTCGACGCCCGCAGCCAGCGGCCCTGACGCGCTGGGGGCAGCGGCCCGGCCGAGCTCAAAGCGGCTTGTCGAAAGCCTTCCATTCGCGTCGGAGCGCCTCGGCCATGGGCGCCGGGATCCGAACCTCACCGTAGAGCTCGGCCGCCGGTCCGCCCGGCGGCATGCCCAGCCGCCGCCGCGCCTCGGCCACCGGAAGATCCCAGAGCTCGTCCACGGGAATCATGAAGAGGTTGGTGAGCCGGGTGCGCACCGCGTAGGCATAGGCGCGCATTGAAGAGACCGAGCCGGATCCCGCGAAAGACCTGCCCGAACGGCGCGATCCGACGCGCGCACTCCACGAACGCCCCGCCGTAGAACAACACCCACCCCACCGCTCGCGGCGTGCCGCGCGAGGCAAAGTAGAACCCCTGCTCCACCGCTTCGCCCGCCAGGAGCACCAGGGGCGGCTCATCGTGGGTGAACGTAGTGCCGGTCAGCACGTGCGACGCGTCGTGGACCCGGTAGATCTCCTCGGGCGGGCGCCGCCCGTTGATCAGGCGGCGGAATACCTTGAGAAACGCCGGCTTCGCCGGGATCGGCAGGCCGACGTATCCGTTGACGTCGCGGAACCGCTGGACGGCGTCGCCGAGGGTGAGCGTCTCGCGCTGGCTCTCCCAGTCGTAGGCGGACGACAGCAGCTACGCGCGGTGGCATCGCCCCGGCTGGGGGCCCTCGCCTCCATGAACTCTTGACTCATACCGCGTTCCGCAGGAGCACGCCCCCGGGCGGCCGGCTCTCGTCCAGCTCGGCCTCGAGGTCCGCGGTGCTCCGGCCGCCGATGTACCGCCGGTACCAGACCTCGGCGCTCAGCAGGAGCCAGATCCGATTGCCGTGGTCGCGGTGCCGCGTCAGGTGCTCGTCGACCAGCCGGCGCACCGCGGCAGCCTCGAGGTACCCGTCGCGCACGAGCTCGCTGTTGAGGAGCAGGGCGGGCGCCAGCGTCCGCACCTCCTCGTCCATGATGTACATGAGCGGCGACGCGAACCCCTGCTTCTTCCGGTCCAGCACCTCGCGCGGCAGGTAGCGCTCGCCCAGCCGGCGCTCGAGGTAACGGAGCTGCCGGCCGCGGATCTTGTGGCGCACGGGCACCCGGGCCATGAACTCCGCAAACCGCGGATCGAGGAACGGCGAGCGCGACTCGAGGCTGTACGCCATCGTGGCCCGGTCGAGGATCATCAGCGACTGGCCCGGCAACCGGGACATCACGTCCACGTACATCATCCGATCCACCGGATCGTCGGCCTGCTCGGTGGCGTAGAGGTCGAGCAGGCACGCCTCCGGCCGGCGGCCGCCCAGCTGCGCGCGGAATCCCGGCGTGTAGAGCTCGGCACGGCGGGCCTCGTTGAACCAGAAGTATTGCAGGCTCTCCGCGTAGCGCTCGCCGCCGGTCTTCCGCGCCATCAGGTCGACCCAGCGGAGCTTGTGCGTGACGCTCTTGAAGGTGAACTGGTCGGGCAGGCGGTCCAGCACCTGGCCCGCGATCAGGTCGCGGACCACCTGCGGCACCGCGCGATAGGCGTCGAGCCAGCGCTCCGCGGCGTACCGGTCGTAGCCGCCGAACAGCTCGTCGCCCCCGTCGCCGCCGAGCACGACTTTCACCTCGCGCGACGTCATCCGCGCGAGGTGCAGCAGGCAGATGGACAGCGGATCCGCCGGCTCGTCCAGCGCCGAGACCAGGCGCGGGAGATCGGCGCCGACCGACGGGGTGACTTCCTCCGCGAAGTGCCGGGTGCCGTACCGCCGCGCCATCGCCGCCGCGGCGGGGAGCTCGTTCAGGTTCCGGTAGGGGATGCCCATCGAGAACGTGCGGAGCTCGGAGCCGAGCACCTTCACGGCATACGCGGCCACCAGGGTGGAGTCGAGACCGCCGCTCAGGAAGGCGCCGACCGGCACATCGCTGGTGAGATGGAGGGCCACGGTCTCGCCCAGCAGCTGGTCGACCTGCTCGAGGATCTCGGACTCGCCGGCCGCCATCTTGGGCCCGAAGCTCAGGTCCCAGTAGCGCCGGACCCGCGAGGTGCCGTCTTCCCAGACCAGGTAGTGGGCGGGCGGAAGGGCGAGGATGCGCTCGTAGAAGGTATCCGGCGGCTGGACGAACCGGAGCGTGAGGTACTGGTCGAGCGCGAAGGGAGACATCCGGGCGAGGCTCGGATCATGCGCCAGCAGCGCCTTGATCTCGGAGGCGAACGTGAGCCGGCCGCCCTGCTCGGTGTAGAACAGCGGCTTCTGCCCGAACTGGTCGCGCGCGAGCAGCAGCCGGCGGCGGCGCCGGTCCCAGAGCGCGAACGCGAACATCCCGCGCAGCCGCTCGAACATCCGCTCGCCGAGGTCCTCGTACAGGTGCACGAGGACCTCGGTGTCCGACCGCGTCCGGAACTGATGTCCCGCCGACGCCAGCTCCCGGTGGAGCGCTTCGTGGTTGTAGATCTCGCCGTTGAACACGACGAGCACGCTGCCGTCCTCGTTCGTGATCGGCTGGTGGCCGCCGGCCAGGTCGATGATGCTGAGGCGGCGCATGCCGAGGCCGATCCCGCCCTCGACGAAGGTGCCCCAGTCGTCGGGGCCCCGATGCCGGATGGCGTCGCACATCCGCTGCACTTCGGCATCGGCGACGGATCCCGGTCCGACCGTCCCTACGATGCCGCACATGTCAGGCGGCCTTCCTTCCCCAGGTGACCATCATGTACCCCTCGGAGAATGGAATGAGATGGTCGAGCATGGTCCAGGCGCGGAGCGCCGGATACACGGCGGAATATACCTTGTAGGCCGTGCCCACCTTGTTCAGGGCGTCGGCCGACATCGGCGCGGTGTCGCCGTGAAAGTCCTGCTCCTTCGTGTCCTTGGCCTGCATCGCCTTCCGGTGGTAGGCGTAGTTGAGCAGGTCCTCGAGCGATTCCGTGAAGAACCGGCAATAGGTCTCCTGCCCCTCCACGCGAATGCCGTGGCGCTCCATGAGCGCGCGGGCCGCGGGCTTCGGGTAGCCGTCGCGCGCGTGGCCGAAGCCTTCCTGGTCGGCCGTGAAGCCGAGCAGGCGCTTGAGCATGTAGCCGGGCCGGCCCGGATCACCCTTGGGGGCCATGAACAGGAAGTCGCCTCCCGGCTTGAGCACTCGCACCATCTCGGCCACGAAGGTCTCGTCGTCCTTGATGTGCTCGAGGAAGTTGACCGCGGCCACCATGTCGAACGACGCGGTCGCGAACGGCAGCTGCCGGTCGCCGACCTGCAGCACCCGATCGCGCGACGAGCTGCCGCGCGGAGCGCACATGGTCGCGCTCGAAGTCCGCGCTCACCCAGGTGCCGCCCCGCTGCCGCAGGAAGTGCGAGGTCAGGCCGGTCCCGCAGCCCAGCTCCAGGCAGAGCTTCCCCTGCACGGGCGGCAGGTGCCCGAGCATCGCGTCGACGGTCTGACGCTTCTTGAGCGACCGGCGAAAGAGCTGGAGCTGCCAGGGCTCGGTTGCGGACGCCCGTTGAAGTGCCCAATGTATGCCTCGATGACTCGGTGGATCGTGATTCAACGCACAGGGTCGTGCGCCTGGCTCATCCCAATGCGCCCGAGCGCCGGTAGTCGTCCGCCGTTCGCCGGACACCCTCGGCCAGCTCGACTCGGGGAGCCCAGCCGAGCACGCGCCGGGCGCGGGCCGTGTCGAAGGCCGAGTCGCTGGTGAAGAAGTCCATCCGCCGGCGGTAGATCGGCGGATCGAGATGCAACACTCTACACACGTCCTCGACCACCGCAGCCGCCGCCAGCATCGGCGCCAGCGGGAGCCGCCGCCCGAAGCGCGGGCTGCCAGTGGCGACGCGGACCTCCTCGATGAGCTCGGCCAGCGTGCAGGGCCGCGGGCCCGCGACGATCATGCTCTCGCCCACCGCCTCCGGCCGCTCGCAGGCGGCGAAGAACGCGGCCACCACGTCCTCGACGTAAACCATGTGACGGCGGCCCCGGCCGTCCCCGAACAGCGGGAAGCGTCCCCGGCTCACACCCCGAAAGAGCTTCAGGAGCCGCTGGTCGCGCGGGCCGTAGACGTCCGCCGGCCGGAGGATCGTGTACGGCACCTCGGCGGCGGGAGCCAGGTCCCGCACCATCCGTTCGGCCGCCACCTTCGTCCGCTCGTAGATGTTCCCGGGCCGGAGCGGGCTCGCCTCGGTCGTGATCCCCGGCGCGCGGTGGCCATAGATCCCGATCGTCCCGCAATACACAAAGCGCTGGACCCGCGCGGCCCCCGCAGCTTCAAGCAGCCGCTGCGTCCCGTCGAGGTTTACCCGCTCGAAGAACTCGTCGTTCTTCCCCCCCTCGCGCATAGCGACGGCGAGGTGGAAGACATGGGTGACCCCACGAATCGCCCGCTGGCAGAGCTCGGCGTCCGTGATGCTCCCCGGCATGATCTCCACGCCCTGCCGGGCCAGGAGCTCGGCGTTGGCGCGCTCCTCCGGGCGATCGTTCAGTCCGAGCACCACGACCTCCGCCCCACGCCGCCGCCCCTCTTCCGCCAGGTGGGACCCGATGAATCCCGTCCCCCCGGTTACCAGCAGCCTCATGCGAAGCGTTCCGCGAGCGCCGACAGGATGCGCTCACTCGCGCGCCCGTCGCCGTAGGGATTGACCGCGTTCGCCATCCGCGCGTAGGCCTCGGGCGAGGTCAGCAGCTCGGTCGCGGCCGCCACGATTCGCGCCTGGTCGGTGCCCACCACGCGCGCCGTGCCGGCCGTGACGCCCTCCGGCCGCTCGGTGACCTCCCGAAGCACCAGCACCGGTTTCCCGAGCGAGGGGGCCTCTTCCTGCACACCACCGCTGTCGGTGAGCACCAGGTCGGCGCGGGCCATCAGATGCACGAACTCGAGGTAGTCGACCGGCGGGATCAGGTGCATCCCGGGCAGATCGCAGAGCAGCTCTTCGACGGTGCGCTTGACCTCGGGGTTCGGGTGCACCGGCAGCACGAACTGAAGCTCGGGAAACCGCTCCGCCAGCTCCCGGATCGCCGCGCAGATGGACCGGAGGGGGGCGCCGAAGCTCTCTCGGCGGTGGGTGGTCACCAGGACCAGCCGGCGGGCGGGATCGAGCGCCGCGAGCGCCGGCGTGCGGAACCGATACTCCGGCCGCACCGTCTGCAGCAGCGCGTCGATCACCGTGTTGCCGGTCAGGTGCACGTCGCCGGCCGGGATGCCCTCCGCCAGGAGCGCCTCCCGGGCCGCGGGCGTGGGGGCGAAGTGCAGGGCGGCGATCCGGGTGGTGAGCACCCGGTTCATTTCCTCGGGGAACGGCTGCCAGCGGTCACCCGTCCGGAGGCCGGCCTCGACGTGGCCCGTGGGCACGCGCTCGAGGAAGGCGGCGAAGCTCGCGGCGAAGGTGGTGGTGGTGTCGCCCTGCACCAGGACCACGGACGGCTGCACCCGGCGAAGCAGCGGCGGCAGGCGGTCCAGGATGCCCGCCGCGATGCCGGCCGGCGATTGTCCCGGCACCATCAGGTCGAGGTCGATGTCGGCCGCCAGGTCGAACACCTCGAGCACCTGGTCGAGCATGCTGCGGTGCTGCGCGCTCACGCACACGAGGCTCTCGAAGCGATCCGGTGCCGCCCGGAGGGCGCGGACCACCGGCGCCATCTTGATCGCCTCCGGCCGCGTGCCGAAGACGCTCAGGACGCGGATCATCGGGTCGCGGCAGCCGCCTGCAGCCGCTCCCCCATCGTCTGCATCGTGACGAACCGGAAGCCGCGCTCGACCACGCGCGCGAAGACCTTGCGGAGCACCGCCTCGCGCACGCCCTCGTAGCAGGGGTGACCGTACAGGATCACCTCGTCGTGGGCGTCGAGATGCTCGTCGAGCAGCCGGAGCATCTCCGCCTCCGCCGTACCTTTGGCGCCGTGATACTCGAGGAAGGGAATCGTCCGCGGCCCCGACAGGGTCACGGGGATGGTCCAGTGGCCGAGCTCCCGGCCGTCGGCGACGGCCCGGTGCGGCTCGCCGCCGATCGCATCGCCGTTGTACAGGAAGCCGAGCCGGTCGAGCAGTCGCATCACTCGCTCGTCGCTGTAGAAGCCCGGTGAGGAGAAGCCGACCGGTCGCCCGAAGTGTCGCACGAAATGGCGGTACGACTCGTCCACGTCCGCCGCCAGGTCCTCGTCCGGCAGCTCGCGAAACCGGCGGCTCCAGACGACGTGATCCATGCCGCCGTGCAGGCCCAGCTCATGACCTTCGGCCTGCAGCCGCTGGATTTCCGGCACGAAGCTGAGACCGACCGGGCGGGCCAGGGCGGTCTCCAGGAGGAAGCGCGGCCAGCCGGTCTTCTTGATGAGGTGCACCGCTTCCCGGTCGGCGAACTTGGCCTTCGAGCGGCTGACGCCCTTGCCGAGCCACTCGCGGAGGTTGGTGGATCGGCCGAGGTTGACGAAGAAGGTGTTGGGCACGCCGAAATCGCGGCACACGGCGCTGATCCGCGGCAGCCCATCGGTAACGCATACGCGGTGATCGATGTCCCAGCGAAATGCGAACAGCCGATCGCTCACCGGCGAGCCCCCGCGCCGATGCCGGCGTAGATCTGCTCGAACTGCTCGGCGCTCCGGTCCCAATCGAACAGCCGAAGCGCGCGCTCCCGGCCCGCCTGGCCCATGCGCGCGCGCCGGGCCGGGTCGGCGAGCAGCTCGCCGATCGCCTGCGCCAGCGCGTTCGCATCGCCGCGCGGGACGATGAGGCCGGTGACGCCGTGCTCCACCACTTCCGGCAGGCCGCCGGCGTCGCTGGCGACGACCGCAGTCTCGCAGCCCATAGCCTCTGCCGCCGGAATGCCGAAGCCCTCCTCCAATGATGGGATCACCGACAGCGCCGCGGCGCGATAGTACTGCGGGAGCTCGGAGTTCGGCACCCACCCGAGGAACGTGACGTCCCGCGCGATGCCCAGCCGCTCGGCCAGCGCGATCAGGTCGGGCCGCTCGAACCCATCGCCCGCCACCACGACCTTGAGGTCGGGGAACCGGGGCTTGAGCTGCGCGGCAGCTTCGACCAGGAAGCGAATCCCTTTCCGCGGGAAGAGCTGGCGGCAGGCGAAGATCATGTTGGGGCCGAACCGGGGGTCCACCACACTGGCCGGTGCCGGGCTGAACCGCCGAAGGTCGGTGCCGTTGAAGACCAGGTGCATCGACCGGCTGGGCGCCCCTGCGCGGAGCGCGTGCTGCCGACAATCCTCGGTGATCGCGGTAAGCGCGCCCGCCTTGCGCAGCGTCCAGCGGAGCGCCGGGCGAACGTACCACCGGGTCGGAAAGTCGTACCCCTGCTCCGGGTTCACGTAGACGTCGCCCCCGTGCATCGTGATGACGCTCGGGAGACCGAGACGCTGGGCCGCCGACACCGCGGCCGGTCCGGTGGGGATCGCCCAGTGGGCGTGGATCACGTCGGCCCCACGCTCCCGGGCCACGGCCACCGTGGCCCGGAACTGGGCCTCCAGGTAGTGCGCCATGACGGCGACACGGGCCACCTTGCCCATCAAATTCACCCGGGTCTGGGCCACCCGGCCGTAGGTCAGGTCGACGGGGAGCTCCATCGGAAACCGCACGACGTCCACGCCGTCGAAGCTCTCCTGGGCCGGCATCGAGGAGTTGCCCGGAGTCACGACGGTCACCCGGTGCCCACGACGCGCCAGATGACGGTTGATGTCGTGGACGTAGGTTGCCTGCGTGTCGGTCGCGTGTTGCGGGTACCAGTAGGTTGGGCAGATGATGCGCAAGGAAACCTCGGACCCGTCGTCCGCGAGCGGGGTGCGCCTGGTGGGCTGGACCTCCACTGCGCCTATCGTCATTTCGCTGAAACCTCACAAGCCATCCGGAAGGAGCAAAGCCTAGGGGGACGGGGCCCAAAGATCAACATTTGTGCCACTTAGGGCCTCTCCCGCGTGCCGCTGGACGACTCCAGCACCGAAGGCCGACCTGGAATCTGCCGACACTTTGCAACACCCCGTTGCGGCCCCGCGCCGGGACTTCCGGCCCCGATCCGAGGACGGTCGAATCGACTACCACGCCGTGTCTCGCGAGTTTCCCTTCGCGTCCCTGCTCCGCTCGTCCGATCGCGAGCGGATCCTGGTGCAACTTATGACATCGGTGTGGGAGACGATACTCCAACTCCCCATCCTGGCGCGGGACGGCCATGATGGCCACGAGGTGCGGCCGCGGAGTGGGCGGCCATCATGCATGAACGGGAGCCCGAGGCGCTGACGGAGGCGGAGGTGCGAGTGAGCGCGAGGTCTTCGAGTACGAGGATGAGGGCTCCCGCGCTAGGCGGCGCCTGGGACGCCATTGAGGAGGCTTTGGACCTTCGCGGCCAGATCGTCCTGGGTGAATGGCTTGGCAAGGAACGGCGCCCCGGGCTCGAGCAGTCCGCCCCGGAACACCTCGGACGCGAAGCCCGACATATACAGGATCGGCTTCCCGGGCCAGCGCTGCTCCACGAGCCGGCCAAGCTCCCGTCCGTTCATCCCAGGCATCTTGATGTCTGTCAGCACCAGATCCACCCGGCCGGCGTGCTGTTCGATCGCGGCCAGGGCTTCGCGCCCGTGCCCCGCCTCGATGGCCTGATATCCCGCCCAGGTCAGCATGCGGACCGCCAATCGGCGGACGGGCTCCTCGTCGTCGACGACCAGGACGGTGTATCCCCCGGCCGGGCGCGCACCCGACGGTGGTTGAACGGTCAAGCGGGCTCTCCCATGACGAGGCCTGTCGAGGTGGGGAGATGGAAATTTTGTCCCGCGCGGACTCCCCCGCAAGCGCCCTTGGCCCCGCTCCCGCCGTACAAAGGCGGGACTTGCATCAGATCGTCAAGCTCTCCGCCCTTGAGCGTCGCGGTGTCCGGCTCCGTCGAGCGTCGATCGAAGTAGCTCAGCTCGACTTTGCCGTCCCCGATTGGATGGACGACCAAGGCGGTCGGCCGGCTGAACCGTTCTGACGGTGAGGGGACCCCCATGCAGCGGTCGAAGTTGCCCCACCGGCCGAGGCTCGAACCCTCCCGCACGATCAGCCACCATCACTTCCCCGTCGAATCGGCCTTCGCTTTGCTGGCTTGTGGCACTACCGCGACGGCATTGAGCTTCCAGACCGTCACCCCACGCCGAAGCACCACGAGATAGTGGCTGACGTCCTCATGACCGTCCGAGCCCGACATGCGCGCAGTTCCGACGTCGTAGGCCGTGTTCCCAAACACCCGCACGGTGTCCGATGTGAGCGACATCTTCAGCCATGGCCCGGACTCAAGGCTCTTGCCGATCGCTTCCTTTCCCGTCAGGATGGTGCCGTCACCTCCGATCAGCGTGGCATCCGGAGCATACATGCCCAGCAGTGCCGCCGCGTCTTTGTTGTTGTATGCCTGGGCGTATTCCTCGCGGAAGGCGTCGATTTCGTTCAGGGCCGTCCGTAGCGGCACTCTGGGCTTCTCGATTCCCTGGCCGGTAGCCACGCTGGGGAGGAGAAACGCGAGAGACGCCATGAGGGGCAGCCAAGCGCGAACGCGGTGGGCGAGTGTCATAGGAGCCTCGATGTTCGGGGATGGAGCCGAAAGGCGTACGGCGAAGGTACGGCCTGTTCCTCGGCCGCGATAGACCAACACTGCCTGCGCTCAGGTGTACGGTCGGCCTTCATCCCCCCAGGATTGCCCGCGGTTTCAACGTCATTGTGGTTACGTAGTCACAATTGCTCGGGCTGTGCTCTTTTCCTCAGCGTCGGGCCGCAGCTGTTGGCGGTGCCGGCGCTGACCCCAGGACCTGCGGTGGCTGGCCCAGGCAGACCAGAACCGGAATGGCAGGTCGATCGTTCACTTCGGCGGCCCGATCGCCGTCGGCGAGGTGTGCGGCGCGAAGTCCGCCGCCCCGAGGCCGAGCTCCCCTTCGACGTTGGACCCCCAGCAGTAGCCCACCGACGCCTGCGTCTTGCCGCACGTGTGGCTCAGGCCCGCGCTCAGCTGGCCCCAGAACAGTCCGCCGGTGACTGCGACCGGGACCAGGCTGCTGTTGTTCGTCCCATCGCCGAGGCGGCCGTTGCCCCAGCACCAGGCGCCGCTGGACGGCGTCTCACCGCAGGCATGGCCGCTCCCCGCCGTGACGCGCCGGAACGCGTGCTTCCCAGCTACCAGCCTCGGCCAGAAGCTGAGAAAGGTGTGGTTGTTTCCGAGCTGGCCCAGCCGCCCGTTCCCCCAGCAGAGGGCCTCGTTGCCGGTGGTCACGGCGCAGGTGAAGTCGCGTCCGCCGTCCACCTGCCGCCACCGCCGGCCCCGACCTACCCGCGACGGCGTGCTCCGCCGGAACACGGTGCTGCTGTCCCCCACTTGTCCGGACTGGTTGAGTCCCCAGCAGAACAGGCGCTCGTCCTTGGTCACGCCGCAGCTGTGAAACGACCCGGTGGCGACCTGTTGAAACGCGATTGTGCTCGCGATCGCCACCGGCTTGAGGCTGCAGGCCCCCCCGAAGTTGCAGAGGTCGGGTCCGCTCCGGTTGCCGATGCCGAGCTGGCCGTCGGTGTTGGCGCCCCAGCAGTACACCCGGTTGTCCGGGGTGGTGACCGCGCAGGCGTGATCGAAGCCGACGTCGACTTGGCGGAACTGGTGGCCGCCGGCCACCGCGACCGGAGTATGGTGCTCGGCGGTGTCCCCGGTGCCGAGGTCGCCGCGGCCGCCGAAACCCCAGCACCAGGCCCGGAAGTCGGTGGTCACGCCGCAGGTGGCGGACACGCCCGCGCTGATTTGCCGGAATCGGAGATTGCCCGCCACCGGGGTCGGTGCCGCGCGGTCGGTAATCGTGCCGTCTCCCAGATAGCCTTGGGCGTTGTCCCCCCAGCAGTAGGCTCGGTTGTCGGTGGTGACTCCGCAGGTCCGGCTCCAGCCGGCGCTCAGCTGAAGAAAGGACAGGGCGGCCGCGGGAGAGACGGCCAGAGCAGGCCGGTCATCGGGATCGGTGGGCGGGCGCTGGTCGGGTCCGCAGCTCAGGACGGTGAGCAGCGCGGCCGCTGCGAGCGGCGGCCGGCGTCGGGGGATCAAGCGCATAACGCCTCCGGACATGAGTTTGATGGAGCGGGAAGCGCCACGCTAGCCTCGGAGGGTCAAGCCGATGTCAAGCGTGGTGAAACAGCCCCATCGACTTGGCCGATCGCCTGCCGCACGAGGGCGAGTACTCGACCCCGTTCACCTGGGGTCGATTGACACGCGCCCCGACGGTAGTCAGACCTCCGAGGAGTTCTACGGCGCACCCATAAGAGCCGATCCCGAGAGCGGGGCGGCTTGGCGGAAGTCGGGCGAGCTCGACTCGGTCCTCGTCGTCGATCCGGCCCGCGATACCCGCCTACTATCGCCACCCTGGCGACTCGGCGGCACATCGCTGAAGCCCGCCACATCTCAGGGCTTTGTTGCACCCAATTGTGCTCCCGCGGGCTTGGCAAACCTCCACGGGAATGAGCCAAACGCTTGATTTATGCTGGGTGCTCATGCGAAGTTACCCCCGCGCTGGAGTGGTGGCCGAGTGGCTGAAGGCACCGGTTTGCTAAACCGGCATGGTGGGAAACCGCCATCGCGGGTTCGAATCCCGCCCGCTCCGTCGGACCACCGAGAGGTGAAGGGTGAGCGAGTTCACCTTTCACCTTTTTCACACACCCATGAGACCCATGACCCCGCCCCGCGTCCGCTTCGCCCCGTCCCCGACCGGCTATCTCCACGTCGGCGGCGCCCGGACCGCGCTCTTCAACTGGCTCTACGCGCGCCACACCGGCGGCACGATGGTGCTCCGCATCGAGGATACCGATCGCGAGCGGAGCACCGAGGGACACACCCGCGTCATCCTCGACGGGCTCGGCTGGCTGGGGATCACCTGGGACGAGGGCCCGTTCTTCCAGGGGGAGTACGGCCCCCGCCACCGCGCCGACGCGGAGCGGCTGCTCGCCGAGGGGAAGGCGTACCGCTGCTTCTGCACCCGCGAAGAGCTCGACGCGCAGCGCGCCCGGTCCGAGGCGGGCGGCGGCGGGTTCCGCTACGACCGGCGCTGCTACCGGCTCTCCGCCGCGGAGGTGGACGACCGCCTGCGTGCCGGGGCGCCATTCACGATCCGCTTCCTGCTGCAGGACGACGAGATCGCCTGGGAGGACGCGGTACACGGCCGGATCAGCTTCCAGGGACGCGACCTCGACGACTTCGTCATCCTCCGAAGTGACGGCACCGCCATCTACAACCTCGCCGTCGTGAGCGACGACATCGAGATGCGGATCACCCACGTGATCCGTGGCGACGACCACATCTCGAACACGCCCAAGCAGATCGCGCTGTACCGTGCGCTCGGTCAGACCCCACCGGTCTTCGCGCACGTGCCGATGATCCTCGGCACCGACGGCAAGAAGCTGTCGAAGCGGCACGGCGCCACCGCGGTCGGCGACTACCAGGACCAGGGCATCTTCCCGGCCGCCATGCGGAATTTCCTCGCCCTGCTCGGCTGGTCGCCCGGCGGCGACCGGGAGATCCTGCCCGAGTCGGAGATGATCGAGCTGTTCACGCTCGAGGGCATCCAGAAGAAGGCGGCGGTGTTCGACACCACCAAGCTCGAGTGGATGAACGGCCAGTACCTCTCCGCCCTGCCCGCCGCGGAGCTGCTGCCGGCCGTTCGGCGCGAGCTGGAGCGCATGGGCGTGGACGCCGGCAGCCGGGATCTGGTACCGCTGATCGACGCGGTGAAGACTCGCTCGCGCACCATTCTCCACGTGGCGGAGCAGGTCGCGGTGCGGCTGGATCCCTCCCGGGCGCAGCTCGACCCCAAGGGCGAGGCGCTGCTCCGCAAGATGGGTCCCGCCTTCGCCGCCAACCTCCTCCGCGCCGCCGAGGCGCTCGAGCAGGTGGGCCCGGCCGAGTGGCGCGCGGAGCGAATTCTCGAGGTGCTGAAGCAGATGGCCGAGGCGCACGGGCTCAAGCTGGGCGACGCCCTGCAGCCGGTGCGCGTGGCGCTCACCGGCTCCACCGTGTCGGAGCCGGTCAACGAGCTCCTCGCCGTGGTGGACCGCGCGACGGCGCTCGGGCGCCTCCGCGAGGTTGCCCGGCAGTCGGACCAGGGCGGCGCCCGCGCCGTCCAGGCGTGATCCGCCGGGCCGGCCTCGCGCTGGCGTTGGCGGGGCTCGCGGCCTGCGGTGGCAACCCATCACCCGCGGCACCGACCCCCGCTCGCGATACCGTCTCCGCGCCGCCGCCCGAGCCACCGGCGCCGCCCGCTCCGCTGCCGCCTCCCCCCGCTCCGCCTCCGCATGGCCGTCCGCCTCGCCTTCGTCGGCGACATCAACCTGGGCACGGCGACGCTGCCCGACGGCGTGCCACCCGACACCGGGCGCGGCCTGCTCGATCGCGCGCGGCCGTTCCTGACCGGGGATCTCGTCGTCGGCAACTTCGAGGGCGTGCTCGCCGACACGGGCACATCGGAGAAGTGCGCAGCGGATGCGGGCGCAGGACGAGCTGCGTCATCCGCGGCGGAAACGGCGCCGGCAGGCGCAGGACACCGCGACCGTGCGGCCGGGCTGCTACGCGTTCCGCACGCCCACGGCGCTGGCCCCCCGCCTGGTGGACGCGGGGTTCACCCACCTCAACCTGGCCAACAACCACGCCAACGACTACGGGCCGCCGGGACGCGCGTCGACCGAGCGCATCCTGGACAGCCTGGGTCTCCGCCTCTATGGCCCGCTCGGCCGGGTAGCGATCGATACCGTCCGCCGCGGCGACAGCGTCACGACGGTCGGACTGATCGGCTTCACCACCTATCCCTACGCCTACGATCTGCTGGACATCGCGCGGAGTGCGGCGGTGGTGGACTCGATCCGGCCGCTGGTGGATCTGCTGGTCGTCACCTTCCACGGCGGGTCCGAGGGCGTGCGCGCGCTGCACGTGCCGGAGACCGCCGAGTCGCTCGGGCGCGAGCCGCGCGGCGACCTGCGTCGATGGGCCCGCGCGGTGATCGACGCCGGGGCCGACGCGGTGATCGGCCACGGACCCCACGTGCTCCGCGGCATCGAGTTCTACCGCGGGCGGCCGATCGCCTACTCGCTCGGCAATTTCGTCACCTACCGCGGCTTCAATCTCGAGGGCCCGCTGGGCGTGACCGGCGTGCTGCGGCTCGAGTTCGCGCCCGACCGCCGGCTCCGGTCGGCGCGTCTGGTGCCCATGATCCAGCGGCCCCGGGAAGGGCCCGCCCCCGATCCCGATCGCGCCGCGCTCGACCTGGTCCGGCGGCTTTCCTCCGAGGATTTCGGGGCGGCTGCCGCGCGCGTCACTGAGGACGGGGCCGTGTTCCCACCTCCCTGAGCTTGCCTCGGTCCCCGCATTCGCCTATCGATTCCCCATGACCAGCGAACGACCCGAGCCCGCTCCAGGCGAGGAGCCCTCCCCCGCGGCCATCGCGGCCACCGAGCATCCGGTGCAGATCACCGTCGGTCTGTTGCAGGACGATCGCGTCCCCGAGGGAATGCTCTGCATGGGCAGCTACCGCAATGGCCGGCTCATCGCACGGGCGGTGCTGCCGCTCGAGGCGTGGCGCCAGATCGAGGAGTTCCAGGTCTTCGGCGAGCCGGTGCAGATCGTGCTCGTGGCGCGGGAGGCGCCGCCCGGCCTGCAGTGCCAGCTCTACGCCATGGTCCCGTTGCCGGATATCGACGAGGACGATGAGCGAGGAGCCGTGGAGCGCCAGCGTGCCGGGGTCGTCCTATGAGTCGGTGGTCGAGGAGGAGGAGGACGTCGAAGGGGAGGATGATCCGGCCGTGGCGCCGATCCCGCTCGGCAACATCGTGCGCTTCGGCCGCGACCGGGTGCACCCCGAGAGCCTGCCGCTCGAGGCGGTGGATGTGCTGCGCCGGATCATCGATGGGGAAACGTCCGAGGTGGTGGACCGGGCGCTGTCGGACCTGCTGGGACTCTGACCTGCCTCGTTCGCTTCGCTAGACGAAGGTCCCCACTCGGAACCGCCAGATCCGCCCCAGCAGCTCCTCCAGGTGTCCCTGCGTCGTGAACACCTCGACCGCCGCCGCCGTCGCCGCCGCGTTCACGCCCCAGAGCGTCGCCCGCTTCGGCTCGCCCTCGAAATCGGCCTGCACGAACACCTCCTCTTCCCGGTTGTAGATCGTCGGGAGGAGCGACGTGAACTCCTGCGCCACGCCGTTCACGCCCGGTCCGCCGACGGCGATCGTCGGGTGGTGATGGAAGAGGCGGTTCTCCAGGTACCACACATCGGCCACGACGACGGCCCGCCGATAGGCGTGGCCGGCACCGCGGCGATCGATCTCCGATTTGAGGAGGTAGGCCAGCGGCCGGTCCCGCTCCTCCGCGGTGAGCGAGGAACCGGTGACGAGGACGATAGTCTCCTCGGTGTCGACGAGCTTCATGACTCTTCCTTCGCTCCGAGCCTCATGGCGTTGCGGTGTCGGCCGGCGGCGGAGCGGTTCGCTGGTTCCGCTCGAACTCGCGCTCGTGCTCTTTCCGGAGCCGCATCTCGCGGATCATCGTCTTGAACTCCTCGAGATTCTCGGCCCGCTGCGCCGCGTACTGCAGGTCGGACCGCAGATCCATCAGACGGTTGTACGCGCGGTTCTGATCGATGTTCCCGGCGGGAATCGGCAGCAGCGCCAGCACCGCGGCCGGAATCTTGAGCCCCGCGATGTAGATGCTCTTCGAATCGATGCCGATACTTCTTGCCCGCGATCTCCTTCGTCCAGCTCGGCAGGGCCTGCCCGCGCGACGCGGGATCGTTGGCGATCGAGTCGAGATAGCCCTGCACGATCGCCGTCACCGCGCTGTCCACCAGCGCTACGTGGCTCCTGCTGAGCCGCTGCGCCAGCTCCTTGGGCGGGAGCGGCAGCGGCCGCACCCAGAGCCGCCCGTCGGCCAGGCCCGGCGCCGATCCGGCCGATGGCCGGCCGCGGACCCGGCGTCGGCGCCGGTACCGGCGTGCGGCCCGTGTCGGGCTTCGGTGGCGTGACCACCGGCTCCGGCAGCTCGGCCACCGATTGCGGACGCGGCCGGAGCGCGGGCGGGACGGCCGATCGCCCGTGATGCCCGGCCCGGCGCTCCCCTCGGCGCGGGGCACCCGGTAGGGCATCGGCACCGCGGCCGGCCCCTCGGCCGGCGGCGACAGCACGATCAGCTGCGACGGGCGTCGAGGCAGGATCGGCTGGCGGCCCTCGATCCAGCCGAAGAGCAGCAGGCTGTGCACGACGACGCTGGCCGCGATCGCGATCCACGGCCAGCCCTGCCTGGGCGCAGAAGAGGTGCTCAGGATGCCGGGGCAAGCTCTCCTCGATGCAGCTCCTGAAGCGTTTGGCCCAGTCGGGCCGCGGCGATCCGCAGCCGGTCCGCCCCGACCGTGAGGGCGATGCGGAAGAACCCTTCGCCCGCGGGGCCGAAGGCGCTGCCCGGCAGCACCACCGTGCCCGTCGCCTCGATCGCGCGCTTGGCGAACGCGGCCGACGTGACGCCGGCGGGCAGCGCCACCCAGAGATACATCGCCGCCTTCGGCGCCTCGAGCGCGAAGCCCGCCTCGCGGAGCGCCGACACGGCGGCGTCGCGCCGCGCCTCGAGCTCGGCCCGGATCGGCGCGACCATCGCTTCCGCCTGGTCGAGCGTGGCGGCGCCGGCCTTCTGCACCGCCAGGAACGGCCCGGTATCGGTGTACGACTTCACCCGCGTGAGCGCCGCGATCAGCTCGGGCCGGCCCGACGGCGAACCCGATCCGCCAGCCGGTCATCGAGAAGCTCTTGGAGAGCGAGAAGAACTCGAGCGCCACGTCGCGCGCGCCCGGGAACTCGAAGATGCTCGGCGCGCGGTAGCCGTCGTAGGTGAGGTCGCAGTACGCGTTGTCGTAGGCCAGCAGGATCCCGTGGCGCCGGCAGATGGCCACCGTGCGCTCGAGATACTCCGGCGTCGCGACGGCCGCGGTCGGATTGTTCGGATAGTTGACGAACACGAGCTTGGCGCGCCGGAGCACGGCCTCGGGCACCTGCTCGAGATCGAGCAGGAAATCGTTCTCCGGGCGCAGCGCGCGCGATGTACGGCTCGGCGCCGGCGAGGATCGAGCCGCCGAGATACGCCTGGTAGCCGGGCTCGGGGACGATGGTGGCGTCGCCGGGATTGACGACCGCGAACGGCAGGTGCGAGAGCCCCTCCTTCGAGCCGATGAGCGGCAGCGTCTCGGTGACCGGGTCGAACTGGAGGCCGAAGCGCCGCTCGACCCAGCGCGATGAGGCCTGGCGGAACGCCGGCAGGCCCTGCTGGAACCCGTACTTGCTGTAGGCCGGCTCGGTGCAGCGCCTCGGTCATCGCCTCGACCGCCACGGCGGGCGGCGGCGTGTCGTTGTCGCCCGCGCCGAGGTCGATGACGTCGATCCCGGCCTCGATCAGCCGGCGCTTGATGCTCGGGATCTCGGCGAGGGGATACCCGGGAAGGGCGTGCAGGCGCTGGCTGAACTCGATCATCGGCGGCCGTCGCGAACGGGGTTGGACAGCATGCCGACGCCGGGGATCTCGACCTCCACGACGTCGCCGTCCTGGAGGGGCCCGACGCCGGCCGGGGTGCCGGTCGCGATCAGGTCGCCCGGCTCGAGGGTCATGATGCCGCTGATGAACGACACCAGGAGCGGAATCGTGAAGTGCATGTCGGTGGCCGGCGCGCGCTGGCGCTCCTGCGCCGTTGACCCGGCCGACGACCTCGAGCGTCGCGCCAGTCGAGGCCGTTCCGCGACCGCCGGCCCGACCGGGCAGAAGGTGTCGAAGCCCTTGGCCCGGCCCCACTGGCCGTCGGTCTTCTGCAGGTCGCGGCAGGTGACGTCGTTGACGCAGACGAACCCGCCGATCCCCCGCTCCGCCTCGTCCTCGGTCGGCCCCCTGGAGCCGGCGGCCGATCACGACGCCGATCTCCGCCTCGAACTCGACCTGCCGCGAGGTGGCCGGCAGCACGATCGGCTCCCCGGGGCCGATCAGCGCGCTCGGCGGCTTGAAGAACAGCATCGGCACCGGCCGGCACCTCGTTGCCCAGCTCCCTGGCGTGCGCCACGTAGTTGCGGCCGACGCAGACGATCTTCGACGGGCGCACCGGGATCACGCGATCGCCCCGATGCCGTGCCGCGCGAAGAAGTCCTCGCACTTGGTGCGCACCTGCGCCCAGGTGCCGATGATCCGCTCGGCCCGCGGCAGGCCGCCCAGCAGCAGCGGGCCGTACCGCTTGGTGACCACCCGGCTGTCGAGCAGCACCACCACGCCGATGTCCTGGCGGCTCCGGATCAGGCGGCCGAAGCCCTGCTTGAGCTTGAGCGCCGCGTGGGGCAGCAGGTAGTTCATGAACCCGTCCTGCCCCTCCTCGGCCAGGCGCTCGAGCCGGGCCGCCGTGATCGGCTCGCTCGGCACCTTGAAAGGTAGCTTGTTGAGCACGAGGGTGCGGAGCGCGCGCCCGGGCACGTCCACGCCTTCCCAGAACGAGTCGGTGCCGAGCAGAATGGCGTTCTCCGCCTCGCGGAAGCGGCGGAGCAGGACGTCCCGCGGGGCCTCGCCCTGGACCAGGATCGGCCAGCGGGTGCCGAGCACCGACCGGAGCTCCTGCGCCGCCCGCCGGAGCGACGCATGGCTGGTGAACAGCACGAACATCCCGCCGTCCGAGGCGTAGGCCAGGTCGGTGACGACCTGGACCACCGCCGCGCCGTGCGCGTGCTCGTCCTCGCGCGGCTCGGGCAGGTCGTTGGGGATGCCGAAGAGGCACTGCGACGGGTAGTCGAACGGCGAGGGAAAGACCTCGCGCACCGTCACCGGCGAATCCTCGCCGCCGAGGCCCAGCCGGGAC
Source organism: uncultured Gemmatimonadales bacterium (assembly GCA_963804125.1). Classification (GTDB taxonomy): domain Bacteria; phylum Gemmatimonadota; class Gemmatimonadetes; order Gemmatimonadales; family GWC2-71-9; genus CAVVWJ01. The sequence goes on from CAWDPF010000016.1 coordinate 227,739, forward strand.
TCGAGGAAGGCGAACTCGCCGCCGGCCGCGAGCGTGGCGCTCGTGAGCACGACGGTGTCGAGCCGGTCGAAGAGCAGCGTCGCGGAGCACCGGCGCCAGGTCGAGCGGCACCGCCGAGAGGCTGACGCTCTGGCCGCGCTGCGGTGCGCTCCATCCAGCGCACCGTCGGCGCGCCGCCGCCCGCCGGGCGGAGCGTGCGGTTGAGGCCGTCGGAGACGGTCTCGAGCCGGCGCATGACGCGCCCGGAGCTCCTGCAGGATCGTGCCGCGCCGCTCGGTCTCCTCGGCTTCGGCGAGCCGGTCGGCGATCGTCTCGACCGTCTCCCGCAGCGCGCGGAAGGCGCCGAGCGTCGCGTCGAGCTCGAGGGCCAGGCCCTCGTCCCAGATCGCGTCCGAGGCGAAGTCGTCGTCCAGGCGGATCTGGCCCGCGGCGCGCGCCGTCGAGCCGCTCGTGCAGCCGGAGGAACATGCGCGTCGGTCGCGCGGCGCGCGTCGCCGAGCGCGGGCAGGAGCCGCTGGTGCAGCAGGTCGAGGCTCGCGCGGCTCAGCAGGTCGCTCCGGCCCATGAGCTCGTGCGCGAGCGTCGGCGCGAGCCCGCGGCCGTTGCGCTCGAACCGCGCCAGCAGCCGGCGCACCGACGCGGCTGCGACACCTGGATGCCGAGGTGGCCGGCCGCGACGTCCTCGAGGTGGTGGCGCCTCGTCGAGGACGAGCCGCTGGTACGGCGGCAGCACCGCCGCCTCCTCCCAGTTGTCCTGCGCCTGGCGCACCGAGAGGTCGGCCGCGAGCAGGTGGTGGTTCACGACGACGACGTCCGCCTCGGCCGCGCGGCGCCGGGCCCGGAACAGGAAGCAGCGGTCGAAGTGGCGGCACTTGAGGCGCGGGCAGAGATCGGGCTCGGCGCTCACCTCGTCCCACACCTCCGTGCGACGGCGTCGACCGGCAGGTCGCTCAGCGTGCCGTCGGCGGTGTGGCCGGCCCACTCGGCGATGCCGATCAGCTCGTCGAGCTTGTCCTGCTCCAGCAGCGTGCGCTGCGACGGCGACGGCCTGGTGCATCCGGGAGAGGCAGAGATAGTTCCGCCACCCCTTGAGCAGCGCGAACGTCGGCGTGTACGTCTCGCCGCCGAGCGCCGCGGCGCAGCAGCGGCAGGTCCTTGCCCGACGAGCTGCTCCTGCAGGTTGATCGTGTTGGTGCTCACGACGGTGCGCTCGCCGTTGGCGCGCGCCCAGTGCGAGCGCCGGCACCAGGTAGGCGAACGACTTCCCGACCCCGGTGCCGGCCTCGAGCAGCTGGACGCCGCCGTCGTTGTAGCCGTCGGCGATGTAGGCGGCCATGTCGCGCTGGCTCCGCCGGTCCTCGTACTGCCCCAGCTGCCGCGCCACCGGGCCGCCCTCGCCGAGCGTGTCGATCACGTCGAACGGATCGATCCGGAGCACCACGCGGTCGTGCGGCACCTCCACGACGACGTAGATCGCCGTGGCGCCGTTGTCGATGATGCCGAAGCCCACCCCGCCGTCGTGCAGCCGGGCGGCGACGTCGAGGTCGGGTCCCGAGGGATCGAGCCGGCCGCTCGGGTGGTTGTGCAGCAGCATCTCGCCCCGCTGCGCCGCCCCCGGGAGGGCAGGACCATGTCTACCGTCCCCCGCGCCACCGTCCGGGCGCCGGTGACGACGCCGTCGCGGTCCACCTGGGCGACGAACGAGACTTCCCGTCCGCCGGCCGCGGCGACCTCGCCCGCGAGGTAGGCGCGGACGCCGGGGGCGATGCGCTCGGAGGGGTTGACGCTC
>CAWDPF010000017.1:0-99010 GCA_963804125.1 uncultured Gemmatimonadales bacterium
AGAGGTACTGCAGCGCGAATGGCTCGAAACGCCTGGAATACTCGCCCTGGAGGCCGAAGTACGCGTCCTGGGAGCGGACGAGGTTCCGGAGATCGACCCGCATCTGGATCGACGGGCTGACCGCGTCGAGCGCGCTGGCGGTGTCCGCTTCGCTCGGCGGCCGCCGCGGCCGTCGCAGGTGCCGCGGCCGGCGGTTCGGCGGCCACTGCCGGCGTCGGCGCCACCGATGCCGGGCGCGCCCGCGGCAAGGCGTCGCACATCGGTACCCCTTCCCTCCCCGAACGCACGCCCCGGCGCGTCTTCGGCGGCTCGTGCGCCCGGCCCACGTAGATCACGCAGTCGCGCCCCGGCATGCCGGGGTGCGTGCTGCTCGCCGCCCAGCCGGTGCGCGCCAGCCACAGGAAGCGGACCTCGGTGCCCTTCTCGGGCGAGAAGCCCATGCGCGACATGTCCTCCGTGTAGACGCCGTTCTCCGCGTAGTACGTCTCCTCCGCCGCCACCAGGCGCCGGAGCCCGCGCCGGATCGCGCCGAACCGCTCGGCGTCGATGGCGGGATCGATCTTCGCGGTGCGCGTCGGCGTCGGCGCGGGGTTGGGCTTGGGCGGCGCGGGCGGTCGCGGCGACGGGGTCTCGGCGCCGGTGGCGACGGTGGTGTCCGCCGGGCGCGCGGGCAGGCGGAACCCGTCGCAGGCGGCGCCCATCAGCAGGGCTGCCGACCCGAGCTGAGCCACTCGAACTGCATACCGTATGGCCATCGTCGCATCCTCTTTCGCGGCCAGGGCCGCCAGTTGATCGAAGCGGGGACTCTACCGGCCGACCGGCAGTCTCGGTCCGGTGAGGCCGAGTGACGTCACGCCGGCCGGCGTCGCGACCACTCCGGCGGCAATCTCGACGATCTCCGCCGTCAGCCGGTTCACCGTGTCGGTTTCCGCGCCCGGTTGCGCCGAGGACGCCGCCAGATCGAGCCAGGCCAGCGCCTCCGTATACGCCTGCCGCGCGCAGGCCTCCTCGCTGGCGAGCAGTGCTTGCCGATATGCCAGCTCGACGTGACCTCCCAGATCGGCATGCCGCGCGATCTCCGCCGCCACCTTGCGCGTGTCCTGCGGGGCGGTCGCCGCCTCCATGGCTTCGGCCAGAATCCGGTGAAGCTCGCTCCGGCGGCTGTCCGTCAGAGGTTCCCGCACCACCTGCTCGATGATACGGTGCGCGCAGCGATACGTGTCGCCATGCGCCACGACCAGGCGACGGTCCGCCAGCGCATCGCCGAGGGAGGCCGCGTACAGGCGCGAGATGCCGTGCACGTGAGACAGCACGCCGGGGCGGCAGCCCGCGCCAGAAACCGCGATCGTGATGAGGATATCGCGCATCCGCTCGGGCAGTCGCTCGATGCGCTCCGCGATGACGTCCTGGATGTTCTGCGGCAGCGGGCAGCTCGAAGTCTTCCCGATCGAGCTCCGCCACGGCGAGCCAGGCCCCAGTCCCCTCCGCCATGGTGAGCAGCCCGCGGGAGAAGAGGGTCTTCAGCAGCTCGAGAATGTAGAACGGATTGCCGGCGGTGGCGGCGTGGATCTGACCGGCCAGCCGGCGCACGAGGTCGGGCGCACTGGCGGGGCCCATCTCGGCCACCATCTGCTCGACCTGGCTGCCGGTGAGCGGCGCCAGGCTCAGGGTCTGCACGGCACTCTTGGCCCGGAGCACTCGAAGGAAGCGCGCCGACGGGGCCTCGCGCTCCAGCTCACCGAGGGTGACGGAGAGCAGCCACAGCACCGGCGTCCCCTCGAGTCGGCGGATGAGGTACCGGAACAGGTTGCAGCTCTCGGCGTCGAACCACTGCAGGTCGTCCAGGAGCACGACGATCGGGCTCTCGGCGGACAGGCTGAGCAGAACCTGCGCCGCCGCTTCGAACAGGCGGGAGCCTTCGGTTTCGTCGCGTGGTGGGAGGGCCCCGGAAGCGCCGGAAACCGGTGGCGCAGTTCCGGCAGGAGACGGCTGAGCTCGGCCAGCCACTCCGGCGCGGCGCCCGCGAGACCCGGCGCGGCGAGCATGTCGCGGAGGACCTCGACCGCGGACGCGAACGGGAATCCTGCGCGCACATCGCCGCTCCTCCCCCGCAACGCGATCCCGCCGTCCGCCACCACCCAGCGCAGAAGGTCTCCAGCCAGCCGGGTCTTGCCCACACCAGCCTCGCCCTCGATCAGCACGATCGCGCCGCCCCCGCGCCTGGCTGCCTTCCACGATCGGGCGAGCACGGACCACTCCGCCTCTCGTCCGAGCAGGCTCGAGTCGAACGTGGGGGCGTTCAGCGGCCACTCGTCGGTGATAGCGGGCCGGGGCGCCGTGGCGGAGGTGTCCGATTCCACCCGGTGCACCAGACCCAGCAGCGCCCGGCTGGGCTCGCACCCGGCTTCCCGCTTGAGTGTCGCCGCGTACTCGCGGAACCGGGCGAGCGCCGCGCCGCGGTCGCCGGCCAGGTACCGCGCCTCGATGCTCATCCGGGCAGCCTCGTCCGAGAGCGGATCGCAGGCCAGCCAGTGATCGGCGAACTCGGTGGCCTCGCGCCACCGCCCGTGCGCCAAGGCATGCCGGGCGAGATCGCCGAGCAGGTGCTCATATTCGTGGACGAGCGATTGCCGGTTGGCGGCGAGCCACTCGTCGAATCGCGGCGCGTGCCGGACGGAGAAGCCGGCGAGAAACCGGGACACCTCGTATGCGGCCGCCCGTCGTGGGTCCGTGTGGACCGCGAGACGGAACTGCAGCACGTCACACTCGATCGGACCGGCAAGCTCGATCCGCTCCCGGCTGGCCAGGATCACTTCGCCGGCGCGCTCGCGGATATGCTTGAGCGCCTGGCGCAGGGAGGCCCGCGCCTCGGCTTCCGGCGACTCCCCCCACAGCAGCCCCGCCAGCTCCTCCCGGGCATGCGAGCGGCCTTCCAGGGCGAGGAAGGCAAGCAATCCGAGCTCCTTCGCGCCGAGCGGCGGCGTGACCAGGCGCCCGCCCACGGCGAGTGAAGGGAGCCCCAGGAGCGTAAGGAGCACGTCGGGCACGGGGACATACCTGTAGGGGAGTTGCTGAGAACCTACGGCAAATTCACGGAAGGGCAAGGGAACTTTCACGGCCGATTCACACCGGGGCCCCACATTGCACCCTGCGTACAGGCAATGCACCGGGCGATGACAGAAGCTCAGACCGGTGGAGACAGCCAGGGATTCACGCAGCTTTCACGCAAGTCGCACATCTTCTCAGCAGTTCACCAGCAGCCGGGCAGTTCACCTCAGGAGGCGTCAAATGCCGAGTCCCAAAGAGCCGGTCCGCATCAGCCTGACCGAAGACCAGAAGGCCCAGATCCGCCGCCAGACCGGCAAGGACGCCGAGGCCGTGGAGTTCTCGGTGGAGGAGCTCGAGGATCGGATCGCGCCGACGACGAAGCCCGTCGCCCAAGTCCGTAATCAGTTGCAGACCTGACCCGAGTGCCCGATGCCGCAGGTCGGGCACTCGAGAGCGGTGGTTCGCGTCAACCCTGGTTCAACACCGACAGACTTTCTCCTTCGGAGGTAGCCCGTGTCCGACTCCAAGCAGCCCGTCCGGCTCACGTTGACGGAAGATCAGAAGGCCCAGATTCGCAACCAGACCGGTAAGGATGCCGAATCGGTCGAGCTGTCGGTGAGTGAGCTCGAGGACCGCATCGCGCCGATGAAGACGTACTAACTGGCGCGGCAGGCTCGCCCGATCGAGGTGCCGGACCCCTAGGTCCGGCACCTCGATTCGTTCCCGGGCCCCTCTTACGCAACAACGTCCCAAATCGCATAATGTGACATGCCCGACGTTTTGAGCGCTCCAACCGCCTCGCTCGAGCACCTCCGCCAAGAAGTCGACCGCCTCCACGAACTCCACGCCGCCGCCGTGGAGCTGTCGGCGTCGCTCGAACTGGACGAGCTGCTTCCGCTCGTCCTGGAGCGGATGCGCTCGGCGGTCGCGGCCCAGGCCGGTACCCTCTGGGTGGCCGAGGGCGACGGCATGTTCCGGTGCCGCGCGGGGTTGGGGGAAGTCGGTGATCGGCTCAAGGGCGCCGCGAGACGATGGGACGACGTCGTGGCGCCCGCCACCTCCCGGCCGGCGGGCGAGCCCGAGACCACCATCCTGGTTCCGCTGGTGGCGGCCGAGGAGACCGTCGGCGCTGTGCTGCTCTCGGCCAAGGCCGGCGGCGCGGGCACGTTCGACCCGGCGCGACCACGAGCGGCTGGAGGCGCTCGCCCCGCTCGCGGCCCATGCCCTGCGCAACGCCCGGCTCCAGAGCCAGGCCCGCCGAGCCGAGGATATCACCCTCATCCTCGAGATCAGCCGCGAGATCGGCTCGACGCTGGATCTCGACCGGGTGCTCCGGTCGGTCGTCAACCTTGCCTCCCGGGCATTGACCTTCGACCGCGGTGCCGTGGGACTCTACGACAAGGGCAAGTGCGAGATCCGGGCGGTGGCGGGCCAGGACACCGTCGACCAGAAGGACCCCGGCCTGCAGGACCTGATCGCGCGGGCCGGCTGGGCCGCCGGCCGCGGCGAGACGCTCTACCTGAGCGACCGCGACGAGCCGACCTCGGATGCGGAACGGATGTTCCTCACCATCTTCGGCCCCGACCTGGAGACGGCCACCGTCTCGAGCGGGCTCTACCTGCCGCTCAAGGACGAGGAAGGCATTCTCGGCGTCCTCGTCTTCGAGTCCGGCACCCCCGACTTCGCCACCGAGCACCAGCGCGGCCTGCTGATGATCCTGGCCAACCAGACGGCGGTGGCCCTCCGGAACGCGCAGCTCTATAACCAGGTGCCGATGGTGGATGCCATCGGTGCGATCACCGCCAAGAAGAAGGCGTTGATGGCGTTGCCCCGGCGGCGGGTGGGACTGGTCGTCGGCATCGCCCTGGCCGTCCTGGCCGCCCTGACCCTGATCCGCTGGCCGTTCCGCGTGCCGGGCTCGGCGCCCACGTTCCGGCCGATGGCGCTGGCGCCGGTGCGCGCCCTGGTGCCCGGAGTCATCGAAAGGATCCTGGTGTCCGAGGGAACCCTGGTGCCGCGCGGCGCGGCGCTGGCGACCCTCAGAGCCACCACCCTGGCGACCGACCGCGAGGCGACCGGCGCCGAGGTCGCGACGGCGGAGCGGCTGGCGTCCCAGGCCAGCGCGAGGGGAGACGCCGCCGAAGAGCGCCTGCAGCGGGCGCGGGCGGACGCGCTCCGTCGCGAGATGGCCATCCTGGGCGACCAGCTGGCGCTCACCACGCTGCGCGCTCCGGCTGCCGGCGTAGTGCTCACGCCCCATGTGGGCGAGCGGGCCGGGACCTGGCTGGAGGAGGGTGACCTCGTCCTGACCCTGGGGCGCACCGACACGCTGGAGCTGGAGTTCGGCGTGGACCAGCGCGACATCGCCCGGGTGCGACCGGGCCAGGAGGTGCGGTTTCGCGTGGATGCCCTGCCGCAGCGCACGTTGACCGGTCGGGTCACGTCGGTGGGCCAGCTGCCGGCCGATACCGCCGGCGAGGTGTATTACCCCGTGCGGGCTGCGGTGCCGAACCCGGACGGCCTCCTGAAACCGGACATGACGGCCTACGCCCGCGTGCTCACCGATCCGGCCTCCACGGCCACCCGGCTGTTCCGCGGTCCGGTGCGCTGGGCGCGGCTCACCTGGTGGAGGATCTGGTCATGAGACGAGCCATCCTTGCAGCGGCTCTCGCGGTCGCCTGCCGCGGCGGCCAGACGGAGCGGCCCGGCAAGGACGCGGCAGGCCCGACCCGCGCCGACAGCGGCGCCGCGCCGCCCGCGGCGCTCGTGACCGCGGATACGGCCACGGTGAACGCGCCGCTCTCGCTTCCCGCCCAGCTCTACGTCGAGCACGACGCCGTCGTCTTCGCGCGCTCGCAGGGCGTCGTGGAGTCGCTCCTGGTGGACCTCGGCGGCCGCGTTCGCGCGGGACAGCTCCTCGCGACCCTCGAGAATACCGATCAGGCGATCGCCCTCGACCAGGCGCGGCACGGGTACGAGAACGCCAAGAGTCGGGTCGAGCGGCAGCGGGCGCTCAAGACGGCGGGCGTGGTGACGGAGGCGGATTCGGAGCAGGTGGAGTTCGAGTACCGCGAGGCCGAGCTCGCGCTCCGGAAGGCCCAGCGCGACCAGGACCTCACGAGAATCACGTCGCCGTTCGATGGCGTCATTACTTCCCGCACGCGCGCGCATCGGGCGGCTGGTTCACCCCGGCGACTCCCTGTTCCAGGTTACCGCGCTCGCGCCCATGCTGGTGCGGGTGCGGGTGCCCGAGACCTCCGCGCTCGGCCTGGTGCAGGGCAGCTCGGCCCAGGTGACAGGCGCACGGGGCGAGCACGGGTCGGCCCGTGTGGTGCGCGCCAGCCCCGTGGTCGACGCGGCCAGCGGCACCCGGGAGGTCGTGCTCCAGCTGGCACCCGGCTCGAAGCTCGCCCCCGGCAGCAGCGTGACGGTGCGGTTGGGGTCCGAGCGGCGCCAGGTGGTGACCGTTCCCCGCAACGCGGTCGGGCCCGAGGGCTACGCGCTGGTGTGGGACGACCACCGGACGACACTCCGCGCCGTGACTCTCGGGAGCGACTTGTCCGGCGGCCGCGTCGAAGTGGTGAGCGGGCTGGCCCCGGGCGAGCAGGTGGTGCCGAGCGCCCCATGAGCGCGCCCACGCTTCGGCCCGACCTCGTGTTCGTGGAGCAGAGCTACCGCGGCGAGCAGACCTACATCGTCAAGGACCCCACCAACCACAAGTATTTCCGCTTCCGTCCGATCGAGGCGATGGTCATGCAGTCGCTCGACGGCCGACCGGTCGAGGAGGCCTCGGCCAGCCTGACGGCGCAGGGCCTCAAGATCGGTCCGGCGGCGCTCGAGAAATTCGCCGGGAAGCTCAAGGCGATGGGGCTCTGCGAGCGGAGCCTCGAGGAGCGCTCGATCATGCTGATGGAGCGGCTCAGAGCCGACCGCCGTCAGCGGCTCAAGCCCCCGCTCTTCAAGGGCAACATCCTGCGCATCCGATGGTCGGTGGGCGACCCCGACGAGCTGCTGAACCGCTGGGTACCTCGGTTCGGCTTCCTCTTCACCCGCGCCGGGGTGATCGCCGCCGGCGTGATGTTCGCCCTCTACTTCGTGGTCCTCGGAGTACAGTGGCCGGAGTACGTGCAGGCACTCCACCAGCTGTTCAGTTTCGACCTGGGCACCGTCGGGCTCATGTACGTCGCGTTCATGTTTGTGGCCGCGATTCATGAGCTGGGCCATGGCTTCGCCTGCAAGCACTTCGGCGGCCAGGTACACGAGATCGGCGCCATGCTGCTGTACTTCGACCTGGCCTTCTTCTGCAACGTGAACGATGCGTGGGGGTTTCCGGAGCGTCGGGCGCGGTTGTGGGTCACGGCCGCCGGATCATGGATCCAGCTCATCCTCGCCAGCGTCGCGGGAATCGTCTGGTGGGCCATGCCGCCCGGATCGCTCCTCTCCGATTTCGCGATGGCCACCTTCGTCGTGGCCGGCATCCTGACCGTGATCTTCAACCTCAACCCGCTGCTTCCCCTCGACGGATACTTCGCACTCATGGACGTGCTGGAGGTCCCGAACCTGCGCCCGCGCGCGTTCGCCTATCTCGGCTGGGCGATCAAGCACCGACTGCTCGGCATGGACGTCGCCGAGCCGCCGGTGGACGAGCGGGAGCAGCGGATCTTCCTCTGGTACGGTGTCCTGGCGGCGGCCTACACCGGGTTCATCCTGTACGTCTTCGCCGGGCTCATGTACGGCTGGCTCGACCGCGCCCTCGGCGCGCTCGGCGTCCTCCTCTTCGCAGTGGGTCTCTGGTTCATGCTCAGGGCAACGATCCGGGAGTACGGCTCGGCCACGATGCTGGCCGCGCGGCGGCAAATCGCCCGTCTCCGCGGGCAACCGGTGAAACGCATCGGCTTGGTCGTCGGAGCCATCGTCCTGCTCGGTGCGATCGTTCCGTGGCCTGTTACCGTGACCGGGCGCTTCGCCGCGGCGCCGGCGCTTTCGATCCCGCTGGTCGCCCCCGAGGAGGGGATCGTGGACCGGGTGCTCGTCCGTGAGGGCACCCGGGTGAGGGTCGGGGCGCCGCTGGTCGAGATCCGGAACCTGTCGCTCGAGCGCCGGGCGGCCGCCTCCCAGCGCACCGCCGACTCGCTTGCCGCCCGCGAGGCGCAGGCGCGCGCCCTTGGGCGCGGAGACGACATCGGGCGGCTGGAAGCCGAGCGGTTGGCCGAGGCCACGCGGCTGAGCGGCATGCGTGCCGAGCTGGCCTCTCTCCGGCTCCGCGCGGTGTGGAACGGTGTGGTGATGACCGCTCGACCCGAGGAGCTTGCCGGCCGCTGGGTCGAGGCGGGCGACCGGGTGCTCGAGGTGGGACAGCCCGATTCGGTCGAGCTCCGCATCGCGCTGGCGGGCGCCGGCGCCTCGCGGGTGCGGCCAGGTCAGCCGGTGGAGCTCATACCGTACGCCGATCCCGGCACCCGCATGCGGACGCGTGTCGGGACCGTGGCCGCGGCAGGCACGGCCGGGAGCGTCCAGGCTCGCGTCCGCATGGCCGGCGGCGGGTGGTTGCGGCCCGGCATGACCGGCGAGGCGAGCGTGACGCTCCGGCGCTCAAACGTGTGGGGTGCGGTCTGGTGGGCAATTCGCCAGCGCGTGCGGACCGATATCCTGCTGTAGGGTCGCACGCCGCCTGAATCTCGCGACTTAGGCGACACCCCGACCAGAACCCGTCGGACAGCGTTCGCTAGCGTACGGTCTTCACAGTCGGCTGGCCTGCCACGACTTGCGCGGTGCGGCCGTTCTCGCAACCATTGGGTGTCCCCCCACAAGGACCCGGTCATTCGGCGCGACATGCTGACGCTGGTCCGCCAGGCGTTCGAGGGACGCTACGAGATCGAGCGTGAGATCGGCAAGGGCGGCAACGCCCGGATCTTCCTGGCGCGAGAGCCGGGAGGAGAGCCGGTCGCGCTCAAGATCCTGCACCCCGAGCTCCTGGTCAGCGTCGCGGCCGACCGGTTCCTCCGGGAGATCAAGCTGGCCTCCCAGCTCAACCACCCCCATATCGCGCATCTGCTCGACTCCGGTGAACGCGACTGGCTGGTCTACTACGTCATGACGTACGTCGAGGGCGCCACCCTGCGCGAGTTCCTGTCGTCGTCGCGCGGCCGGCTCTCGGTGGCCGACACCCTCCGCGTCGCGGACAACCTGCTCGACGCGCTCGAGCACGCGCACGGGCACGGCATCATCCACCGGGACGTGAAGCCGGAGAACGTCGTCATCTCGCCGCATGGCGCCGTGCTCCTCGATTTCGGGATCGCGCGCGCGGTCTGGGCGTCGGGGAGCGATCGGCTCACCCGGTCGGGCATCGCCGTGGGGACGTCGACGTACATGAGCCCCGAGCAGATCACGGCGCTGCAGGAGATCGATCTCCGGAGCGACCTCTACTCCCTCGCCTGCGTGCTGTTCGAGTGCCTGGCGGGGCAACCGCCCTTCGTGCACCGGAACGAGGCCGTGGTGCTGCAGATGCATCTCAACCAGCCGGCGCCGGACGTGCGGACGATCCGGCCCGAGATCCCGGCGGAGCTCGCGGCCGGCGTCGGCCGTGCCCTCGCCAAGACCCCCGAGGAGCGGTGGCAGACCGCGGCCGCGATGCGGGACGCGCTGGCGGCGGTGATGGTAAGCTGATCCGCGGCCTCTGGTCCGCGTCGGAAAACGGGAAGTGCCCGGGGCGGCTCACGATGAGCCGCCCCTCTTCGCTAGTGGTGCCAACGCTCGCTCCCCGCTTTATTTAGACCCATCGCCCTCCGCTCCGAGGAACCCCGTTGACCGATCTGCTCGACCGCCTGCGCTCCACCCTGGGAGAGCGGTACGCCATCGAGCGCCAGATCGGCGAGGGCGGGATGGCCATCGTGTATCGCGCGAAGGACCTGAAGCACGAGCGCACGGTGGCCATCAAGGTGCTCCGCCAGGAGCTCGCCGTCTCACTCGGCGCCGACCGGTTCCTGCGCGAGATCCGGGTCGCGGCCAACCTCCAGCACCCCAACATCCTCGGCCTCTACGACTCGGGCGAGATGGATGGGCTGCTCTACTACGTCATGCCGTTCATCGAGGGCGAATCGCTCCGCGACCGGCTGAACAAGGAGCAGCAGCTCCCGCTCACCGACGCGCTGCAGATCGTCCGCGAGAGCGCGGACGCGCTGCAGTACGCCCATGAGCGCGGGATCGTCCACCGCGACATCAAGCCCGAGAACATCCTGCTCATGGGCGGCCACGCGCTGGTGGCCGACTTCGGCATCGCCCGGGCGGTGAGCCAGGCCGGCGGCGAGAAGCTCACCCAGACCGGCATGGCGATCGGCACGCCGCACTACATGAGCCCCGAGCAGTCGCTCGGCAGCGATCACGTGGACGCGCGGAGCGACATCTACAGCCTGGGCTGCGTCCTGTACGAGCTCCTGATCGGGCAGCCGCCGTTCACCGGCCCGAACTCGATGGCGATCATGGCGCGGCACTCGATGGAAGTGGTGCCGAGCCTGCAGGTCGTGCGCGCCTCGGTTCCGGACGAGGTCGAGGACGCGGTCATGCAGGCCCTGGAGAAGACGCCGGCGGACCGGTTCCAGACGATGAAGGAGTTCGGCGAACGGCTCTCCGAAGCCGAGGCCGAAGCGGCGATGATGCGGACGGCGCAGCGGCGGGCGTCGACGGCGGCGCGGCGGACGTCGAGGGGCACGCACCGGGGCGACGGCCCGGCGGAAGACGATGGAGGTGGAGGCCGCGCCGGCGGGCCGCGGGGCGAAATTCTGGTCGCTCGTGGCGGCCGCGGCGATCCTGGTCATGGCTGGGATCGGGTTCGGCGTGTGGAAGTTCACGCACCGTGAATCCGCTGCCGGCGGCGGTGGCACGGACGACACGCTGGATCCCACGCACATCGCCGTGCTGTACTTCGAGCAGCGGGGCGGCACGGATTCTCTGGGCTACCTCTCGGACGGTCTCACGGAAGCGCTGATCCGCGAGCTGAGCAGCGTCGGCGGGCTGCAGGTGATCTCGAGCAACGGCGTGCGGCCCTACAAGAAGGGCGAGACGCCGCTGGCCAAGATCGCCCAGGACCTGAAGGTCGGCACGGTGGTCCAGGGAGACGTCAGCCAGTCGGGCGACAAGCTGCGGGTGAGCGTGTCGCTCACGCAGGCCGGCACCGGGGTCGAGATCGGCAGCAAGACGCTGGAGCGGCCCCGGGGCGAGCTGTTCGCGCTTCAGGACGATCTGACCCGCGAAGTGTCGACCTTCCTGCGCCAACAGCTCGGCAAGGAGGTGCTGGTGCGGGAAACGCGCGCCACTACCCGCAACGTGGATGCATGGGCGCTCTATCAGCGCGGCGAGTCCGAGGCGCGCGATGCCGACGCGCTCGCGACCTCGGGAGACACCGCGGGTGCCGCCCGGCTGTTCAGGCGCACCGACGCGCTCCTGGCCCAGGCCGAAGCGAAGGATCCGGCCTGGCCCGGGCCGAGCGTCCTGCGAGGCTGGCTCAACTACCGCCAGTCGCGGATGTTCGAGTCGGCGGATCCCGACTATCACGAGACCGCGATCCGCACCGGACTGGAGCACGCCGGCCGGGCCCTCGGGCTCAAGGCGGATGACCCCGACGCCCTCGAGCTTCGCGGCACCCTGCGCTATTGGAAGTGGCTGAACAACCTGGGAGGGAGCTCCGCCGAGTCCCAGAAGCTCTATGCCGACGCGGAGGCGGACCTGCGCGCTGCCGTGGAACTGAATCCATCCCAGGCATCGGCCTGGACCACGCTCAGCCACCTGCTGCTCAACAAGCCGGCGTTGGGAGAGGCCAAGCTGGCCGCGATGCGCGCGTACGAGGCCGACCCCTACCTCACCAACGCGAATGTCACCGTCTGGCGGCTGTTCGTGACCTCGTACCAGCTCGACGACGCGCGCGAGGCACGCCGTTGGTGCGACGAGGGACAGCGCCGGTTTCCCAACGACTATCGATTTGCCGAATGCCAGATCTGGTACTACGGCCTGAAGGCGGCGAAGCCGGACATTCCGGACGCGTGGCAGGCGCTCGACCGGTACGTCGAGCTGAGCCCGGCCAGCCTGCGACCGCTCAACCGGCTCACGGGCCAGATGCGAATCGCCATTGCCCTCGCTCGCGCGGGCTTGCCGGACAGCGCCCGGCGGGTGGCCGAGCGCTCCCGGGCCGATGCCACGGTGGACCCCGGGCGGGACCTCGCCCAGCTCGAGGCGATCGCGCGTAACGTGTTGGGGGACAAGGACGAAGCGTTCAAGCAGCTATCCGTCTGGCTGGCGACAAACCCGCAGCAGGTGGAGGGGCTGGAGAAGGACGATTCGTGGGAGCTCAAGGAGATCCGCGACGATCCGCGGTTCGCGGCCACGTTCGGGCGGAAGAAGTGAAGCGGTGAGTGGGTGACCAGGGCCTCCGCGCAAGCTTTTGCACGGTGGGGCGGTAGCATTTTGGCCGGTTGAAAATTTGACGGGGCGGGCGTATACTCACCTCGCTCCGCAATCTATATGTCGACTATGTCGTCTCGATCCAGGAGGCCCCCCATGGGTGGCCGAAGCCTCGCGCCCTTCTTGCTGGCCGCAGCCGTCCTCGTCGGCGCGTGCAGCGAGGGCGCCAACGATGTGCCGACTGCGCCGGAATTCGCGCCCAAACCGGCCGGTTGCAACTTTACAACCATCAGCTCGCTCGTAAAGACCGAGTTCGGCGCGAGCAGCACCGAATCCGGCCTGGCGAACGACATGAAGAATGCCGGAGCGCAGACGGCGCTGGCGACCAGCATTGGATATCAAATCCTTGCGAACATCGGCAACAAGTACGACGGGAGCCAGGCGAGCACGTCCAACGCCTCGGCGCTCACCGTCGCGCTGCTCAAGTGCATGAGCATCGGTGGAACACCGGTGCCCAGCAGCACGGTGTTCGACAACGCCCTCGGAGCGAACGGGGCCTTGGGAGTCGTCGCGCTTCAGGCCGCCGACAAGCACGCCGTGCTGTCTCATGACGACGGGTGGCTGCTCAAGCCTCAGGGGACCCAGTCGTGGCAGGATCTGCTTCCGGCAGGTGCTCCGGGTCCGGTGCTCGTGTATGGCGTTCCGCTCGGGGCCGAGGGATTCACGAACGACGTGCCCAAGAGTGGAGTGTTCGACTGGTCCACGGTTCCGGGACCGATCACCTTCGATGAGCCCGGCGTCCTCATCGGGGAGTGCCAAGCTCAGCCACGATACCTGCAACACAATTCGGCCGCGACGACGCCCGAGGTGTTGGGCTTCCTGTCGCCCGACTGTCTGACGATCATCGGGCTTGGGAAGCGCGAGCCCAGGACCTTCGCCGAGCGCGTCTTCCGGCTGCTTGCTCCGACCCCGGCGTATGCCGCGCTGCTCACGACCACCGGCAGCGGCGGCTCCAAGCGTACGCTCAGCCCGTTCCAGGTGATCGACCCGACCGAGGTGGTGCTCGCCAAGTTCGGGACCTGGAACTGGGGCAACAATAAGGTCAACGTCCCCATTAATCCCACTCCAGCGTACGACATCCTGAGCGCCGCCGGCACGCGGTTCCGGCAGGAAAAGGTGCTGATCTGGCTCACGGCGACCAGCAATCAGGGCGTGGACGCGCTGATGTGTAACAACTGGGCCTACACCGACAAGGAAGGCGTCGCGCGCTTCCCAACCTCGTTCCTGAACAAGGCGGGTGGTTATACGATCACGACCCGATCGGCCGGGGCGGTGGACAATTCGCAGGCGAACATCACGCTGCCGACAGTGCTGGCGGCGGAACCGCTGGTCTCGCCATTGTTCAACGTCAAGAACAACCAGGCGAACCCTCCAACGGGCTGCCAGACGTTCGTGCCTCAGTTCAATGCCGATGGACTCGTGACGAACCCGCCCGTGTATCCAGGGCCGAACGCGCCCTGAGCCGTGGCGGCGTTTCTGGGCGCGCTCTGAGTGCGTGTCCGGACGCCAATCGAGAAGACCAAGGGCGGCTCGCAAGAGCCGCCCTTGGTTTATGTCACTCCGATCGATTGACACCCTTGACGACCGCCCGGATGTCGTCAGCCCAGCCCGCGGGATCATCCGGCGGCACGAACGACCAGCTCTCCGCCGACGCGCCGGCCCCCGCGCTGATCCGCACCCGGCTGCCGTCCCGACGCACCTGGACGTATCTCCGAGTCCGTGGGGTCAGCTCGAGACCGAGCTTCTCGTTCTTGTGGATGATGACGCGCTGTTTCGTCACGATGATCGACGCCCGGCGGTCCTCCCACCCCGCGTCCCGCCGGCCCGCGTCGTGGGTGTATCGGAAGGCCAGATCATCGGCGCGGCGGACGATGCCCTCGGACTCGAAGCGCGCGCGCTGCTCGGCGGTGAGGGCGCCGGTCTTTTCCTGGCAGGCCGAGAGCAGGCCGACAATGGCGAGGACGTGCATGAAGGCGGGGCGCATGGAGGGCATGGGCATGGGCTGTGCCTCGACTATTCAGGATGACTCGGCGCGTCGCGGCCTCGGGACGCCCCGCTCCCCTGCACTGAGCTTCCGCACGTCGCCCAGCACCCGACGCTGTGCCGCCCCGTCCTTCACGGCGAGGAAGATCGTATCGTCCCCCGCGATCGTCCCCACCACGTCCGGCCACGCCAGCCGGTCCAGCGCCACCGCCACCCGGTTGGCCTCGCCGGGCGGCGTATGGAGAACGACCAGCGACTCGCCCGCCGGATCCGCCGTGAGCACGCCGTCGGCGATACGCCGCTCGTTCGGATCCGCCGGGATCGACACCGACGCCGGACGCCGGTAGGCGCCGTCCACCTTGATCAGGCGCAGCGCGGCAATGTCCCGGCTCACCGACGACTGCGTCACCTCCCAGCCTTCCGCCGCGAGCGCCTCGGCGAGCTCCTCCTGGGTCCGCACGGCCCGGGTGCTGATGAGCTCGAGAATCTTGAGGTGACGCTTGCGGCGGTCGGCGGTCATGACGGGCGGGCAGGCGGTCGGGCGGTCGGGCGGCCGGGGCGGCCGGTGAGCTTGCGCAGGGCGCGGTCGAAGCGGCGGCGCTCACGGGAGTTCCAGCTACGGCCGCGCCGGACGCGGGCCCGGCTCAGATTCAACCCCAGGTTGCCGACGCCCCCGGTGGACGACCGCCGGGCGATGAGCTTCGCGGGCGATGGCGCGGGAAACCGCTCGCCCGCCTCGAGCGCGTCCGCCACCTGGCGATAGGCCGTGCGAAACGGCAGGCCCTGCTCCACGCGCCGCATCACCTCGTCGGTCGCGAGCGCCCCGCCCGCGAGCGCGGCGCCGCAGCGCGCACGATCCACCTCGAGCAGGGGCACCGCGTGGGTGACGATGGCCAGCATGGCCGCCGTCCGCTCGAGGCCGCGCATGAGCGGCTCCTTGAGGAGCTGGAAGTCGCGCTGGTAGCCGCCGGCGAGCTTGCCCTTGATCTGGAGGAGGCTCACCAGGTCGCCCTCGAGCGCGGCCGTGCGGGCGCGGGTGAGCTCGAACAGGTCGGGGTTGCGCTTGTGCGGCATGATGCTCGACCCGGTGGCCAGCTCGGGCGGCAGCACGAGATAGCCGTACTCCTCCGCGCTGAACAGGATCACGTCCTGCGAGAGCCGCGCGAGCTCGTGGCCCACCTGCGTGCACCAGAAGAGCGCCGCCGCCTCGAGCTTGCCGCGTCCGCCCTGCACCGTGGCCACGTTATGATCGAGCCCCGCGAAGCCGAGCGCGCGCGCCGCGGCCTCGCGCCTGAGCGGCAGCGGCACGCCGTAGCCCGCGGCGCTGCCGAGCGGCGACCGGTCCACCGCCGGCCATAGCCCCGCGAGCGCCTCCGCCGTGTCCAGGATCCCTTCGGCGTAGGCGCCGGCCCAGAGCCCGACCGACGACGGCATCGCCCGTCGCTGGTGGGTGTAGCCGGGCCAGAGCACCGACCGGTGACGGGAGGCGAAGTCGAGCAGCGTCTCGGCCAGGTCGAGCGCTCCGGCGTGCAGGGCGAGCAGCTGATCCTTGAGGTAGAGCCGAAGATCGGTCGCGACCTGGTCGTTGCGCGAGCGCCCGGTGTGGAGCCGCTCGCCGATGCCGGGAAGACGGCGGGTGAGCCAGTCCTCGATCGCCGTATGCACGTCTTCCTGCGCCGGCGCGACGCGCAGCCGTCCGGCGTCGACCTCGATCAGTGCGGCACGGAGGCCCGCGCGCAGGCGGGTGTGCTCGCGCGGGGTCAGCAGGCGGGACGCACGCAGCGTTTCGATATGGCCGAGGCTTCCGAGCACGTCCCAGCGAAGGAGCCGGGCGTCCCACGACCGATCGTCGCCGGCGGTGTAGGCGATCATCGCGGCGTCGGGCGTGGCGCCGGGGACCCAGAGGGTGGCGGCCTGCTTTGGCATCTGGCTCAGCGGAGTCATCCTGAGCGAAGCGAAGGGGGCATGCGTTGAGGCATGGCTCCTTCGCTTCGCTCAGGATGACTCCGCTATGAGGCCGGGCTCCAACGGCCTGCATCTTCATGCCTACCCATCCCCCAGATACGCCCGCACCAGCGCCCCGTAGAACTCGCGCGCCGCCGACACCTCCGGCAGGTCGACGTACTCGTCCGGCGTATGCGACCGCCGGCTCGTTCCCGGCCCGCACTTCACCGCGTCGGTGTGCCGAAGGAACACCCAGTCCGAGCAGGTGGGACTGCCGAACGTCCTCGACTCCGGCCGTACTCGCCGCGCGGCGGCCAGGAGCCGCGAGCCGGCCGGCGTCTCGCACGGCACCAGCCGCTGCGAGGTGACCACCACGTTCGACGCCAGTGCCTGTCGCAGCACGTCGGCCACCTCGTCGTGGGTCCAGTCGGGCGTGCTGCGGATGTCGAGCACCGCCTTTGCCACCGGCGGCGTGACGTTCCGGCTCACGCCAGCCTCCAGCATCGTCGGCGTTGCCGTGGTGCGGCCGAGCACGGCGTGTGACCGCCCGGCAAAGAGCCCGTCGAGCTTGAGCAGGTCGCGCGCGAGCACCAGCGCGGCGTTTCGGAAGTCGCCGTCGCTCGCGGCGTAGCCCGCGTGGCGCTGGTCGCCATCCGCGAGCAGGTCCACCATCATCAGTCCGCGCTGCGCTACGGCGAAGTCGAGGTTGGTGGGCTCGCCGACGATGGCGGCGTCGATCTCGCCGGCCACCTCGACGGCGCGCTCCATGGTGGTGTGCTTGGTCTCCTCGCCGTAGCCCAGCAGCACGAGGAGCCGGCCGCGGTCGGGCCCGCCGGCATCGGCCACGTCCTTCGCGGCGGTGAGCATCGCCGCCACCGAGGCCTTGGCGTCGCCGGACCCGCGCCCGTAGAGCCGCGTGCCCTCGACCGTGGGCGTGAACGGGTCGCGGGTCCAGCCCTTCCCGGGCGGCACGACATCGAGGTGCGATACCAGTGCGACCGTCCGCCCCGGCGCGCGGCCCCGCACGTCGACCCGGACCGCGAGATCGTCACGCGTCACCTCGAGCCCCCACTCCCGCGCCGTCTCCTCCACGAACCGGGCGAGCGTCTCCTCCTCGCCGCTCACCGAGGGAATCGCCACCATCCGCTGCAGCAGGTCGATCTCATCCGGCAAGATCCACCCCCAGGTACGTCGCCTTCTCCTTGCGGCCGACGATCATGGTACCGCAGCCGGCACCGGTGAAGACCTCCAGCAGGAGCGCATCGGGTGCCCGGCCGTCGATGATGTGCGTCCGCTCCACGCCACCGGTGGCGGCGCGGATGCAGGCCTCGACCTTGGGACGCATGCCGCCCGCAAGAACGCCGCTGGCCATGAGCCCCGCCATGTCGTCGGGGTCGGCGAAGGTGACGAGCGTGGACGGATCGTTCCGGTCGCGCAGCACGCCCGGCGCGCCGGTGAGGAAGATCAGCTTCTGCGCCCGGAGCGCCACCGCGAGCGACTCCGCCACCGTGTCGGCGTTGACGTTGAACACCTCGCCGTCCTCGCCGCCCGCCAGGCTGGCGATCACGGGAACGAACCTCGCCTCCATGAGCGTGACGAGCACCCGGGGATCGACCCGGTCGATGTCGCCCACGTGGCCGTAATCCACCCTGGCGGTCACGCCGGCGTCGTCGACCACCTGCACCGGCGGGCGCCGGTGGGCGGTGATGAGATCGGCGTCCACCCCGCTCAGCCCCACGGCCTGCACCCGGTGCTCCCGGAGCGCGGCCAGCAGATCGACGTTGAGCTGCCCCGCGTAGACCATCTTGGCCACCTCGAGGGCGCCGTCGTCGGTGACGCGCCGGCCGGCCACCATCCGCGGCTCCATCCCGAGCCGGCGGCTCAGCGCCGAGGCCTGGGGGCCGCCCCCGTGCACCACGACGAGCCGGATGCTCAGCGAGGAGAGCAGCGCGAGCTGGGCGGTCACCTGGTCGAGCACTTCCGGCTCGCCCACGACGTCGCCGCCGAGCTTGACGACGAAGACCTGGTCGCGATAGGCCCGCACGTAGCGGAGCGCGCCCTTGAGGCCGGCGATGCCCTTGGTGGTGTCGATGGTCACGATGGGTCTTCTCCATTGCTCTGCGAGTCACCCTGAGCGAAGCGAAGGGGGCATGCCTCGAATCATGGCTCCTTCGCTCCGCTCAGGATGACTCAGCTTGTCTCCCGATCAGCTCCAGCAGCAGCGCCCGCTGCGCGTGCAGCCGGTTCTCGGCCTGATCCACCACGACCGAGTTCGGCCCGTCGAGCACCGCGTCGTCGATCTCGACGTTTCGCCGCACCGGCAGGCAGTGCATCACGATCCCCTTGCCGCCGCGGGTCGAGCGGAGCCGGTCCGGGGTGAGCCGCCAGTCGCGAAGCCCCGCGCGCTGCGCGGCCTCCTCGCGCGGATTGCCGAACAGCTTCACCGACCCCCACGACTTCACGTACACCGCGTCCGCGCCCACCATCGCCTCGTCCGGGTCGTCGATGATGTGGAGGAACTCGCCGCCTGACTGCTGCGCCAGCCGGCGGATGAGCGCCGCGTCCTCGGGATCGAGCTCGTACCCCGGCGGCCGCGCGATGACCATCTCCATCCCCAGCGCCGCGGCCGCGAGCGCGGCGCTCGCGGGCACCGCCGTCGGCAGCGCCTTGGGGTGCCAGGCCCAGGTCAGCACGAAGCGCTTGCCCGCGGTCTCGCCGAGCTTCTCGCGCAGCGTCATCGCGTCGGCCAGCGCCTGGCAGGGGTGGCGGCGCGCGCTCTCGAAGTTGATGACCGGCTTCTCGCAGTACTTCGCGAAGTTACGGACGATCGAGTCCTCCCGGGCGACGGCCCAGTCGCTGCCCGCGCGGGAAGCTCCGCACCCCGACCGCGTCGGCGTAGCGCCCGAGCACCCGGGCCGCGTCGATGATGTGCTCGACCGTGTCCCCGTCCATCACGGCGCCGGGCTCGGTCTCGAGCGACCAGCTGCCCTTCCCCGGCTCCAGCACCACGCCATGGCCGCCGTGGAGGAACATCGCCGTCTCGAAGCTCGTGCGGGTACGGAGGCTCGGGTCCATGAAGACCATCGCCAGCACCTTCTTCTCGAGGCCGCCCGTCACCTCGCCGCGCTTGACCCGCGCCGCCAGCTGCAGCAGCCCTTCCACCTCGGCCGGACTCCAGTCCTCGAGCGCCAGGAAGTCGCGCTTGGTCACGCCAGCACCTCCGCGAGGGCGGCGAGGAGCAGATCGGCCTCGCGCAGGGAAAAGGACAGCGGCGGCAGCAGCCGCAGGACCTGGGGATCGGTGGCGGTGCCGGTCAGGACTCGCCGCCCGAAGAGCGCGCGCTGCACCTCGACCGCCGGCCGGTCGAGATGCAGCCCCAGCAGGAGCCCGCGGCCCGACACCCTGCGGACGCCGAGCGCCGCGGCACCCCGGGCGAGGTGCTCGCCGACCGCGACCGCGTTGGCGATGAGGCCATCGCGCTCGATCACGGCGATGTTGGCGAGCGCCGCCGCGCAGGGCACGGGCCCGCCGCCGAACGTGCTGCCGAGGTCGCCGAGGGCGAGCGTATCGGTGAGCCGCGGGCTCGCGACCACCGCGCCGATCGGAAGGCCGGCGGCGAGCCCCTTGGCGAAGGTCAGCGCGTCGGGCGTCACGCCCACCGCCTCCGCGGCGCTGAACGCCCCACAGCGGCCGACGCCGCACTGCACCTCGTCGAAGAGCAGGACGGCCCCGCGCTCGTTCGTGAGACGGCGGGCGGCCTCGAGGAACTCGATCGAGCAATTCCGCGCGCCCGCGAACCCCTGCACCGGCTCGACCAGCACCGCGGCCACCGTGTCGTCGATCGCCGCGTCGAGCGCGGCGACGTCGTCGAACGGCACCTTCCGGCTCAACGGCACGCCGGCGCGCCGGGCCGCCTGCTCGTAGCGCACCCCGTCGGTACAGGCGAGCGTCGCGGCCGTGCGGCCGTGCCATCCGCCTCGCACCGAGACGATCGTCTGCCGTTCGGTGTACCGCCGCGCCAGGTGCAGCGCGTTCTCGTTGGCCTCCGCGCCCGAGTTGCAGAAGAAGACCCGTCCGAGCGGCGCCGGACAGAGCTCGGCCAGCTTCTCCGCCAGGGCCTCGCGCTGCGGCAGCGGCACCGCCGTCGAGTAGAACAGGAGCTGCGCCGCCTGCTCGGCGATGGCGCGCACCACGTCGGGATGGCTGTGACCGGTCGACGCCACGGCGTGGCCGCCGTAGGCATCGAGCCACTCGTGGCCGTCCGCGTCCACCAGCCACGAGCCGTGGCCGCGGACCGGGCGCACCGGCATCGGGGCGTAGACGGGAAGGAGCGCCGGTACACCGGGCTCGGGCCCCTTCGCTTCGCTCAGGGTGACTCCGGAGGAGGAGGCACCGCTCAGGGGGGTTCCCTTCAACATGGATAGATCCCCGCGGCCATCAGGCCGGCGCGCTCGTCCAGGCCGAGCGCGAGGTTCATCGCCTGGATCGCCTGGCCTCCGGCGCCCTTCACCAGGTTGTCGATCGCGACCGTCACCTGGATCTCTTCGCCGCTCTCGTTCTCCACGGCGTGGATCAGCGCGTAGTTGGTGCCCACGGCATGGGTGAGCTCCGGCGGCGCGTCGAGCACGCGGACGAACGGGCGGCCCTCGTACGCCTCGCGGAACCAGCCCGCGGCCACGGTGCCCGGCTCGCCACCGCGGATGGCCATCCCCTTCGGCACGAATGCGTGGAGCGTGAGGTAGATGCCCCGCACGAATGGCCCCGAGTGCGTCATGAGCCGGGCGGTGGCATCGGGCCGGCCCACCCATTCGCGCCACGACTCCAGGACCTCCGCCTCGTGGCGGTGGCCGAGCACCGAGTAGGCGAAGACGTTGTGAGCGCGCATCGGATGGTGCGTCGTGGCCTTCGGCTGTACTCCCGCGCCGCTCGACCCGGTGATGGCGAACAGCGACGGCGTCACGTCGAGTCCGGCCCACGCCAGCGGATAGAGCGCGAGCTGCGCCGCCGTCGCGAAGCAGCCGGGCGCGGCGATCGCCGTGGCCCCGCGGAGCCGGCAGCCGACGACATCGGCCAGGCCGTACGTGAACCGGTGCACCAGCTCGGGCGCGGCGTGCGGTCCGTAGAATCGCTCGTAGAGCCGGGGATCGCGCACCCGGAAGTCCGCCGCCAGGTCGACGACGAGCCCCGGGCCCGCATCGAATACCTCGCCAGCCACCCGCGAGGACTCGCCGTGCTCGAGACAGAGGAAGACCACGTCTCGCCCGCGCGCCGCCTCGCCGGGGGTCGCGCCCGAGAAGCGGGCATCGGTGACCGGCGCCAGCGCGGGATGCGCCCCGGCGATCGGCTTCCCGCCCTGGCTCCGGCTCGTGGCCACGCACTCGGTGACATCCGGGTGCTGGAGCAGGAGCCGGAGCAGCTCACCGCCGGCGTAACCGGCGGCGCCGACGACCGCAACCTTCATCGCGCGGAGACGCCGGAGAGAGCCGGGCTGGCGGACCGGCGTACGGGATCGAGTCCGCCGGCCCGCGCGGCCGGCTCCGCCCGCCCGGCCCACTCGGCGATCGCCTGCCGCACCACCGCCAGCAGCCCCGCGGCGTCCCGCCGCGCATTGTGCGCCGGCAGGCCGAGGCCGCCCGTGATGTAGACCTGGCCCACTTCGTTGTCGGTCGCGGGGCCGGTGACAGCCGTGATCGGCAGGTCGAACTCGCGCCGCATCAGCTCGGCCGCGCCCCAGCAGGCCACGGGATCGGGCGCCGCCATCACGTAGGCCGCGCCGACCCGCATCAGCTCGGCGTCCCGCAGGATGTCCTGCACGCCGTACTCGCCGAGGATGCCGTCGCCCAGCTCGGCGACGATCACGTCGGGCTTGGCCGCGGCGAGCCGGTTGAAGATCCCCTTGGCCGTGGTGACGGTGACGCCGGCGTGCGTGCTCGCGATGCCGACGTCGTTGAACGTCAGCGCGGCGACGGCGCCCGCGTCGAGCATCGAGAGCGCATCACGCATGAGTGAGACGCCGGTGAGCTTGGCGGCAGCCACGCGGAGTCCGCCGCGCGCGAGCCCGCGGACGAGCTCTGTCGCCGCCACGGTCTTGCCGGAGTTCATGCAGGTGCCGGCCACGTACACGACGGGAGTGCGGCTCTCGAGCACGTCGGCCGGCGGCACGGCCCGGTCGCGGATGTGCGCCGGCCGGCCGACGCGATCGCCCAGCTCGGGGAACGCGAGGATGGCGCCGAGAACCTCGGCCTTGAACGGCGGGCCGATCTCGGGATTCACCGACGTGCACTTGCCCAGGATCCCGCCGAGGTTGAGGACCTCGATCGTGTCACCCACGGCGATGTGGGTCGGCACCACGCCGGCATAGCCCCGGAGCGCGCGCCGGGTGCCGAGCACGCCCGCGAGCACGTCCCCGCCGCGGAGCGACAGCATCCGGCCGGTGGTGTCCTCGACGGTGTTGTAGCTCGACTTGTCCTCCAGGATCCGGACCGCGAGCACGTAGCCCTCGGCCGCCACGATCTCGTCACCCACGATCACTTCGGGCGGGAGGGCGGCGTTTCGGGTCGAGCTGCTGATCCGGTCGAGGCGGACACGGCTGGTGACGACCATGTGACTGACTCCTGGGTGCCTGAGAAAGGATGACACTCAACCGAGTCACCCTGAGCGAAGCGAAGGGGCCATCCGTCGGGGCATGGCTCCTTCGCTTCGCTCAGGATGACGAGCCTGGGGCGGGACTCGCGACCTTCCGCCCCGCCCTGTCCACTGCCCCGTCCCCCGCCCGCGCCGCCAGCAGCGACGGCACCGCCGCCACCCGCGCGAAGGCCCGCGCCTCGTCGCCGGTCCAGAGACGGTTCTCCTCGCCGTACGTGGCGACGGAGGTGTCCATCATCGAGTGCGGGCTCCGCGTACCCACGACCTGGAACCGCCCGGCCGCGAGCCGCACGCGGGTCTCGCCCGTCACCCGCGCCTGCGAGCTGGTGATCAGCGCCTCGATGTCCCGGAGAGATGGGTCGAAGTACTGGCCCTCGTGCAGGCGGTCGCCGTAGAATCGGCCGAGCTGGTCCTTCCAGAACGTCTGCCACTTCGTAAGCACGAGCTTCTCGAGCTCGCGGTGCGCGCCGATGAGCAGGAGCGCGGCGCCGGCCTCGAAGCCGATGCGGCCTTTGATGCCGAGCGCGGTCTCGCCGACGTGGATGCCGCGGCCGATGCCGTACGCCTCGCACAGTGTCGCCCAGCGGCCGCGACGAGCCGGGGGCCGGCGAGCGGGGCGCCGTCGAGCGCGATCGGAAGGCCCCGCTCCCATGCCAGGACGATTTCCCGGGGCGCCGGCGCGTCGGCGGGCGGATCGACCAGCTCGGCCGGCGGTCCCGCCCACGTATCGTGGGTCCAGCCGCCACCCCAGGTGGTGCCCCAGAGGCCGCGATTGATCGAGTAAGCGCCGGCCTTGGCCGGAACCGGGAGGCCGAGCCGCTCGAGGTAGGCGATCGCCTGCTCGCGCTTGACGCCGAGGTCACGGATGGGGGTCACGATCTCGAGCTCCGGCGCGAGCACCCGGAGGGCGACATCGAAGCGGACCTGGTCGTTGCCGGCGCCAGTGGAGCCGTGGGCCACGGCCCGGGCGCCGAGCGCGCGGGCCGTCTCCACGACGGACAGCGCCTGCTGGGTCCGTTCCGCCGCGACACTCAGCGGATAGACCTCGCCCCGAAGCACGTTGCCCTGGATGAGAAATCGGACGAAGCGCTCGTAGACCAGGTCGCGCGCGTCGACCTCGTGGTGGGAGACCGCGCCGACGGCGCCCGCCTGGCGCCGGATGGCGGCGCGCTCGTCCGGCGTCGAGCCGCCGGTATCGACGTAGACGGTGTGCACCGCCCACCCGTCCTCGGCGAGCCGGGGGACGCAGAAGGAGGTGTCCAGGCCGCCGGAGAAGGCGAGCGCGAGGGGGCCGCGAGAAGATTGCATAATGCATAAGTATGCAAGTTTCTCGCGCTGGCGCAAGAGGCCGCCGGTGGACTACGGGCGGGGTGGCGCGATGCGCGTCATCCTGAGCGGAGCGAAGGATGACCGGTGCTCCTGTCAGGATGACGCGCTCAGCGGCCTCCGAGCTCGATCTTCCCCAGCCGCCCCGTCCCGCTCAGCGCCAGCCACACGCGCCCGCGCGTGCTGTCGGTCTCCATGTGGCGCACGATGGCGCCGGCGGTGGGAATAGGCACAACTGTCATCTTCTCGGTCTTCGGGTCGAACGCCACCATCTGCCCGCTCCGCGACTCGCAGTACCAGATCCGCCCGTCGGTCCCGATCGCGATGCCGTACGGGCCGGCGTTGGGCGACGGCGAGCGCCATTCGCGCACCTTCCCCGTCGCCGGGTCCAGCGCGCCAAGGTAGCCACGGCCGTAGTCGGTGTACCAGACCGTGCCGTCGCCACCGACCTGCAGCCGCCTCGGCCGCGCCTCGGCCGCGGGCAACACGAACTCCCGCATGGACCCGGTGGCCGGATCCACACGCCCGAGCTTGTTGGTGCCGAGCATCGCGATCCAGATCGATCCGTCGCCGGCCGGAACGATGCCGTACGGCACCGAGCTCGGCGTGGGCGCGGTGTAGACCGTGGCCTTGCCGGTCTTCGGGTCGAGGCTGCCGTAGGTGTTGTTGTTGGCGTCGGTGAACCAGACCCGGTCGCGGTGATAGATCGGCGTATGCGGATTGCGAGCGTTGCCGGGCAGCGCGAACTCGGTGATGTGGCCGTTCCGGGGATCCAGCCGGCCGATCAGGCCGGCGCCCTGGCCCGTATACCAGACGCTCCCGTCGGGCCCGACGATCAGACCGTGCGGGCCCGAGCCCGGGGTCGGCGTGGGATAATCGACGATCTTCCCGGTCTCCGGGTCGAGCCGGCCGATGTAGCTGTTGCGCTGGTCGGTGTACCAGACGCTTCCGTCGCGGGCCACGGCCGGGTCGTGGGGGAAATTCTCCGGTCGGGGGATCACGTATTCGACGATGGTCGGCGGCGCCACGGGGACGCCGGGCGGGGTGAGCAGCGCCGCCAGGGCGGCGGCCACGGGCGGAGCCAGCAGTGGGATGTGCATGAGTGCGTCCTGAGTGAAGGTTACGGCAACAGCACCGCGCCGCCCGGACCGCCGTATGCGCCGAGGTCCGCCTGGCGCGCTCCACGCGCGGCTCCCTAGGAGACGACGGACACAGGCGGAGGCAGGTTTCCGGCGGCGGTAGGCTCACCAGCGCTGACCGCTCCCGGCGTGGCGATCCCGGCCAGGAACGACAAGGCGAGCACGGCCACCATGGGCGCGCGCTCGCCTTGGACCACTCGATGCGCGAGCAGGGTCAGCGAAGCTCCTGGGTATCGGCGCTCACGCCGGTGTCGAGATCGTGCACGTAGAGGGCGGCGCCGCAGCCGTCGGGCGATTCGCTCACGACGTCGCGGAGCAGGACGAGCGCGTCGACGATCGTCGGCGCAAAGGCGTATTCGAGGGCTTGCGGCGATGGCTCGCCTTCCCGGGCTTCCGGGAGATAGACGCAGAGAAACCGGTCCATGATGACGGGGTAGAGCTCGCGTTGAAGCGGGTGAGGGAGTCCGTGACGACGTTCGATTTCGGAAAGCAGACGTTCGGCGATGAGCAGGCGCTCCTGTTCGAGGGCGGCTGAAAGCATCACATAGGTCCTCAGGACGCGGGCCGGCCGAGCTGGCGCCGGCCGGCGGGAGGAGAGGAGGGCGGCGCCAGACGCCCGGAAGCCGCGCACGCGGCAACCGCTTACGATTGCCGCGGCAGGGCGAGACGCGGAAGAGAAGAAAGACCGAACGACACGCAGGGAAGTCATCCCGAGCGGAGCGAAGGATCGGGTCGGTGGTGCGAGTGAGCCCCGAGCGTCACTCGCATGCCCAAGCCGATCCTTCGCTCCGCTCAGGATGACGACGACGCCGGCACGAGCGCCGCCAGAAACCGCGCCCCGACGTCCAGATCCTGCGGCGCCAGTCCGTGACCGCCCCGGATCCAGTCGATCGTCACCGCCGCGCCGGCGCGACGCAGCAGCTCGGCCAGCGCCTCGCTCTGTGCCGGCGTGACGATCGGATCGGCCGTGCCGGCGTTGATCTGGACGGGCACACCCGCGAGCGCCGGCAGCGGGTCGGGCACGAGCGGCACCATGGGCCGGATCAGCAGCGCACCGCCGAGCGTGCCTGGTCGAAGCAACAGCATCGCCGCGGCGATGTTGGCCCCGTTCGAGAAGCCGACCGCGACCGGCGGCACCGGTCCGAGGTCGTACGTGACCCGCGCCTCGTCGACGAAGTCGGCGAGCTCGATCGTGCGTTGGCGCAGGTCGTCGAGATCGAACACGCCCTCCGCGAGACGGCGGAAGAATCTGGGCATGCCGTGCTCGAGCACCCGGCCGCGCGGGCTCAGCCGCGCGGCCCCGGGCAGGAGCCGCTCGCCGAGCGGAAGGAGATCATCCTCCGTCCCGCCCGTGCCGTGCAGCAGCAGCAGCGACGGCAGGCCCGGCCGGGTAGCCGGAACGAACCGGTGGTTGAACCCTCGCAGTTGGGTGGTCATGACGCCTCCCCTACCACCGCGTGCCGCGCGTGCGGCAGGCGGAGCGCCGGCAGGGTGCGCTCGATCCGGTCACGCATCGGCTCGTACATCGGCGGCAGCTTGAGGCTCGTCCCCAGCTCCGCCGCCGGCTCGTCGAGCGTGAAGCCCGGCGGATCGGTCGCGATCTCGAACAGCACGCCGCCCGGCTCGCGGAAGTAGACCGAGCGGAAGTACTGGCGGTCCACCACCGGCGTGATCTCCACGCCAGCCGACTCGAGCCGCGCACGATGCTCGAGCTGCGCCTCGCCGGACGGCGGCGCGGAAGGCGACATGGTGAACCGTCCCCACCCCGCCGGCACCCGCCCAGAACCCCGGCACCCGTCGCAGATCCAGCACGCTGCCGGCGCCCGTCGCGGCCGACTCGAAGCGCAGGCGGTTTCCCTCCTCCCCGACCTGGCGGAACCCCATCAGGCGGGTCAGGAAGTCGGCCGTGCCCCGGTCGCCGTCCTCCCAGACCGTGGCGCCGTGCACTCCCCGCACCGCGTGCTCGGCGGGCACCGGGCCGTCCGCCCACGGCGCGACATCGGCCACGCGCGGCGTCGCGACGAGCTCGAGCAGCAGCCCATCCGGATCGGCGAAGGCGAGCACCTGCTCGTCGAACCGGCGGGCAGGGCCATCGTACTTGATCCCGTGCTGAAGCAACCGCTCGATCCACCAGCCGAGCGACGCGGGCGGGATGGCGAGCGAGACGGTGCCGACCTGCCCGGTACCCTGCCGGCCGCGCTGCCCGTCGGGCCACGGGAAGAAGGTCAGGATCGAGCCTGGGCGGCCGGCCTCGTCGCCGAAGTACAGATGGTAGCTGCCGGGGTCGTCGAAATTGACCGTCAGCTTCACCAGGCGGAGGCCCAGCAGGCCGGTGTAGAAGTCGAGGTTCCGCTGCGGATCGCCCGCGATGGCGGTGACGTGATGAATGCTCATGAGACTGTTCCCAGCTTCCGGCAGAGGTTTCCGAGCGCTCGCTGCTCCTCCGGCGTGAGCGCCGCGAGCTGGCGGGTGATGGCGTCGGCATGCGCGGGAAAGACGCGGCGGATGAGCCGCGCGCCCTCCTCGGTCAGGTGCACCTGGATGAATCGCCGGTCCTCGACCGACCGCTCGCGCCGGACCAGGCCGCGCTTCTCGAGGTTGTCGATCACCAGGGTCATGTTGCCGCTGCTCCTGAGGATGCGCTCGCCGAGGTCGCGCTGATGCATGGAGCCGAGGTGGTACAGCGCCTCGAGCACGCCGAACTGGCTGGGCGTGAGGTCGTGACGCTGCAGCCCGGGCGCCAGGCGATTCCAGAGGGTCTCGCTCGCGCGGGTGAGCTTGAGGTACGTGCTCAGCGCCAGGCGCTCGATGCGGTCTCCAGTGTATCGGCTGGGCTTCGGCATTAACTCTCCATCAAGTAGCTTGATATTAAGCTATCTCGCCCGGCCCTCTCGCGCAAGGGCGCCGCCGCCGACCCTACTCCACCGCCACCCGGACCTCCGCCACCGTGCCGGCACCGTCCACCGCGCGAATCAGGTGCGTGCCCTGCCTCGAGGGCCCACCGGATGGAGCGCTGCGGGCGTCCGTCGACGGTCCAGCGCACGCCGCGACCGGCCGCTCCGCCGGCGGCCCGCAACGCCAGCGTCGCGTATCGCGCCTCCACGCCCGCCGGCACCCGGTACACGTCGCCCTCCTGCGGCGAGAGGATGCGGAACGCGCCGGCGTCCGGGCGAGGCGGCGACACGGGCGACGAGAC
This sequence comes from uncultured Gemmatimonadales bacterium, assembly GCA_963804125.1. GTDB lineage: Bacteria > Gemmatimonadota > Gemmatimonadetes > Gemmatimonadales > GWC2-71-9 > CAVVWJ01. The sequence continues at coordinate 28,735 of CAWDPF010000017.1, forward strand.
GATCCCTGCCCCGATGCCGCGGCCGATGCTGGCCCGAGCGCAGCCACGAGGCTTGTCGTGCCCGACACGGCGATCCCCCGACCCTGGGCGCCGGACGCCCTCTTCCTGCGCCCACTCGGCGTACTCGGCCGGCAGGCGAACTTCGTGCGCTCCGTGCCAGTCGCACATGGCCGCAGGCGCGGTGCCGGGCGAGAACCACTCGATCGCCGACGGGCAGCGGGCGGTGGCCCGTAGCCCGGAGAGCCGGCAGATCGACAGCGGCACCGCCCCCGCGGCTCCGGGCGCCGGCAGGCTGCCCGGCGCATGCCTGACGGCCGTCGCCAGAACGGCGCGGTGGAGCAGCGGCCCGGCGCCGCTCACGCCGCTCACGCCGTCCATCGGCCGGCCGCTGAAGTTGCCGACCCATACCGCCACCGTGAACCCGCCGGTCACCCCCACCGCCCAGTTGTCCGTGAAGTGACGGCTGGTGCCGGTCTTTGCCGCGACGGGAAACGGGAAATCGAGCGGCGTCTCGACCCCGAAGCCCGGAATGCGGGCGACCGGATCGTCGAGAATGTCCAGCACGAGCGCCGCCGATCGGGCCGTGGCGATCCGATGACCGGGCTCGGCCGCCTCTCCGGGCGCGAGCGCGCGCCAGCGCCACGGGCGCCAGACGCCGCCGCTGCCCAGCGCGCGATAGCCGTTCGCGAGCTCGAGCAGCGTCACGTCGCCGTTGCCGAGCGCGAGGCCGAGACCATAGTACTCCGCGCTCCGGCCGAGCGAGGTAAAGCCCGCCTCGCGCAGGAGGTGGAGGAAGCTGCCGGGCCCAAGATGGTCGGCCAGATTCACGGCGGGCAGATTGTACGAGCTCGCCAGCGCCTCGCGGGCACGGACGGGACCGTGGAACCGGCGGTCGTAATTCCTCGGACGGTATGGACCGGTCGACGTCTGATACACGCGCGCGATGTCCGGGAGAATCGAAGCGGGCGTATAGCCGCGGTCGAACGCCAGCGCGTACAGGAACGGCTTGAGCGCCGACCCGGGCTGGCGGGGCGACACGACCATGTCGACCTGGCCCGCCGTGTCGGCCCAGAAATCGGGCGAGCCCACCCAGGCGAGGATCTCTCCGCTGGCGTTGTCGAGCACGACCGCCGCCGCCTGGCTCGCCCCGCGATCGGCCAGCGTCTCGACGGTGTGCCGCACCTCCGCCTCGAGCTCGAGCTGGAGGGGAAGATCGAGCGAGGTGCGGACGGCACCGGTGCGGCCACGCCGCCGGTCGCCCGGTCTTGCCACTGCGCGACCAGCGTGGTGAAGTGGGGTGCCCGGAACGCGCCGGCGCCGCCGCGAGCGAGCAGCGGCTCGGCGCTCGCCCGCGCGACGGTAGCCGGCGTGGCGAAGCCGCCGGTCACCAGCCGCGCGAGCGCCGCGGCGCGGCGCGCGCGAGCCCGGCGCGGCGAGACCAGCGGATTGTCGGCCGACGGCGCCCGCGCGAGCCCGGCGAGCAGCGCGGCCTGGCCGAGGCTGAGCTCGGTGGCGTGGGCGCCGAAGTAGAGCCCCGCCGCGGCTTCCACGCCGACGGCGCCCTGCCCCAGCGGCACCCGGTTGAGGTACTGCTCGAGGATGGCCTGCTTCGACATCCGTCGCTCGAGCCGGAGCGCCCAGAGCACCTGCGACGCCTTCCCCGGCCAGGTGCGGGCGGACGGGCGCAGCAGACGCGCGAGCTGCATCGTGATGGTCGATCCGCCGGCGACGATCCGGCGCGCCCGCAGGTCGGCCACGGCCGCGCGAGCCAGGGCGCGGAGGTCGACGCCCGGATGGCGATAGAACCGCCGGTCCTCGACCGCGAGAAACGCCGCGAGCAGATCGGGATCCATCTCCGCCAGCGGCACCCAGCGGCGGAGGCTGCCGTCGGCCGCGCGGGTGCTCCGGAGCGGGAGGCCGGCGCGGTCGAGGAGGACGAGGCCGGTCGTGGGCGGGCGTCGAGGAGCTCGGCGGGGAGCGGGCGGGTGAGCCAGATGGCGAGCGAGACGGCGGCGGCGATCCCCGTCATCCCGAGCGCAGCGAGGGACCTTGTCCGGCGAGCGCTCGAGCCACTCCGGACAAGGTCCCTCGCTGCGCTCGGGATGACGGGGCCGCACGTTACTTCCCCTTCGCCGTCACGGTGAACACCCCCCCGTCGCTCTCTCCGAACACCGCCGGATTGTACATCTCCTCCGCATGCGCCGGCGGCCGGGCAAACACGCCGGGTGTCGTCGCCCGCGCGACGTAGGTCGCGGTGTAGCTCCCCGGCCAGAGCTGCGTCGCGACGTAGACCACCTTGTCGTCGCGCATCTCCTTGTGATCGAACGGCGACCACCACCCCGCGTCCCAGCTGCCGTACTCCCACGCGAACGATCCGCCGTCGGCGCCCTCCGCTCCCCCCTCCCGCGCCGTGCTGTCCGCGGCGCCCGGCCCCGGAACGCCACCGGCGGTCCGGAGGCTGAGGTCGACGGCCTCGAGCCCCGCGGGCAGCGCGTCGTCGAGCACCACGAAGTGCCGCTCGCTCGGCACCGTCACCCGGAGCCGCACCCGCACGAGCTCGCCCTCGGCGATCTCGGTGATCGGCTTCCCGTCGCTGAACCGCTCGTACCAGCGCTCGACCGCGACGCCGCGCTCGTCCGGCCGGACCGGGGCGCCCTTGGGCACGGCCGTCACGGTCAGGTAGTAGAACACCGGCGCCGCCGACGCGCCGCTGTCCCCGGCCTCGAGCCGGAGCCGGAGCCGGGCCCCGTCCTTGCCGCGCTCGACCAGATCGCGCAGGCTCACGCTCGAGTCCCGCGCCGTCCCGACCGACGCCGGCGCGAGCAGCACGCGCGAGCCGGCGCTCACCCGCACGCCACGCGCGGCCGCCGCCTGCTGCCGCCGCTGGAACGCCACCAGCGCCTCGATCGCGGTGCCGTAGTCCTGCGTGTTCCACACCCACGACATGCCGCGTCCCTGGGCCACGAGGGTCTCGACCAGTGGCCCCACGAGCGGATGCGCCGGCTCGACGGCCAGGGTCGCGCCGAGCAGGTAGGCGGCCGGCCGGATGCGCGAGTCGAAGTAGAAGTCGCGCCGCGCCTCCGGTGGGAGGGTCGCCGTGCGGCCTTCGACGCGCACCGAGCGCCACGCCGGCTCGAGCAGCGAGCGCGCCGCGTCCCGATCGCCGCCGCGCGCGAGAACGAGGGCCAGCCGCACCCGGTCCTCCCAGGCGAGCTGCGCGGACAGCCGGAGCAGCTCGTTCTCCGCGGCCCGGTCGCGGAGGCCCGCGCGGCTCAGGTAGTCCACCGCCCGCACGCGGTCGCTCAGGCGCAGCCTGACCGCTGGCGTACCAGCGCGCCACCGGTCCGACGACGGGCTGGTTCTGGGCCAGCGACTGCTTGAGGTAGACGCCAAGCCGGGCGAGCACCGAGTCGTCCACGGCGAGGCCGGCTTCCCGGGCATCGAGCAGCACGCCGCCGGCGTAGGCGGTGAGCCACGGCGTGGTCCAGTCGGTGCCGCTCCAGAGACCGATGCCGCCGTCGCTCCGCTGCCGCCGGCTCAGCGTGGCCACCGCGCGGGCCAGCTCGGTGCGGGCGTCGCGCGCGAGCGTGGAATCGCCCAGGAGCGATCCCGCCTGCACCAGCGCCACCAGGGGCTCCGCGGCGCTCGCCACCTGCTCGGAGCACCAGTAGGGATAGATCCGAAGCCACCGCCTGGCGCCGCGGATCATGGCGAGCGGCGAGGTGCCGAGGCTCAACTGCAGCGGTGGAGCGCGCCGGGTCGATGTCGGCGGGCAGCAGGAGCTCGGCCGAGGCGGTGTCGTGCAGGACGCCCGCCACGGTGTAGGACCGCGGATGGAATGCGGGCTTGAGCGGCAGCGCGAGCGCCACCGCGTCGGCGTCGGGCCCGCTCGTCGCGTCGAAGCGGAAGGACGCGCTGTCGCCCGGGCGGGCCTGGAAGTCGAACCGCACCTCCCGGCCGCGTCCGGCCTCGAGCATCGCGCTCCGGGTGCGCTTGCCCTTGAGCTCGGCGCCCCGCGCCTTGCGCCGCGACCTTGGCCTCACGCGCCGCGCCGTCCCGGCGGTTCACCACCACGCCGGCCGCGAACCGGTCGCCCTCACGGAGGAAGCGCGGCAGCGCGGGGCGCGCCACCAGCGGCCGGGTGACGAGGAGCGACGACTGCCCGCTGCCGTAGCGGTCGCCCGCGGTCACGGCCACGGCCATGAGGCGGAACGTCGTGAGGTTGTCGGGCAGCCGCGCCGCGGCGGTGACCTGCCCCGAGGCATCGGTCACGACCGAGCCGAGGAAGAACGCCGTCGTCTGGAACCGGGAGCGGAGGATGTCGGCCGCGTCCCGTCCGCCGCCGCCGCCCGGCGCGCGCCGCCCCTTCTCGCCTTCGGCCACCTGCGGCGCCACCGTGGTGAGCGTGCTGGCGAGCCGGATGCCCCAGGCCGCGCGGCTGGTAGAGCAGGTCGATCGGATCGGGCGTACGATATCCCGTGAGCGCGAGCACACCCTGGTCGACCGCCCAGAGCGTCACCTCGCTCCGCTGCCCCTGCCCCTCGGCGTCCCGCACCTGGAGCGCCACGCGCGCCGTGTCGCCCGGGCGGTACTCGGCCGCGAGCGGCTTGACCTCGACCGTGAGCCGCTTCCGCTCGGGCGTGACCCGGAGCTCGGCGTAGCCCACCCGGATCGTCGGCCGGCCCGGATCGTCGAGCGGGCCGGGCGCGGGCGCTCCGCCCGCGGGCGACGACGATCGAGACGAACGCGTTCGGCGCGAGCGCCTCGGTGACCGGCAGCTTGAGCGTCGTCGTCCCGCTCAGGATCGTGAGCCGGCGCTGCTGCAGCAGGCCCTCGCGCTCCACCGTGATCCACGCCTCGGCGTTGGTGAACGGCGAGGCGAACAGGATCGTCGCGGTGTCACCGACGGTGTAGCGTGCCCGGTCAGGGACGACGTCCATCTTGAACTGGCTCTCGTCATTCCACGGCACCCAGTCCTTGCCGGTGGCCCAGCGGTAGAAGCTGGTCGACACGAGCCGGCCGGCGGCATCGGCCGCGCGGAAGGTGACGATGAACGTGCCGCCCGCCGGCGGCGTGAAGCCGCAGGACGCCGGCTCGGCCGCCGTCGTGAGGCGCACAGCGCGCGACCGTGTCCGACACCCACTCGCCCACCAGCTCGCCATACCCGGCCCGGTCCCGGCGCACCGAATGCCATTCGCGGCGCACAATCGTGCCGGTCACCCGGACGCCGGGCACCCGGACGCCGTCGGGCCGCACGGCGAGGACGCCGACCCGCACCGGCGTGCCGGCCGACCAGAAGTAGCCTTCGCCCTCGGGCTTGGCGGCGAGATAGAAGTCCGCGGGATGCACCACGAGCGACGCCGACGCCGACACCGTCTGCCGGTTCACGTCGACCACGGTGGCCTCGAGCGTCGCGCGCGAAGGCCGGCCGCGCTCCGTCTCGCCCAGCTTGAGCCGGAGCGGCAGGCGGCCCGTGGCGTCGAGCGTGTCGACGCCGCTGGCGGCGATCTGCACGGGCTGGATTCGCGTCGCCCGACTCCTCGTACCACCAGCCGGTCTCGCCGAGGTAGTAGCCGTCGGTGCCGGGGACCTCGAGCTCGTCCGGCCAGGCGCTCTGCTGCCGAAGCGTCCAGCGGACGGCGGCCCGGCCCATCGGCGCGCCGAACAGGTAGCGCGCCTCGACGCCGGCGGTCACCGAATCGCCGGCGTGCCGGCTCCCGGTATCGGCGGTGACGTCCACCAGGAACTCGGGCGGCCGATACTCGGCGACGCGGTACCGCGCCGCGGCGACCTCGGTCCAGCGCCCCCCGCGCCGGAGCTGGGCAACGACCCGGTAGTCGCCGAGCGGCGCCGCAGCCGGCACGGTGAAGCGCTGGTCCGCGGTGCCGAAGGCCGACAGCGCCACCGTGGTGTCGCGCAGCGCTGCCGGAGGGCCGGTGTCGTCGGCCCGCGCCTCGAAGCGCCAGCGGAGCGAATCGCCCGGCGCCGGGCGCGCGAGGGCGCCGAGCGAGCCGGTGCGCACGATCGCCTTGGCGAAGAGAGGCTCGCCGGGCCGGTAGATGCCGCGCTCGGTGAAGACGGCCGCGGCCACAGGCAGGCGCCCGCTGCCCCACGCCTGGGTGACGTTGAACCGCCAGGGACTCAGGTCGGGGTCGTAGTCGTTGATGCCGAGAAGTGCGCGGTCGGTGCCGAGGACGACGCTCACGTACCCCTGGAAGTTGGAGCCCTCCTCCTCGCCGTCCTCCTCGCCGCGGCGCTCGCCGAGTCCGGGCCGTAGCCGGTGAGCCGGGCGATTCCGCTCGTGTCGGTCACCGACCGGGCGATGATCCGGCCCTTCGCGTCGTGCAGCGCGACCGCGGCGCCCGCCCGGGGCCGGCCGTCGCTCGCTCCGGTCACCCAGACGACGCCCTCTGCGCTGCCGACCCGCGCGTGCACGCCGAGGTCGGTCACCTGGAGCAGCGCGATCGGCCGCTGGCGACGGCTCAGGCTGTCGAGCCCGCGGCTGGTCACCTGCACCGCGAGCAGGGTGGGCGTGCCGGGCCGCCGATACTCCGGTGCGGCGAGCTTGACGCCGTAGACGCGGACGCGGTCCCGCGCGCTCGTCACCGGAATCCGGTCGCGCCGCGCCTTGGGCAGGAGCGCGGGCCAGAGCTCGCTCCAGCGCCACTCGCTTCGGGCGAGGAACGCCGCCTCGAGCGAGTCGGGCACCGGCGCGGTCACCACCTCGAGCGTGTCGACGTTGACGAACGTGAGGGCGAAGGTGCCGGCGCCCTTCCGCTCCACGACGGCGCGGCCGGGAGCGTAGTTGATGGCGGGCGCGTACCCGGTGGTGGTGATGGTCGCGACGGGATTGCCGGTGAGCGCCTGGTCGAACGCATCCCGCAGCGCGCCATCGGCCACGACGGCGTAGGCGGTGTGCGGCTTGAGCGTCGCGTCCAGCACCCAGTCGGCGCGGACGTCGGCGGTGTCGCCGAGCTCGAAGGGCACGGCCGGGCGGAGCGCGACGTGACGCTGCAGCTCCGCGCCCCGCACCGGCGTGCTGAAGCGCAGGACGAGCGGCCCCGTGGGACAGAAGGCGATGCCCTCCCAGCCGCATCCCGCCCGTGCCAATCGGAAGTCCCCGTAGGTGGCGAGCCCCCAGCGGAGCGGCTCGGCGCCACCGCGCCGGTCGAAGGCGGCGGGCAGGACCAGGTCGCCGGCGCACCCGTGCGGCAGCGGCGTCCGGGGGACCAGCCGGACCACCCGGCGGAGCGGGTCGGCCGAGCGGTCGCGGTCCCAGCCGCCGGCCTCGCGGAAGTCCCAGCGGTCGTCGGCCGTAATGGCGCGCTGCCCTTCGACCGCGAGCCGGACCACGCCGGGCCGGCCGCACAGCCGGTTGAACTCGACGTACGCGGCCGCCTCGACCGCGGCGGGATCGACCGGCGCGTCGACGACCAGGTCGAACCGGGCGTCGGGCGCCAGGTAGGGCGTGCCCCCGTTGGGGCCGATCGGCGAGCCGGCGAGCACGCGGGGGCCGCGGACGCGGAAGGTGAAGGCGTACGGCTCGCGCAGGCGGCTCCCGTCCATCGCGGCGAAGCTGTTCGCCACGGTCACGGTGTAGCTCGTGTTCGGCGTGAGCGGGGCGGCGGGGCGGAAGCGAAGGGTGACGGGGTCGCGCCAGTCCACCGCGCCGGCGACCGCCGGGGCGATCGCGAACACGGCCCCGGGATCGACCGTCCGGTCGAGCGAGCCCGGCCACGGGCCGGTCGAAGGTGACGGTGACGGCGGTGGTCGGCGACGCGTCGCCGGACGGCACGACCCGGAGCACCCGGAGATCGTCGCCGGGATCGGCGACGACGCCGAGTCCGGCGGCCAGGGCGAAGCGGAGCACGAGCGATTGTGGGGAGGGCATGCTCCAAGATAGCGCGCGATCAGGCCGCTGGACCCATTGCACCCGGTCGGGGTACGTCGCCAATATAGAGACGCCCGAGTTCCAAATTGCACGACCGCAGCCGGACCCGTTCCATCCGCTCGAGGAGGAATGATGCGCAGGATTGCCCTGGTTCTCCTGGCGACCGTCGCGGTCGTCTCGATGGTCTCCGCGCAACAAAAAGGCGCGTTCGAGTTCGGACTCTTCCCTCAACTCAGCTACTTCGACCGCTCCCTCGTCATCGAGCAGGCCAAGGCCGGCCCGGGCGCCAGGCTCGGGTACTTCTTCACCGACCATCTGGCGATCGAGGCGGAGGGCGCCTGGGTACCCGCCAAGGGACGGGACAGGGTCAACGTGTCCTACATCCCGCTTCGGGCCAAGCTGGCACTCAACGCGCTGGCCGGTGAGCACGTCGGCTTCGTGCTTCGGCGCGGGATACGTGCAGTCGCTCTACAAGCGCGACTACGACCTCTCGGATGCCGGCGTCACCGGCAGCGTGGGGATGCGCCTCGGGTTGGGCGACGTGACCTCGATCCGCATCGACACCTACGTCGACTACATCCCCTCGCCGGACAACGGCGCCTCGAGCAACCTCAACTGGGGCATCCAGCCGGGCCTGAGCTTCCTGCTCGGCGGCAATCGGGGGGTGCGTGACCGGGACGCCGACGGCGTGCCGGACAACATCGACGAGTGCAAGAAGACGCCGGCGGGCGACAAGGTCGACGCCAAGGGCTGTACCATCAAGGATGGCGACGGCGACGGCGTGCTCGACGACGCCGACCAGTGCAAGGACACGCCGGCGGGCGACAAGGTGGACGAGAAGGGCTGCTCGCTGCCCAAGGACGCGGACAGGCGACGGCGTGCTGGACAACGTCGACCAGTGCCTCGACACCCCGGCCGGCGACAAGGTCGACGCCAAGGGCTGCTCGCTGCCGAAGGACGGCGACGGCGACGGCGTGCTCGACGACGCCGACCAGTGCAAGGACACCCCGGCGGGCGACAAGGTGGACGAGAAGGGCTGCTCGCTGCCCAAGGACAAGGACGGCGACGGCGTGACCGACGACAAGGACCGCTGCCCGAGCACGCCCGCGGGCGTGAAGGTGGACGCCGAAGGCTGCCAGGTCCTCTTCGAGCAGGCCAAGAAGCCCCTGATCCTCGAGGGCGTCAACTTCGCCACCGGCAAGGCCGAGCTCACGCCGGAGTCGCAGGCGATTCTCGACGGCGTCGCGGAGTCGCTCGTGGCGCACGAGGACATCAAGGTCCAGGTCGGCGGCCACACCGACAACACCGGCTCCGCGGCGGTCAACAAGCGGCTGTCGGCGGCGCGCGCGGAAGCGGTGCGCCAGTACCTGATCTCGAAGGGCGTCGCGGCCGACCGGCTCACCGCTCGGGGCTTCGGCCCGAGCAAGCCGATCGCGTCGAACAAGACGGCCGAAGGGCGGGCGCAGAACCGCCGGGTGGAGCTGACCCGGGTCAACTGACCGGGCTCGCCGCTCGCGGCGCCAGGGGGCAGATCCTCACGGGTCTGCCCCCTGGCGTTTGCGCCCCCTGCTCGCGATCACGCGCTCAGACCTCGGCCTCCTCCTCGCTGCGCAGGTACTCGTCCCGATACATCCGGATCAGCTCGAAGAAATACGAGATGGCCAGCGGGCCGATGAGCAGGCCGACCAGCCCGAACCAGCTGATTCCCGCGAAGGCGCCGATCACCGTGATGAACGGGTGGATCCGCGCCCACCGCCGGAAGACGTACGGACGGATGAGGTTGTCGACGTTGCCCACCACCAGGATGCCCCAGACGGCAAGCCCGATCGCCGCGCCGTAGCGCCCGTCGGCCGCGAGCGCGGCGGCGCCGGGCCCCCAGATCAGCCCGCTCCCCACCACCGGCAGGATCGCCACGATGACCGTGACGACGCCCCAGAACACGGCGTTCGAAAGGCCGGTGGCCCAGAAGGCGAGCCCGACGAGCAGGCCCTGGACCGCGGCGGTGAGGCCGGTCCCGATCAGCGTGGAGAACGTGACGTCCCGGAAGCGCTTTCGCAGGATCTCGGCGTTCTCGGTCGAGAACGGGATGAAGGGCCGGATGCCCTGCCACGCCCCTGCGGGCGCTACCAGCAGGTAGAAGAGCCCGAAAAACGAGATGGTGAGCTGGATGCCGAGCCGCGTGGCCGTGCCGACCAGGCGCAGCGCGCTGCTGCCGGCCCACGAAACGACCTGGGAGCCGAGCGCCTCGATCTGGGCGCCGATGTCGTATGGGCCGAGGCGAAGCTCGCGCAGCCGGGCCAGGAGGGGACTCTGGAGCACCCCCGAGGCCATACCCTGCGCCTCGTTGGCGACCAGGCCGATGAACGAGATGCCGGGCCCGACCACCAGCACCAGGGCGACAAGAACTACGACACCTGCCGCCCAGCCGGGTCGGATGCCCCGCCTGACCAGGCCGCGGTAGGCGGGCCCGAACACCACGTACAGCACCAGGGCCCCCATGAGACCGCTGCTGAACGGCCACAGCGCATAGGCCAACCCGAGGCCCAGCACGAAAATCAGCAGGGCGGCCCGCTGGCGCCTGGTGTCGAGAAACGGCATCCCAAAGAGTAGACGTGCCGTGGAAGCCCCGCCACCCGATGCGGCCTTGCCGGGACTCGGTTGAAGGGCGACATTATGACACCCCTACCCCCCTCCAGTCGGTACCTGTCGGAGTCCAGCCTTTGGGCCCTGAGAACGATCACGTGGCATCACTGCCCGCGAGCGAGCAGTTGCGGCTCGACTACGCGAGCCTGCCCGCCATGGTGTGGACGCTCACCGCCGAGGGCTCCTGCGACCACGTCAACGCCCGATGGCTCGAGTTCACCGGCCGCCAGGCGGCCGCGGAGCTCGGCGACGGCTGGGCCGACCGGATGCACCCGGAGGACCGCCTGGCCGCGCTGTCGCAGATCCAGGCCGCCATCGCGCAGCGGACCCCGTTCCAGACCGAGTTCCGGATGCGGCGGCACGACGGGCAGTACCGCTGGCTGCTCCACGTCGGGGCGCCGCGGTTCGGCAGGGACGGCGCGTTTCTCGGAGTCGTGGGGGTCGCGACCGACGTGACCGACCGGCGGCAGCTCGAGCAGCGCCTGGCGCCGGGCCGAGCGCGCGCAAGCCATCGGTCAGCTGGCCGGCGGCATCGCGCACGACTTCAACAACCTGCTCACGGGCATCATCGGGCATGTCGCGCTGCTGCAGGAAGAGCCGGGGCTTTCGGCCCTGGCCCGGGAAGACCTCGCGCAGATCCAGCGCTCCGCCGATCGCGCCGCGAGCCTGACCCGCCAGCTGCTGGCGTTCAGCCGCCGCCAGGTGCTCGCGCCGCGAGTGCTGGACCTGAACCAGCTGGTGGCCGGCTGCCTGTCGACCCTCAGGCGGCTGGTGGGCGCGCGCATCCAGGTCGTCTGGGCTCCGGCCAGCCACCTGGACGCCATCGTGGCCGACCCCAACCAGCTCGAGCACGTCCTCACCCAGCTCAGCCACCAACGCGCGCGACTCGATGCCCGATGGCGGCACACTCGAGCTGAGCACCCGGCAGGAACCGCTCGACGGTCCGCAGCTGACCAGGCTGTGCGGGGCAGCGCCCCGGCATGTACGTGGCCCTGCAGGTCCGGGACACCGGTCGCGGCATGGACGCCGCCACGCTCGAGCGCATCTTCGAGCCATTCTTCAGCACCAAGGTGGCGAGCGAGGGCGCGGGGCTCGGCCTCGCGAGCGTCTACGGCATCATCAAGCAGAGCGGGGGGCACATCGATGTCGCGAGCGAGCCCGGTCGCGGCACTACGTTCACGATCTACTTCCCTCGGCACGAGGGGAGCGACCCTGTGGGTGCCGGCGTGGGCGGGTGGGAAGCCTTCGGCGGGGAGGAGACGATCCTCCTGGTCGAGGACGAGGAGCAGGTGCGTGAGCTGGCCCGCCGGGTGCTCGAGCGCGTCGGCTACACCGTCCTGGCCGCCGCCGATGCGGAGACGGCGATCGCGCTGGCCGACCGCCACGCGGGACACATTCACCTGCTGGTGGCCGACATGATGCTGCCGCAGTCGGGCGGCCGCGAGCTGGCCGCCCGGCTCAGCATCCATCGACCGGCGATCAAGGTGCTCTACATCTCGGGCACGAGCGACGGATCCATCGCCCGCCTCCGGCTGGTCGAGCCGGGGACCGCGTTCCTGGAGAAGCCCTTCTCCCTCGACCGGCTGCTGCGCACGGTCCGCCGCGCCCTGGACGATCCCGACGGCGCGGGGCGGCCGGCGTGAGCCGGCCTTCGCCCTTACCCGACTCGGTCCCCCAGCAGCCGCCCGACGCCTATCGGGCGCTGTTCGAGCACAACCCCATGCCGATGTGGGTCTACGACAGCGAGACGCTGGCCTTTCTCGAGGTCAACGCCGCCGCGGTGGAGCACTACGGGTATTCCCGCGAGGAATTCCGGCGGATGAGCATCCTCGACATCCGGCCGGAGGAGGATCGGGCGCGGGCCGCACGCCGGGCGTCCACTCTCGCGGGCGACCTGCACGTGGGGACGGCGCCCTGGCGGCACCGGCGGAAGGACGGCACCATCTGCCTGGTCCGGATCTCGAGCCATCCGATCTCCTTCGCGGGCCGGGAGGCGCGGCTGGTGGTGGCGCAGGATATCACCGAGATCACCCGCACGGCCGAAGAGCTCCGGGACAGCCGCGAGCAGTACCGGTTCTTCATCGGACGGACGGCCGAGGGCGTCTGGCGCGCGGCGGTCGAGCCGCCGATCCCGGTCGGGGCCGACGAAGCGGACCAGGTCGCGCGCTGTACGCGGCACGCTCGGCTGGTCGAGGTCAACGAGTCGATGGTGCGGATGTACGGCTGCGCCGACGCGAAGGAGCTGCTCGGAGCGCAGCTCTCCGCGACGTTCGATCTGACCGACCCCCGGAGCCTCGAGTTCTTCCGCGCCTTCGTCCGCAGCGGGTACCGGACCGTGGAGCTCGAGTCGCGCGAGTTCGATCGTCACGGCGCGGAGCGCTGGTTCGTCAACAACCTGCTGGGCGTGGTCGAAGACGGCCTCCTGACCGCGATCTGGGGCACCCAGCGCGACGTGACCGAGCGCCGGGCCGCCGAGGAGCTGGTGCGCGCGACACGCGAACAGCTCGAGGCGCTCGTCGAAGCTTCCCCGCTTCCGATCGTGGCGCTCGCGCCCGCGGGCGAGGTGTTGAGCTGGAACCGGGCCGCGGAGACCGTCTTCGGGTGGACGGCGGCGGAGGTGATGGGCCGGCGCCTGCCCTGCATTCCCGACGATCGCCAGGCGGAATACGACGCCTTCCGGGCCGAGGTGCTGGGCGGCGCGAGCTTCACCGCCCGCGAGACGGTTCGACTGCGGAAGGACGGCACCCGCTTCGAGGTGAGCATCTCGACCTCGCCGCTGCACGACGCGGCCGGGTGCCCGGTGGGGCTCGTGGCCGTGTACGTGGACGTGAGCGGGCGGATCCGCGCCGAGGACGCGCTCCGGCAGTCGCAGGAGCAGCTCCGCCAGGCCCAGAAGATGGAAGCGGTGGGCCGGCTGGCCGGCGGCGTCGCTCACGACTTCAACAATCTGCTGAGCGCGATCCTCAGCTACAGCGAGATGGTGCTCGACGACCTGCCGCCCGACCACGCCAGCCGGGAGGACGTCGAGCAGATCCGGCAGGCGGGCAACCGAGCGGCGGAGCTCACGCACCAGCTCCTGGCCTTCAGCCGGCGCCAGCTGCTTCAGCTCCGGGTCATCGATCTCAATACCGTCGTGGCCAGCGTCGACCGCATGCTCCGCCGGGTCATCGGCGAGGACATCGAGCTCCGAACCGTGCTCTCCCCCAGCCTGGGCCACACCCGGGCGGATGCCGGCCAGCTCGAGCAGGTCCTGATGAACCTCGCAGTGAACGCGCGCGATGCGATGCCGACCGGCGGCATCCTCACCATCACCACGGCCAACGCCGAGGTGGGCGGGCGGCACGCGACGCGCTGGCCCCAGATCCAGCCCGGCGGCTACGTGACGCTCGCGGTCCGCGACACGGGCACGGGCATGAGCCGCGAGGTCCAGGAGCGGATCTTCGAGCCGTTCTTCACCACCAAGCCGGCGGGACACGGGACCGGCCTGGGCCTCTCGACGGTCTACGGCATCGTGGCCCAGAGCGGCGGCCAGGTGTTCGTGACCAGCGAGCCCGGCGCCGGAAGCACGTTCACGATCTACCTGCCCGCACATCAGGCCGACGTCGACACCGTGGCGGCACGCCCGCCGCGTGCCCCGGTCCGGGGCGGCGCCGAGACGGTGCTGCTGGTCGAGGACGAGGCGCTGGTCCGCCAGCTGACGCACGAAATCCTGCGCCGGAACGGCTACCGGGTCCTGGAGGCCGCGGACGGCGTCGAGGCGCTGGCCGTGGTGCGCGAGCATGCCGGCCACATCGACCTCATGCTCACCGACGTGGTGATGCCGCGAATGAGCGGTCACGAGCTGGTGGAGCTGGCCCGCCCGGTCCGGCCGGACATGCGCATCCTCTACGTCAGCGGCTACTCGGAGGAGGCCATCGCGCGACAGGGCCAGCTGACCCAGGGGATCGAGCTGCTCTCGAAACCGTTCACGCCGGGCGTGCTCACGGCCAAGATCAGAGAACTCCTCGACCGAACCCCCTGACGGCGGTATCTTCGGGCTGATTGACAGGCCCCCTGGCGGGCCGCCAACCGCTGCCGTCCGAAGGATTGCGCTCGTGGTCCCTGCCCTGTCCGACCTCCTCACCCGCCTTTCGCCGGCCGGCCTCGCCGTGGCCGTCGGGGTGCTCGCCCTGATCATGCTGGCCGTGGCGATACACCAGTGGCGCCGGCGCCGGCGCGCCGAGATGGCCGCGGCCACCACCCTCGGACAGCTCCGGACGATCACCGCCACCATGCGCGAAGGGGTGATCGCCTACGACATGGACCTGCAGCTCACGCTTCGTGAATCCCGCCTTCGAGCGCCTCACCGGGTACGGGGCCGAGGACCTCCGCGACCAGGAGTTCCTGCAGTACGTCCATCCCGACGACCGTCCGGCGCTGCTCGCCGAGTGGCCGCGCCTCGCCGAGGGCGGCGCCCTCCGGGACCAGGAGTACCGGCTGATCACCCGCGCCGGGCAGGAGCGGTGGTGCGCCAGCGCCTGGGAGCCGATCCGCGACGAGGCCGGGCGGCAGGTGGGGTACCTCGGCACCGGGTTCGATATCACGGAGCGCAAGCTCGCCGAGACCGAGATGCGGCTCGACACCGAGCTGTTCCAGGCGGTGATCGAGGTGCAGCAGGCGGTGGCCGCCGCCGGGCTCGATTCGGCCACGGTCATGCGGGTCATCGCCGAGCGGTGCCGGGCGCTCACCGGCGCCACCGGCGTGGTGGTCGAGCTGATCCAGGGCGACGAGCTGGTCCCCCAGGTGGCGATCGGCACCGAGAGCCCGCGGCTCCGGCTGAGCGACAGCCTGTCGGGCGTGGCCGTCCGGACCGGCAACCTGCAGCGATCGGACGACGTGCCCGCCGACCCCCGCATCGGGCACGACGCCTACCGCGAGCAGGGCATCCGCTCGCTGCTCGCCGTGCCGCTCCGGGACGATCAGCGCGTTCTCGGCGTGCTCAAGGTGCTCTCGCGCGACCCCGCTGCCTTCAGCGACCGCGACGCCAAGGCACTCCGGCTGCTCGGCGGCCTCGTCGGCGCCTCGCTCGAGCACGCCTCGGCCTTCGAGGCGCGGCAGGGCCGGCTCGAGGACCGCACCCAGGCGCTGCAGGAGAGCGAGCAGCGCTTCAAGCAGCTCGTCGACGTGGCCCAGGAGGGGATCTGGGTCTCCGACGACCGCGGGATCATCACCTACGTCAATCAGCGGATGACCGACCTGCTCGGCTACCAGAACGGCGCCCTGCTGGGTCGGCCGGTCTACGACTTCCTCGACGCCACGGCACGGGCGGGGGCGCAGCGCGCGCTCGGCGCCCCCGGCGCGAGCGGCGAGAGCCACGACCTCCGCTTCCGACGCCAGGACGGCACCGAGGTCTGGGGGCTGGTCTCGGCGAGCCCCGTCACCGGCCGGGACGGGGCCCCGGTGGGCATGGTCGGCATGGTCACCGACATCACCGAGCGCAAGCGGACCGAGGAGCGGCTCCGGCGCTCGGCCGAGCGGCTGGCGGTGCTGCACGACCTCGACCAGGCGATTCTCGCGGCGCGCTCGCCCGCCGAGATCGGACGGGCGGCGCTCGGGCGCATGCGCCGGATGGTGCCGTGCCACCGCTGCACGGTCGTCCTGTTCGACTTCCCCCGCGGCCAGGCCCACCTGATCGCGGGGTACGCGGCGGGCGGAGCGATCCCGGCTGGCACGCTGCCGATGGACCAGCTCTCGGCCGGCGAGGTGCTGCGGCGCGGCGCGGTGCGGGCCATCGACGATCTCGCCGCGGTCGAGTCGCCGGCGGCGATCCTCCGCGAGCTGCGCGACGAGGGGATGCGGAGCGTGCTCAGCGTCCCGCTGCTGGTGGACTCCGAAGCCATCGGCGAGATCAATCTCGCGTCGACCACCCCACGCGGCTTTACCGCCGAGCATCGCGACATCGCCGTGGAGATCGCGGCGCCGCTCGCGATCGCCATCCAGCAGGCGCGGCTCCGCGAGGAGCTCGGGCGGCAGACGGGCGAGCTCGAGCGGCGGGTCGCCGAGCGGAGCGCGGCGCTTCGGGCCGCCACCGCCGAGCTCGAGACGATGGTCTACGCCGTCTCCCACGACCTGCGCGATCCCCTCCGCCACATCTGCGGCTTCAGCCAGCTCCTGCTCGACGACGCCGGCCCCGCGCTCGATCCGGCCGTGCAGCACTACGCCCGCCGCATCCGGGACGGGGCCAACCGGATGGCCGGGCTGGTCGACGACCTGGTGCACCTCGCGCGCGTCACGCGGCAGGATGTCCTCCGCCGGCCGGTGGAGCTCACGACCCTGGTCGAGGACGTGGTGAGCCAGCTCCAGCCCCAGGCGGAGGGGCGCGAGGTCGAGTGGCGGGTGGAGCCGCTCCCGACGGTGGACTGCGACGCGTCGCTCGTGCGGCCCGCCCTCCAGAGCCTGCTCTCGAACGCGCTCAAGTTCACCCGCCCGCGCGACCACGCGGTCATCACGATCCGGCCCATCGAGCACGAGGGACAGGCGGGGCTCGCGGTGCAGGACAACGGCGTCGGCTTCAAGATGGCGTTCGCCGGCAAGCTGTTCGGCGTCTTCCAGCGGCTGCACCGGCCGGACGAATTCGAGGGCAACGGCGCGGGCCTCGCGCTGGTGCAGCGCGTGGCGCAGAAACACGGCGGGCGGGTCTGGGCGGACTCGGGCCCGGACGGCGGCGCCACGTTCTACCTCACGCTCGGGGCGCCGGCCGGCCTGATGCTGGCGGACGACCTCGACGTCCTGCTGGTGGAGGCCGACCCGCTCGAGGCGGAGCTGCTGCTCCGGTCGCTCGGCGAGCTTGACCCCTGCCGAGCGGATCGGCGTGGCGCGCGACGGCGAGGAGGCGCTCGACTACCTGCTCGGCCGGAACGCCTTCCGGCACCGCCTGGGGGCGCCCCTCCCGCCGCTGGTCCTGCTCGAGCTCCGACTCCCGCGCCTCGACGGCATCGAGGTGCTCCGGACGCTGCGCGCCAGCCCCCGCACCGCGACGGTGCCGATCGTCATGCTCTCCTCCGCCACCGAGTCCCGCGAGCTGGCCCAGTGCTACCAGGCCGGGGCCAACAGCTGCATCGTGAAGCCGATCGAGTTTCGCGCGCTCGCCGAGACGCTGCGGGAGCTCGGGCGATACTGGCTCCGGCTGAACCGGCCGGCGCCAAGCGGGGCGGGGCGGCGGCGGGGTGACATTTCGCGGGATGACACTTTCGGCCGGCCCTCGCTCGTCATCCTGAGCGCAGCGCAGGATGACCTAATCCCATCTACCTCCGAGACCCACGTGCGCCGCCTCCCGACCGCTATCGCCCTCCTCGCGCTCCTCGCCCCGCCGCTCGCTGCCCAGTCCGCCGTCGAGATCCCCTACGAGCGGTTCGTGCTGCCGAACGGCCTGACCGTCCTGGTCCACGAGGACCACAAGGCCCCGATCGTGGCGGTCAACGTGTGGTACCACGTCGGCTCGAAGAACGAGCGCCCCGGGCGCACCGGGTTCGCCCACCTGTTCGAGCATCTCATGTTCAACGGGAGCGAGCACTACGACAAGGAGTTCCAGGACCCGCTCGAGCGCGCCGGCGCCACGGATCTGAACGGCACGACGAACGAGGACCGCACCAACTACTTCGCCAACGTGCCCACCTCCGCGCTCGACCTCGCGCTCTGGCTCGAGTCCGACCGGATGGGCCACCTCCTCGGCGCCCTCACCCAGGCGAAGCTCGACGAGCAGCGCGGCGTGGTACAGAACGAGAAGCGCCAGGGCGAGAACGAGCCCTACGGCAAGGTGTGGGACTTCCTCACGCCGAGACTGTATCCCGCCAACCATCCCTACTCGTGGACCGTCATCGGGTCGATGGAGGACCTCGACGCCGCGAAGCTGGACGACGTGAAGGCCTGGTTCCAGTCGTACTATGGCCCGGCGAACGCCGTCCTGGTCGTGGCGGGCGACATCGACGTCGCGACCGCGAAGGCCAAGGTCGAGCGCTATTTCGGCGACATCCCATCGGGCCCGCCGGTGACGCGGCAGGAGACCTGGATCGCCAAGCGCAGCGGCAGCCAGCGCGGCGTCATGCAGGATCGCGTCCCGCAGGCCCGGCTCTACAAGGTGTGGAACGTGCCCGAGTGGGGATCGGCCGACGGCGACTACCTGGGCCTCGCCGCGTCCGCGCTCAGCACCGGCAAGTCCTCCCGGCTGTTCAAGCGGCTGGTCTACGACGAGCAGATCGCGACCGACGTGGACGCCTCGGTCGACCTGCGCGAGATCGGCGGGCTCTTCACCATCGAGGCCGGCGTCCGCCCGGGCGTCGATCCGGCCCGGGTCGAGCGGGCGATCGACGAGGAGCTGGCCCGCCTGCTCGCCGCCGGCCCCACCGCGGTGGAGCTGCAGCGCGCCAAGACGCAGACGCGCGCCGGGTTCATTCGCGGGGTGGAGCGGATCGGCGGGTTCGGCGGGAAGTCCGACGTGCTGGCGAAGGGCGAGGTGTTCGCGGGGCGGCCGGACTCTCTACAGGACGCAGCTCGCGCGGATCGCCGCCGCCACCGCGGCGCAGGTCCGGGGCGCGGCGGTGCGCTGGCTCTCGGACGGCGTGTACACGCTCGAGGTGCGGCCCTTCCCCGAGTACGCGGTGGCGCCCACCGGGGCCGACCGGTCCGCGCTGCCGCAGGCCGGCACGCCCCCGGACGCGAAATTCCCCGCGCTCGAGCGCGACACGCTCTCCAACGGCCTCAAGATCGTCCTGGCCGAGCGCCGGTCGATTCCGCTGGTGCGGTTCGACCTGCTGCTCGACGCGGGCTTCGCGGCGGATCAGTTCGCCCAGCCGGGCACGGCCAGCCTCGCGATGAGCATGCTCGACGAGGGCACCGCCACGCGCACGGCCCTCCAGATCAGCGACCGCCTCGCCGACCTCGGCGCCACGCTGGGCGCCGCGTCCCGGCTCGACGTGTCGAGCGTGTCGCTCGAGACGCTGCGCGAGCAGCTCGACCCCGCGCTGGCGCTCTACGCCGACGTCATCCTCCATCCCGCCTTCCCCAAGGCCGACTTCGAGCGGCTCCGGAAGCAGCGCCTGGTCCAGATCCAGCGCGAGAAGGCCGACCCGATCGGCATGGCGCTCCGGGTCCTGCCCCGCGTCATCTACGGTGACGGTCACGCCTACGCCAACCCCTGGACCGGCTCGGGCACCGAGGCGTCGACCGCGAAGATCACCCGGGAGAGCCTGGTCGAGTTCCACCGGACGTGGTTCAAGCCCAACCACGCCACGCTCGTGGTCGTGGGCGCCACCACGATGGCCGAGCTCAAGCCCAGGCTCGAGCGGCTGTTCGCCGCCTGGCGGCCGGGCGACGTGCCGCGGAAGAACATCGCCGCCGTGACGCCGTCGGCCCGGCCGCAGGTCTACCTGCTCGACAAGCCGGGGTCGGAGCAGACGGTGGTCATCGCCGGCAATCCGGCGCCGCCCAAGTCCAATCCCGGACGAGCCCGCGATCGAGACGATGAACGCGGTGCTCGGCAGCGACTTCGGCTCGCGCCTCAACATGAACCTGCGCGAGGACAAGCACTGGTCCTACGGCGCGGGCAGCTTCATCCGGGACGCGCGCGGCCCGCGGCCGTTCATCGCGTACGCGCCCGTGCAGACCGACAAGACCAAGGAGTCGATCGTCGAGCTGCAGAAGGAGCTGCGCGAGATGGTGAGCGGCCGGCCGGTCCTGCCGGCCGAGCTGGAGCGGGCCAAGGCGTCGCTCACGCTCACGCTGCCCGGCACCTGGGAGACCATCGGCGCCGTCGCCGGCACGATCGGCGAGATCGTGGCGTTCGGGCTCGACGACCGGTACTTCGATACGTACGCGGACAAGGTGCGGGCCCAGACGCCCGCGAGCGTCACGAGCGCCGCGACCCGCACGGTCCTGCCGGACCACCTCGTCTGGGTCATCGTGGGCGACCGCGCCCGGATCGAGTCCGGGCTCCGGTCGCTCGACCTGGGCGAGATCCACCTGGTGGACGCCGACGGCAATCCGCGGCCGACCTCCTGACCGCGGCCGGCCGGTAGCCAAGCCGACGCGTCCGCGGGTACTCTTCATCAGCCCACCCGCTCCACCCACCTCGACACGGGGAGCTGATGCCAGTCTGGCGCGGCACCGCGGCGGTCGTTCTGCTGGTCCTCCTGCTCGCGCCGTCTCCCGCCGCCGCGCAGCGGCGCGGCGGCGGCCTCGCCGGCCTCTTTCACGGACCGATCTCGATCGGGCCGCGAGTCGGGCGCGACTTCGAGAACCACGCGTGGAGCGTGGGCGGACAGGTCAGCGTGCCGGTCGGGAGCAACCTGGAGCTCCGGCCCAGCGGCGATCTGTTCTTCCCGAAGGACGGCGACACCGGCTGGCAGGCCAACGGCGACGCGGCGATCCACATCGGGCAAGGCGGCGGCCTGTTTGCGGGCGGCGGGATCGCCTTCGCGCATCCGGGTGGCGGCGAGACCAAGACCGGGTATAACCTGTTCTTCGGGCTCAGCACCGCGGCCCCGAGCGAGCAGCTCAAGCCGTTCGCCGAATTTCGCTGGACGTTCGTCAACGACACCAGCCCGTTCCGCCTCGCGCTCGGCTTCAGCTACCGGCTCGGGCGACTGACCGGCGCGACCTTCACAGGAGGTTTCCCTTGCCCACCAGTAGCTCCAGCGCCGTCTGGGAAGGCGGGCTGCGCACCGGGCGCGGCCACTTCACCGCGGCCTCCGGCGCCTTCGGCGGCGACTACTCGTTCCGCACCCGCTTCGAGGGCGAGAAGGGCACCAACCCCGAAGAGCTGATCGCGGCCGCGCACGCGGCCTGTCTCAGCATGGCGTTGTCCGCCGGCCTCGAGGCGGCCAAGACTCCGCCCACAGCGCATCAGCACCACGGCCGCCTGCACCATCGAGAAGGTGGGCGACGGGTTCCGCATCACCCGGATGCGGCTCGAGGTGCGCGGCGAAGTGCCGGGCCTCGACGACGCGGGGTTCAAGGCGGCGGCCGAGAAGGCAAAGGACGGTTGCCCCGTGTCGCAGGCGCTCAAGGGCAACGTCCCGATGGAATTGGACGCGAGGCTGGCATAGACCCGGTCTGCCATACGCTGGTCGGCGCCGCGCTGGCGCGGAGCGGCCTCGGGCAGCGCACCGCCCTGGGAACCGCGACGCTCCTCATCGGCGCCAACCTGCCCGACATCGACGTCCTCGCCTACCTCGACGGGCCCGCCGCCGATCTCGCGTTCCGGCGCGGCTGGACCCACGGAATCCCCGCGCTGGTGGTGTTGCCGTTTCTGCTGACCGGCGCGGTCATCTGCTTCGACCGGATCGTTCGCCGCATGGGCCGCGCGGTGCTCCCGTCCGGCGTCCTGCCGCGTGAAGTGCTGCTCCTCGCGGTCATCGCCATCCTCACCCATCCGCTGCTCGACACCCTCAACACCTACGGCGTCCGCTGGCTCATGCCGGTGCGCGGCGATTGGTACTATGGCGACGCGCTCTTCATCGTCGATCCGTGGCTGTGGCTGGTGCTGGGGGTCGGCGTGGTGGCCAGCAACGGCCGGCGGAGCGCGCGCGGGCTCAAGACGGCAGGCGGCCGCCCCGCGCGAATCGCGCTGGCGGTCGGTACGGCGTACGTCGCGGCGATGGTGTGCTCCGGCGTTGCCGCGCGGCGCATCGCGCGGCGGGAGCTCGAGGCGCTCGGCGGCGCGCCAGTCGAGCGGCTGATGGTGGGACCGCGGCCGCTCACGCCGTTCGTGCGGCAGGTCGTCGCGGCGCAGGGCGACCGCTACCAGGTGGGCACCTTCCGCTGGTTCGCCCGCCCGCACGTCCAGGACCTCCGCAGCTTCCCGCGACCCGCGGCCCGACGATCCGGTACTGGCCGCCGCCCGCGCCACGCCGCTGGGTCGCCGTTTTCTCGGGTGGGCTCGCTTCCCCACGGTGCAGGTGGAGCCGGCACCCGGCGGCGCGCGGGTGCATCTGATCGACCTGCGCTACGCCGACCGCCCGGGCGCCGGGTTCGGCAGCGTGACGGTCGCGGCGCTAGTCCGCCGCCGGCTCCGGGCCACCGCCAGGCACCGCCGCTCCGACTCGATGAGCGTTCCGCCGGGCTCGATAGCGCCCTCGACTGGGCGGCAGCCGAGCACCGTCAGTTCGATGTCATCGAGAAGCGGATCAACACGCCTTCGACGAACTCCGCCGTCACCTGGCCCGGCGGTGGTCGGGTAGACGCGGGTCGTGACCTTGAGGCGGCCTTCCATGCGGTCGGAGGTCTTCTTCGGCGTGCCCAGCAGCTCGTCGACGTCGGCCTGGAGCATGCCCTTGGCGGGAAGTCCGCCGGGCCCCGGCTTTCCGACCGGGACCGATCCCGCCACCGGCAGCGCCGATGGTGACTTCGGTGGGTGCGGGCTGCGGGCTCGTCGAAGTCGACGTAGGCCGCGAGCGCCTGCTTGATCGCCTCCGGGGTGATGGCCGTCGCAGGGACGCCGTCCTTGTAGCGGATGTTGAACCGCGAGCCGCCCTCCAGCCGCCGCTGCCGGATGTTGGCCTTCTTCGTCTCCTGGGCCTCGGCGACCGCGGCGCGGTTCCTGGCGTCCTCGCGCGCGCGCCGGGCCTTGAGGTCGTCGAGCTCTTCCTTCATGGCCCGGCGGCGGACGGGATCCTGCTCCCGCTTGAGCTCGGCCTCGAGGTTCTGCTCGCGCTTGGTCCTGGGCGCGCTGGCCACGTTCACGCTCGAGGAGGTCTCGTCGCCGGAGGTGCCGTAGCCGCCGCCGTCGAGCTGGAACTCGATCAGCTTCGACTTCACCTTCAGCTTGGTGACGAGCGCCTGGTCGCCCGAGCGGAGGGCGGTGCCATAGTCCTTGAGCCGGGCGGCGTGGCGGGGGAAGTCGAGCGGCTTGGCTGTGCCGGGGTAGACGTCGACGCCGTCCTCGGTGCCCGGCATCGCGAGCTTGAGCTTGACGGTGCGGCCCTCGAAGTACTCCTTGAGCGCCGCCTCGGATTGGGCGTGGGCGGCGAGCGGGGGAATGAGCAGGGAGACCAGGACCAGGGCACGCAAGCGCATCGTATCCTCGTCGGTTGAGGGTTGCTCAAGCCCGAATTGGTGTATTGTATACAGAATACTGAATGTGATATTCAACTTTCACCTAACCCTGAATACGGCCATCCATGATCTCGCGTGCCCCGCTTCGCGACGAGGTCTGTCGCCAGATCCTCGACCGCATCCATCGCGGCGACCTCCCGCCCGGCTCCCGCGTCCGCGACAGCGACCTCGCCTCCCAGCTGGGCGTGAGCCGAACCCCGATCCGCGAGGCCCTCCTCCACCTCGCCCGGGACGGCGTGCTGGAGACCGCCATGGGCCGGGGCTTCCGCGTGCGCCCCATCGACGCCGCCGAGCTCCGGGAGGTGGGCGACATCCTGGGCGCGCTGGAGTCGCTGGCCCTCCGCCTCTCGCCTCCGGCCTCCGCCGGACCGGCTCGACCGCCTCCGCCAGGTGGACCGGCGGCTCGAGCAGACCCGCGGGGACGTCTCCCGCTGCCTCGACCTCGAGGACGAGTGGCACCGGATCCTGCTCGAGGCCTGCCCCAATCGCCGGCTGCTCGACCTGATCGCCTCGCTCCGCCACGTGCCCCGCCGCTATCTCGCGGCCTACATGCGCGACGCCGGCCGCCTCAGCCTCTCCACCCTGCCACACCAGAAGATCCTGCAGGCGCTCGAGGAGCATGGATGCGACAGCGCCGCGGCAGTGTTCGAGCAGCAGTGGCGACGCGGCGTCGCCGAGCTCGAAGCGTGGGTCGCCCGGGCTCCCAAACCGGGCGGACCGCGTGAGGCCGCCTGCGGACGTCCCGCGCTCGCCCGCTGGCGGGCGGACACCCCGGGCTGCGAGCGGCGCGCCCACCTGAACAATGCCGGCGCCGCGATGGTCCCTCGCCCCGTGCGCCAGGCGGTGGACGCGCACCTGGATCTCGAGGACGAGCTGGGCGGCTACGAAGCGGTGGACGCCCGCGTCGAGGCGCTGCGGGAGGCGGGTGACGCGGTGGCCCGGCTGCTCGGCGCCCATCGCCGGAACATCGCCCTGAGCCAGAACTCCACCACGGCCTTCGCCCAGGCGCTCGACGTCTTCGATTTCGCCTCGGGCGACGTGATCCTGACCAGCCGGGCCGACTACGCCTCCAACCAGATCATGTACCTCTCGCTGGCGCGCCGGCTCGGGGTGGAGATCGTCCGCGCGCCGGACCTGCGCCGAGGGCGGCGTGGATCCGGACGCGGTGCGCGAGCTGGTCCGCCGCCACCGGCCGACGCTGGTGGCGATGACCTGGGTCCCGACCAACTCCGGCCTGGTCCAGGCGGTGCCGGCCATCGGCGAGATCTGCCGCGCCGAGGAGATTCCCTATCTGGTCGACGCCTGCCAGGCGGTGGGGCAGATCCCGATCGACGCCCAGGCCATCGGCTGCGACTACCTGGCCGGCACGGCGCGCAAGTTCCTCCGGGGTCCCCGCGGCATCGGCTTTCTCTACGTCTCCGACCGGGCGCTCGCGGCCGGGGCGTATCCGCTGCTGGTCGACATGCACGGCGCCACCTGGACCGATCCCGACCGCTTCGAGCTGACGCCCGATGCCCGGCGGTTCGAGTCGTGGGAGATCGCCAGCGCGCTGGTGCTCGGCCTCGGAGCGGCGGCCCGCTACGCGCTCGACGTGGGCGTCGAGACCGCCCGGGACCGGGCGCGCGCCCTGGCCGCCTATGCCCGCGCGCGGCTGGCCGAGGTGCCGGGGGTGCGGGTGCTCGATCGCGGGCGGGAGCTCTGCGCCATCGTCACCGTCGAGCCGGGGCGGCGCCCGGGCGCCGAGATCAAGCTGGCGCTCCGGGCGCGCGGGATCAACACCAGCGCGCCGGAGCGGGAGGACGCGGTGATCGACATGGACGAGAAAGGGGCCCGCTCGGCGATCCGGATCTCGCCGCACTACTACAACACGGCGGGGGAGATCGACACGGCGGTCGACGCGTTGGGGGACCTGCTTCGAGCGTCATCCTGAGCGGGGCGAAGGATGACGACTCCCCGCTGTCACTGACCCGGCTTATCCCGTCCCCTTCAGCACCTTCTCCAGCACCGGCCACACCGTCTCCGCCACCCGCCGCTGGCCCGCCGCCGTCGGGTGCAACATGTCCGCCTGGTTGAGCGAATCCACCCCCGCCACGCCCTCCAGCAGGAACGGCACCAGCGGCAGCCGGTTGCGCTTGGCGAGCTCGGGGTACACCGCCCTGAATCGCCGGAGCGTAGCCGAACCCGAGGTTCGGCGGCGCTTCCATCCCGACCAGGATGATCCGCGGCGGCGGCGATTGCTGCCGCGCGCGGTCGATGATCGCCTGGATGTTGGCCGCGAGCGAGTCGACGTCCAGCCCGCGGAGTCCGTCGTTGGCGCCGGTCTCGATCACCAGCACCGCCGCGGGCTCGCGGAGCAGCCAGTCGATCCGCCGGCGGGCACCGGCGGACGTCTCGCCGCTCACGCCGGCGTTGACGGTGACGAACCGGAGCCCGGCCGAATCGATCTTGTGCTGCAGCAGCGCGGGATAGGCCTCCGACGGGTCGAGCCCGAGCCCCGCCGTCAGGCTCGTGCCGAGAAACACCACCCGTCCGCGTCCGCCGTCGGGGGCCGGCGGCGGCGGTGAGGCCGGCGGGCGCGGCGTCCCGGTCGCAGCCCGCGAGCGCCGCGACCACCAAACCGATCCATCCCCATCGGGGTATCCTTAAGACCATGCTGCGCTGCGCCTCGCTCACGAAGACCTATCTCTCCGGCGGACGCCGGCTCACCGTGCTGAAGGATATCACGTTCAGCGTGGAGCCGGGCGCGTTCGTCGCCATCGTCGGACCGTCCGGCAGCGGCAAGACGACGCTGCTCGGCCTGCTCGCCGGCCTCGACCGGCCCACCGGCGGCACCGTGCACCTCGACGGCGAGGAGCTCGGCGCCCTCGACGAGGACCAGCGCGCGCGGCTGCGCGGCGAGAAGGTCGGCTTCGTCTTCCAGTCCTTCCAGCTCATCCCCACCCTCACCGCCCGGGAGAACGTGCAGGTCCCGCTGGAGCTGCGCGGCGAGGAGGCCGGCGCCCGCGCCGGCGAGCTGCTCGAGCGCGTGGGCCTCGGGGACCGGGGCCACCACTATCCGGCCCAGCTCTCCGGCGGCGAGCAGCAGCGGGTGGCGCTCGCCCGCGCCTTCAGCACGCGGCCCAAGGTGCTCTTCGCCGACGAGCCCACCGGGAACCTCGATGCCGCCACCGGCGCCACGATCATCGATCTCATGACCGAGCTCAACCGGGATCTCGGCACCACGCTGGTGCTGGTGACCCACGACCTCGATCTCGCCGCGCCGCCCGGCGCACCATCCGCCTGGCCGACGGCGCCATCGTCGCCGACAGCGCGGCGTGAGGCCCGCCTGACGGCCGTCGCCTTCGTGCTCCGCATGGCGGCGCGGGAGATCCGCGCGGCGCCCCGGCGGCTGCTCCTGCTCACGGCCTCGATCGCGATCGGCGTGGCCGCGCTCGTGGCCATCAACTCCTTCACCGACAACCTGCGCGATTCGGTCCGGAGCCAGGCCCGGGCGCTGCTCGGCGCCGACCTCGCGCTGTCGTCGCGCCGCCCGCTGCCCAAGGCCGCGGAGGCGGTCCTCGACACGCTCGCCGCGCGGGGCGGCACGGTCGCCCGGCTGACGAGCTTCTCCGGGATGGCCTACGTCCCGCGGACGAGCGGCACCCGGCTGGTGCAGGTGGCGGCGGTCGAGGGCGGCTATCCGTTCTACGGCGAGATCCGCACCGAGCCCGCCGCCGCGTGGCGCGAGCTGCCGCAGGGACACCGCGTGGTGGTCGACCCGTCGCTCCTCACCGCGCTCAGCGCCCGGGTGGGCGACACGCTCGCGCTCGGCGAGGGCCGCTTCGTGATCAGCGGCTCGATCGTGAGCGCGCCGGGCAACGTCGGCGTCCGCACCGCCTTCGGGCCGCGCATCTACATCCCCGCCCGCTACCTGGCCGAGACGCGCCTGCTCGGCTTCGGCGCCCGCGCCGAGTACGAGGCGTTCGTGCGGCTGCCCTCCGGCGTCTCGCCGCAGGCCCTCGCCGAGCGCTACCGCCCCTCGCTCCGGCCCGAGCGGGTGCGCGTTCGCACGGTCGCCGAGGACCAGGCGAACCTGAACGACGCGCTCGGCCGGCTCACCGGCTACCTCGGCCTGGTCGCCCTGATCGCGCTGCTGCTCGGCGGGATCGGCGTGGCGAGCGGGGTCGTCGTCTTCATCCGGCAGCGGCTCGACACGATCGCCGTGCTCCGCTGCCTCGGCGCGAGCGCCGGCCGGGTGTTCGCGATCTACGCCGCCGAGGCGGCGGCGATGGGCCTCGCCGGCAGCGCGCTCGGCGCGGCGCTCGGGGATGCTGGCGCAGCGGCTCCTGCCGGGCCTGCTGGCCGGGTTGCTGCCGGTCGACGTCCGGCTGGCGATGTCGCCGCGGGCCGTGGCGCTCGGGCTCGGGATGGGGCTCTGGGTCGCGCTCATCTTCGCGCTGCTCCCGCTGCTCGCCGTCCGGCGGGTCCCCCCGCTCGCGGCGCTGCGCCGCGACGTCGAGCCCGAGGGCCGCCGCTGGCTCGAGCCGTGGCGGCTGGCCGCCGCGGCGGCGCTCGCGATCAGCGTCGGTCGTGCTCGCCACGCTCCAGGTCGGGAGCTGGCGCCAGGGCGCGGTCTTCTCCGGCGGCGTGGCGATCGCGCTGCTGGCGCTCTGGGGCGCGTCGTGGGCTGCTCATTCGCGCCGCCCGCCGCTGGCTTCCCGGCGGCTGGCCGTACGTCTGGCGGCAGGGCATCGCGAACCTGCACCGCCCCGCCAACCAGACGGCCACCGTCGTGCTCGCGATCGGCTTCGGCGCCTTCCTGCTCGGCACGCTCTTCCTCGTGCAGCACAACCTGCTGCGGACGCTCCGCATCACCGGCGGCCCCGCGCGGCCCAACCTGGTGCTGTTCGACATCCAGCCCGACCAGCTCCCCGCCGTGAACCGCGAGCTCGCGCGCGGCAGGCTACCGGGCGGCCGCGCCGGTGCCGATCGTGCCGATGCGGATCCGGTCGATCAAGGGCCGGCCGGTGCTGATCGCCCGGGCCGACACGCTCGACCCCGCCGACGGAGAGCCCGGCCCGCGGAACAGCTGGGCCCTTCGGCGCGAGTACCGGTCGACCTATCGCGACACGCTGGTGGCGTCCGAGCGGCTGGTCGACGGCCGGTGGTGGACGCCGGGCCGCGGGTCCCACGCAGATCTCGGTGGAGCGCGACCTGGCCCGCGAGCTCGGCGTCGGCGTCGGCGACGAGATCGTGTGGGACGTGCAGGGCGTGCCGCTCACCACCCGCGTGGCCAGCCTGCGCGAGGTCGAGTGGGCCCGCTTCGAGCCCAACTTCTTCGTGGTGTTCGCGCCGGGCGCGCTGGAGGCGGCGCCGCAGACCTTCGTCACGCTCACCCGGGTCGAGGGCGCGGCGGAGCGCGGGGTCCTCCAGCGCCGGATCGCCGAGCGGCTGCCCAACGTCACCACCCTGGACCTGTCGACGGTGCAGGAGACCCTGGAGCGGCTGATCGACCGCGTCGTGCTCGCCATCCGGTTCATGGCGCTCTTCACCCTGGGCACCGGCACGCTCGTGCTGGTCGGCGCGCTCGCCACCAGCCGCTTCCAGCGGATCCGGGAAGGCGCGCTCCTCCGCACCCTCGGCGCCACGCGCGCGCAGCTGTTCCGGATCGTGCTGTCGGAGTATCTGTCGCTCGGCCTGCTCGCCGCGGCGGTCGCCCTGGTGCTCGCCGGGGTCGCGGGCTGGGCGCTGGCGCGGTTCGTGTTCGAGGGGAGCTTCACGCTGCCGGTGGGGCCGTTCGCCGGCCTCGGCGCGGCGGTCGTGCTGCTCACGGTGGCGGTGGGGCTGGCCAACAGCCGCGAGGTGCTCCGGCGGCCGCCGCTCGAGGTGCTGCGGGCCGAGTGAGCGGGCGCTATACTTCCTGCGCCGATCCGCTCGCGATGCTCACTACGCAACTCACAGCTAGAGGACCCCTCGCATGCTCGCGATCGACCTCACCGGAAAGCGCGCCCTCGTGGCCGGCGTCTCCGACGACGGCGGCTTCGGCTTCGCCATCGCCAAGGCGCTGGCCGAGGCCGGCGCCTCGATCTGCGTGGGGAGCTGGCCGCCGGCGCTCGGCATCTTCACCAAGCTGCTCGAGCGCGGGAAGATCGACGAGTCGATGCGGCTGACCGACGGGCGCAAGCTCGAGTTCGAGCGGATCTATCCGCTCGACGCCGCCTTCGACACGCTGGCCGAGGCGCCGGCCGAGGTCCGCGAGAACAAGCGGTACAAGGAGCAGGGCGACTTCAGCGTGCACGGCATGACCGAGCGGCTCCGGCAGGACTTCGGCGCGGGCGCCCTCGACATCGTGGTGCACAGCCTCGCCAACGCGCCCGAGGTGAAATCGCCGCTGGTGGACACGAGCCGCGCCGGGCTACCTCGCGGCCGTCGGCGTGAGCGCCTACAGCAACGTCAGCCTCGTGCGCCACCTCGCGCCGCTCATGCGGCCGGACGGCGCGTTCCTCTCGCTGACCTACATGGCGGGCGAGCGGGTGATTCCGGGCTACGGCGGCGGGATGTCGTCGGCCAAGGCGGCGCTCGAGGCGGACACGCGGACGCTCGCCTTCGAGGCGGGCCGCCGCTGGGGCGTGCGCATCAACGCGATCTCGGCCGGCCCCTGGGCCTCGCGCGCCGCGAGGGCCATCGGCTTCATCGACACGATGATCAAGTACACCGCCGCCAACTCGCCGCTCCCCCGGCCGATCGACGCCGCCGACGTGGGCCACACCGCGGCGTTCCTCTGCAGCCCGCTCGCCTCGGCCATCACCGGCAGCGTCGTCTACGTCGACAACGGCTACCACGCGATGGGCATGGCCGTCCCGGGCGAGCCGAGCTGAGCGGCGGCGCCGAGTCGCCTCAGCCATGTGAACGAGTCGCTTCCGCAGGGGCGGATGCCGGATATAATACACGGCTGAACCTCCCCGCTGGTAGCACCACCACCTGAAGAGCCGACCGATGCCTGAGTTGCTGTCCGAAGCCGGCGGGGCCGTCCACCGGCTCACGCTCAATCGCCCCGCCCGGCGGAACGCCCTGACGCCGGAGCTCGCCCGCGCGCTCGCCGAGCAGCTCGACCGCGTCGAGGAGTCAGGCCAGGCCGAGGTCGTCGTCCTGCGCGGCGCCGGCGGCCACTTCTGCGCCGGGCTCGATCTGCACTGGCTCCGCGGTCTCGGCGAGTCGCCGGGCATCGCGGACCTCCAGCGCGGCCTGGGCGACTTCCAGTCGGCCGTGCTCGCCATCGTGCGCTGCCCGATCCCGGTCCTCGCGGTCGTCGAGGGCACGGCCGCCGGCTTCGGCCTCGACCTCGCCCTCGCCTGCGATCTGCGGCTCGCCGGCGCCGACGCCACCTTCACCTCCGCCTTCGCCCGCATGGGGCTGGTGCCCGACGGCGGCTCGACCTTCACCCTGCCCCGGCTCGTCGGCATCGGTCCGGCGCTCCGGCTGCTGCTCGCGGGCGAAACGATCGACGCCACCCGCGCGCAGGCGATCGGGCTGGTCGACGAGGTCGTGCGGACCGGCGCAATGGACGACGAGGTCGCGGCACTCGTCCAGCGCCTCACCGCCGGCGCACGTCGAGCGTCCGCGCGATCAAGCGGCTCGTCCGGGCACAGGAGGTCGGCGCGCTCGAGCAGGTCCTGAGCGCCGAGGGCGCGGCGCAGCTTCAGGCGCTCCAGGGCCCGGAGTTCCGCCGGCGGCTGGAGGCGTTCGCGGCCCGGCTCGCCGCACGCGCCGAGGGCGCGTGAGCGGACCCGCGACCGCCGTCTTCCGCCCGGACCTGCTCGACGGGCAAGTCGCGCTCGTCACGGGCGGCGGCACCGGCATCGGCCTCGGCATCGCCTCCTGCCTGGCGGCCGCCGGCGCCACGGTGGCCATCGCCAGCCGGAAGCCCGAGCACCTCGAGCCCGCCGCCGCCGAGCTCCGGGGCCGCGGCGCGCGCGTGACGACCGTCGAGACCAACGTCCGCGAGCCCGAGGCCGTGGCCCGCATGGTGGCGCAGGTCACCGAGGCGCACGGACGGCTCGACATCCTGGTCAACAATGCCGCCGGCAACTTCTACGCGCCGTCGGCCACGCTCTCGCCCAACGCCTGGCGCGCCGTCGTCGAGACCGATCTCTACGGCAGCTTCTACTGTGCGCAGGCGGTCTACCCCGTCATGAAGGCGCAGGGCGGCGGCCGCATCGTCTCGATCTCGATGACGCTGCACTATCGGGGCTGGCCGCTCATGGCCCACGCCACCGCGGCCAAGGCGGGGGTCGACGCGCTCACCCGCACGCTGGCGCTCGAGTGGGCGCCCGATCGCATCACGGTCAACGCCGTGGCCCCGGGCCCGATCCCGACCGAGGGCGTGCAGAAGGCGTTCACTCCACCCGACGCCCGCGCGCCGGACGTCTTCCGGATGGACGAGTACGCCACCCGCGCCATTCCGCTCGGCCGGTGGGGCACGCCGGCGGATGTCGGACAGATGGTGACCTTCCTCGCCGGTCCGGCCGGCGAGTGGATCACCGGCGCGATCTTCGTGGTGGACGGCGGCACCTGGCTAGCCGGCGGGAGGCCCTGAGACATGTTCCTGGGACATTACGGTCTGGCGCTCGCCCTGAAGCGGAAGGAGCCGAAGGTCTCGCTCGGCACCCTCTTCATCGCGACGCAGCTGGTCGACATCCTCTGGGGAGCCTTCCTGCTGCTGGGCTGGGAGCACGTGCGGATCCTGCCGGACGACAATCCGCTGCTCGTCCTGCAGTTCTACGACTACCCGATCAGCCACAGCCTGCTGGGCGCCGTCGCCTGGGGCGCCGTCGCGGCCGCGCTGTACTACTCGTGGCCGACGCGGGACACCACCCGGCACTGGCAGGCGGCGGTGCTGGTCGGGGCCGCGGTGGCGTCGCACTGGCTGCTGGATCTCATCGTGCACCTCCCCGACCTGCCGCTGGCCGGCAACGACTCGCCGAAGCTCGGCCTCGGGCTCTGGCGTCACGTCGGCGCGAGCGTCGGCCTGGAGCTGCTCATCCTCGGGCTCGGCCTGGTGTTTTACGCCCGGGGCCGGACGCGCCGGCATCCGCTGCGGCCGATCCGCCTGGCGGTGGTCCTGGTGCCCCTCGTGGCCGGGTACCTGGCCTCGCTCGCGGGGCCGCCACCGACGAGCATCCCGGTGATCGGCGTGAGCGTCGTCGTGCTCCTGCTCGTGGCCGGCGCGCTCGCGGCCTGGGCCGACCGGGCGGCGACGCCGGCCGAGCTCGCGGCCATGCATCCGCCGCGGTAGGCCCGTGGACCGGCTGTTCTTCGCGCTCGGCGCCGGCTCCGCGTTCCTGGCGGTGGCCGCCGGCGCGTTCGGCGCGCATGCGCTCCGGGTGCGGCTCCCGCCCGACCTGCTCGCGGTTTTCGAGACGGCGGCCCGCTACCAGATGTATCACGCGCTCGGGCTGATCGCCGTGGCCTGGGCCGCGGCCCGGTGGCCGGGCGCGCTGCCGCAGTGGGCGGGCTGGCTGTTCGTGGCCGGCACGGTGCTGTTCTCGGGCAGCCTCTACGCGCTGGCGCTCTCCGGCGTTCGCTGGCTCGGGGCGATCACGCCGCTCGGCGGGGTGGCGTTCCTGGCAGGGTGGGCGTGTCTGGCGCTTGCGGCGAGGAACGGGTAAGCCCAGTGTCATCCTGAGCGGAGCGAAGGATGACTTCTACTCAACGACCGGCCGACTCGCCTCCTGCCATGACCGCCGACACCTACCGCCAGCTCCTCACCCGCCTCGACGCCTGGTTCGCCGCCGCCCGCCGGGACGCGGGAGGCATCGTCCCCTGCCGCGAAGGCTGCACCGCCTGCTGCCATGGCCCGTTCGACATCTCCGTCGCCGACGCCGAGCTGATCGGCGAGGCCCTCGACAGGATGCCCGCGCCCGACCGCGCGCGCGTCACCGAGCGCGCCCAGGCGCTCCTCGCGCGCATGCGCGCGCTCGAGCCCGGCTGGTCGCCTCCCTACGCCGTCGACGCGCTGGGCGAGGACCGCTTCGACCGGCTGACCGACGCGCTGGCCGCCGAGCCCTGCCCCCTGCTCGACGAAACCGGCCGGTGCGGCATCTACGCCGACCGGCCGCTGGTCTGCCGGATGATCGGCCTTGGCATGCGCAGCCCGGCGGGGCGCACGATCGACAACGCGTGCCCGATCCAGGAGCGCTTTCCCGGCTACGCGTCGCTGGCGCCGGCGATGTTCGAGCTGGAGGCGTTCGAGGAGGTCGAGCTGGTGTGCCTGCGGGAGGCGGCGGCGCGGCGGTTCGGCGATCCGGAGCGGTGGGGGTTCGAGACCACCATCGCGGCGGCGATCCTCACCCATCTCCCTACTGGCTCTCCTTAGCCCACACGAAGAACAGCACGCCGATCGCCAGGAACATCCACAGGTTGCCCGGCACCCACATGAGCAGGCCGCCGAGCTGCTGATCCTCGAGGGGCGAGAGATTCCACGTCCGCGGCGCTACCGCGTACCACGGATAGAGCACCGAGTCGGTCAGCGTGATCATCGCGGCCACGAGCTGCATCGGGATGCCGACCAGGAACAGGTAGAGCATCCCCAGCCCGTAGCCCAGCCGCGGCAGCTCGGGTAGCGGGCTGATCACGGGCCACCAGAGCAGCGTCGCCGTCACCATGAACATCAGGTGGGTGGCGATGTGGACGTCGTGGTTCCGCATCATCAGATCGTAGTACGGCGCCAGGTGCCAGACCGCGATGGTGACCGTGAAGAGGCCGGCCGCGACGACCGGATGCGTCAGCACCCGCGCCACCTGGCGCACCGCCGGCCGCCGTACCAGCGGCTGGAGCAGCCACCCCGGCATTCCCAGCAGCAGGAGCGGCGGGAACAGCAGGGTGAGCAGCAGGTGCTGCACCATGTGGACGGAGAACAGGTAGTAGTCGCTCAGGTCGTGCATCGGCCCGTTGAGGGCGCCGAGCAGGACCAGCAGCGCGCCCACGAAGCAGGCGACGCGCCAGCGCGGCGCCGGCGGCAGCCCGCGCCGCCGGCGCCAGGGTCCGATCCCGTAAAAATAGAGGGCACCGAGGATCCCGGTGCCCAGGAGAACGCTGGGGTGCAGCGACCAGCTCCATTCGTACGGGACCATCGGCCGCGGGCGCTCGTCGAGGAGCGCCCCGAACGGCAGGAGCGTCACCCCGAGCGCGCGAAGGCGAAGTGGTAGGCCTCGAGCACGATGAGCGCGAGGATGATCACGGTGGCGATGATCAGCGGGAACACGAACACCCCGGTGAACAGCCGGTGATCCTGCTTCAGGTGCATGTAGAACATCGCCACGAGCGCGAACTTGGCCGCCGACAGGAGGAGCAGGAGCGGCACGAAGAACGGCTGCAGCGCGGCGCCGCCGGCGCTCGGCGTGACCGCCGTAGGTGAACTCGTACAGGCCGACCTCGAGCGCCGTGAGGACGAAGAGGACGACGCCGATCTTGACGTACAGCCCCGTCGACGGGTGGTCGGGCTCGTGCGCGGCAGGGGTCGGAGGAGCGTGAGCATCCATGCGTTCGGCCCTTAGTTGATCAGGTAGACGACGGGGAAGATCACGATCCAGACCACGTCCACGAAGTGCCAGTAGAGCGCGGCGATCTCGAGGTTGAGCGATTTGGCCGGCGGGATCTTGCCGCGGAACGCCTCGATCCAGAGCGTGATCAGCCAGATCACGCCGAGCGTCACGTGCGTGCCGTGGAAGCCGGTCAGGGTGAAGAAGCTCGCCCCGTAGAGGTTGGTCTTGAGCGTGAGCCCCTTGTGCACGAAGTGGGTGAACTCGTACACCTGCATGCCCACGAAGAAGAGCCCGCACATGATGGTCATGCCGAGCCACAGCAGCAGCCCCTTCCGGTTCCCCCGCTGCGCGTTGGCCAGTGCGAGCACCACGAACAGCGAGCTGAAGAGCAGCAGCGCCGTGCCCAGCGTGACGAGCGGGATCTCGATGATCGGCTCGAAGTGCTGGCCGGCCGGCGAGATCCACTCCTCGTGCGGGAACGGCCCGGCCCGGTCAGCCAGGTCTCCTTGTGGACCAGATAGTTCGAGATCAGCGTGGCGAAGAACAGGCACTCGGACCCGATGAAGGTCCAGATCGCCAGCTTCCGGCTGTCGAGCCCGGTGGAGGTCTCGTGCTGCTCGATCGCGTGCGCGTGGTCGGACAAGGTCGCTTCTCCTCAGCCCGCGGGCTCGAACGCCCAGTTGAACACCCCGATGAACAGGACAGCCCTCCGGCGATGATGCCCCACGGCCCGAGATGGCTCGGCCATGACGCCGGCCATGACGCCGGCCACCCCGACGGCGGCGACCAGCGGCCAGTAGGACGGATTCGGCAGGTGGATCCCCTGCCCGCTCACCCGCGGGCTCGGGCAGCGTGCCACCGCGCTCGCGCTTGGCCTCCCACAGCGGGTCACGCCCGTGCACCACCGGGATCTCCGCAAAGTTCCACTCCTGCGGCGGCGACGGAATGGCCCATTCGAGGGTGGCGCCGTTCCACGGATCCGCCGGCGCGTTCCGCGGGCCGCGCCAGGTCTTGAAGATGTTGATCAGAAAGACCAGGAACGAGAGGCCAAGGAGGAACGCGCCGACCGTCTCGATCTGGTTCAGGGTCTCAAAGCCGAGACCCTCCGGGTAGGTGTAGACGCGGCGGGGCATGCCGTTGAGCCCCACGAAATGCATGGGGAAGAAGGTCACGTTGAAGCCGAGCAGCATCAGCCAGAAGTGCAGCTTGCCCAGCCCCTCATCCAGCATCCGGCCGAACATCTTGGGCCACCAGTAGTAGGCGCCGGCCGTCAGCCCGAAGATGCTGCCGCCGAACATCACGTAGTGGAAGTGCGCCACGACGAAGTAGGTATCGGTCTGCTGCAGGTCCGCCGGCGGCGAGGAGTGCATGACGCCGGAAAGGCCGCCGATGATGAACATCGCGATGAAACCGAGGGCGAAGAACATCGGCGTCCGGTACTGGAGCGAGCCTCCCCACATGGTGCCGATCCAGTTGAAGATCTTCACGCCCGTGGGGATGGCGATCAGCATGGTGGCCAGGGCAAAGAATGTGTCCGCGATCGGGCCCATGCCGGTGGCGAACATGTGGTGGCCCACACCCCGAATCCCAGGAATGCGATGAACACGCCCGAGAAGACCATCGCCGCGTAGCCGAAGAGGGGCTTCCGGGAGAAGACCGGCAGCACCTCCGACACGATGCCGAACGCCGGCAGGATGAGGATGTAGACCTCGGGGTGGCCGAAGATCCAGAAGAGGTGCTGCCAGAGCAGCGGATCGCCGCCGCCGGACGGCACGAAGAAGTGGGTGCCGAAGAACCGGTCGAACATGAGCAGGATCAGCGCCACGGTGATGACCGGGAAGGCCAGCAGCAGCAGCACCTGGGTGATGAAGCTCATCCAGGTGAACATCGGCATCCGCATGAGCTTCATGCCCGGCGCGCGCAGGTTGACGATGGTGACGAAGAAGTTCACCGCTGCGGCCAGCGACGCGATGCCCAGGATCTGGAGGCCGAGCATCCAGAAGTCCACGTGCAGCCCGGGCGAGTACTGCTTGGAGGTAAGGTTGGCGTAGCCGAACCACCCGTGTCCGGCGCGGCCCCAAAAAACCAGCTCGAATTGAGGAACAGGCCGCCCAGCAGGAACACCCAGTAGCTGAACGCATTCAGCCGGGGAAATGCCACGTCCCGGGCGCCGATCTGCAGCGGAATCATGAAGTTGAAGAACATGGCAGAGAGCGGCATGATCGCGAGGAAGATCATGGTCGTGCCGTGCATGGTGAACAGCTGGTTGTACGTCTCCGGCGACAGGAAGGTGTTTTCGGCGATCCCAGCTGGATGCGAAGCAGCAACGCCTCGACCCCGCCCATCAGGAAGAAGAAGAACGCCGTGGCCCCGTAGAGGATCCCGATGCGCTTGTGGTCGACCGTCGTGATCCAGCTCCAGAGCCCGGTCTTTTCGGCGTGTCGGCGGCCGCGTGCGCCTGTTGCTGGTCTAGTGCCCTGGTTGCCATACGGGCCTGTTATTGGTGAGCGCGGAGGTAGGCGACGAGCGCCTTGGCCTCTTCGGGCGTGACGCCCAGGTTGGGCATCAGTACGCCCTTCTTGATTGCCTGCGGGTCCTGGATCCAGTGGGCGAGGTTCTCGTCCGTGTTCTTGAAGGTTCCGGCCGCGATGTATGAGCGCGCGCCCACGTTGGCCAGGTTGGGCCCGATCATTCCCTTGGGGGCGTTGACCGCATCCAGCGAGTGGCACGCGATGCAGCCCTTGGCCGTGAACAGCTTCTCGCCCTCGGCGTAGGCGGGTTCCGGCGCCGTGGCGGTGTGCGGGCTGGGCGCGGACGGCGCTCGAGTCCTTCCCGGTGGCGCGCGGCGCCGCGTCCTGCTTGGCCTGGGCCGGGACGGCGGCGCCCCCGGTGCCGTGCGCACGGAGTCGGCCGGGGGAGCCACCGGGCGGCCGGCTTGGCCCAGGGTCTGCATGTGGGCCACCCAGCCTGGAATTCTTCGGCGTCTGCGCCCGGATGCGAAACGCCATGCGGCCGTGCTGGATGCCGCAGAACTCGGCGCACTGTCCCGGATAGTCGCCCTCCTCCTCGGCCTTGAACCATATCCGGGTCTCGCGATTCGGGAAGACGTCCCGCTTGCCCGCGAACCGGGGCGGCCAGAAGCTGTGAACGACGTCGGCGGTCCCCATCCGGAGGGACACCGTCTGGCCCACCGGGACGTGCACCTCGTTGGCCGTGGTGATGCCGAGGTCCGGATAGCGGAACTCCCACCACCACTGGTGCCCGACGACCTCGACCTTCAGGGCGTCGCCCGTCGGGGTGGCGCTGGTCTCGAAGATGCCGCGACGGTCGGCACGGCGATGGCCGCGAGGATCAGCGCGGGAATGACGGTCCAGACGATCTCGATCGTGGTATTGCCGTGCATCTGCCGTGGCTCGGGGTCGTCCGGCTTGCCGCGGAAGCGGAAGATGGCGTAGAGCAGCGCCCCCTCCACCAGCACGAAGACGCCGAGCGCCCAATAGAACGTCTGCGTCTGGATGTCGTCGCCGATGCGGGCGAAATCCGAGATCGGTCGGAGCGCGGTCTGCGGATAATGATCGGGGCTGCACGCGGCCGCGAGCAGGCGAGCATGGGAAGCCACCGGCGCAGCTGCCGGAGGGCATCGGTCCGAAGAAGCATTACACAGCCATCCTGTTGGCGAAGTACGTCTCCACACCGCGCGGGGGGGTTAGCCGCCGCAGTTTACGGGTTTACCAGCGGAAGGTCAAGGAACTTCTTGCATCCGCATTGTTAAAGCCTCGCGCATGAAACCGCTGCCCGGTGGCCTACCGGACACTCGATCGAACGGCACCGCCCCCTCCACCGGATAGCTGAAGTGCCACCACTCCTGGTCGTAGTTGGCGAAGCCTTCCGACTCCATCGCCCGCACCAGGATCTGCCGGTACCGCCGCACCCGGCCCTCCGCGTTGGCGGTGTGCGCGGCCTCGGTGAACGTGTCGAACGGCGTCCCCATCGGCACCTCGGTGCCCGTGGCCAGGTCCACCAGCGTCAGGTCCACCGCGACCCCGAGATTGTGCCGGCTGCGCCGGGCGATGTATCCGCTGTCCAGCAGCGCCCGGCGCCCCGTGCGTCGGCCCAGTCCACCATCGCCAGCGTGGCCCGCACCGGGCGGTATCCGTCGAAGACCCGGAGGCCCAAGTCGCCGGTCCGGAGCCGCGCCTGCACCCGGGCCAGCGCGGCCGCCACTTCCCGCCGGAGCAGCGCCCGCGGCGCGTCGTAGCCCGGAAGCGGGGCGCCGGTGAAGTTGTTCGCCGTCGCGTACCGCGCATCCACCTGGATGGTCGAGTCGGCCGAGCGCACGTCGACCAGCACCGAGTCCGCGAGGGCGTCGGGGGCCACCGGCTGGGGCGGCGCCTCGATCGAGGCCGGAGCGCCGGCGCTTCCGCCGGAGCCGGCGGCCGGGTGGCGGTCGCGGGCGACCGGGCACAGCCGGCTAGGAGGGCGGCGGACGCGAACAGGGCGGCGGCGGGGAAGAGGCGCGGCATCCTGGAAGATACACCTCCAGTCCCCACCGTAACGCACACCGGATCAACGCATTAGCTGGCATCGCTTACCCGGACGGGCGCGGCGGTAGTATCTTCCGTCAGTCGGTTCCCTGCCTCGCCCTGAGCCCATCCGGCTCGGGGCCGAATTTTCTCTTGTGCCCTGGTCGTACCATGATCCGTGAGATGCGGGAAAAGCTGAGCCGAGAGATCGATCAGCTCAGCCATGAGTTGAACGTGCTGCTGCCCCAGGCGATCGCCCAGGCCGTCGAGCTGGGTGATCTGCGGGAGAACTCCGAATACAAGGCGGCGCTCGAGCGGCAGCAGTTCGTCCAGGCTCGGCTGGGCCAGCTCCACCAGCGCCTGAACCAGTTGAGCCAGCTCGCCAACACCGAGGCGCCGACCGATCGCGTGGGCCTGGGCTCGCGCGTGACCGTGCTCGATCTGGACTCCAACGACACCGATACCTACATGGTAGTGCTGGCCGAGATGATGGATTTCGACGCCGGGCACATCTCGCTCGCCTCGCCGCTTGGCCGCGCGCTGTCCAACGGCCGGGTCGGCGACGAGATCAGCCTGCGGCTGCCGACTTCCAGCCGCCGGCTCCGGATCCTCGAGCTCGTGACCGTGCACCAGGCCGAAGGGACCGGCATCTCCGGGGAGCGCTGAATGGAGTTTCCCAGGAAGCAGTTGCTCGTCGTCGGCGACCGGGTGCTGATCACGGTCGAGGACGGAGACGACCGGACCCGGGTGGGACTCTATCTTCCCGCTACCGCCATCGATGCCCAGCAGGTGCAGACCGGCCTGATCGTCGCCACCGGGCCGGGCACGCCGATCGCCGACCTCGGCTCGCTCGACGAGGAGCCGTGGAAAATCGACGCGCGCGAGAGCAGGAACCGCGGCATGCAGGCGCGCGTCGGCGATCACGCGATCTTCTTCCGCAAGGCCGCCGTCGAGATCTCCTTCGAGGAGAACAAGTACCTCGTCGTGCCGCAGGCCGCGATCCTGGTCCTGATCCGCGACGACCTCCCGATCTGACCTCTGTGCTATCTCCTTTTCGTCGCGAGCCCGCTGACGCTGAGTGAAGTGCGGGCGATGCTGCCGGCGGGCCTGGTGGCCCAGCCGGCCGATCGCGCCGACCACCACCGGCTGGTGCAGCTCCATCCCTCCGCCCGGACCGTCGTCGAGCTGCTCGTGGGCGCCTGCTCGTGCGACCTCGTCCGCCATCGCCACTCCGATCCACGCCAGGACGAGCGGCATCATCGCGACCGGTCACGCCGCGCCGGCGGCGCGCGCGGCTCGCTGATCGCCGGGCTCGAGCGCCATCGCCGCGGCGCCCAGGTCCCGGCCCCGGCCGGCGGCTGGCCGCGCGCGCTGGCGGCGTTCGTGGCCGAGCACGCCCGGAACGCCGGCGAAACGCTCTACCTGCTCCAGTTCACCCTGCCCGACCACTCCGCCACCGCGGTTCGAACGGCCGCGCGGCGCATGACGGCCGCGGAGGTCGTGGCGCAACCCGACGACTGGCTCGTCGAGCACGCGCCGGTGATCGTGGGGCGCTGAGGCTACGCGGAGTCCCGCGGGGCGTCGCGTCGCTGGTGGCGGGACGGCTCGTGCGGCGCGTCGAATTCGTGGGCTTCGGGCGGCCGCACGAGCAGGTCGAACGCCAGGAACAGCGTCTTGGAGAACGGGAAGAAGGCGAAGGGGAAGACCACCATCAGAATGATGGTGGTGATCTGGAAGAGGCCCCACGGCGGATTCGGCCAGGTCACGAGCAGGAAGCCCGCCACCCAGACGCTGAAGACCGCCTCCGTCGCCATGAGGTTGAAGAAGTAGGCGCCGAGCCAGTAGCCCCGCTCGCCGCGCTCGAGCCCGAGCCCGCAGACCGGGCACACCGGAAGCAGGCGCGACCAACTGGTGAAGATCGGTCCGCCCCCGCAGTGCGGGCAGCGCAGGCGCAGGGCGCGCACGAAGTGGGACAGCACTGACTCCACGGTAGCAACCCGGGCACTATCGCGCGAGATCCGACGTCACCTGTGCCGAGTCGGCATCGCCGAGGGCCCTGCCCGGACGGCCAAGGGGCGCCGGCACGTTGCACCGGCGCCCCTCGGAGCTCACGGAGCCGTCACGCCGACTACTGCTTGACCAGCTCGACCCGCCGGTTGCTCTGCCGGCCTTCCGGCGTGTCGTTCGGCGCGGCCGGCTTGGTCTGGCCGAGACCCTTGGCCTGCAGCCGAGCGCCGTCCACCTGGTAGCCGTCGACCAGCGCCTGGCGCACGGCGGCCGCCC
Source organism: uncultured Gemmatimonadales bacterium (assembly GCA_963804125.1). Taxonomy (GTDB): domain Bacteria; phylum Gemmatimonadota; class Gemmatimonadetes; order Gemmatimonadales; family GWC2-71-9; genus CAVVWJ01. Next base: position 70,686 of record CAWDPF010000017.1, read on the forward strand.
GCTTCTCGCTCAGCGCCTGGTTGGCCGCGGCAGCGCCGACGTTGTCGGTGTGCCCCTCGATCGCCAGCTTGAGGTCGGGGTGCTCCTTCAGCATCGCGCCGATCTCCTTGAGCGTCGGCGAGGACTCGGGACGGATCCGGTCGCTGCCCGTGTCGAAGTAGATCCCCTGCGTGGCCACCCGGCCCGTCTCGGCGAGCGCGTCGTACAGCTTCTTCCCGCCGGCCGCGATGCGGAAGTTGCCGAACAGCGCGGGCTGCTTGGCGTTGCCGTCGGTGTAGAAGAGAATCTGATTCGACCGCCCGACGTCCGCGTTCGGCACATTGATGATGCGGGTGTCGTCCAGGTACGCCTTGATGTACTTCCCGTCCGCCAGCACCCGGCGCGCGGCGCAGCGCGCCACGCTCGCCGTCGGGCAGGCGCCCGTTGGCCGTGATCTTGGCCGCTGCGTTGTACACCGCCGCCGTGCCGTCGCCGCCGAACTGCACCCGCTTGTTCTCGTCGCCGAACGAGATCCAGACCTCGCCGCCGGTCGGGATCGAGTAGTCGAATTCCATGGTGAAGCGCTCGGGCAGGATCTCGGGCAGGTTCACGTAGAACTTGGAGTCCTCGCTGGCGCGCAGATAGCGCGTGCCCTGCCACTCCACGATCTCGAGCGCGCCGGCCTTGAACTCCATGCGCTTCGGGAAATCGCCCACCTCGTCGGCGGTGAAGTCGTCGACGTAGAGCGCGCGGTCGCCCGGCTTGAAGTCGTAGTTGGCCCAGGCGCCTTCGCCGGGCTTGAGCGCGTCCGCCTTGCCGCCGGGCGCGGCGGGTGCGGTCGACGTCGCGGGAGTCGCGGCGTTGGCGGCAGGCGCGGCACCGGGGCGGGCGCCGCGGCGGGAGCAGCGGCGGCGGCCGGCGCGGCGGCGGGGGCGGCCGCGCCGGCGGCCGAATCCGGGCCGCCGGTGGTGGCGCCGTCGATCGCCTTGTTCTGCTCGCCGACGGCCGCCTGGACGGCCTTGTCCTCGGCGTTCTGCTTGAGCGCGTTCTTCAGCTTCTTCCCGAACTGCGCTTCGGCCGGTGAGACGGCACCGGCGAGCATGAGCAGGAGCGCGGCGAGGCCGGCGAGCGGCAGGCTCCGGAGTCGGATCGGCATGGGGTCCTCGTACGACGCCGCCGGGGGTGCGCGGAGCGTCGTGACTGTGGAAGTGGTGGGGAGCGTGATCAACTTGCCGCGCGGGCTTTGATGGCGCAAGCACGGTTATTGGTTGAACGCTCCGATCGCCGGAATCTGCTCACAGTCGCTCGAGGACCCATCCGGCGAGATCCGCGAGCACCCGCTCGCTGTCGAGGTCCGCGAGCAGCGCGTGATACGCGCCCGGATACTCGATGAGCCGGCGGTCCGGATGTCCCACCCGCGCGACGAACCGACGGCTCCCGTCCGGCGGCACCATCCGGTCCGCCGCGCCGTGCTGCACGAGGAGCGGCACGGCGAACCGGCCGGCCTCCGCCTGCAGCCGGGCGATCGTGCGCGTGACCTCGGTCGAGAGCCGGGCGGTGCCGCGGCGATGATAGAGCGAATCGGCCAGCACGCGCTCGACGACCGCCGGGTCGCGCGAGAGGCCGCTCAGGTCCATTCCCGTCTCCAGTGAAAAGCGGGGCCAGACCCGCGACAGCACCCGCCCGAGCGCCAGGAGCGGCGCCGGCACGCCGAGCGCGCCCAGCGGCGGCGAGATGCGCGATGACGCCGCGGAGCCCGGCGGGATGGTGGAGCGCGTAGTCGAGCACGACCAGCCCGCCGAGGCTCATGCCGAGCAGGAAGAGGGGACGCGCGGGCGCCTCCGCCCGCGTGCGCTCGACCAGCCGGCCGAGGTCCTCGCGCAGATCGCTCCAGGCGTCGATGTACCCGCGCTGTCCGGGCGAGCGGCCGTTGCCCCGCAGATCCGGCGTCAGGACGGCGATGCCCCGGCCCGCGAGGGTCTCGCCGATCATGGGATAGAGCCCGGAGTGATCGCCCAGCCCGTGCAGCGCGATCAGCGTCGCCCGCGGCGCCGCCACCGGCCAGCTCCGGCAGTAGAGCCGCGTCCCGCCGGCCCCCTCGTACCACAGTTCGATCGGCTCCATTCCCCCTCGCTCCCGGCGGCATTCGGCCTCGCGCCTCGACGGCAGTCGGGGCGACGCAAAGCTAGTCCGGCGACAGCCCGGCACGCACCGGGAGCGGTCTTGACGAAATAAGGGAGGGGAGGAGAGGGAGAGGTTGAGAAGGGTAGGGATGTAGGGTGGAGGATTAGATTCGTCCTTAGATGCCGAAGAAATTATCGAGGCCGCCGCACGCCAGCCGCTTCCGTAAAGCACGGTAAAGAGCAAGCTCCCTTCCTTTGCGGTTCCTTTGGCGTAACAGATGTGCTCGATCCGAGAACGGAGTCGTCGAAATGCCGCGGTCGCGGACGCTGTCACAACCCAGCGAGGTCCAGGTGTGTATCCCCTTGAGCAAACCGGCGATCAGTTCCCGTCTGGGCTGGGGAAGGTGGCCCTGAACTCGGGGGTCACCAGCGCCGACTCACTGCCGGAGGCGATGGCGCGCAGCAATTGATCGATCGATCTCGGCGGAGTCGCGCCCTTCAGTCGGCTGGGTAGGAGATGCGGTGGGGTCAAGGCCGGCTCGAGTAGACCCGCGATGCCCACGGCGATGCCCTCGGAGTTTGCCTGTCCCAGGTTCAGTAACACGATCACGGTGAGGTTGAAGTCAGGATAGCGCTGAATCGTGGCGTGGTAGCCAAGCCAGGCGCCGCTGTGACCGATACGCCGATAGCCGCGTTGCTCGAAGATGTTCCAGCCGAGTCCATAGGGATAAGTGCCCGCCTTGTTGAGCTGGACCGGTGTCCAGCTCATCTCGAGTCCGGCACGGCCGAGCACCTTCCCATGGTTGAGGCCTATCGCCCACTGGGCGAGGTCGCGCACTGAGAAACTGAGGCAGCAGTCTGCGGCGGCATTGATGGAGGGTGACACCGGGTCCGGTTTCTGGAGCGTGTCATTCACCAGGTAGTATCCGGCGGCTCGGTTCGGCACGGTGTCGGTATCGGAGTTGACCCGTGCAGTGCGCATCCCGAGGGGGCGGAAGATTTGGTCGCGCACGAAATCGCCCCAGAACACGCCGGTCACCCGGTGAATGATGACACCGAGCAGGGCATACCCGGTGCTGCTGTAGCTCTCGAGCTCTCCAGGCTCGAATTGGAGCGGTTGAGCGGCGGAGCGCACCAGCTCGCTCTCCGAATAATCGCGGCGCGAGTCGAGTGTCGTGTCCTGGGGAATGCCTGAGGTGTGGGTGAGGAGATGCCGAATGGTCACCCTGACCACACGGCCGATCCTTCGGGCAGGTACCGGGTGATCGGATCGTCGAGCCGGAGACGACCCTGCTGGGACAAGCAGCACGATGGCGGCTGCGGTGAACGGTTTGGTGAGCGAGCCCACCGGATAGACCGTGCTGTCGGTCGCCGGGACGCGGTGCTCCACGTTGGCAAAGCCGTACCCACGCGCCAGGAGCACGCTGTCGCCGCGGAGTACGGCGACCGACATCCCGGGGATCCGCTGGCGCGCAAGCTCGGCCCTGATGAATCGATCGACCGCGATGGGCAAAGCAGGCGTCTGTGCCGCCCCTCTGCTGACGCAGAACAGGAGGGTTATGAGCGAGATGGCTGCGGCAATAGACAGTAAGCTGATCTAAGGCAACACTAGTTGTGCAACGCTGATATGGCAGCGCATTCTTCTACATGGGCACAGTAGACGCTAGATCGGGTGCACAACTAGAGCTGGCTGTGCTCTAGCGAGGTCTGGAATACACGAGAGAGAGCTACAGAGTATTCATCGGTTCTGAGGTGGCTGAAGCGGAATAGTAGCGCAGAATTCGTAGTAGAGAGAGCAATGAATGATGCTCTACGAGAAGCGACACTACTAGCGCAGCTACGCGCAAGGAATACGTTTCTACTGGGCGCACTAGTAGATGGTCTGCGGAGTGAGCGGAGATACGAGGCGACTCAGAGAGTGAGGATGTAGTTGGCAGGTGACGCTGGTTTCCTCGGTCGGATACTGTGGGCCTCTGGGTTTGCTGTGGAGTGCCTGGCGAAGTAGCTCCTCTAGACTCCTCCAGTGTAGCAGTGTCCGGCGCGACGTGGAACTGGAATCCGTCACGAGTTGCTTTACGGCGTAGAGCACCGCTGCGTAGAAGTTGCTTGGTAATGGCCGACTAAGCGGAAGGGCTGATTGCGGTCGCCCAGAAAGGGGCGAAGGTTCCAGGCCATCTGGATCCCGACGAAACCGAAGAATATCGCCCAGAGCCGCATGATCGTGATCGCTTACGTGGGTACACACCGCGCCGTTCGCAAATGGTTGTAAGCCCCTCATGAAGGGCGTACATACCAAAGAGTCCCGCGGCTACCGCCACGACGATGTGTAGTAGGTGCTGGGAGTCGTAGTTGGCACGGTGATCAGGAAGAAGGCCGGCACTGGAACGAAGGCCGCTAGCACCACTGCAGTTAGCGCGAGCGCGCTCGATACCAGCACGACCACCTGCAATAGTCGGAGCCGGATGCCAAGGACCTGCACGATATAGAAGGCCGGGAAGCACACGACAAACGTGGCTATGAAGAGGAAGGGCAGCTAGACCGCCGCCGCGACCGCCTGAAGCGGTCCGCTGTAGGCACCGGCCACCCCGCCGTAAAGTCCACCGACGCCGGCACGGTGCCCAGCGCAAATCGTAGCTTTCGACTTCAGTCGACTCCCGCTACAACCTCATCGAAGTATGACTCCCGGTCACCGGGCGGAATGTAGGAAACCCGCTGTAGCTGTGAGTGGTGGAGCGGGTGATACAAGCTGATCGGCGTGGTGCTCATGAAGGCTGACTCTAAAGTCAGAGCAGGGCAATCTCTGGATGTTTGTAACTGTATGTTGTTGTTTGCTCTCTGTGCTAAACGCATGTGGGCGCAGCAGGTGCTGGGTGCAGCGCTGCAAATCAAAGAACAGCACAGAGGAGGGAAGGAGGGGAAAGAGGGTTGTTTACACGCGGTCTTGACAGACGGTCACGCGAGGGGCATTTATGAATCGGTATACCGAACAAATACCGAAGCTAGGAGGTGCCCATGTCCCAACTGCCACCCCACCCCGCGCCCGCCGGCGCCATCGGGTTTCCGCCGACGGCGGTCCGCGTCTGCCCCGAGTGCGCCGGCCCGCTCATCCGCGCCTCGGGCTGCGTGAGCTGCCGCCACTGCGGGTGGGCCCGCTGCGGATGACGTCACGGCAGCTCGACCTCCTGCCATCCGCCCCGGAGACGGAGCACCGATGGGAGGTGCTCGACGAGCGCGAGCGCGGCACCCGCTTTTTCGCGCTGTCGGTGCGGTCGGTGCTCAACAGCGCGACCGCGACGCACATGGGCTTCTGGTCGATCAATCCGTACGTCGGCTGCGAGTTCGGCTGTACCTACTGCTACGCGCGGGACACGCATCGATACACCATGGAGCGAAGCGGTGCCCCCGCCGAGCCGATGCCTGCGTGGGAGGCGTTCGAGCGGCGCATCCTGGTGAAGACCGGCGTGGCCGACGTGCTGGCGCGCACGCTCGATCCGGCCAGGCTCGGCGGCCACTCGCTCGTCATCGGCACGGCCACCGATCCGTATCAGCCGGCCGAGCGGCGGTTCCGGCTCACCCGGCGGATCCTCGAGGTGCTGCTCGGCTTTCGCGGGCTCGCGCTCGACATCATCACCAAATCGCCGCTCGTCACCCGGGACATCGACCTGCTCCGGCGCCTGGCCGAGCGGCACGACGTGACCGTCAACATCTCGCTCGCCACGCTGGACCGCCGGCTGGCGCGCCGGCTCGAGCTGCGCTCGCCGGTGCCCGAGGCCCGGATCCGCGCGCTGGCCCGGCTCACGGCCGCGGGCGTGTATTCGGGGCTGATGGCGGCGCCCATCCTGCCCGGCATCACCGACGGGCGCGCCGGGCTCGACCGGCTCCTGGGCGCGGCGAAGGAAGCGGGAGCCCGCTACGTGGTCGGGTCGGCGCTCCGGCTCGGCCCCGCGGCGCGGCACCGCTTCCTTCCCGTGCTCGCCCGGGAGTTTCCGGCGCTCGCCGAGCGCTACGCGCGCCACTACGAGCGAAGCGAGGGCGCGAGCCCCGCATATCAGCGCGCGCTCACTGCCCGGCTGCAGGAGCTCCAGCGCCGCCACGGCTTTCCGGTCGCCGATGGGTACAAGCGGCAGCGCCGACTCGAGGGCAAGGACGTCCGGGCCGCGCCGGAGGACCAGCCGGTGCTGCTGTAGGCCGGATCCTCATGCGCTCCGTCCTCTTCGTCGACCCGCCCGCCTTCTGCACCACCGTGGAAGGGCTGGTCGCGCCCGCGCTCCGGACGCGGCCCGTCGCGGTGGCGCCGCCGGGCGCGGACCGCGCCACCATCCTGGCCCTCTCGGCCGAGGCGCGGCTGGCCGGCATCGAGCGCGGGATGCCCGTGCGCCAGGCACTCAAGCGCTGCCCGGATCTCGTGCTGCTCCCGCCCAATCCCCGGCTCTACGCCCGCGCCTCGCGCGCGCTCCACGAGGTGCTCCGGATCTACGCGCCGGTCATCGAGCCGCACGGCTACGGCCACGCCTTTCTCGATCTCACCGGCACCGGCCGGCTGTTCGGGCCGGCGGTGGACGTGGCCGCGCGGGTGCAGCGCGAGGTGCGCGAGCGGCTCCGGCTTCCCCTCTCGGTCGGCGTCGCCGCCAACAAGCTGGTGAGCCAGGCCGCCACCACCGTCGTCAAGCCCGAGCCGCTGCTCGAGGTCCCCGGCGGCGACGAGGCGAGCTTCCTCGCGCCGCATCCGCTCGACGTGCTCCCCGACCTCCATCCCCGGATGCGCCGCCGGCTCGACGACTACCAGCTCGATCTCATCGGCGAGGTCGCCGCCATCACCGAGAGCGCGCTCTGCGCCGTCTTCGGCGGCGCCGGCCGCATGCTGCGGGCGCAGGCGCGCGGCATCGATCCACGGCCGGTGCTCTCCCCCGAGCGCCAGGCCGAGTTCCACGTGGCCCACGCGCTGGCCACCGACACCAACGATCTCGGCGTGCTGTACCCGCTGCTCCGCGTCCTGGGCGAGCGGCTCGGCCGCCGGCTGCGCCGGCGCGGGCTCGTGGCCCAGCGCCTGCACGTCGCGCTCAGCTACGCCGACCACACCGACGCCACGCGCGCCGTGCCGCTCAAGGCCGCCACGCTCGACGTCGAGCTGTGGGAGGCGGCCCGCCGTGCCTTCGCCCTCGCCAACGCCAAGCGGCTCGCCGTGCGGAGCGTGTCGCTCACGCTCGACCGGATCGTGGAGGCGGAGACGCAGATGGAGTTGTGGGATGTGATGCGAGCCCCGGCGGAGCGAGGGGGCCTTGCCGGCCGATGCCCTCGCTTCGCTCTGGGAGAAGCCACCCCTCCCGCCCCCGCGCCCTCCAGCACGCTCTGGACCGCATCTCCACCCGCTACGGCGCCCGCGCGCTCACCACCGGCGCCGTACGCACGCTCACCAAGTGACCATCACCCTCACCAGGTGACCACCACCTTGCCGAACGTCTCGTTCGCCTCGAGCGCCCGGTGCGCCTCGGCGAGCTCGGTCATCGGGTAGGTCCGCTCGAGCACCGGCCGGAGCGGCGTCGAGTGCTCGATCCGGTGGTCGAAGAGCGGCAGCATCCGCTCGGTGAACTCCCGCACCAGCGGCGCCCGCTCCTCCAGCCCGCGAATTCGCATCATCGTGCCGATCACCTCGAGCCGCTTCCGGAGGATCGGCCCCAGGTCGGCCGTGGTTCGGCTACCCGCCAGGAACCCGAGCATCACGAGCCGTCCGCGCGGCGCCAGCACGTGCAGGTTGTCGGCGAACGCGGGGCCGCCGAGCACGTCGAGGATCACGTTCACCGGATCGCCCACCGCGTCGCGAAAGCCCGACTGGCTGGTGTCGATCCCGACGTCGAGGCCGTAGACCGTCGCGCGCGCCAGTTTGTCGGCGCTGCGCGAAGTGCCCAGCACCGTGGCGCCGAGGTGCTTGGCGACCTGCGCCGCCGCGGTGCCGAGGCCGCTGCCCACCGCATGGATCAGCACCCGCTCGCCCGACGCCAGCCGCCCACGCGTCACCAGCGCGTCGTACGCCGTGAGGAACACCTCGGGAATCGCGGCCGCCTCGGCGTAGGAGAGCCCGGCGGGGATCGCCAGCGTCTCGTCCTGGTGGACCGTCACCAGCTCCGCCTGCGCGCCGCCCCCGACCAGGCCCATGACCCGGTCGCCCACCTTCCACTTCGAGGTGCCGCGGACCGCCTCGACCTCGCCCGCGTACTCCATGCCGGGAATGTCCGCCGGCCACCCCGGCGGCGCGGCGTACTGCCCGCGGCGCTGGATGAGGTCCGCCCGGTTGAGTCCGGCCGCATGCACCCGGACGCGGATGTGCTCCGGCCGCACCTCGGGCTTGGGCACTTCGCCGATCCGGATGACCTCGGGGCCGCCGGGGCCGGTGTAGATGACTGCGCGCATGTGAGATCGCTGGCCTTTCACCACGAAGGCACGAAGGACAAACATCACCTCGGAACTATAGCAGGAGCGGTTGCACCTCCCGGACCCGCCCCCAGGAGTCTGATCCCATGCGGTGGCCAACTGCCACCCGACGGGGTAGCAACGGAATACAATCTCCCGGTCAGCGCGCAGCGATAGCCGTGTCGTGAGCGAAGTTCTGACGCGCCGAGGACGACTGAAGGTCACTGCCGCCTTGATACCGTCTTGATACGGGCGCCCCGCTTCCATACCCCTCCCTGACGCGCCGCCCCATAGGTTCTTGAGCCAGACACTAGGAGGCACCATGGCGAGACCTGCTCTACCTGCTCGGCACGCTCGGCTTCTTCGCCGCCATGCTCGGCTACGTTCGCGCCCTTCGCCGCCTGGGCGAGCGCTCCACCCACGAGGAGCCCCGATGAGCGCCGAATCCCTGATCGGCCTGGTCGTGGCGCTGGCCGTCCTCGTGTACCTGATGTACTCGCTGCTTCGCCCGGAGAGGTTCTGACATGACCGCCAACGGCTGGCTGCAGATCGCCTTCTTCGTCACTCGCGATCCTGCTCGTGACCAAGCCCCTCGGACTGTACCTCGTGGCCGTCTACGAGGGGCGGGTCCGCTGGCTCGCGCCCGTCGAGCGGCTGCTCTACCGCGCGGCCGGCATCGACCCCGCTGCACGAGCAGCACTGGACCGCCTACGCGGCCGGCATGCTCGCGTTCAGCGCGGTGAGCATGCTGCTGACCTACGCGGCGCTCCGGGTCCAGCACCTGCTCCCCCTCAATCCGCAGGGCTTGGGCGGGGTGGTGGATCGCCAGGCGTTCGAGACCGCCGCCTCGTTCACGACCAACACGAACTGGCAGTCGTACGTCGGCGAGTCGACGATGTCGTACTTCTCGCAGATGACCCAGCTCGCGTTCCACAACTTCGCCTCGGCCGCCGTCGGGATGTCGCTGGCGGTGGCGCTGGTCCGCGGGATCGCGCGGCGCTCCGCCGGCACGCTCGGGAACTTCTGGGCCGACCTCGTCCGCGGCACGCTGTACATCCTGCTCCCGCTCTCGCTGGTCGTCGCCCTCATCATGGCGCACCAGGGCGTGATCCAGAACTTCGATCCGTATCTCCAGGTGACCACCCTCGAGGGTGCCAAGCAGACGATCGCCATGGGACCGGTGGCCAGCCAGGAGGCCATCAAGCAGGTCGGCACCAACGGCGGCGGCTTCTTCAACGCCAACGCGGCCCACCCGTTCGAGAACCCGACGCCGTGGTCGAACTTCTGGTCGATGTTCGCGATCTTCCTGATCCCCTCCGCCATGACCTACCTGCTGGGCCGCCTGGTGCGGAACCAGCGCCACGGGTGGGCGCTCTGGTCCGCGATGTTCGTGCTCTTCCTGGTCGGCGTGACCACCGCCTACTGGGCCGAGGCGCGCGGCAATCCCATCCACGCGGCGCGCGGCGTGGACGTGGTCGCGTCCGCCGGCAATCCCGGGGGCAACATGGAGGGCAAGGAGGTGCGGTTCGGCATCGCCAACTCCGCCCTCTACGCCACGGTGACCACCGACGCCTCGTGCGGCGCGGTGAACGCGATGCACGACTCGTTCACCCCGATCGGCGGCCTCGTCCCGCTGCTCAACATCCAGCTCGGCGAGCTGATCTTCGGCGGCGTGGGCGCCGGCCTCTACGGCATGCTGATGATGGTGGTCATCACCGTCTTCATCGCGGGCCTCATGGTGGGACGCACGCCCGAGTATCTCGGCAAGAAGATCCGGGCCCGCGAGATCCAGGCGGCGATGCTCTACGTGCTCATCTTCCCGGCCGTGATCCTCACCCTCACGGCGGTGTCCGCCCTGCTGCCGGCCGGCCTCAAGGGACTCAACAACGGCGGTCCGCACGGGCTGACGGAGATCCTCTACGCCTTCAGCTCCACTCCCGGGAACAACGGCAGTGCCTTCGCCGGCCTCACGGGCACGACGTACTACTACAACACCCTGTTCGGCGCGGCCACGCTGATCGGCCGCTTCGCCATGATCGTGCCGATGCTCGCCCTCGGCGGCTTCCTCTCGGAGCAGCAGCCGGCGGCCGAGACGGCCGGCACCTTCCCGGTCACGACGCCGCTGTTCGTGCTGCTGCTGATCGGCGTGATCCTGATCGTCGGCGCGCTGACGTTCTTTCCCGCGCTCTCGCTCGGGCCGATCGTCGAGCACCTCCTCATGCAGGCCGGGAGCCTGTTCTGATATGGCCATCACCAACCGTCCCCTGTTCGATCCGCCGATCGTGCGGCGCGCGCTCTACGAGGCGGTCTACAAGCTCGACCCGCGCCACATGCTCCGGAACCCGGTGATGTTCGTGGTGCTCGTGGGCAGCGTTCTGACCACGCTCACCCTCATCTGGGACGCGGCGACCGGCCGCGGCGACCTGGCCTTCACGCTCCAGCTCGCGCTCTGGCTCTGGTTCACGGTGCTCTTCGCCAACTTCGCCGAGGCGATGGCCGAGGGTCGGGGCAAGGCGCAGGCCGACGCCCTCCGCGGCACCCGGCACGAGACCCGGGCCAAGCGGCTCAGGGATCCGGCCGATCACCTCGACTTCCTGCAGGTGTTCGCCACCGAGCTCCGGAGCGGCGACCACGTGATCGTCACGGCCGGCAACCTCATCCCCTCCGACGGCGAAGTCGTCGAAGGCGTCGCGTCGGTGGACGAGTCGGCGATCACCGGCGAGAGCGCGCCCGTCATCCGCGAGTCCGGCGGCGACCGCTCGGCCGTCACCGGCGGGACCCGCATCCTCTCCGACTGGCTCGTCATCCGCGTGACGGCCAATCCGGGCGAGACGTTCATCGATCGGATGATCGCGCTCGTGGAAGGCGCCAGCCGCCAGAAGACGCCGAACGAGATCGCGCTCACGATCCTGCTGTCGGGACTGACGATCGCCTTCCTGCTCGCGGTCGTGACGCTGCAGCCGTTCGCCGTCTACAGCGGCGGGTCGGTGGCGATGCCGGTGCTCGTCGCCCTGCTCGTCTGCCTGATCCCCACCACCATCGGCGGCCTGCTCTCGGCGATCGGCATCGCGGGAATGGACCGGTTGATCCAGCAGAACGTGATCGCCATGAGCGGCCGCGCCGTCGAGGCGGCGGGCGACGTGGACACGCTGCTGCTCGACAAGACCGGCACGATCACGCTCGGCAACCGGCAGGCGGTCGAGTTCCTGCCGGTGGGCAACGTGCGCATCGAAGACCTGGCCGAGCGCTCGCAGCTCGCCTCGCTGCCGGACGAGACGCCCGAGGGCCGGAGCATCGTGGTGCTGGCCAAGGAGCGGTTCGGCCTCCGCGGCCGGACTACAGGAGGCGAGGACGGCCGGCCCGCGATGACGTTCGTCCCGTTCTCCGCCGCCACGCGGATGAGCGGCGTCAACTTCGGCCCCACCCAGCTCCGGAAGGGCGCGGCCGACGCCATCGCGCGCTGGGTGACGGAGACCGGCGGCACGATGCCGCCCGAGACCAACGTCGTCGTCGAGTCGATCGCGCGGCAGGGCGGCACGCCGCTGGTCGTGGCCGAGCGGCAGAACGGCGGCACCCGCGTGCTCGGCGCCGTGCACCTGAAGGACGTGGTGAAGGGCGGGATGAAGGAGCGGTTCGACCGCCTGCGCGCGATGGGCATCCGCACCGTGATGATCACGGGCGACAACCCGCTCACCGCCGCCGCCATCGCGGCCGAGGCCGGGGTGGACGACTTCCTGGCCGAGGCGCGCCCGGAGGACAAGCTCGCGCTCATCCGGAAGGAGCAGGCGGGCGGGCGCCTCGTGGCCATGACCGGCGACGGCACCAACGATGCGCCGGCGCTGGCCCAGGCGGACGTCGGGGTGGCGATGAACACCGGCACCCAGGCCGCGCGCGAGGCCGGCAACATGGTGGACCTCGACTCCAACCCGACCAAGCTCATCGAGATCGTGGAGATCGGGAAGCAGCTGCTCATGACCCGCGGCTCGCTCACCACGTTCTCGATCGCGAACGACGTGGCCAAGTACTTCGCGATCATCCCGGCGATGTTCGCCGTGACGTACCCCGTGCTCGGCGCGCTCAACCTGATGCGACCTCGCGTCGCCCAAGTCGGCGATCCTGAGCAGCGTGATCTTCAACGCGCTGATCATCGTCGCGCTGATCCCGCTCGCGCTTGCGCGGCGTGGCCTACCGGCCGGCCGCGGCCGGCGTGATCCTGCGCCGCAACCTGCTGATCTACGGCGTCGGCGGGCTCATCGTGCCCTTCGCCGGCATCAAGCTGATCGACATCCTCCTCAACGCCCTCGGGCTGGTCTGAGCCATGCCAACCACCGTCTGCAGCGCGACCCAGCTTCGTCCCGCGATCGTCCTGACGCTGCTGCTCTGCGTCCTCACCGGGTTCGTGTATCCCGGCATCGTGACGGGCCTCGCGCAACTGCTCTTTCCCTGGCAGGCGCACGGCAGCCTCGTCACGGCCAACGGCCGAGTGGTGGGCAGCGCTCTCATCGGGCAGCCGTTCACGAAGCCGGAGTACTTCCACCCGCGGCCCTCCGCCGCCGGCGCGGGGTACGACGCCACCGCCTCGGCCGGCACCAACAAGGGGCCGACCGACCGGAAGCTCGCCGACACGCTGGTCGCGGGCGCGGTCGCGACCGCGGTCGAGGAAGACGGGGCCGTGCGCGGGCACGTTCCGTCCGACATGGCGACGGCCTCCGGCTCGGGTCTCGACCCCGACATCAGCCCGGCCAACGCCGAGCTCCAGGTGGCGCGGGTGGCGCGCGCGCGGCGTGTGCCGGCGGACTCGATCCGCGCGATCCTCGGCGCGGCACACGGCAGGCCGGCAGTTCGGCTTCTTCGGCGAGCCGCGGGTCAACGTGCTGCTGCTCAACCTGGCGCTCGACAGCCTCGTTCCCCTCGGGGATCACCTGAGCCTCCTCCGAGTCACCCTGAGCGAAGCGAAGGGGGCATACCATGCATGCCACCTCGCCCCCTTCGCTTTCGCTCAGGGTGACTCACCTAGAGAGCCGGAGCCGACGCGCCCCCGGAGTATCTTTGAGGTCACCATGACGCCCCTCGCCCGATGACCGCCAGGCGACCCGATCCGGACGCGCTGCTCGCCCGCGTCCAGGCGGCATCGGCCCGGGCCCGGCGCGGCCAGCTCAAGGTCTTCCTCGGCGCCTCGCCCGGCGTGGGGAAGACCTTCACGATGCTCGAGGCCGCCCGCGCCCAGCGCGCGGAAGGCCTCGACGTCGCGGTAGGGGTAGTCGAGACCCACGGACGCGCGGAGACGGCCCGCCTGCTCGAGGGCCTGGAGGTCCTGCCGCGGAAGTCGCTCGACTATCGCGGCACGGTCCTCGAGGAGTTCGACCTCGACGGCGCCCTCGCCCGCCATCCCGCCCTGCTGCTGGTCGACGAGCTGGCCCACTCCAACGCCCCCGGCTCCCGCCACGCCAAGCGCTGGCAGGACGTCGAGGAGCTGCTCGCCGCCGGCATCAACGTCTACACCGCCATCAACATCCAGCACATCGAGAGCCTGAACGACGTGGTCGCGTCGATCACGGGCGTGAAGGTGCGAGAGACGATTCCGGACGCCGTGATCGAGCGGGCCGACGAGGTCGAGCTGGTGGACGTCTCGCCCGACATCCTGCAGCAGCGGCTCCGCGAGGGGAAGGTCTACGTCCCCGAGCAGGCGGGCCGCGCGATCGAGCGCTTCTTCCGGAAGGGCAACCTGATCGCGCTGCGCGAGCTGGCGCTCCGCCGCACCGCCGAGCGGGTGGACGCGCAGATGCGCGGCTACATGGCCGAGCAGGGAATCCGCGAGACCTGGGCGACGGGCGAGCGGCTGCTGGTGTGCATCGGACCGAGCGCTCGGGCCGGCCGCCTCGTCCGGGCGACGCGGCGCATGGCCGCGCGGGCGCACGCCGAGTGGTTCGCGGTGCACGTCGAGTCGCCCCGGGACCAGCGGCTCAACGCCCAGGAGCGCGAGGACATCCTGCGGGCGCTCGAGCTCGCCGAGCAGCTCGGCGGACGCGCCGTCACGCTGAGCGGGCAGAGCGTCGCCGAGGAAATCCTGGCGTACGCGCGGGAGCACAACGTCACCCGCATCGTCACCGGCAAGACCCGGCGCCCGCGCTGGAAGGAGTCGTTCGGGGGCGCGCTGCTCGACGCGCTCGTCCGCGGCAGCGGCGGCATCGAGATCCTCGCGATCACCGGCGCGGAGGAAGATGAGGGACAGCCGCGCCCGGCCGCGGCGCCGGACCCTCGCCGCTCATCGGTGGGCGAGTACCTGGCCGCGGTGGGCATCGTCGTCGTCCCGACCGTCGTCGGGATGCTCGTCCGGAACGACCGGCGTGCTGGTTCCGCCGATCGACGCCGCCATGCTCTACCTCCTGGCCGTCGTGGTGGCCGCCTCGCGGTTCCGCCGCGGCCCCTCGCTCGTGGCTTCGCTCGTGGGCATCGCTTCGTTCGACTTCTTCTTCGTGCACCCGTTCTACACCTTCTCGGTGACCGACGTTCGGTACGTGCTCACGTTCGGCGTCATGCTGGTGGTGGCGCTCGTGATGGGCAACCTGACCGGCCGCATCCGGAACCAGGCCGAGGCGGCGCGCGAGCGCGAGCAGCGCACCTCGGCGCTGTACGGGTTGAGCCGCGAGCTCGCGACGGCGCGGGACCGGGACGCGGTGGTCGCCGCGGCGCTCCGAAGCCTGCGCGACACGTTCGCCCTCGACGCGGCCGTCCTGCTCCCGGGCGAGGCGGACGCGGTGGCCCCGGTCGGCGAGCCGCCGTATCCGCTCGACGAGCGGGAGCGGGCGGTGGCACAGTGGAGCTTCGATCACGACCAGGCGGCGGGACGCGGGACGACGACGCTGCCGGCCGCCCGCGCGCTCTACCTGCCGCTCGCGTCGTCGGGGCGGACGGTGGGGATCCTGGGGCTGCCGCTCGCCGGCGCGGCCGACTTTCGCGATCCCGCCCGGCGCCGCCTGCTCGAGTCGCTGGCCGGGCAGACGGCGGTCGCATTCGAGCGTCTGGCGCTGGCCGAGCGGAGCCGGGAGTCCGAGGTGGAGGTCGAGGCGGAGCGGCTCCGGACGGCGCTCCTGAGCTCGCTCTCGCACGACATGCGGACGCCGCTCGCCTCCATCGAGGGCGCGGCGAGCACCCTGCTGCAGGACACCGAGCCCGATCCCGCCGCCCGGCGCGAGCTCGCGACCACCATCGTCCAGGAATCGCACCGCATGGGGCGGCTGGTCGCGAATCTGCTCGACATGATCCGGGTCGAGGCCGGCTCGCTCCAGGTGCAGAAGGAATGGCAGCTCCTGCCCGACGCCATCGGCGTGGCGTTGCTGCGCACGGAAGAGTCGCTCCGGGACCATCCGGTCACGACGCATTTCCCGGCCGACCTGCCGCTGGTGCCGATGGACGAGATTCTCCTGGAGCAGGTCTTCGTCAACCTGTTCGAGAACGCCGCCAAGCACACGCCGCCCGGCACGCCCATCGAGGTCGGCGCCGACGCGCATCCGGGGGAGGTCGTGGCGTACGTCGCGGACCGCGGGCCTGGCCTGGCGCCCGGGGAAGAGGAAACGGTCTTTCACAAGTTCTATCGCGGCGGCACCGGCGGGGGCGGCATCGGCCTGGGCCTCACGATCTGCCGCGGCATCGTGACCGCGCACGGCGGGCGGATCTGGGCGGAGCGGCGCCCGGGCGGCGGCGCCGTGTTCCGCGTGGCGCTGCCGATCTCCGGCACCCCGCCCCAGCTCGTCACCGAGGAGGCTGGATGGACGGCACCGCCCCCCTCGTCCTCCTGATCGAGGACGAGCCGCAGATGCGGCGCTTTCTGCGGACCGCCCTCGAATCCAACGACTACCGGCTCGTGGAGGCGGGGACGGCCAAGGAGGGCCTCGCCCATGCCGCCGCGCGGAACCCCGACGTCATCCTGCTCGACCTCGGCCTGCCCGACCGCGACGGCCTGGAGGTGGCGCAGGAGCTCCGCGAGTGGAGCGCCACGCCGATCATCGTCATCTCGGCGCGCGGCCGCGAGCAGGACAAGGTCGCGGCGCTCGACCTCGGCGCCGACGACTACCTCACCAAGCCGTTCGGCGTGGAGGAGCTGCTCGCGCGGATCCGCGTGGCGTTGCGCCATGCGGCCATGCCGCCGGGCGCGGCGCCGGAGCCGATCTTCGAATCGGGCGACCTCAAGGTGGACCTCCCCGCGCGGCGCGTCTGGCGGGCGGGCGAGGAGGTGCATCTCACGCCGACCGAGTACAAGCTGCTCGCCGTGATGGTGCGGAACGCGGGCAAGGTGCTCACCCACCGGCAGCTGCTCAAGGAAGTGTGGGGAATCAACTACGTGAATCAGGCGCACTACGTCCGCGTCTACCTGGCGCAGCTCCGGCAGAAGATCGAGGCCGATCCGGCGCGCCCGCGCCTGCTGCTCACCGAGCCGGGGGTCGGGTATCGCCTGCGATCCGACTAGCCGCGGGGCTGCGGCGCTCGTTAAGCGCGGACGGTGCGTATGGAGCGAAGCGGGCGATATTAGGATGGAACGATGACTCGCCACCGATCGAATCTCCCACGAACTCGATCTCGACTGATCGATCTCGAACTCCACCACGCGTTCGGCACCCGGCATGCCGTCTCTCGCGGCGGGATCCCATTCGATTCGCGCTCGCCCGCTGAGCTGCAGCGTATCCCCGTGCTCGAAATCCACGAGGAGCAGGCCCGCGCGCGGATCGGCGGAGAGGTTGCCGAGCGTGTTGAACATCATGTTGCCCGAATAGTCGGGGATCACAAGCCGGTCGGGGCCGATCACGTGCACGAACCCGGGCGCGCCGCCCCGATGCGACACGTCCGCCCCGGCGACCGGGTGGCGGCTCGCCAGGAACAGCGTGTCGGTTTCGGTGAGCCGGCGCTGCTGAGCCGGGGTGAGGCTCGTGCCGCGTCGCACCGGCAGAGTGGCGCCCGCAGGAATCGCGACCTCCCGAGGTCGAATGTACTTCGGGCAATTCGCGTACACTTCGCGGGTCGTGATCTCCAGCGCCGCCGCGCCGTCGGGCCGCGCGCGGCCGTTCACGCGCATGCGCCGCCGGGTGGCCGGGTCGATCAGCAGCAGGCCGACATCCGCCTCGGCCGCGAGCGCCTCCGCCAGCGGGTCGTCGTCGTCGAGCCGGGCGGCGATGTGCAGGCGGTCGTCCGCCGGGACCGTCAGGAACCCGGGCGCGCCCCGGAGCAGGCTCGCCCACACGCGCCCGCAGGCATCGCCCGCACCGACGACGACGAAGGGGCGCTCGAGCGCGAATTGCCGCGCCAGGGGCGGGATCGTCGCGTGGATGCCGCGCCCGATCCGCTCGGCGTTGAGCGCCACACCGGCCCGCCGCTGCACCTCGAGCTCACCCTCGTGGAACGGGCCCATCAGAAGAACCCGCACGACGGCGCGCCGGCCACGGGCGCCGCCAGGCCGGCGGCGCCGGTCGGACTGTAGACCTCGAGCCGGATCCCGTCGGGATCGGTGAAGAAGAGCGCCGCCGAGTCGGCCCCTTCCCGGTGCGGGACGACCCCGTCATAGCGCGGCGCCACGCCGCGCGCGCGCAGCTTGGCCTCGATCGCCTGCACCGCGTCGAGCGTCGGGAGCTGGAGCGCCAGGTGATGGAGCCCGGCATGCCCCGGCTCGAACGCGTCTCGGCTCTGCTGCCAGAGCGTCAGGAACAGCCGGCCGGCGGCGCCGAGGAACGCGAAGCGCTGTCCGTCGTGGTCGGAGGCCTGGATGAGCTCGAGATCGAGGACCTCCTGGTAGAACGCGAGCGACCGGTCGAGGTCGGTGACGGAGAGGCCGACGTGGCCGGGAGCGATGGCGGGGCGGGAGCGGGCATGACGATCTCCTGGGTGAACGGAACGGGAACGGGTGATGACCACGGTCGGGGCGGCAGTGTATCACTAGCTAAAATGCCATTTGATAGTGATAAGATCGCGGAGTATCATTTGTCAAGCGAGCTTTTGCCGCTTATACTCCCGGGGCTATGAGCACCCCGGAGCCCTTGCCTTCGTCTTCGTGGGCAACCACCGCGCCCTCGACTTCGTGAACACCGAGGTCGCCGTCGAGGGCGTCCCCCGCGACCTGCTCGGCGGCCTGAGCGATCTGACCGCCTGGCTGGTCGCGGCCGGTGCGCTCGACGGCGCCTCGGCGCGCTCGGCCCTGGCCCGGTGGGGCGGGCGGCGCAGGGGAGCGGCGGCCGTCGAGGCGGCGCGCGAGCTCCGGGCCGCGCTCCGCCGGCTGGCCGACGCGTGGGCGGCGGGGAAGCCGGCGCCCCGCGCGACGGTGGCGCGGGTGAACGAGCTGCTCGCGCGGGGGGACGGCACCTCGAAGCTGGTACCGGCCGAGGGGGAAGGCTTCGCGGTCGAACGCGGGCTCCGCCTGGAGGAGCCGGAGGACCTGCTGGTCCCGATCGCCGAGGCGGCGGCCGACCTGCTGTGCCACGCGGATCCCGGCCGCGTCCGGCGCTGCGCCCATCCCGCGTGTGTGCTGTACTTTCTCGACGGCACCAAGAACGGCACCCGGCGCTGGTGCGACATGCGGACCTGCGGCAACCGCACGAACGCCGCCGCCTACTACCGCCGCCACCGCGCCGAGCCGCCGGCGACCTGACGCGTCCTCCACCTCCGACCCAATGGCGCACACCTACTGCGACGTCGCCCCCGGCCACGAGTGGCACGGGCCCTATCACGACCAGGAGTACGGCTTCCCGCTCACGAGCGACGCCGAGCTGTTCGAGCGGCTGGTGCTGGAGATCAACCAGGCCGGCCTCTCCTGGCTCACGATCCTCAAGAAGCGCGACGCGTTCCGCCGGGCCTACGGCGGCTTCGATCCCGAGGTGGTGGCCGCCTACCGCGCCCGCGACCGGCGGCGGCTCCTGGCCGACGCGGGGATCATCCGGAACCGGCTCAAGGTGGACGCGGCCATCGCCAACGCGGCGACGATCCTGGAGCTGCGGAAGTCGCACGGCTCGTTCGCCGGGTGGCTCGACGCGCACCATCCGCGCTCCAAGGCCGAGTGGGTGAAGCTGTTCAAGCGGACGTTCCGGTTCACCGGCGGGGAGATCGTGGGGGAGTTCCTGATGAGCACCGGGTACCTGCCGGGGGCGCACGCGGAGAGTTGTCCGGTCTACCAGCGCGTGGCGGCACGGCGGCCGGCGTGGATGCGGGCGACGGACCCATCTTGACCCAACCAACGAGGTCACCGATGCGTCTTGCCGCACTGCCGCTTGTTCTCCGCGGTCGCCGCACTGGAAACAGTGCCCGCGGCCGCCCAGCGCCCCGACAGCGCCCCCGCCGCCTCCCACCTGGCCATCCGCGCGGCCCGTCTCATCGACGGCCGCGGAGGCCCGCCGCTGCAAAATGCGGTGATCCTCATCGATGGCACTCGCATCACGGCGGTCGGCGCCAGCCTCCCCATTCCCGCCGGCACCAGGGTCATCGACCTCGGCCGCGCCACCGTCCTCCCCGGCCTCATCGACTGTCACACCCACATCACCAGCGGAGATCCGGGCGACTACTACGAGGGACTCTTCCGTCGGAGCCCGATCGACTACGCCGTGGCCGCGCCGACGTTCGCCCGCCGGACGCTCGAGGCCGGCTTCACCACCGTCCGGGACGTCGGGGCCGCGGAGTTCATCGACGTCGCCCTGCGGCGGGCCATCGATTCGGGGCTGGTCGTCGGGCCGAGGATGCAGGTCGCCACGCTCACCGTCGGCGCGACCGGCGGCCATGGTGACGTGATCGGCTTCTCGCCCTACCTCAAGTTCAGCCAGTTCTCCGGGCTCGCGGACGGAGTGGACGAGATCCGCAAGCTGGTGCGGTTCGAGGTCAAGAACGGCGCGGACCTGATCAAGCTCCTGGCCGGCGCCGGCGTGCTCACGGAGGAGCAATCCGCCGGGGCTCCGCAGTTCTCGCAGGAAGAGATGAACGCCGTCGTGCAGGAGGCCGCGATGTGGGACCGCAAGGTCGCGGCCCACGCGCACGGCGCGGAGGCGATCAAGCGCGCGGTGCGGGCCGGCGTCGCCTCCATCGAGCACGGCAGCCTGATCGACGAGGAAGGCATTCGGCTCATGAAGGAGCACGGGACCTATCTCGTCGCCGACATCTACAACGACGACTACATCCTCGCGGAGTACAAGCGCCTGGGGTATCCCGAGCTGATCCTCGACAAGGAGCGGCAGATCGGGCAGCTGCAGCGCGAGAACTTCCGCCGGGCGGCGCAGGCCGGCGTGAAGATCGCCTTCGGCACCGACGCAGGCGTGTATCCGCACGGCTGGAACGCGAAGCAGTTCGCCGTGATGGTGCGCTACGGCCTGACGCCGATGCAGGCGATCCAGTCCGCGACGCAGAGCGCCGCCGACCTGCTCGGATGGTCCGACAAGGTCGGGACGCGTGTCCCAGGGGCGATACGCCGACATCATCGCGGTGAACGGCGATCCGCTGAAGGACGTCACCGAGCTCGAGCGGGTCACCTTCGTGATGAAGGGCGGGGTGGTGTACAAGGACGAGCATCGGGACGCCCGCTGAGGGCCAGGAGAGACCGCGCGGCAGGAGGCGGTGTGCGGGCCGGCCATGTCGATTTCCGCGGGGTTCGTTCGACGTAGTAGAGCCGGGTACGAGACCCGGCTCTCAACCCCAACGAGGTGACACCATGCCTTCCCCCTTTCCAAGAAGCGCGCTGGGCCGGACGCCTCCTGAGCGCGGCCGCGGTGCTGTTCCTGCTGTTCGACGCCACCATCAAGCTGATGGTGATCCCCCGGTCGTGGAGGCCTTCACCCGGCTTGGCTTTCCGGTGGATCTCGCGCGCGGGATCGGCACGCTCGAGCTGGTCTGCCTGATCGCCTACGTAATCCCGCGGACTGCCATCCCCGGCGCCATCCTGCTGACGGGCTTTCTGGGCGGCGCCGTCGTCACCCACGTGCGGGTGGGCGATCCGCTCCTGAGCCATGCCCTGTTTCCGGTCTACGTCGGCGCGCTGGTCTGGGGCGGGCTCCTGCTCCGCGGCCGGCTGTCGGCACTCGTCGCTGACCTAGTCGGATCACCGTCCGGGGGTCCGGCCGCCCGCGTAGCACTGACTCCAACCGTCATCCACAGGGTGTGAAAACCATGCGATTCATGACGCTCGTCAAGAGCGCCGAGACTTCGACTCCTCCGCCCCAGGCGTTGATGGACGCGATCGGGAAGCTCGGCGCGGAGGCAGCCGGCACCGAGGCCAAGGAGGTCATCGGCGGGTTCGCGGTCTACGCCGTGACGTCCAAGGAGGAGGCGCTCGAGTGGACGCGCCGCTTCATGGCGCTGCACCAGGAGCACTGGAAGGGCTGGGAGGGAGAGGTCGAGCTGCGGCAGATGTACGATCCGCCCGGTGGCCGCCCTCCTGAGGAACGGCCCGGCGGCGGGCTCGGATTGGATCTCTCGAAGCCGCCCGACCACATTCCCGGAGACCTCCAGCGGGAGCACGGATGCGGATCGGAGTCTTCGGAAGCGGCGGGGTCGGCGGCTACTTCGGCGGGCGGCTGGCGGAGGCCGGCGAGGACGTGCGCTTCGTCGCCCGCGGCGCGCACCTGGCCGCGATGCGCGAGCGCGGGCTCAGGGTCACGAGCCCCGCGGGCGACTTCGTGGTGCACCCGGTGCATGCGAGCGACGACCCCGCGGCCCTGGGCGAGGTGGACGTCGTGCTGGTCGCCGTGAAGGCCTGGCAGGTGGCGGAGGCGGCCGAGGCGCTCAGGCCGATGCTCGGCGCGGCGACGTTCGTGGTGCCGCTGCAGAACGGCATCGAGGCGCCGGACACACTGGCGGCGGCGCTCGGCCGGGACCGCGTGCTGGGCGGGCTCTGCCGCATCATTGCATGGGCCGAGGGGCCGGGACACATCCGTCACGCCGGCGTGGCGCCATCGGTCACGTTCGGCGAGCTCGACGCGCCGGGCAGCCCACGCGCCGAGGCACTCCGCGCGGCATTCGCGCGGGCGCGCGGGGTGCGGGCGGAGATCGCGCCGGACGTGCGGGCGGCGATGTGGGAGAAGTTCCTGTTCATCGCGGCGGCGAGCGGCATCGGCGCGCTCACGCGGGCGCCGGCCGGCATCATCCGGAGCCAGCCGGAGACGCGCGCGCTGCTGACGCAGGCGCTGAGGGAGATCCACGCGGTGGCGCTGGCGCAGGGGATCGCGCTGCCGGCGGACGGCGTGGAGCGGACGCTGGCCTTCGTGGACTCGCTGCCGGCGGACGGGACGATGTCGATGCAGCGTGACGTGATCGAGGGGCGGCCGTCGGAGCTGGAGGCGCAGATCGGAGCGGTGGTCCGGCTGGGTGAGGCGAGCGGCGTGCCGGTGCCGCTGCACCGGACGATCTACGCGGCGCTGCTGCCGCTGGAGCGGAGGGCGCGCGGCGAGCTCGGATTCGCCTAGGGGCGAGGGCGCTCGAGATTGTTCCCCGCCGCGGTCCTCCCTAGCTTTCCCCAGGCCCGTCCCGTCTCGTGGAGGACCCATGGACCCAGGCTCTATCGGAGCACTCATACCGGTCGCCGCCATCCTGATGTTTGGCGCCGTCAAGATCGCCAAGATCAAGGCCCAGGCAGGGGGCCATGCCGGCGCCGCGGACCCCGAGGCCACCGCGCGCCTCGAGGCGCTGGAGAGCGAGCTCGGAAGCCCTGCGCCAGGAGCTGGGCGAGGTGCACGAGCGACTGGACTTCGCCGAGCGGCTGCTGGCGCAGCACGCGCCGACCCGGCTCAATCCGCCGGCGTAGCGCGCGCTGGGACGTCGGCCGCGGCTGATCACCCGATCAGATCTCGCCGGCGACCCCGCCCGACCGCGACCGATAGGCGTCCGCCGCCGTCCTTCCCCACGCCGCGAGGCGGTTCCCGAGAGACGCGCACAGCACTGCGGCGAGCAGTGGCAGCCCATACTCGATCAGCAGCATATCGGTGGAGGCACTCACGAGATGGGTGCCGCGGCGGCTGAGGCTGAGTCCGAGCGATTTCATGATCGTGCGGATGTGCGACTCGGTATAGCGGCTCGTGATCCACCAGCCGAGCACCATCGCCGCCAACGCCGGCGCCCTGGGGTAAGCCAGGCGCGGAGCCCGGCCAGGAGGTCCTCGCCGAGCCGCCGAGCTTCGGCGCTGAGCCGCTCGCGCTCGCTCGCGGCGTTCGCCAGCTCCGCCCGGATCGCGAGGACTTCGCTCCCGGCTTCGGTTGCGGGCATCGCCATCACCAGCCGGCCGGCGACGAGGTGCAGCTCGCGCAGCTTCTGCTCGAGCGACTCGCGCCGACGCTGGAGGTCGCCGCGATTCGCAGCACCGGACGACCGGCGCTCCCCCGACAGCGCCTCCAGCCGGCTCCGTGTCGCGGCTGCCTCCGTCGCCAGCGCGGCCAACCGGCCGACGCGGGCGCCCCCCTCCCCCAGCGTCATCTTGCCCAGGCGGGCGAGCGCGTCCTGCTCGCGGCCGCGAAGGTCGCGTTGGTGGACGCCCAGGCGATAGGCGTCGAGCTGGGCCCTGAGGTGGTGGAATCATGGCCGACAGTACCGCAAGGACCGTGGTCGTTCGGCGGCGGCGGCGGTCGCGGTCTGAAACACACACCGTAACTCTCACTTACCATGGAGCTTGCCTCGCCGCCACCGGCGGTGGCGCCTGGCGAGCCGGCGCTCCGCCGCGCGTGGCTGGCGCTCATCTCATGGCATTCCGCACGCGGCTTGACGGCCCCCTCCCTGGCGGTAGATTGAGCTTGCCGAACAAACACCGAACCAATGCCCGCCGAGCCCCGTGCCCCACCTCCACGTCCACACCCACTTCTCCTTCGGCATCGGCGTCTCGAGCCCCGACGTGCTCGCCGCCGCCGCCGCCGAGCGGGGGTTCGCGGCGCTGGCGTGCACCGACACCAACGGGGTCTACGGGGGGCGGTCGAGTTCCAGCGGGCATGCGAGGCGGCGGGGGTGCGGCCCATCCTCGGCGCGCACCTGGTGACGGACGACGAGGAGACCGTCGCGCTCGCGACCGACGAGCGGGGGTGGGCGGCGCTCTGCCGGGCGATTACGCGAATTCATTGGGCGGTCCGGCGGTCAGGCGATCAGGCGGTCGGTGACACCGGGAGCAACCGACCGACCGCTGTCCGCCGGCCTCGCCCCGATCGCGAAGGGCTGATTCTCCTCTCCCGCGACCCCGTCTTCCTCGACCGCGTCCTCCGCCTGAGCGGCCCCCGCGACCTCTACGCCGAGCTCTGCCCCGGCAAGGAGCGCCACGCCGTCCTCGCCGCCGCGCGCCGGCTGGGGCTGCCCGTCGTCGCCACCAACGCCGTCGTCGCGGCGCACCCCGAGGACTGGCAGCGGCACCGCCTCCTCCGCGCCATCCACCTCAACACGACCATCTCCGCCCTCGCTCCGGCGACGGTCCGACCGCCCGACCGCCTGACCGCCTGACCGCCCGTCTGGCCCCCCGCGACGCCTGGCTCCGCCCCACCGCCGACCTCGAGCGCCAGTTCCCCGACTGCCCCGAGGCCATCCGCGCCGCCGAGGAGATCGCCGAGCGCTGCCGGTACCGGATCCCGATCGGCCGCGTGGTGGCGCCCCGCTTCGCCGACTGCGACGACGCCTTCCAGCAGCTCCGCACCATGGCCTACGAGGGCGCCGAGCGCCGCTACGGCACCGTCGCCCCGGTGACCCGCGACCGGCTCGAGCACGAGCTCGCCATCATCGGGATGAAGGGCTTCGCCGACTACTTCCTCGTCGTGCGCGACATCGTCGCCAACGGCCCCACCCACTGCGGCCGCGGCTCCGTCGCCAACTCGATCGTGAGCTACTGCCTCGGCATCACCCACGTCGAGCCGCTCGGCGCGGGACTCCTGTTCGAGCGCTTCCTCAATCCCGAGCGGAAGGATCCGCCCGACATCGACCTCGACTTCCCCTGGGACGAGCGCGACAACGTGCTGGCCTACGTCTTCCGCCGCTATCCCCACCCGCAGGCCGCGATGGTGGCCAACCACAACTGCTTCCGCCTCCGCGGCGCGCTCCGCGAGGTGGCCAAGGTCCACGGCCGCCCCAACGGCGAGATCCGCGAGGTCACCCGCCGCATCCCCTGGTACGAGGAGGCCCCGCTCGAGGAGCTGCTCGCCACCCACCCCAACTTCAAGGCGCTCGACCTGCCGCCGAGCTGGCAGGAGCTCGCCCGGCTGGCGGCGCCGCTCGTGGGCGTGCCGCGCCACCTCTCGCTCCATCCGGGCGGCGTGGTGATCGTGCCGACCGCGCTCACCGACTACGTCCCGATCGAGCGCGCGGTGAAGACGCTCGACGGGCATCCCGACCTGACCGTGCCCGTCATCCAGTTCGAGAAGGACGGCGCCGAGGACGCGGGACTCATCAAGATCGATCTGCTCGGCAACCGCTCGCTCGCCGTCATCCGCGACGCCATTGCCGGGCTGTTCAGCGCCACGAACGCGAAGGACATCTCTTTCAACCTGATCCACTCCACCGGCGGGACGCGGCGTCCAGCAGAAGCGCTGGTGTCCCACGGACGACGCTCGAAGTGCCCTGGGAGCGAGATGGTCCGGGGCTACGAGTACGCGAAGGGAGAGTACGTCATGCTGACCGACGAGGATTTCGAGCAGCTGCCGCTCCCGAGCAAGAACACCATCGAGATCAGCGCGTTCGTCCAGGCGACCGGAGATCGACCGGTCTACTACGAGAAGAGCTACTACCTCGAGCCCGACGAGCGCGGGGAGAAGCCGTATGCGCTGCTGCTCAAGGCGATGGGCGAGAAGGAGCTGACGGGGGTCGCGACGATCACCATGCGGAAGAAGGAGCAGCTCTGCTCCATCCGGACGCAGGAAGGCACGCTGATGCTGGAGACGCTCTACTATCCCGACGAAGTCGAGCTCGAGCGGAGGACGACACAGGACAACGACAAGGTGAACCGAGCGCGAGCTGGAGATGGCGCATACCCTCATCGACCTGCTCCGGAAGCCGTTCGAGCCGGAGGAGTACAGGACCACTATCGCGAGGCGCTGGCGCGAGATGATCGAAGCGAAGCTCGAAGGGAAGCAGGTGATCACGTCCCCGCCGGCTCGGGAGAGCAAGGTGATCGATCTCGCTGACGCGCTCGCACGGAGCGTCGCCGCGGCGCGGAAGGGCGGGGCCAAGCCGAAGCCGGCCGCGGCCGGTGCCTGCCCGGCCGCCCGGAAGCTCGGCGACACGGAAAGCCGGCTGACGTGGCACACCGCGTGGAGGTCGCGCCGGACGCGGTCCGGAACGTGCTCGAGCAGCTCGCCGCCGACCGAGAGCATGATCCTTCGGTCGGTGGCCACACGCTCTCGTCACCAACCTCGACAAGCCGCTCTGGCCCGGCCGTCGGCGGCGGCGGCCCTACCAAGCGCGATCTGCTGCGGTATCTCGCGCGGGTCGCACCCTACATGCTGCCCCACCTCGAGGGCCGCCCGGTTTTCGTCACGCGGTTCCCGAGCGGCATCGCGGCGAAAGCTTCTACCAGAAGGTCTGGGAGAACCGGCGCCGCCATTCGTGCGCACGGTGCTCGATCTGGTCGAGCGATCGCCGAGCGGCGCGCGACTATCTCATCGGTCGCGAACTGCCGACGCTGCTCTGGCTGGGTCAGCTGGCGGGCTCGAGATGCACCTCTGGTTCTCCCGGATCGACCCGGGGCCCGATGCGCGCGGGCCCCGGCCGGAAGTTCTCCGGCATCGGAAACGACCCTCAAGAGTCGGACTCAACTATCCCGACTTTCGTGGTCTTCGACCTGGACCCCTATCAGTACTCCGGCAGGGAGCCAAGAGGCGAAGAGCCTGAGCTCCACCGGCACGCCTTCAAGCGCGACCGGGACTGGCCCTACGAGCTGCGCGGCATGCTGGAGGCGCTGGGCCTGGAGATCTTCGTCAAGACGTCGGGCCGCACCGGACTCCATCTGTATCTCCCGATTCTCGGAAGCTGGACTACGACGAGGTGCGCGGGATGGCGGAGACGATCGGCCGGTACCTCTGCGGCGAGTGGCCGGATGACGTGACGCTCGAGTGGTCGGTCGAGCGGCGAACCGGAAAGATGTTCTTCGACTACAACCAGAACGTCGAGGAAAGTCGCTCGCCGTCCGTCTTCTCGCCCCGACGGCACCCGCCGGCACGGTCTCCATGCCGCTGAGCTGGGACAAGCTGGAGCGGATGTACCCCACGGACTTCACCCTCCGGACTGCGCCGGGCATCTCTCGAGCCGAGGGGGATCCATGGGCCGGGATACTGGCCGCCAAGCAGGATCTGGGCGAGCTGCTCGCGGCGCCGAGAGCGGCCGGATGAATCCCCCCTGGAGAGCGTGGCTCGCAGCGCACCGCAACGGCCCGGCACGCGCTGCCCCCCTGGATCGCGCCGATGCTCGCCACCCTGACCGACGTCCCCGCCCGACGGGTGGGTGTACGAGCCCAAGCTCGACGGCGTGCGGTGCCTCCGTTCTACGCCGGCGGGGGACGGTCCGACTCCTCTCCCGCAACCGGAAGCCGCTCGACGAGGCCTATCCCGAGCTCGTCGAAGCGCTCCCGCCGCGGTCAGGGGCGACGCGGTGCTCGACGGCGAGATCGTCGCGATCGACCCGAGCGCGGCGTCTCCAGCTTCTCCCTCCTCCAGCGGCGGATGCAGCTCCGCGACCCGGTGCGCGCGCGCCGCAGCCAGGTGGCGGTTATCTCTATCTGTTCGACTGTCTCTACTATGAAGGGGTCGATCTCACCGGGCTGCCGCTGGTGGACCGGAAGGGGGTCCTGCGCGACGTGGTCTGGTACGACGATCCCATCCGGTTCACTCCGTACAAGTCGGC
>CAWDPF010000018.1:0-67256 GCA_963804125.1 uncultured Gemmatimonadales bacterium
CGCCGCGCTCAGGGTGACAGCAGGGTGCCATCGACCGCCCCGCCAGCGCCAGCGCCAGCAGGACCGCCCGCGCCTTGGCCTCCGTCTCCCGCCATTCGGCCGCCGGATCGGAGTCGGCGACGATGCCGGCCCCGGCCTGGATCCAGGCGCGGCCGCCCCGCATGACGCAGGTGCGGATGGTGATGGCGGTGTCCATCGTGCGGCCGCCCCAGCCGATGTAGCCGACGGCGCCCGCGTAGGGCCCGCGCCGCACCGGCTCGAGCTCGTCGATGATCTGCATGGCGCGCACCTTCGGGGCGCCGCTCACCGTGCCGGCCGGGAACGACGCCGCGAGCGCCGCCACCGCGTCGAGATCGGCCCGGAGCCGGCCCCGCACCTCGCTCACGAGGTGCATGACGTGCGAGTAGCGCTCGATCGTCATGAAGGCGGTGAGGCGCACCGAGCCGAACTCCGCCACCCGCCCCACGTCGTTCCGCCCCAGGTCCACCAGCATCAGGTGCTCGGCGCGCTCCTTCGGGTCGGCCGCGAGCTCCTCGGCGAGCGCCGCGTCCTGCTCCGGCGTGGCGCCGCGCGGGCGGGTGCCGGCGATCGGCCGCAGGGTGACCTCGCCGTCCTCCACCCGGACCAGGATCTCGGGCGAGCTGCCGATGACGTGGATGTCGTCGCAATGAAGGAAGTACAGGTACGGCGCGGGATTGAGCGCCCGGAGGTAGCGGTAGGTCAGGAACGGATCGGGCGCCGCCACCTCCAGCCGTCGCGACAGCACGGTCTGGAAGGTGTCGCCGGCCGCGATGTACTCCTTGATCCGGCGCACGTCGTCCTGGAACCGGTCGTCGGGATACGGCGTGATCGCCGGCGGCAGCGCGCTCGGCGGGTCGATGGCCAGCGGCTGGATCGACCCCGGGACAGAGAGCCGGGCGACCCAGTCCTCGATCCGCGCCTCCGCCGCGGCGAAGAGCCGGTGGAGCTCGGCGTCGTCCGCCTCGGGGGCCACCTCGACGTTGGCGATGACGGTCGCGCGGTTGTACAGGTTGTCGAGCACCAGCAGCGTGTCGGTCACCATCATGACCGCGTCGGGCAGGGCCCGGTCGTCGGGCGGCGCGTCGGGGAGCGACTCGATCGTCCGCACGATGTCGTACCCCAGGTATCCCACGGCGCCGCCGGTGAAGCGCGGCAGCCCCGGCACGTCCACCGGCGGATGCCGGCGGAGCAGGCGGCCGAGATGCTCGAGCGGGGCCACGTCCGTCTCGACCTCCCGCCAACCGGTGGCCGCGTGTCCAGCGGGCGCACGCTCGCCCGCGGTAGCGGAAGACCTCGCGGGGATCGGTGGAGAGAAAGGTGTATCGCGCCCACCGCTCCCCGCCCTCGAGCGACTCCAGCAGGAAGCCGTACGGCCCGCGGTGGAGCTTGGCGAACGCGGAGACCGGCGTGTCGCCATCGAGGACGACCTCGCGGGTCACGGGGACCATCGCGCCGCCCTGGCGGGCGCGGGCGGCGAACGCGTCGAAGGTGGCCGTCATGGCGCCGCGGCCACGACGTAGGTGCCGGCCGCCGGCAGCGCCGACTGGAGGTTGTCGGCCACCGGATGCGTGGAGGGGAGCAGCGCCACCTCGGCGCCGCCGGGGCGGATACTGGCCGACCGCCAGCGCCCGCTCGTAGAGCACGTCGCTCCCGTACGCGGCGCGCGCGCGCGCCGGCGCGGAGAAGTAGCGCGCGTACTTGAACACCACCGTGGCCCCTTCGCCGAGCGGCACGCTCGTGATCACGTCGAGCCCGTAGACCCCGGGCCGCGGCCGCACCTCGACCCGCACCGGCCGCCCGCTGTCGGCGCGAAAGGCGCTCGGCGGGAACATGAGCTCGGCGAACACGACGTTCTCCGGGCGGGCCGTGCCGGAGGACGATGCACGCGCGGCTGGCCGGCGGTGAACGTCACCGTGGTGTCGGAGGGCGGCGGGCCCGCGGTCTCGAGCACGATGACCGACGCCAGCGGGACCACGCGGGGCGCCGACGGATCGATCCCGTTCTTGGGTCCCGCGCGGCCGCCGCACGCGGCCGCCAGCACCGCGGCACCGAGGCGGAGCCAGCTTGCCGCGCCCCAGTGCCTCCGGGATATTCCCGTCATCGACCCCCTGCCAGCGTGAGAGGTGCGTGCGTGCGACGTGCGGTCCGTGCGGCGATGGTGCTGGTCCTCACCCACGCGTCCCCGCTCGTCGCGCAGAGCTGGAACGCGCCGGCGGCGCTCGCGCTGGTCCGGCGGGCCACGGCGGAACGTGCCACCGCGCAGGCGGACTCCTCGCTCGCGAGCTACCGGACCCGGGCGCACGGATTCGTGTTCTTCCTGGCGCAGGTGGGCGAGGGGCTGCGCGAGCCGCCCCGGCTGGTCAAGGCCGACGAGCTGCGGGTGGAAGTGTATTGGCGCGCCCCGGACCGGAGCAAGCAGGTGATTCTCGGGCTGGCGCGACGGGGCATTCCTGCCGACCGACATCGACTACCACCGTGACCACCTCGGCATCGTCACCAACAACTTCGGCGACGTCATCCGGATCGGCGAGGGCGACGAGGTCCGGGACGTGCCGCACCCGCTCTCGCCGGCGGGGCTCGCCGCGTACGACTACGCCCTCGGCGACTCGCTCGCGATCCGCACCGCCAGGGGCGAGACCGTGGTCCGCGAGGTGCAGGTGCGGCCCCGCTCGTTCGCCCGGCCGCTGGTCGTGGGCACGCTCTACCTCGACGTCGCCACCGCGCAGCTGGTGCGCTTTCGCTTCAGCTTCACGCCGGCCGCCTATCTCGACCGGCAGCTCGAGGACATCAGCATCGTGCTCGAGAACTCGCTCTACGAGCAACGCTACTGGCTGCCCTACCGCCAGGAGGTGGAGATCCGGCGGCGCACCAGCTGGCTCGACTTTCCGGCCCGGGGGATCATTCGCGGGCGCTGGGAGATCGAGGGCTACGACCTCAACGTGCCGCTGCCCGACGCGCTGTTCGAGGGCCCGGCGATCGCCGGGCTCCTGCACCCGCGGCCGGCCGATTCCAGCTGGACCACGCCCCTCGGCCAGGCGATCGCGGGCGAGGCGGCGCCGGTCAACCAGCAGGACATGGACGCGCTCCGGGTGGAGGTCGAGCGCATCGCGGGGGCCCGGGCGCTGAGCGGACTCTCCTCCCGGCGGCTCGCGGCCGGCAGCGTGAGCGACGTCGTCCACGTCAACCGCGTGCAGGGGCTCACGCTGGGCTTCGGCGGCGTGCTGGGGCTCCGGGCGAGCCGGATCCAGGTGCGGCCGTCGCTCGCCTACGGAACGTCGGACCACCGGGTCACCGGCGCGCTCACCGTCGCCGCGGGGCTCGGCGCCACGCAGGTCACGCTGGGCGCCGCCCGCCGCATCCGAGACCTGAGCGACCTGCCGGTGATTGCGCCGGTGGTCAACTCCCTGCTGGCCCAGGAGGGCGGCAAGGACTACGGCGACTACGTCCTGCTCCAGGGCGTGACCGCCGGACTGCGGCAGCGGCTGAGCGGCCGCTCGACGCTCGCGCTGTCGGCGGGCGTCGAGGAGAGCCAGTCGGTCGGCGTCCGGGCGACGCCGGCCACCGGGAGCTACCGGCCCAACCCCGCGCTGGGCTCGGGGACCTGGCGCGTGGCGCGGCTCGAGCTCGAGCGGGCGAGCGGGGGCATCGCCGTGCGGCGGGACTTCCAGGGACGGCTCAGCCTCGAGGGCGGGGAGGGCCCCGGCGACTACGCGCGGGCGACCCTCGAGAGCCGGTGGCTCACGACCCTCGCCGGCCACGATCTCGTCTCGCGGGCCTACCTCGGTGCCGGGACCGACGACCTGCCGCCGCACCGGAGCTTCGTGATCGGCGGCCGGGGAACGCTCGTCGGGGAGCCGTTCCGGGCCTACGGCGGCCGCGAGGTGGCGCTGGGACAGGTGGAGTGGCGGTTCGACGTGCCGGTGCCGGCGATTCCTCTCGGGTCGTTCGCGTCGACGGGACGCTCGATGACGGTGGCACCCTTTCTCGCGGCGGGCGTCACCGGCCGTCCGCTGCCGGGCCTGCCCTGGACCGGATCGGACGGCGTCCGGCCCGTGGCCGGCGTGGCGCTCGAGTGGTTCATGCGCCTCATCCGGGTCGAGGCCGGGGTGGGCCTCCGGGACGGCGGGTTCGGGCTCACGGTGGACGTCAATCGGGACTGGTGGGGGCTGTTGTAGCCGCCTTATCTTCCGAGCGGGCGCCCCTGCCAACCGACCCGCCGGAACTCACAACCGCCAGAGCCCGAACGATGCAGTTCACGGATGAATGGCTGGTCCATACCATCGAGCCCCTGCTGCCCGATGGCACGGTCGCATCGATCCGGCAGGAGCCGTCCTCCGCGCCCGGCTCGCTGTGGGAGATCCTGGTCCAGCGCAAGCTGATCGACGACGACCAGATCCTGAAGGCCATCGCCGCCCGCTTCCGGTTCGCCATCGCGGACCTGAGCCGCATCGACCCCAAGCTCCAGCAGAGCGTGCCGGAGCAGGTGGCCCGGCGGTTCACGGTCGTGCCCGTCGGCCAGACCGACTCCTACCTCGAGATCGCGACCTCCAATCCGTTCGACCTCGACGCCGAGAAGATGCTGGCCTTCGCCACCGGCCGCGAAGTCCGCATGCTGCTCGGCACGCCGGCCGTCATCCGGCAGCGGATCGACGAGCTGTACCGGAACGAGGATGCCGCGATGAACCGCCTGCTCGAGGGCATCGGCAGCGAGCTCGATGTCCGGGAGCTGCAGGAGGACGACGAGGAGGCCGCGGCCAGCGCCGAGGAGGCCAGCCAGCGGCCGATCATCCGGCTGGTGGACGTCATGCTGGCCGACGGCGTCACCAGCCGGGCGAGCGACATCCACGTCGAGCCCATCGAAGGCGGCGTCGTGGTGCGCTACCGCATCGACGGCGTGCTGCGGCAGGTCATGAAGATTCCGCGCAAGGCGGGCCTGCCCCTCATCTCCCGCATCAAGATCATGTCGGGGCTCGACATCGCCGACCGCCTCCGGCCGCAGGACGGCCGGGCCCGCGTCTCGGTGAACGGGGAGGCGGTGGACCTCCGCATCTCGACCCTGCCGGCCTCGCTGGGCGAGAAGGTCGTGATCCGGATCCTGAGCCAGCGCGCCACCGTGCTGAGCCTCGACGCGCTCGGCATGCACAAGGACGAGCAGGAGCGGGTGAAGGCCCTGCTGTCCGCCAAGGAGGGCA
The DNA here is from genome assembly GCA_963804125.1 of uncultured Gemmatimonadales bacterium. Lineage (GTDB taxonomy): Bacteria > Gemmatimonadota > Gemmatimonadetes > Gemmatimonadales > GWC2-71-9 > CAVVWJ01. The sequence continues at coordinate 5,214 of CAWDPF010000018.1, forward strand.
TCCTGCTCGTGACCGGCCCGACCGGCTCGGGCAAGACCACCACGCTCTACTCGGCCATCCGGATGATCCAGAGCGAGGGCGTCAACATCGTCACGGTCGAGGATCCGGTCGAGTACCGCCTGGGCGAGAACATCGTCCAGGTGCAGGTGCACGAGAAGGCGGGGCTCACGTTCGCCTCGGCGCTCCGGTCGATCCTGCGGCAGGACCCGGACGTCGTGCTGATCGGCGAGATCCGGGACCAGGAGACGGCGCAGATCGCGCTGCAGGCGTCGCTGACCGGCCACCTGGTGCTCTCGACGCTCCACACCAACGACGCGCCGAACGCGGTGACACGCCTGGTCGACATGGGCATGGAGCCGTACAAGATCGCGTCGGCGCTCCGGGGCGTGGTGGCCCAGCGGCTCATGCGCCGGCTCTGTCTCGCCTGTCGCCAGCCGACCACCGAGGCGCTGCCCGAGAAGGTCGCGCGCTTCATCCCGGCAGGCACGCCGCTCTTCCGCGCGGTCGGCTGCGGCGAGTGCGTGCAGACCGGATACCGGGGCCGCTTCAGCATCATGGAGGTCCTGACGCTGACCCCGGAGATCGAGCGCCTCATCGGCGAGGGCGGCACGGCGGAGCAGATCTCCACCGCGGCGCGCGCCGCCGGCATGAAGTCGCTGTGGGAGAGCGGGCTCCGGCACGTCATCGCCGGCGAGTCGACGATGGAAGAGCTGCTCCGGGTCACCGACGTGCCCATGGAGGGCCGGACGGCGGCGCCGGAGGCTCCCCGGCCGGATGCCGGCCGACGCTCCGACCGCCGACCGGCGCGCGGATCCGGCGTCGCGCTCCCCCGGCCCCGCCGCCGCCGCCGCCCGGCCCCCAGCCCGATTCCGTCGCTCGATTTCACGCATGGACCTGGAGCTCCTGGACGAGCCCGGCGCTCCCGACGCCGCCCTGTCGGGCCGCGGCCGTGGGGCGAAGGTCCTGCTGGTGGAGGACGAGGAGCAGCTCCGGCGCGTCATGAAGGACCTGCTGGAGCGGGAAGGCTACATCGTCTCCGAGGCGCGGGATGGCGTCCAGGCCCTCGACGAGGTGGACCGCCACGCGCCCGACATCATCGTGCTGGATCTCAACCTGCCCGGCCTCGACGGCTACAGCGTGCTGCAGCAGCTGCGCTCGCGGCCGGCCACGCGGGGCATTCCGGTCATGGTCCTGACCGCCAAGGGCGACGAGGACAACGAGGTGCGCGTCTTCGAGCTGGGGGCCGACGACTTCATCACCAAGCCGTTCCGCGCCCGCGCCCTCTCCGCCCGGCTCGAGGCGGTCCTCGGCCGCCACCGCGCTTGAGTCAGCCGCCGACTTCTCCGCTCGCGCGTCCCGCCGCCCGCCCGCTCAGCACCGCAGCACCCGGCCCGGCAGGCGTGTCGGCCGATGGCGCCGAGGGGCTCGCGCTCATCAAGCCGGCGGTGCGCGCGCAGAGCGCGTACACGTTGAGCGCGCCGGTGGCCCGGCGGAAGCTGAACCAGAACGAGAGCCCCTGGGACGTGCCGCCGGAGGTCAAGCGCGAGGTGCTCGCGGCGGTGGAGCGCGCGCCGTGGCAGCGCTATCCCGAGTTCGCGCCCCCGGCCCTCCTCGCGGAGCTGGCGCTGCACTACGGGTGGACCGCGGACGGCGTGCTGGTGGGCAACGGCTCGAACGAGCTGATCCAGGCCACGCTGTCGGTGGCGCTCGACTCGGGTGACGTGGTCGTGGCGCCGACGCCGACCTTCTCGCTGTACCGCCTGCTCACGGCCGTGCTCGGCGGACGCTATCGTCCCGTGCCGCTCGGCCCCGATTTCGCGCTTCAACGTCGACGAGCTGATCGATGTCGCCGTGCGCGAGCGGGCGCGGGTCGTGGTGCTCAACTCGCCCAACAACCCGACCGGTTCCGCGCTCCCCGCGGGCGCGGTCGAGCGGGTGCTCGAGGAGACCGGCGCGCTGGTCGTCTGCGACGAGGCCTACCAGGAGTTCGGCGGCCCGACGGCGCTCCCCCTGCTGGCGCGGAGCTCGCGCCTGGTGGTGCTCCGCACGTTCAGCAAGGCGCTGGGGATGGCGGGGCTCCGGTTCGGACTCGCGCTGGCCCATCCGGCCGTGGCGCGCGAGATCGCCAAGGGGAAGCTGCCCTACAACGTGAACGTCGTGACCCTCACCGCGGCGGCGGCGGCCCTCCGGCACCAGGCGGTGCTCGAGGAGCGGGTGCGAGAGGTGATCGCCAATCGCGAGCGGCTGGCCGCCCGGCTCGCCGCGCTGCCGGGCCTCACGGCGTATCCGAGCGCGGCCAACTTCGTGCTCATTCGACTCCATGCGGTGCCGGCGCGGGAGGTGTTTCGGCGGCTGCTCGACGAATACGGGATCCTGATCCGGGACGTGTCCGGCGCGTCCGGGCTGGAGCAATGCCTCAGGATCTCGGTGGGGACGGCAGGAGCGACGATGGACGCGGTGGCGGACGCGCTCGAGCGAGATTCTGGGGAGCGGCCCCCGTGAAAGCCGAGGTGACCGTGCCCCGCATCGGCGAGATCCGCCGCACTACGAAGGAGACCGATCTCCATGTCCGCGTCGAGCTCGACGGCCGCGGCACGGCCGCCGTGCGCACGGGGATCGGCTTCTTCGACCACATGCTGGACGCGCTCGCGCGGCACGCGCTGCTCGACCTCACCATCGAGGCGCAGGGCGACCTGCATGTGGATGGCCACCACACCGTCGAGGATACCGGCATCGCGCTCGGGCTCGCGCTCGAGCGCGCGCTCGGCGACCGCGCCGGGATCCGGCGGTATGCGCGACGCGATCGTGCCGCTCGACGAGGCCCTGGTGCGTGCCGTGGTGGACGTGTCGGGGCGGCCGTACCTGTCGTACGCGATCGACATTCCCAAGTGGCAGATGCTGGGTGACTACGACGTGTTCCTGACCCCGGAGTTCTTCCGGGCGCTCGTGCTCAACGCCGGCCTCACCGTCCACATGGATCTCATCCGCGGCGACAACCCGCATCACATCGTGGAGGCGGCGTTCAAGGCGTTCGCCCGCGCGCTCGACGGCGCCACCACCATCGACCCGCGCGTGGTCGGCGTGCCCTCCACCAAGGGCGCGCTGTGATCGTCGTAGTCGACTACGGGGTGAACAACCTGAAGAGCGTCGTGCGAGCCCTCGCGGCCGGCGGGCACGAGGCCCGGCTCACGGTCGATCCGGACGAGGTGCGCCGCGCCGATCACGTGGTGATGCCCGGCGTCGGCCACTTCGGGCAGGCCTCGCGCAACCTCGAGTCGACCGGGCTCGGAGCGGCCGTCCGCGAGGCCGCGGCGCGCGGCCAGGCCGTCATGGGCATCTGTCTCGGCCTGCAGCTCTTCTTCGCCACGAGCGCCGAGGCGCCGGAGGTGCCCGGGCTCGGGATCCTGCCCGGCGAGATCCGGCGCTTCGACACCACGCTGCCCGTGCCACACGTCGGCTGGGCGCGCGTCGACCCGACGCCCGCCGGCGGCCGGCATCCGGTGCTTGCCGCCGTCTTCCACGGCTCGCCGCAGTACTTCTATCACGTGCACAGCTACCACCCGGCCGGGCTGCCCGAGGAGGATGTGCTGGCCACCGGTACGTACGGGCACGTGTTCCCCACGATCGTGGGCCGCGGCAACGTGCTCGGTGCGCAGTTCCATCCCGAGAAGTCGCAGCGGGCGGGCATCGAGCTGCTGGACGCCTTCGCGCGGTGGCGGCCGTGACCTCCGTCCGCGTCTCGCTCGTCGACCTGTACGTGCTGCGGGGCACGGGCAGCGCGCCTCGAGTGCCTGGTGCTGCGGCGCGCACCCGGCGGACGCTGTCCGGGGTCCTGGGAGACGGTGCACGGCCACATCGAGGCCGGGGAGACGCCGGCCGACGCGGCGCGGCGGGAGCTGGAGGAGGAGACGGGGCTCGCGCTCGAGCGGCTGTACAACCTGAGCCGAGTGGAGACGTTCTACCAGCACCGGATCGACGAGGTGGCCCTGGTGCCGGTGTTCGCGGCGTTCGTGGCCCCGAAGGCCGCCGTCCGGACCGGCGTCGAGCACGACCGCTTCGAGTGGCTGTCGCCCGCCGAGGCCCGCGGCCGGCTCGCCTGGCCGCGCGAGGCGCGCGCGCTCGACGACATCGTGGCCCTGCTCGGCGCGGGCGACGCGGGCGCGGTCGAGGACGTGCTCCGCGTATGCTAGCGCGGCGGATCATCCCCTGCCTGGACGTCGCCGGCGGCCGGGTCGTCAAGGGCGTGCACTTCACCTCGCTCCGGGACGCGGGCGACCCGGTCGAGCAGGCCACCCGCTACGACGCCGAGGGCGCCGACGAGCTCGTCTTCCTCGATATCTCGGCGAGCCACGAGGCCCGCGAGACCACCCTCGAGATGGTGGGCCGCGTGGCGGAGTCGATCTTCATCCCGTTCACCGTGGGCGGCGGCATCCGCGCCGTGGCCGATGCCGGCGCCGCCCTCCGGGCCGGCGCGGACAAGGTCTCGGTCAACACCGCGGCCGTCCGCGATCCCTCCCTCGTCTCCCGTCTGGCCGAGAGCTTCGGGACCCAGTGCATCGTGGCGGCGGTGGACGTCAAGCGCATCGGGGGCCGGCTCGCGGTGATGGTCAACGGCGGCCGCGAGGAGACTCCGCTCGAGGCGATCGAGTGGATCCGGCGCCTCGAGGTGCTCGGCGCGGGCGAGATCCTGCTCACCTCGATGGACCGTGACGGCACCGGCATCGGCTACGATCTGCCGCTGCTCTCCGCGGCGTCCGCGGCGGTGTCGATCCCGGTGATCGCCTCGGGGGGCGCCGGCCGGCTCGAGCATCTCGCCGAGGCGTTCGAGGCCGGAGCGCACGGCGTCCTCGCGGCCACCATCTTCCATTTCCAGGGCTCCACGCTTCCCGAGGCGCGCGCCTATCTGGCCGGGCGCGGCTACCCGGTGCGGCCGTGAGCGTCCCGGGCGCGCTGTGGCTCGCGGCGGCGCTGGCCGCGCTCGCCCCGACGCCGGGCGCCGCGGCGCCGTGCGTCCGCCTCACGCGCGCCGGCACGCAGGTGCAGGGGGACGTGCGAATCTGCCCGGGCCGCTACCGGATCGCCGACCCGACGGAGCGCGGGGTCGTGATCGCGGCCGCGTCGGGCACGCGAATCGATCTGGGCGGGGTCACGCTGGAGAGCGGGGACTCGGTGTCCGACCGCTTCGTGGGCGCCGGCGTGGTGAGCCGGAACGTCGACGGGGTCACGGTGCTCGGTGGGACCATCCGGGGATATCGCTTCGGCGTCCGGCTCGAAGGCGGTCGGAACCACCGGATCAGCCGGGATCGACGTCTCGGGCAGCCGGCGGCAGGCCCTGCATTCCACGGAGGAGCTGACCGACACGCTCGACCGGCTCGACGCCGCGCACGCGGAAGCCATCGACCGGTATGGCGGGGGCGTCCTGCTCCGCGGTACGACCGGCGGCAGCATCACGGCGATCACCGCGCGCCGCGCGCAGAACGGCATAGGCCTCGTCGACGCGAGCGGCGCCTACGTGGCGGAGAACGACGTCTCCGACAACAGCGGGTGGGGCGTGCACCTCTTCCGCTCGACCCACAACACGATCGTGCGGAACCAGGCATCCCGCACGCGGCGGTGTCCGAAGCCGGAGGCCGACTGCGGCGCCGCCGCCGTGCTCCTGCGCGAGGGCAGCGACTCCAACACCATCGCCGACAACGATCTCACCTACTCGGGCATCGGCGTGCTGCTGACCGGCCTGGCGCCACTGACCCGGGGCTCGGTGGGCAATCTGGTCTACCGGAACGACGGCTCGCTCGCCACCGTGGCGGCGTTCGTCGCCCGGGGGATCTGGGGCGTCACCTTCCTCGAGAACCGCGCCGACAGCGCGGCCACCGGCTTCGAGCTCACGCGGCTCAGCGGCGGGACGATCCGCGGCAACACCGTGATCGGGGCCCGGCGCGTCGCCATCGAGGCCACGCACGGCGGCGACACCAGCATCGAGAGCAACGCGCTCCTCGGTGCCCCGGCGGGCATCCGCATCACGACGCCCGATCCCAGGGTGTCGCCGAGCCGCGCGTACCGGATCGATGACAACCTGCTGGCCGGCGTGGGCCAGGGGATCGTGCTGCGAGGTGTGACGGGGAGCCGGGTGCGCGGCAACGTCTTCGATGGGGTGGGCGACGGGCTGGTGGTGGATGGCGCCGGTCACGGCACCGAGGTGAGCGGCAACATCTTCCTCCGGGCCAGCGGATGGTTCATCGACGCGCCGGACCTGGTGGCCGGCGGGAACTACTGGGCCACTCCCGACGCGGCCCGCGCGGCTGCCACGGGTGCGAGGACGGGTCAGCGTGCTGCCCTGGAAGCCGGCGAGCGCGGCGGGGTACTAGCGAGCACCTGCGACGCCAGCGCGTGGAGGTCGCGCAGGTTGAAGGGCTTCCGGGCGCGGAGGACGGGGTGGTCGGGCAGCGGATCGGGCGGCTCGGCCTGGTCCGAGTAGGTGAGCACGAGCCGGTCGACCGCCTCCGGACAGGCCGCCACGAGCGCGTGCACGAACAGCTCCGACGCACCCGCGGTCATGCGCGCGTCGGCGATGATGAGGTCGTAGGCGCGATCCGCCGCCAGCCGCAGTCCCTGCTCGCCCGTCCGCACCGATTCCACTGCCATCCCCTCCGGCGAGAGCAACGCGTTCACCAGCCGGTGGACGCCGGGGTCCGCGTCCACCACCAGCACGCGCCGCGATTCCCGGGGGCGCGCGGGGCCGCGCTCCGGCTCGTCGGTCTCGGCGGGCGCGTCGTGCAACGGCAGCACCACCCGGAACTCGGCGCCGCCTTCGAGCGGAGGATCGTAGCTCAGCTCGCCCTCGTGAGACTTCACGAGGCCGTAGCTCAGCGACAGCCCGAGCCCGGTCCCGTGGCCGGCGGCCTTGGTGGTGAAGAACGGGGTGAACAGCGACGAGACGTTCTGCGGGGCGACGCCGGGACCGGTGTCGCGCACGCGGAGCACGGCTTGCTGCTCCAGACGGGCGGTCGCGACGATGATCTTCCGCGGCCGCCCGGCCGGGAGGCTGCTCACCGCCTGCACGGCGTTGGTGATGAGATTGAGCAGCACCTGCTGGAGCTCGTAGCGGTCGCCGAGGACCACGACCGGCGAGGGGTCCAGGGCCTGCTCGAGCTCGATCCCGTGCAGCTGCAGCTCGTAGACGATGAGCAGCGAGGTTCGCGCGGCCACGTCGTTCAGGTCCACGGGCGCCTTCTCGGGCACGCCCTTCCGCGCGAACGTGAGCAGGTTGCGGACGATCCGCCCGGCCCGCTCCGCCTGGTCGTGGATGACGCGCAGATGCTCCCGCGGGAAATCCGGGTGCAGCTCGCGCTCGAGCAGCAGCTCGGTCAGGCCGGCGATGGAGGTGAGCGGGTTGTTGAGCTCGTGCGCCACGCCCGAGACCAGCTGGCCAATCGAGGCCATCTTGTCGTTCTGGATGAGCTGCGCCTCCATGATGCGCTGCTCGGTCACGTCCTCGACCAGCATGACCACGGGCCCGGGGCCGGCGCGCTCCGCGAGCGGTGCGGCGGTGAGCCGGAGCACCCGGCCCGACCCTTCGAGCCGGGCGACGACGGGCGCGGTCCGCTCGCCCCGCTGCGCGGCCTCGAGCAGCTGCGCCACGACCTCGGAGGTCCCCCCCAGCGCCTCGGAGAAGCTCCGCCCGATCAGCTCCGCCTCGGTGGTCTCGGCCAGCGCCGCCAGCGCGCGATTGGCGCGGAGCACCGCGTCCCCGGGCCCGACGACGGCGATGCCTTCCGCCAGCGCGTTGAAAGTCGTCTCCCACTCCTCCTTGCTGCGCCGCACGATCTCGTACAGCCGGCTGTTGGCCAGCACCACCGAGGCGTTGGTGGCCACCGTGGAGAGCAGCCACAGGTCTTCGGTGGTGAACGGCCCGCCCTGGCGGTCGGCGACCGCGAGCGCACCCATCGTGACGCCCTGGGAGCGCAGCGGCGCCACCGCCGCCGAGCGCACGGTGAGCCCGCCGATCAGGTTCACCGAGGGCTCCGCCGTCCCCTGGGACACCTCGATCCGCTCGCGCTGGATGGCGAAGCGCACGAGCGTGGTGTCGGGATCCTCGGTGACCTGTCCGATGAGCGGCTCGAGCGTCCCCGACGCGCCGGCGATCCGGAGAATACGTCCCTGATCGTCGTCCGCGAGCACGACGATCGCGCCGTCGGCCTGGAGGAAGCGGCCGGCGTACTTGGCGACCTGGTCGACGATACGGTCGAGCTGGATCGACTCGGAGAGCACGTAGCTCAGCTCCTGCAGCGAGAAGAGCTCGCTGATCCGGCGGTCGAGCTGGCTCGCCAGCTGCTCGGACTTGAACTCGGACTCGCGGAGCCGCCGCCGGCCCCGCGTGATGGCCACCCAGAAGCTGCCCGCGATGTTCACCACGGCTATCACCGCGAGCCACCAGACCCGGTCGTTGGCGGCCCACGCCACGATGCCGAGCAGGGTCGCGGCGCACGCGTGGAGCGGCACCTCCCATTCCTTGCGCCAGACGGCCAGCAGCAGGATCAGCGCCGCCGAGATGCCGAGGCACACGGTGACGAAACCGGGCAGGCCGCCGAGCAGGGAGCCGATGAAGGCGCTCGCGAGGAGCGCCCAGGCGACGAGAGCCGAGGGCGAGGAATACCAGCGATCGCGGGGGCGCTTCAGGGGTCAGGGCTCCGTGGTCTGGCGCTGGGAGACGCGCTCGGTGACATACGCCTCCGGGGGCGCGTTGGGCTTGATGCGAATCGACTTGGCGGGGATGCCGACGTTGACGTGATACGGCCGCACGTTCTTGGTGGCGACCGCGTTGGCACCCACCATCGCGTTCCGGCCGACGCGGACGCCGGCCAGCACGGTGGCATGGTAGGTGATGCGCACATCGTCCTCGAGGACGGTGCTCGCGTTGGTCACGTCCTTCTGGTCGACGATGCTGTGCGTGTGGCTGTAGATGTTGGCGTAATCGGAGATGCTGACGCGGTCGCCGAGGACGATGCCGCCCCGGTCGTCGAGCAGGACGTGGCGGTGGACGACGCAGTCGTCGCCCACCTCCATGTTGTAGCCGTAGGAGAACTCGACGAAATGGAAGCACTTGAAGTTGCGGCCGACGCGGGCGAACAGATGCTGCGCGAGCAGGCGCCGGAGGCCGACGCCCAGGTGGACGTTGCCGGCCCCGAGGGGCGAGCGGTCGAAGCTCTGCCAGAGCCAGTGCAGCGGCTTGACCCGGGCGTAGCGCGCGGGATCGACGTCCGCATAGTACTCGGGCTCGAGCGTGACGTTGTGCGGGTCGAGGCTCAGCAGCGCGGCGCGGGTGGCCAGGGGCGTCGCCGGATCGGCGACGAGGGCGTCGTAGTCGGTCAGGCCGGGGTACCAGATCTCGAAGAGCACGTCCCGGGTGATCCGGTGCCAGTCGGCATCCGGGGCCGCCAGGCGGGCTCTCGAGCTCTTCCAGCCAGGCGTCAAAGAGCCGCTGGGAGGCCTGGGGCAGGGGAACCGACTTGAGCGGGAGATAGGCCATCGAACTGCCTCGCGGGGCGTCTGGAATCCGAGGGGTGCTGGGGGTACGTGCCCCAATGATGTGTGGGACGTGCAGTTGACACCAGTGCCAGCAGCTGGTCTCGCCGAAGGCCCTGGGGGCGGGGCGGTGTCGTGCCTGCCGTTCAGCGGGCGCTGTCGGCCGCCGTGCTGTCGCGCGTGCTGGTCTGCTCGCGAAGCGCGACCCGGGCGCGCTCGCGGTCGAGCGTCCGCTGCTTGCCCTGCCAGTCATCCGACGGCTGTCCCGCGTACAGGACGACGAACGAGTCGTTCACCGGCAGATCCTGCTCGAACAGGAAGATCCCGCTCACCTGCTGCCGCACGGCGAGCTGCTGCGACGTGAACTGACCGCTGTACGGCACGATGCCGAGCGGGCGGTACTCCCGGCCCCGGATCCGGACCGTGACGGACTGGGGATCGAACCGTGCGTTGTCGCGCTGGGCGAAGAACGTCACCAGCGCGAGCCCCGGGCGCGAGACGCCCGCCGCGTCCGCCACGGAGTCGATCGCGGCGCGGCGCGACTGGACCACCGAGCGGAGCGATTCCCAGCTGTCCTTGGCCAGCAGCCGGGTGACCCGGGGATCGAGCGGCACGAATCGGAGATCGAGGTCGACCGTGCGGATGCGGAGCGCCAGGTCGTTCTGGGTGAGCGTGCCGTACCCGCCGGGCGGAAGCGTCAGCCCGCCACCGCCCTGTCCGTGAGCCGCCGACACGCCGAACGCGAGGGCGGTGCACATCAGGACGATCCACGGCTTGCGCGAACACCTCATGCGGGCCCCTCCTACGGTGGCGACGATGCTGGCGGCGAGCTCGGCGATGCCGAGTCGGGACGTGCTGCTGGTCAGTTGGATCTGGTCCTCATGCAAGCCCAGGGCCGCGGCGAAGGCGGCGGCCCGCGTGGCCTGGGCGGACCGCGTGAGCTTGTCGCCCTTGGTCAGGGCCACGAGCACCGGCCGTCCGCTCCGGGCGAGCAGGTCCTGGATGTCCAGGTCGTCCTTCGACGGCTCGTGGCGCACGTCGAGCAGCCAGACCACCCCGGCCAGCGTCGGCCGCTCGAGCAGGTAGCGGTCCACCAGCCGGCGGTACCCGGCCCGCGCCGCCTTGCCCGCGCGCGCAAACCCGTATCCCGGCAGATCGATGAGGTAGAACCCCGGCAGCCGGAAGGCGTTCAGCAGCGTCGTCTTGCCCGGTGTCCCGCTGATGCGCGCGAGCCCTGGCCGCCCGGTCAAGGCGTTGAGCAGGCTCGACTTGCCGACGTTGGAGCGGCCGATGAGGGCCACTTCGGGCAACGCGGGCGAGAGCGGGACGAGTGGATCGGGAAAGGAGCCGACGAAGTCGACGGGTAGGGCGGTCAGGCGGTCAGGCGGGTCGGGCGGTCGGGGAATCGGCAGGACTGCCCCCGAGACCACCCGCCCGCCCGCCCGCCTGACCGCCTGACCGCCTGACCGCCCGCCCGCCTGACCGCCGCCCTCACGCCTCCCGCTTGGCGCGGGCCCGCTCGGTCACGATCAGGGGCGAGGTGCCCTCGGTGATCGCTTCCTTGGTGAAGACGATCTCGCGCACGTCGTCCCGGCTGGGCAGGTCGTACATGATGTCGGTCATCAGGGTCTCGAGGATCGACCGGAGCCCGCGCGCGCCGGTGCCGCGCTTGAGCGCCTTGTGCGCCACCGCGCGGAGCGCCTCCGGGTCGAACGTGAGGCCGACATCCTCCAGCTCGAACAGCTTCTTGTACTGCTTGGTGAGCGCGTTCTTGGGCTCGACCAGGATCCGCATGAGCGCGTCCTCGTCCAGCGCCTCGAGTGACACGACGACCGGTAGCCGGCCGACCAGCTCTGGGATGAGCCCGAAGCGGAGCAGATCGTCCGGCTCGACCTCGGCATACGGATTCTTGGTGTCGGCCCCCGCCGCGGCGGCCTTGGCCGCGCCGCTGAAGCCGATCTGCTGCCGGCCGGTCCGGGCCTCGATGATCTTCTCGAGCCCGTCGAACGCGCCGCCGCAGATGAACAGGATGTCCTTGGTGTTGATCTGGATGTATTCCTGCTGCGGGTGCTTCCGGCCGCCCTGCGGCGGGACGGAGGCGATAGTGCCCTCGAGGATCTTGAGCAGGGCCTGCTGGACGCCCTCGCCCGAGACGTCGCGCGTGATGCTCGGGTTCTCCGATTTCCGCGCGATCTTGTCGATCTCGTCGATGTAGACGATGCCCCGCTCGCACTCGGCGACGTTGAACTCGCCCGCCTGGAGCAGGCGGACGAGGATGTTCTCCACGTCCTCGCCGACGTACCCGGCCTCCGTCAGCGTGGTGGCGTCGGCGATCGTGAAGGGGACGTCGAGGATACGGGCGAGGGTCTGAGCGAGCAGCGTCTTGCCGACGCCGGTGGGGCCGAGGAGGAGGATGTTCGACTTGTCCAGCTCGACGTCGCCGTCCCGGCCGTTCGTCGCGTTGATCCGCTTGTAGTGGTTGTAGACGGCGACCGCCAGCGTGCGCTTGGCCCGCTCCTGCCCGATCACGTACTGGTCCAGGACGTCCTTGATCTCCGCCGGCGTGGGGACCTGGGTAATGCTGTCCGCGACCTCGCGTTCCTCGTCCTCCGCCAGGATCTCATTGCAGAGTGTGATGCACTCGTTGCAAATGTAGACGGACGGGCCGGAGATGAACTTCCGGACCGAGTCCTTCGATTTCCCGCAGAAGGAGCAGCGGAGGTGCTTGTCGTTGGACATGGAGCCACGTCGCGATGGAGGTGATGGGTGCCGGAAAGGTGGTCCCCGGCACCGGCAGCGTCAAGTCTCCTTCTTGCCGTCCGTGGGCGGAACCAGGGCGTGTCGCGGCGTGAAGACGCTGTCGATCAGCCCGTACGTCTTGGCCTCCTCGGCGCTCATGAACCGGTCGCGGTCCATGTCCCGCTCGATGGTCTCGATCGGCTGGCCGGTGTGCTGGGCGTAGAGCGCGTTCATCTTGCTGCGGAGATAGAGGATCTCGCGGGCCTGGATCTCGATGTCGGCCGCGGTGCCCTGGGCGCCGCCCGACGGCTGGTGGATCATGATCCGCGAGTGGGGCAGGGCGCTCCGCTTGCCCTTGGTGCCGGCGGCCAGCAGGAACGAGCCCATCGATGCCGCCATGCCCATGCAGATGGTGTTCACCGGCGCCCGCAGGTGCTGCATGGTGTCGTAGATGGCCATCCCGGCCGAGACCACGCCGCCCGGCGAGTTGATGTAGACGTAGATGTCCTTGTCGGGGTTGTCGGCCTCGAGGAACAGCAACTGGGCGATGATGATGTTGGAGACGTCATCGTTGATCGGGGCGCCGAGAAACACGATCCGGTCCATCAGCAGGCGCGAGAAGATGTCGTACGTCCGCTCGCCGCGGCTGGAGCGCTCGATGATGTACGGCGGATAAAGCGTCAAGACTTCACCTCGTCGATTGTAGACTGCTGGAGGAGCCAGGCGAAGGCCTTCTCCTCGGTGATGCCGCGCTCGAGCTCGGGGAGCCGGTTGGCCTTCTGCAGGTTGCCGTAGAGCTGGCCGGCCGGCACGCCGCGGCTCGCGGCCAGCTCCGCCACCCGGGCGTCCAGCTCGGCCTCGGTGGCCCGGAGCGTGTTGGCTTCGACCACCGCGTCGAGCACCAGGTCCCGCCGGACCTGCGCCTCGGCCACCTGGTGGAACTGCTGCTCGAACTGCTCGAGCTGCTCCTGCGGCACGCGGTACATCTCGGCGTAGGTGTGCATGAGCCGGTGCACCAGCGACTCCGGCGCCTGCACGTTGTTGGCCTCGACGACCTGCTGGACCAGCGCCTGCCGGACCTGGGCGTCGGCCTCCCGGGTCGCTTCCCGCTCCAGGTCCTGGCGGACCGCCGCGCGGAGCGCGTCGAGGTTCTCGAAGTCGCCGACCTCGCGCGCGAAGGCGTCGTCGAGGGGCGGCAGGTCCTGGCGCTTCACGTCGTGAAGTGTCACCCGCACGCGCCGGCTCTGGCCCCGCCGGCTCTCGTCCGGGTGGTCCTCGGGAAACTTGACCTCGGCGTCGGTCTGCTCGCCGGGGAGCAGCGTCATGATCCGCTCCTCGAGCTCCGGAATCGCCTGGTTCTGGCCGAGGACGAGGTCGTACGGCTGCGCGGCACCTGCTCCGGCCTCGTCGAGCGGCGCCACCTCGACCCGTACCATCTGGCCTGGAGAGGGCTTGGCGCCCTCGACCGGGATCCAGGTGGCCTTCTGCTCCTGCACCCGCGCGAGCTGCTCCTCGACCGCGGCGTCGGCCACCGGGGCCACCCGCCGCTCGACCCGGAAGCCGCCCGTGCGCTCCAGGGTCAGCTCGGGCCGGACCTCCACCAGGAGGTCGAACTCGATGGGGCTCCCGTCCTCGAACTTGAGGTTCCGGATGGACGGATCGGTGATGGGCTTGAGCGACTCCGAGGTCTTGGCGGTCTCCCAGCTCTCGCGGATCACTTCCTCGAGCACGCTCTGCCGGATGGCGTCGCCGAAGCGCTTGCGGACGACGGCCGCGGGCGCCTTTCCCGGACGGAAACCGGGCAGCCGGGCCCGCTGGACGTAGTACTTGAGCGCCTTGGCCTCGGCCTCGCGCACCCGGTCCACGGGCACGGTCACTTTCAAGGACTTGGACGCCGAATCTTCGGCGGTTTTCTCGACGGTGATCTGACTCATAGTGGGGGGAATCTACCCTGCTGTCCTTCCTAGGGTCAATTTTGCCGAACGCGCCGGGCGATGGCCGGAAAGCCGTGCTGGCGACGCACCACCATCCAGAGGATGGGCCCCACGGCGAGGAGGACGCCCAGCGTGATCGCGGCGGCCGAGTTCGAGACGTTGAACAGCTTGAGCGCCGAGGCCAGCAGCACGAACGCGAGGGCTCGCCGGACGAGTCCGCCGGGCGCGCGCGCCGACAGGTGCGCCCCCAGCCAGACCCCGGGAATGCACCCCAGCAGCAGCGACGTGGTCAGGTCGAGGTGGAAGTCGCCGAACAGCAGGTGGCCCAGCGCGGCGGAGGCGACGAGCGGCACCGCCTGGACCAGGTCGGTGCCGACGAGCTCGCTGGCCTTGAGGGTCGGGTACAGCGCCATGAGGGCGATGATGATGAGCGACCCCGACCCCACCGAGGTCAGCCCGACGACGATGCCGCCGAGCGCGCCGAGCAGGATGGTGGCGAGCGGGCGGAGGGTGACCGTGGGCGGACCCTGCGGCAGCGGCGCCGCGCGGCCGTCCCGCTGTCGCGCGTGCTCGGCGAGCCGGATGTACGCCCGGACGATGAGCCCCGCCGCCGCCAGGACCAGGGCAACGCCGAGCGCGATCCGGATGACGTGCTGCACCTGCTCGCCTCTGCCCAACGCCCTGGCGATGAGCACGCCGCTGAACGCCCCCGGTATCGAGCCGATGCAGAGCCACTTGACCAGCCCCAGGTGCACCGTGCCGCGGCGCAGGTGCACGATCGACCCCACCGGCTTCATCACCGCGCTGGCCACGAGGTCCGAGGACACCGCCGTGAGCGGGGGCACGTTGAAGAACATCACGAGCACGGGGGTCATGAGCGCCCCGCCGCCCATCCCGGTGAGGCCCACGACGATGCCGATGCCGAACGCGGCGCCGGCGAGGAGCGGATCGATGGTCACGAGCTCTCCGGGCAAGGCGTGCGATGCTGTGAGGGTGGTCCAGACGCCGACGGGAAGGTGCCGCGTGACGGGTGCGGCACCGGGGACGAGATGGGAGATGCGAACGGCGGGAGTCGAACCCGCACCCCTTGCGGGACAGGATCCTAAGTCCTGCGCGTCTGCCAGTTCCGCCACGCTCGCGAACGAGAGAATCTAACTCGTCGCCGGCGGCTCCGCGCGCTGCCGCCGCAGCTCCAGCGCCGCCGCGACCAGGTCGAGGGCGTCGGTGCGGGCGGCACCGGACACCCTCCGGAGCCGTTGTGCTGCTGCCGCGCTCCTGGCTGGCCCGCCGACGGCCGTCGGCGGCCACCTGGCGCAACTCGCGACTTCGCGCGAGCACCAGCTCGAGCGTCGCCCGCAGCACCTCGTGCGAGAACGGCTTCGGGATGAAGGGGACCGACAGCTGGCTGGTCGAGGCCGAAGCGAAGCCCGACATGCAGACGACGGGCAAGTCCGGGCGGTGGCGGCCCAGCACCGTGATGAGGTCGAATCCGTCGATTCCCGGCATCACCATGTCGGTCAGCACGGCGTCGATCGCCGGCTGCCCGCGCTCGATGAGCCGGAGCGCCGATTCACCGTCCTCGGCCTCGACGACGCTGCAGATGTCAGGCTCCAGCATCCGCCGAACGAGCGTCCGGAGCATGCTCTCGTCGTCCACGACGAGCACAGTGGCCGTGTCCATCCTTATCCGACGCGCACGCCGAGGAGGCGATCGAACTCCTCCCGCACGATCTGGTAGCACTCGCACGTCGCGGCTTCCAGCCCGGGCCGGTCCACGATCGCCACCACGCCACGGCGGTAGCGGATGAGCCCCTCGCGCTGCAGCCTGCTGGCGGCCTCGGTCACAGTGGCCCGCCGCACGCCGAGCATCACCGACATGGTCTCCTGGGTGATCGGGATCTGTCGCGGCCACGCGGTCCGGCAGATGAGCAGCCAGCGCGCAGGTGCTGAGGTTAGTTGGAAGAGAGATGAGTCGAGACGACTACACGCATTCTTGTAGAATGCGTTGGAGAACGAGTAACGGCGAAGCGCCGTGCTTGAGTCTCGCTCAGTCCGGCAGCGCGATCACGCTTTGAGCTGCTCGAGTGTTTGGGCAGCTTCGGTTGTATTACAGAGCGTGACTAGGAATCTGCAGGGGGGTGAGCAAACAGCGGGACGTCACTGGTTTCGGGCTTCCACATCATCATGACTGGGCTTGGAGACGAGTACTGCTCCTCACGTTGCGGGTCAGCGACTCATACGCGTTTCGCGGGACAGCGCGACGGCGGATACGCGCTTCGAGGAAGGCACTCGGTTCAACTCGAATCGTTCTTGGGTGAAGATACGGAACATCACTCGGGGCTGAATTGGTAGAAGCGTGCGCAGCAGTTATTGCGGGAGTTGTGATGAAGATACTTCCCCCCACTTCAACATCTTCATCAGGCTGGTGATGGCACGGGAAAATTGAAGATGTGCTCCAAGGATCCGGCTTCGATGATGCTATCGAACGCCCCCATAGCTCCTGGGGACAGGTTGATTGAGATCATGGATCAGGTTCGCACTGGTATGGGGAATAGTGATATGGTGAGATCGGTGACGCTAGGGCTCCCGAAGATACTGATCGAATATTCGTTGAAACTGAGTTCCAGGGGTAGGACGGTGGAGCCGGCATCCTGTGCGATACAATCGCTGCAGGGAGCTATTTCTCGGATGATATTGAGGGTAAGATGTGCTTACTGTAGCGTGTTCTCGACGACGCACCCCGCGTCGCGCTCGAGGAGCATTCTGTCGTCTGTATCGATCCCCATACACGTTCTCCGGTCATGGACAGGCGCCGCAAGGAGGTCCAAAGCTATATACGCCAGGCTGTCCTTGTCACCGCCATTTGCAGGTCGGATCAAGGCCTAAGGAGTTAGGCCGGTTTTATTAATTTTGTGAAGTTGTTGGTTGTGATTTTATGGTTATTTTTGGTAGACCCTCCCGATTTGTTCCGGTGGCGATGTGCTTTCCGAATTGCTTTGAGTGCTTGAAGGAGGTAAAATTGATCGCTGTTTGTTATCGTC
Source organism: uncultured Gemmatimonadales bacterium (assembly GCA_963804125.1). GTDB lineage: Bacteria > Gemmatimonadota > Gemmatimonadetes > Gemmatimonadales > GWC2-71-9 > CAVVWJ01. Next base: position 22,449 of record CAWDPF010000018.1, read on the forward strand.
TAAAGCAACTGACTCGATAGGCGAAATGCGAACGGCGGGAGTCGAACCCGCACCCCTTGCGGGACAGGATCCTAAGTCCTGCGCGTCTGCCAGTTCCGCCACGCTCGCGAACGAGAAGAATCTAACTCGTCCCCGGTGGCTCCGCCCGCTGCCGCCGGAGCTCGAGCGCCGCCGCGACCAGGTCGAGGGCGTCGGTGCGGGTGGCATCGGATACCTGTCGAATCTGTTCGCTGCTGCCGCGCTCCCGGCTGGCTCGCCGACGGCCGTCGGCGGCCACCTGGCGCAGCTCGCGGCTTCGCGTGAGCACCAGCTCGAGCGTCGCGCAGAGCGCCTCGAGCGAGAATGGCTTCGGGAGGAAGGGAACCGACAGCTGGTTCGCCGAAGCCGAGGCGAAGCCCGACATGCAGACGACGGGCAGGTCCGGGCGGTGACGCCCCAGCACCGTGATGATGCCGAGTCCGTCGATTCCCGGCATCACCAGGTCGGTCAGCACGACGTCGATCGCCGGCTGGCCGCGCTCGATGAGCCGGAGGGCCGATTCCCCGTCCTCGGCCTCGACGACGTTCCACATACCGGGCTCCAGCATCCGCCGCACGAGCGTCCGGACCATGCTCTCGTCATCCACGACGAGAACAGTGGCCGTGTCCATGCTCATCCGACGCGGACCCCGAGCAGGCGGTCGAACTCCTCCCGCACGATCTGGTAGCACTCGCACGCCGCGGCTTCCAGCCCGGGCCGGTCCACGATCGAGACCACGCCGCGGCGGTACCGGATGAGCCCCAGCGCTGCAGCGCGCTGGCGGCCTCGGTCACGGTGGCCCGCCGCACGGCGAGCATCACCGCCATCGTCTCCTGGGTGATCGGCATCGTCGTCGCGGCCCACGCGGTCGCGGCAGATGAGCAGCCAGCGCGCCAGCCGCTGCTCCGCCGCGTGGAGCCGGTTGCACGCCGTGCTCTGGGCGATCTGCGTCATGAACGCCTGCGCGTAGAGGTGGAGCAGCCGGCGGAAGTGATCGTTGCGGCGTGCCTCCCGCTGGAGCACGGCGGCGTCCATCCGCTCCGCCTGGCCGCCGACCTGGACCGCCACGCGGCTCGTCGACTGCTCCGCGCCGAGCAGGACGGCCAGGCCGGTCATCCCCTCGCAGCCCACGCTTCCGACTTCGACCGCCTCCCCATCGCGGTCGACGGCCGCCATCGAGAGGACGGCGTCGAGCGGGAAGTACACCGCCTCGATCGGGCGGTTCGGCTCGGCCAGCCGGTCCTTCGCCCGGAGATCGACGGTCGTCAGATGGGCCTTCAACTCTCGAAACTCGCTCGCCGGGATCGACCGCGAGCAGGTGGTTTCGGCTCTGTGGCGGCGGGGTCGGCGCCGGCGGCGCCTCCTCGGCGGCTAGCGTCATCGCGTTCCTGCTCGGGAGCAGGCCTGTCGATGCACGGGAAACCTCGTTGCCTCGAGGAGAGTGCCGAACGGGCGCAATGTACTGTGGCAGGGCGTAAAGTGTGAGGCGGGAATTGCTTAAGTACGGTACCGTACGGAAGGACTCAGGTCGTGCGCTCCCGGACCCACTCCTGGTAGAGCCGGTCGCAGTAGGCATTGTTGGTGGAGCTGGCGGTCTTGACCCGCCGGCCGTCCGTCAGGAGGGCGAAGGCGCAGAACTGGGCGACGGTCGGCCGGCCATTGGGGCCCATGCACTCGGGCACGGCCTCCTGGTTCACCTCGATCCAGACCGATCGGCTCGGGTTCCGTTGCTGCCACGCCGCGCATCGGCCACCCAGGTCCGGGTCTACCTGCTGTCCGGCCGGCTGAACCACGATCCGGACGATCGACGCCGGAGCCGCGGCCCTGGCCCTGCTTCCGGGCCGGCGCGTGTCCGCCACCACCGGTCCGGAGGGTGCCTGCGCCATGGGCCGCACGTACTGCCAGGGTGTGCAGGTTTCCCGCGAGAGCCGCGGGCCGTGCACCGCCGCTACGCACGAGTAGCCGGACGCCGTCTCGCCGGCGCTTGGGCCCGGGAATGCGCAGGGTGTCGGTGTTGTGGGTGTTCGGGGTGAGCAGTACCTGCGGCTCCGCGCCGCTGCCCAGGCCGACCTCGATCCGCACCGAGTCGGCAGGGGCGGCTGAGGCCGGCTCGGTCAGCCGCCAGAAGACGACGACGTCGAGCGAGTCTCCGGCAACGCTGATCTCCGAACGAACCCCCACCGCCATCGAGAGATCGGCGGGGCGCTGCGGTCGCATCCGGAGCCGGATGATCCACAACCCCGCGCCGGCCACGCCGAGCAGCGCGAGCAGCAGCAGGACCATGGGCCAGCGCGGCGGCTTGCGGACCTCGACGACCTTCTCGCTCGGCGGCTGCCAGCGCGCCATGCTCAGCGCCCCAGGCCCAGGACGTCCGCGCCCTGCTCGAAGACGACGTCCACGGGGATGCCCTTGCTGCCGAGCCGCGCCAGATCGCCCTGCAGCTCGGGCGCGAGCTTGGTGCGCGTCGTCATGAAGTCGCGCACGCCGGCGTAGTCGCCGTCGCCCTGCAGCTTGAGGATGAGCGCGCCGAGCGAATCGACGGCGGCGCGCATCCTGGGGAAATCGACCCGATAGCGGCCCGCCGAATCCCGGCTGAACGCGCCCTGCTCCTCGAAGTAGGAGAGCTGGGCGGCGTTGGCGCGGCCATGCGCCTCGGTGGCGCCGAAGCGGATCGAGCGGAAGATGCTCGCCAGGAAGGTGACGTAGTGGTCCTCGAGCGTCGTGCCGGTCAGCTCCTTCTGCTCCAGCAGCCGGGTGACCATGTAGAGCCCGAGGATGTCGGCCTTGCCCTCTTCGAGCGCGCTGGCCTGGTCCTTGAGCGCCGCGCGCACCGTGCCCTTCCCGTCGATGGTCCGCTTGATCCCGAGGCCGTGGGCCACCTCGTGGAACATCACGTTGGCGAAGAAGGCGTCGAACTTGATCCGGGGCCGCTGGTCCTCCGCGATCATCTCGCCGGCGATCGGCACCAGGATGCGGTCGAACTTGGCCCGCATCACGTTCTTGAGCTGCAGCCGGCGGGTGCCCTTCCGGAGCTGCACCGCTTCGTCGTTGGGCAGGTTGATGGCGATGGTCTTGGAGCCCGCGTTGGCGTCGCCCGCGTAGTAGAGGGCGTCGTACGCGTTGAGGTCGGAGTCCGTGCCCGGGCGCTCGCGCTTGTAGGCCTCCGGCACCGGGAGCCCGCGCTGCAGCGCGGGCAGGAGCGCCGCGTAGCGCGCCAGCCGCGCGCTCCAGGCCTTGTCCTTGAGCAGGACGTACGCCTCGGCCCCGGTCTTCTGCCCGAACAGGCGGTCGATGTAGGTCTCGATCGGGCCGATGACCACATCGATCCCGTTGGTCTTCATGTCGAGCCACGCCAGGTCGCTCGGCTGATACTCGTCGGTCTCGAGGGCCCGGGCGCGAAGCTCGAGATACCGCCGGAGGCCGGCGTCGTCGGCGAGCGCCGCCGCCTCCCGGAGCTTGGCGGCTGCCCGGCGCATGGGCGCGGCGTAGACCTCGTGGTAGGGGACGGCCACGAGCGCCCCGGCACTGTCCCGGCGCACGACGGTGTACTGTCCGCGGAGGGCGCGGCCCGCCGCGGGCGAGGCGTTGGCGGCTCGCTCGAACTCCTCGGCGGTCAGGTCATGCGGATAGAGCGCCGCGCCGGCGGGGCGCTCGCCTGCGCCGGGGACGAACGGCCGATCCCCATCGAGCCGGTCCCACGGCCCGTAGTTGATCTCGATGAAGCGGCGTGTGTCGGGGTCCTGGACGCTCGCGAGCAGCGAGTCCCGGGCAGGGTAGTACTGCTGCTGGTAGACGGTGTCCATCTCCGACGCGGCCTCGATGAGGAGCGGGAGCATCCGCCGCTCGCGCTCGGACAGGCCGGCGAGATCGGCGGTGAGCCGGACCGTCGTGTACTGCGCCACCTTGGCCGCCATCGACGGGGCCGAAGTGTCCGCCCCCGCCGGCTTGGCTCCGTCGCGGCTCCCCTCGCCGCTCTCTCGGCAGCCAAGCAGGCTTCCTCCCAAGGCGGCCATCATCGCCCAACGCGTCCAAGGGGACATCCCGTGCTCCCGTTCATGTGGCGCAGGTGGCCTCAGCTCGAGCTCGCGATGAAAGTACAGTCACCGGCCTTCCAGGTCACGCTCGCCCGGAATGTGCCGCTCCGCGCGACCTTCCCCGGGGTGGGCCTTGGCCTCGAGAAACCGCTCGCCCTTGAGCCGGATGAAGGTGACGAACTGCTCGTACTCCTCCTCGGTCAGCGCATCGGCGATCCCCGGGATGAGACCCTTCACCAGGGTGATCCGCTCCTCCAGCGCCAGCGTCGCGGCCTGGTCGACGAGGCGTCGGATCACCGGGTGGTTCATCCAATCGGTTTCTTCGCTGGTGGTCATGGGAGCTCCGGGGAAGGGATGTCCCAACATAGCCGCGGTCGGGCGGGCGTGTGGAGAGCCGCCTCACGCGAAAGGGGCATGCCTCGAGGCATGCCCCTCCGCGTTGCTCTCCTGCTCCGGGCTACTTCGCGTCGCCCAGCCGGATCCGCTCCACCCGGCGCGCCTGCGCGCGGGGATTGTAGACCCGCAGGGTCACGATGCTCCCCGCCTTCTCGCCCTGGAGCGTCTTCCGGAGCTCGGCCTCGGTGTGGACCGGCTTGCCCTCGACCGAGAGGATGATGTCGGGGCCGCCGCGCTGCGGGTCGTCGAACAGCACGTCCCACGCCGGACCTCCCGGGGTCACGTCGGTCACGATGAGCCCGCGCGCATCGCGCCGGGACCTGAAGCTGCTGGGCCACGTCCGGCGGTGACCGGCTCGACGCTGATGCCCAGACGGCCCATCGCGGCGCCGGTCGGAGAGTTGGCGTTGTCGGTGTCGCCCTCCTCGTCGGCCGCCGCGACCTCCGGCGCGTCATTCAGCGGCTGGAGCTTGACGTTGAAGGACTTGCGGACGCCGCCCTTGCGGGCCACCTCGACCTTGACCATGTCGCCCGGGCGGCGGAACCCGATGATCTGCTGGAGCTGGCCGACGTACTCGACCGGCTTCCCGTCCACCGCCACGATGATGTCGCCCGGCTCGATGCCGGCGGCCTTGGCCGGCGAGTCGTCGCTGGGGATGTCCTTGACCACCACGCCGCGGATCTCGGGCAGGCCGACGTAGGCCGCGTCGTTGAGGTTGACGTCGGCGATCGACACGCCGAGCGCGGCGCGGTGCACCTTGCCGTCGGTGATGAGCTGGTTCATCACCGTCCGGGCCAGGTTGATCGGGATGGCGAAGCCGTAGCCGGAGTAGAACCCGGTCTCGCTGGCGATGGCGGAGTTGATGCCGATGACCTCGCCCCGCACGCTCACCAGCGGACCGCCCGGAGTTGCCCGGATTGATGGCCGCGTCGGTCTGGATGAAGTCCTGGATGCTGCCCTGGCCCCGGCCCGGAAGCCCGCTGAGCGCGCGCCCCTTGGCGCTCACGATGCCGCTGGTGACCGTGAAGGTGAGCCCTTCGCCGAGCGGATTGCCGATCGCCAGCACCCACTCGCCGACCCGGGCATCGTCGCTGTTGCCGAGCGCTACCGGCGGCAGCGACTTGGCGTCGATCTTGAGGACGGCCACGTCGGTGTTGGGATCGGTGCCGATGACCTTGGCCTTGAACTCCCGCCGGTCGAGCAGCCGCACCGTGACCTGCTCGGCGCCTTCCACGACGTGGTTGTTGGTCAGGATGAAGCCGTCGGCCGAGATGATGAAGCCGGAGCCGCTGCCCTGCTCGATCTCGGGCTGCTGGCGGAACCGCGGCGAGAAGAACCGCTCCATCCCCGGGGGGATGCGCTGCTGCTGCTGGCTGGCGTGCTCGGTCCGCTGGGAGCGGATGTAGACGACGCTCGGCTTGACGTGCTCCGCCACCGCGGCGAAGGCCTCGCTCAGCTCCTGGAGCGGACGGGCGGCCGGGATCGACGGCGCCGGCACGGGGGCGATGGCCGAGGCCTGGCGCCCCTGCTCCTGGGCCGACGAGCGGCTCGGCAGGTCCAGCAGGCCCGCGAACAGCAGCCCAGCGCGAACGCCAGGGCCACCAGGCCACCGAACTTGAGCCAGTTCAACGATCGTGCGGACATCGAGCGATCCTTCGCAAGGCGTAATGGGCGTACGACTGGAACCTGCTTAATAGTACATAGATGTACCGGGGGTTGTTTCGGTCACGGCGGTCCGGTACGCGCTCGAGTGAGTCACCCTGAGCAGAGCGAAGGGGCATAGCCGAAGTTATGGCCCCTTCGCTACGCTCAGGGTGACGAGCAGGCCCTGCGGGCCACTCGCCACTTCTATGCTCACGCGACGGGCCCGCTCGCCGCTACTTCTTCTCGTCGACGATCTCGTAGTCGGCCTCGACCACGTCGTCCTGTCGGCGCGGAGGCCGCCGGCTCGCCGGCGGGACCCGGGCCGGGCTGCCCCTCGGCCGACCTGCGCGCTCTGGGCGCTCTGGTAGAGCGTGGCGCCCGCGGCCGAGTACGCCGCGTTGAGCTCGTCGAGCGCGGTCCGGATGCCGTCGGCCTCGCCGGTGCGGAGGGCCTGCCGGGCCGCCTCGAGCGCCGTGTCCAGCCGGGTCTTGGCGTCCGCGGGCAGCCGGTCCACCCACTCCTTGCTGTCCTTCTCCACCCGGTAGATCAGGCTGTCGAGCTGGTTCCGCTGCTCGATCTGCTCGCGGCGGGCCTTGTCCTCCTGCGAGTGCTGCTCGGCCGCCTTGACCATCCGGTCGACGTCGGCGTCGCTCAGGCCGCTCGACGCCTCGATCCGGATCTTCTGCTCCTTGCCCGTGGCCTTGTCCTTGGCCGTCACGTGCAGGATGCCGTTGGCGTCGATGTCGAAGCCGACCTCGACCTGCGGCATGCCGCGCGGGGCGGGCGGGATGCCCGTGAGCTGGAACTTGCCGATGGTCCGGTTGTCCTGGGCCATCTGGCGCTCGCCCTGGAGCACGTGGATCTCCACCGTGGTCTGGTTGTCCTCGGCGGTCGAGAAGGTCTCCGACTTCTTGGTCGGGATCGTGGTGTTCCGCGGGATCAGCACGGTGGTGACGCCGCCCAGCGTCTCGATGCCGAGCGAGAGCGGGGTGACGTCGAGCAGCAGCACGTCCTTGACCTCGCCGCCGAGCACGCCGCCCTGGATGGCCGCGCCGATGGCCACGACCTCGTCCGGGTTGACCGACTTGTTGGGCTCCTTGCCGAAGAAGTCCTTGACGATCTGCTGGATCTTCGGGATGCGGGTCGAGCCGCCGACCAGGATGACCTCGTCGATCGCCTTGGGGTCGAGCCCCGCGTCCTTGAGCGCCTGCTGCATCGGCGGGATCGTGCGCTGGATGAGGTCGTCCACCAGCTGCTCGAACTTGGCCCGCGTGATGCTGATGTTCAGGTGCTTCGGGCCGCTCTGGTCCGCCGTGATGAACGGCAGGTTGATGTCGGTCTGGGTGGTGCTCGAGAGCTCCATCTTGGCCTTCTCCGCGGCCTCCTTCAGGCGCTGGAGCGCCATGGCGTCCTTGGAGAGGTCGATGCCCTGGTCCTTCTTGAACTCCGTGACCAGCCAGTCGATCAGGCGCTGGTCGAAGTCGTCGCCGCCCAGGTGGGTGTCGCCGTTGGTGCTCTTGACCTCGAAGACGCCCTCGGCGAGCTCGAGCACGGAGATGTCGTAGGTGCCGCCGCCGAGGTCGAACACGGCGACCTTCTCTTCCTTCTTCTTGTCGAGGCCGTACGCCAGCGCCGCGGCCGTGGGCTCGTTGATGATGCGCTGCACGTCGAGGCCGGCGATCTTGCCGGCGTCCTTGGTGGCCTGCCGCTGGGCGTCGTTGAAGTACGCGGGGACGGTGATGACCGCCTTGTCCACGGTGTGGCCGAGGTAGTCCTCGGCGGTCTGCTTCATCTTCTGCAGGATCATCGCCGAGATCTCGGGCGGGGTGTACGTCTTGCCGTCGATCTTCACGGCGGCCAGGCCGTTGGGGCCCTGGACCACCTCGTACGGGACGCGCTTCACCTCTTCGACGATCTCGTTCAGCCGGCGGCCCATGAACCGCTTGATCGAGAAGATGGTCCGCTTGGGGTTGGTCACGGCCTGGCGCTTGGCCACCTGGCCGACGAGGCGCTCACCGTCCTTGGTGAACGCGACGACCGAGGGGGTGGTACGCCCGCCCTCGGCGTTGGGGATGACGACGGGATCGCCGCCTTCCATGACGGACACGACCGAGTTGGTCGTCCCGAGGTCAATGCCGATGATCTTGGAAGCCATGTCGACTCCGGTTGAGTGCGAAAAAGCCATGGCCGGCCTGCCGATCTGCCGGACCACAGCGGTCGGCCGGCCGGGGGTGCAATTGGCATACCCGCCAAAGCTGCCAAAATGGCCGACAGGACCCCGTGACAGGGGTCACGACGGCGGATCGGCAGGTCGCCTATGATCGATCAGTCCCGACGGACGGCGGAAGGCCAGGGCTTCAACCCGAGGAGGCGACAATGCTGTGGACGATCTTCGTGATCCTGCTGGTACTCTGGCTGCTTGGGGTGGTCACGTCCTACACGCTGGGCGGATTCATTCACGTCCTGCTCGTCGTGGCGGTCGTGCTGGCCATCATGCAGCTGCTGCAGGGGCGGCGAGCGCTGTAGGCGGCGGCGCCGCGTCCACAAGGGGGCCGGAGCTCGGGATCGCAGGGTGCCCGGGCCCCGGCCCCCCTATATTTGCCCCATGTTCCCCTACAAGGACGACAACCCCACCCTCGCCACGCCGGTCGTCACCATTCTCCTGATCGGCGTGAACGTGGCCGTCTGGATCCTGGTCCAGGGGATGGGGACCGACCCGGCGCTCACGCGGTCGGTGTGCGAGCTGGGATTGATTCCCGGCGAGTTCCTCGGGCGGGTCCTGCCGGGAACGGAGCTGCCGCTCAGCCCGACCTCGACCTGCGTGCTCGGCGTGGAGCGGCACTGGTATCCGCCGCTCACCTCCATGTTTCTCCACGGCGGCTGGCTCCACCTCATCGGCAACATGTGGTTCCTCTGGGTGTTCGGGAACAACGTCGAGGACTCGATGGGGCGCGTCCGGTACCTGGCCTTCTACCTGCTCTGCGGCCTCGCGGCCGCCGCGACCCAGACGTTCGTGAATCCGTCGAGCATCGTGCCGATGGTCGGCGCCTCGGGCGCGATCAGCGGCGTGATGGGCGCCTACGTCATCCTCTACCCGCGCGTGCGGGTCCACATGATCGTGTTCCTGTTCATCTTCATCACCCGGATCGTGGTTCCCGCCTACCTCATGCTGGGCTACTGGTTCCTGCTCCAGCTGCTGGGCGGCAGCGCAGGCAGGGCGAGGGCGGCGTCGCCTTCTGGGCGCACGTCGGGCGGGTTCCTGGCAGGGGCGGCTCTCATCGCGCTCTTCAAGGATCCCGAGCTGGTCGCGCGGCACCGCGCGCTGTCCCGGACGGTAGAACACGGGCTCGGGTACCGCGAGCGCTACTGACGGTCGCGAGGCCCTCCGCGCATGGCGTTCGGGTCGTCGCAGAAGTATGTTTGCCCCATGGCTGACCCTCCTCGCCATCGCACACAGCCTCCGCCATCCGCCGCGCCGTTCGAGGTGCCGGTGGCGCCACGGAACCCCGGGATGCCCCTCGAGCTCGACTGGGTCGAGGAGGTCCGGGTGAACCGCAGCGCGGTGGAGCGGCGGACCGCCACCCTCCGCGGCCGGCGCACGGTCAAGAAGGAATGGCAGGCCGCCTGGCTGCTTCGCGCCGTCACCCTGATGGACCTCACGACGCTGTCGGGCGACGACACCGCCGGCCGGGTCCGGCGGCTCTGCGCCAAGGCGCGCCGGCCGGTCCGGGCCGACCTGCTGGAGGCGATGGGCGCGAGCCAGCTCCCGATCCGGGTCGGCGCCGTCTGCGTCTACCACCGGTTCGTGGCGACCGCGGTCGAGGCCCTCGAGGGCTCGGGCATCCCGGTGGCGGCGGTCTCGACCGGCTTCCCGGCCGGCCTCTCTCCGCTCGAACAGCGCCTCGACGAGATCCGCGCATCGGTGGCCGCCGGCGCCGAGGAGATCGACATCGTCATCACCCGGTCCCACGTGCTCACCGAGGACTGGCGCGCCCTCTACGACGAGGTGCGCGCCATGCGCGAGGCCTGCGGCGACGCCCACATCAAGACCATCCTCGCCACCGGCGAGCTGGGCACGCTGCGCAACGTGGCGCGCGCCAGCGTCGTGTGCATGATGGCCGGGGCCGACTTCATCAAGACCTCGACCGGCAAGGAGAGCCGTCAACGCCACGCTGCCCGTGGGCCTGGTGATGGCGCGCGCCATTCGCGACTTCCGTGAGCGCACCGGGCACATGGTGGGGCTCAAGCCGGCCGGCGGGATCCGCACGGCGAAGGATGCGCTGGACTGGCTGGTGCTCATCAAGGAGGAGCTGGGCGACCGCTGGCTCCGGCCCGACCTCTTCCGCTTCGGGGCGAGCAGCCTGCTCACCGACATCGAGCGGCAGCTCGAGCACTTCGTGACCGGCCGCTATTCGGCGGCATACCGGCATCCGGCGGGTTGAGGTAGGCATCCATGGCATCCATTCCCGAGATCTTCGGCACGATGGCCTACGGTCCCGCCCCGGAGGCGGCGGCCCCGGCGCAGGCCTGGCTCGACGGCCACGGCCGGCGCTTCGGGCTCTTCATCGGCGGGCGGTGGTCGGAGCCCGGGAGCCGACACCTTCGAGACGCTGAACCCGGCCACCGGGAAGCCGATTGCCCGGCTGACCCAGGCGAGCGCCGCCGACGTGGACCGGGCGGTGGCGGCCGCGCGGGCGGCGCAGCCCGAGTGGTGGGCGCTCGGCGGGCACGGGCGGGCTCGCTATCTCTACGCGATCGCGCGGCAGGTGCAGAAGCACGGCCGGATGTTCGCCGTGCTCGAGTCGCTCGACAACGGCAAGCCGATCCGGGAATCGCGCGACATCGACGTGCCGCTGGTGGCGCGGCATTTCCTCCACCACGCCGGCTGGGCCCAGCTCATGGACCGGGAGCTGCCGGGGCGGGTGCCCGTCGGCGTGATCGGCCAGATCATCCCGTGGAACTTCCCGCTGCTGATGCTGGCGTGGAAGATCGCGCCCGCGATCGCCATGGGGAACACGGTCGTGCTCAAGCCGGCCGAGTTCACCTCGCTCACCGCGCTCCGGTTCGCGGAGCTGTGCGAGGAGATCGGGCTGCCGGCCGGCGTCGTCAACATCATCACCGGGGACGGCCGCGCCGGCGAGGCGCTCGTGGCCCATCCGGACGTGGACAAGATCGCGTTCACCGGGTCCACCGAGGTCGGCCGACTCATCCGGACGGCCACCGCGGGCAGCGGCAAGAAGCTCTCGCTGGAGCTCGGCGGGAAGTCGCCGTTCATCGTCTTCCCCGACGCCGATCTCGACAGCGTGGTCGAGGGCGTGGTGGACGCGATCTGGTTCAACCAGGGCCAGGTGTGCTGCGCGGGCTCGCGGATCCTGGTGCAGGAGGGGGTCGCGGATCGGCTGGTCGCCAAGCTGAAGGCGCGGATGGAGACCCTCCGAGTCGGCGAGCCGCTCGACAAGGCGGTGGACATGGGCGCCATCATCGCCCCGGTCCAGCTCGAGAAGATCGAAGGGCTGGTGCGCCGCGGGGAGGAGGAGGGCGCCACCCGCTGGCAGCCCTCGTGGAGCTGCCCCCGCGACGGCTGGTTCTATCCGCCGACGCTGTTCACCGAGGTCGCGCCGGCCGCCACGATCGCGCAGGTCGAGATCTTCGGCCCCGTCGTGGTGCTGATGAGCTTCCGGACACCCGCCGAGGCGGTGGAGCTGGCCAACAATACCCGCTACGGCCTGGCCGCGAGCCTCTGGACCGAGAACATCAACCTCGCGCTCGACATCGCGCCCCAGCTCCAGGCCGGCACGGTGTGGATCAACTGCACCAACGTGTTCGACGCGGCGAGCGGGTTCGGCGGGTACCGCGAGAGCGGATTCGGCCGCGAGGGCGGGCGCGAGGGGCTGCGGGAGTATGTGAGGTGGGCGGACGGGCGGTCAGGCGGTCAGGCGGTCGGGCGGTCGGACGGTCAGGCGGCTCGGCTCAGCGGTCGGCTGCGTGGCGACGGAGCCGTCCGACGCGAACCGCCGACCGCCCGACCGCCTGACCGCCTGACCGCCCTTCCAGCCCATCGACCGCACCCCCAAGCTCTACATCGGCGGCAAGCAGGCGCGGCCGGACTCGGGCTACAGTCTCCCGGTGCTCGACGCGGCCGGCCGCCGGATCGGCGAAGTGGGGCACGGGAACCGGAAGGACATCCGGAACGCCGTCGAGGCGGCCCACAAGGCCGCCGGGTGGAGTCGGACCACGGCGCACAACCGGGCCCAGGTGCTCTACTACCTGGCCGAGAATCTCGCCGCGCGGGCGGAGGAGTTCGGCCACCGGCTGGCGCAGCTTTCCGGCGACGCCGCCGGTGCCGAGCGCGAGGTGGAGCTCGCCGTCGATGCGGACCTTCACCTACGCGGCGTGGGCGGACAAGTACGACGGGCTGGTGCACCACACGCCGTTCCGGAACGTCACGCTCGCGATGCCCGAGGCGATCGGGGTCGTCGGCGTGGTCTGTCCCGACGACTGGCCGCTGCTCGGTTTCCTCTCGACCGTGCTGCCGCTCGTCGCCATGGGCAACACCGTGGTCGCGGTCCCGTCCGGCCCGCTTGCCGCTCGCGGCGACCGATCTCTACCAGGTGCTCGACACGTCGGACGTCCCCGGCGGCGTGGTGAACATCGTCACCGGCCTGCGCGACGAGCTGGCCCCGGTGCTCGCCGCCCACGACGACGTGGATGGCCTCTGGTACTGGGGCACGCGGGAGGGGTCGGCGGAAATCGAGCGGCTCGCCGCGGGCAACATGAAGCGGACCTGGGTGGATTACGGCCTGGGACGCGACTGGGGCGACCTGCGGCGCGGCGAGGGCGAGGAGTTCCTGGAGCAGGCGACCCAGGTGAAGAACATCTGGGTGCCGTACGGGGAGTGAGCTCGCCGGTGAGTCGGCGCTAGGCCCGGGCGGGCCTCGCCACGATCCTCACTTCCCGCTTCAACAGCTTGGCCAGTACGTCCGCCTTCCGCGTGGCACCCCAGACTTCGAGCCCGAGGTCGGCGCCCTTGAGCCGCGGCGCGATCCGGACGACGAGGGCGTCGGACGTGAGGTCGGTCGTCAGGGTGTTCACCGCCGCGGTGTGCCCGCGGTCGAGCCCATCGGCCACGCGGAGGAGGCCGCTCAGGCGGCGAACGAGCGCCTGATCGGCGACCGGCAGCGCGGCGAAGTCCGCGTGTTTCTTCCGCGGGCCGTTGCGCCGGTGATAGCGGCTGATGAGCGCCACCAGGCCGCGCTCCCGCGGCGGCAGCCCCAGCCGCTCGGCGTGGTTGATGAGCTGGAAGCTGTGCTTGTGGTGCTTCCGGTAGCTCACCAGCTGGCCGACGTCGTGCAGCAGCGCCCGCGGCCTCGAGCAGCAGCCGCTCCTCGGGCTCGCAGCCGAGCTCCTCGCCCAGCTGGTCGAAGAGCCGGAGGGCGAGGGTCCGGACCTGCTCGACGTGCCGGCGGTCGCACTGGCAGCGCTCGACGAACTCGCGGAACAGCCGGAGCGGATCCGGCGCGGCGACCTCCTTGGCCCCCGCCATCTCCAGCAGCAGCCCCTCGCGCAAGCCGAACGCGCTCACCGTCAGCGATCGCGACCGTACCCAGTCCAGCAGCTCGGCCGTGACCGCCAGGCCGGCCAGGATGATATCGGCGCGCTCGGGGCTCAGGCCCGGCACCTGGCGGCGCTGCTCCGGCGTCCGGCTCGCGAGCCAGTCGATGAGCTGCTCCACCTCGGCCGTCGTGACGTTCACGCCGTGCACGCTGTCGCCCACCGGCTGGCCCCGCCGCGCCTGGACCATGCGCCCCAGGCTGGTGAAGGTCCCGCCGGATCCGATCACCATGGCCGCCGACCACGCGCGTGCCGAGATGCCGCGCCTGAGCTGCTTGCGCACGTGGGCCCGGAGGCGCTCGATCTCCTTGTGCGAGCTCCGCTCGCCCGGGAGGTGCAGCTCGGTGAGACGGACCGCGCCGAGCGGCAGGGACACCGTCAGCTCGACCAGCCCGTCCACGGCGCCGATCAGCTCGAGGCTGCCGCCGCCGATGTCGGCGACCAGCGTGCGCTCCCCGGCCAGGCGGAAGTGGTGGGCGACCGAGCGGTAGGAGAGCGCCGCCTCGGTCTCGGCATCGATGATCCGGAGCGGAATGTCGAGCTCCTGGCGCACCCGCCGGACGAACCGGGCGCCGTTCTCCGCTTCGCGGACGGCCGCGGTGGCGACGGCGGCGATGCGCTTCACCCCGCGCCGCTGGCAGACCTCGCGCATGCGGGACAGGGTCTGCATGGCGCGCTCGATGGAGGCCTCGTCCAGGCAGCCGGTCCTGGCGAGTCCCGCCGCGAGGCGGGGCTGGTCCTTGAGCTCGTCGATGATCTCGAGGCCGGAGGCGGGATCGTACTCCGCCACGAGCAGGCGGACGGAGTTGGAGCCGACGTCGATGGCCGCGATGCGATCGCGGGTGGCCGGCTGGGCGCCGGGCCTGGACGCCGGCCGCGCGCTCACGAGCCCGAGGTGGCCTGGTACACGCCCGAGGCGGGCGCATCGCCACGGTCCTCGGCGTGATGCTTGATCGACTTGCCCTCGACGAGGAAGACGACGTCCTCGCCGATGTTGGTGGCCAGGTCGGCCACCCGCTCGAGGTTGCGGCTCACCAGGAAGAGCTCCATGCCGGCGCCGATCATGTGGGGGTCCTCCATCATGTGCGTGAGGAGGATGCGGAACACGGAACGGTGCAGGGCGTCCACCTTGTCGTCGCGCAGGCAGACCTCGCGGCCGGCATTCGCGTCGCCGCGGATGAACGCCTCGAGGGCGTCGGACAGCATGTCGCGTGCCAGCCGGGCCATCTCGACGATCTCGGGCTCGGGCGTGATCGGCCGCGCCTGGGTCAGCCGCTCGGTGCTCTGGGCGATGTTGACCGCGTGGTCGCCGACCCGCTCGAGGTCGTTGGCGATCTTGAGCGCCGAGGTGAGCATCCGGAGGTCGCGCGCCATCGGCTGCTGGAGGGCGAGGAGGTTGATGCACTGCTCCTCGATCTCGACCTCCATGCTGTCGATGACCCGGTCGCCCGCGATGACGCGGCGGGCCTTTTCTCCGTCTCGCTCGAGCAGCGCTTCGACCGCCAGCCCGAGGGCGGCCTCGGCCTCGCCCGACATGGTGAGCAGCCGGACCTTGACGTGGCTCAGCTCGTCGTGAAAATGGCGATGCGCGTCGAAGCTCATCCGAATCTCCCTGTAATGTAAGCTTCCGTGCGCTCGTGCTTGGGCGTGGTGAAGATCCGCTCGGTCTCGTCGAACTCGATGAGCTCGCCCCGGTCGAAGAAGCCGGTGAAGTCCGACACGCGCGCCGCCTGCTGCATGTTGTGGGTGACGATGACGATCGTGTACTCCTTCTTGAGCTCGAAGATGAGCTCCTCCACCCGCTGCGTCGCGATCGGGTCGAGCGCGGAGCACGGCTCGTCCATCAGCAGCACCTCGGGCTGGTTGCCGAGCGCCCGCGCGATGCAGAGCCGCTGCTGCTGTCCGCCCGACAGGCCCGCTCCCGACTCCTCCAGCCGGTCCTTCACCTCGTCCCACAGCGCCGCCTGCCGGAGGCAGCGCTCCACCAGGTCCGGCAGATCCCGCGCGGTCACCAGCCGGTTGAGCGCGGGGCCGTAGGCGACGTTGTCGAAGATCGACTTGGGGAACGGATTGGGCCGCTGGAAGACCATGCCCACGCGCTGCCGCAGCGCCACCAGGTCGGTGCCCGCGGAGAAGACCGACGTGCCCTCGACCAGGATGTCGCCCTGGTGCCGGACGCCCGGGATGAGGTCGTTCAGGCGGTTGATCGACCGCAGGAACGTGGACTTGCCGCATCCCGACGGGCCGATGATGGCGGTCACCGCCTTGCGCTCGATGCCGAAGCTCAGGTTCCGGAGAACCTGCCGGGGGCCGTAGGCGAAGCCGAAGTCGCGGACGTCCACGGCAGGCGCGCCACGCTGGCCCGGCGTGGGCGCCGGCGGCCGGGGAGCGAGCGTGGCGCGGGGCGTTGGAATGAAGCCCGGCTGCGCGCGCGGGGTGGCGGTGGTGGTCATCCGAACCTCCCGGTGATGTAGGCCTCGGTCTGCTCGTTCCGCGGCGCGGTGAAGATCTGCCGGGTCGCGCCCGACTCGACCATCGTGCCCAGGTAGAAGAACGTCGTGGTGTCCGACACCCGGGCGGCCTGCTGCATGTTGTGGGTCACGATGATGATCGTAAAGTGCTGCTTGAGGTCGAAGAGCAGCTCCTCGATCCGCTGGGTGCCCTGCGGATCGAGCGAGGCCGTGGGCTCGTCGAGCAGGATCACGTCCGGCGACGGCGCGATGGTGCGGGCGATGCAGAGCCGCTGCTGCTGGCCGCCGGAGAGCGCCATGGCGCTCGCGCGGAGCCGGTCCTTCACTTCGTCCCAGAGCGCGGCCTGCTGCAGCGACCGCTCGACGACGCCGTCGAGCTCGCGCCGGGGCAGCCGGCCGTGCACGCGGAGCCCCGCCGCCACGTTGTCGTAGATCGACATCGTCGGGAACGGCGTGGGACGCTGGAAGACCATCCCGATCCGCCGCCGGAGCTGCATGGCGTTGATGCGCGGCGCGTAGATGTCCGCGCCATCGAGCAGCACCCGCCCCGTGATCCAGCCGTGATCGGACAGCTCGTGCATCCGGTTGAGCGTGCGGAGGAACGTCGACTTGCCGCAGCCCGATGGGCCGATGAGCGCATGGACCCGGTTGGCCGGGAAGGCGAGCGAGACGCCCTTCACCGCCGTGAACTTGCCGTACATCGCCGTGAGCTTGTCGGTCTCGACCCGCACCCGGGGCGGGGCGCCTGCCGCCGGCGCGGGTGGGCGGGTGGGCGGCGCGGCCGTCCGCAAGGCAGGCTCAGCCATTGAGGTCGAACCTCCGCCCGATCGCGAGCCGCGCGCCGAGACTGAGGACGAACACGACGAGGATGAGCACCAGCGCCGAGGCCCAGGCGTACTGGTGCCATTCCTCGTACGGGCCGGTGGCGTAGGTGAAGACCGTGAGCGGGAGCGCCGCCATCGGCTGGTTCAGGTTGTAGCTCAGGTACTGGCTGCCGAGCGCGGTGAAGAGCAGCGGCGCGGTCTCGCCGGCGATGCGCGCGACGGCCAGCAGGCTGCCGGTCACGATGCCCGGCAGCGTGGTCCGCACCACGATGGCGAGGCTGGTGCGCCAGCGCGGGTACCCCAGCGCCAGCGCCGCCTCGCGCAGCGAGTTGGGCACCAGCTTGATCATCTCCTCGGTGGTGCGGAGCACCATCGGGATCATGAGCATGGCCAGGGCCGCGCTCCCGGCGAGGGCGGAGAAGTGCTTCTGCGTGGCGACGATCCAGGCCCACGCGAAGACGCCGACCACGATCGACGGCGTGCCGTTCAGCACGTCCGCCACGAAGCGGGTGACCCAGGTGAGGCGGCTCGTCGGAAACTCGGCGCAGTAGATCCCGGCCGCGATGCCGATCGGCAGACCGATCAGGCTCGCCACGCCGACGATGAGCAGAGTGCCGACGATGGCGTGCACCACGCCCCCGCCGGACTCGCCGGCCGGGGCGGGGGTCTGGGTGAAGAAGGCGAGCGAGAGGCTGCCGGCGCCCTTGAGCACCAGGTTGGCCAGGATGAAGATCAGCGGCAGCAGCGCCGCGACGACGGCGCCGATCATCAACGCCGACCATCAGGTTGCTGTACGCCCGGCGAAGCGTTCGGCGATTCATGGGGCGCGACGCTCCCGGATCACAGCGCCTTGCTCCCGGCGCCCGAGCCGCGGGCCACGCGCCAGATGAGGAGCCGGGCGCCGGCGTTCACGAGCACCGTCACCACGAAGAGCAGGAACGCGACGTAGGCGAGCGCCGAGAGGTGCATGTCGCCCACGGCCTCGGAGAATTCGTTGGCGATCGCGGCGGCCATCGTGTAGCCCGGCGCGAACAGCGAGGCGGCCACCTCGTGCCGGTTGCCGATGAGCATCGTGACCGCCATCGTCTCGCCGAGCGCGCGGCCGAGGCCGAGGATGACCGCGCCGATGATGCCCGAGCGGGCGTACGGAACCACCGTCGTGATCACCGCTTCCCACCGCGTGGCCCCGAGCGCCAGCGACGCTTCCCGCTGGGTGTTCGGGACCGCCATCAACACCTCGCGGGAGACCGACATGACGTACGGCATGACCATGATCGAGAGGATGATCCCGGCGGCGAGCATCGACGGGCCGTAGATGGCGCCCTGGAACAGGGGAAGGAACCCGAACACGTCGCGGAGCAGCGGGAACACACTCTTCCGGAGCACCGGGATGAGGACGAAGATCCCCCAGAGGCCGTAGACCACGCTGGGAATGGCGGCCAGCAGGCTGATCAGGAACGCGACCGGCTGCCGGACGACCTTGGGCGCGAACTCGGTCAGGTAGATCGCGACGCCGAGCGAGAGCGGCACCGCGATGACCAGCGCGATGATCGAGGAGACCAGCGTGCCGAAGATGAGCGGAAAGGCCCCGAACTGCTCCGCCACCGGATCCCACGTGCTGGTGGTGACGAAGTCGAGGCCGAACTTGCCGATCGCCAGCCGGGCGCCGGCCCAGAGCTCAAGGACCAGGAAGCAGAGCAGGACGGGAATGGCCGCCGCCGCCAGCGTCAGCAGGCCCTTGAAGACCTGGTCGCTGTACGCGCTGCGCTCGAGCGACGGCTTGTCGGGGGCGGAGGCCTCCGGCGCGAGGTCGCGCTCGGTAAGGGCGGTCATGGCGGGGAGTCTAGCCCGTGCCGCCGGGTGGCTCGTCACGTATGTGTAACGGATCGGTCACGAGGCACTGAGGCGCTGTCTGATCAGCTCGATCAGCTTGACCGGGAGCGGACCGTAATGAAGGTCGGCTGCCATTCGCTGTGCTCCGGGCTCCAGCATCCATGCGAGGAAGGCGCGGATGGCCTCGTCCTTGGGGGTGCGCCGATCCCCGGTGTGGATGAGCAGCCAGGTGAAGGAGGCAATCGGATACGCTTCCGCGCCGGCAGCGTTGGTGATGGAGACCCGGAAGTCGGTGTCCGGCCCGAAGCTCGCGCCCTCGGCGGCAGCGCTCACGGCCTTGAGCGTCGGCGCGATGAACGCGCCGGACGCGTTCCGGATGTCGGCGGCGGGCAGGTTGTTGGACTGCGCGTAGATGTATTCGACGTACCCGATGGACCCCTCCGACTGCTTGACCTGCTGGGTGACGCCCTCGTTGCCCTTCCCGCCCAGGCCCACGGGCCACTCGACCGAGGTGGCCTGCCCGACCCGCTGTTTCCACTCGGGCGAGACCTTCGCGAGGAAGTCCGTAAAGATGTAGGTCGTGCCGGAGCCATCCGAGCGATGCACCACGAGGATGTCCTCGGCGGGCAGCTTCACGCCGGGGTTGAGCTGAGCAATCCGCCGGTCGTTCCACCGGGTAATGCGACCGAGAAAAATGTCGGCCAGCGTCGGCCCGTCGAAGCGGAGGGGCGTCCGACCCAACGCGGGCAGGTTGTACGTGGCCACTACCGCGCCGAGCACCGTGGGCACGTGCAGCACCTTGCCTTGCACGGCGGCGATCTGCTGGTCGGTCATCGGCCCGTCGGTGGCGCCGAAGTCGACCGTGCCCTCGGTGAACTGGCGGATGCCGCCGCCCGAGCCGATCGACTGGTAGTTGATCCGGACGCCCGTCTCCTGTCGTAGGCGTCGAACCACTTCGAGTAGATCGGGTTGGGGAAGGTGGCGCCGGCACCCGGTCAGGGCGACGCCCCCAGGTCGGCTCGCGGCCCCCGAGCTGTCGGCGGACGACGCGGGACCGCGATCCGCGCCTCCGCAGGCCGCGAGGGCGAAACCGAACAACCAGGCGGAGTGGAGCGGGCGGCTGGACATGGAGCTTCTCCGGTGGGAGGAGACGGCACGAAACCTAGAACCCACGCGTTGCCAAAGCGAGACGGCCGGCATCGATACGATGCCGGCCGTCGTCGTAGCCTGGAGCAGGGAATCAGTTGCTCGCGATGGCCTTGCCGCCAGCCTTCAAGGTGGGCAGCCGCGCCTCGATGAGCTTCGCGACTTCGGGCGGCAGCGAGGCGTAGTGCAGCTCGTTCGCCATGCCCTGGGCCTCCGGCGTGATCATCCAGGTCAGGAAGTCCTTCAACAGCTTGGCCTTGGCCGGCTCCTTCGAATCCTTCGGCACGAGGAGCCACGTGAACGACGCGATGGGGTACGAGCCGGCTCCGGGGGCGTTGGTGATCGACACCCTGAAATCGGTGTCCTTCGCGAGCTTGGCGCTGGCGGCCGCGGCCGTCACCGACTCGAGCGAGGGCTCGACGAAGGCCCCCGTGGCGTTCTTGATCGACGCGTAGGGCAGCTTGTTCGAAATCGCGTAGATCAGCTCGACATACCCGAGGGCCCCCTCGACCTGCTTGACCTGCTGCGTGACGCCCTCGTTGCCCTTGCCGCCGAGTCCGGTCGGCCAGTTGACGGACGTCGCGAAGCCGACCTTGTCCTTCCACTCGCGCGAGAACTTGTTCAGGTAATCGGTGAAGACGTACGTCGTGCCGGACCCGTCGGACCGATGGACGACGATGAGGTCGATGTCGGGGAGCTTCACCCCCGGATTCAGCGCGGCGATGCGCTTGTCGTTCCACTTGGTGATCCGGCCCATGAAGATGTCCACCAGCGTGGTGCCGTCGAACTTGAGCTTGGTGTCGCCGAGCTCGGGCAGATTGTAGGTCACCACGACGGCACCGAGCACCGTGGGCACGTGGAGCACGTTCGCGTTGACGGCCGCGATCTGCGATTCGTTCATCGGCCCGTCGGTGGCGCCGAAATCGACCGTGCCCTCGGTGAACTGGCGGATGCCGCCGCCCGAGCCGATCGACTGGTAGTTGATCTGGACGCCCGTCTTCTTGCTGTAGGCATCGAACCACTTCGTGTAGATCGGGTTCGGGAACGTGGCCCCGGCCCCGGTCAGGGTCTGGCTGGCCGCCGGCGCCGCCCCGGTGAGGGCGGCGAGGGCGATCGTGATGAGCTGTCTCCGCATGTCGTATTCCTCGCCCGTGGGATTTAGAAGTTCACCGTCAGGGCGCTGCGCACGCCGCTGATGCTCGGCACGTCGCCCTGGAAGCTCTGGCGCTCGTAGGCGACCCGGAACTGCGCCTTGCTCGACATGTAGAAGCCGAGCCCGGCGGTGATGAGGGTGGCGCGGTCGCCATCCAGGTCGGTGTTCGGGTCGGCCAGGTCGATCCGGAAGAGCGGCTCGATCGCGTACAGCCAGGAGGTCGGGCTCGTCAGGCGGTAGTTGTACGCCGCCAGCCCCTGGATGCCCTGCATCGTGTTCTTGGCGGCGGTGGGGTCGTCGCCGCGGAGGTACTCGCCCAGCACGAAGAGGCCCTCGTCGCCCGGCTTGCCGTACTGCGCGTCGACGCCCCAGGCGGAGTTCGTGAAGCCCGAGTCGGTGACCGCACCGACGGTGGTGATGCCGTCGTGCGAGAACCAGGAGCCGCCGATGTCGATCTTGGGCGTCACCGCGACCGTGGCGCGCGCGCCGAAGCTCTTCTTGTTGTTGACGTCGTTGAGGCTCTCGCCCTGGCCATTGTAGGCGCCGAACTTCACGGTGATGAGCTGGAGATCGTTGAGCTTGTACTCGTACCGGAGGCTCGCGCCCACGTCGTGCGAGAGGAAGCCGGCGCCCGCGAAGAGGTCGTTCGAGCCCCGCGGTAGCAGGCCCTGGCCGGCGCCGCGCTCGATCGACGGCAGGTTGTTGGACGAGGTCAGCTCGTAGCGGCTGTAGGGCCGCTTCTCCTGGCCGGCGCGGAGGTAGAACGCGCCCGGATTCCCCTCCTTCGTGAACCGCACGTCGATCCAGGCGTCACGCAGCCGGAGCCCGCTCCGGCCGGTGGTGCGGCAGGTGATCGTCGGCGTACCGCCGCCGACCGGCACCGCCGAGGAGGTACAGGTGGTGGCCACGTTCGACAGGTTCCGGCCGCCCTCGAACGACGGCTGGATGTAGACCACCACGTTTTCCGAGATGTTGCCGCGGGCCTCGATGCGGGCCCGGCGGGTGAAGACGTTGCTCTGCGGACCGACCGTCGCCGCGTAGTCCTCGTTGCCGAAGTAGTAGAACTGCTCCTGCAGGCGGCCGGTGACCTTGACGTTCGGGTAGGTCGTCTGCGCCTGGGCGACGCTCACCCCCGTCACGAGCGCCAACGTCATCCCTCCCAGAAATCTCCGAGCCAGCGATCGCATGCGATGCCTTTCGAGTGCGAAGGAGCCTGCTAGACGGCGGACGCGGGATAAGAAGCCGATGGCGAGTCACGAAAAGTCCCTGCGATTGTAACGAGGCCGTAAAGCGGTCTCCCGCCGTCATCGGCAACGACCGGTATCTCGATCCGGCGACGGCGTCGCGTGACGCGGCTCGTTGCATCGCCGTGTGCCAACCGACACCTGCGGCGTTCAGGCTTGCCCATCGCTCCGGGCCTGCGGACGGATCGCAGCCTCTCGCGGCCACAGGACACGCCATGCCCTTGCGACCGACCCTCCGCAGGAACGCTCGTCGCTGCTCCTCGTCTCGCTGTGCATCGCTTCTGCCGTCCCGTGCCGGCGCAGGCCACCGGGCCGGATCGTCGGCCGCGTCGTCGACGCGGCGCAGGGCGCGCCGATCGCCGGCGCCCAGGTGGAGGTGGTCGACGCGCCGATCCGGGCGGTGTCGGCGCTCGACGGCCGCTACACGCTGGCGGGCGTGCCGGCCGGGCCGGTGTCGGTCCGGGTGCGGATGATCGGGTTCGAGCCGAAGATGGTGACCGGCATCGTGGTCCCGAGCGGGGCAGACGGTGGAGCAGGACGTCGCGCTGGCGGCCGAGGCGGTGCAGCTGGCCGAGATCGCGGTGAGCGCGGAAGCGGAGCGGGGCACGGTGAACCGCGCGCTCGAGGAGCAGCGGAACGCGACCGGCATCGTCAACTCGGTGACCGCGCGAGCAGATCGAGCGGAGCCCGGACGGCGACGCCGGGCAGGCGGTGCAGCGGGTGAGCGGCGTGACGCGTGCAGGACGGCAAGTACGTCTTCGTCCGCGGCCTGGGCGAGCGCTACACCACGACCTCGCTCAACGGCGCCCGGATCCCGAGCCCCGAGCCGGAGCGGAAGGTCGTGCCGCTCGACCTCTTCCCGTCCGGCCTGCTGGAAGGCATCACCACCTCGAAGACCTTCACCCCCGACCAGCCGGGCGACTTCAGCGGCGCGTAGGTCAACCTCAAGACCCGCGAGTTCCCGGCGCGCCGGGTCGTCACCTTCTCGGCGTCCGGCGGGCTTCAACACCGCGGCGACCGGCAAGGACGCTGCTGCGGGCGCCCGACCGTCGGGCACCGAGTGGCTCGGCTTCGCCGGCTCGGAGCGCGAGCTTCCCGGCGCCGCTGCCGCGGCCGGCAACCTCGCGCGGGCTCGAGCCAGAGCGCAGATCAACGCCATCATCGGCTCGTTCCGGAACGCCTGGTCGGCGCAGCCCGGCAACGGCATCGCCGAACGGCGGCGTTCGGCATCTCGATCGGCGGCGAGGACCCGGTCTTCGGCCAGCCGATCGGCTACATCGGCTCGTTCACCTACTCGTACGGCCAGGAAGTCCGGGCCGACGAGACCCGGTCGCTCGTCATCGCGACGCACGCGACGGGCTGCGTGCCGTTCAACGCGTACCACCGGCTCGACCGGCCGGAACAGCGTGCTCTGGGGCGGCCTCGTCAACCTCAGCACCCGGCTCGGCGCCAGCAGCAAGCTCTCGCTTCAACAACACGCTACACCCGGAGCGCCGACAACGAGGCGACCGAGCCTCGGCGGGCCAGAACGAGGAGTTCGCCGTCGACCTCGACATCACCCGGCTGACCTTCGCCGAGCGGACCGTCCGCTCCAACCAGCTCCACGGGCGAGCACCTGCTCGGGCGACCGCCACCTGCGTCGACTGGTCGCTCACCGCGTCGCGGCGTCGACCGGGACGAGCCGGACCGCTCCGACGTCGCCTACATCACCGACGCTCGATCCGGTCAGCGGCGCGTCGCGTGCCGGTCGACGTGGCTGGGCGGCCCGCGGTCGGCGACCCGGACCTTCAGCGACCTCGGCGAGAGCAGCTACGAGGGCGCGGCGGCAACTACCGGCTGCTGCTCGGCTCGCTCAGCCAACCCGGTGGTCGTGAAGGTCGGCGGCGCGTACCGGACGGTCGAGCGCGACGCGGACAGCCGGGCCTTCGACATCATCAACCGCGGCCTGACCGAGGCCGAGCGCGCAGGTCGCGCCGGAGGAGATCTTCGCCGGCCCTACGCCGCAGGACAGCCGGCTCTCGCTGTTCATCAACGCCGAACGGCGGGCGCTACACGCGCCGACGACCGGCTCGGCGCCGGCTACGCGCATGGTGGAGATCCCGCTGACGGTCACGGCTGCAGGCTGATCGGCGGGCGCGCGGGTCGAGCACTGGAAGCTCGACCTCAACACGCTGACGCCCGCAGGGCGACCGCCGTCGGCGACGTCCGCGACAACACCGACGTGCTGCCGTCGCTGGCGCTGAACTATCGGCTGACCGACGACCAGAATCCTCCGGCTCTCGGCGAGCCAGACGCTGTCGCGCCCCGAGTACCGCGAGCTCTCGCCGGCGTCAGCTACTTCGAGCCGATCGGCTGCTCACCACCTTCGGCAACCCGAGCCTCGAGCGCGCGCTGATCCAGAACTACGACGCGCGCTGGGAGTGGTACCCGCGGCCCGGCGAGGTGCTGAGCCTCGGCGTCTTCGCCAAGCGGTTCGACGACCCGATCGAGCGGGTCTTCGTGCCTCCAGACGGGCGCCGCGGCCATCAGCTTCGTCAACGCCGACAAGGCGCCGACAACTACGGCGTCGAGCTCGAGGCTCGGAAGAGCCTCGGACTGCCTGTCGCCGGCGCTCGCGCCGCTCACCGCTGTTCGCCAACGCCACGCTGATGCAGAGCCGAGATCACGCCCGGCAACGCGGACATCAGCTCGCTCACCAGCGCCGAGCGGCCGATGGTGGGCCAGGCGGAGTACGTGGTGAACGGCGGCCTCGACCTACGCCAGCCGGCGGCGGGTTCAACGCGACGGCGCTCTACAACGTCGTCGGGCGCGCGGATCGTCGAGGCCGGCGCGCGGCCGTTCCCGGACGCCTACGAGGAGGCCGCGCCACCTGCGTGGACGTCTCGCTGCAGGTGCCGGTGCTCCAGCGGACCTCGCTCAAGCTCGACGGCAAGAATCTGCTCGACGCGCCGTACCGAGTGACGCCAGGGCGGCGTCGACGCGGCAGCGCTACAAGACCGGTCGGGTGCTTCTCGCTTCGGCGCGACGCTGGAAGCCGTGAGCGCGTTGACGCGATTGTGACACGCGTCGTCGCTGGCCGCGACACCGCGAGTGTTGTTTCACTCGCGATCGCCGATGCAGGTCGCCCGAACACCCTTCTGCTCGTGAGGATCATGATGCCGTTCCCCGTGCGCATTCTGCCGGTCACCGCCGCCGCGGTGCTCGTCGCCGCGGGCCTCGCCGCGCTGCGGCGACGACGACGACCACTCCGCCGGCCACGCCGCCCGCGCCGACCGGCCTGACGGCGACGTGCCGCGAGCCACGACGTCGATCGACGGTCACCTGGACCGCGGTCACCGGCGCGACCGAGCTACGTGCTGGAGCGCGCCGACGGCGCCGAGCCCGGCTCGTTCGCCGCGGTCGGCGGCGCGCCTGACCGACGACCGAGCTACACCGACACCGCCGTCACGGCCGGCGCGTCGTACAGCTACCGGGTGGCCGCGGTCAACGGCGAACGGCACCGGCACGTTCAGCGGCGCCGTGAGCGCCACCGTAGCCGGCGCCAAGGTCGCGACGCTCACCGGCAACATCACGGCCGAACCGGACGCTGCTTCGCCGACACGATCTACACGCTCAGCGGGCTACGTGAAGGTGACCAACGGCGCGACGCTCACGATCCAGGCCGGGCACCACGATCGTCGGCGACCCGACGTGCCGGGCAGCTCGCTCTGGATCCTCCGCGGCGCCAGGATCGACGCGGAGGGCACCGCCGACGCGCCCGATCGTCTTCACCTCGGCGCAAGCCGGCCGGGCAGCGCGCAGCCGGGCGACTGGGGCGGGATCATCATCATCGGCAACGGCATCATCAACCGGACGCGGCACCGTGCTCACCGAGGGTCCGGCAGGGCGATCACCGAGAACTACTCGGGCGGCACCGACAACGCCGACAACAGCGGCACGCTGCGCTACGTCCGCATCGAGTTCGCCGGCTACGACGTCTCCGACGGGCGCCGGCCAGGAGCTCAACTCCCTCTCGATCTACGCGGTCGGGCAGCGGCACCACGCTCGAGTACGTGCAGACGCTGGCCGGGCTGGACGACTCGTTCGAGTGGTGGGGCGGCGCGGTGGACGGCCGCTACCTCGTCTCCTACGAGTCCGGCGACGACCACTTCGACTGGACCGAGGGCTATCGCGGCCGGAACCAGTTCCTGATCGCGCTTCCAGAAGCACCCGGCTCGACCCGGCGGCGGGCGCCGGCGTGCTCTCGACCGATCCGCGAGGGCTTCGAGGCCGACGGCTGCAACGGCACCGGCTGCGATCTCGGGCTACGCCAACCGCAGCCGCTTCTCGGTGCCGGTGTTCGCGAACTTCACCCTGATCGGCCCGGGCACCGGCACGACGCTCACCGGCGACGGGCGACAACGGCGTGGTGCTGCGCCGCGGCACCGGCGGCTACCTGACCAACGGCATCGTGGCGCGGTTGGCAGCGGCAGGGGCTCACGGTGCGCGACGCGTAGACCGACGCTCCGCGCTCGCGTCGACTCGCTCAACGTCGACGAACCTGCCTGCTGAGACGGACAACGGACGCGCCGAACTACGACGCGGACGGCGCGGCACGCGACTGTCGGCAAGGCCGCCGACGTTCGCGCGCGGACAACCACGTCGCTTCGGCCGGCGACCGCGGCCTCGCTCTGATCACGCAGCCTCGACGCCCGGCTCATTCGACTGGACGCCCGCCGGGCGGCTGTCGGCCAGCGCGGGCTCACGGCGCCGGCACGCGTGGTGACTCCCTCGACGACTACACCGGCAGCTACTTCGGCGGCGACGCTTGCCGAACACCACCTACTTCGGTGCGGCCGATCCGGCCGGCGTCCGAAGTGGTGGGAGGGCTGGACCACCTACGCCACCAACTGACCACTGAATGCTCAGGCGACCCGGCCGGCGCTCGCGCGCCGGCTGGGTCCGCCGCATCCGGATTGGACGACATGCATCGACTGTCGCACCTTGCTCGCCGCAACGACCCTCGCCGCGACGACGATCGCCGCGAGCGCGTGCGACGAGCGCACCGCCGCGGCCGCCGCGCACCGGCCGGTTCACGTGGACAGCGATCCTGCCTCGCGCGGAGGCGCTGCGCCGCTTCCAGGCGACCGCCCGAGCCTACCGACAGCCTGGCCGGCGGCGCCGCGAGCCGGGACGCGCTCGTCCAGCGCGTTCGTGCGGTGCGCTGGAGAAGCGGGACACGCGCGCAGCTTCGGCGCCTCGCGCTCAGCCGCGACGAGTTCGCCTACCTCTACTATCCGACCGCCCCGCAGGGCCTCCCGCCGTACGACCTGGCGCCGGACCTCCTCTGGTTCATGCTTGCGGAACGGCAGCGACAAGGGCATCGGGCGCGCGCTGGCCTCTCGCGGCGGGCAGCCGCTGGGCTACGAGAGCTACCGCTGCGACGCCACGGCGAGCCGGCAGGGGGCGAACATCGTGTGGGGGCCCTGCGCCTGCGTCCGGCGGAGGGAAGGCGGGCGCTGGTGGAGGAGCGGCTGTTCGGGCTGATCGTCGAGCGGGACGGGCGCTTCAAGTTCGTGGACAACGGCAACAGGCTCTGACGATCAGGTCAGCGCCAACACGCCTGCGGCGGTGAGCAACGCCAGGACCTGCCCGGCGAGAACATCACCAGGAAAGTGCACGCCCAGACGAACCCGCGAGAAGCCGACCAGCAGGGCGAGCACGAGGAGCGGGAGTGCCAGCACGGGGAAGGTCACCCCGTAGCCCAGCGCGACCGACATCGAGGCGGCGGCGTGGCCGGAGGGAAACGAGAACCGGTCGGGCTCGGCCACGACGGGCGCGCGCAGCCCGGACTCCCCGGGCCGGGCGCGTACCACGGTGCGCTTGACCAGCTGCACCGCGACGTGGGAAGCCACCAGGGTCGTCAGGGCCAGCCGCGAGGCGGTGTGCAGGTCGCAGCATTGAAACCAGGGCACGATCGCGGCCGCCACCGTCGGCCCGGTGCCGCCCAGGTGCGTAACGGCCGTCCATGCCAGGCGTGAGCGGCGCGAGGCGCTCGGGGTGATGGCGCAGCGGAGCATCAGCGCGCGATCGCGGGCGTCGAGGCGAACCAGGAGGTGGCCGGTCATCGCCCACGAATCTGCGGATCGCCACCCACACTGCGGTCGTGCCGGGGCCACGACCTGGTAACATCCGCCTCCTCGATACCGGGCCAATCGAAACCCCGTCGTCACCGCTCCGTGACCGCTTCGATCCAGCTTTCGTAGTCCGCACAGAGAGCTTCGATGCGCGTGCTGTATTGCACCGACACCTATCCGCCGCAGATCAACGGGGTCTCGATCGTCACCGAGCTGAGCGTCGCCGGCCTGACCCGGCGGGGCTGGGACTGCGCCGTGGTGGCTCCCCGCTACCCGGCGGGAGTCCACGCCGTGTGGCAGGGCGACCCCGGGGCCGGGGCGCCGGTCACGAGCCTGCCAAGTGTGGCGATGCCCCGGTACCCCGACGTCAGGCTCGCCGTGTCGGGCCGGAAGACGGTGCGGCAGGTCATGGCTGAATTCCGGCCCGACCTCGTTCACTGCGAAACGGAATTCTCGATCGGCCACATGGGCCAGCATGCGGCGGCGGCGGCCGGCGTGCCGGTCGTCTCCTCCTATCACACCGACTTCGGGCGCTACGCCGAGGCGTACGGGATGCCCTGGCTGCGCCGGACCGTCACGGGCTACCTGACGCGGTTCCACCGCCGGAGCCGGCGGGTGTACACGCCGTCGGCGGTGGCCAAGGCGGAGCTCGCGACGCTCGGTGTGGAGCGGGTCGAGGTCTGGGGGCGGGGTGTCGACACGACGGCCTTCGACCCGCGCCGGCGGAGCCAGCAGCTGCGGGAGACGCTCGGCATGGGGAGCCGCTTCACGTTCGTCTACGTCGGGCGGCTCGCGCCGGAGAAACGGGTGGACGTGGTGGTGGAGGCCTTCCGCCAGGCCTCGACGATCGTCCCGCGGGGCGTCATCCACCTCATCCTCGCGGGCACCGGGCCGTGCGAGGCCGATCTCAAGGCATCGGCACCGGCGGGCGTCACCTTTCTTGGCTTCCTCGATCGTCACACCCAGCTACCCGACCTCTACGCCAACTGCGACGCGTTCGTGTTCGCGTCCGTGACCGAGACCCTCGGCCTGGTCGTGCTGGAGGCGATGGCGAGCGGGCTGCCGGTGATCGCCGCGCCGGAGGGCGGCGTCCGGGACCACCTGCGCGACGGCGTGAACGGCGTGACCTACGAGGCGGGGGATGCCGCCGCGATGGCGCGCGCCATGGTGCTGCTGGTCAACGAATGGGAGTTCACCCGGGGGCTGGCGCGGAACGCGCGGCGCACGGCGGAGGCGTTGAGCTGGGAGCGGGAGCTGGACCGGCTGGACGCGAGCTATCGCGAGGTGTGCGCCGGCGGGGTGGCGCCGAGCTCAGGCCACGGCGTCCGGAAAGACGCAGGTGACCGTGGTGCCGCTGCCGCGCTCGCTCTCGGCGTACACCCGGCCGCCGTGCGCCTCGACCAGGTGCTTCACGATCGCGAGGCCTAGGCCGGTTCCGCCCTCGTCGCGCGAGCGGGACGAGTCGGCCCGCCAGAACCGCTCGAAGATGCGCGGCAGATGATCCCGCGTGATCCCCACCCCGTTGTCCCGGATGCCCACCGCGACGGCGCCGGTCATCCGCCGGCTCAGACAGGTGATGCGGCCGCCGGGCGGCGTGTACCGGAGCGAATTGTCCATCAGGTTGGTGAGGATCTGGCGCACGGCGTCGAGATCCGCACGGACGACAGCCGGCGTCGGGGCCGAGGTCGAGCACCAGCTCCACCTGGTGGGTCTCGGCCCGGACCGCGAGCGCGGTCCACGACTCCCGCGCCACGGCCGCGATATCCACTTCCGTGTAGCTCGGCTGCCAGCGGCCCGACTCGATGCGCGACAGGTCGAGCAGGTCGTCGACCAGCCGCTGCATCCGGCGCGCGTTGCTCAGGATCGTCCCGAGGAACCGCCGCGTGGTCTCGGGATCGGGCGGGTCGCCAAGCAGGGTCTCGGCGTACCCCGAGATCGACGTGAGCGGCGTCTTGAGCTCGTGCGACACGTTGGCGACGAAATCCCGGCGGACCGCCTCGAGCCGGCGGATCTCGGTGAGATCGTGCAGCACGAGCACGGCGCCGCCGGCGGGGAGGGGGCGCGCGTTCACGAGGAACACGCGGCCGTCCATGTCGAGCTGACGATCCTGCACGGGGCGGCCCTCGAGCGCGATGTCCACGACCTCGCGCGCGGCCTTGACCCGGAAGAGCGCCGGAAGGTCGGGCAGCGCTCCCGTGGGGGCATAGCCCAGCAGCCGGCGAGCGGCCGGGTTGGCGGTCACGATGTGCCCCCGCCCGTCCGCGGCGATCACTCCCTCCACCATGGATTCGACCAGCGCCGCCGACTCGGCCTGCTCCCGGCGGAGCTCGCGCGAAGCGGTCGCCCAGCTGCTGGTGCATCTGCCGGAGCGACTGCACCAGCACGTCGATCTCGGGGATGCCGGAGCGCGGGAACCGGGGTGGCGTGCCGGCGGCGATGGCCCGCGCGGCCGCGGAGATGTCGTGTGAGCGGCTGCGCGATCGACCGCGCGGCCAGGAGCGCGAGCAGGGCGCCGATCAGCAGCGCGAGAAGCGCCGCGCCCGCCACCTCGCCCTGCGCCCGGCGGACGAGGGCGTCCACCTGGGCCAGGTTCGCCGCCACCCGGATGACGCCGGGGCCGCCGGGCACGGCGACATACATCAGCTGGCGGCCCACCGTCTCGCTCCGGCGGGTGGCCACGCCCGTCCGGCCCGCCAGCGCAAGGCGGACCTCGGGCCGGCCCGCATGGTTCTCGATCGCGGGGAGCGGGCCGGGCGGGAAGTCGCTGTCCGCCCGCACGCGGCCGGTCCGGTCGACGAGGGTGAGGCGGTGGCCGTTGGCGCTGGAGAGCCGGTGCACCGCCGAGTCCCAGCCGAGCGAATCGGCCGGAAGGGCCTCGTGGATGAGCCGAGCCTCGCGCTCGAGCCCGACGGCGAAGTCGCCCTCGAGGTCCCGCCTGAGAGACCGCTCGGCACCCCAGAGGAGGATCAGAACCGTGAGGATGAGGATGACGACCGTGCCGAGCACCAGCCGCCGGGCCAGGCTCACCTCGCGCGCGCTCCTCGCTCGGTGCCGCGGAACCGGTAGCCGAAGCCGCGGACGGTCTCGATCATCCGGCCCGCGTCGCCGAGCTTCGTGCGGAGCCGCTGCACGTGCATGTCGACCGTGCGGGTCTGAATGTCGGGCTGCGCCTCCCAGACGGTCTCGAGCAGCTGCGGGCGGGTCTGCACCCGGCCGCGGCGCTCGACCAGCGTCAGCAGGAGCTTGTACTCGGTCGCCGTGAGGCTCAGCTCCTCGCCGCCGACGCTCGCCCGATGCGCCGAGCGGTCGATGGAGACCGGGCCCGCGCTCAGGGTCGAGCCCGCCGTCACCGGCGGAGAGCCCAGCCGCCGGAGCAGGCCCCGCACCCGCAGCGAGAGCTCCTGCGGCGAGAACGGCTTGGTGAGGTAGTCGTCGGCCCCGAGCGAGAGGCCGCGGATCCGGTCGGTCTCCTCGCGCCGCGCCGTGAGCAGGATGACGCCGACGTCCCGGGTCTCGTCCCGCTGGCGGAGCTCGGCGAGCACGTCGTAGCCGGACACGCCCGGGAGCATGAGGTCGAGGATGACGATATCCGGCCGCTCCTCGCGGGCGGCCTTGAGCGCGTCGGGCCCGGTGCTGGCGGTCGAGACCCGGAAGCCCGCCTTGGCGAGGTGGTAGGCCACCAGGGCGGTGATGTCGGGTTCGTCGTCGACGACGAGAATGCGGTGCGTCATTCTGGCCTCTTCGCGCGGGTCATCGGCTTCTCGCTGGGTGGCTCTTCCACGCGCAGATTCGTGTGCGACCGGCTCCGCTCCGTCGCCCGGTCGCGTTCGGCACGCATCACCGGATCGTCGCGCACGACGGCGTCGAGGATCGCGGTGAGCAGGCGGCCGTGGGTGCCGAGGTCCCGGCGGAGTCGGTAGAGAACGAACTGGGCGATGGGGGTGTCCCGCACGACGTCGACGCGACGCAGCACCTGGAGATGGCGGGAGACCGTGGGCTGGGGCAGGTCCAGCACCGCCTGCAGATCGGAGACGAAGAGCGGCGCCGCCGCCAGGCAGTTGAGAATCCGGAGCCGGGTGGGCTCGGCGACGGTGAGCAGGAGGTCGGTGGCGGAGGTGGCGGCGGTGGTGGAGTTCATATTCGGGGGAACATATATATAGCAAGGCGTATATAAGCAAGCCTCGTCATCCTGAGCGCAGCGAGGGACTTTGCCGGGGAATGGCTCGAGCTAGGGAAGCAAGGTCCCTCGCTGCGCTCGGGATGACGGAGCAAGGATGACAGCCCGCCCCCCTCCGCCCCATATTCCACCCCGATGCTCTCCCTCCTCACCACGCTCGTGCTCGCCGCCGCTCCGCTCCAGGATACGGCGCACGTCGTGCTCGTCGCCACCACCGATCTCCACGGCCACGTCACCGACTGGGACTACGTGGCGGATCGCCCGTTTCCCGGCGGCCTCGCCCGCGTCGCGACCGTGGTCGACTCGCTCCGCGCCCGCTTCCCGGGCCAGGTAGTGCTGGTGGACGCGGGCGACCTGCTGCAGGGCGACGCCTTCGCCACCTACTTCGGGCGCGTGGCGCCCGCCGAGCCGCATCCGATCGTCGAGGCGATGAACCTGGCGGGCTACGACGCGGCGACGCCGGGCAACCACGATTTCGACTGGGGACTGCCGTTCCTCCGCCGCGCCGTCACCGACGCACGCTTTCCGTACGTGAGCGCCAACATCTACGCCGCCTCCGGCGATTCCCTGCTCTACCCGCCCTATCGCGTCGTGCAGCGGCAGCGGGTCCGCATCGCGATCACCGGTGTCACGACCCCCGGCACGATGGTCTGGGACCGCGACCAGCTCGGCGGGCGCGTCCGCGTGGCGCCGATCGGACCGGCCATGGCACCGGTGTTCGCGGCCATGCGGCGGGACGCGGACGTCATCGTCGCCCTGGCCCATTCGGGGCTCGGCGGCCGCGCCTCGTACGACACGGCCGGTGTGGGCGACGAGGACGCGGCGGCCGCGCTCGCGAGCCTCCCGGCCCGCCCCGACGTCGTCGTGGTGGGCCACTCGCACCGCGAGATCCGCGACTCGGTGCTCGAGGGCGTCCACTTCGTGCAGCCGGCACCGTACGGCGGCAGCGTCTCGGTGGTGCACCTGGACCTGGCGCGCGAGGAGGGCGTCTGGCGCGTGCGGCGCGTTCGCGCGGACCTGGTCTCCACCCGCGAGGCCGCGCCGTCGCCACTGCTCGCCCAGCGGCTGGGCCCGGCACGGGAAGCCGTACGCGAGTGGGCGCGCACGGCGATCGGGCTCGCGGTGGCTCCGATGCGGGCCGGCGCCGCGAGGGTGGGGCCGGATCCGATCCTCGAGTTCGTGCAGGACGTGCAGCGCCGGCGCTCGGGCGCGGAGCTCTCGGCGGCGTCGGTCTTCGACCTCCGGGCCGGTTTCGACGCCGACACGATCCGGGTGGCGCACGTGCTGGCGCTCTACCCGTTCGAGAACACCCTTCGCGCCGTGCGGGTGAGCGGCGCGGAGCTCAAGGACTATCTCGAGTGGAGCGCGCGCTACTTCCTGGTCGATCCGGTCGGGCGGATCGCGGTCAACGACTCGGTGCCGGGCTACGACTACGACGTCGTCGCCGGCGCGACGTACGCGATCGACCTGCGACGACCGGTCGGCGAGCGGATCCAGGGCCTCGCCGTGCGCGGGCGGCTGGTGCAGCCCACCGACAGCTTCACGCTCGCCGTCAACAGCTACCGGCAGACCGGTGGCGGCGGCTATACGATGCTCCGCCACGCGCCGGTGGTCTACGACAAGGGCGAGCGGATCCCCGATCTGCTCATCGACGCGGTGCGGACCCGGAGCCCGCTCGATCCCGCGCAGTACGCGGGCGGCGGCTGGCGCATCGTGCCCGAGGTCGCCGACCGCGCCGTCCACGGCCTCTTCGGCATCCCGACGCGCCCGCTGCCGCGGGCCGCGCGCGACACCGTGATCCTCCGCATCCTCGCTACCGGCGATCTCCACGGAGCCCTGCTGCCGGGCGCGGGCGCGCTGGCCGCCGCGCTCGACAGCCTGGGCGACGACTGCGGCTGCGCCCAGCTGCGGCTCGACGCGGGCGACGCGATGCAGGGCACGCCGGTCCAGAACGAGAGCCGGGGGCGCGCCGGCATCGCGCTGCTCGGCCGGCTGGGCTACGCCGCCGCGGCGCTCGGCGACCACGACTTCGACTGGTCGGTGGACGTGCTGCGGCAGCGCCTGGCGGAGTCGCCCTACCCGTGGCTCGCGGCGAACGTGCTCGACAGCGCCACCGGGCGGCGGCCGGACTGGATCACGCCCTACCGGATGCTGGACGTCGCCGGGATGACCGTCGCGGTGATCGGCTACATTACGCCCGAGACCAAGGGCCTGCTGCCCGCGGCACGGACCCGCGGGCTCCGCTTCGGGGAGGGCGAGCTGGCGTTGCACGACGTCCTGCGGGAGGTGGCGGCGCGCAAGCCGGCGCTGACGATCCTGCTGGCGCATGCGGGAGGGGCGTGCGACGCGGTGGCCTGCACGGGCGAGATCGTGCGGCTGGCGGACGAGCTCCGTGGCGCGGGCGTCCGGCTGATCGTGGCAGGCCACACGAATCGGGTGATCACCACCAGCGTCGCGGGGATTCCCATCCTCGAGACCGGGAGCAGGGGACGGATGATCGGGGTGGCGGATCTGGTGAAGACGCCGGCGGGGGGATTCGACATCCGCACGGGCGTGGTGCCGGTGGATTCCACGCGCAGCGGCGGCGACGCGCGCTTCCGCGCCGAGCTCGACCGCTACGAGCGGCGGAGCGACTCCGTGCTGACCCGCCCGCTGGCCGAGCTCAAGCGCCCGCTCGTGCGCGCGGGCGCGCAGTTCCCGCTCGGCACCCTGATCGCGGACGCGCGGCGGAACGCGCTCCGGACCGACCTGGGTCTCGTCCGCACCGAGTCGATCCGCGCGGACCTTCCGGCGGGGCCCGTCACCTACGCGCGGCTCTCCGCCGTCGAGCCTTCCCGGAGCGACCTCGTCCGGCTCACCCTCACCGGCGCTCAGCTCGTTGGCACTGCTCGAGCAGGCGCTCGCGGACTCCGGCGAGCCGACCATCCACCTGGCCGGCGCGCAGGTGCGCTACGATCCACGGGCGCCCGCGGGCAAGCGGGTACGCGGGGTGGTGCTCACCGGCGGCCGGAAAGTCCGCGTGAACGCCGAGTATTCGCTCTCGACCGACGAGGCGAGCGCCGGCGGGGCCGGCGGCCTGAGCCCGCTCGCCGGCGTGCTGTACGAGCGCGAAGGCCTGCTCGACGTCGAGGCGGTTGGCGCGTTCCTCCGCCGTCTTCCCCAGCCGGTCGAGGCCTCCGAGCCCGCCGGCTTCGTCTCCACCCGACGGCGAGCGTGAGCGTGCGGGTCTTCGTGAACGCCACCCCGGTGGACGTCGCCGCCGGCACCGACGTCCGCGGGGCGATCCGGGCGCACGACCCGGCGCTCGAGGCCAGCGCCGCCGCCGGCGCCGCCCTCGTCACCGATGCCCGCGGCATCGAGCTGCCGCTCGACGGCCTGCTCGAGGCCGGCTCGATCCTCCGGGTGGTGGTGCGCGCGCGCCGGCCGGGACAGGACACCGATGCTGACGCGTGAGCTGCTCGCCCGCCTGCCCAAGGCGGAGCTGCACACCCATCTCGACAGCGCGCTCCGCCCGTCGACGATGGTCGAGCTCGCCCGGGAGGCGAAGTTCGTGCTGCCGACGACCGATCCCGATGCGCTCCGGCGCTTCATGGTGGTGAGCGACGCCGGCAGCCTGGAGGATTACCTCGCGCGCTTCGAGTACACCATCCCGCTCCTGCAGACGACCGAGGGGATCGAGCGGGTGTCGTACGAGATGGTGGAGGATGCGGCGCGCGATGGGCTCCGCTACCTCGAGGTGCGATACTGCCCCAAGCTCAGCACCCGCGGCGGGCTCACGATGGAGGCGGCGCTCGAGGCGGAGCTGCGCGGCCTGGCCCGGGGCGAGCGGGACTTCGGCGTGATCACCCGCGTCATCAACTGCTCGCTCCGGCACTACTCGCCCGAGGTGTCGCTCGCGATCGCCCGGCTGTCGGTGGCGTATCGCGACCGCGGGGTCGTGGCCTTCGACCTGGCGGGCGGCGAGGCGGGCCGGCCCCCGGGCGTGCACCAGGCGGCGTTCGACGTCGCGGCCGACGGCTGCCTCGGCATCACCGTCCACGCCGGCGAGGCCGCGGGCGCCGCAGTCGATCGCCGAGGCGGTGCACCGCTGCCACGCCGACCGCATCGGCCACGGCACCCGGCTGTACGAGGATCCGGTGCTGCGCGACTATCTTCGAGACCGCCGGCTGCCCATCGAGATCAACATCACCAGCAACGTGCAGACCCGGGCGGTGGCCCGGGCGGCGGACCATCCGGTCCGCGCCTATCTGGACGCCGGGCTGGTGGTCACGCTCTGCACCGACGGGTGGCTCATGACCGGCGTGACGCTGACCGACGAGTACTGGCTGGCGCACCGCGAGCTGGGGTTCACCCGGGCCGAGATCGACCGGTGCATCCTCGACGGCTTCGCCAACGCGTTCCTCCCCTGGCCCGAGCGGCAGGCGCTCTTGGCGCAGGTGGCGGACGAGCTGGCGGCGCTGCGGTGAGCGGGGCTCGTCGCACTCCCGCCGTCATCCCGAGCGGAGCGAGGGACCTCGCCGACCAAGCCGGACGCTTGCCGCTGCGCTCTTCCGGCGGCAGTCCCTCGCTTCGCTCGGGATGACGGTGGGGCCAGTCGGCGCCTTTCGGGCCATCACACGATTCGCACTCTCCACGGAGCATCCATGCTGACACGCGGTCGTCCCGGAGCCGGAGGTCTGCGCGGCGCCCTCATCGCCGTCGCGGTGATCACGCTGGCGATCGGGTGCTCGTGGCTGATCCCGGGGCTCGCCTGGCGCGGCCTGGCCGCCATGGAGCGGCCCGCCGCTCCAGTCGCAGGCCGACTCGGTCCCACGCGCCGACTCGGCGCACCCCGCCGTGCAGGCTCCGCCGACCGTGCCCGGGGCGCAGATCCAGCTCGAGGGGCCGTCGGGGCCGCGGGGTCCCGAGTCGCCCTGGAGCCGGTTCTCGGGCCTCATCGGGCTGGTGCTCATCATCGGGATCGGCGTGGCGCTCTCGCACAACCGCCGGGCCATTCGCTGGCGGGTGGTGGCCTGGGGCCTCGGGCTGCAGGTGCTGTTCGCCATCTTCGTTCTGCGCGTCCCGGCGGGCCAGGCGCTCTTCCGCTGGCTCGGCGCCCTGGTCACCGGCATCCTCGGCTACTCGTACATCGGCTCCCAGTTCGTCTTCGGCGAGCTGGGCAAGCCGAACTCGAGCCTGGGGATGATCTTCGCGTTCCAGCTCCTGCCGGCGATCATCTTCGTGAGCGCGCTGTTCGCCATCCTGTACTATCTCGGCATCATGCAGCTCATCGTCCGCGCCTTCGCCATCATCATGAGCCGGGTGATGGGCGCGAGCGGGGCGGAGAGCCTCAACGTGGCGGCCTCGATCTTCATGGGGCAGACCGAGGCGCCGCTCACCATCCGCCCGTTTCTGCCGCGGATGACGCGCTCGGAGCTGATGACGGTGATGACGTCGGGCATGGCCCACATCTCCGGCTCGATCATGGTGGCCTACATCGCCTTCGGGATCGAGGCCCGGCACCTGCTCACCGCGGTGATCATGACGGCGCCGGGGACGATCATGATGTCCAAGCTGTTCGAGCCCGAGACCGACGTGCCCGAGACCTACGGCACGGTCAGCATCGACATGCCCAAGCAGGACGTGAACCTGCTCGACGCCGCGGCCCGCGGGACGAGCGAGGGGCTGCAGCTGATGCTGAACGTGATCGCGATGCTGGTGTCGTTCGTGGCGCTGGTGGCGCTGCTCAACGGCGGGTTCGCCGCGGTGCACCGCTACGCCGAGTGGTTTCCCTCGAACCTGCAGACCCCGCTGGGCTGGATCTTCCGGCCGATCGCGTGGGCGATGGGCGTCTCGTGGCACGACAGCGGCACGATCGGAAGCCTGCTGGGGACCCGCATGGTGCTGAACGAGTTCATCGCCTTCGCGCAGCTGGGGCCGATGAAGGGGCAGCTCGACCCGCGATCGTTCACGATCGCGTCGTTCGCCCTGGCGGGCTTCGCCAACTTCAGCTCGGTCGGCATCCAGCTCGGCGGCATCGGCGCGCTGGCTCCGGAGCGGAAGAAGGACCTCGCGCGGCTCGGCCTCCGCGCCATGCTCGCCGGCACGCTCGCCAATTTCCTCTCCGCCACGATCGCCGGGATCCTGCTGTGACCGCAACGCAGGCCACGGGCGCGCTGGCGCCGGACGCGACCGCGATGATCGACGAGGCGGCGGACGCCGTGCGCGCCCGGCTCGGCGGCCGGACGCCGACGGCGGCCATCGTCCTGGGCTCGGGCCTGGGCCAGTTCGCCGAGCGGCTGACGGACGCGGTGCGGATACCGTACGCGCAGATCCCGCACTTCCCGGCGCCGACGGTCATCGGCCACAGCGGCGAGCTGGTGGTGGGATCGCTCCAGGGCCGGACGGTGCTGGTGCAGAGCGGACGGTTCCACATGTACGAGGGCCACCCGGCGTCGCTCACCGCGCTGCCGGTGCGGGTCTTCGCGCGGCTTGGCGTCGGCACGGTGGTGCTCACCAACGCCGCCGGCGGGATCCGGCGGGGGTTCGGCTCGGGCACGGTCATGCTCATCGCCGATCAGATCAACCTCAGCTTCCGGAACGCGCTGTTCGGTCCGGCGCTGCCCGGCGAGATCCGGTTTCCCGACATGTCGGACCCGTACGACCCCGGCCTCCGCGCCATCGCGCGGGAGGTGGCGCGGCGGCGGAAGATTCCGCTCGCCGAGGGGGTGTACGTCGGGCTGCTGGGCCCGAGCTACGAGACGCCGGCGGAGATCCGGATGCTCGAGCGGCTGGGGGCCGACGCAGTGGGGATGTCGACCGTGCTCGAGGTGATCGCCGCTCGCGCGGCCGGCCTCCGCTGCCTCGGCTTCTCGGCGATCACCAACCCGGCCGCGGGCGTGACCCTCGCCAAGCTCGACCACCTCGAAGTGATGGACGTCGCCTACCGGATCGCGGGCGAGCTCGCCGCGCTCATCGAGGGGGTGGTGGCGGAGCTGTGACGGTGTGGTCGAGCGGGCCGTGTCCGGCGCCGAGCCCGGGGGCGCGGGCGATGGCGCGATGCACGAAGTCGAGCGCATCGGCCACGGCCGTCTCGAGCGGGCGGCCGAGCGCGAGCCCGGCGGTCACGGCCGCCGAGAGGGTGCAGCCGGTGCCGTGCGTGGAGGTCGTCGTCAGCCGAGGATGGGTGAAGTGGCGCACCTCGCCGGGCGTCACGAGGACGTCGGTGACGGTGTCCGCGTCGCCGTTCAGGTGCCCGCCCTTCACGAGCGCGGCCGCGGCGCCGAAGCTGAGGAGGGTCTCGCCGGCCCGCTCCATGGTGGCGATGTCGTGCACCGCGCGGCCGGTGAGGACGGCGGCCTCGTCGAGGTTCGGGGTCACCAGCGCGGCCAGCGGCAGGAGGCTCTCGCGGATCACGTCCTCGGCCTCGACCGTGAGCAGCCGGCTGGCCGGAGGTGGAGACCATCACCGGGTCGACCACCAGCGGCTCCCACCCGTTCTCGCGGATGGCCTTGGCGACCAGCCGGACGAGGGACGCCTCCGCCAGCATGCCGGTCTTGAGCGCGGCCGGCGGCAGGTCCTCCGCGAGCGCGGTGAGCTGGGCCGCCACCATCGCCTCGCGTACCGCCTCGACGGCGCGGACGCCGCGCGTATTCTGGGCGGTGAGGGCGACGATGACCGACGTCCCGAAGACCCCGAACTGCTGGAAGGTCTTGAGGTCGGCCTGGATGCCGGCACCGCCGCCCGAGTCCGAGCCGGCGATCGTGAGGGCGATCTTCATCCCGTGAGCACCTCCAAGGACGGCACGCTGCTGACCACGATCCGCGACCTGGCCCGTCGGCGCGGCCGCGAGCGCCGCGGCCTGGCGCTCGCCGAGGGGATCCGCCTCGTCGAGGAGGCGCTCGCGGCGGGGACACCGGTGCGCGGCGCCGCCATCTCGCCGGCGTTGGAAGGTACTCCCCGCGGGCAGGCGCTCAAGCTCGCGCTGGCGGAGCAGGGGGTGCGGCTGGTCGAGGTGCCGCCCGCCGAGCTCGACGCGCTGGCCGACACCGAGCACCCGCAGGGCGTGGTCGCGGTGGTCGAGCCGCGGGTCTGGTCGCTGGCCGACATCCCCACCGCGCCGGGGGCCGTGGTCCTCGTGCTCGACGCGGTGCAGGACCCGGGCAACGTGGGCACGATGCTCCGGAGCGCGCTCGGGCTCGGGGCCGCCGGCGTGGTGGCGCTCAAGGGCACGGCCGAGCTCACCAATCCGAAGGTGCTCCGCGGCAGCATGGGCGCGGCGTTCCGGCTGCCCGCGGTCTCGGCCGATGCTGCCGCGCTGCTTGCGTGGGCGGCCGAGCGCGGCGTCGAGATCTGGGTCGCGGCCGCGGACGGCGACGCCCGTCAGCGGAGCGCGGCGGCAGCGAGCCGCCCGCCGCTGGCGCTGGTGCTCGGCAACGAGGGCGCCGGCGTGAGTGCCACGATCGCCGCGGCGGCGCGGCGCCGGGTGTCCATCCCGCTGGCGCCGGGGGTGGAGTCGCTCAACGTCGCCGTCGCGGCCGGCATCCTACTGCACGAGGTCACGCGTGACGCGCTGAACTGCCGAACTGGGGCAACGACCCGATCCTCGTCGCTGTACGCCGGACTCCTCGGCGCGGCGATCGGCAGCTTCCTCAACGTCTGCATCCTCCGCTGGGGCGCGGAGCCCAAGCAGTCGGTGATGCGGCCGCCGTCGCGCTGCCCGAAGTGCGGGCAGGGCCTCCGCTGGTACGACAACATCCCGATCGTCTCGTGGCTGGTGCTCCGCGCCCGCTGCCGCGGCTGCGGCGAGCCGATCTCGGCGATGTATCCGGCCGTCGAGCTCGCCACCGCCCTCATCTGGGCATTCATGGCCTGGCGTCACGGGTTCGGCGTCGAGGCGCTGCGGGGCGCCATGTTCGGCACCGTGCTGCTCGGCATCGCGATGACCGACGCGCGCGCCTACATCATTCCCGACGAGTTCTCGATCGGCGGGCTGGTCCTGGGCGTGCTGTTCGCGCTCGTGGCCGGGCGCCAGGCCTTCGGCACCGCGCTCCTGGGCGCGGCGGTCGGCTTCGGGCTGCTCTGGATCGTCGCGGTGGCGGGCGAGTGGGTCTTCAAGCAGGAGGCGATGGGCGGCGGCGACATCAAGATGATGGCGATGGTCGGCGCGTTCCTCGGCTGGCAGGGCACGCTGCTCACGATGTTTCTGGGGGCGCTCATCGGCAGCCTCATCTTCGTGCCGCTGGCACTCGCCGGACACAAGAAGCTGGTGCCCTTCGGGATCTTCCTCGCCCTGGGTGCGGCGGCCACCGACCTCGTCGGTCCCGCGATCCTCGCGCTGGTACACCGGCTACCTGGCGGGCGCATGAGCGGGCGTCGGCGTGCGTCCGCCGCGGTGGTGCTGCTGGCATCCGCGCTCGCGCTCGCGGACTGTCGCGGCGAGCAGCGCGGGGCGGGGGAGGACGCGGTGCTCGCCCGGCTGGTCGACAGCCTGCGCAAGCCGGTGGAGCGGGCGTCGGGCCTCACCTTCCGGACGCCGCCCCGCTCCGCCCTCCGCTCGCCCCAGCAGGTGCGCGACTACCTCATCGCCAAGCTCGACGAGGAGCTGCCGCCGGAGCGCATGCGCGGGCTCGAGACCGCCTACCGTCTGTTCGGCCTCCTGCCCGACACGCTCACGCTCCGGCGCCTGCTGCTCGACCTCTACGCCGAGCAGGTGGCGGGCTACTACGATCCCGACTCCGCCATGCTCTTCGGCGTGGCCGGGGCCGACCGCTCGCAGCTCCGGCTGGTGCTGGCGCACGAGATGGTGCACGCGCTCCAGGGCCAGTACCTGCCGCTCGATTCCATCCTCAAGTCCACGTCGAGCAACGACCGGCTCACCGCGGCGCAATCGGTCCTCGAAGGGCAGGCCACGATCGCGTCGATCGAGGTGCTCGCGCCCGGCCAGGAGCGTGACGCGCACGTCGCAGTTCTGGGACCTGTACCGGGACCAGGTGCGCCAGCAGCAGTCGGCGATGCCGGTGTTCGCGCGCGCGCCGCTGGTGGTGCGGGAGGCGCTGATCTTCCCGTACCTCGACGGCGCCGAGTTCATGCACTGGTGGGAGACGGCGGGCCCGAAGGACACGCTGCCGTACGGCCCCCGGATGCCGGTGTCGACCGAGCAGATCCTCCACCCCGATCGGTACGCCCGCGGCGACATGCCGGTGCCGCTCGCCTTCGCGAAGGACAGCGGCGTGATGTACGAGGACGTGCTCGGCGAGAACGAGATCCGGGTGCTGTTGGCCGTGCTGGCGGGGTCGGACGATGTGCAGACCGTCATGCCGATCGGGTGGGGCGGCGACCACTACCGGGTCTTCGCCGCGCCGGGCGGCCCGGCGCTGGTGTGGTACGTGGCGTGGGACGACCAGCGTTCGGCGGACCGATTCCTGAAGAGCGCGGGGCCGGCGTTGCAGCGGACGGCGCGGCCGGGATACCGGGCGTCGATCGACACGGTCACAGTGGCGGGGAGGCCGGGGGTGCGCTACGTGCTGGCGCCGACGGGGTGGGAGAGGTGGGGAGCGCTGCCGACGGTGGAATGAGCCGCGTCATCTCGAATGACCCCGTCATCCCGAGCGTAGCGAGGGACCTTCTCGGCCGTCCCGGAACAGGCCACGTCCCTGGACGTGCGGGCAAGGTCCCTCGCTGCGCTCGGGATGACGGATAACCCCGACGACGCCTCGCTCACCGCCCCCCGTGCCCCACCATCTGCGTCACCGCGTACAGCACTAGCCCCACCAGCCCACCCACCAGCGTTCCGTTGATCCGGATGAACTGCAGGTCCCGGCCGATCTGGAGCTCGATGCGGCGGGACGTCTCGTCCGGGTCCCACGCGCTCACGGTGACCGCGATCAGCTGCCCCACCTCGTGCCGGTGCTGCTCCACGATCCGGAGCACGGCGCCGATGATCCACTCGTCGATCTTGGCGAGCAGCGCCTCGTCCTCCAGCGCCGCCTCGGCCAGCGCCGCCAGCCCGCGCTC
Source organism: uncultured Gemmatimonadales bacterium (assembly GCA_963804125.1). Taxonomy (GTDB): domain Bacteria; phylum Gemmatimonadota; class Gemmatimonadetes; order Gemmatimonadales; family GWC2-71-9; genus CAVVWJ01. Next base: position 66,111 of record CAWDPF010000018.1, read on the forward strand.
GAGCCCGCCCGGGATGCCGTGCTCGGCGGCGTCCACCTGGCGGTCGAGCACCTGCTTGAGCTCGCGCCAGAGCGACTCGGTGAGCCGATCGCTCGTCGGGTTGTCCAGCACCTGCTGCTTGAGCGACTCCGCCCGGGCCATCATCTCCGGCGACTCGCGCAGCTGCGCGATCCAGTTGGTGAGCAGATCGTCGAGCTGCCGGCGGAGCGGGTGACTCGGGTCCTCGCTCACGCTGTAGAGAGTCCGCGCGATCCCGTCGACGATCCGGTCGTGCAGCTTGTCGTCCACGAACTCGGGCACCCACCAGGGGCTCTCCTCGCGCACCCGGTCGCGGATCAGCTCCTCGTTCTCGGCCAGCAGCCGAGCGAGGCCATGCACCACCCGGTCGAGCAGCTGCTGGTGCCGGTCGTTGGCGGTGAGGAGCGTCAGCCCGCTCGCGAGCACCGGGGCGATCGGCCGCTGCTTGAGCGGCTCGATCACGCTGCGCTCGAGGAACGCGTGCACGTCGTCGTCACGGACGACGGCGGTGGCGCTCCGGAGCGCGCCCGCCGCCTGGCGGACGACCAGCCGGGCGTGCTCGGGGTCCCGAAGCCACTCGGCGGCGCGGCGGCTCAGGGCCGCCGCGCGCAGCTTGCCGCCCAGCACCTCGGGCGAGAGGAAGTTGTTCTGCACGAAGTTGCCGAGGCTCCGGCCGATCCGGTCCTTCCGCGTGGGGATGATGGCGGTGTGCGGGATCGGCAGGTTGAGCGGCCGGCGGAAGAGGGCCGTGATGGCGAACCAGTCGGCCACGCCGCCCACCAGGCCGGCCTCGGCGGTGGCCCGGACGTAGCCCAGCCAGGGGTGCGCGGACTCGAGTATCCACGCGGCCACGAACACCACGCCCATGAGCACGAGCAGGCCGGTGGCCCGCCGCTTCATGCGGTCGAGCTGGATCTGCTTCGCTTCGGCGTCGATGACTTGCGGGATCACGGCCATGGTCTGGTCTCCGAGTGCCGCCTAAAGCTACACCGGGCCGTCGGCCAGCCTCTCTGGCCTCTGGTTCGCCCGCGCCATATTGTTGGACCGTTCCCGGTCCGTCCTCACCCATGCATCCGCCCCGGCATGCTCAACGCGCCCGACCGCGTCCAGACCGCCTTGGCGGAGCGC
>CAWDPF010000019.1:0-102591 GCA_963804125.1 uncultured Gemmatimonadales bacterium
GGCTCCCGGTCAGGCTGCCTATCCGGGGGCGCCGGCCGACGGCGGCATGGTCGTGCTGACGCCCGAGGTGGTGGACGCTTGCTGGCCGGTGGCAAGGCGGCCCAGGCCGAGCGTGAGAAGGCCGCGAAGGAGGATACCCCGTACGGCCGGCATATCCGTGCGAAGGCCGCTTACGAGGTGGCGCAGCCGAAGTGCGGGGCGGCGCAGGCGACGTAGGACGCGGGCGGCCGCGGACGAGAAGCTGGCGAATCGCTACTCCGCGCAGATCAACAAGGCCATGGCGCTCCTGCGCCAGAAGGGCGACATGGCCGGGTACGAGGCCGGGATGTACGAGGCGCTCGGCATGATCGACCCGAGCTGCGCCGTAAGGGATCCGAAGCAGCCGGACGGCTTCTACGACGCGCAGCGCGTCACGGAGGAGCGCGCGAACAAGGCGAAGCTCGGGGCCGGCTCGGCTTTACGGACCGCGAGTACGGCCTGGCGTCCAACCAAGTAGTCGCAATCCTGTCGCCGGAACCGAGGTGCCGGGCGGCGCGTCCCCCCTCAGGGAAAAGAGCGCCGTCAGCGCCAAGGACCCGGAGGTCAAGGCGCTGTATGGCCTCCGCGACGCTCAGGCGGAGCGGGTCGCGAAGCAGGCGCCCGCGCCGGATCCGAGCACCCGCGCCAGCCCCGGTCCAGGCCCAGGTGCCCGCCGCCGGGCCGGCGGTCAACCAGTGCATGGTGAACAACGTCCAGGCGCATGAGGCGAGGATCAAGGCGCTCGGCGACCGCGGCGCGGCCGCGCAACGGCCGGCAACACCCCGGTGATGATGGCGATCGCCGACACCAAGATCATGAAGGATCAGGATGCGCAGGCTGCAGTCAATGGAAGAAGGGGATGCGGCGGATCCCCGCGCGCTCGCCCTGGCCGTCGCCTTCGGAACGGGCGCGGTAGGGGCCGGCCCCCACGGCACGCCCAGGGCTCGGGCGATGGCGCGGCCTGGCGCGCGCCGTGCGCGAAGGCGCCCGTTGGGGTCACCTGGTGGCGGCAGGAGGATGCACCCGCCAGCTGGGACAGCAACGGCCCGCTGGCTGAGCGCGTCGCCTGGCAGTCGGCTCGGACGGCGTGGAGTGGGGCGAGATCCGGCTGCGCGGCGCGGGCGAGGCCTGGCGCACCCGGTCGTGGTAACCCGGATCGATCCTCGCCGGATGGCGCTGTCGCTCGCGCCGGCCTTCGCCCAGGACCAGGGCTGGACCGTGAAGGATGCGAGCGTGCGCGGCGCTCGCGGTGAACGCCGGCCAGTTCCGCGGGTCGCTGCCGTGGGGCTGGGTCGTGACCGGCGGGCGCGAGCTGCTCTCGCCGGAGTACGCGCCCTTGGCCGGCGCGGTGGTGGTGGATCGACCGGCGCGGTGCGGGTCGTTTCGCCGGACGGGGTCGGGCGACGAGCGCGCCCGGGGCACCGCGCGCGAGGCCTTCCAGAGCTATCCGATGCTGCTGGAGGAGGGCGAGGGGCCGGCGCCGAAGCACTCTTTCGCCCGCGGCGTCGCCCTCGGCCACCGTGACGCGCGACTCGCGCTCGGGACCCTCGCCGACGGCCGGCTCGTCGTCGCCCTCACCCGGTTCGACCCGCTCGGCGCCGCGCTCGGGCGGGTGCCCTTCGGCCTCACCTCGGCTGAGATGGCCGGGGTGATGGGCGCGCTGGGCTGCCGCGAGGCGATGCTGCTCGACGGCGGCATCTCGGGCCAGCTGCTGCTGCGCGACGGGGACGGTGGCACGCGGGTCTGGTCGGGGATCCGCAGGGTGCCGCTCGGGCTCGTGGGGCGGCCGATATCAGGGCCTTGATGTCGACCTTACCCATCCCCGATCGGCTCGCCGCCGCCCTCGCCGACCGCTACCGCATCGAGCGCGAGCTCGGGGCCGGCGGCATGGCCACGGTGTACCTGGCCCAGGACCTCAAGCACGACCGCAAGGTCGCGATCAAGGTGCTGCAGCCGGAGCTGGCCGCCGTGATCGGCGCCGAGCGGTTCCTCGCCGAGATCAGGACGACGGCCAATCTGCAGCATCCGCACATCCTGCCGCTGTTCGATCAGCGGCGCGGCCGACGGGTTCCTGTTCTACGTCATGCCGTTCGTCGAGGGCGAGATCGCTGCGCGACCGGCTGGATCGCGAGAAGCAGCTCCCGATCGACGATGCGGTGCGCATCGCGAGCGAGGTGGCCGACGCGCTGGACTACGCCCACCGCACGGCGTGATCCACCGCGACATCAAGCCGGAGAACATCCTGCTGCACGACGGCCAGGCGCTGGTCGCCGACTTCGGGATCGCGCTGGCGCGCGAGCAAGGCCGGCGGCAGCCGGATGACCCAGACCGGGATGTCGCTCGGCACGCCGCACTACATGAGCCCCGAGCAGGCGATGGGCGAGCGCGAGATCACCGCCCGGAGCGACGTCTACGCGCTCGGCGCGTGACCTACGAGATGCTGGTGGGCGAGCCGCCGTTCACCGGGCCGACGGCGCAGGCCATCGTCGCCAAGGTGATGACCGAGGAGCCGCGCCCGACTGCACCGCGCAGCGGCAGAGATTCCGCCGGCACGTCGAAGCGGCGGTGCTCACCGCGCTGGAGAAGCTGCCGGCCGACCGCTTCGCCACCGCGGCGGAGTTCGCCGCGGCGCTCGTGAGCGAGCAGGTGGCCAGAATGCGGACAGCCGCGAAGCAAGTGGCTAGAGAAGCCGGCAGGATCGTTGCCGTCCGCCGCGGCCGCGGCAGCCGCGCTCCTGCCGGAGTGCGCCTCGGTCGTGGGATGAGCCGCGCGGAGAGGCACCAGGCCATGATCCGTGCGACGCTCGACCTGGGCGACAGCACCATGTCCCGCCGATGGGCAACATACGGCTCGCGATCTTCCCTCGGGTCGGCGGGTGGCGTTCGTCGGCATGAAGGTGCGGACCCGGTACTCTGGGTGCGAGAGCTCAGCCAACCGAGTGCACGCAGGCTTCCCGATACCAAGGGTGCCTTTGCCCCATTCTTCTCCCCGGATGGGGGTCATCGGCTTCTTTACCGCCGCGGGAGGCCACGCGCCATGCGGGTCGTTCCGACGGCGGCGGCGTCGCCCGAACGGTCGTGAAGGATCGTTCGCGACCTTTGGTGGCGCGGACTGGGCGGACAACGGCCAGATCTATTTCACCAACAGCGCCCGGGGTCTCTCCCGCGTGTCCGCCAGCGGAGGCGCCGTCACTCAGGTCTCGTCCCCCGATTCCGCCAGTGGCGTCAAGGAGCACGACTTCCCCGACGTGCTGCCCGGCAGCAGGCAGGCATTCGTCATGTTGTGGAGGGGGTCGCTCGGGTCCAACCGGGTGGGCGTCGTCGATCTCGGCAGCGGAGCGGTGACCGAGCTCGCCGAAGGCTCGTACGCCCGATATCTCGCCCCGGGCCTCATTGTCATCGGCGCATCCGATGGTCGACTCCTCGTCTCGCATTTCGACGCGGGGAAGAACCGCCTCGCCCGAGACGCCCGTGCTGATGCTGGAGGACGCCGAGGACGAGATCGGCGATGTGGCGGGGTAGTTCGCGGTCGCGGACAATGGCACGCTCGTCTATCAGCCGAAACAAGGCGGCCAATGTCGGGCTAAGTATGGGTCGATCGCAGCGGGCATCATGTCCAGGTCGACACCACACTGAAGGGAAACTTCTCATCCGCGACCCTCTCACCCGACGGCAGCCAGATCGCCGTGGCGCGGAGCGTGTCGGGGAGCGCACAGATCTGGGTGAAGCACCTGCGGACCGGAGCATTCAGCCGCGTGTCGCAGGAGCTGCAGGACGCCGATCGACCGGTCTGGACTCCCGATGGCCGGTCCCTGGGCTTTCTCGCGACCAGGAACTCGCGCAGGACGGCCTGGATCGGGCGTGCCGATGGCAGTGACAGCGCGCGAGCCGTCCCGAGCGGTTCCGCCGAATTCGATGAAATCTGGTTCGACAGGAGCGGCAGGTTCACGCTGTTCCGCTCAGAGGGCGCCGGCGCGGGAACCCGCTACCTGTTGGTGCTCGAGAAGGGCGTGGACACGGTGCCGCGGACGTTGCTTCGGTCGCGCAATAACAACTTCGCGATGACCCTGTCGCCCGACGGGCGCTGGCTGGCCTATGTCTCCGACGAATCGGGCGACCGCGAGGTCTACGTACGCCCGTTTCCCGGCGTCGATTCGGCCAAGTTCGCCGTCTGGTCGGGGGTAGGAGCTGGAGCCGTTGTGGCGGCGCGACGGCGCCGAACTCTTCTTCCGGAACACGGGTGGCGATATGTACGCGGTGACGGTCGGGGAGGGGCCCGCAGTTCGAGCACGGCCCCCCCAAGCTCCTGTTCTCCCGGCCGGGCATGGCCCTGCAGAGTTGTACCGCAGCTACGACGTGCATCCGGATGGCAAGCGGTTCCTGATGCTCAGCGCCGGCGGTGCCGAGGCGAGGGGTCTGAATGTGATCTTCGACTGGCAACCGTGACGATTCCTCGCCGCGCATTCGTTGCTGTCGCAAGCCTGGGCTGGGGCTGCTGCTCATCACGCCGAACGGCGCCGCGGAGGCGGCCACGCGCGACACCGCAGCCGAGTCGTGTTGGTCGGGGTCACGGTGTTCGACGGCACCGGTCAGCCGGTCCGGCAGAACCAATCGGTGCTGATCGAAGGCGGGCGCATGCCGCGATCTTTCCGGCGGGATCCCGCCCGCTGCCCGCGGGTGCCAGGTCCACGACCTGACCGGCCGCTATCTCATCCCGGGCCTGATCGATACCCACGTCCACGTCGCGACCGAGCCTTCGGGCGAAGACTCCCGGGCGAGGACGGAGCGGCGGCTGCGCGGCGCCCTGCTGGGTGGCGTCACCGCGGTGCGCGACATGGCCGGCGACGTGCGGTCGCTCGCCTCGCTGCAGCGCGACGCCTTGCTCGGCGAGATCGCGAGCCCGGACATCTACTATTCGGCGCTCTTCGCCGGACCGGCATTCTTCACCGACCCCCGTACCCACGACGCCGCCCGGGGATTGATCCCGGGGCAGGTGCCCTGGATGCGTGCGGTCACCGACACGACCGATATCCGGCGTGCGGTGGCGGAAGCGCGAGGGAGCGGTGCCACGGCGATCAAGCTCTACGCCGCGCTCGGCGGAGCGCTGGCCCGCAGTCACCGCCGAGGCCCATCCGCGGGCCTGAAGGTGTGGGCGCATGCGGCGCTCCGGCCGGCTCGGCCCATCGACGTGGTCAACGCAGGGGTCGATGCGGTCTCCCATGTCAGCCTGGCCGCGGTGGCGATGGACTCGACTCGGCGTGCGACGGCGCTGACGCGCCGGCGGACCGGCCGCTCGACCTCGAAGATGCCGGACTCGATAGCCTGTTATCCGCGATGGTGCGGCGTCACCGTCTTCGAGCCGACCCTGCTGGTCTTCGCCGACAGCCCGCCCATGCTCCGCCTCGCGGGCGCCATCACGAGGCAGGCGCATCGACGGGGAGTGACTATCGTCGCCGGCACCGACACCCTGGGCTCCGCCGATGCCGATTCGGTCACCTTGCCCAACCTGCACCGGGAGCTGGAGCTTCTGGTGACCCTGGCAGGCTTGAGCCCGGCGAAGCGCTGGAGAGCGCCACCCGCGATGCGGCGGCCGTGCTCGGTGCCCCGACCGTCCGCGGCACCATCGAAGTCGGGAAGCTGGCCGACCTGGTGGTGCTGCGGTCCGATCCGCTGCTCGATATCCGGAATACGCGGTCGATTGACTGGTCATGAAGCGCGGGCGAGTCTATTCGATGTGCTCGCGGCACTCGGAGGCCTCATGATCGAGCGCCTGCTCCTCGGCTTCATCACCAACTTCTTCGACACCCTCGGCATCGGCTCGTTCGCGCCGACCACGGCCGCGTTCCGCGCGCGGCGACTGGTCCGCGACGAGCTGATCCCGGGCACGCTCAACATCGGCGACACGCCGCCCACCATCGTGCAGGCCGTCATCTACATCACGGTCATCGCCGTGGACCGGCTGACCCTCGCGCTGCTCATCGGCGCGGCCGTCGTGGGCGCCTGGTTCGGCGCGGGCATCGTGAGCGGCTGGGAGAAACGCCGGGTCCAGCGGGGCATGGCCATGGCGCTGGTGGTCACGGCCGCGTTGATCGTGCTCCGCATGACCGGGATCTTCCCCGGCGGCGGCGATGCGCTCGGCCTCCGGGGCGTGCCGCTCGTCGCGGCGTGCTCGGCAATGCGGTGCTGGGTGCCCTCATGACGCTCGGCATCGGGCTCTACGCGCCGTGCATGGCCATGGTCAGCCTCCTCGGCATGAACCCGACGACCGCGTTCCCTATCATGATGGGGTCCTGTGCGTTCCTGATGCCGGTGGCCAGCATCCGCTTCCTCCGAACCCGGCGATACGACCGGGCCGCCGTGATCGGCCTCGCGCTCGGCGGCATCCCGGGCGTGCTGCTCGCCGCGTTCCTGGTGAAGTCGTTGCCGCTGGATGCCGTCCGCGTGCTCGTGGTCATCGTGATCAGCTACACCGCCGCCACGCTCTGGCGGGATGCTCGCCGGGAGGCCGGCCCGGTACGCCCCGCCGGCGCCCTCCGTGGCCGACGCGGGCTAGGCCCTTCCGACGGCCCGAAAACTCCCCCATGCTTCAGGTCACTGGGGAGTTCCACCAGCCTGCTGGAGGTCACGACATGTCAGCCGACAACGGTGACGAGCTTGCCCGGATAATCGCAAAGCATAGAGAGGACGTGGCGGCCGCCAAGGCGGCGGCCGAACAACGGGCCCGCAACGACGAGAACGCCCGGCACGACTGCGATGCGCCGCTTCGCGGAGTAGCCATGCCGCTGCTTCGAGACTGGTCGAAGCGGCTCTCGGCCGAGGGGTACCCGACGAGCGTCGAGGACCGGCTGGGCTGTCGTCCCGCCAGCCTGGTGTTTCGGCTCGCGCCGCACAAAGGCCCGGAATCCACCCTGACGCTCGCGTGCGAGGCGGGCCCCGCGGTACGCTTCCGAATGAACGTCGATGGCAAGGAAGTCGGCGCCGATTTCCAAACCCCGCTCGCCGAGCTGCAGACCGGCGTCGTCCTCGAGGGCCTCGGCCACTTCGTGACGGCGGCGCTGAAGGCGGCCATACCACGAAGAAGCGACTGCGGGCCGTGAGGTCGCCGTCCTGCTGCTGTCCGCTTCGCTCGCGTGCCTCGGCGCCTGTAACGTCCGCACCTCCTCTCCCGCCCGCACGCAGCACGACAGTGACAGCGGGCCGGCACTCTGGCGGGTGTATCACGATGCGCTCGCGGGCGCCAAATACGTGGACCTGACCCACACGATCACGCCGTCCATCCCGGTCTGGCCCGGCTTCGGACGCTCGACGTTCGGGCCGACCGTGGATCCCAAGACCGGGAAGCCGTACCGGTGGGCCAAGGACGGGTTCGAGGCCACCCGCTACGTGCTCGCCACCGATCAGCTCGGCACCCAGCTCGATCCGCCGGCCACTGGAGCCCCGACTATCCGGCCATCGACGAGCTGCCCCGACTTCGCCGTCCGGCCGCTCGTCGTGATCTCCATCGTGGACCAGGTCGCCAAGGCCCCCGGGTACCACCTCTCGGTCGAGGACATCCAGCGGTGGGAGGCCGAGCACGGCCGGATTCCCGAGGGATCGGTGGTGTTCGTCCGCTCCGACTGGTCGAAGGCGTGGCCCGATCCCGGCGCTCGCCACCCGTCGTCCGTTCCCGGGCGTCTCCCTGGCGGCGCTCCGCTTCCTGCACGAGCAGCGCCATATCCTGTTCCACGGGCACGAGCCGCTCGACACGGACACGACCGCCACCCTGGAAGGCGAGGACTGGCTGCTCAACCACGGCTACACCCAGGCGGAGGGCGTCGCGAACCTGGACCAGGTCCCCGAGACCGGAGCGCTGGTGACGATGGGGTTCCCCAAGTTTCAGGGCGGGCTGGGCGGGTACGCGCGGTTCATCGCCATCTGTCCGCCGGACTGGAAGTACGGCGTGTCGGTGGGCCAGGTGCCGGAGAGTCCGCTGCCGCGGGCGCCGAAGCCGCTGCACTGGGACTCGACGGTGGGCATGCGGGTGAGGTGAGCGGTTGATGCGCCCTCTCGCCGCGCTTCTCTTCTGCTGTCTCGTCCCTGGCGCCCTCGTCGCCCAACGCCCCGCTCGCGCCCGCGACCTCGGCATCATCCCCGGTACCCTCGCGCCCGGTCCCCTGAACGCCATCACCGACGTCGCCGGCGTGCGCGTCGGCCAGACCACGGTTCGCATCGGCGACTCCGTCCGCACCGGCGTCACCGCGATCCTCCCCCATGCCGGCAACGCCTTTCTCGACCGCGTCCCCGCCGCGATCCACGTCGGCAACGGCTTCGGCAAGCTGCTCGGCGTGACCCAGGTGGCCGAGCTCGGCGAGCTCGAGACGCCGATCCTGCTCACCTGCACGCTGTGCGTGTGGCGCGCGGCCGACGCGATGGTCGGCTGGCTGCTGGCGCAGCCGGGCATGGAGGAGGTTCGCTCGATCAACCCGGTGGTGGGCGAGACGAACGACGGCTACGTGCTGAACGCGATCCGGAGCCGCCCGATCGGCGAGCGCGACGTGCGCGCCGCGCTCGAGGGTGCCGCGGAGCGGGCCCGTCGCCGAGGGAAGCGTGGGCGCGGGCACCGGCACGGTGGCGTTCGGCTGGAAGGGCGGCATCGGCACCTCGTCGCGCCGGGCACCGGCGGGCGACAGCACCTGGACGGTCGGCGTGCTGGTGCAGTCCAACTTCGGCGGCGACCTCCTCGTGCTCGGCGTCCCCGTGGGCCGGGCGCTCGGCAGGGAAGGCGTCCGGCGCGCGGCCGACTCGGCGGCCGCGCAGGGAGCGAAGAGGCTCGATCATGATCGTCGTAGCGACGGACGCGCCGCTCTCCGACCGCAACCTCGGGCGGCTCGCCGCCCGCGCCCTGGTCGGGCTTGAGCCGCACGGGCTCGGTGATGGGCAACGGCTCGGGCGACTACGTGATCGCCTTCTCCACGCACCCCGGCGTCCGCCGCCGCTTCGGCGCGGCGCGGCTCACGACGACCGAGCTCGGCAACGACCAGATGACCGGGCTGTTCCAGGGCGTCGCCGAGGCGACCGAAGAGGCGATCTACAACTCGCTCTTCATGGCGACGACCGTCACCGCTCGGGCGGGACGGTCGAGGCGATTCCGGTCGCGGAGGTCGTGCGGATCGTGGACGGCCACGGGATGCTGAAGCGCTAGTCACCGCGCCCTCGCTCGCTCCGATCCTACACCTTCGCCGTCTGCATCCGCTCCCGCATCGCGGCCATCTCCTCCCGGTTCGGCCCGTAGATGCCCGGCGGCGTGCCGCCTGCCATCCGGCACATCAGCGAGAGCTGCCCACGATGATGGACAGGTGCATCAGGATCGCGCCCCACAGCATGTCGCGGACGGCCATCCGTCGGTCGGCGAACTGCATCTCCCCGTCGAGCTGCGCCTCGGTCAGGTCCGCGAGCCGCGCCACGGCCTCCTCGTGCACCCGGCGATACCCGGCGCCAGGAGCTGGATCTCCCTGGGGCGCTTGATGTTGGGCGGGGCCTCCTGGAAGGTGACCGCGCCTTTGCTGATCCCGTAGCTGGTGTAGCCCTCGATCTCGGTCAGGTGCCACGCCATCTCGCCGAGCGAGCGGTAGCCGGGATCGGGTCGGAAGTCGTACTGGGTGGGCGGAAGTGCTTCGAGGAGCCTGGTCGTGAGCTGGGCTTCCATGTCCCATACCTTGCGAAACCGGTCCAGCTCATTCATGGGCGCCATCGTGTCCTCCTGGGATCGTGCCGTCGTGGCTCGATCGCGAAATGTTCGGGGGAACCGCGGAACAGGGCGATTCCCGGGATCGTATTGTGCAGTGCCGGACTGGCCGGCGCAACTCGCTGAGCTTCGGCTTCACTCTGGTCAGCCGGCATCGCTGACAGACTGAGCTTCGGCTTCACCACGGAGACACGGAGAACTACGGAGGCTCACGGAGAACGGCAGGGACTATGTGGGTGTGCTGTTCACCCGAGCTTTCCTCCGTGAGTCTCCGTAGTTCTCCGTGTCTCCGTGGTGAAAAAGGTACTCAAACCCTTGATAATCTTCGCCAGTTGCGAGATGACCAGCGTTGCGGACTGGCCGGCGCAACTCGCGGTGAGCTACCATTCCTCCATGACTGCGACCCGCATCAGCCGCCGGGTGAACGCGCCCCGCCCGAAGGTCTATCGCGCCCTGCTCGACCCCCGCGCCGTCGCGGCGTGGATGGTGCCGACGGGGATGACCAGCCACGTGCACACGTTCGACGCTCGCGCGGGCGGCGCGTTCCGGATCTCGCTCACCTACGACGCGCCGACCGGCGCCGGCAAGACGACCGCGCACACCGACACCTATCACGGCCGCTTCATCGAGCTCGTGCCCGACGAGAAAGTCGTGGAGGTGGTCGAGTTCGAGACGGCGGATCCCGCCCTGCAGGGTGAGATGACGATCACGATCTCGCTTGCCGATGCGGACGGCGGCACCGAGATCCACGCGGTGCACGACCGGCTGCCGCCCGGCCTGTCGCCCGCGGACAACGAGGCCGGCTGGCGGTCGTCCCTGGCGAAGCTCGCGGCGCTCGTCAGCGTCAGACCCGCCGAAGCCGCGGAGATCGATCACCTGGCGCAGGTCTGGTACGACGGCTGGCAGGATGCCCACGCGCGCATTCTCCCCGCCGAGCTCACCCGGATTCGCACGCTGGAGAGCTTCAGGGATCGGCTCGAGGGCGCGCTCGCGGATGTGAGGGTCGTGGGGCCGTTCCCCGCGCCCGTCGGATTCTGCATCGTCAAGGGCGACGAGCTCTATCAGCTCTACGTCTCGGCTGCGGCGCGCGGCTCCGGCGTCGCCGCCGCCTTGATGGACGACGCGGAGGCTCGGCTTGCCGAAGCCGGTGTCGAGACCGCCTGGCTGGCGTGCGCCATCGGCAACGAGCGCGCCGCGAGGTTCTACGAGAAGCGCGGATGGCGCCGTGCCGGGACCGTCGCCTATCAGCCCGACGCCTCCGATGGAGCGCCGCTCGAGGTCTGGCGCTATGAGAAACACCTCCGCAGAAATCGGATGACTGATCCAACATCCCGCTCTTGCCGTCACCGACGCGAAGGCCGCGCCCAGTTCCGCCATCGACTGGAAGCGATCCGCCGGGTTCCGCGCCAGCGCCCGTCCGATCACAGCCTCCAGGCTCGCGGGCAGCTCGGGCCGCAGGGCCCGGAGCCGGAGCGGCTGTCCCTTTGAGCCGGGCGAGCGCCATGTCCATCGCGCTCTTGCCCTCGAACGGGACGCGGCCGGTGAACATTTCGAACGCGAGGACGCCGACCGCAAACAGGTCGCTGCGTCCGTCGAGCGGATGGCCGAGCACCTGCTCCGGGCTCATGAACTCGGGCGTCCCGGGCACGATACCGCTCCGGGTGAGCTTGGCCATGCCCGGCTCATCGCGCAGCACCTTCGCAAGGCCGAAATCCAGCACCGCGGCCCGAACACCTCCCGGGGCGTCAGGGTCGGGCACCAGCATGACGTTTTCAGGTTTGAGATCGCGGTGGAGGATCTGCAGTCCGTGCGCGTGCTCGAGCCCCTGGCAGATCTGAACCAGCAGCGGGATCCCCTCGTCGACCGGCAGCGGGCCGAGGCGATGCTCGCGCACGGCCAGCGGCTCACCCGCGAGGTACGGCATCACCAGATAGACGCGCCGTTCCGGCGTCTCGCCCACGCCGAGAATGGGACACACGTTCGGGTGCTCGAGCCGCATGGCGATGACGGCCTCGCGCTGGAGCCGCTTCGCCGACTCCTGGTCCCCGAGCAGCTGGGGCAACAGCACCTTGATGGCGACCTCGCTGTCGGTTTCAAGGTCACGCGCGAGGTGGACGTGCGCCATCCCGCCTTCGCCGATCCGTCGGTCGATGCGGTAGCGCCCGCCGAGCGTCTGGCCGGTGAGGCCCACGTCGACGGGATCGGTCGGCTGGGCGGCCGGCTCGATCGCCCGGTCGTGCCCCGTCTGGGTGGGTTCGCTCATGGCTCGGCGTATTGGTGGGCGTGAGGAAGACTCGCGCTAGCGTACCTGGCGAGACCAGCCTCGTCAAGTGGAGCCGATCATCGTTGCTGGCGTGCCTCTCCGGTATCCATTTACTTACCGCCGATGCAGATCGGCATTGATCTCGGCGGCACGAAGATCGAAGCGATCGCGCTGGACGCGAACACGCCCGTCGCCGTTCGGCGCCGCGTCGCGACGCCGCGCGACTACGCGGGAACCCTCGACACGATCGTGCGGCTGGTCGCGGAGATCGAGGCCGAGACGGGGCGCACCGGCTCGGTGGGCGTGGGCATCCCCGGCGTCGTCAGCAACACCACCGGCCTGGTCAAGAACGCCAACTCCACCTGGCTCATCGGCCGGCCGCTGCTGGCCGATCTCGAGGCCCGGCTCGCCCGGCCGGTGCGCGTGGCCAACGACGCCAACTGCTTCACGCTGTCCGAGGCGATCGACGGCGCCGGCCAGGGCTTCGAGACGGTCTTCGGCGTGATCCTCGGCACCGGAGTGGGCGGGGGCATCGCGATCCGGCATCGCATCCACGAGGGACCCAATCAGATCGCCGGCGAATGGGGCCACAACCCGCTTCCCTGGATGACGGAGGAGGAGCGCGCGGCCGCGCCGGGCTGCTACTGCGGCAAGTACGGGTGTGTCGAGACGTTTCTGTCCGGTCCCGGCTTCGAGCGTGACCATGCGCTCCGGTCCGGTGCGCAGTGCGCGAGCCAGGACATCGTTCGCGCCGCGGCGTCCGGTGACGCCCACGCCATCCGGACGCTGGAGCGGTACCACGATCGGCTGGCCCGCGCGCTCGCTTCCGTCATCAACCTGCTCGACCCCGACGTGGTCGTGCTGGGTGGCGGCATGTCCAACCTGCCGGACCTGCCGTCCGCGGTATCCGCCGCGTTACCCCAATACGTCTTCTCCGACACGGTCCTGACCAAGGTCGTCCTGAACGTGCACGGCGATTCGAGCGGCGTGCGAGGGGCGGCGTGGTTGTGGCCATGAAGGCGCCGGTCGGGGCTCAGGGACGCGAGCACCGGCGACCGTGTCCGCTGGCACGCCGTGGGCTCGGAGCCAATCGTCGATCGTGGCCTGGTCCCGGCGTGCGGCGTCGGTCAACAGGTCGGCCGAGGGCCGCGCCAGGTACCGCTGGAACGTGGACCCTGTGCTGTTGGTCGCACGGGGATCGGCGCCGGCGCGAAGCAGGTCCAGCACTCTGCCGCGTGCCAGGATCTTGGCGGCCACGTGGAGCGGCGTGTTGCCCATGCGGTCGGCGCGATTCGGGTCGGCGCCCGCGGCGAGCAGGCGGCGGAACTGGACATCGCGGTTGGCCATCAGGGCGGGGACGAGTGGCGTGGCGCGGGTGACGCCGTGCGGCGTGTTCGGATCGGCGCCGTGGGCGAGGAGGACTTCCAGGTAGGCCGCATCGTTGGCCATGGCCGCGTAGTGCATGACCGTCTGGCCGCTCGAGTCGGCCAGCGCCGGGTCGGCGCCGTTGTCGAGCAGGCCGCCGAGCCCTTTGGCGCTTCGATTCAGCAGGGCCCATTGCGTCAACGTCACGCCGCTCCGCCCGCGGGCGTTCGGATTCGCGCCGCCGGCGACGAGCCGGCGGATGCGCGCCGTGTCCCCCTCCGCCGCCGCGCGGGCCAGCCGGGCGGCGGCGGAGTCGGCGAAGATCTCCTCCGCCATGGGCCTCGCCTGGCCATCGCCACATCCGCCGCCCGCCGCCAACGTCAGCGCGAAGATTGCACCGGCCCCATTGTCGCTCGCATGCCCGACCTCAATGGAGCCGGGCGATCGCCGTCTTGGCCAGCGCCTGCGCCGCCTCCAAGGTCGGCGCCGTGATGCCGAGCAACCGGCCGTTCACGGCGGCCTCGACTGTCGGCGGCGCGGAGCTGTCCCCGCTGCGGATGGCCGGCGCGCCCAGACCCTCCACCGGGGTCACCGCCGTCGCGAGCTCGGGATGGCGCTTGCCCCGCTCCGTGCGCCACGCCGCCATGGCGGTCGAGTTGGCGAACTTCGGCACAGGCTTGGACACGACCACGACCACCGTCTCGTGTTTGAGCGCGTTGCCGGTGAATTGGCAGGTCGCCGTCGAGCCATAGGTGTCCGCTTTCGGCGCCGACGGCTGTCCATCCCGCCGCCGTGGCGACCTCGCTCGTGGTCAGGAGCTCGCAGGGCTTCGCCCCGCGTGCCTGCGCCGCGCCTGCCGCGAGCGGCACCCAAAGCAGGGCGAAGCAGCAGGCCACTCGGGCCGCCGCGCGACGATGGTCCATGTATCCCTCCGCGCCACGTGAACTGCTCAGCGGTGCAGCTGATCCTGCTCGACGGCGAGATCGACCTTGGTGATGTCGGGGCGAAAGAACAGCGCGATCGTCCAGTCGAGCACGATGCGGAATCGCCGGTCCCAGCGCGGCATCTGGAAGAGGTAATAGGTGCGCCGCAGCCACCAGGCCGGAAACCCGGTGAGCCTGAGCCCCAGGACACGAGCCACCGCGCGGGAGTGGCCGAGGGACGCCATGATGCCGAGGCTGCGATAGACCAGGGGCGCCGGAGAGTGCCCTCCGATGACGGCCACGACATTCCGCGCCAGTTGCCGCGCCTCGCGGACCGCGTGCTGCGCGAGCGCCGGGTAGGGACGGCCACTCGGGCCCTGGAATCGAGGCACAGTCGCCTAGGGCCCACACCTGCGGGTGGCTCCGGCTTCGCATGGCCCCGTCGACCTCGATCCGGCCTCGCTCGTCGTGCGCGACAGGGATGAGCGCCGCGGCGGCGCTCGGCACGATGCCCGCCGCCAGCACGACAGTGTCCGCATCGATGGTCTCGTCGGCGAGGTGAACTTGCCCCGGTGCGATGGAACGAACCGGCGTCGAGGCCCGGATATCGGCACCGCGCCGACGGAGCACGCTGGTCGCCGTGTCGGCCAGCTTGGCGTCGACCTCCGGCAGAATGCGCGAGCTCGCCTCGAACAGGTAGAAGCGGAATTCGTCGCGACGCAGGCGGGGATAGTAGCGCAGAATGTCGTCGGCAAAGGCGGTCAATTCCCCGAGCAGCTCGACACCGACCAGCCCTCCACCGATGACGACGACTGTGAGATACCGGCGCCGAAGCTCCGGATCCGCCGTCACGTCGGCCCGTTCCAGGCGCTCGATCAGATGGTTCCGCAGGACAAGGGCGTCCGCCATGGTCTTGAACGTGAAGGCGCCCGGCGAGCCGGGAATCAAGTCCAGATTCGTCGTGGCGCCCAGTGCCACGATGAGATGGTCGTAGGGAAGGTCATACGCGTGGCTCTCGGCGGCGACGGCGTGCACCACGCTCCGGTCGACATCCACGCCCTCGACGTTCGCCTCCACGAATCGCGCGCGCCGCAGGGTGGGCCGAATGGCCTGGGCGCAGTGCCGGAGCTCCAGGGTCCCGGAGCACGCCTCGAAGAGCAGTGGCGTGAGCATGAAGAAATTGTCGCGGCTCACCAGGGTGATCTCGACACCGGATCGCTTGCCGCACAATCGCTCGAGGTGGCGGGTGACGGCCACGCCTCCGAACCCACCACCCAGCACCACGATCCGCGATCGCGGCGGCCCGCCCGGCCGGGCGGCCGGCGTCGGGGTCGATTCTGAGGTTTCGGGACCGATCGTGGAGGAACGTCGAGGTCTGACGCAGAGGAGCGCATATTGACACGATATCGGCGCCTCGCCGATAGTCAACGGCCCTCTATCCGCCTCGGCCGGCGTGCGCTATGATCATGGCGCTACCCCTCCCCGGAAACCCGCGCTGCCCTCGCCTCGTACTGGCGTCGCGATGTGCCGGCATTAGGCGGACTCGACAGGATCTCGCCATGACCTTCAAGCCTGCGATTTGGCGACCGATCGCCATCGTGCTGAGCGTCATCAACCTGGTTGCGGCCGGCTTCGCGGCCGGATCAGCCGAGCCGTTGCATGCCAGTGTTCACGTGGCGCTCGGACTGGCGTTCGGGTTATGGGCTCAGCGCCTGCGGCAGGGCCCCGGCGGCGAGCGGAGCTCGAGCCTCGGCTCGAAGCGCTCGAATTCGAAGTGAGCGACCTGCGGCGGGAGCTGGGCGAGACGCAGGAGCGCCTGGACTTCACCGAACGGATGCTGGCACAGGGACAGGAATCGCGACGACTGGATCGCTGAGCGCTAGACGCCGAACCGAGCCCGCGACTCGCCTCTTGAACCCCGCCTGGAGTCCACATCGTAGATGTGAGGTATGACTCGACTCTGGCTCCTCGCCGTCGCTGCCCTCGCGTGCAGCGCCTCCGACATGCCTCGCCGCGCCCGACGCGATGGCGTCGCCCACCGGCCCCGCGAGCACCCGCGCGTTCGTTCTCCCCGAGCGCGATCTTCTCCCCGAAAGCATGGCCTTCGATCCCAGGACCGGCAGCTTCTTCGTCGGCAGCATGCACCGCCGGAAGATCGTGCGCCGGGACCGCGACGGTCGGGTGCGCGACTGGGCCGGCCCGGAGCGCGGCCTCTGGAGCATCCTCGGCATCAAGATCGATGCGTCGCGCGGCGAGCTGTGGGCGAACTCCTGCAACATGGGCGACGAGCTGCCGATGACGCCCGCCGACCCGGCCACCGTCGGACGCGGCGCGCTCCTCCGCCTGCGGCTCACCGACGGGAGCGTCGTCCGCCGCTATGAGCCGTCCGCGGGGGCGCGGCCGATCTGCTTCAACGACCTCGCGCTCTCACCGGCCGGGGACGTCTACCTCACCGCCGGCCCCGGCGGACTCTGGCGCCTGCCGCGCGGGTGGCGACACACTCGAGCCGCTGATCCGCGATACCACGCTCTGGCTCAACGGCATCGCCACCGGTCCTGGCGCCTCGCTGTATGTCGCCGACGACTCGATGGGGCCGCTGCTCGTGGAGCCGGCGTCCGGCAGATGGCGGCGCGTCGCCGCGCCCGCGGAGGCCACGCTTCGCGGCATCGACGGGCTGTACGTCCATCGCGGCGCGCTGGTCTGGATCCAGAACGGCGTCGAGCCGGCCCGGGTGGTGCAGGGCTCGGCTCGACGGGGATGGAGCGACGCTGGGGGACCTACAGGTGCTCGACGTCGGGCATCCGGACTACGCGGCGCCCACGACCGGTGTCGTCGTGGGCGATACTCTCTTCTACGTTGCCACCGCCCAGCTCGGCGCCATTCGCCCCGGCGGCCGGGTCGCGCCGGTCGACTCCATGCGCGAGAACGTGATCCTGCGGCTGCTGATTCCGCGGCCCTGACCCGCATTCCGGCGGCCACTGCGAGTGGCGGCCGGCCAGCGGCGCTCAAGGCGATCGACGCCCGGCGCCGGGGTGGTACACCCGTTCCGTGTGCCCCGCGAGCTGGCCCGGGTAGAAGTAAACGTCGCGGAGATTCCCGGCCGCGTACCGCTCCGCCTGGTCCCCAAAGTGCCTCGACCGCGGATCCCCGCTCTCGCCGCCCGCGGTCACCGCCCGCGCCCGCACGCTGTCTCTTCCCGAACTCCACCACCGCGACGAAACTGTTCCCGCTGGTCCCGTACATCCGCTTCGTCCCCGGATACGTCCGCGCCCCGAAGGACGCGAGCGACCCCCACCGCGCCGAGGTGAACGGCACCGGAATGCTTGGCCCCGCATCGCTGAACCGTTGCACGATGTCCCCGGTGAGTCGCTGGAACCGGTTGATCTCACCCCACGGCGTCCGCCACGTGCCGAAGTCCCGCGTGAGCCGGCCGACCGCCGCGGCGAGCGCTCCCAGCTTCTGTTCCGCCGTCGTACCCGTCGCCAGGTAGTTGTAGACCGCCAGTCCGTCCGCGCTCGCGTGCCCGCGGCCGAGTTCCATGAGCGCCTCGCCCCAGTACACCGCGAGCGAGGTCGGCACCGAGCCCTCCGCCCACCGGTAGTCCCAGGCGCGGAGCGCCGCGATCGGCTCGGTCGAGGCTCGCCTTGAGCGAGTCCCCGTCCGACGTCGAGTCGTACGCCGCCAGCAGCGCCGGCACGAGCTGCGCGAACGCCGTGAGATAGCTGTCGAACGCCGCGTCCCGCAGCCGATCGAGCGTGAAGTCCTTCCGTCCCTCCAGCACCCGGATCGCGTGCAGTCCCCGCGGGCTTTCGCCGACGGCGTCCATGTACCTGGGGAAGCCTTCCCGCTTCGGGCTGTCCGCCCCAGCCGCCGAGTATGGCCAGTCGTTGGTGTTCTGGATCCATCCGCCTGGCGGATCGACGACGTGCGGGCTGTCCTCGACCCCGTGCACGCCGTGCCACTCGGTGGCCGGATCGCTGCCGTCCACGGGCCGAGTCCAGTCGAACCGATCGTCCCGCTTCGGTACGAACTGCGGGTGGAAGTAGGCGATGTGTCCGTCCGCGTCGGCGTAGACCGTGTTGTTCGACGAGTTGGCGTGGAGCTCCATCACCTTCCGATACTCGGCGAGCGTCCGCGCCTTGGTCCGGAGGAACGACTGGCTCAGGGCTTCGATCGGCTTCTCCATCAGCCGGACGCTGATCCACTTGCCGCCCGCCGCGCGCACGATGGGCCCGTGGTGCGTCCGGTAGACCGTGAACGTCCGCCTCGCCATCCCGGTCGCGGTCCGGTAGGGAACGGTGATCCGGCCCGTCACGATCGGCCGCTCCTCGCGGCCATACCTGTAGGAGAGCAGGCCGCCCTTCCGCACCACCGTCTCGGCGTATTCGTCGATCGCATCCGCGCCGGTCGAGGTGTGCATCCAGCCGAGCCGGTCGTTGAACCCCTGGTAGAGGAAGAACTGGCCCCACGTCGCCGCGCCGTAGGCGTTGAGCCCCTCGTCGCTCGTCATCTGGAGCTCGGCGCGGAAGAAGAACGATGTGTGGGGATTGATGAGGAAGAGCGCCCGGCCGTTGACCGTATTCGCCGGCGCGATCGCGAAGCCGTTCGAGCCCGACGGCTCCTTCGTCCCGTCGCCCGTCTGCGACGGCGCCACTGCGGGCGCCGGCCGGCCGGCGCTGTCACCGTAGAACGCCTGGAGCTCGCCGAGGTCGACGCTCTCGATGTCGCCGCCGATGCTGCCCTCGCTGAACGTGAGCGCCATCCACGGCTCGAACCGCGTGATGACTCGCGGCTTCACCTTGGGATGCGTGAACAGGTAGTAGTTGAGCCCGTCGGCCCAGGCGTCCATCAGCCGCTTGAGCCAGGCAGGGCTCGCGGCGTACTTCGCCCGCATGCTGTCCGGATCGATGAACAGCTTCATCCGGAGGTCTTGCCAGATCGCGCTCTCCCCCTCGGCCTCGGCCAGGCGGCCGGTCGACAGGAGATAGTTGGTCTCGACCCGGTTGAAGTCGTCCTCCGCCTGGGCGTAGATCATCCCGAACACGGCGTCGGCGTCGGTCTTCCCGCGGACGTGCGGAATGCCCCAGTCGTCCCGGGTGATCGTGACCGCCCGCGCCTGGCGCGCCCAGCGCGCGACATCGCCCTCGTGGGCGCGGGGCGCCGGGACCTGGGCGAGCGTGGCAGCGGACAACAGAAGGAGAACAGCGTGCATGGACTCTCGCGGCAGGGCTGGAGGACGGGAGGAAAATAGGTGGGCGGGTCCCCGGACGTCGGCTGGCCGGGTCCCGGATATCGACGTCGCCAATCGAAACAAGCCCGGCGGTTCCGCCGTACGACGTGCATCCCACTCGGTCGGAGCCCTGATTTGACCATCGCCGCGATCGCCGTCCTGCTCCTGCCCGTCGCCGGCCCGCTCCCGTCGCCGCCGGCGCCGCTCGATACCCTCGTGGACGTCGGCGGCTACCACCTGCACATGGTGGTGTACCGGGGCACTCGGCCGCTGACCATCGTCATGGAATCAGGGGGTGGGGCAGTCGCTCGCGGCGTGGTCGGGGGTCGAGGCCAGGCTGGCCGAGCGCACGGGCGCGACGGTGGTGGCCTACGACCGGGCCGGCTTCGGCGAGAGCGGCATGGGCCCGGCGGAGCTGACGCCGCGGCAGCAGGTCCGCCAGCTCCACGAGGCGCTCGAGCGGCTCGGGACGGCGCCCGACCGCATCGTCGTCGGGCACTCGTACGGCGGCCTGCTGGCGGTCCTGCACGCGCACCTCTATCCAAGGCGTGTTCGCGGCCTCGTCCTCGTCGATCCCATGAACGCGCGCTTCGTCAAGGCAACGGGCGACTTCGTCCAGTCCACGGTCCCCCACATCGAGCACCCGGTCAGCGCCAAGGACACGGCCATCGCCCGCATGGTGCGCACGTTCGACGCGTTGGCGCGCGACCCGGCCGCGAGCGACGCCGGCCTGGAGCTGCCCCTCGTGGTCATCACCGCGGGGCAAGCCGTGGTGGAAGAAGGCGGACATCGACCGCGCGTGGCGCGACAGCCACCGGGCCATCGCCAGTGCCGCGCCGCACCGGCGTCTGGTCGTGGCGGACGGATCGGACCACGACATCCCCGAGATGCGGCCGGAGGCAATCGTGCAGGCGGTGCTGTCGCTGCCGTGAGCGTCGAGACCGGCGAATCAGAGCAGCT
Organism: uncultured Gemmatimonadales bacterium; assembly: GCA_963804125.1. GTDB lineage: Bacteria > Gemmatimonadota > Gemmatimonadetes > Gemmatimonadales > GWC2-71-9 > CAVVWJ01. The sequence goes on from CAWDPF010000019.1 coordinate 20,483, forward strand.
TGACGATCCAGTCGCCCAGGAGGTAGCCGATGCCAGCCACGCCGAGGTCCGACGAGGAACATGTCCATCCCGCTCCGGACGATGCCCCGGCCGGTGAAGAAGCTCCGCGCCGCGCCCACGGCGAAGTGGGACAGCATCGCCAGCGCGAACGAGGTCCAGATCGCCACGGGCCCCGTATCGAACAGCAGCGGCGCCACCGGGATGAACGCGCCGAGCGCGGTCGCCGTGCCGGTGATCCAGGCCTCGCGCATCGGCGTGCTGGTGGCCTCGCCGATCTTGAGCTCCTCGCGCACCTGCTCCTCGAGCGCGCGCGCCGGATCCGTCATGATCTGCGCCGCGAGGGCCTCCGCCTGCGGCGTCGGGATTCCCTTCGCCTGATACAGCAGGCTCAGCTCTTCCTGCTCGAGCTCCGGCATCAGCCGGATCTCCTCCTTCTCCATCGCGATCTCGTGCTCGAACACCTCGCGCTCGCTCTTGGCCGCCAGGTAGCCCGAGGAGCCCATCGAGAGCGCGTCGGCCGCCATGCCCGCCAGGCCGGCCACCACCACCGCGTGGCTCGCGATCTCGAGGTTGCCGCTCTGCGCGCCGATCATGCCGGCCACCAGGCCGAAGTTGGCGGTGAGCCCGTCGTTGAAGCCGTAGACCACGTTCCGGAGGAAGCCGCCGGCGCCGGTCTTGTGCCACGGCTCGCCGCCCGCGCCGCTCATCGAGGCCAGGGTCTCCGCGTGCTCCTTGGACTCCTTGGCCAGGGTGAGCGCCGTGGGGCCCACGACCCCGTCGGGCGACTCCCGGTAGAGGTTGAGGTAACCCTTCACCTCCCGCCCCTCCTCCTCCAGCAGCATGGGGAGCAGGATCCCCGTGCCCACCCGGCGCGCCACCCAGGCCCTCAGGCGGGCCCCGCGCGACGGCGGCGGGGGCTCCACCTGGTGGCCGTTCTCGGCCAGGAGCTTCCGCCACATCTCCACGTGACGGTCCTCGACCGAGGCCAGCTTCCGGTACAGCGTGGCCTTGCTCTCGTCCCGCTCGGCCTGGGCCAGCTCGCGGTACAGGAACGCGGCGTCGGCCTCGTCCTCGAGGTGGTGGAGCCAGATGTGCGGGGCGGGGGTGACCGAAGGCATGGGCGATATATAAGCCCAAGGCGGGCGGGCGGGCAGGCGGTGCGGAGGCGGTCGGGCGGTCAGGCGGTCAGGCGGTCGGGGCCTCAGGCGCCGAGGCGGTCGGGGTCTCCGGCTCACTGCGCTCGGGCTCAACGCTGGACCGTCACTGACCGCCCTCCCGCCCGACCGCCCGACCGCCTGACCGCCATCCTGAACCCCGACCGGCCTTTGCGACCATCCGCCCGCCCCCAGCATCTTTGAGGGGCCATGAATGGGACCCGCGTAATGGACTCGTACCTCCTCGCCAATGCCGAGTCGGTGGTTGCCCGGGCCCGGGACGGGGACGAGGCTGCCCTCGAGGAGCTGTACCGCGCCTTCGAGGGACCCGTCTACAACCTTGCCCGCCGCATCTGCCGCACCACCGAAGACGCCGAGGACGTGCTCCAGGAGACCTTCTTCGAGGTCTGCCGCAGCATCGGGCGGTACCGCGAGGAGGGGAGCCTCTGGGGTTGGGTACGGACCATCGCGGCCAGCAAGGCGCTCATGCGGCTCCGGCGCAACAAATACCGGGAGACCGACGAGCTGCAGGACGAGGTCATGGGCCATCGCCGCGAGGACACCGCCCTCCGCATGGACCTGGAGGCGGCGCTGGAGCGGCTGTCGGAGACCGCCCGAGCCGTCGTCTGGCTGCACGACGTGGAAGGCTACACCCATGAAGAGATCGCGGGCATGATGAGCAGAGACCCCGAGCTTTTCGAAGTCCCAGCTCGCCCGGGCGCATCAGCGGCTCAGGCGCTGGCTCGGGGAGGAGGTGGAGGCATGACACATCTGTCGATGGAAGCCCTGCTGAGCCTGAACGAGGCCGGGCGGGAGCCGGGCGACGCCGCCGCCCAGGAGCATCTGGAGGTCTGCCCGGCCTGCCGGGCCGAGCACGAGCGGCTGCACCAGCGGGTGGCGCGGCTCAAGGCGCTGCCGGCACTTCGTCCCACCCGGGACCGGTGGCCGCAGGTGGCCGCCCGGATCCGCGCTGAGCGCCGGGCGCGCTGGCGCCGGGTGGGCGGGTTCATCGGGCTGGCCGCGGCGGCGTCGATCGCCCTCGGCGTGCTCGTCGGGCGCTCCGGCGGCAAGCTCCCCGTGGGCGAGCAGGAGATCAGCCAGGCCATGGCCCGCTCCCAGGCGCTGGAAAGCGCGCTCAGCCAGTATCACCCCGAGGACCGGGTGCTCGACGGCCGGACGGCCGGCATCGCCCAGGAGCTCGAGGACCGGATTGCCCGGGTGGACCGGGAGCTGGAGGTGGCGGAGATGCTCGAGCGCCAGTCGCGCGACGCACAGCTCCTCCGGCTCTGGCGCGAACGGGTGGGATTGCTCGACGCCCTCGTCGACGTCCACGTCACCCGCGCAAGCAACGTGGGGCTCTGAGCCCCGAGGAGCCCGATATGCGTTTCCCCTTCGTGCTCGCCGCCGCGCTCACCGCCGCCGGGCTCGCCACCGCTCCGGTTCACTCCCTGCTCGGCCAGGAGCGGGAAGACACGACGACCGACCGGTTCGAGCGCCAGGTCGATGGGCCGGACCGGCTGATGCGGATCGTGATGAACCGCCGCGCCCGGCTCGGCATCAAGGTGAACCTCCAGGCGCGCGACACCGACTCGCTCGGCGCCTACGTGGAGTCGGTGACGCCCAATGGCCCCGCCGCCGCGGCCGGCCTCCGCTCGGGCGACCTGATCACCAAGGTGGACGGAAAGTCGGTGCTGAGCGGCGGTACCGCCGCGGGCGACCGGGCCGCGCGGCAGTCGCTGCCGGGGCTTCGTCTCATCGAGCTCGCCGCCCGGCTCGAGCCGTCCGACACGGTGGCGGTCGAGTTCCTGCGGGGCAAGGATCGGCGCACGGTCTCGCTCGTCACCGAGGACGAGCCCGACATGGTCATGGCCGGTCCGGGAGGAGGGCACCCGTTCGTCATGCGCTTCCGCGGCGACGGATCCCGTGACGACGTGCGGCTGCCTGCCGGCGACTTCATGGACATGGGCCCGGGCGAGCGCTTCGAGTTCCTGGCCGGCTCCCCCCTCGGCGACCTCGAGCTGGCGCCCCTCAACCCCGATCTGGGTCAGTACTTCGGCACCACCGAAGGGGTCCTGGTCATCCGGGCCCCAAAGAACGGTGCCCTGGGCCTCAAGGGCGGCGATGTGGTCCAGGCGGTCGACGGGCGGAAGCCGGCCGGCCCCTCCCACCTGATGCGGATCCTGCGGAGCTACGATCGGGGAGAGACCTTCAAGCTGGACATCCTGCGAAACCGGAAGCGGGAGACCGTGACCGCCCGCTTGGGCGAGCGCGAGCGCTGATGTGCGCCGCCTCACAGATGTCCGGACCGAACGGCGGTATATCTTCGGCCCACCCTTGGAGGGGTCTCTATGAGTATCCTGTGGACCTTGATCATCGGTTTGGTCGTCGGAGCGATTGCCAAGCTGCTGATGCCCGGACGGGATCCGGGCGGCTTCATCGTGACGATGCTGATCGGCGTGGCCGGCGCCCTGCTGGCGGGATTTCTGGGACGAGCGCTGGGCTGGTACAGTGACCCTGGTCAGGGTCCCGGGATCATCGCCTCGATCATCGGCGCGATGCTTCTCCTCCTCCTGTACCGGCTGTTCGTGGGGCGCCGGGGCACCACCGTACCGTAGGTCGTCTCACGCGGTGTCTCTTCCGCGAGTCACCCTGAGCGAAGCGAAGGGGTCATGATTCAGGTCATGGCCCCTTCGCTTCGCTCAGGGTGACTCGCTAGGTTCGCGCCGCCCGCCCGCCCCCGCCGGTCTACGCCAACGCCACCATCCCCCGCGCCGCCCGCTCGGGATGCACGTGCCGCGCCAGCTCCGCGAACATCGGAATATCCAGGCTCTGGGCACCGTCGCTCATCGCCGAGGACGGATCGGGATGGACCTCGACGATGAGGCCGCAGGCGCCCACCGCGAGCGAGCCGAGACTGAGCGGCGTCACCAGCGACCGAACGCCGGCCGCGTGGCTCGGGTCGACGATCACCGGCAGGTGGGTCCGCTCCAGCAGCATTGCCACCGCGTTGAGATCGAGCGTGTGGCGCGTCGCCCGCTCGAAGGTGCGGATCCCGCGCTCGCACATGACGACGTTCGGATTGCCCTCCGCCAGGATGTACTCCGCCGCCATCAGCCACTCCTCGATCGTGGAGCCGGCGCCGCGCTTGAGCAGGATCGGCTTCCCGCTCCGGCTCGCGGCGCGCAGCAGCGTGAAGTTCTGCATGTTGCGCGCGCCGATCTGGAGCATGTCGGCGAAATGGCCCACCACGGCCACTTCCTCCCAGCTCAGTACCTCGGTCACGACCGGCAGCCCCGTGCGTGCGCGCGCGTCCGCCAGGTAGCGCAGGCCTTTCACACCCAGCCCCTGGAAGTCGTATGGAGAGGTCCGCGGCTTGTAGGCCCCGCCGCGCAGCATGTCGCCGCCGGCCTGGGCCACCGCGTCGGCGGTCTCGAGGATCATCGCCTCGCTCTCGACCGAGCAGGGGCCCGCGATCAGCACGCGCTCGGCGCCGCCGAACGTGAGCGGCCCGACCTGCACCCGCGTTCCCTCCGGCACGCGGCGCCGGTCGACCAGGGGGATGTCGGGCTTCTTCGTGTGGTGCGCCGGGGTGGGCGGGGGCGCGGAGAGCTTGGAGCCCTCGACCCAGGCCTCGTAGCTCCCGAGCACCACGACGCGCGCCGCCAGCGCCTCCACTTCCTCCAGCGCCTCGGCCACGCGCGGATCGGTGGTGGATCCGTCGATGTCGACGTAGAAGCGGTAGGTCCACGGCGCGGAGCGCTCGGGCCGCGACTGCAGTGCCATGAGGTTCACGCCGCGGACGCCGAACGCCTGCAGCGTGAGCGCCAGCATGCCGGGCTTGTGGTCGATCAGCACGATGAGCGACGTCTTGTGCCGGCTCATCCCCACGCTGCCCGCCGGCAGCGCCGGCGCATCGGCGCGGGTGAAGGTGAGGAATCGGGTCTGGTTGGTGGGATCGTCCTCGATCCGCTCGGCGAGCGGCACGAGCCCGTGGACATCCGCGGCGTGCCGCGCGGCGATCGCCGCGAGCGCCGGATTCCCCTCCTGTGCCACCAGCTCCGCGCTGCCCGCCGTGTCCCAGGTGCTCACCAGCTCCACGTTCGGCAAATGCTCCGAGAGCCAGATGCGGCACTGGCCGAGCGCGACGGGATGCGACAGCACCCGCTTGATGCCGTCGAGCCGGGCACCAGGGACCGCCATGATCGTGATGGTGGACGGGGAAGAGGATCTCGTGCGTGAGCCTGAGCGTGCCGTCCCCGAACGCCTCCTCGAGCAGGTCGTAGGTGGTGGTGACCGATCCGATCAGCGAGTTCTCGATCGGGAGGCAGCCGGCCTCGGCCTCGCCGGCGCGCACCGCCGCGACCACGTCCTTGGCCTCGCGGCAGGGAAGCGTCTCCAGGTCCGGCCAGCGCCGCCGCGCCGCTGCTTCGCTGAACGAGCCGTAGGTGCCCTGAATCGCCACGCGCATAGCTCTGCTCCTGGAATGGAAAAGAAAACGCCCCGCCGGATTCGTCCGGCGGGGCGTCGATGGGGTCCGGTCGGCGAGCGCTACTGCACCCTACCGACTCCGGACGGGCCATGAGCCTCGCCGGCGCTGGTAAAGGAGAAGTAGAACCACCCGTTCTGGGACCGGATCATGGATTCAACGTACCGGCCGGCCTCCGGGTTTGTCAAGCGAGTTTATCTTGCTCCCCCGTGATCCGCCGAACCGCCGTCTCGACCGGTCTCCTCGTCTGGTCCCTCTTCAGCCCGCCGGCCGCCCGTGCCCAGGGGCTGCCGGCGTATCGTCCGATCAACCCGGTCGCGGACTCCCGGACCGCGCTGGGCTTCGAGCCGTACCGGACGCCCGGACCAGGCCGGTGGTCCGGCAGTCTGGCGCTCGACTACGCCAGCACCATCGAGCACGAGGCCGAGCCGGGCGCGCGGTACGATCTCGACAGCGAGATCCTCCGGCTCCGGCTTCGGCGTGGCCCGGGCCGTCGGCGCACGGGGGTTCGTCGAGCTGGATGCCGGTGTCGGCGCCGGTTATCCCGGATTTCTCGACGGATTTCTCGACTGGTACCACGGTCTCATCGGCATCACCTTGCGCGAGCGCGAGCGCCGTCCGCGCAACGCCTTCCTGTATCAGCTCGAGCTGCCCGACGGCCAGCTCCTCACGCGTCGCTCGACCGGCGTATTTCTTGGCGACGTCCGGCTGTCGGCCGGGATGCGCCATGGCCGGCACCTGCAGACCGTCGCCACGCTTACCCTGCCGACGTCCACGGCGCCGGCCGGCTACGGGCGAGGTGTCGTGGCCGGAGGCGTCGTGACCACGGTGCGGGCCCCGCTCGCGGGCCCGCTCGTTTACGAAGGCAGCCTGGGCGTGGGCTACACGCCGAGGCACGGCGACCTCACCCGTTACCAGCGCACGACGTTTCTGTCGGGGAGCTCGGGACTCAGATGGCGCTTCTGGGGACGTCAGTCGATCTACGGCAATCTCTTCGTCCACTCGCCATATTATCACGATACGACGATTGCCGCCCTCGACCGGCGGGAGCTGTCCCTCGATTTCGGCTGGATTCTGGCGACGCGCGCGGGGCGGGAGTGGCGACTCGGGCTGACGGAGGACCTGGAACCCGGCGGGCCGGGCATCGATCTGGTCTTCCGCCTGGGGGTCACGCGCTGAGGGTCAGGTGCCGACCTGTCCCTCCTTGAAGAGGAACTGCTCCATGTTCCGGAACAGGAATTCCTTCGACTTCGCGTCCCGCAGGTTCAGGCCGTAATGGTTGATGAGCTGCTGCTGCGTCTTCAGCCACTCCGCCCAGCACACGCCGCAGATCTCCTCGTACGCCCGCTTTCCGAGGTCGTTCTGAAAGGGCTGGAACGCCATCCGGTCGCGGTCGAGTCCACAACGGGCACAATGCACAGTCGTCATGCGGGCAAGATAGACGTCTCCGGAAGTGTGATCCAGTCTACAGTGTGACCAGTCCAGTGTTCCATCGACAGTGTGATCCAGTCTACGGGCCGATGGCCGCCTGTCGATTAGGTTGCAGTCAGGGGACGAGCCGGCGGCGCGGATCGTCCGCCCGGCGAACCATTCGGGCCCCCGTGGCGCTCCCCAGCCCGACGCCCAGGCCGAAGATGGCGGCGGGCCCTGCACTGACGAGGGGCAGCAGGGCCAGTGGCCAGGCAAGCAGGAAGCCCAGCACGCCCGCAACCAGCGGGAACCAGGCCCGGTGGACGGCGTCCACGAAGCGGAGGCGGTTGCGGACGAAATTTCTGGAAATCAGGTAGCCGCCGATGCCGGCGGCGATGGTCAACAGCAACTGCAGCATAGCGATAACCTCGGTTGGGGACATGCAGGCCGCGTTACAGTACGAAACGCTGGAGGAAAAGATTCACCGGCGGGATGCCGCCGGGCATCCAAATCGCTACTGTGAGAGTACGTATCGCGGGTGGAAGTGATCGTGTCCTTGCCCAGTCTCTATTCGGGAGGGAGGCCACCGATGCCTAGACATCCGACGGTGCAGGTGCCCAATATCGGCCCGATGGACCATGCATGGGACCTGTTGGGCGAATGGCAGGCGGAGTTCGAATTGCCGGAGACCGAATCGCCGGTCCATGGAAAGGTGAACTTCCGGTCCTGGACCGACGCAGAGCTGATGCTCGATCCGATCGAAGCGGCGATCGCGGGCATTCCCGCGACGGTGCCGCTCGAGCGGGCGAGCGAGATCCATCTGACGGATGCGGGCGGCGGTGCGCTCCAGTGGGTGCTGCACGCGCCGTCGACCAACTGGTCGCTGCAGGCCACGATGTGGCCCGGCTCGCTGCACCTCTTCGTGAGCGACGCCGACGACGACGAAGAGCAGCTCTACCGGGCCCGCGCGGTACGGACGCAGGATTACTACCTGCGGAAGTATCCGATGGAATCGGATTAAGCCACCTACGGGTCACCCTGAGCGAAGCGAAGGGGGCATGCGCGGATGCATGCCCCCTTCGCGTGCGCCTACCACCTCACCACCGCACTCCCCCACAGAAACCCCGACCCGAACGCCGTCAGCGCCACGAGGCTCCCCTCGCGGATCCGTCCTGCCTGTACGCATTCGTTCAGCGCAATAGGAATGGTCGCCGCCGTGGTGTTCCCGTACCGCATGATGTTGTTGTAGATCTGGTCGTCCCGGAGTCCGAGCGCCTTCTGCATCATCTCCGAGATGCGGAGGTTGGCCTGGTGCGCCACGAGCAGCGTGAGATCCCCGATGCCGTGCCCGGTCGCGGCCAGGGCCGCGCGCACCGACTCCGGCATCCGGACGACGGCGTGCCGGAACACCTCCTTGCCGTCCATCTCCAGGAACTGCCGCCCGTGCTCGAGCTGGGCCGGAGAGACGCGGGGATGGTACATCGATCCGGGCGCGTCCACCCACAGCTTCTCGGCGTGGGTCCCGTCGCCGTGCAGGTCGAACGCCAGGATGCCGCGCCCATCCTCGGCGGGCCCGAGCACCGCGGCGCCCGCCCCGTCGGCGAAGATGACGGCCGTGTTCCGTCCGCGAGTGGTGACGTCCATCCCGGTCGACTGCACCTCCGCGCCGACCACGAGCACGTGCCGGTACTGCCCGCAGCGGATGAACGCATCCGCCACGCTCAGCGCATAGACGAAGCCGCTGCACTGGTTCCGGATGTCGATCGACGGGATCGTGCCGACCCCGAGCAGGCGCTGCAGGTAGACGCCGTTGCCGGGAGCGAAGTGATCGGGCGTCGACGTGGCGTAGACGATCGCGTCGAGGTCGCCCGGCATCAGGCCGGCCGCCTCCAGCGCGCGCAGCGTCGCCGCATGGGCGAGTCCCGCGCCCGTCTCGCCCTCGCGCACCCAGCGCCGTTCCTGGATGCCCGTGCGGGTCCGGATCCATTCGTCGCTCGTGTCCATGAGCTGGGAGAGGTCGTCGTTGGTCACGACGCGGTCGGGCACCGCGAACCCGGTCCCGAGGAAGCGCGCACGGGTCATGATCGTTCCTGGGTGGAGTATCGGGTCATTGAGTGTGCCGTCCGCGAGCCGCGGCCCACAGCAGCCAGATCCAGCCGAGCCACGCGGCGGTGAGCGCCCAGCCCATTGCTCGCCAGGTCTCCCACACGACGCCGATCGGCGTGAGCCAGCCGGGCCAGCCGCTGTCCGCGCGGAGCCGGTGGCGCTCGACGATCTGCGAGGAGCCGAACCCTCTCCGGAGCCCCTCCAGCAGCCGGCCGCAGACCCCCGCGCCCGCCTCCGCCCAGCCCGGCACCCGCATGAGGTTCCAGACCATGCTCGTGGCGCCCCAGCCGTGGCTGTCGCTCGCGCCGACCACGAACCGGTTGGTCCGCCGCGCGAGCGCCACGACCGAGTCGCGCCGCGCGCGCGAAAACTCGTTGGCCTTGGGCGACGCGTTGACGATCTCGAACCCGTCCGCCCCCGCGGCCACGAGCGTGTCCAGCCGGCCCGCGTGGTTCCGCTCGTACTCGGGGAGCGACAGCACGCTCAGCGCGCCGTACGCCGAATCGCTCTCGTGCAGCAGCGTGAGGAGCGCGTCGAGCGAGCCGTTGTAGCGGCCCCGGTCCACCGGCAGCGAGTCGCCCAGGAGGACCACGTGGGCCTTCCATGCGCTCACCTCGATACCGGGGCAGAGCGCCGGCGGGCCGGTGTGCGGACGGAGCCCGCTGATGGTGTTGTGGTCCGTCAGGAACGTGGCGTCGAAGCCGGCCCGCCGGTGCCACCGGAGGTTGGCCTCGGTGTCGAACCCGCCCATGAGCGTGCCGCCGACGTCATGGGACACGTTGCTGTGGCTGTGCACGTCGAACACGACGACGTCAGGCCCCGCCCCCGCGAGCGCGGCCATCGGGCGATGCCAGAGGAGCCCGGCGCCCACGAACAGCGCCAATCCCGCGATCGTCGCGAGCAGCAGGGCCAGCTCGCCGCGCACCGGCGCGCGGCGCGGCCGGACGCTGCTCCACGCCAGGCGCCGCCAGAGCACCCGCCAGAGCCGCCAGGCGACGTACAGCATCGCGCCGCCTGCAAGGAACCCGTACAGCCGGCTCATGCTGAGCATCGAGACGCCGTCCCAGAGCGTGAACAGCGGCGCGAGCGCCAGGTACAGCGGCGGGTAGGACAGATGCAGGGATGGCGGGAGCGGCGCCCCGAGCGGATCGCCGAGCGGCGGCGCGGCCGCGGCGCGCGCGGCAAGCAGGCCGACGGTCAGCCCGAGCGGGACGAGGAGTCCGGGCCGGGCCGGACGCTGGAACAACGGGCGCGGGGAGTGAATGTTGCAGAATATACCCGAACCATCCGGGCGCAGGCACCCAGCGGAATCGAAGCCCCATGAGCGACTAGAGACGAGCAGACGAGCAGGACGAGGAGTTCCCCGCCGGCGACGGCACCGTGGAGACCGGTGCCACCGTCCTCTGTCCCTACTGCGGGGAGATCAACGAGATCAGCCTCGACCCCGGCAGCGGCCACCACCAGGAATACGTCGAGGATTGCCAGGTCTGCTGCCGCCCGTGGCGGGTGGAGGTGACCTATCTGCCCGACGGCACCGCCGAGGTCTCGGTCGAGGCCGAATCGCCGGACTGAGCTAGATGCCGCCGAGCCACGGGTAGCCCTGGTCCTCCCAGTAGCCGCCCGGCCGCTCGCGCGTGAAGGTCATCGTGGTGAGATACTTGGTCATCTTGTAGCCCAGCTTGATCGGCGAGTACAGCCGCAGCGGGGCGCCGTGCTCGGCCATGAGCGGCCGGTCGTTGTACGCGTAGGCCAGGATGGTCTGCGGGTGCATGGCGCTCGTCAGGTCCCACCCGTTGAAGTAGCGGCTGTCGAACGAGTCGAACCGCAGGTAGCGCGCATCGGCCGTCGGCTGCACCATGCCGCGACGGCCGACACCGGCACGCCGGTCCACGTCGCCACGGCCGTCCAGCCTTCGACGCAGTGATGCTTCACCGTGTAGGTCACCCGCGGAAGCGCCTCGAGCATCGGGCGGGTGAGCCGCGCCGGTGTCCGGACCAGCCCGCCCACCTCGAGCGCCCAGTTCGCGGCCGCCGGGTGGCGTCGGGAACTGTCCGGTGCGGTTGGCGCGTGATCGAGTACGCCGGAAACCGCCCCGGCGGGCGTGCGCGCGGCCGCCGGATACTCGCGCGCGAGGCGCGTCGGCGAGAGCAGGATCTTCTCGCCCACCCAGTCGTTGATCCGGCTGATGGCGCGGAGCCGCGGCTCGAGGAGCGGCGCCGCCGTCCCAGCCGCAGGCGGCCGCGAGCGACACGGGCGGCGCACCAGGCCCAGCCGCATGAAGTCCCGGCGGCTCAGTCCGCGTGTGCGGTCAGTCATGGCTCGGAAACCTCCCGCGGTACCAGCCCGTGATCATGCGCCCGCAGCGAGGCCGGGTCCACCAGGAACACCAGGGCGACGTGGAGCAGGGTGAAGCCGACGAAGATCCACACCGTCCAGAAGTGCCAGTAGCGGGCGAGCTCGTACCCGCCGAACAGCGCCGTCAGCCAGGCGAGCTGCACCGGCTTGTAGATGGCGAAGCCCGGTGAGCACCGACAGGGCCCCGAGCACCACGATGAAGGTGTAGGCGGCCTTCTGGAGCGCGTTGTGCTTGCCCTGCGGCGGGTGGGTGGCGGCGGAGGCGGAGGTAGTAGAGCTGCATCTGGATCGCCGGGCCCACGTCGCGGGGCCGGAAGAGCAGGGAGCGCCACTCGCCGGACCAGGCCAGGAATCCGAGGTAGACGAGGCCGGTGATCACGAACGGCCAGGCCAGCGCGAAGTGCCAGTTGAGCCCGCCGGCCAGCCAGCCGCCGAGCCGCGACCACGCCGGGCAGCGACTGGCCGTCGAACGGATTGGGGTAGGGCTCGCCGCGCGGGCCGAAGTGGCGGAAGGCCATGTAGATCTGGAGGCCGCTCGCGATCATGCCGACCAGCACGATCGCGTTGAGCCAGTGGGCCAGGCGGACGATGCCATGGTGCCGCTTGACGAGCGGCCGTTCTGCTGTCATGCGAGGCCTCGGCGGGGGAGGTCGGAATGTACGGGGAGAACGCCGCCGGCGCGCCTCCGGTTCCATGGCGCGGCGGCGTCAGCCGGCGTCCACCACCTGCGCCGCCGCTCGTCGGCCCGAAGCGAGGGCGCCGTGCACCGTGGCGTTCCGGCCCTGCTCGGCGACGGCCTCCCCGGCCAGGAAGAGCGTGCCCTCGACCGGCTGCGCGAGCGTCGCGCGCGCCTCGATGGCCCCCACGCCTCCGTAGCTGTAGGCGCCGCCCGCGAACGGATCGGCCGACCAGTCGTGCGCGTAGGCCAGGCGCGAGCGTGACCGCAGCTCCGCCACATCGCGCCCGAACACGGAGGCCAGGGAGTCGAGCGCCGCCCGGAGGAGCGCGGCCTCGCCCCGTCCGGTGAGCGCGGCCGCGCGAGGGCCGCCGGCCCACCCGGTGAGCACGGGCGCGCGCGCCGGGAGCGCGCTCCACCAGACCGGAAATGGCTCCGGCCCGCCGTAGACGAAGCCCGGACCGGGCTTGCCATCCGGGGCCCACCACCTGGTGTCGAAGCCGATCACGATGCGGAGAGCGGCGCCCATGTGCAGCGCGCCGAGCGCGTCGACCCAGCCTGGCGGCCGCGGATCGAGTCCTCCGGCGCTCCCACCGCCAACCATCCGCTTGACCACCGGGAGGGGTAGTGCGATCACCGCGCGGGGCGCCGCCAGTCTCGGTGCGGCCGTCGGACGCCAGGACCGTGACGCGGACCTGGCCGGCCCGCCACGCGAGCGCGGTCACCACCGCGCCGAGTCGGATCTCTACCCGCGCATGGTCCCATCGTTCGGCAAGGCGCCGAACGAGCTCGCCGTAGCCTTCGCGGATCCGGTGCGGCGAGTCGCCGTCGTCGTCCTCCGCCGATTCGTTCTCGGCCAGCGCCCGGGTGCCCAGCCGCGACAGGTCGGCGGCGTGGAATCCCTCGAGATACCGGATCACGCCCTCGACCTCGCCCGGGCGCGTCGAGCAACGCGCCGTGCTCGCGGATGAGGTCGGCCACCGGGCGATCGGGGCCGGCACGGCCGGCTCTCGAGCAGCGTCGCCAGCGAGGCGCGGATGTCCGGCATCCGCCGCTGCCCGCGTTGGCGCCGCCGGCACGAGCGCCGATACCGGGCCGCTGGTCCTCGGAGACGGCCTCGAGCGTGAGCCCGGTGTCGCGGATCAGCTCCACCAGTTCCGTCGGACGGCCGTGAACGAACTCGGCGCCGAGCTCGATGGGAAGCTTCAGGCCGGGGTCGTCCACGGTGTGGATGCGCCCGCCGATCCGGTCCCGGGCCTCGAGCACCACGACGCGCCGCCCGGCGGCCCCCAGCCGCTCGGCCGCGGCGAGCCCCGCGATGCCGGCTCCCAGGACGACGACGTCCGCGCTGGGCATCCGCAGCCGCGGCTACTCGTACCGCAGCGCGACGATCGGATCGAGCCGCGCGGCGCGGCGGGCGGGCCAGATGCCGAAGAAGAGTCCCACCAGGGCGCTGAAGCCGAACGCCACGATGACGGCCGATGGGGAGATGAGCGTATTCCACTGCATCACGCGCGCGAGCACGATCGTGGTCCCGATGCCGAGCAGCACGCCGATCGCGCCGCCGAGGATGCACAGGGTGAGCGCCTCGATCATGAACTGGAGCAGGATGTTGCCCCGGGTGGCGCCGAGCGCCTTGCGGACGCCGATCTCGCGCGTCCGCTCGGTCACCGAGACGAGCATGATGTTCATGATCCCGATGCCGCCGACCACCAGGCTCACCGCGGCGATGCTCGCGAGCAGGGTCGTGAAGACCTGCGTGGCCTGTTGCTGCGTCTGGAGGATGTCCTGCTGGTTGCGGATGGTGAAGTCGTTGTCGCCGCCGGGGCGGATGTGGTGCTCGCGGCGGAGCACCCGCTCGAGATCGACCATGCCCTGCTCGATCGGAACGCCGTCCTCCACCTGGATCGACATCGACCGGAGCCGCTTGGTCCCGAAGACCCGGTACTGCGCCGTCTGCAGCGGGATGATGATCTGCTCGTCGGGATTCTGGAAGCCGCCCGAGGCGCCCTTGGTGCTCAGCACGCCGAGGATCTCGAACGGAATGCCCCGGATGAGGATCGTCTGGTGGATCATGGCCGCCGGATTGCCGCCGAACATCTCCGGCACCGCCGAGCCGAGCACCGCGTACCGCTGCCGCGAGGCATCGTCGCCGTTGGTGAACATCCGGCCGAACGGCACCGTGTAGTTCCGGACGTCGGTGTAGTTGGCGGTGGTCCCGATGACCTGCAGGTTGCGGTTCTGGTTGCCGAAGACGACCTGCTGCGCCTGCTGGGCCTCGGGGACCACCGCCTTGAGCAGCGTCGCGTCACGGACGAGCGCGTCGTAGTCGTCGGTGCTGAGCACGGTGCGGTCGGTGATCATGACCGCGCCGCTCCGCCCCTGGCCCGCGAACACGGTGAACACGTTCGCGCCGAGCGCCGCGATCCGGTCCTCCACCGCCTTCTGCGCCCCGGTGCCCAGCGCCACCATGGTGATCACCGCGCCCACGCCGATGATGATGCCCAGCATCGTCAGAATCGACCGCAGCGCGTTCGCCCGGATCGACGAGAGGGCGACGGCGAAGGTCTCCCCGATGAGCATCGCTACCGTCCCGTCTGGCGCCGGCGCGCCGCCCGTGCGCCGGCTCCGCCCGACGTCTGCTGCCGCATGCCGGGGACGGCGCCGCCGCCGGTGATCTGGTTCACCCGCCGCTGCATGTCCTGCTGCGACTGCACCAGGCTCGCGCTCGGCAGCACGTAGACCGAATCGCCGAGGCTGAGACCACCGAGCACTTCGCTGTAGTCGAGGTCGGTGAGGCCGGTGCGGATCCAGACCGGCGTCGGAACGCCGTTCCGCTTCGCGAAGACGATGTAGCGCCCGCCGCCGGCGTCCGTGCCGCGGGTCCGGCGGCCCGCGCCGGGCGCCCCGCCGAACTGGCCCCGCCGGCGGGCGGCGGAATCCGGCCGCAGCCGGCGCGTCGAATCGGGCGCAGACCGCGCGCCGGAGTCGGGCCGACCCGGCCGGAGTCGCGCGCCGTCGCTGCCGCCCGTCCGCGGCGAGGCGCCGGCGCTGCTCGCGCTCTGGGCCGCGCTGGCGGCCAGTTGCTTCTGCACCTCCTCCGGCGCGAGCCCCAGCACCTGCGCCGCCG
The DNA here is from genome assembly GCA_963804125.1 of uncultured Gemmatimonadales bacterium. Classification (GTDB taxonomy): domain Bacteria; phylum Gemmatimonadota; class Gemmatimonadetes; order Gemmatimonadales; family GWC2-71-9; genus CAVVWJ01. The sequence goes on from CAWDPF010000019.1 coordinate 35,800, forward strand.
AGGCGACGTCGCGCTGCGTCCGGAGCGCGGCGTTGGGCACCGCGGGCACGCCTTCCCGGTTGCCGACGTGGATCTCGACCTCGGTGTTCATGCCGGGACGGAGCAGGCCCTCCCGATTCTGGATCCGGACCAGCACCGGGAAGACGGTCACGTTCTGCTCGGTCTGCGCCTGCGGCTCGATCTTGAGGACCGTGCCCTCGAACGGGCGGTTGGGATACGCGTCCACGGTGATCGTGGCGAGCTGGCCGGGCTGCACCTTCCCGATGTCGGTCTCGTCCACCAGCGTCCGGACCTGCACGAGGTTCAGGTCGGCCATCTGGAGCAGGGTGGTGCCGCCGCTCACGTTCGCCGTGGCGGAAGCGATGACCGTGCCGCGCTCGACCGTCTTCGCGATGATCGTTCCCGTGATCGGCGCGCGGACGTCGGTGTCCTCGAGCTGGATGCGCGCATTGTCCACCGACACGCGCGAGCGCACCACCTGGGCGCTCGCGTCGGCGTAGTCGAGCAGCGCCTGCTCGTGCTCCTGCTCGGTGATCGACTGGCTCTTGAACAGCTCGTCGGCCCGCCGCTTCTGGCTGGTGGCGTTGGCCAGCTTGGCCTGCGCCACGTCCAGGTCCGCCTGTGCCTGCGCGAGCGTGTTGCGCGCGTTGCGCGGATCGATGCGGACCAGCGGCGCGCCGCGCTTGACCAGCTGGCCGGTCTCCGCATTGAGCTGGAGCACCTCGCCCGAGGCCTTCGACTTGACCTCGACCGTGGTGTCCGGCTGAATGGCGCCGGCCGCCTGGGCCGACACGACGATGTCGCGCTGCTCCACGGGCACCGCGCGGTAGACCACCTGCGGCGTCTCCTTCTTGCACCCGGCGACAGGAGCAGCACGGCCAGCATGGTCGTCCCAGCACCGCTCTCATCGCCGTGCCTCCGTTGCGAAGTCCCGCTCCAACCGGCCGTCCTTCAGGTGCACCTGCCGCCGCGCGTGGGCCGCGATGTCCGCCTCGTGGGTGACCAGCACGATCGTCTGCCCCTCCTCGTACAGCGCCTCGAACAGTCCCATGATCTCCTCGCTCGTCGCGCTGTCGAGATTGCCCGTCGGCTCGTCGGCCAGCAGGATGCTCGGTTTGTTGACCAGCGCCCGCGCGATGGCGACCCGCTGGCGCTGGCCGCCGGACAGCTCGTTCGGCCGGTGCTGCATCCGGTCGCCGAGGCCGACCCGCGTCAGCGCGTCCGCGGCCAGCTCGCGCCGCTCGCGCCCGCCCAGCCCCGCGTAGACCAGCGGCAGCTCGACGTTGTGCAGCGCCGAGGCCCGCGGGAGCAGGTTGAACGTCTGGAACACGAAGCCGATCTCCTTGTTGCGGATCCGCGCGAGCTCGTCGTCGCCCAGCTCGGAGACGCGGTGGCCGTTGAGCCAGTACTCGCCGCCCGTCGGGCTGTCGAGGCAGCCGATCAGGTTCATCAGCGTCGACTTGCCCGAGCCCGACGGCCCCATGATGGCCACGAACTCGTTCTTCCGGATCACCAGGTCGACCCCGCGGAGCGCGTGCACCACCTCGCCGCCCATGTCGTAGTCGCGCTGCAGGTTCCGGGTCACGATGACGGCGTCCCGCGGGATCTCCACGGGCAGCGCGGCCATCCGTTCGGCGGTGTCGCCCAGCCTGGCGGTCACAGCGTCCGTCCGATCAGCGCGTCGAGCTGCGCCTTGGCGCGGAGATAGTCGAACCTGGCGTTCACCACGTCCACCTCGGCCTGGTTGAGGGCTTCCTGCGAGGTCAGCACGTCCACGATGGTCGAGGCGCCCAGCCGATAGCGCTCCTGCTGGACGCGCAGGTCCTCGGTGGCCGCGGTGACGCTCGTGATGGTGATGTCGATCTTGGAGCGCGCGGCGTCCAGCTCCGCCAGCCGGGCCGTGAGCTCCGCCTGCACCGCCCGCCGCTCGTCCTCGGCGGTGGCCTGGGCGACGTCGTAGCTCGCCTCCCGCTGCGCGATCGCGAGCTCGCGGTCGAACCGGTTGAACAGCGGCCAGCTCATCTGGAGGCTGACCTGGCGCTGGTTGAGGAACGCATAGTCGTTGTTCCGGCTGGCGTTCCAGCCCGTGTTGGCGCCGAGCGTCAGGCTGGGCCAGTAGGCGGAGCGGGAGGCGCGCACGTTGGCGCGGGCGACGCTCGCGGTCGCGACCGCGCTCTGGATCCGCGGCGAGCGGCTCTCGGCTTCCAGCCGAAGTCCCACGGTATCGATCGCCGCGAGGAGTCGGTGGAAGCTCGAGTCGTCCGCCGCGCGGACCCGGCCCACTTCGCCGACCTGGCGCGCCAGGTTGGCCTCCGCCGTCGCCAGGTCGGTCTGCGACTGGATCAGGTCCAGGCGGGCACTGCCGAGCGTCACCAGCGATCGGAGGGAGTCCGAGCGCGTCGCCGACCCGGCGTGGAGCTTGGACACCGACACCTTGAGCTGCTCCTCGGCCCGGCGGACGCTCGCCTCGCGGACGCTCACGAGCTGGGCCGCGCTCAGCGCGTCGAAGAACACGTTGGTGGTGGCGAGGGCCTGCTGGAATCGCGTGTCCACGAGCGACGCGTCGGCCTGCGACCTGGCCCGCCTTGGCGGCCTGGAGCTCGGCGCCACGGCGGAAGCCGGTGAACAGGTCCACGCTCGCGCTGAGCGAGGTGCTCACGCTCCGGTTGGTGCTGTTGCCGGAGGTGAGCTGGCCGGTGACCGGGTCGACCCGCGCGGCACCCTCGGAGAAGAACTCGCTGGCCGAAGAGCCCGCCGACAGGGATGGGAGGAACGCGCCCCAGGCATTCCGGCGCTGGGCCGCCGCGGTGCGGACCCCGGCCTGGGCCTGGACCATGCTCGGCTGCGTCCGCTCGGCCAGCCGGATCGCGTCGGGCAGGGTCACGACTCGATCCTGGGCCCGGAGCGGGGCCGCGGCGAGGAGGGTCAGGAGCACGATCGACGGCACGCGGTTCATGCGATCCCACGGTCAGGGTCGGATTGGGAAGATAGCCCGGGAGGGGTCCTACGACAGATTCGCCGGACGGTCCCGCCGTCGCACCGGCAGGACCGGGAGAACGGCGCCGGGACCCCGACCGGACGCGAGGTGCGCCCGACCACTGCATTGGAGTGCCGCCCCGGCTACCGTGGGCTCTCGTTGCCATGAGTACAGCGGGGTCCCGGCCGGCGTTGGGGGCCGGGGCCCAACAGCGGGCTGCCCCCGACTGTATACTGCCCCGACGACCCGGAAGACGTCTTCTGATGAACGAGGAAGGACCACGTCCGATTCAGCGCTCGCCCGGATGCCGACCAAGCCCCGCCCCTTGGCCGTGAGCGATGGTGCGGGGGCGGCGGCCCCGGTCGCCGCCTCGGCGCCCGAGCCTCCTGACGCCCAGGAGGCCGCGGCCATCGAGCGGGTGCAGGCCGGGGACACCGCGGCATTCGACCTCCTCGTCCGGCGGTACATGCGCCAGGCGTTCGCCGTGGCCTATCGTGTCCTGGGCCATCGCGAGGACGCCGAAGACGTGGTGCAGGAGGCCTTTCTCGCGGCGTTGGCGAACATCCGCACCTTCGACACCTCGCGCCGCTTCGGGCCCTGGCTCTACCGCATCGTGGTGACGCGCGGGCTCAACTTCCGGAAGGCGCGGAGCCGGCGCACCACCGAGGCCCTCGAGGACGCGGGAGTGGCGAGCGGGGCGCCCGGGCCGGCCGCCGATGCGGAGCAGGCCGGCCTCCAGGCCACCGTCGCGGCGGCGCTGGCCCGCCTCCCGGAGCGGCAGCGGATGGTGGTGCAGTTGTTCGAGCTCGACGGCTTCTCGGGCGCCGAGATCGCCACGATGCTCGGGATCTCGCCCGGCACCGTGCGCTGGTACCTCCACGAGGCGCGGCAGGCCCTCCGCGGCATGCTCGCCCACTTGCAGGAGTCGGCAGGATGAACGATCCCGCACGCTGGTCGCATGACCAGGATCCGCCCCGCGACGACGCCCTCGCCCGCCAGCTGCGCGCGGCCGACGGCGCGGCGCCGGGCCAGGACGTGGATTGGGAGCGGCTCCGCACGGCGATCATGCGGGGCGCCGCGCGGGCGGGCGGCCCGGCGGCACGCCTGCCTCCCGGCGAATGGTGGGACGTCGTCGTGCGCTGGCGGCAAGTGGCCGCCGCGGCAAGCGTGGCGGCGATGCTCGCGGCCGGGGCTCTCATCTGGCGCAGCGAGGGTGGGGCCGAGGAGTTCGCGGTCGGTGACGACACCGCGCCCGAATCGGTCGCGCTCGCCCGCGTCGTAGCCGCCTATCCGGATGATGCCGTCCTCGTGTCCTTCCTCGAGACCGCCCGCAACGACGAGTTCACTTCGTGGGGAGACCGATGAACGAGCCTCGTAAGTCACGGCTGGTCGCCGGTGTCGTGATCCTGCTGGTCTTTCTCGCCGGTGCAGCCGTGGGGTTCTTCCTTCACCACGCGATGCTGCGTCGGGGATTCCCCGGGATTGGCGATCGGCGGTCCGCCGCCGGGACCGCCCCCGGGATGAAGGGTTGGATGCTCGAGCGCCTGGACCGGGAACTCGACCTGACGGCGGCGCAGCACGCCCGGATCGACACCGTCCTCACCCGGCGCGAGGCCGACCTCCGGGCGCTGATGTCGGAGGCGCGCCCGCGCTTCGAGGCCATCGCGACGCGCACGCGCACCGAGATCCAGGCGGTGCTCACGCCGGCGCAGCAGGAGGAGTTCGCGAAGATCACGAAGCGAATGGACGCCAGGCGCAGCCGGCGGGGGCATCCGTAGCGGAGCTGGTTCCGGGTCATGGCACTTCGCATCCACCGCTGCGTCCGATCCTCGCTCCGCCTGCCCGACCGCCTGCCCGCCCGACCGCCTGCCCGCCGTCCGTCCTACCGATCCGCCCTCCTCCGAAACGCCTCCCGCCCCGCGCTCAGCGCCAGCCACGCGCACAACACCCCGAAGACGTACGCCGTCGCCCGCGGCAGCACGAAGAACAGGGTCCCGAGCGTCACCAGGAATGCCGTGATGGGGAGGTAGATCGATCGCCGCGCGTTGGCGAGGAGGCCGCGGAGGGCCAGGGCCGCGCGCTGGCGGCGCTCGCGGCCGCTGGGCCGGTAGGGCACGGGTGTCACCTCGGGATGCTCGTGCTGCAGCGCCGTCGGGAGCGCGGCGCTGATGCGGTCCGGTGCGCGCACCCGCCGGCGGACGACCTCGCGGCTCCGCGCGATGTCGAGCCGGAACTGCCGCTCCATCGATTCCGCCAGGGCGGCGTCCTCGATCAGCACGTCGAGCTCCCAGTTGCCGAGCAGGCTCGAGGAATTGAGGTTGCTCGAGCCGACCCGGGTCCAGCGGCCGTCGGCCACGATGGTCTTGGCGTGCAGCATCGGGCCGTCCCACTCCCAGATCCGCACGCCGCTCCGCAGCAGCTCGCGATAGCCGATGCGCGACAGGTTCCGCACCAGCGGCAGGTCGCTCGATCCCGGCACCAGCAGCCGCACGTCGACGCCGTCGCGCGCCGCGTCCCGCAGCGCCTGGAAGAGCCGGGGCGGCGCCACCAGGTAGGCGTCGGTGATCCAGAGCCGCTCGAGGCTGCCGGCGGAGAGCAGCTCGATCACGCGATAGGTCCGCTCGCGGCCCGGCTCCCCGCCGATCACGCGCACCTCGCCCTGTCCCTGCGGCGTCACCCGTCCGGCCACGTCCTCGTCGGGCAGCGTGCCTCCCGCCACCTGCCAGGTCCGCGCGAAGGCCTGGTCCAGCACCGCCGCCGCCGGTCCGGCGATGTCGACCGCGGTGTCGCGCCATGCGCGCTCGCCGGGGGTATGCTCGCCGGTCCACTCGCAGCCGATGCAGAGCCCGCCGATCACGGCCCGGGCGCCGTCGGCCACGACCAGCTTGCGGTGGTTGCGGGAGAGATTCGACACCAGGTCCACCGGCGAGAGCGGCCGGAAGGGGCGCACCTCCACTCCCGCCTGGCGCAGGAAGCGCCAGTACGCGCGCCGGGTGTTCCACGAGCCCAGCCCGTCGTAGAGCACGCGCACGTGAACGCCCTCGCGCGCGCGCCGGGCGAGCGCCTCGGCGAAGCGCCAGCCGGCGTCGTCGGCGCGGATGATGTAGTTCTCGAAGTGGATCCAGCGGCTGGCGGTGGCGATGATGTCGAGCATCGCCTCGTAGGCGCTGGGCCCGTCGATCAGGAGCCGGACCTGGTTGCCGGGGATCGGCCGGCCGCCGGCGGCGCGGTTGATCGCGCTGGCGACGGTCTGCTCGGCGCGGACCGGGACGGCGCCGGCGCCGCCCCCGGTCATGCGGCGCCGAGACCGAGAACGCGCTCGTGCGGCCGCAGCGCTCCGAGCACGAACGCGATGTGCTCCTCGAGCGGAACGCCGAGCTCGGCGGCGCCCTGCAGCACGTCCTCGCGGCTCACGCCCCGCGCGAACGCCTTGTCCTTGAGCTTCTTCTTGACGCTCGAGACCTCGAGATCCTGGAGGCTCCGGGACGGCCGCACGAGCGCGCAGGCCACCAGGAAGCCGCACAGCTCGTCCACGGCGAAGAGCGCCCTGGCCATCGGCGTGTCGCGCGGGACGCCGGTGTAGGTCGCGTGGCCCAGGATGGCGCGCCCGCTGGCTTCGGGGAGCCCGAGCCCGCTGAGGATCCGCACGCCCTCGGCCGGGTGCTCCTCGGTGGCCGAGTGGGCGGCGTTGGGAAAGCGCTCGTAGTCGAAGTCGTGCAGCAATCCGACCAGCCCCCACGCGTCGGCGTCCTCGCCCGCGCGCTCGGCCATGGCCCGCATGGCGAGCTCGACGGCGTACATGTGCTTCCGGAGCGCGTCGGAGGCGGTGTACTCCTGCATGAGTGCCAGGGCGCGATCGCGGTCGAGGGCCATCGGAGACTCCGGTGGGTCAGGACGCCTGCGCGTAGCCGGCGGTGAGGGGCACGCGGGCGGACACGTCGCCGTCGAGCGAGATCTCGAAGGCGTACACGCCGGGCCGCGGCAGCGGCACGTCGAACACCAGCACCGCGCCCGCCTCGACGTCCACCACGCCCGCCGGCGGCTCGCCGAACTGGACCGTGCCCTCGCCGCCGAGCAGCTCGGTGCCGCCCTCGTCCACGAAGCGGATGCGGATCGCGTGCATGCCGATCTCGGTGCGGCGCCCGCGCACCCGGAGCACCAGGTGGGTGCGCGGACACACGGAGGGGAAGTTGGTCAGCCACACGTGCTGGAAGATGCCGAGCACGCTCAGCTTGCCCTGCTGGTCGATCAGGGCGTAGTCGGCGACGATGGCGAAATCGAGGTGCAGGTCAGGCCACCCGGATCGAGGTGATGACGTCGTTCTGCTTGATGCCGTTCACGACGTCCATGCCCTCGCGCACCTGGCCGAAGACCGTGTGCACCCGATCGAGGTGCGGCTGCGGCGCGTGGCAGATGAAGAACTGGCTGCCGCCGGTGTCCTTGCCCGCATGCGCCATGCTGAGCGTGCCGGCCACGTGCTTGTGCGTGTTGAGGTGCGTCTCGCACTTGATCTTGTAGCCCGGCCCGCCGGTGCCGACCCGGGGATTGTTGGGGTCCTTCGAGAGCGGGTCGCCGCCCTGGATCATGAAGTTGTTGATGACGCGGTGAAACCGGGTGCCGTCGTAGAACTCGCTGTTGGCGAGCTTCTCGAAGTTGGCCACGGTGTTGGGCGTCTCGGTGTCGAACAGGTCGGCGACGATGGTGCCCTTGCTGGTGACGATGGTCGCGGTCTTGGCCACGTGCATTCACTCCGGAGAAGGTCCGAGGGCTAATCTAACACCGTGGCCTCGAGCCCCGCCTCGCGCAGGAACAGGTCTCCGCCCGTCGCGCGGCCGTCTCGCTGGAGCGCCCGGGTCAGCACCAGCCGGTCCTTGGCGCGGGTCATGCCGACGTACAGCAGGCGGCGCGCTTCCTGGATGTCGTGCTGGTCGTCGTTCTCCAGCGCTCGATACCCCGGGAGCTGATTGTCCTCGGCCCCGACGATGTACACCCTGGAGAACTCGAGGCCCTTGGTCGCATGCAGGGTCAGGAGGCTCACCCGGTCCTTGTCGGTCGCGAAATCGTCACTGCGTGACAGGGCCACGCGACTCAGCAGGAGCTCGATGCTCTCGCCAAGCGTCGGCGAGGCACTGGCCTCCACGAGCGTCGTGAGCCGGGCGACGGAGAGCGGATAGCGCTCCGCGACGGGCCGCTCGGCCCGAATTCGGTCGAGCAGGCGATCGCCACCCAGCCGCTCGATCAGCTCCTCCACCGAAGGCGTGTCCGGTCCCGTGGCCATCTCGGCGTAGGCCTCCAGGCAGCCCCCGTACCGGCCGAGGGCGGCCGGCAGCGCGAGGTCCCGGAGCAGCCGTTCCTCCGCGCTGGGGTCGGCCGCGGCATCGAGTGCCAATCCCAACCCGAGCCATCCGAGCAACTGCACCAGGGCGACCTTGCGCGCGCGCGCCAGGCCGAGCTCGCCCAGATGCCACATGACGGCCGCCAGGGCGGCGGCGTCATCGACCGCGTGATGCGATCGACCGGGGGATACGCCGAACCGGTGGCAGAGGTCCGGAAGGCTCGCGCCGCTGTCGATCAATGAACGGGCCAGCGGCAGGGTGTCGAAGAACACGAGCTCGTCGAGGCCCGGCAGGCCGGCCGCGAGCCGGCGGAGCACGGGGACGTCGAAGGTGTGGCCATTGTGCGCCACGAGCAGATCACCGCCCACGAACTCGCGGAACGCCGGCCAGACCTCCGCCAGGGTGGGCTGGTCGCAGACGTCCGCGTCCTGGTAGCCGTGGACGGCGGTCGCCTGCGGGCGTGATCGGTCGCGAGGGGCGGACGAGCCGCTGAAACTGCTCCACGATCACCCGGCCGCGGACCCGCACGGCGGCCAGCTCGACGATCTCGCACTCGGCCGGGTCCTTCTCCGTAGTCTCGAGGTCGAACGCGACGTAGTCCTGCAACGGGTCCGCCATGCCCCGGCACTGCAGGAGCTGCAGCGCCTTGAACAACAGCAGGGGCCGGACGCTTCCGGCGCGCAGGAGGAGATCGCCGGGCGCGGGCCGATCGCCCGGGCCCGAGGCGGGACACCCGGTCCCCGACGACCGCCCGCAGCATCGGAAGCAGCGCGAGGTCGACGCCGCGGTCGGGCTCGATCCAGACGGTCCTGCCGCGGTCCCGGGTTTCGGCGAGCCGCTCGGCCAGGTGTGGTGCGCCCGGTACCGCCGCGGGATCGCTCAGCTCCGCCGCGCGTTCGTCGAGCGGATTGCGGTACGGGCCGAGGTACTGAGCGGACAAGCGCGTCCACCAGCGGACCGATGGCGTCGTGCGTGCGCCCGAGCCCCGCCAGGTTCTCGATGTGGAAGATGAAGCGCCATGCCAGTCGCGCGTCGGGATCGCCCCGGGAGGTTCGCGAAAAGGTCCGCAATGCCTTGAGGAGCTCCATCCCGCGGAAACTCGCGTGCACTCGATCGAGCAGGGGCCGCGGAAGCATTCGCTCCGCGAACGCCTCGACGACGAGGGGGTCGTCGGGGGAGTGCAGGATTCGAAGGCTCAGGACGACGTATCCGATCAGCGCGTCGTCCATGAGTGCCTGGCCCCGGGCCATCAGGCAGGGGATTCCGGCTCCGATCAGCCGGGCCTCGAGCGCCTGCCCGGTCGTGTGATAGCGGTACAGCACCCCGTACTCACCCCAGGCGAGCCCGGAGGCGGCCTGGTCGCGGAGCAGATCCTCCAGCAGCCAGTCCGCCTCGGCGGACTCGTCGGGGAACACGTGCATGGCGACGCAATGCTCGGAGTCGCGATCGGCCTCGAGCCGCTTCTCGAACAGGCCGGGATTGTGGGTGACCAGCTGCCTGGCGGCGTCGAAGATCTGCCGGGAGCAGCGGCGATTCAGGTCCAGAATGATCGGCGTGTCGATGCGGAAGTCGGTCCGGAAGCGCTCCAGGATCGCGGGATCGGCACCGGTCCAGGAGAAGATCGACTGTTCGTCGTCACCCACGGCGAAGCAGCGGCCGTGTCCCGCGGTGAGGTGGGTGATGACCTCGTACTGCGCCAGGCTCAGGTCCTGGAACTCGTCCACCAGCACGTAGTCCCAGCGGCCCCGGACGTCGTCCCGGCGGCCGGGTGCTCGCGCAGCAGCTCGCCGGTGCGCGCGATGAGGTCGTCGTAGTCGACCAGGTTTCTCGAGGTGAGCGCCGCGGAGTAGGCCTGGAAGAGCTCCAGGTCGCCGGCGGTCAGCGGCACGTGCTGGAGTCGGTGGCGGCCGAAGAGCTGGAGCAGCTGCTTCTGCCGCTCCGACCGTACCCGGAGCCGCCGGAGCACACGACGCTGATAGTCCTCGTCGGCGATGCCGATCCCCCGCCGCAACCCGGCTGCCGCGGCATAGTCGCGGAGCAGCGAGAAGCAGAGCGAGTGCAGGGTGCCGCGGGTGATCTCCTCGGCCGCGGGGCCGATCTCGCGCCGGAGCCGCGTCGCGATCTCGTCGGCGGCCTTGTTGGTGAACGTGACGGCGCAGATGCGGGCCGGCGAGAGTCCCTCGCAGGCGATGAGGTGCCCGATGCGGGCGATCAGGCAGTACGTCTTGCCGGCGCCCGGACCGGCGACGACGAGCACGGGGCCGAGGGGGGCCTGGATCGCACGGCGCTGGGCATCGGACGGGGTCAGGGTCAGGCGGACACCCTCGACGTCGGGGTGAAACTTCGATGACGGCTCGAGCCTGGGCGGGCCGGCTAGTCCAGGCTCGCGGGCAGCTCCGCCAGCACCGCCCGCCATTGCTCGACTGTCGCGGCCGGCGCCCGGCAGCTCGTGCCCGGTGCAGGCATAGGCCCGCGGCGCGCGGCCGGCCGCCACCATTCCCGCCATGGCCGGCGGCAGCGGCTGGGACGCCGCCTCCGCCGGGGCGATGCGCCGCACCACGCGGCGGGGGACGAACAGCGCGAGCGCGTCCGCGTGCATGCGGTCGGCCACGGGATCGCCGGGCTCGCCCACGATGACCAGATGCGTGCTCGGCGCGAGCTGCCAGTCGAGGGCCAGCAGATAGGCCGCGGCGTAGAGGCCAAGCTCGCTCGAGCGCCCCGCGAACGCCCGTGCCACCGCCAGCCCCCGCTCGCGCCAGCGCGCCTCGCCGGTGAGCTCGTGGAGGCGCGCGCAGACGATCCCCGCCACGCCATTGGGCGACGGGGTCGGCGTATCCTGGACCGGCTTGGCCGTGGCCGGCAGGAGCCCCGGCCCGCTCGACCGTCCGCGCGCGGTATCGAAGAGCCCGCCGCCCTCCTCGTCCCAGTAATCCGCCCACACCCGGTCCATGAGCCGTACCGCCCAGGTGAGCCACCCGAGCTCGCCGGTGACCTCGTGCGCGTCCAGCGCGGCGGCGGCCACCTGGACCTGGTCGTCCAGCAGGCCGGTCACGCCGCCAGGCGTGTGCGCCACGGCGTCCTCGGCCACGCGCTCGTCCCGGAGGCGCCCGAGGGTGAGGAGCGCGTGGCGGCGGGCTTCCTCGTCGCCCAGCACCGTGCCCGCGCGGAGCATGGCCGACGCCATCATCGCGTTCCAGTTGGTGTAGCGGGTGCGGTCGACGAACGGCGTTGGGCGCGCGTCCCGCGCCGCGCGAAGCTTCGCCCGCGCGCGCTCCAGCGCGGCGCGTACCTCGGGCTCGGCGCGGCCCATCCGCGACGGCCAGCGAGGCCACCGTCGCGGCGACGAACAGCACGTTCTTGGCGGGATTGTGGTGCATCTCGCCGGCGGTGCCGATGTCATAGTAGGCGGCGGCCACCTCCATTTCCTCGGGCGAAAGCACCTCCGCCGCCTCCTCGCGGGTCCAGGTGAAGTAGTCGCCGTCGTCCTCCAGGCCGACGTCGGCGTCCTGGCTGGCGGCGTATCCGCCGGCCGGATCGGACATCACCTCCCGCACCCACCGCACGATGCCGCGCGCCGCCGCCGCGTACTCCTCGGTGCCGAACAGGGCGAACGCGTCGGCGTACGCCTTGAGCAGCTCGGAGTTGTCGTACGACATCTTCTCGAAATGGGGCACGATCCATTCGGCGTCGACGCTGTAACGGTGGAACCCACCGCCAAGGTGGTCGTGGACGCCACCGCCCGCCATGCCGAGGAGCGTGCGGTCGAGGATGCTGCGCGCCGGCTCGCCCGGGTGGTCGGACCAGCGGTGGAGCAGCAGCGTCATCGCGCCGGGGTGCGGAAACTTGGGGCTCCGTCCGAATCCGCCGTTCACCGGATCGAACACCTTGGCCATCTGGGCGACCGCGTCCTCGAGCATCTGGAGCGACGGCTCGCCGGGCGCGGCCTCGTTCAGGTCGTCGCTCACGACGCGCCGCACCGCCTCCGCCTGCGACTGCACCTGTCCGCGCCGCGACCGATATGCGTCGAGCACGCTCTCGAGCACCGCGCGGAAGCCTGGCCGGCCATGCGCGCCGTCGGGCGGAAAGTAGGTGCCGCCATAGAACACCTCGCCGGCGGGCGTGAGAAACGCCGTCAGCGGCCAGCCGCCTTGCCGGGTCAGTGCCTGCACCGCCCGCTGGTATCGGGCGTCGACGTCCGGCCGCTCGTCCCGGTCCACCTTGATGCAGACGAAGTGCTCGTTCAGGAACTCGGCGAGCTGCCGGATTCTCGTAGGACTCGCCGTCCATCACGTGGCACCAGTGGCACCAGACGGCGCCGATGTCGAGCAGCACGGGGCGATCCTGCGCGCGGGCGGACTCGAAGGCCTCGTCGCCCCAGGGATACCAGTGGATGGGCTGATGGGCGGCGGACTGCAGGTAGGCCGAGGTGGCGGCCCCGAGGCGGTTCGTGGTCATCGCTGGCTCGTCGTCATCGCTGGAAGGTAGCGAAAAGGGCGCACCTGCGTGCGCCCTTCGAATGCTGCGGCCAGCGGCCGGAGCCGCCGCGTCAGGACGGCTTCTTGTGGCTGAGCGAGTAGACGTATGCGGCCACCGCCTTCACCTCGTCGTCGGTGATCTGCGAGCCACCCTTGGGCGGCATCGGGATCTTGCTCTTGGATTCCTCGGCGGTCACGCCGGTGGTGATCTGCTTGACGATGGCGTCGTAGGATCCATCGCTGTGGATCCACTCCGCGTCGGTGAGGTTGGGGCCGACGGCGCCCTGCGCGTTGGCGCCATGACAGGCGTAGCAGTTGCCCTTGCTATGGAAGAGGCTGTCGCCCAGCGCGATGGCCGCCGGCGTCACCGCGGCGGGGGCCTGCGCCGCGGCGGGGCGAGCCCCCAGCACGGCGGCGAACGCGAGCAGCAGACCGAGGCGAGTCCGGTAATCCATCGTTGCTCCTGTCAGGTGAGGGTTGAGCGGTCGAGGCGGCCGCATTGCAAGGCTCGGAGCGAGTCTCGGGACACGGCCAAGCGGCTGTGGTGAAGTACGTTAACGCGTTGCGCCAGGCCGGTCGCGGCCCGGCGGCGAGTGCATCGTCCCTTGGACCGGACGCGGGCGCCAGGCTGCCCGGTCCGGCGGAGCTCACGGACCAGGCAGGATCGGCCGAAGCTCTACCCGGCGGTTGGCGGCCTGGGCGCGGGGCGTCGCGTTGCGCGTGAGCGGAACGGTCGACCCGTATCCACGGGCGACGAGCTGCTGGTAGGCCACGCCTTTGACGACCAGGTAGTCGCGCACGGCCTCCGCCTGCAGCGCGCTCAGGCGCAGGTTGTCGGCGGGGGCGCCGGAGTTATCCGTGTGCGCGCCGATCTCCACCCTGGCGTTCGGGTCCGCTTTGAGCAGCAGCGCCACCGAGTCGAGCGCCACATAGGACGACGGCAGCAGCCGGGCGGTCCCCGGATCAAAGGCCACACCCGGGATCACTCCCGCGGTCAGGGCTCCCTTGGCCGGCTTCGCGGCCGGAGCCGGCGGCGGGGTCGGCACGGTCACGTTCGGGCGTGGCACCGGACGGCCCACCGTGTCCGGCTGCACCCGGGGCGGCGGCCGTGCGGCGCCGGGGCGGGGCGCCACAGGTTTGACCTGCTGCGCCGGATTGGGCTGCGGAGCGGCCGGTTGCCCTCCGGGCTGAGCGGCGGGTGCCGGAATACCCGGTGCCTGGCCTGCCACGCAGCCGGACGCGTTGACCGTCGCGCCTGCCGCCGTTCGGGGGCAGCGGTCGAGGCCGTCGAGCACGCCGTCGCCGTCCTCGTCGCCGGGGCATCCGAGGGCGTCCACGGTTGCCCCACGGGGCGTCTCGGAGCAGCGATCGAGGCCGTCGGGGATCTTGTCGCCATCGCTGTCCTTCGGGCAGCCGTGCGGATCCACCAGGACGCCGGCCGGCGTGTCCGGGCAGCGATCGAGCCCGTCGGCGATGTTGTCGCCGTCGCTGTCCCGGGAGCAGCCACGCTCATCCACGGCGGCACCCGCCACCGTGGTGGGGCAGCGGTCCACGCCGTCGGGCACGCCGTCGCCGTCGCTGTCGCTCGGGCAGCCCCGGCTGTCGACGCTGGCCCCGGCCGGCGTGTCGGCGCAGCTGGTCGCGATTGTCCAGGACGCCGTCGGCGTCGCCGTCGGGAATGGGCTTGCTGCCGAGCATCAGGCTCAGGCCGAGGTTGGCGCCGAAGTTCATGACGGTGACGGCTGGGTCGTCCGTGTGCTCCTTGCTCTTGTTGCGCTGTAGCATGCCATCGGCCCGGATCATCACGGTGGGCGTGATGGCCGATGCGGACGCCGGCGCCGCCGAGGAGCGCGCCGCTGCTGCCGCAGGCCGGTCGCCCCGGGACCGCGTTGCCCGGGCAGTCGCTCCCGTACTTGGTCGTGCCGCTGCCCGCCTTGAGGAACGCCGAGTTCGTGGCGCCCACCAGGAAATTGTAGAGGGCCGAAGACGCCGAAGGTCTTCGACGCTGACGACTCGTCGCCGGACGTTGGTCTTGGGCTTACGCGAAGATCCCCTCGGCCTCCAGGGAGAAAGTTGAGCGGCAGCCAGACGCCGAGCCGGCCAAGACCTCCCGGGCGCCCCGTCCAGCCCGAGTCGCGTATCGAAGGACTGATACGCTCCGGCGGCACCGAGCTCGACGAGATACTTGCGCTGCTGCGCCGCGCCGGGACGGGCGCAGGCCACCAACAGGGCGAGGCTGGCGAGGAGCCGAAGCCCCCCGGCCCAGCCCCTGGCGGGGTGTGGGTAGGTTCGCATGGATCAAATAGATACGGTTTCCGGGGAAGCCTGACAAGGAGCCGCGTCACGTTCGGGGCTGCCACCCTTGGCTTCGCCTCCCGGGAGCACTACGATTCCGGCTGCCCCCAGTCCCGTTCGAGAGGAGCAGCGCATGCGGGTCATCGTCGAATACTGCGTCGTCTGAAACTACGAGCCTCGAGCCGCCAGTTTGGCGACTGAGCTGAAGCAGGAAATACCCGACGCCGAAGTCCGGTTGGTGCCCTCCTCCGGCGGCGTCTTCGAGGTGACCGTGGACGGCAACCTGGTGTTCTCGAAAAAGGCTCTCCGGCGCCACCCGCAGCCGGGGGAAATCCTGCAACTGATCCGGCGCCCCAGCTGACATGCGCCTCGCTATCTCCACCGGCGGCGGTGACGCCCCGGGCCTGAACGCGGTGATCCGGGCCGTGGTCCTCTCGGCCCACGGGCGAGGGTGGAAGTCGTACGGCATCCAGCGCGGGTACGAAGGACTCCTCTCGTTCAACGGCGTCGTGCCGCTCGGTCTCGCCGAGGTCCGCGGGATCACCCACCTGGGCGGCACCATCCTGGGGACAACCAACCGCGGCAATCCGTTCCGATACGTCACCCGCGACGAGCAGGGCGTGGAAATCGAGCGCGACCGCTCGGACGACCTCGTGGCGGCATTCCAGGCGAGCGGCTTCGACGCCCTGGTCTCGATCGGCGGCGACGGCAGCCTGCAGATCTCGCACGATCTCTGGCGGAAGGGGCTTCCCGTCGTCTGCGTGCCCAAGACCATCGACAACGACGTGAGCGGCACGCAGCGCACGTTCGGGTTCGACACCGCCGTGAGCACCGCCACCGAGGCGCTGGACAAGCTGCACTCGACCGCGGAGAGCCACGACCGGGTGCTCGTCGTGGAGCTGATGGGCAGGTACGCGGGGTGGATCAGCCTGTACAGCGGGCTCTCGGGCAGCGCGGACGCCATCCTCATTCCCGAGATTCCGTTCGACATCGACAAGGTGTGCGAGAAGATCAGGGGTCGCGAGGCAGCCGGGCGCCATTTCAGCATCGTCGTGGTGGCCGAGGGCGCGCGGCCGTGTGACGGGGCGATCGAGCTGCTCGAGCGCCGTGGCGTCGGCACCGTCGACCGGCTCGGAGGCATGGCCAGCAAGGTGGCGCGCGCCATCGAGCATCACACCGGCAAGGAGACGCGGACGCTGGTCCTGGGCCACCTGCAGCGCGGCGGGACGCCCACGACCTATGACCGGCTGCTCGCGCTCCGCTTCGGCGCCGCGGCGGTGCGGGCCATCGCGGACAACGCCTTCGGGACCATGGTGGGGCTCAACGGGCAGGAAATCACGCGGGTACCGCTGGAGAACGTCGTCGGCCGGGCCAAGAACGTCCCGCTCGACTGCGACACGATCCGTACCGCGCGTGACCTGGGAATCTGCCTGGGTGACTAGGCCCGTCTATCCGGCCACCCGCACCGTCGACGCGACCGAGACGCTGCACGGGGAGACGATTCCGGACCCGTACCGGTGGCTCGAGGATGGCGAAAGCTCCGAGACCCGGGCCTGGACCGAGGCGCAGAACGCGCTCACCGAGCGCTACCTCGCCCGCGCCCCCGCGCGCGAGGCCATCCGCCGCCGGCTCGACGAGCTCCTCGCCATCGGCGCCATCAGCACGCCTACGCCCGCGCATGGCCGCTACTTCTACCAGCGGCGCGAGGGCCGGCAGAACCAGCCCGTGCTCTACGTGCGCGACGGCGTCGACGGCGCCGACCGGGTGGCGGTCGATCCGAACGCGCTCGATCCGGCCGGCACCACGGCGCTCGACTGGTACTATCCGAGCGACGACGGCTCCCTCCTGGCCTATGGGCTCTCCGAGAACGGCAGCGAGCAGAGCGTGCTGCACGTGCTCGACGTCGCCCGCGGGCGTCACGCTTCCGGACCGCATCTCACGCACCCGGGCCGCGGACCTCGCCTGGCTGCCCGACGGCTCCGGGTTCTACTACACCCGCTACCCCGCGCCCGGCGCCATCCCCGCGGGCGAGGAGCACTACCACCGCGGCGTCTACTTCCACCGCCTCGGCGACGACCCCGATACCGACCTGCTGGTGTTTCAGCCCGCCGAAAAGGAGTACTGGCCGGGCGTGGGCCTTTCGCCCGACGGGCGCTGGCTGAGCATCCACGTCTCGCGGACCTTCGATCAGACCGACCTGTACCTGGGCGACCGGCACACCCGCGGCGGCGACGTCACCGCGCCCCCGCTGGTGGCGGTGGCCGAAGGCCTGCCGGCGTCGTTCGAGGGCGAGGTCGCGCACGGCCGGCTGTTCCTGCGGACGAACCTCGATGCGCCGACCTACCGGCTGTACGAAGTCGATCCAGCGCGGCCCGCGCGGGGACACTGGCGCGAGCTGGTGCCGGCGCGGCCGGACGCGGTGCTCGAAGGGGTGCGCGTGCTGGCCGACCGGCTCGCGCTCAGCTACCTCGAGCGGGCCACGTCCCGTCTCCGCCTCGCCGACCTCGACGGCGGCCTGCGCCACGAGATCGCGCTTCCCACCCTGGGCAGCCTGTTCGGTCTCGGCGGGGAGCCGGATGGGCACGAGCTGTTCTACGGCTTCTCGTCGTACACGGTGCCGCCGAGCGTCTACCGGCTCGACCTCAGGACCGACGCAGCAGACACTCTGGCGCCGGGTCGAGGCCGACGTCGATCCCGACCGGTTCGAGGTGCAGCAGGTGATCGTGCCGTCGCGCGACGGCACGCCGGTGACGATGTTCCTCGTCCACCGCCGCGGGCTCGCGCGGACGGGCGACACGCCGACCTATCTCACCGCATACGGCGGCTTCAACATCAGCATGACGCCGGCGTTCTCCCGCTCGCTGCTGCTCTGGCTCGAGCACGGCGGCCTCGTGGCGATCCCCAACATCCGGGGCGGCGGCGAGTACGGCGAGGAGTGGCACCAGGGCGGGATGCTCGGACGCAAGCAGAACAGCTTCGACGATTTCGTGGCCGCCGCGGAGTGGCTCATCGCGGAGCGGTACACCCGCCCCGAGCGCCTGGCAGTGGCCGGCGGCTCCAACGGCGGACTGCTCATGGGCGCGGTCCTGACCCAGCGGCCCGAGCTCTTCGGGGCGGTGCGTGGTGCAGGTGCCCCTGCTGGACATGCTGCGCTACCACCGGTTCCTGATCGCCAGGCTGTGGATTCCGGAGTATGGCTCGCCGGACGACCCCGAAGCATTCGCCTGGCTCCGGGCGTACTCCCCGTACCACCACGTGCGGCCGGGCACGTCCTACCCGGCCGTCCTCCTCGCCACCGCCGAGAGCGACACGCGGGTGGACCCGATGCACGCGCGCAAGATGGCGGCCCGGCTCCAGGCCGCGACCTCCTCTTCCCGGCCGGTGCTGCTGCGCCTCGAGGCGCGCGCGGGGCACGGGGCAGGGAAGCCGCTCTCGAAAGTGCTCGATGAGCTGACCGACACCTGGGCGTTTGTGTTTTCGGAGGTGGGGGTCGAGGTTTAGCGTGGATACCCAACCCAGGAGCCGCGGCTGATGGCCTACTCGTCCCGCCCCGTCGTGAGCATGTCCAACCCCGATCGGTGGCTCGCGTTCGCGCGCATCGTCGTCGGGCTCTACTTCGCGAAGGCCGTCTACACGAAGCTCGGCCTCGTGCTGGTGGGGGGAGTGCTTCCGCTGCCGGGCGCCTCGGCGCGGTGGGTCAGCACGATGCCCACCATCGTCACGAAGCAGGCGTCCGAGAACCCGATCCTGTTCTACAAGCACTTCCTCGAGAACACCGTCCTCACCCACCCCGAGCTGTTCGCGAACCTCACGGCGATCGGCGAGACGATCACGGGGATTGGGCTCACCCTCGGGCTCTTCACGGGCATCGCGTCGCTGGTGGGGCTTATCCTGGTGGTGAACTACGGCCTGGCCACGCAGTGGATGTCGCCCGGGCAGCAGGGCTTCCACATCGTGCTGGTGACCTTGATGCTCGCGTTCTACTTCGCGCGGGCGGGCAGGACGTGGGGGCTCGACGCGAGGTTATGGAGCGACCGGCCCAAGTCCCGCTTCGCGCGCCGGCCGTTCTCCTGAGCGTGCCGGACTCAGCGCACGATGGTGGGGCGTGATCGGAGACCGCCCACCACGCCGTCGGCTTCGCAGTGCGCGTCGCGCGCGCTGTAGATGAGGCAGAAGACACCGTCCGCGTTCCACCGCCCGTACCACTGCCGCATCACGCCCCGGTCCTGGGCGGAGAACCGCTTGGACGGCTCATCGGTATAGAGCGCCACATGGGTGTGCGCCGTCCCCTGCCATTCGGGCGGGCCGCAGCGCTCGACCGACGCGGTCGCCGAGATGCTCATCGAGTCGGCCTCCTCGGGCGCCAGGGCCAGGATGCGGTCGACGAACACGGTGTCGTTCCGGATCGAGGCGCCCAGGCAGGCGACCCGCTCCTGCTTGGCGGCCAGGCTTTGTTCCCACAGCGCTCGGAGGCCCAGCCCAGCTTCCGAGCTGAAATGGAAGGCCGGCTGGGGGCCGGCCGGCACGCTGTCGGTCTGGGCCGCGGCCGGGCCACCCGAGCCACGTCAGTACCCCCGCCAGCGCCACGGGGAGCACGCCGCGGCCCATCGCCTCAGTACCTCGTACTCGGCAGAATGATGAGGCCCGCGCCGTCGATCTCGCAGTGCGCCTCGTTTTCGGCGTAGAGCAGGCAGAACGTCCCGTCCATCTTCCAGTGCTGCCACCACATCAGCATGACGCCCCGGTCGGCACCGGAGAACCGCGCGTGGGCGCGCTGGCCCTCGGCGAGGGCGATGTGCGTGTGCACCGTGCCCTGCCACTCGGGCGGGCCACAGAGCTCGATCGAGGATCCAGCCGATACCGCGAGGGAGTCGGCGCCGGCCGTCAGGGGATTGACGCGGGTGATCCGGAGGGTGTCGCCGTCCACCACGCTCGCGAGGCACGCTACCCGCTCGGCCCGTGCGGCCACGCTGGCGCGCCAGAGCGCGCGCAGCCCCGCCTGAGCGTCCGGCGCGACCGCGAGCACCTGCGGTCCCCGGCCTCGCGCCCCGGCGACCGCGAGCGCCAGAGCCGCGAGGGCGACGACCACCCGCAGCCGTGTCACGCGGGGCGTCCCGTCACGGGGCCCGCCCGAGCGCCACGCCCCAGGGAATCTTGCCGACCGGAATCTTCTTCAGAACGGTGAGCCGGTCGGTATCGATCACGCTGACGTCGTTGGAGGGCCCGTTCGCCGAGTAGAGCTTCCGCCCGTCAGGCGTGAGCGCGATGCCCCAGGGGCGCTTCCCCACCTCCGCGGAGCCGACCAGCGAGTCGGATGCCACGTCGATCACCGACACCGTGCCGCCTCGGCCGTTCGACACGAAGATGCGCCGCCCGTCCGGCGAGGCCTCCGCGTCCATCGGCTTGGACCCTTCCGGCATGCGGATCACCTTGAGCGACTTCCGCGCCGGCGCGTCCAGCACCCAGACCGTGCCGTCGACCTCCGAGGTCACGTAGGCGCGCGCGCCGTCGGGCGTGAAGGCCAGCGAGCGCGGCCGCTTCCCGACCTCGACCTGGCCCACGACCGCGCCGGTCTTCGTGTCGATGACCGTGACGTTGTGATCGGTCTCGCCGGTGACCCAGACCGTGTTGCCGTCGGGGGCGACCCGCACGCCTTCGGGCTCCTTCCCGACCTTGACGGTCGACCGGATCTTGCCGCTGGCAATGTCCACGACGGAGGCGGTGCCCGCGTCCTCGTTCGACACGAACAGCGTGGTGCCATCCCGGCTGATGTCGAAGTTCTCGGGGTCGGATCCCCCCGGCAGCACGCGCGAGACGGTGTGCCTGGCCGCGTCCACCACCGCGATGCCGTCCTTCGACTTGTCCGCCTTGAGCTTCTCGCACTCCTCGTCGGGCATCGTCGGCGGGCACTTGGGCGAGCCGCTCAGCGCGACGAACACCGTCCGGCCGTCCTGGCTCACCCGCACGCCGCGTGGCCGAGTGCCGACCGGAAACGACGCGATCGCGCTGTCCGTCCGCGTGTCGATCACGGTCAGATCCTGCGAGTCTTCGTTGGTGACGTAGGCGAGCAGAGCCCCGGATGAGGCGGCGGCGGCGGGGCCTGCACCGCTGTCCGCCCTCGCGGCGTCACCGCCGCGAGCGGGCGGCTGGCCCGGCTGACACGCCGCCAGCAGCACGACGGCGCGTCGCCGCCAGGAAGTCATTTCGCATCGAGGATTGCCTTGTCGCGGTTGCGGGTCGAGTCGAGCCCTTGGATGTGGTCCACGCCGATGGCGCCGCGAAAGTCCGCACCGTCGACGTTGGCCTGGGCGAGCTTGGCGCCCGTGAGGTCGGCCCGGGTGAGGTCGGTCTGGACCAGCTCGGAGTTCCTCAGATCGGCGCGGGTGAGGCGGGCGCCGGCCAGAGTAGCGTGCGAGAAGTCCGCCTTGAAGAGGTTGGCGCCGGTGAAGTCGGCGCCCGAGAGATCGGCGCTCACGAACGTGGCGCGCATGACGCCCATGGACTGATTGCCGGGGTCGGCGCCGATATTGGCGTTGACCAGCACCGCTCCGACCAGCTTGGCGCCGCGGAGGTAGCCGATGATGCGCGTGCCCGAGAGGTTGGCGCCACTCAGGTCGGCCGCCTCGATGATCGTCGCGAAGAGGCTCGCGCCCTCGAGGTTGGCCTTCCGGAGGTCCGCGCGGCGGAGCACGCTGCCGTCCAGGTTGGCTCGGCTCAGGTTCACCCCGGTGGCGACGGCATCGGTGAGGTCGCAGGAGAACAGGTTGGCGCCGCGGAGGTTGGCGTCGGTCAGGCGGGCGCCGGTGAGCGTCGCCCGGCGAAAGTCGACCCCCCGCAGGTCGAGGCCGCTCAGGTCCACGGCGGACAGGTCGGGCGCCGCTAGTGCCGTCGCCGGCCGAGAGGCGTGCCTTGACCTGCGCCGCGTCGAGGCGAACGGTCGGCGAGTCGATCGCCGTCCGGAGCGAGCGCCCGTCGGCGGGGGCCGTGGCCAGCAGCATGGCCAGCAGGTGGGGCAGGACCATGGTCATCTCCGTGAAATTAGGCGGCTTCGAGCCGGATGGCCAACCGCGCCCGGCCGGGGGCGGTCCGGAGGGCCCCAAACGAAAGCGGGACCGCGATGATCGCGGTCCCGCTCGTTTCGATGTCGAAGGACTTCCGCTCTGCGCCGGCCGGTCAGCCCTGGCGTTTGACCGCTGGTCGTCCCGGCGCCATCTTGGCGTCGCTCCGGGCCTTCACGTAGCTGTAGATCTTGTCGATCGTGGGGATCTCCATGCCGAGCGCGCACCACGACGGCATGCCCTTTTCGGGGCGGCCGGCGCACACGGTCTGCATGAAGAGCTCCTTGGTGTTGATCGGGCCATCCGGCTTGAGCGAGACGATGAGATGCGGCGCGAAGGACGTCCCGAGCGCGTCCTCGCCGTGACAGCGCGCGCAGTTCAGGTTGAACTGCTTCCAGCCGTCGTACACGTCCTGGGACACCGTGTCCCTGGGGGCCGTATGGTACTGGTCCCGAAGCTCCTGGGCGTCGGCGCGCGTCGTGATCGCCACGGCGGCCACCAGGAGGCCGGCACCCAGCACGATTCGGCGGAGAGCGGCGGTGAGGGGCGTGCGCATGCTTGTAGACGTTCCTTTCCTGACGCGAAGGGGAGGACCGGACACCACAGCCGGCCGCAGCAGAAGCGGCGACCGGCAATTGAAGCTCTTGATTGACGAACTCTTGTACCGCGATGATGGAATCGGAGATCGCTAGCTCGGACCTGCCTTCTTGGCCGCATCGGCCGAAGAGTTCTCCGGGTGTTCCGCTACGATCGGAAGGACCGGAACGTTGAACTGCTTGAGAATGGCATCGATCTCGGGGCGCTTGCGCTCGAGCACCGCCTCGAGGCTGTCCCGGAATTCCTTGTCCCGGCGGCGCACCGCGATGCCCATGTTGTACTGGAATGGGACGTCGCTGAGCGAGTCCCGCGCGGGCAGCGGCGTCAGCGTCAGCGGCACGGCAGACTGCTTGGCGTAATAGCCCGCGAGCGGGCCCCACGCGATGGCCAGGTCGACGTCCTTGTTCTCGACACCCTTGATGATGGCGTCGGGACGGGCCTGGTCGCTGAAGAAGGTGCTGTATCCGGTCAGGTTGCCCACCACGCCGTAGTGGCTGAGCGCCATGGCCGGGGGCGAGTTCTCGGCGTCGGAGGTGTAGATGTTGACCCCGATCTTCAGGCGCTTGAGCCTGCGGGTCGGCGAGCGACTTGAGGTCTTCGAGGCCGCTGCCCTGCCGCGTGACGAACACGTAGCCGGACCGAAAGTAGGGCTTGGTGACGCCGGTCATGTCGAGCCCGGCGGGGGCCTCGAGCGCCATATCGCAGTACATGCCGTTGATGATGCGGAAATAGCCCCGGCGCGTGGGGTACCAGACGTAGCTGAGCTTGGAGTTCAGATCCTTCGCGATCAGCTCGGCGATCTTGTTCTCGTATCCCTCACTCTTGTCGTTCGAAGACGGCATGTTGTCGGGGTCGGCGCACACCCGGATCAGGCCGGCTTCGCGGGGCGCAGGGCGCTGCGCCGCGGCCGGAGCCGCCAGCCAGGTGGTGACGGCGCCTCCGAGCAGCAGCAGCCGAGCTAGGGGAAAAGCGATCCGCGACATTGGCTCACCCTGTGGAGCTTGGGTAGCGGCCGGGGCCGGCCGTTCGACCGGTCCTGGCCCAAAAGACCACGGCGCCGGAGCTGACCGCGCCCCGGCGCCGTGCTCATTCGTAATCTACCCCCGGGAAGACCGGAGGGGATACCCTCCGGCCGTCCCGGTGGTCCCGCTTACTTCATCGTGGGGTTCTTGAGCCCGAAGACGGTCAACACGCCGCCCTGGGTCGAGAAGCTGCCCGCGTCACCGAAGGCGCCGAGCGCGCCGAGACCGGCGGTCGGATCCTCGGCACCGATGCCGGCGGCGACGCCGATACCGGCCCAGCCGCCGATGCCTGAATACACGGCGACGTTCTGCTGCCCATCCGGGGCGGTGTAGGTCATCGGGTTCCCGATGATGCCCGACGGGGTCTTGAACTGCCAGAGGACCTTGCCGCTCTTCGCGTCAACGCCCTTCAGCCAGCCTTCCATGGTGCCGTAGAAGACGAGGCCGCCGGCCGTGGCGAGCGCGCCGCCGTAGGCCGCCAGGTTCTCCTTGATCTCCCACACGACCTTGCCCTTCATCGGATCCCAGGCGATGAACCGGCCACGATGGCCGCCGGGGCCCGGGAACATCCGCACGATCGCGCCGACGTACGGCTGACCCGCGGTGTACTTCACTTCGACGCCCTCATAGTCCATGCAGATGTGGTTCGCCGGGACGTAGAAGAGGCCGGTGCTGCGGCGAGAACGCCGAGGGCTGCTGATCCTTGAAGCCGATGGCGGCCGGGCAGATGCCCTCGCCGTTCTTCTTCGAGGAGGTGCCGTACTTCGGATCCTTGACGGGAACGCCGGTCTCGACGACGCCTTCGACCGGGGTGCCGGTGCCCGCGTTCTTGGCCCAGTTGATCGGACCATACGCGTTGGCGACGATGACCTTGCCGTTGGTACGGTCGAGGGTGTAGCCGATGCCGTTCCGGTCGAAGTGGCCGAGCAGCTTCTTGCCGCCGCTCTCGAACAGGACGTTCTCGTTCACGCCGTCGTAGTCCCACTCATCGTGGGGGGTCATCTGGTAGGCCCACTTCGCATGCCCGTTGTCCGGGTTACGTGCGAAGATGGTCATCGACCACTTGTTGTCGCCCGGCCGCTGGTCGGGGTTCCAGGTGCCCGGGTTGCCGACGCTGTAGTAGAAGAGGTCGAGCTCGGGGTCGTAGGAGTACCAGCCCCAGGTGGTGCCGCCGCCCCGCTTCCACTCATCGCCCTGCCAGGTCGAGACGCCGAGGTCCTTGCCCTTGTGCGACGGATAGTTCGCGTTCGCGTCGCCGTCGATGAGGACTTCGTCGTCCGGGCCGGTGCTGTAAGCGGTCCACACGTGGGCGCCGGTGTTGGCGTCGACGGCCGTGACGCGGCCGCGCACGCCGAACTCACCGCCCGAGATCCCCATGATGACGATTTCCTTGCCCGACTTGGTCTTGATGTAGATCGGGGCGTTGGTCATCGTGGCGCCCTGCTTGTAGCCGTTGGCCTCGACGCCGGCGTTCGACTTATCCGGGTGCTTGGCCTTCCACAGCTCCTTGCCGGTCTTGGCGTCGAGGGCGATCAGCTCACCCTGCAGCGCCTGGATGTAGATCTTCCCGCTCGGGCTGTAGGCCGTGCCGCGGTTCACCAGGTCGCAGCACGCGATTGGAATCGCGTCGGGCGACTGGTTCGGCACGTACTTCCAGATCTGCGGGGCGCCGGGCTTGGCGAGGTCGAGCGCGTACACGATGTTCGGGAACGAGGTGTTGACATACATCACGTTGCCGACCACGAGCGGGTTGCCCTCGTGACCGCGCAGCGTGCCGGTCGAGAACGACCAGATCGGCCGGAGCTCGCCGACGTTCGACGTCGTGATCTGCTTGAGCGGGCTGAAGCGCTGCAAGCTGTAATCACGCCCGGTCATGTACCATTGGCCCTCGGGTGCGCTCAGGGTCCAAGCCCCCGACCGCGCCTGGGCGGTGGCGGACACGGCGACGGCTACGCTCAGCCCCGCCGCAATCCCGCCAGACACCACCTTCTGAGTAAAGCGGTTCATAACTGACCTCAGGATGAAGGGTGGTTCTACTGCTCTACTGCATTTCGTTGCCACGTGCTGCGTGACGCGAGTGCCGGAGCGGCGAGGCGGCGACTGGGCTCGAGTGCCGCGGATCAGGGACCGGAGGGCGGGCCGCGTTCGGCCCCGGAGCGGTCCCCGCGCGCGCTGCGGGAGAGGGTTCGCCCTGAAGTACGCCTCGCAACGCCGCCGCGGATTCCCGCGGGGCGCGCCACGGCGTCAGGGCACCGGGCCGTGCCGAAGCACGAGGCAAAATTGTGTGAGGAGCTGGAGCGAGACTGCGGCAGAAGCGGCGAGGGCGAGCGCGGCGAATACGCGTCCGTGTGGTTCGGTACCCGCCAGCAGCACGCCGATTCCGTCCGCCACGCGCGGCGCGACCTGCGCACGCTCGCTGTGACCGGAAAGGTCGACATGGTGCCAATGGTGGAAGCGAACGGGAGCAAACCCATCTCACCCCTCAGCGTCGCCGCTGAACCGCATTGTCTGTCTATTAAGGAACTGCAGTTGGGGAGGCGGTCTTTCAATAGTCCCGCCTGAAGATTCGTTCTGTTCCGCGTACGGCCAAGTGCTCGCCTGCGGGAGGCTTAGAGGGGCCAGTATACATCGTGCAAAATGAACTGTCAATCACGGATTCCGGCCCGTTCGGCCCGCCAGACCCTGGCCCCGGCGCCGGCAAATCCCCCCTCGAAAACCTGCCCGCCGCTCTCCCAGCAGTTCCGCCACGCGCGCCGCCAGCGCCCGTCCCTCGAGCTCGCTCCCCACCAGCCCGTACACCGCCGGCCCCCAGGAGCTCTGTCCCACTCCCCGGGCGCCCCACTCCGCCATCCGGCGAACCAGGGCCGCCGAGGGGCCCGGGGCGAAGATCCCGCCCTGCTGAGAGGCGAACCACCCACCGGTGACCCGCTGGACCTCGGTGAGGGCGGCGCCAAAACTCCCGAGGTCGTCATCGACGAGCGCGGGTAACAGCTGCATCAGGACCAGATGGGCGACTCGCTCGACCTCCCGCTCGGAGGGCGGCGGGAGCCGCTCGAACGCCGCCGCCTCGGCATCGCCGCTCAGCCCGGGCGGCCCCGCAGGCACGGCTACCACGCACCGCCAGTGCTCGGGAATGGCAAAGCGGGCCAGCAGCGGCGCGATCTCCTCCGCCCCTGCCCGCCGACCCCCCTCCACGATGAAGCCGCCCAGAGCAAATGTCCAGGTGCCGATGGCCGACCGGCGTCCCCGGCCGACTGCCCGGGCCAGCTCCGCGGGCTCGGTGGGCAGCCCGTGCAACTCGGCCAATGCCCGCCCCACCGCCAGCCCGAGCTGCGTGCCCGACCCCAGGCCGCTATGTGCGGGGATGCTGCGGTGGACGGTGAGGCGTGCCCCGGCGCTCCGGCCGTAGAAACGGAGGAATCGCTCGGCGAAGGCCAGCGCCCTCTCGTGATCGGGTCCGTGGGCACTCAGCCGCGCCTCGGGTGCCGCCTCGAGGAGCAGCGACGGTGTCGGGACGGCCGCCCCCAGACCGCCGAATCGCCGGCCGAGGGCGCCGCGCAGGTCCAGCACCCCGAAATGGAGCCGCGCGGCAGCCTCGACGAAGACGCTATCGCGACCGGACATACTCGGTCAGCATCGCCATCGCCTCCTGCTCGCGCGGGCCGGCGGTCTTGTCGACGATCACCTGCAGCCGAGCGTACTCGGCCCGGATCTCGTCGGCCGGGATCAGGTGAGTGCGGGTGGCCAGGATCGCTGCCTCGAGCACCGCATGGCGCGCCCGATTGAAGCCGAGGAACTCACGCCGGATCCCCTGATGCACCACCCGGGCCTCGATGCGGGAGCGCGGCGGCGTATCGTCGATCGACGCCACCTCGAGCTCGCGCCAGGAGCAGGCGGCTTCCAGCACGGCGCCCTTCACCTTCGTGGCCGGAGCCCAGGGGAACTGCGGGCTGCTGATCGCCCCCTGCGCGAAGAGCATGACGTCGTCGGTCAGGTTGACCACGGCCACGCGGGTCTCCCGCACGTTCCGGAACGTGGTCGTCTCGAGAAAGGGCTTGAGGACGATGCGCTCCTCGCCCCACTCGACGCCCATGGGCGCGAAGTTGATCGCGCCGTCCGGGGCCATCGACGTCACGATGGATTCGATGATCACCGCACCAGGTCCACCGACGGCGGGTTCGAGGCCAGCGTGCCGGGCTCGGGGGTGGCGGGCACCAGGGCGCCATCCGCCGCGAGCGGTACGGCCCGGGGCGAGGCGGGCACGCCGTGCAGGAAGTGGTCGACCAGGCGGTATCCGTGCTCGGTGAGCACGGACTCGGGATGAAACTGCACGCCGTGGACGGGATGCCGGCGGTGCTGGACGGCCATGATCTCGCCGTCCTCGGAGGTGGCCGTGACCTCCAGCTCGTCCGGCACGGAGGCGGGAGCGATCACCAGCGAGTGGTAGCGCGTCGCGCGGAACGGGGCGGGGAGACCGCGGAAGATGCCCTCGCCCCGGTGATGGATCATCGACGTCTTGCCGTGCATCGGCTGGCCCGCCCGGACGATCTCGCCGCCGTAGGCGGCGCCGATGCACTGGTGTCCCAGGCAGACGCCCAGGATCGGAATGGTGGCGCCGAGCCGCCGGACCACATCCGTCGAGATCCCGGCCTCGGACGGCGAGCAGGGCCCGGGCGAGATGATGATATGCGACGGCGCCATCGCGGCGACGTCCTCGACCGTGAGGGTGTCGTTCCGGTGCACCGCCGGCGTCTCGCCCAGCTCACGGACGTAGCGGGCCAGGTTGTAGACGAACGAGTCGTAGTTGTCGAGCAGGAGAATCATGGTCGCGCCAGCGCCCCGATCAGCGCTCTCGCCTTGTCCAGGGTTTCCCGGTATTCGAGCTCGGGATCGGAGTCCGCGACGATGCCCCCGCCCGCCTGGAAGTATACCCGTCCCCGGAGGGCCAGATAGGTTCGGATCACGATGCTCGTGTCCATCGCCCCGGTGACGGAGAGATAGCCGATCGAGCCGCAGTACACCCCGCGCCGGGACGGTTCCAGCTCGGCGATGATCTCCATCGCCCGCACCTTGGGCGCGCCGGTGATCGAGCCGCCCGGGAAGGCGGCGCGGAGCAGGTCGATCGCGTCGGCCGAGGCATCGAGCTCGCCGACCACGGTGGAGACCAGGTGGTGGACCGTCGGATGCTGCTCGAGCGCGAAGAGCTCCGGCACCCGCACCGTGCCGGGCCGGCAGACCCGCGACAGGTCGTTGCGCAGCAGATCGACGATCATCACGTTCTCGGCCCGGTCCTTGTCGCTCTCCGAGAGCGCGCGGCCGAGCGCGGCGTCGTGCATCGGGCCCAGCCCGCGGGGACGG
Source organism: uncultured Gemmatimonadales bacterium (assembly GCA_963804125.1). Taxonomy (GTDB): domain Bacteria; phylum Gemmatimonadota; class Gemmatimonadetes; order Gemmatimonadales; family GWC2-71-9; genus CAVVWJ01. The sequence goes on from CAWDPF010000019.1 coordinate 64,918, forward strand.
GTCCCCTTGATCGGCCGGGTCTCGACGTGCCGTCCGTTCTCGTCGAGGCGGAGAAACCGCTCGGGGGAGGCGCTCAGCACGCGGACGTCGTCGAAGTCGAGATAGGCCGCGAACGCCGCGGGGTTCCGGCCCCGGAGCCTGGTATAGAGCTCGAGCGGGGGCTCGACGAGCGGCGCCTGCAGGCGCTGGGAGAGGTTGGCCTGAAAGATGTCGCCCGCGACGATGTACTCGCGCACCCGCGCCACGGCGTCGAGATAGCCGCGGTGCGTGAAGGTGGAGCGGAGCCCGACCGCCTCGGCGCCGTCGACGCCGAGCACGGGGTAGGAAGGCGCCTCGGGCGAAGCACCGCGCGTCGGGTGCCGCCGCCATCGCCCGATGGCGCCCGGGGGAGCCGCGGCGCCGGCCGCGCCGGACCGCGCAGCCGCTCCTGCACCATCGCGAGCCGCTCCCGCGCCCGCGCGGCCTGCGCGGCGCCGGTCTCGGGGAGCCCGGTCGACACGATCCAGGCGGTGTCGAGCCGGTGGTCCCAGGCGATCACCCAGTCGTACAGACCAAGCATGACGTCGGGGATGGCCAGGTCGTCGTAGCGCGCCGCCGGCAGCCGCTCCAGCACGGCGCCGTAGTCGTAGCCCACATACCCCGCCGCGCCGCCCTGGAACGGCGGCAACCCGAACACCGGCGCCGCGGCAAAGGGGGCGAGCAGGCTCCCGCACCGCGATCAGCGGGTCGGCGTCGATCCGGGCCCAGGGCCGGCCCGGCCCGCCCAGCTCGGTCACGCGGCCCTTGCTGCGCACCACGCGGGCGGGGTCGGCGCTCAGGAACGAGTAGCGGCCGAGCTGGTGGCTCTCGGCGGCGAGCGTGGTGCCGGTGGCGCTGTCGAGGAACAGCAGGTAGGGGAGGTCGAGAAAGCGGGACACGATCTCGATCGGGTCGCCCGCGGTGCCCAGATTGTCGACCAGCGGCGCCAGGGGTTCGGCCATCAGGCCTGGCTCCGGCGCGCGGGGGCGTCGGGCCGGCGGCGGCGCTGCGTCAGCTTGACGTGCTCGGAGCGCACGTCGTCCGGCGGCGTGAGGTAGCCCCACGCGAGGGCGCCCTCCTGGCGGTAGGTCTTGCCGAGCGTGATCGCGAGCCGGGCCTTCGCGAGCTCCCGGCCGAGGTAGAAGGCGTGGGTGGCCTCCTCGACGCCGAGCTGCGCGAAGATCTCCTGGATGTCGGTGCCGCGCACGAAGAGCTGGTCGTTGAACACGGTGATCGTGGTCCGGTCGGCGAAGATGCGGAAATTGGAGTCCTTCACGGCGGCGTGGAGCCGGCGGAGCTCGGCCTCGTCGTACTCCAGGATCACGGGATCCTTCACCGTCAGCAGCCGGTCGTCCACGTTCTTGGGCAGCGTCCGGTGGTGCACCGCGTGGAACATGAGCCGGCGGGCGATGTCGATCTCCCGGACGGCGCCACGGGCCCACGGGATGACCTCGGTCGTGAGCACGGCCCGAACGCCGGTCTCCTGCGCGATCGCGAGCAGCAGCGCGTGGACGCCGGTCGTGTCCGCGCTGGTGAGCTCGGTGATGTTCCCGACGCCCATCATCTGCCCCACGCCGGGGTACCGCCGGTGCACCTCGGCGTAGCGCTCGAGCGAGGCGGTGAAGCCGAAGCCGATCGGCTCGATGACGGGGTCGATCAGGTAGCCCACGCCCCAGCGCTCGAGCACCTCGATCGTGGCGGGCAGCGTGTCGATGCCCTCCCCGAAGTCGGGAATGGCCACCACGCGCGCGCCGCTGCCGGCGAGGTCCCGCGCCACGTCCCGGTTGGAGCCGTTCACGCTCAGCACCAGCTCGGCGCCCGCCTCGACCGCCATCCGGATCTCGGACGGCTCGAAGCTGTCCACGCTGACGCGCATGCCCGCCGCGCGGAGCTCGCGGACGACCTCGCCCAGGGCGGGGAAGGGCACGCCCGGGGTGCATCCGACGTCGATCACGTCCGCGCCGCTCGCCTGGAAATACTCGGCGGCAGCGCGGATCTGCTCGCGCGACAGCTTCGCCGCGTTGTTGATCTCGGCGAGGATCTCGATGTCGTACGGGACCGTAGTCGGCGGCCGCCGCGGCCTGGCCGAAATACCGGGGAATCTCGCGGAGGTCCTTCGGCCCCTTCTCCACCCGTACCCCGTGCCGCTCGCTCAGGTCACCGGTGTCGCCCTCGACCAGCCCGGGAAGCAGCACCAGGTCCGTGCCGGCGGGCACCTCGAGGAAGCGGGCGATCCACGGCGTCGTCATCAGCGCGGCGACCGTGATCTTGAGCACCGCGACATCCGCCTCGAACGGCGGCTGCATCTCTTCGAGGACACGCCTAAGCGCCGGCTCGGCGAGCCGTCCCGTGACGAACAGCACGCGGGCCGGGACCCCTTTGGGATCCACTGCCCGCCTGCCCGCCTGCCCGCCCGCCCGCCTTATCTCGGATCCCCCGGCCGCACCCACTTGTTCGGCGTGCCCTCGAGCGCGCCGCCGGTCGGCCGCCAGAGCACGACCTCCTCGATCTTCCGGGCGAGCTCGAAGTCCTTGTCGGAGATTCCTCCGGCCGCATGGTTCTGGAGCTTCACCGTCAGCCGGCCCCAGGTCACCGTCAGGTCGGGATGATGGTACGCGGCCTCGGCCAGATAGCCGACCGCGTTCACCAGCATGAGCGTGGTGGGCCAGCCATCGGTCTTCAGGACCCGCCGGATCCACCCGTCCTCGTAGTACCAGCCGGGCAGCTCCTTCAGCCGCTCGGCGATCTCCGCTTCGTTATAGGTCCTTTCTTTCGTCGCCGGCATCGTGCGTTCCTCCAGGTTCTGACTGTGTGCTCACATCACCACTCCACCGTTCACCATGATCATCTGGCCGGTGAGGAATTTCGACTCGTCCGAGGCGAGGAAGATCGCCGCGCCCGCCACATCCTCGGGCGTGCCCCACCGGCCGAGCGGCGTCCGCGCTTCGACGTCCCGCCGCCAGCGCTCGTCGGCCTGCTCGCCGAATGCGGTCTCGATGAAGCCCGGCGCCAGGATGTTCACCCGGATCCGCGGCGCGACCTGCCGGGCGAACGACTTGCTGAAGCTCATGATCCCGCCCTTGGCCGCCGAATAGAGGATGGGGTTCTCGCCCGCCATGCCGAAGCCTACGTGATCCCAGGACATGTTGACGATGGCGCCGCCGCGTTCCCGCATCAGCTCGGCCGCCGCCCAGGACGCGATGATCGTCCCGCGCAGGTCGACGGCCAGCACGAGGTCGAGCTTCTCCCGGGCCGACAGGCGCGCGCCGGCACCGGTCAGGATGTCGGCGCCGGCGTTGTTGATCCACGCGTCGGCACGGCCGAAGCGCTGCCGGACCTCCGAGGCCAGCGCCTCGACGTCCTCGTCCCGGCTGATGTCGACCCGCAGCACCTCCGCGCGGCGCCCCAGCTCCCGGATCGCCCCTGCCGTGTCCTTGGCCCCGGCCTCGTTTCCGCGATAGGTAATCGCGAGGTCGGCGCCCTCCCGGGCGCAGCCGATGGCGATGGCGCGCCCGATGCCGCTCGAGGCCCCGGTGACCACCGCGACCTTGCCGTCCAGCCTCACGCCGCCTCCCCTCCGTGGCACCCGCGCGCTAACTTCCCAAATCCCAACATATCAGGGCCTTAGCATCTCACAAGGGAGCGCGGATGCGGCTGTTGGTGAGTGTGCGGTCGGCGGCGGAGGTCGGGGCCGCCGTCGCGGGCGGGGCGGACATCGTGGACGCCAAGGAACCCGCAGCAGGCTCGCTCGGCGCGGTGAGCGGCCGAGTCTTGCGGGAGATCGCCCTGAGCCTGCCCGCCGGCGTGCCGCTCAGCATCGCCCTGGGCGAGCCGAAAAACGTGGCCGCGCTCGAGGCGGCCATGGCGATGCTCCGTGGGCTCGCCCCAAGGCCGAGCCGCGGTCTACGTGAAGATAGGGCTGTCGGCGGCGGGCGACGGGGCCGAGCGCGCTGCTCTCGGCGCTGGTCGACCTGGCATCGCGGACGCCGATCCGGCCATCGGTCGTCGCGGTCGCATATGCGGATACGTGGCGGCCGGCGCGCCCGCCCCCGAGACGGTCGCGCGCCTGGCCGCGGCCGCGGGCGCCGACGGCGTGCTGCTCGACACCTGGGGCAAGGACGGCGGCGATCTGTTTCACCACCTGGCCGAGCCCGCGCTTCGCGCGTGGATCGGGCAGGCGCGCGCGGCGGGATTGCTCGTCGCGCTGGCGGGGTCGCTCTCGATCGAGGGGGTCCGCGCGGTGGCCGAGCTGCCGGCGGACATCGTCGGCGTTCGCGGGGCGGCCTGCATCGGCGGGCGGGCGGGGGTCGTGAGCGAGGGCCGGGTGGCCGAGCTGAAGGCGGCGCTGTCCCAGGGTGTAGCGGCAGCGCGTAGCGGCGGCGCTGAGCGGCGGCTCCTCCGAGCCCGCCGGCGCCTGAGGCGAGGCGAAATGCCGGAGCGGCGCCCACCGCGCGCCGCGAAGAGCCGGCGAAGTTCTGCTCGCGCAGCGCGTTGGGCGTGTCCAGCCGGGGCACAGCACTTGCCAGATTCAAGGGCTCCCACCAGTCGCGCAAAACATTGCGCGATCGGCTGCGAACGCTGCGGGCCTGCCCCTTCATTCGACGAACGAGCCATCCAGGTGACGCTAGCTCCGGCACCGCTGCACAGCAGGTTCGGGCGACGGCTCCTCCTGCTGTTCGTGAGCTGCGCGGTGCTGCCCATCGCGATCGTCGCGGCGGTCTCGTACGGCCACGTACGGCGGGAGCTCCGGAGCCAGACCGAGCGGCGGCTGCAGCAGGCCAACAAGGCGCTGGGCCTCGCGGTCTACGAGCGCCTGCTGCTGCTCGACGCGACCCTCCGGAGCATCCCGCCCAGCGTCCTGGTGCAGCTTCAGGGGGCGCCGCCCGCCGAAGCCAGCCGCCTGCTGAACACCGGCCTCGACCTCCTGGCGAGCCGGCGCTTCGTCGCGCTCGAGTTCATCGGCGACGACGGCCGCCGCCTCCCGGTCTTCGGCCGGCTCACCGAGCGGCCGTCGCTCACACCGGGCAACCGGCAGGACCTCCAGCTTGGCCTTCCCCTGATCGTGAACCTGCGTGACGACGGACAGCCGGCGCGCACCTTCATGCTCCGGCGCGTCGAGCGCCGGGGCGAGGTCCGCGGCACCCTCGTAGGGCAGGTGAGCGAGCAGTTCCTGTGGGCGTCGCTGGTATCGAGCATGCCCTCGCCGACCACCATGGTCACGGTGGCCGATGATTCGGGAAAGGTGCTCTTCCGGTCTACGCAGGCCGAGCTCGTCTCGCAGGCCGATCCGATCACCGAGGCCGCGCCCGAGGTCGATCCCCCGCCCGCTGTCCATTCCGGCTCCCGCCGGCCGCCCGTTCGTCTCCTCCACCTGGCCGATCCTGCTCGACGAGGTGTTCGCCGGCCCTACCTGGACCCTCACGCTGAGCGAGACCGAGGATGAGGTGCTGGGCCCGGTGGCCCACTTTTCCCAGACCTTCATCTGGGTCGTCCTGCTGTCGGGCTTCGGCGTCCTGGTGCTGAGCCGCACCCAGATCCGGCGGAGCCTCGTGCCGCTGGCGGAGCTGCGCGAAGGCACCAGCCGCATCGCGCAGCGCGACTTCGGCAGCCGGGTCAGGGTGACGAGCCGCGACGAGTTCGAGGAGCTCGCCACCGCGTTCAACGGGATGGCGGTGCAGCTCGGGCGCCAGTTCCAGGCGCTGTCGACCGCCGCGGAGCTCGACCGGGCCGTGCTCTCGGCCACCGACGTCGCCTCGATCGTGGACACCCTGCTCGCGCGGACGCGGGACGTCTTTCCCTGCCATCTGGTGGGCGTCACGCTGGTGGCCCCCGACGGCGGCAAGTCGCTGAGCGGCGTGGTGTACGACTACTGCGACGACGCGCGGCACTCGGCCCGCGTCGATCTCCGCTCCGAGGACGTGCAGGACCTGCTCGACGGCCCGGATCTGGTCGCGGTGGACGTTCCGAACGGCCCGCACCCGGCCTACCTGGGCCCGATTCTCCGGCTCGGGGCGCGGTCGGTCCTGGTGCTCCCGCTTCGCTTCCAGCGGCAGCTGGTCGGCATCCTGGCCATCGGGGATCGCGGCGGCGAAGGCGCCGGAGCGGACGAGCGGCTGCAGCTCCGCCGGCTGGCCGACCAGGTGGCGGTAGCGCTCGCCAACGCGCAGATGCTGGAGCAGGTGAAGTCGCTCGCCTACTACGACAGCCTGACCGGCCTGCCGAACCGGCTCTCCTACAAGGAGCGCCTGGCCCGGGCGCTCGAGCACGCGCGCACGTCCGGCAAGCTGGTGGCGGCGTTCTTCATCGACCTCGACCATTTCAGCCGCATCAACGACACCCTGGGCCACGATGTGGGCGACCAGCTGCTCCAGCAGGTCGCGCTCCGGCTCCGCGCGTCCTGCCGCGACCGCGAGGACGAGGTGGGGCCGGCGCAGGACGCGCTGGCGCCGGACGTGGCCCGGCTCGGCGGCGACGAGTTCACGGTCATCATCCCGGGACTCACGCACCCGGAGGACGCGGCCAAGCTCGCGCGCCGCATCCTGAGCAGCCTGGCGCATCCGATCCGCGTCGCCGGCCAGGAGATCTTCGTCAACGCCAGCATCGGCATCGCGATCTATCCCGACGACGGCGAAGATCTCGAGACCCTGCTGATGCACGCCGACACCGCGATGTACAAGGCGAAGGAGCAGGGCGGCAGCAGCTATCAGGCCTACTCGCGGGCGATGAACGCGAGCGCGCTGCAGCGGCTCACGCTCGAGAACGCACTCCGCCGGGCGCTGGAGCGGGAGGAGTTCGAGCTGCACTACCAGCCGATCGTCGACGGCCGGACCGGCGTGCCGACCGGGGCGGAGGCGCTCGTGCGCTGGCGCCATCCGGAGCTGGGACTGCTGCTCCCGTCGGAGTTCATTCCGCTGGCCGAGGAGAACGGCCTCATCGTGCCGCTCGGCGAGTGGGTGCTGCGGCAGGCCTGCGCCCAGAATCGCGCCTGGCAGGACGCGGGCCTCACGCCGATCCGGGTCGTGGTGAACCTGTCGAGCCGCCAGCTGCGCCGGAGCCTGCCCGAGACGGTCGGCCGGATCCTTCAGACCACCGGCCTCGAGGCGCGCTTTCTCGGGCTGGAGCTGACCGAGAGCCTGCTGGTGAAGCATCAGAAGGAAGACACCGACACCCTGCACGCCCTGCGCGCGATGGGCCTCCACCTCGCGGTGGACGACTTCGGGACCGGGTACTCGTCGTTCAGCTACCTCAAGCACCTTCCCCTCGACACGCTGAAGATCGACCGCTCCTTCGTCCGGGAGATCACGACCTCGCCCGACGATGCCGCGATCACGACGGCGATCATCGCCATGGCGCACGCGCTGGGGCTCAAGGTGGTGGGCGAAGGGGTCGAGACGGAGGGTCAGCGCGACGTGCTGCAGGGCCAGGGGTGCGACGCGCTGCAGGGCTACCTGTTCAGCCGGCCAGTGCTGCCCGACGTGCTTGTGCCGCTGCTGTCGAAGAAGCCGCAGATCGTCAAGCCGGCGCGGCGGCTGCGGACGGCGTAGGTGGGAGTTCGTCAGAGGAGCCGTCATCCCGAGCGGAGCAGGATGACGCCGTAGCGGCTTACCCGTCCAGCAGCTTTTCCAGCTCGTCCTACCTCCTCGCCACCCCAGCGTCGACCACGGCAGCCCCACCGGCAACACCAGCGCGAAGTGCGGATCCACCACGTCCGCCGCGCTCTCGCCACTCTCCGGCTTGATCAGCACCAGCCGCTCCGCATCCAATGCCCCCGCCACGAACGCCGCCGCGCTGTCGCTCGTGGCGGCCCAGTCGTGCGGCAGGACGTCCGCCGCCCGGAGCCAGCGCGAGGGTGCCAGCACGGCCACGCCGGTCCCGCCCGAGCGCGGCGCCGATCGCGCCGGGCTCCTCCACCAGCACGGCCCCCGGGATCCGCTCGACCAGCACGTAGGCGTACTGATCCATCGCCAGGATGGCCATCCAGTGGGCCGCGTCCGCCGAGAGGCCCTCGCGCCGGTCGAACGCCCGTACGGCGTCGGCGAACGGCCCGCCGCCCGGCACGACCAGCAGGCGGTGCCGCCGCCCCGCCTCGGCCAGCGCACGTCCCGACGGCCTCGAGCGCTCCCGGTGTGGCGCTGAGCCCGCCCCCCACCTTCACCACGATCAGCCGGCCCGATGCGCTCATCCGCTCGCCATCGCCTGCTCATCGGCCAGCAGCCACGCCACCGCCGCGGCAGGGGCGGTGCGAGCTGCCGCGCCGAGGCGTTCGGCCAGCGCCACGACCTCGAGCCCCGCCCGGCGGGCGGCTTCGGCCGCGATGAAATCGCCCAGGCCGGTCACCACCGCGGTCGCCGCGGCAGGGAAGCCCGCGCGGACCCGGCGGATGCCGTCGGCCACGAGCTCGATCTGCGCCTCGGTGAGCGCCATGGCGATGGCGTCGATGGCCGCGTCGTCGAGCATCTCGCGGTCGCCGCAGACGACGCGCGCCAGCCGCTCGCCGGCGAGCTCGCGCGTCGCGCGGACGGCCGTCGGCCGTCGGTGCCGTGTAGTCCGACGGGTGCGAGCCGCCCGAGCCACACGTGCGCGTCGCCGATGGTGGCGAAGCCTTCGGCCGATACCCCCGCGCAGCCGCCCCACAGCGGGACCTCGCGGAGCAGCGCCTCCGCCGGCGTCCGGACCGCGCCGGTGTAGACGAGCTCGCGGCTCAGGAGGCGCGCGGGATCGGTGCGGCCCCGCGCGGCGACCCGGCCGCCTTCGAGGGGAATGATGTCGGTGGAGGTCGTGCCGATGTCGACCAGGATGCCGTCGGGGACGAACCGGCCGACGAGCGTGGCCGTCGCCACCCAGTTCGACGCTCCGACGGCCAGCGGATCGGCGGCGGCCGCGGCGGGCGTCACGAACCGGCCGTCCACCGTGTACACGTGAAGTGGATCGGCCGGGAAGGCGCGGGCCAGCGCGCCGAGCACGAACGCCACGCCCTGGCGCTTCGTGCGGAACGCCTGGGAGAGCTCGGCCGTCATGGTGACCGCGTGCGGCCACCCCTCGGCGTGCCCCAGCTCGGACGCGAGCGACCGGAGCACCGAGGGGAGCGCCTCGGGATCCCGCTGGATCTCGAAGGGCATCGACGCGCTTCGCACCGACGGCGCCCCGGACCCGGCGGCGCCGGCCGGCGAGGTCGATCCTCGCCGCCTTCGTGTTCACGCCGCCGATGTCCCAGCCGAGGATCGGCGGGCGGGCGTCTCTGGTCATCGGGCTTCCGCCGCGGGTAACTTGGAGCCATGGACATCATACCGGTGCTCGATCTCGCGCGCGGCGTCGCCGTCTGGGCGCAGGCGGGCGATCGGGCGCGCTACCAGCCCGTCGAGTCCGCCCTGATGCCGAGCGCGGTCGGCGATGCGGTGGCGCTGCTCCGCGCGTTCCGAACGCGCCTCGGCGCCACCGCCTGCTACATCGCGGACCTCGACGCCATCCAGGGCGGGGCGGTCCAGCGCACGATGCTCCGCGAGCTGGCTCAGTTCGAGGCCGGGTTCGCCGGCGCCATCATGGTGGACGCCGGAGCGCACACCCCGGAAAGCACGCTCGAGGTCATGGCCTGCGGCGCGAGCCAGGTGGTCATCGGCCTCGAGACGCTGCGCGCGTTCACCGACCTCGCCGAGATCGTCCGGCTCGTGGGCGAGGAGCAGGTGGTCTTCAGCGTCGATCTCCGCCAGGGCAGCCCCATCCTCCACCCGGCGATCCAGGATGCCGTGAGCGCGCAGCCCGACGCGCTGAGCCTCGCGGCGCAGGCCGTCGAGGCCGGAGTGACGAGCGTGCTGCTGCTGGATCTGGCGCGGGTCGGGACCGGCTGCGGCGCGGATCTCGGACGGATCGAGGAGCTGCGGAAGAGGTTTCCCGAGCTCCGCCTCCTGGCCGGGGGCGGCGTGCTGGCCCGCCGAGATCTGGACCGGATGCGGGATGCGGGGTGCGACGGAGCACTGGTGGCGAGCGCCATTCACGCCGGCACGATCACCGCCGCGGACCTGGCCGAGCTCGCCGCGGAGCCGGTCGGCGCTCAGTCGCCGAGTGTCTCCCGGTAAGTCGCCGACTGGCCGTAGTTCTCTTCGACCTCGAGCTCCAGCAGCGTCAGGTGCGTGTAGCCGCTCCGGTTCAGCTCGTCCCGGACCCTGGTGCCGATGTACTGCGCCAGCATTTCGGCGGTGCTGTTCTGGATGTCCAGCAGGGCGCAGTCGCGCCGCGGGAAGACGTAGGTGGGCTGGCCGAAGTAATCGACGCGAAGCCGATCGCCGTCCTCGTGGAAGGCGAGCTTGGGATTCCGGACCGGGAGCAGGACCTTGTGGTCGATCTCGTCCACCAGCCGGCGCGCGATCTGCTTGAGGATGCTGAAGTCCAGGACGAAGAAGGCCTCCTCGTCGACCGAGCCCTCCACCGCCACGCCGACACGGTAGTTGTGCCCGTGGAGCGTCTCGCACTGGTGGCCCCGGAACGTGATGAAGTGGGCCGAGGCGAAGACCAGGTAGTCCTTGCTGACCTGCACGCGAAAACGACTCTGCACGACGGTCTCCTCAGCGGTTTCGGCTCTGCTCTAGTATAACAACGAACAACGCGGCACACGTCAGGTCCGCCGTCGTCCCCGGATTGTGGCTGTTGGTCGGGCCGCGAAGCTCCGCGTCGAAGGCCGCGAGCGCGCGCCGGCCGTCCTCGGTGCGTACGCCGCCCGCCTGCTCCACCTCCCGCGCCCGCCGGGAGACCGCTTCTGCCACCGCCGGTCCGAGCTTCCTGGCGATGTGGGTGTCCGGCACCGTCGCCAGCAGCCGGAGGTAGGTCTCGACCACCGCGTCGCTCCAGTCGAGTCCCGAGCTCCGGGCCGCCCGGAGCGCCGGCGCGCCGATCCCGAAGGTGATGTCGAAGCCCGTGGCGTACTCCCGGGCCACGCTGTCGCGCTCGGCGGCCAGCGCCATCGCCTCGCGCAGCGTCACGGTCGGCGCGGCGGCCACATCTTCCGCCGCGGCGGCACCGAGCCCGCCCGGCCGCGCGCGGCGGATGGCCGTGTAGACCTCCGCGGCGTCGGCGACGGTGGTCGCGGCCAGCACCTCGCGCACGCCGTCCCTGAGCGAGCCGCCACCCCGGAGCGCCGCCCGCGCGAGCGGCGCCAGCAGCAGGATGATCCCGAGGTTGGTGTTGGACCGCGTCCAGCGGGCGGTGGCATCCACAGCCGCGAGGATGGTGGCGCCGAGCGTCCGATCGCCGGCGGCCGCCAGGGCGGGACCGATGGCCACGGCGCTGGCCAGGAAGTCCTCGTACCGTGTGTCGTGGAAGTGCTGCCCGGGGGAGACGTTGCCCGGCTTCGGGCGCGCTGACCTCCAGCAGGCAGGCCAGCTGGCCCGCGGCGGCCACCTCCTCCGGGCTCCTCACCGCAGGCGGTGGACCAGCTGGTCGACGATCGCACCGGCCACGTCGACACCGGTGGCCTCCTGCAGCCCCTGCCACCCGGGGATGCCGTTCACCTCGAGGACGTAGACGGCGCCGTCCCGCGCCGGCAGCAGATCGACGCCGGCGTACTCGGCGCCGACCGCGGCGGCGGCGCGCACCGCCAGCCCGGCCCAGGCCTCGGACAGCTCCACCGGCCGCGCCGTGCCGCCCCGCGAGAGGTTGGTGCGCCAGCCGTCGGAGCGGCGCTCGATCGCCGCCAGCACCCGCCCGCCGACCACGAACGCCCGGATGTCCCGGCCTTCGTGCTCGATGGCCCGCTGCAGGTAGTACACCCCGCGGATCTGCTCGATGGTCTTGAAGACCCGGAACGCCATCTCCTCGTCGCTCACGCGGACCATGCCGAGGCCCATCGAGCCGAACAGCGGCTTCACGATGACGTCGCCCAGCTCGCGGAACGCGGCGACGGCCTCCTCGGGCGTCTCGCAGACGATCGTATCGGGCGTCGGCAGGCCGCACTGCTCGAGCAGCGCCGAGGTCCAGAACTTGTCGACCGTGCGCTCGATGGCGCGCGGGGAGTTCATCACGCGGACGCCCCGATCCTCGAGGCGATGCAGCGCGTCCACGCGGTAGATGATCTGCTCGAGCGAGCCCGACGGGATGATGCGGGCGAGCACCGCGTCCGCGCGGTCGAGATCGGCCGCGCGGCTCCGGAGCCCGGACCGCCGGCCGATCGAGGCCACCAGCCCTTCGTAGGGAACGATTGCCCCGGTGTGCCCGCGCGCCTCGAGCGCGCGGGTCAGCTCCCGGGTGTGCCAGCCCTCGCGGGCGGCGAGGACGACGAGGTGCAGGCTACTTCTGCTCGCCGATGAGGGCCGTGAGGCCGCCGGTGGCGAATTTCGGAAGGTCATCGGCCACCTTCTTGAACGCGGCCGTCCCGGTGCCCTTCTTGAGCTCGTCCATCGAGTTGAAGCAGAGCTCGGCCTGGCGGTACTTGGCCGGCGCCGATCCGTCGAGGTTCGAGTCGAACTTGGTCAGGTCCGCCCGGGTGAATCCGATCTCGGACTGGCCCGCGCCCACGAGCGGCACGTGGGTGGCCGAGTAGTACGACTCGAAGGCGGCGCCGTCCTTGGGCGTGTTGTAGATGACGGTGACGAGGGCCGGGCAGGCCGCTTCGCTCTTGTCGCCGGTCTCCACGGCCACCATCCCGAGCAACCCGCCGGTCGCGAACTTGGCCAGGTCGTCGCCGATCGCCTTGAAGCCCGGCGTGGCCATGCCCTTCTTCGCGTCATCCAGCGAGTTGAAGTACAGCTCGGCCTGGCGGTAGAACGTGGGCTTCTTGCCGTCGAGGGTGCTGACGAACTTGGTCAGCTCCGCCTTGGTGAACCCGACCTCCTGCTGCTTGGCCTGCACCAGCGGAACGTGGATCTCGCTGTAGTACTTCTCGAACGCCTTCGGGTCCTTCGGCGGATTGTAGATCACCGTCACGATCGCCTGCGGGCCGGCCGGCGCGGGGGCCGCGGCCATCGCGGTGTCGGCGGGCGGCGCCTCGGCGGCCTTGTCCGCCGGCTTGCTGCACGCCGCGATGACGAGGAGGGTAGGGACCAGCCAGCTCGGGAACCGTCGCATGCTCGCTCCTGGATCGGGGTGGAGGAACCGTCAGCTCGGGTAGCAGGACGCGGCCAGCACTTCGGGGTTCAGGTGCCCCGCGTGAAACGTGCGTCCGGTCTCCGTGCTCGTCAGCCAGACTTCGCCCGGGCTGAAGAGCAGCGGATCGATCTTGTAGAAGTCGCCCTCGTAGCGCTGGAAGATCTCGTAGAACGGCTTGCCGTAGTCGCTCGATGCCGAGGCCGGAAGCTTGGCCGCAAGCTCGGCCAGCTCGGTGTCACCGGCCCGGACGGTGTAGCGCGCCTGTCCGCCGTACAGGATGCAGTCGTTGGTGCGGCCGATGGCCCGCAGGTCGTTCTTGGCCACCGGCGGAATCGGCGCGGTACCCATGCCGCTCACGATCCGGCGCACGTCGAACCCCAGCGTCTCCATCTTGTGGAGGCCGGTCTCCAGGATGCGGGCGGCGATCTGAACGCCTCCCGCGAGGCTGGCCGTGGGCGCCACGACGAACGTGAGCTGCGAGGGCTGCAGCCGGGCCTTCTGGGCCACCCACGCCGCCACGGCCTCGTCGGGCAGCTTCCGCCCCTCGAGCACCAGCACGCCGTGCGCGGCCTCCTCCTCGTACCCGAGCTTCTCGTACAGCTCGCGCTCCACCCGGGCGTGCGCCCGGAGCGGGCCCGAGCCCATCGCGAAGAACTTCTCGACCGAGATGGCCCATCCCGCGTACTGGGACGCCATGCACGCGACGGCGGGATGGTCGGTCCACACCGTGACCCCCGGCCACGCCTCGGCGCCGATCTGGAGCGGCGTGTAGCTCACGTGGCCCAGCCCGCCCATGCAGATCTCCGCCAGGGCGAGCCCCGCATCGTAGCCGCCGTCCGTCTCGACGCCGGCGTCGATCACCCGCGCGCCGCTGGCCAGCGTGTGGCTCACGACCCGGAACAGCGGCGCGTGTTCGCCCAGCTCGTCCGCGATCTCGGTGGCGAGCTCGTTCATTCGTAGTGGTGCCGTCATGACCGCGTCCATACGAGAATCTCTCCCTTGCCGAGATCGGCGAGGTCGCCGCTGTAGCGGCGATAGTCGCCGGACAGGTGATGCTCCCCGACCGGCAGGCCGTACCGCGACCGGAGCCGGGTGAGCGTGAGACGGAGATGGATGGGCTGGTAGGTGCAGGCGTAGCGGTAGGTCGATGGGATCGTGACCCCGGCGAGCGCCACGATCGATCCGCGCTTCGACCAGAGCCCGGCGGCCGCGCCGACATCCCCGAAGGCGATGACAGTGCCCGCGATCATCCCGGCACCCGCGTGGTGGCCCACGCGGCCGCCAACGGCCAGGAGGCCGCGCCGCATCAGGGCGCCCGCGCTCTCGCCCGCCGAGCCGTGCACCACGAGCTCGCCACCCGTCATGCCGCGGCGAGCCTCGGGCGCCGCGCCGCCGGCCCGCGCGCCCGCATCGCCCCGGACCTCGATGCTGCCGCCCGCCATGCCGAGCCCGACCTCGTCGCCCACGTTGCCGTCCACCAGCACCGCGCCTTCGGTGAGGCCGGCGCCGAGCCGGGTGACCCGGCTGAGGTCGCCGGTGAAGCGTATGGTGCCGTCGGGCGTGCCGGTGACCTCGCACACGTCGCCGAGCGGCAGCTCGCCCCGGCCGGCTACGACAACGGGACGCCGGGCCAGCTCGGCCGGCGCGAGCGCCGTCCAGGCACCCGCGAGCACCGCCGAGAAATCGGCGGGCTCCGCCGGGGCAGTCACCCGGGCGACGAGACCGCTCATGCCGCCGGCCCCGCCATGATCTTCCGCAGGTGAAAGTGGTGGGGGCCGAGCTTGCCGCCATAGTTCCCCGCCGAGATCGACACCACGCCGTCCCGGCAGGCGGCGTCGATGCCGACGCGCATGGCGCTCGCGATCGCGTCGGCGTCGGTGCCGTTGATGACCAGCTCGAGCACGGAGTTCACGGTATCGGGCAGGGCCGAGGTCGTCACCGCGCGGAGCGTGGGACAGTAGGCGTCGTTGGTCGAGGCGATCATGCTCTTGATGCGGCGCGATCCCACCTTGCTCCCGCTCCGGACCACGCCCCCGGGAAACGGCAGGATGACGCCGGGGTGGCCCGCGATCGCATCCGCCGCCGCTTCGGCCGCCGCCAGCGCCGCGTCGGCGCTCCGGGCCAGGATCAGGAAGTTGCCGCCGCCCACGCCCTTCACCATGCCGAACTTCTCCTGCACCAGGAACTCGCCCTCCATGACCGGGATCCGCCAGAACCGCTCGCCCCCGATCAGCTTGCTCGCCTGAAAGCCGTCGCCGAAGAACCGAAGCGCCGAGCCCACGCCCACCCGGTCCGGCGCCGCCGGCAGTCCGTCATAGCACGCCGTGGTCGGGCAGGTGAGCACCGTCTGGCCGACCCGTTCGATCAGCCGCTTCCCCATGTCGTCCTTGCTCATGACCATGAAGAGAATGCTGATGCCCGGGCGGCCGTCCGGCGTCTCCGTCTCGGCCAGCTCGCGCTCGATCCCCGCTTCGCACTTGCATCCGATGACCGACGTGGCGAAGCCGGTGAGCTTGAGCGCCGCTTCGCGCGCCCAGCGCATGCTGCGCCCCGTCACGATGAGCCGGGCCACGCGCATCGTGAACGCTTCGGCGAAGGTCTCCTCGATGAAGACGCCGCGGATGTTCATCGCGCCCTCATCCCAGCGCCACCGGCTCGCCCGGCAGCGCCTGCACGGGATAGTTGTCGAACGACACCGAGGAATAGGCGTCGAAATGCCGCCGCACGTCCGCCAGCACCGCGTCATCGTATCCCGGCGCCACTCGCAGCCGGCGGCCGGCCGGCGCGCGCCGGAGCTGGCCCTCCTCCACGATCAGCACGCCGTCCTTGATGACGTAGCGCGGCGTCGAGAACATCTTCGCCAGGTCGGGATCGCGGCTGTAGATCGTGAGGTCCGCGTCGGCCCCGGCGCCGAGGTGCCCCTTGTGCCGGAGCCCGAGCAGGCGGGCGGGCCCGGCGCGGGTGATGATCGCGATCTCGTTCAGCGTGTACTCCCGCGCGATCCCGTCGGCCAGTGCGCTCCCGGCCAGGAGCTTGGGATTGACCCGCTTGAGCTGGTCGTCCCGCACGGTGCGGTCCATGAGGAGCTGGATCAGCGCGGGATACGAGAGGAACGAGCCGCCGTTGGGATGATCGGTCGAGAGCACGACCCGCCACGGATCGGCGCTCAGCAGAAACAGCTCGAGCCCCACCGCCCATTGGAGCGAGCTCACCGCGGCCTTGTCCTTGTACGTCAGCGGGACGATGCCGCAGCCGGTCTCCAGCTCGATGTCGATGTTGGTCCACCGGCGGCCGCTGCTCTTGTGGAGCAGGTACTCGACCGGGGCATCGGCGGTGATCGTCATCGCCGGGCCGAACATCACCTGGCCCACGTCGGTGCTCACCTCGGGGTGGGCGTTGACGTACTCGATCACCTTGGCCGCGGCCGAGCTCCATGGCTGGCCGCTGCCGCCCCCGTAGCAATGGAACTGCAGGTGGGTGAAGTGGGCGCGGCGGCCGGCCAGTGCCTCCATGCTCGCGAGCGTCGTGGTGTAGTTGCCCGCGGTCCCCAGGTTGTTGCAGTGGATGTGGATCGGGTGCGGCAGGCGGAGCGCGTTCACCGCGTCGGCCAGAGTCTCGAGAATCGCGCGCGGCGTCACTCGCCGGCCGCCGACCGAGTCGTCGAGCCCGGTCACGTTCCGCTGACCCGTCTTCCACGCCTCGACCCCGCCCGGATTCACGATCTTCACCGCGTAGGCGCCGGTCGACTGCAGCAGCCAGGCGGCATAGTCGCGCGCGCGGTCGCGCTCGCCGGCCTCGATCTGGCGGAGCAGGTATTCGTCGTTCCCCATCAGCACGAAGATGCCGCCGTCGACGCACGGCGTGTCGTCGAGCTCGCTGTGGCTGTGCCGGGCCATGAGCGGGGCGACGGCCGCGTCGAAGGCGGTCGTGTACCCGAGCCCCGCGTAGCGATAGCCGGTGGTGAACGTGCTCGGGACCGAGCCGCCGGTCCCCGACCGCGCGGGTTGCTCGTCGTCCGGGAGCTGGGGCGCCGGCGCCGGATCAGCCGCATGCTCATCGGGAATCAGCGGCGCGCGTGGTTGCAGCTCGAGCTGGCGAAGTGCGCGTGGATGTCCACCCCGCCGGCCATGACGACCATGCCGCGCGCGTCGAGCGTCGGCGCGCCGCCGGGCAGGCGCTCAACGATGCGACCGCCCTCGACGCAGATGTCGCGGACCTCGCCGTCGACTCCGTTGGCCGGGTCGTGGACGGTGCCGCCCGTGATCCGGAGCCGCTCCGGGGCGCTCATGCCGTCCTCCCGGTGCGACGTGCGCGAATCGCGCCGAGCAGCGCGGCCAGCGTGTCCGCCGCCGAGCGCGCGCCCGCGAGCGGCGGACGCAGCGGCAGCGGCACCTCGTCCATGCGGTACGCCGTGCCCCCCTCGTGAATGCCGGCAACGCCGGTGTCGATCGCGACCCGAACGGGGAATGGCGCTTCGCTCGCCCGCGGGCCGATCGCGATCACCGGCGACCGCGAGCCGGCTCCTGCCAGCGCGTCCGCGAGCGCCGCCGCCGAGCCCGCGACCAGGACCGCTCCCGCGCCGCCCGCGCGCCAGCTCGGCGAGGCCTCGGCTGGCCGGCAGTGTACCGCGGGTAGCCGGCACGATAGCTCACCGCCATGGGATAGCCTGTCTGCCAGGTGAGCGCCGCCTCCGCGCCGGAGCGATTCCCGCCGGCCCTGAGCGTACTGAGCGCCGCGCGGGTCCGCCCGTTGAGCGCCTGCGTCAGAGCGATGAGCCCTTCGGCGCGGTACGCGTCGCGCCCTGGCTCCTCGCCCGGCTCGCCGTCGTGCACCAGCACCGCGTAGGCCGCTGTCATGAGCCGGGTGGCCGCCTCCGCGGCGGCCTGGAGCGCGGGCGGCAGCTCCCCGAGCGCATTGCCGAGCGCGACCGCCCGCATGACCGACAGCGCGGCGATCTCCTGGTCCGGCGCGAGCGCGAGCTCGGACTCCGCCCCGCCGGTCCGCGGTCCCGCCCGATGCTCACCGAGATCACCGTCCGCCCGGCCCGGCCGCCCGGCACGTGCGTGCCCACTGGGTCGAGCGCGTAGCGCGACAGGAAGCGGGGATATCGCGGGGCCGGATCGACGCCCCAGAAGAGCAGCACGTCCGCACGGTTCCGCACCTCGCCCAGGGTGGCCGCGGCCCGGCCGCGCCGCTGCGCTGCGAGGAGGCCGGCCGCCGCGGGCTCGGAGGTGGCGGTGTCGACGGTGGCGCGGAGCAGGTCGGCCACGGCCAGCGCCGCGCGCTGCCCCTGCGTGCTCAGGTCCGGCGCGAGCAGCACGAGCGCGCCGCCCTGGGCGCCGGCCAGCGTCTCGGCGGCATCGGCGAGCGCGGCCTCGAGGGAGGCCTCGGCGCCGCCGCGGAGAATGCGCCCGGGCACGCGGCCATCCCCGAACCAGGCGCGTCCCACCGGGCAGGGCGGGCTGATATCCGTGATGCGGCCGTCGGCGACCTGGACGGTGAGATCGTCGCAGGCGCAGCCGCAGCCGAGGCAGGTCACGGACGACGCGCGGCTCGCGGGCTCACGCGGCCCCCCGCGCGCGCGGCTCGACCGCGCGGTAGATCGCCGCCGCCCCGGCGACGAGCGCACGGAGGCAGCGCTCGGCATCGGGGCCGTCGGCGAGCAGGGTACAGATCGGATGCCCGCGGCCGATCCGCTCGCCGGGGTGCGGGACATCGGCGATGGCCGGCACGCGCCAGGCGAGCGGATCGCTCACGACGACGTCTCGGCGGGCATAGACGATCGCCTTGCCGTGCACGCGCACCGGGAGGCGCGCGGGCTCGCGGCAGGCGACCCTCGCAGGCGCCGGCGTGGATGGCGAACAGCGAGGACGCCGGTGGCCCGCTCCACGAGCTCCATGGAGGCGGAGTAGCGCGGGTTCACCTCGATCGGCAGCGGCACGCCGTCCCGCGCGACGAAGTCGAGCCCGTTGAGTCCCCGGAGCCCGAACGCCTCCGTCACCGCGTCCGCCAGCGCCGTCGCACGGACCAGCAGCTCCGCCTGGCGCGGGAAGACCGGCGCCCGCTCGGACGCGAGCAGGCTGCCACAGTACCGGAAGCCGTGCGCGCCGAAGCTCCGCTCGCCCACGAGCTGCCGCGAGAGTCCGAGCGGCGACGGCGCGCCGCCCGTCCGCCGCGAAGACGATCGATCCGGTCGCGCCGCGGATCCGCTCCTGGACGTAGGCCCGGCGCGAGACCGGCCGCCCGCTCCTCCACGGCGTGGTACCGTGGCCGCCTCCCGAGCGCCGCGGCTTCAGCAGCCAGCGTTCGCGGCTCGAGCGCGGCCGGTGGCGCGCTCGCGCGGGTCGCCGGGACCGCAAAGCCCCGTTGCCGCAGCACGCGCATGAGGGCGATGGGATTCCGGACCCGCGTGAGGACGGCCGGCGGGTTGCCGAGGAGCCGCCGCCCGCGGGCCAGCGCGGAAACGGCCTCCGGATAGTTCTCGAAGTTGGACGTATACGCGACCGCGTCGGCCGCCACCGCCCGGGCCGCGGCCGCCGCGGCCGCCGGCGTGTACCGCGCGGCACCGTCCGGGCGGAGCGGGAGCACCTCGGCCACCTCGCGAAGATCCGCGTCGCCGAACGCGTCCACCGCCGTGACGCGGTAGCCCGCGCGGGCGGCGGAGACCGCGAGCGCCCGGGTCGACACGCCGGCGATGAGCACGTGCGGCCGCCGCTCAGCCATCGCGCAGACCGAGCCGGCGGCGCGCGGCCGCGGGTGTGATGACGTGCAGATGGTCCAGCACCGTTCCCGTCGCCTCCCGAATCCTGAGCCGATCCACCAGATCCCGACGCGTGCCACCGGCCAGGCCGTCCGCCACCAGCGCCGCGCCCTGGGCGCCCTGCTTGGCGCGCGAGGCGAAGCCCGTCAGCATCCGGACCTCGCCGAGCTCGGCGAGCGCGGCCAGCAGCGCGTCGCGCACCGCGGGCTCCGAGGTCATCCGGCCGGAAAGGACAATCTCGTCGGCACCGGGCGCCGCGCTTCGGAGCTGGCGCGCCGCCCGGGCGGCGCCTTCGATGTAGGCCTCGCGCGCCACATCGGCGAGCGCCGGGTCGTGCCCGATCACGCTGTCGACGCCCCCGGTGAACAGCATCGCCTTGGTCACCGCGCCGGCCAGGAACGCCACCTCGCCGTCGAGCGCCCCGGCGGCGCGCCAGCCGATCGGTCCGCTGCTTCCGCCGAGGCCGTCGACGATCTGGCCGCGCTCGACCGCGATCCCCGCGGTGAAGGCGCCGCCCAGCTCGAGCAGCACGAGCGACACATCGGCCGGCTCCCGCTCGCGGCGGCCGCCCTGGTCCGCGATCGCCAGCGCCGCGGCGCAGACCTTGTCGGCGGTGCCCAGGTCGACCCGGTTGAGCTTCCGATGGCGCGGCACCGTGTCGAGATGGATCACGCCGGGCGTGAACCAGAGCGGCACGCCCGCCGCGTCGAGGTGGCGCGCGAGCGACCGCAGCCCGCCGATGCCGCCGGTCTCGCCGGGCGGCGCCAGGAACGCGAGCCGAAGCTCCTCGTCGCTGACGTCACGGGCCGGGCGGAGCGGCAGGCCGTACCCCGACGGACCCACCACCAGGTCGATCGGTCCCGCGCCCAGCAACGCGTCCAGCAGCGGTCGCGGGTCCGCGAGCAGCTCGGCCGTCGGCCACGTCGCGTCGAGGAAGAGCCGGCCGTCATCCAGGCCGCAGACGTCGACGCTGAGCGTGCCGGGATCGATCCCCGCGACGCGCGGCACCGGGCTACCCCTTCTTCGCCGTCACCATTCCCCGCGCCACGTCGGCGATCGCCTCGGCGTCGAGCACCAGGTCGTTCCGCGTGAACAGCTTGGCGACGCAGGCCTTGTGCAGCTTCGTCTTGAAGTTGCCCACGCCGAACGCGCCGTAGACCACGACGCCCTCGCGCTGCTCGCCGGCATCGTTGACGTCGACGCCCTCGATGCCGAGCGGCGGCACGGCGTTCAGGTCCACGGCCATCTTGAGCGACTTCACCGCGGTCCACGCCGAGCGGGGCACCATCTGCACCCCGGCGGGGCCGGAGTTGAGCAGGATCTCCGCGCCGTCCAGCACCTGGGGCAGCCTGGAGGGGTCGGCGAGCGCGACCGCCTCGACCTCGACGTCGAATCGGGCGCCGATGAACTGGCGCGCCTTGTCGCCCTGCTCGGGCTTGCGCGAGGTGATGGTGACGTGCGCGCCGTCCTTGGCCAGCAGGCCCGCCGCGCGCTGCCCGACCGGCCCGGTGCCCGCCAGGATGACGACCTTCTTGCCCCGGAGGTCGCCCAGCGTCTCCTCGATCTTCACGACGGCGGCCACCGCGGTGGTGTTCGACCCGTTGGAATCGAGCATGATGGAGACCGAGTAACGGCGCGAAGAGCGCGTCCTGCGCCATCGCGAGGAGCTGCTCGCCCGCCGACATGTTGTTGCCGCCGATCCAGACGGCGGTGTTCTTCAGGTCCTTGGGGCCGCGGGTGAAGATGCAGCCGTGGATGAGATCGCGAACGTCACCCTCGGTGATCCCTCCGTAGCTCATGATGTCGTCCGCGCCGGCGTCGTAGGCGACGACCTGGTCGAACACGCTGGGCAGCCGGGAACTGTCGAGCTGGAGCAGGAGCTTACGCATTGCCGAAGCCATCTCCCCTGATGAGAGGACCGCACGTCATCGAAAAATAGGAGGGGCGCCCCGACCACGGGCCGCCCCTCCTGGAGACACCGGAACCGCGGGACTGTACGATCAGCCCTCGGCGCCGCTGGCGAACGGATGCCGCGCGGCCTTGTACTTGGACAGCACCTCGTCGACGGTCGGCGTGCCCTTGAGCGCGCGGGCGATCGACTCCTTCACCGCCGTGTAGTTGAACTGATAGATCTTCTTGTCGTCCTCGGCCTGCCAGTGGATGAACACGCCCACCAGGATGCAGAGATCGTTGGCCTGCGCCTTGGAGATGACGCCCTCGCTCACCGAGTCCATGACCGCGCGGGCCACGGCGGCCTGCGCCGGGCCGAACATCTGCACGGCCTGCTTGGCGCCCTTGATGGTGACCTTGTTGAAGAGCAGCGTGTCGGGCTTGCAGGGGAGGTTCGGGCGTCACGACGGCGAGCAGCGTGGTGAAGCCGTCTGTGTTGTTGGAGAGCGCCTGCGTGAAGGCGGCACCGGCCGGTCCGGTCTTCGACCCGATGATCAGATCGATATGCGCGATCTCGTTGCCGTCGCCGACGAGCGATTCACCGATTGAGAAATCCGCGGCCATACCTGCCTCCGTGTGCGATTTGGTGAAGAGCGAGAGGATTTGCCGAAACATTCGCAGCTCGACCTGGGCGAAGAGTGAGCCGGCACTGGAGCGACGTGGAGGAGAGAGGCCACGCAATCCCGCCGAAGCGGGTAGCCCGAACTTGGCGACACAAGCCGTGCGCAGAGGCCACTAGTATGGACGCGCCCTATATACCTGTCAAGGAGTCGGCCACCTCGGCAGTCCGGCGTCGTGGCGGTTGCGATCGCGCTGGCTTCGGCTTATATTCGGTATCCATCATCGATGCCATAAGTCATTCATGAGCAAACGGTTAACATCGAAATCACCAGCGCGCCGCCGCGCCAGGCCGGTCCGGTCCGCCAGAGTCGCCGGCCCCCGCCCCAATCGCTTTCACCGCTTCCTGCGCCGCCTGAGCGCCGGAGGCCGGAGCAACATGTACGGGGCAATTCCCTATCTCATGCAGGCCTTCGCGCTCGACCGGGAAACCGCGTTTCGCATCGTGTGCGAGTGGGTGGATCAGCAGCAGGCCGACGCGCCGGCGCGGTCGGAGGACACGTCCCCGCCCCGGTAACCCGGCCGGCCTCCGCGTCTGTGCCGGAGGACGGACCATCCCGGCACCTCACGCACGGCCGCAAGCCCCGCAACGAGTTACGCGCTGGCACGACCCTCGCACTTTGACGGGCTGCAGGTTTCCCGTTTCCAGTCGAGGCCATATGAAGACCAGCATCATCGCGGGGTCGTTGCTGACCGCTCTCACGCTCACGGTGCCGCTGCAGGCTCAGCAGGTCGCGGCCGACGTGGTGCTGCGCAGCGGTCCAGTCGCGGGGCATGTCGTCATCGGTCACGGCTATTCCACCTATCGCCGGCCGGTGGTGTATCGGGCGCCGGCGCGCGTGATCGTGGTCGAGCGCGTGGTGCCGCGGGTGGTCGTGGTCGAGCGCCTGGCGCATCGGAATCGTGGTTTCGCTCGCTCCTGGCGGCAGCAGGGGTATCGGCAGGTCGTCGTCTACTACCGGGACGGGCGCTATTACGACCGGTACGTGCGCGGCTGGCCGGAGATGCGCGAGGTGGTGGTGTACGAGCGGAACGGGCGGCTGTATCGCGAGTGGGATGACGACCGCGACCGTCGCCACGACCACGACCGCCATGACGATCGACACTGGGACGACTGACCTGACCGCGCGCCTTCCGGCGCCTGATCGCCCAGATCCAGGTCGGTAGCAGGTCCAGCGATCCCCGCCCCCGGCGGGGATCGCTGTGTCGTGTTTGCATTCGGTCCCCGCCCGGCCTTCATTCCCTCATGCACCCCGCGCGCGACCACCACCTTCCTCCCGATCCCGACGCCTACCGCCACGCCCCCCATCCCACCGGGCGCATCATCGTCATCGCCCCGACACGCGCCGCCTGCGAGACCATCGAGCTGGCGCTCGGCCTGCACCTGGACACGCTGCTGGAACGGGAGCACGGCGAGGAGATCCGCACGCTCGCCGCGTCGGGCAAGGGCTTCGGGATCGTGGCCGGCACCGGGACCGGCAAGACCCTGGCGATCCGGCCGATCGCCGAGTCGATCCTGGCGGCGCCGCTCACGGTGGGCGTGGTCAACCGGGAGCGCGAGGCGACGCCGGACACGCCGTCGTGGAACGTCGTCATCGTCACCACCGGCATCGCGCGGCGCTGGTTCACCGACGACCTGATCACCGCGCGCGACACGGTCATCGTCGACGAGATCCACCAGACCTCCGCCGAGCTCGAGCTGTGCCTGGCGCTGGGGAAGCGCGCCGGCTGCCGGTTCATCTGGCTCAGTGCCACGGTGGACCCCGCGTTCTACGCCCGCTACCTCGACAGCGCGGATGTGCTGGCGACCATCGCCTTCGATCCCCGGCTCAAGGCGAAGGTGCAGGTCCTGCCGCAGAAGCCCGACGAGTTCCTGAACGAGCGCTACATCCGCCACCTCATCAAGGAGAAGCGCGGGGTGGCCGTGTTCCTGCCCACCCGCGCCGAGGTGGAGCGCCTGGGCTCGGAGCTGGGCGAGCAGTGGAAGCGCCTCTCCACGGCGTTCTACCACGGCGGCGAGCCGATCCGCGTGATCCGCCCGTTTCTCGAAGGCGAGGTGGAGCGCCCGTTCCTGCTGGCCATGACCGCGGCCGGCCAGTCGGCGCTCAACGTGCGCGGCCTCGACACGGTCGTGATCTACGACGCACGCTACGGCAACGTGGTCGAGCGCGGGCGGAACGTGCTGCACCGGCTCTATCTCGGCGCCAACGAGATCCTGCAGATGGCCGGCCGGGTGCACGGGCGGGTGCCGAACGGCGAGGTCGTCATCCTGAGCGACCGCGACCTGGTCTTCGAGCAGCTCCGGCCCACGCCGCCCGAGTTCCAGCTCGCCGGCGACGCCGAGCGGGTGGCGATCACCTGCGCCGCGCTGGGCGTGGACGCGCGGGACCTGGACCTGCCCGTGGCGCTCGACCGGACCGCCTACCGGCGCGCGCTGGAGCTGCTCACGAGCCGCGGCCTGGTGGAGGACGGGCACGCCTCACCAGTTACGGCCGCGAGGTCGAGGCCATGCCGGTCGAGCGGCCCTGGGGCGAGCTCCTGGTGCACGCCGACGTCGAGCTGCTGCCGATCGTCGCCGTGTGCGCCAACATCGACTCGCTGCACCGGATGACCCGCGAGGAGCGCGATCTGCACGGCGTCGTCGTGAACGGCAGCGACCACCTCACGGCCTACAACCTCTACGCCGAAGCGGTGAATCAGCACGGAAGCGTGGGGGAGGTGTACGGCCTGCCGCGGCACCTGTTCGACGAAGGCCTCGCCGAGTGGGCGGAGCGCCGGGGCGTGCTCATCAAGGCGATCGAGGACACGGCGCTCGGCCTGGCCTCGGTGTACCGCTCGCTCGAGCTGCCGCTGCCGAAGCAGCTTCCCTACGCCTCGAAGGACATCCGGAGGGCATGGGCGGAGCTGCTCGCGCGGTTCATGCCGTTCGACCTCGTCATCGACGAGCACACCGCGGACGGCCAGGAGGCGCGGGTCTCGAAGACCTCGGTGGCGGGGAGCTGGGGCGCGGTGGCCGGAGCGCTGCGATTCTTCGCCGACCGGTTCGGCGTGCCGCGGGCGTCGATCGAGGGCACGACCCTGTCCTACGATCTCGTCCGCGAGCACGCGGGGCTCGGCCCGCCGCGAGTGGTCATCTCGGGGCCGCGCAAGCACCAGGGCCTGGCGGTGGAGCGGCGGCGGTCCTACTTCGGCTTCGATCTCGATACCGAGGTCGAGCCGATCCGCGGCACGATCCCCGAGCCGCTCCGCCCGGCCGCGCGCGACGTCCTGACCGACGCGCTGATCGCGGGCGAGACCACCCATCCTGATCAGGGGCGGATCAAGCGCGCGCTCGCGGTGCTCGACGAGCTGTGGCGGCGCTCCGGCGGCGCGCTGACCGGGATCTCGCCCGGGGCGGTGCGCCGCCTCATCCGCGCGCAGCTCGAGACGGTGGACTCGTGGGACGACTTCCTGCACACCCGCCTGGCCCTCGACCCGCTGCCGCTGGTGGACGAAGCCACACGCGAGCGGCTCGACGCGCTTCCCGCGATGGTGCGCGTGCGCGGCGACGCCGTCCCGCTCGACTACGAGCTGGCCGACGGGGCCGGCGTGGCCCGCGTCCGGCTGCGCGAGGGGCAGGCCAGGCGGATCCGGACGGGTGACCTTCCGCCGCATCGACCGGCCGCTCCGCTTTGCCGTGCTGCGGGGCCGCCACGAGCCGATCCTGGCCGACACGGTCGAGGAGCTGCACGCGGCGCTCAGCCGCGCACCCCGCTCGAATCGCCACGACGACGATGGTGACCGCTCGCACCGCGGCCGGAGCGGGCCGCACGGGCGGAGTGGTCCGCGAGGGCGGGGCGGGCCCCGCGGCTCGCGAGGGCCCCGCGGAGCGGATCCGCGGCACCGCTCGGGTCGCGGCCGCTGAGCGCTCCCGGGGCGCCTCGGCGCAGGTCGGACGACGCTCCATTGTGCACCCAGAGGGCCGCCGCACGTCTTGGAGAATGCGGCCAGGCGTCGATTCTTCGGATGCGGGTCGGCCGTATGATTCCGCGAATCAACGACTGATGTTCTTGCGGCACAGGTGGTTGCCTCGGGATGGCGATCCGGAGATCGACGTCCATCTTTGAAACTCCCGACTTCTGGGTTCCGTATCCTTACTATCATGCCAGACGCGCTTCCACTCGGATCGCTGCCGTCCGTGTTCTCCCCCCTCGCCAAGGCCCTGCTCGACGGGTTCAGCGAAGGGGTCATCGTGTTCGACGTCGAGGGCCGTCTGCTCTATGCCAATCAGCAGGCGCGTGAGGCGCTCGTCGGCATGGATCTCTCGGAGCACGCCCCCGACCTGATGCCGCGGCTCGCGGCGCTCGGCGGGCGGCTCCGCCCGCTCCGCGTGGGCTCGCTCGAGCTCGGCGAGGCCATGTTCATCCCGGGTGTCGAGGGCCCGACCACGTTGGCGGCCCGGGAAAAAGAGGCTATCGTCAAGACACTCGACGCGAACAACTGGAAGCTCGCGGAGACGGCCAAGCACCTGGGCATCAGCCGGACCACCCTCTGGCGCCGTCTCAAGGCGTACGGGCTACACCGAGACGGCCGGAGCAAATGGGCGCAAACCTCCTAGTCCTGCTGTTCGATCGCCGCCCCCCTCCAGTCTCCCCCACCCGACACTACCCCACCCTACTCGAGCCCAGCCGTCCAGCAGCTCGTCGAGCGGGCCATGGCCCGCCGGCGGGCGAGCGACTCGCTGGTGCGCGACTATCAGGCGACGATCCGCTACCGGCTCTCGGTCGGGGTCGGCCGGCGGGTCTGGTCCAAGGTGCCCGCGTCCGCGGTCGAGGAGCAGGTGGCGCGACGTGCAGTGGCAGCAGCCGAACGACCTCCGGGTGGACGTGATCGGACGGCGCTTCCAGACCCGGAGCCGGACGCTCCAGCTCTCGAGCGTGTGGGACCGGCCGTGGTTCGTCCCGCGCGGCGTGGACGACTCGGTGCGGATCTTCAGCAACGACTTCCCGGCGACGGGCGCGCTGCATCCGCTGGCGAGCTCGGGCCCCGCGTGGTACCGCTACGCCGTGACGGGGGAGCTGACGGTGACGCCTGCCCGCGGCGGGGCGCTTCGCCTGCTCCGGGTGGAGGTCACGCCGAGACGCACGGGTCCGGCGCTCGTCGCGGGGCAGATGTGGATCGATTCGGCGACCGCGGAGGTGGTCCGATTCACCTTCCGCTACCTCGGGACCGGCGCTGTGGGTCCGCGCGGAGGAGGGGCCGCGCGGGCCCGACTCGGCGAAGGCGCGCCGGCTCAACGCGCTGGCCAACCGGATCGTGAGCATCGACGCCGACCTGGAGTACGGGCTGCAGGAAGGCCGCTACTGGATGCCGTACCGCCAGGTGATCGCGGGGCGGGTGCGGCTGCCGGTCGTGAGCGACGTCGTGATCCCGTTCCAGGCCACCACCACGTTCGACGACTACACGATCAACGGCGGGCACCCGATCGAATTCGCCGTCGCGCTGCCCGACACCGCCGGGCTGACGCGCGATTCTCTCCGTGCCCTCCGACGGGCGCGGCAGGACTCGCTCCGGGCCGAGCGGCGCGGGCAGGCCGGCGAGACGGCGGACAGCCTGCGCTCCTGGGACTACGCCAACCGCTGGCCGGGCGGCCGGTACGAGCTGCACCGCCCGTCCAACGCTACGCTCGACCGCTACGACGGGTGGCCCGACTCGCTCTCGCTCGAGACCGATCCGGCGGAGGTGCGCCGGCTCCGCGAGGCGGAGGAAGACCTGGCCCGGTTGAGCGAGGCGCTGCCGGATTCGGTCACGGGACAGGCGGCGCACGGCTTCGGGTACGAGCGGATGTCGGACCTGTTACGCTACGATCGGGTGCAGGGCCTCTCGTTCGGTCTGGGCTATCGCGTGCGCGCGCCCGGGCTGCGATTCACCAACCTCTACGGTACGGTGCGCTACGGGCTGAGCGACGACCGGGTGACCGGCCGGCTGAGTCTCGTGCGGGACGCGCCGGGCGGGCGGCTCACGCTGAGCGGCTACCGCGATATCGTCGACGTGGACCCGTTCGGCTCCGGGCGGACGATCGGCAACACCCTGAATGCGCTGTTCGTGGCCCACGACAACGCGGACTGGGTGCTGGCCGAGGGCGGCGCGGCCGGCTTCGAGACGTCGCTCCGGACCGGGCTCGATCTGTTCCTGGGCGCGCGGGTGGAGCGGCAGACCAGCGTCGGCCGGGAGGCCAAGTCGGCGGTCAACGACTTTCTCGGCGGGGACGGCCTGTTCCCGCCGAATCCGCCGGTGGACGAGGGGACGTTCGCCGGCGGATCGGCGCGCTGTGGCGCACACGGCCGGCGTGCGCTGGAGCGTGACCGCGGACGTGCTCGGCGGCGAAGGGCGGACGACCGGGCGAGCTGTTCGGCGATCTGCGCCAGAGTATCGGCGGCGACCGGGGCGTCACGCTGCGGGTGAAGGCGGGGATCGCGACCAGTCCCACGCTGCAGCAGTCGCAGTTCCGGCTCGGTGGGCTCGCGACCGTGCGCGGCTTCGAGTACGGAGCGCGCCGGGGCCAGGCGTTCTGGGCCGCGCAGCTCGACGTGTCGCCGCTGAAAGGCCGGCTCCGGCCGGTGGCGTTCGTGGATGCGGGCCAGGCCGCCCGCCCGGGCGACCTCTTCTCGAGCGAGGCGCTGGCGGGTGCCGGCGTGGGCCTGTCGGTCTTCAACGGGGCGCTCCGCTTCGATCTCAGTCACCCGCTCACGCCGGACACCGGGGGCAAGGTGCGATTCGACATCGTCGTCCAGGCGGTGCGGTGAGCATCGGCGCGGCGCGCGCTGGTCGCCTGCCTGGGCGTGGCGCTCGCCTGCGCGAAGCCGGACGCGGGCACGCGCTCCGGGCCGCGGCTCACGGTGCGCTGGACCGGCGCCGACACCGCGGCCTTCGGCGCGTCGGCCACCGCCGAGCGGTGCGACACGCTGCACCTGATCGAGATCCGCGCCATCTCGGGAGACACGGGGCTCGGCCTCGCGCTCTACGATTCGGGCGCCGTGCGGCCCGGGAGCTACCCGATCCGGCCACCGGCCGCCGCCGACCGCGCGGCGCCGGCGGCGGCGCTGGCCGTGCGCTGGTTCTCCCGGACGGCGGTGCAGGGCTTCCAGGGTGACAGCGGCGAGCGTGATCGCTCGGGCGCGCAGCCAACGGCGACCTCTCGGGGACGTTCACGGCGAAGGCGCGCGCGATCAACGCAAAGGCGCACGCTCGACCTCACCGGGTCGTTCGACGGCCTCCGGGTCAAGCCGGCCGCGCGCGGCTGCGTGCCGCCGCCGCGCGACTCCACCGCATCGCCGCGACGACTCCGACGGCGCCGCCCGGCGACTCCACGCCTCGTGTAGATTAAGGCCCATGGAAAGCACCTACTTCCGGCGCGGCTTCGGCCTCAAGGCCGAGATCGAGGGCCAGCTCACCGCCGACTACCACAGCTCGGTGGTCGAGGCGATGCGCGCCCGGCAGCACCGGCTCGACGTGGGGCCGCTGAGCTTCCGCCTGGCGCGGGAATTCGGCTTCTGCTACGGCGTGGACCGTGCGGTGGACTACGCCTACGAGACCCGCCGCAAGTTCCCCGACCGCCCGCTGTACCTCGTCGGCGAGATCATCCACAATCCGCACGTGAACCAGAAGCTGCGCGACATGGGCGTGCGGTTCCTGGTCGCGGAGCGAGGACGGCGACTTCGACTTCTCCGGCCTCGGGCCGGAGGACGTGGTCATCATGCCCGCGTTCGGCGTGACGATGGGCGACTTCGAGCGGCTCCGGGCCATCGGCTGCGTGCTCGTGGACACGACCTGCGGCTCGGTGCTCAACGTCTGGAAGCGGGTCGAGAGCTACGCCCGCGACGGCTACACCGCGATCATCCACGGCAAGCACTACCACGAGGAGACCAAGGCGACCGCCAGCCAGGTCATGAAGTATCCGGGCGGCCGCTACCTGGTGGTGCTCAACATGGCCGAGGCGCGGATCGTCTGCGACTTCATCGAGCACGGCGGCGACGTGGCGGCGCTCGCCGAGCGGTTCGCCAGGGCGGTCTCGCCGGGCTTCGATTTCGAGCGCGACCTCCAGCGGGTGGGCATCGCCAACCAGACGACCATGCTCTCGGGCGAGTCGCTGGCCATCGCCGACGAGGTCCGCCGCAGCATGGAGCGGCGCTACGGCTCCGAGACGGTGGCGGATCACTTCCGGTCGTTCGACACGATCTGCTCGGCCACGCAGGAGCGGCAGGACGCGGTCCTCGCGCTCCTCCAGGAGCCGCTCGACGTGATGGTCGTGGTGGGCGGCTACAATTCCAGCAACACCTGCCACCTCGCCGCGCTCGTGCACTCGAAGGGCGTGCGCATCTTCCACATCGAGGACGCCGAAGGCGTGGACCCGCGCGGCGGGGACGATCCGCCACCAGCCGATCGGCACCAAGCACGAGGTCACGTCCGCCGGCTGGCTCGGGGACGGCCGCGTCATCGGCATCACCGCCGGCGCCTCGACGCCCAACAACAAGGTCGGCGAGACGATCGCTCGCATCTGCGCGCTGGCCGGCGTCGCGGAGGAGCTGCGCGCGCAGACCGGGTGACCCCCGCCGCATGACCTTCGTCGACCTCAGCCACACCATCGAGCACGGCATGACGACGTACCCCGGCCTGCCGGGGCCGCTCATCTGCGACTTCCTGAGCCGGGAGGCCTCGCGCGGGCGGTACGCGCCCGGGGTGGAGTTCCAGATCGGCAGGATCGACATGGTGGCGAACACCGGCACCTATCTCGATTCGCCGTTCCACCGCTACGCGGACGGGAAGGATCTGTCCGCGCTGCCGCTCGAGCTCGCTGGCGGGACTCGAGGCGGTCGTGATCCGCGGCGCGCACGACCGGCCGCGCGATCGATCGCGCCGCGTTCGCCGGGCGGCCGATCGGCGGCAAGGCGGTGCTGGTGCGCACGGGGTGGGACGTGCACTGGAGGACGCCGGCCTACCTCGAAGGGAATCCCTATCTCACGGCCGACGCGGCGGCGTACCTCGTGGCCGAGGGCGCCGCGCTCGTCGGGATCGACTCGCTCAACATCGACGACATCAAGCGATCTCGAGCGGCCGGTGCACTCGACGCTGCTCGCGGCCGAGATCCCGATCGTCGAGCACCTGTGCCATCTCGGCCAGCTGCCCGATGCCGGGATTCCGCTTCTCGGCGGTCCCTCCGAAGGTGGCCGGGTTCGGCACCTTCCCCGTTCGCGCCTTCGCCACGCTCTGACGCTTCCGCCCGCCGTGCCGTTCCGTCAGACCACCGTCGCGGGCTTTCCCGCCATCGCGCTCCGCTCGGAGGAGGTCGAGGTCGTCGCGGTCCCGGTGATCGGGATGAAGCTGACGCATCTCCGCCGTCTGCGCGGGCGGGAGTGGCTCTGGCGCAGCGACCAGATCCCCCTCGCCGTACCCCACCCGGGTGCATCGTACACCGAGACGGCCGAGCAGCGGCGGGTGGGACGAGTGCTTTCCGACGGTGGGCCCGTCGCCCATTCCCGGCGCGCCGGCGGGCACGCCGCCGCTGCCGGACGGCGGCGAGCTCTGGAGCGCGGACTGGACCAGCTCCGTCTACGAGCACGCGGACGGCACCACGCTCACCGGCACGGCGCAGGGCACGCCGCTGCCGTACGAGTTCCACCGCGAGGTGACGCTCGCTGCGCGGCGCGCCGGCGGTCCGCTTCCGCTATCGCCTGCGCCACACCGGCGTCGCGCCGTTTCCGTGGATCTGGTCGGCGCATCCGCTGTTCAACGTGCAGCCGGGGACCACCCTCGAGCTGCCGGGCGTCGCGGCAGGTGAAGCTCGACGCGGTGCACGGGCGCGACGACCTGAGCCGCGACGACGTCGTGAGCTGGCCAGAGGCGATCGGCGGCGCCCCGGAGCGCTTCACGTTTCCGGAGGCGGGCGGATGGGCGGTCAAGCTGTTCGGCGATCTGGGCCGGGACGGCCGCATGGTGCTCACCGATCCGCGCGAGGGCGAGCGGCTGGAGATCCTGGTCGACCCGGTGGCGGTGCCGCAGGTCGGCGTGTGGATCAACCTCGGCGGATGGGCACCAGCGGGACGGACGCCGGCCTACACGCTGGCGCTGGCGCCGTGCATCGGCGCGCCGGACCGACTGGAGGACGCGGTGCTGGCATGGGGGGCGGGGCAGATGCTGGCGCCGGGGGAGGAGCGGGGGTGGGAGGTGGTGGTGAGGCTGCCGGATCCAGCGCACGACCAGCTCAGGGTGACTCGGGAGGCCGTCGGTGGGCGTCCTCCGCCCGCTCCAGGCTCACGTCCGCGAACGATGCCGGATCTTCGATCGGCTCGAGGTGGGTGAACACGCTGCTGTTGGGCACCGCGCCCCGCACCTCCTCCTCGATCTGCTCCAGCAGGTCATGCCCCCGCTGCACCGACCAGTGTCCCGGCACCAGCACGTGGAAGTCGATGAATCGCCAGCGCGCCTGCCTGGCGCGTCCGGAGCGCGTGGAACCGCACGCCGGCGGCCGGCGTGATGGGAGAAGATGTCGGAGATCTTGCGGAGGAGATCCTCGGGGATCGCGGTGTCCAGCAGGCCCATCAGCGAGCGCCGGAGAATGCTCACGCCCGTCCGCACGATGTTGAGTCGCGACGGCGATGGCGATGATCGGGTCGAGCCGGTGCCAGCCGGTGAGGGCCGCGGCCCCGACGCCGATGATGACGCCGACCGAGGTCCAGACGTCGCTCATCAGGTGATGGGCGTCGGCCTCGAGCGTGATGGACTGGTGGCGGCGGCCGGCCCGGAAGAGGATCCGGGCGACGACGAGATTGATCGCGCCGGCGACGATGGAGATGCCGATGCCGAGCTCCACCCGCTGGATCGCCTGCGGGGCGAGCAGCCGACCCACCGAGGTGTAGAGGATGCTCGCCGCGGCGAGCATGATGAGCGCGCCCTCGAAGCCGCTCGAGAAGTACTCGGCCTTGCTGTGCCCGTAGCGGTGGTCCTCGTCCTCGGGGCGGGCGGCGGCGGAGAGGGCGATGAACGCCACGATGGCCGCGGCCAGGTTGACCAGCGACTCGAGCGCGTCCGAGAGCAGGCCGACCGAGCCGGTGATGAGGTACGCGCCGCCCTTGAGCGCGATCGTGGCGAGCGCGGCCACGATGGAGATGGTGGCATACCGGCGCAGCGAGGCGCGATCTTCCATCCTAGGCGGCGGCCGGCGGAAGCATGCGAAGCACCTCGGCGATGGTCAGGGGCGAGCTGCCTTCGGCCCGGTTGTTGACGAGGAGGTAGGCCGGAATCCTCGCCTGGACCGCCAGCTCGATCAGCCGCAGGAGGTCCGCCCGGAGCGGCGGCGACGGGTCCTGGATCCGGTCGTACGGGCGCGAACGCGTCGACCGCCTCGTCGTACGTGCGGCCCGGCCGGAGGAGCGCCCGGGCGACGATGAACGGTCCCGACAGGGCGCCCGGCAGATCCAGTTGCTCGCCGATGGACGGCATGCGGGTCCAGGAGTTGAAGACATGGGCCACCCCGTGCTCCCGCAGCACCGCGAAGTACATGGGGGTGAGGAACTCCTCGTTCCGGATCTCGACCGCGTAGCGGCCCTCGCGGGGCAGGGCGCCGAAGAACTCGTCGAGCCGGGCGGCGAAGCGCTCGGGCGTCACGCCGGTCGGCCGGCCGATGGTCTGAAACTCGAAGACGAACGGCCCGGCATGGTCGGCGAAGTGCCGCTGGTAGGGCTCGTAGACCGCTTCCAGGAACAGATCGGGGCTCAGAAAATCCGGATTGACCTGGCCGGCCCGGGCCTTGTCCTGCGCCTTGCTGAACGTGTGCACGGTGAGCTGGTTCCACACCTTGCTCACGCAGGGAAATCCCGGCGGCAGGTGCTCCGCGTACGACCCGAGCACCTCTTCGGTGGGGGGCGCGTAGAAACTGGAGTCGATGCCGACGGTACGGAAGAGGGGGAAGGCGGCATATTCCTCCAGCATCCTCGCCGAGGCGCCCCGCCCCTGGTACTCCCGATGATAGACGAGGCCGCGCCACCCGGGGTAGTTCCACGAGGACGCGCCGAACCGCACGTGGGCAGGCAGGCGCGCCGCGAGGGCGCCGAGCGGCTCCACTACCTGGGCACGATCCGGGATACCAGTCCCTCCGCGTTCAGGATGTAGAGCTCGCCGGCGGCATCCTGCCCGAAGCTGGTGACGCAGTCCGCCGGGGGCGAGCGCCGACCACTGCTGCGGCTCCACCGCCTGACCGTCCTGCAGCCGAAAGCTGCGCACCCACCCGCGGCAGAAATCGGAGTAGAAATAATGCCCCTGCAGGGCGGGAATGGCAGCGCCCCGGTACACGTAGCCGCCGGTGATCGAACATCCCTCGCTGTGCGAGTACTCGAGCACGGGAAGGGTGAACGCACCGGGATCGCACGAGGGCGTGGCGTAACAGTGGGTCCCTTCGGTCGGGTTCCAGCCGAAGTTGGTGCCGCGCCCGGCTCCGCGCGGCGGCGGTGACCACGTCGACCTCCTCCCATGCGTTCTGGCCGACGTCGGCGATGTACAGGTCGCCGGTGGCCGGATCGAACGAGAACCGCCACGGATTCCGGAGGCCATAGCTCCAGATTTCGGGGCGCGCGTCGGTCCGACCGACGAACGGGTTATCGGCGGGGACTGTGTAGCCCGTGCCGCTGGAGACGTCTACCCTCAGAATGTCCCCGAGGAGGTCGGTGACCGCCTGGCCCCTCCCACCCGGGTCGCCATCGCCGCCGCCGTCACCCAGGCCGATGTACAGCATGCCATCCGGGCCGAACAGGATCTGGCCGCCGTTGTGGTTCGGCGAACGGCTGCTCCGCGGTGAGAAGCACCGACTCGCTGGCGGGGTCCGCCAGGTCGGGATCTCCGGCCGAGACCCGGAACATCGAGACCACCGTGTTCCCGTTGACGTCCGTATAGTGAACCACGAACCGGCCGTTGGTCGCGTACGCAGGATCGAACGCGAGGCCGAGGAGCCCCTGTTCGCCGCCGGTCGACACCCGGTCGGCCAGGCTCAGGAACGGCGCCGGCAGCAGCGCCCCATCCTTCACGATCCGGATGGCGCCGCCTTTCTCCACGATGAACAGCCGGGCGTCGCCGGCCGGCGCCGTCAGATACAGCGGAAAGCTCAGGCCCGACGCCACCGGTTCCAGGCCGACCGGGACGGTACCTTCAGGCGGGCCGAGCGGCGATCCGTCGCCGGAACCGCAGGCGGATGCGGGACTCACCAGCAGACAGAGAGCTAACGGGAGCGTGCGCGCGGGTCTCATGCGATGGTCCTGGCGAGTCTGGTGGCTGGTGCCGGTTGGAGCCTGCACGCCGCTCGGCCTGTGGATATACGAGGATCCCGGGGTGACCATGTCGCGCGTACGGGTGAACGCCAAGGGCCAGGACGCGTCGCCCGTGATGGTGGTGCTGGATCTCCGGAACCCCAACGACCTCACGCTCTCCACCACGCGGGTCGAGCTGTGGCTGGTGCTCGACGGGCTGACCGTCGGATGGCTCGACCGGGACAGCAGCGTGTCGCTGCCGAAGGGCACCACCACCGTCGCCCTGCCGCTGGTCCCGAGCCACGTCACGACGCCGGCGCGGCAGCGGGCATTCGACTCGGGGACCCACCAGTTCACGATCGAGGGACGGGCCACCTTCGCCACTCCGATCGGGGAGCGGAAGGTCCGGTTCCCCAGACGGGCGAGATGGCGTTCGGGCCGCCGGAGTCTGCCACCCTCACCGTGAGGCGCCGGCCCGCCGGCTCACCCGCTCCAGCCGGTCGAGCTTGGTGATCGTCACGGTCACCGCCCCGAACTCCTCCTCGACCTTCCCCCGGAAGATGAACGGTCCCTGGTCGAAGAGCACGTGACCGCGGTCACGGTAGACGTCGGGAAAGAGCACGGTCTCGATCAGGCCGTGCCCGTCGTCGAAGGTGGCGAACTCCATCGGCTCGTCCTTCAGCGTGTGCACCGGCTTGGCGGTGGTGAGCATGCCGGCGGCCAGGACGTGCTCGCCCACGTGACGGTGGAGCTCGGTGCTGGGGCAGACGCGGAAGCGCTTGAGCTCGTCGGCGTGGAGCGCCATGGGGTGGGCGTCGGTGATGAAGCCGAGGGTCGCGTGCTCCTCGCGGCGGCGGCGCTCGGGGCCGTATTCGCGGAGCACGGGGACGGTGGGGGGGAGGTGGTCGAACCAGTCGCCCGGGCGGTCGGCGGGATCGCGCACGCACTCGGCGGTCGAGTCGACGAGCCAGAGCATCATGGGGCGCGTCCAGCCGCCGGCGATCGAGTCGAGCGCGCCGACCTTGATGAGGGCGCGGAGGTCGGAGGGCGAGAGGCCGGTGCGGGCGCGGAGGTCGACGAGGCTCTGAAAAGGACGGAAGGACGGAAGGACGGAAGGACGGAACGTTCCGTCTTTCCGTCCTTCCGTCTTTCCGTCTCGTGCCGTCAGCACCCGCTCCGCCCCGTCCGCCGACAGCTCCTTCACGAACTGCAGCCCGATCCGCACCTCCCGCCCGCGCCCCGTGCAGCGGAACTCGCTCTCGTTCACGTCCGGCGGCAGCACCGTCAGCCCCATCCGCATCGCCTCCGCCACGTAGGCGAACGGGTGATAGAACCCTCCGCCGTTCCCCAGCACCGCCGCCATGAACTCCGCCGGATAGTGCGCGCGCAGGTAGCACGAGTGCTGCGCCACCTGGATGTACGACGCCGAGTGCCCCTTGCAGAAGCTGTAGCCCGCGAACGACATGATCATCGTCCAGACCCGCTTGGCGGTCTCGACGTCGCGCCCGAGCCGGGCGGCGCCGGTGAAGAACTCCTCGGCGTAGCCGGCCAGCGCCTTGGCGGGCCGCTTCTTCGAGAGGGACTTCCGGAGCCCGTCGGCGGTGGCGAGCGGCATCCCGGCGAAGGCGGCGCAGACGTTGACCACGTCCTCCTGGTAGACCATCACGCCGAACGTCTCGGCGAGCGTGTCGCGCAGCACGGGGTCGAGCGGCTCGTACGGCGCGCCGTGCAGCCGCTCGAGATACACCTTGATGTAGCGGTTCGACGCCGGCCGGATGATGCTGGTGTTGAGCACCAGCAGCTCGAAGGTGTCGGCCCGGCTCTTGGCGCAGAGCATCCGCGAGGCGGGCGACTCGGTGTAGAAGACGCCCATCGTGCGGCCGGTGCGGAAGAGCGCCTTGGTGGGCTCGTCGTCGCCGGGGTCGGAGGAGGTGTAGTCGATGTGGTGGCCGGTATGCGCGCCCACCGCGGCGATGGCGT
>CAWDPF010000020.1:0-122389 GCA_963804125.1 uncultured Gemmatimonadales bacterium
ACCGTCGGATGCCGACAACCCGGGAAGTGTGCGCGCGTGGGCAGTTTGAGGGACCGCAAGTCTAACAGTCGCCTCGGGGGCCCGCAAGAGTCGCGGGCGCGATGGCGGACGGATCCGCGATCGCGTCTGCTGGCGCGAGCCCCCGACCGCCACCGAGACCCGAGCGCCGCCCCTCGCCGCAGTCAGTTGGGATTCACCTGCGCGCCGAACGCCCTGACCCCTCCCCGCCGCCGCTTCGATGCTGCCACTCGATAGTGCCAAGTGATGCACAACACCGCAGTCTCACCCGCGATCCCTACCTTCGGTTCGTGGACCGACGCACTTCCCGCAAGGAGATCCCGATGCCTCAGCTCGGATCGCTGGACGACCTGCTCGTACACGAACTGCAGCGCATCTATCACGCGGAAGGTCAGGTCCTCGAAGTGCTGCCCCGGATGGTCGACGCCGCCACGCACCCCGATCTCAAGCAGATACTCGAAGCCCATCGGGAGCAGACCGGGGGCCAGGTGAGGCGGCTCGAGCGCGCGTTCACGGTGCTCGGCGTCCCGGGCAAGCGCCGGCCGTGCGACGGCATGGCGGGACTGCTCAAGGAAGCCAGGCAGGTCCTGGACGCGGATGCCTCAACCGTAATGGACGTGGCCCTCATCGCGGCAGCGCAGAAGGTCGCGCACTACGAGATCGCCGCCTATGGGACCGTCTGCACCTACGCGGAAATGCTGGGCTACGATCAGGTCCACGAGCTGCTCGGCCAGAATCTGGACGAGGAGGAGACGACGGACCAGAAGCTCACCGCCCTCGCCGAGACCGCCATCCAGCAGCACGGGGACGACCGAGCGCTGGAGGACCTGGGCGCCGAGCACCAGACGTGAAGACCGCGGCGTCGACGATGCTCTTCGCACTGGTCGAAGCCTGCCGGGAGGGCGAGCGTGGCTTCCATGCCGCGGCCGCCGGCATCGTGGATCCGCTGCTCCGCCAGCTCTGCGAAACCTACGCCGACCAGCGCGCCGGATTTCGTCGGGAGCTGGGATGGGGGCTTGCCCGGCTCGGCCTGGACCCCGTCGCGGCTGATCCGGCGGACCGGGCCACCGACGAGGCGACGTTGTCGGCCGCACCCGACGAGACCGCTACGCTCGCCGAGCTCGCTCGGCGCGACGCGTCCACCGAAGCCACCTACCGCGAGGCCCTGGACCGCGGCATCCCAGGTCCCCTGACCGAGATGGTGGAGCGGCAGCACGTGCATGGTGCTGGACGCTCTCGAGCACTTGGGCCAGTTGGAACGGGCGCTAGCCCGCTAGATCTGAGCACGGCGCAGACTTCCGGTCGCCCATCTTCGCGACGGTACGCCGGGACGGTAGTCAGTCCCGGGCGCCCGGCGAGGGGATGGGCGACCACTCGTTGGCCCTGGGCGGCGCGGCGCTGGGGTCGATGATCACCCGGCGCTGTTGCCGGCCGAGCGCGATCCGGACGCGCACCAGCAGGACCGTCGCGACCACCGCGAGCCCCAGCACCAGCCCCCACCACAATCCCACCGGCCCCATCCCCAAGCGAAACCCGAGCAGGTAGCTCACCGGAAGTCCCAGCAGCCAGTAGCCGAGGATGTTGACCAGCATGGCTACGCGAGTCTCGCCCAGGCCGCGCAGGATGCCGCCGGCGACGACCTGCAGCCCGTCGAACACCTGGAACACCCCGGCCAGCGGAATGAGGACCGCGGCGACTGCGAGCACGGAGGCATCCGGGGTGTAGAGCCCCGCCAGGAATCCCGGGACGGTCAGGAACAGGAGCGCTGTGCACGACATGAACGCCGTGCCGCAGACGAGCGCCGCCCGCGCCATGCCCCGGGCGCCGGCGGGATCGCCGCGGCCGACCGCGTGGCCGACCAGGACCGAGGCCGCATCGCCGACGCCGAGCGGGACCATGAAGGTGAGCGAAGCGAGGTTGATGGCGACCTGGTGCCCCGCCATCTGGCGCGTGCCGAGCCACCCCATCATCAGGGCCACCAGGGCGAACGCGCCGAACTCGAGCACGTACTGGAACCCGATCGGGAGACCCAGCCGCAGCATCCGTCCCAGCGGTGCCGGGTCCCAGACTTCGGGCAGCCGCTGACGCAGGTGCGGTCGCAGGTGCTTCCAGGACAGGACCACCAGGAGCCCGGCAAGAAGCCACCGGCTCGCCGTCGTGGCCCAGGCGGAGCCGAGCACGCCCATCGCGGGCATCGGGCCGTGGCCGAAGATGAGCACCCAGTTGAGGCCCGCGTTGGCCAGGTTGGCGACGAGGATGGAGATCAGGATCGCGGTGGTCCGATGCAGCGCCTGGAGGCTCTGGCGGAACACGATGAACAGGAAGAACGGCAGCACCCCGGGAGCCAGCCGGACCGTGTACGCCGCCGCGAGGGGCACGACCTCGACTGGCTGGTGCGCCAGCCCCAGGACCGGACCGGCCACGAGCAGGATCCCGACCGAAGGCACGGCCAGGATGATCGCGAGCAGGACCCCACGCTGGATGCCGCGGGCCACCGCGGCGGGATCCCGCGCCCCCACCGCCTGCGCCACGACGGGGTCGAGCACCATCAGCGTACCCATCCCGAAGACGCCGATGCCGAAGAAGTAGAGATGCCCCAGTGCCACGGAGGCGAGGCCGACCGACGAGTCGCCGGGCGCCAGGTGTCCCACCATCACCGTGTCGACGACGCCCATCAGCATCATGCCCACCTGCACGAGCACGACGGGCACCGCCAGGCGGAGCATCGCGCGGAGCTCGCCGGACCGGGGGAAGATCCGGCCGGCCAGAGTTCCCGGTGTCATTCGATCAGGAGGGAACGGAGGGACGGACGGCGTCCTGCGCGGGACGCGGGCTCGCGAGCAGGCGCTCGGCGAAATCGACCCGCTCGGCGAGCTCGGAGACCTGCTGGCGGAGCTGGTCCAGCTCCTCCAGCACCTCGGCGGGCATGGGACCGCCTGGCAGCGATTCCTCGGGGTCCCACCGCCGGACGAGGCGGCCCTCGGCGTCCCGGAACGAGCCGCTGGCGACGAGGATCAGATCGTAGAGGTACCACATCCCCAGACCACCGATGGTGACGGCCATGAGCACGCCGGTGCCGGTCTTCCCGACGTAGAAGCGGTGGCCGCCGAACGGCCCGAGGATGGCCGCGAGCGCCAGCGCCACGCCGCGCGACTTGTCGGACGTCTCAGGCGACTCGAGCGGGTAACGGCCGGTGGTCTCCATGGACGACAGAATATCCGTGGACGGCGGCTTGGTGTCCACGGTCACGTCCCTCGGCCTCGCACGGGTGAGAATTTGAGACGTTGGCACGACCCAGCCCACGGCGACCCGGGAGGCGAAGATGAGGCGCAAGAAATCAGAGGAGGGCGTTCCGGCGCTCCAGAACGACGACGTGACGGGGATGACGGAGGAGAAGCAGGCTGAGGTGATTCGGGAGAGCGGGCGGGCTCCACGGCGGAAGGCCGCCGAGGAGTTCTACGACGAGCAGCAGGATCAGGCAGCGGACACGAAGCCGGCGGATGCCAAGCGGCAGTCGTCGTCGGAGTGAGTGCGCCCGGGTGGACTCGAACCACCGACCCACAGCTTAGAAGGCTGTTGCTCTATCCAGCTGAGCTACGGGCGCGAGGCGAGGCGATGGGGCGGCCCGCGCTCGGACGCC
The DNA here is from genome assembly GCA_963804125.1 of uncultured Gemmatimonadales bacterium. GTDB lineage: Bacteria > Gemmatimonadota > Gemmatimonadetes > Gemmatimonadales > GWC2-71-9 > CAVVWJ01. The sequence continues at coordinate 3,659 of CAWDPF010000020.1, forward strand.
GGAAGTTACGATGGAGCCGGCGCGGCGCCAAATGCGGTGGCGCTGCTGCCGGGTGCACAGTGGCGGTGTTAGGGCCTAGACTCGCCAGTCTCCTCCAGGATTTTCCAACCGCCGTCGCCCGTGTTTCCCACGATTAGCTGGTGGGGCGCCCGGTACTTCTTTAGCGTCGAGTAGCGCGTCGCCGTGATCCGTACGCGGTCGCCGACCTCCTCCTGATGGACGTTGGAGTACACGTCTAGGTCCCCTCGAGCACGGGCGATCGGCATGGCTCGACGGATCAGGGCCTTGTACTCCTCCCCCGACATTCGAAGCACCTGGGTTCGGCCGTCGGAGTACCGACGGGTGTTCCGGATGATCGCACTGTCGGCGTAGAGGTCGGCGATGGCCGAATCGAAGCCAGTGCCGAAGTCCACATAGGCATCCCAGAGCGCCTGCGCGGACTCTGGTGCAGAGGATTGGGGCGGGTTCGCCTCTCGTCCAATACGCTCCAGCACCCTCGGGGTCTCATCGAATGGCGCCTGCGTTTGAGCAGGCAAGGGCGAAAACGTGCCCGCAATGAGAAAGCAGGTGGGGGCGCCCGCTCGTAGGCATCTCAAGATCATTCGCATTGAGGTCTCCGCGAATCGGCTCCGTCCAACTGGGCTGCGCGCGCGAGGCGACGCGATGGGGCGGCCTGCGGGCGGACGCCGGAAGTTACGATGGAGACGGAGCGGCGCCAGTCTGGCGAGGCCGCAAGCCGCGCGCTACTTTGGCTAAAGAGTCACTCGACAGAGGGTCTGCAAGGAACCCCGCTCCCCCACCGCTATGGACGTGGCTCTCACTTTGCCCCACGGCCCGATCTGGCACGGGGCCACCGTGCTGGTGGTAGACGACGAACCCTCCCTCCGTCAAGTCATCCGCCGCACGCTCGAAACCGAAGGCTTCCACGTTGAAGAGGCTTCGGATGGCGAATCCGCGCTGCGACTCCGCGGGCAACAGGTGACCACGCTCACACGGAGAACGACGATGCTTCGATCCGCTTGGTCCTGCGCCGCCGGCGCTGTGATCCTCGGCTTGGCCGTTTCGCACCCCGCAACCGCGCAGGCCCCGGCACCGAGCCCGGCCGCAGCTGCTGCCCGCCCGACCTCCTTTGCTCCCACGCTCGCCGCTACCCACCTCGGCTTCTCGGCCGAGGACGACGCGCCGCTCAGGGTCAACGCCTCCGCCGCTCGCATGGGCCCTCGCGAAGGCAAGGCCCTCGCGATCGTGGGCGCCGCCGCGGTGGTTATCGGCCTCGTGGTTGGCGATGACACCGGCACCCTGATCACCATCGGCGGCGCCGGCCTTGGCCTGCTCGGTCTCTACATCTGGCAGCGGGGGGACTGAGCTAGCGAGAGCCATTCCTCGCCAAGCTCGGGTTTGTGACCACCATTGTGACCACAGATGCCGAGCGAGAGGGCGACGAACAGCCCCGCGACCGCGAAGTGGCCACAGGGCTAGACGGTACGTCATCGGGGCGCCGGGATTCGAACCCGGGACCTCCTGCTCCCAAAGCAGGCGCGCTACCGGACTGCGCCACACCCCGTTGTTACCAGCGACCAACTTAGACGATCGCCGACCTCCCGCCAAGCCGAGTGTGCACGTTTCTGTGCACGCTGTGGGGTCTCGGGAGGCAGGGGGCAATTCCCCCAGCTACCGCCCTATCATCCCCGTCTCGAGCAGGTGGTTCACCAACACGCCCGCCGCGAAGGCATTGCCTCGTTCGTTCCAGTGCGGGTCTTCCCGGAAGACGAGGGGGAACTCACGGGTGCCCTGGAACGCCGGAAGCAGACTGAACACGGGATACCTCACCTGCGCACGCACCTCCTCGAAGAACCGGAAGTACTCGTACTGATACGGCTCGTCGAGAGCGTAATCGCCCCGCTCCCAGTTCTCCGGTGACTCCGCGGTGTTCCAGTGGTGGTACCGCGGATTGACGGCCAGCAGGAAGCGGGCATGCAAGCGCTCCGCCTCGTCCGCGATCGCGTTGATGTTCTCCAGCGTGCGCGAGAAGTACACCCGCGTCTCCTCGAGCGGGTGCCGATAGATGAAGAACCGGTTGGTCTCCAGCGTTGGTCCGACCTTCACGCTGAACTTGTAGTAGTCGTAGTTCTTCCTGTGCTGTCCACGCCGCGCCACGCGGAACGGATACGTGAGAAGGCGGACCGGCATACTTCCCTGGGAGAGTGACGGGGACATGCGACGGATCAGCTCGAACAGGGCCCCGCGGTACGCTGAGGGTGGCTTCACTCGCGGGTCGAAGGAAATGCGGCCGCCGCTCACTCGTGCCTCGGAGAGGTACTGCGTGTCGTCCCCGATATCGGATACGTCGACCAGGAGAACGATGAGGGTCGGCTGGTACTGCTGGAGCGGGCCGGCGAGCAGAGACCGCTCCAGCAAGGGCGAGTAGCTCGGGATGCCTGCATTGAGCACGGCGACGTCGGTCTTGCCAAGACGGTCTCTGAGCAGCCGCTCCATCACCGCGGTGACGCCTCGCTCCTGACGTACTCCGTACCCGAAAACGAAGGAGTCGCCCAGCATGACGACGCGGTCGTGGTAGCCGCGGAACTGCTCGCGGGTATAGCCGGTTCGCAAACCGTCCTCATTGGTACGAATGACCACGGGATGCCCGTCGTAGACACCCTGGAACATGTCGCGATTCGGAGGGTAGACGTGGTGATACTCGGTGGAGCGGAGCGCCGCGAAGCGCCGCATGCCCCACGGGGTGCCGAGCAGGCGGAGCGCGGCTTCCGCGATGCCGCCGGCGATGAGCAGCGCGACCAGCGTCAGGAGCAGATCCCGCCAATGACGTGCCGCGAAGGCCACGACGAAGATGGCCAGTGTGGCGAGCAGCCAGTACGCAGCCAGGCTCCCGATGGCTTCTCCGCGCGCGACACTATCGTCCTTGGCCAGGAGGTCAAGCAACCCGCTCGCCACGCCCACGATGAGCGCGACAAAGACGCCGGTCACTGCGACCAAGATGGAGCGGCGGTTGAGCTTCAGGGTCGTGGACTAGAAGATGGTGTAGATGAACGGCGCGAGGACCGAGCCCTGGGCAAAGACCAGGAGCATCCCCACCAGCAGCATGACGAGGATGATAGGAAGCAGCCACCACTTCTTCCGCACCTTCAGAAAGCTCCAGAGTTCCCGCCCGATGCCTGCCCGACTCATAGGCCTCTCCGCCTCAGAATTGATGGTCCATGTCGCCCCGCCGGCTTCCCGACGCGCGGCTCTGCCAGTAGGTCGGGCCGCCCGGGGCTCGCGTGAGGGGGCGATGGCCGAACAGGCGGACCAGAAAGCCGGCCGGCGTCAGCACCACGAAAAACATCAAGCCCATGAACACCGGCGTGGTCACCTTCGAGATCACCTTCGCGAGCGCCATCCAGCCCCGGTAGACCGGCCCCAGCTGCGCGGGTATCGCGAGCCCGCCCGCGATCAGGGCGACCGCCACCGCCGTGGCGACCCATGCCGTGGTCACGTGCGTACGCCGCCAGAGGAGCACCCCGAGCAGCAGAAACGCCGCGCCGACCAGCAGGCCGAACTTCCGGCCCTCGGCCGGCGTCAGTCGAGCTGGAACTCCTGTTTCCAATTCCCGCTCTCCTTCCACTCGGGCTGTCCCACCTTGTCGAGGAGGAAGGGGCCGAGCACGAGGTAGTCGAGGTGGGTCCGCATGAAGCAGCGATAGGCGTCCGCGGGTGAGCAGACGATCGGCTCGCCGCGAACGTTGAAGGACGTGTTGACGAGCACCGCGCAGCCGGTGAGGCAGTCGAACTCGTGGATGAGGTCGTAATAGTCCGGGTTCGTATCCCGGCTGACCGTCTGGATCCGCGCCGAATAGTCGATGTGCGTGATGGCCGGCAGGTCGGAGCGAGGCACGTTCAGCTTGTCGATGCCCCACAGCGCGTCCGCGGCCTCGCTCATCGCGATCTGGCGCTCCTTCTTCACCGGGGCGACGAGGAGCATGTACGGGGAGTCGACGTCCATCTCGAAGTACTCGCTCACCCGGTCCCGGAGCACGCTCGGCGCGAATGGGCGGAAGCCCTCGCGGAACTTGATCTTGATGTTCATCTGGGCCTGCATGCTCGCGCTCCGCGGGTCTCCCAGGATGCTCCGGGCACCCAGCGCGCGCGGGCCGAACTCCATGCGCCCGTTGAACCAGCCGACGACCTTCTCCTCGGCCAGGATCCGCGCGGTCGTCCGCAGCAGCTCCTGGCGTTCCAGCTTGCGGTGGGGCGCGCCGACCGAGCGGAGATAGGCCTCGATCTCGGCGTCGTCATAGGACGGGCCCGAGGTACGCGCCCTTCATGCTGTCCCTCCCGGCCGTCACCGTACGGGGCTTGCCGAGCCGCCGGTGCCACGCGAGCTGCGCCACGCCGAGGGCGCCGCCGGCATCGCCCGCGGCGGGCTGAATCCACAGCTCCTTGAACGGTCCCTCGCGCAGCAGGCGGCCGTTGCCCACGCAGTTGAGCGCCACGCCTCCCGCGAGACACAGCCGGTCGAGCCCGGTCTCCCGGTGGACCGAGCGAGCCATGCGCAGCATGATCTCCTCGCACACCACCTGGACCGAGCGGGCCAGGTCCATCTCGCGCTGCGTCAGCTTGGTCTCCGGCTCCCGCGGCGGCCCGCCGAACAGCCGGTCGAACGCGCTGTTCGTCATCGTCAGGCCGGTCAGGTAGTTGAAGTACTTCTGGTTGAGCGTGAAGGAGCCGTCCTCCTTCAGGTCGATCAGCTCGCGGTAGATCAGGTCGACGTACTTCGGCTCGCCGTAGGGAGCCAGCCCCATCACCTTGTACTCCCCCGAGTTGACCTTGAATCCGGTGTAGTAGGTGAACGCGGAATAGAGCAGGCCGAGCGAATCGGGCCAGTGAAGCTCCTTGAGGATCTCGATATCGTTGCCACGGCCGATGCCGAACGAGGCCGTGGCCCACTCGCCCACGCCGTCCATCGTCAGGAAGGCGGCCTCCTCGAATGGAGAGGGAAAGAATGCGCTCGCGGCGTGCGACTCGTGATGCTCGGCGTACAGGATGTCGCCCTCGTAGCCGAGATCGCTCCCGCAGCTGCCGGTCGGTGAAGAGCTTCTCCTTGATCCAGAGAGGTCCGGCGAGGAGAAACGAGCGGAGCCCGCTCGGGGCCGTGTCGAGATAGGTCTCGAGGATGCGCTCGAACTTGAGCAGCGGCTTGTCGTAGAAGCCGACGTAGGCAAGGTCCGCCGTCGAGATCCCGCCCGCGCCGAGGCAATAGGCCACGGCGCGCTGCGGAAACCCGGCATCGCCCTTCTTGCGGGTGAACCGCTCCTCCTGCGCCGCGGCCACGATCTCGCCATCGCGCAGCAGGCAGGCCGCGCTATCGTGATAGAAGGCCGAAATACCGAGTATGTAGGTCGCGCTCACTCCACCTCGCTCGGGGGTCGCTCGTGGACGTGGGGTGATCGGGGGGGGCAGGCGCCTTCAATTTGGGACCCGATCACCCCATAAGCAAGCGATGCTCAGGGGGCGGAAGAGCCCAGGGCATCGGCGAGGGCTCGGAGCGCGCGGCCGCGGTGGCTCACGGCATCCTTCTCCTCGGCTGTGGCCTCGCCGAAAGTTCGTCCAAGGTCGTCGCTGAGGAAGAGCGGATCGTATCCGAACCCGCCCTCGCCGCGAGGGGCCTCGAGGACGAGTCCACCGCAGGTGCCTTCGAATACCTGCGGCACGGCGCCGGGCCGGGATAGATAGACGAGGACGCAGCGATAGCGCGCGCGCCGCCGCGCCTCGGACGCGCCCAGCAGCCGGCGCAGCAGCTCGGCGTTGTTGGCCGCGTCCACCTCGGCGCCCGAGCCGGTGACGCCGGCCCAGCGTCGGGAGCGCACGCCGGGCGCGCCTCCGAGGGCGAGCACCTCGAGTCCCGAATCGTCGGCGACGGTGGGGAGCCCGGAGAGCCGCGCGAAGTGCTCGGCCTTGCGGCGGGCGTTGCCCTCGAAGCTTTCAGCCACTTCGAGGGTGTCCTCGATCGGGCTCTCCCAGAGCCCCACGTCGTCGGGGAAGACGACCTCCACCCCGGCCGGCTCGAGCACCCGCCGGAACTCGGGCTGCTTGCCCCGGCTCCGGGTGGCGGCCAGGAGTTTCACCAGCCGAGGACCGCGCGCTGCGCCTGGAACAGCTCGGTGATCCCCTTGCCGGCCAGGTCGAGCAGCACGTCGAGCTGCTGGCGAGTGAAGCTGTCGTGCTCGCCGGTGCCCTGCACTTCGACGTAGCGCGCGGGCTCCAGCATGACGACGTTGGAATCGACGTGGGCGTCGCGGTCCTCGAGGTAGGCGAGATCGAGCCGCTCCTCGCCGGCGACCACGCCGACCGATACCGCCGCGACCAGCTGGCCGAACGGCGAGGGTCCGCCGGTCCGCTCGGCGAGCCAGGCGCACGCATCGGCCAGCGCCACGCAGCCGCCGGTGATGCCAGCGGTGCGGGTCCCGCCGTCGGCCTGGAGCACGTCGCAGTCGATCCGGATGGTGTACTCGCCGAATGCCATCGTCGCCATGGCGGCGCGGAGCGAGCGGCCGATGAGCCGCTGGATCTCCTGTGTCCGGCCGCCGGGGCCGGTGCGCTCGCGCGAAGTGCGCTCGACGGTCGCGCGGGGCAGCATGGCGTATTCGGCGGTCACCCACCCTTCCCCGCTGCCCTTCTTGAACCCCGGCACGCCGGTCTCGACCGACGCGGTGCAGTGGACGAGGGTGCCGCCCATCCGGATGAGGCACGAGCCTTCGGCGTACGGGTTGGCGCGCCGCTCGAGGACGAGCGGGCGGAGCTGATCGTTGGTGCGGCCATCAGGACGGGGCACGGAGTTGCTCCACGAGGGCGGTGGTTGAGAAGCCGGCGACGACCGGCACGCGCACGACCCGGCCGCCGCGGGCCTCGATCCAGTCGGCGCCCACGATCCGGTCGCGCGGGTAGTCGGCGCCCTTCACGAGCACGTCAGGCGCGAGCGCCTGCATCAGGGCCAGCGGCGTGTCCTCGTCGAACAGGACCACGCAGTCCACGGCGGCGAGCCCGGCGAGCACGCGGGCGCGCGCCTGCTCGCCGGCCACCGGCCGCGCGGCGCCCTTGCCGAGCCGGCGGACCGAGGCGTCGGTATTGAGGCCGACCACGAGCGAATCGCCCTCGCGCCGGGCGGCCTCGAGCAGCTCGACGTGACCCGGGTGCAGCAGGTCGAACACGCCGTTGGTGAACACGACCGAACCCGGCCGGCTGCGCCGCCATTCGACTGCCTCGGCCAGAGGGCGAATCTTGATCGCGCTGCCCACACCGGGCGCGTTCACCCCGCGGGCTCCGCGGCCGGGCCCCGGCCGAAGAGAGCCTTGAGCCCGGGTGGCGCGACGAAGGTCGTCACCATGACCATGAGCAGCACCGCGCCGAACACCTCGGCCGACAGCACGCCCGAGCGGCGGCCGATGTCGGCGAAGATGAGGCCCACCTCGCCGCGGGGCACCATGCCGACGCCGACGACGAGCCGGCGCATGGGCAGCCACGGCGCCGCCCAGCCGGCCGCGATCTTGCCCGCGACGGCGATGACGATGAGCGCCGCCGCGACGCCGAGCGTGCCGCGCGCCGTCGGCGAGGTCGGGTCGAGCAGCCGGAGATTGACCGACGCGCCCACGCTCACGAAGAAGATGGGCGCGAAGATCGCGCCGAGCGGGCGAACCTCGCGCTCGATCGTATCGAACTGGTTCGTGCCCGAGAGGATGATGCCGGCCGCGAACGCGCCGAGGATGAGGGCCGACCCGGCGAGCGAGGCGATCGCCGAGAGGCCCAGCGCGAAGGCGATCGCGAACACCAGGAGCACGTAGCGCACCCGCATCCGCACCACGACGTCGAACAGGCGCGGCACGCAGAAAGCGTCCGGCCAGCACGGCGACGACCAGGAATCCGACCGCCACCGCGAGCGTCCGCAGGATGCCCAGCACCGTGATGGACGCCCCGGCGGCGACGCCGGAGACGACGCTCAGGATGACGAGCCCGAGCACGTCGTCGATGACCGCCGCGCCGATGATGATGCGGGCCTCGGCGGTGGCCATGCGGCCGAGATCGGAGAGCACCCGCGCGGTGATCCCGACCGAGGTGGCGGTGAGGGTGGCGCCGACGAAGATGGCGGCGGTGGTCAGGTCGCCCTGGCCGCTCGCCGGATGCGGCAGGTAGGCCCAGTAGACGTAGCCGAGGCCGAACGGCACGGCGACTCCCACGAGGGCCACGGCGAGTGAGGCGGGCCCCACGCGGAACATCTCGCGCAGGTCGGTCTCGAGCCCGATCTCGAACAGCAGCAGCAGGACGCCGAGCTCGGCCAGGACGTGCAGCACCTCGCCGGCCGCGCCGGCCGAGGGCACCACGCCGAGGACACTGCCTCCGAGCAGCACGCCGGCGACCAGCTCTCCCAGGACCGCCGGCTGTCCGATGCGCTCGGCGAGCTCCCCCAGCAGCTTGGCCGCGACGAGGATGGCGGCCAGCGCCAGAAACAACTGGGCGACGTCCAGCCCGCCGTCGGCGGGGCCGGTCACCTTACAGCGGCTCCTCGGCGCGGGGCCGCAGCATGAATGTGTGGTTGAAGCCCGGCAGGGCGACGGTCTCGGTGTACTCGGTCTGGATGGTGATCCGGCTCGGCCGGCCGCCGCGCTCGATCCGGAAGTCGGGCGTCTGGCCGAGGATCGAGTCGGCCTGGGCCGTCAGGTGAGCCTGGATGACGTCGTCGGTGAACTGGTCGGCATGCCGGGCCTGCTGCCGCATGTCGTCGAGCAGCGAGTAGTAGCGCCAGTACACGCCGCCGATGTGGACCCCGTAGTAGAGCGCTCCCAGGAACAGCACGACTGAAACGAGGCAGCCGAGCATGCTGGCCCCTCGTCGTCCGCGGCGGAGACTCACCATTGGGACTGGGCTCCTTCCACGATGTTGGTCACGAGCTTGTCCAGCGCAGTGTCGCGTCCGTCCAGCTCCTGCCCGGGATCGTACTCGCCCTCGAGCACCAGGCCGCTGCGCTGCCAGAGCGGCTTGTTCTGCTTCTGATCCATGATCTCGACCGAGACGGTGATCTGGACCAGGCGGCGGGTGACGTTGACGGTGCGGTCCTCGCCGCCGATGTACTGGACGGGCAGGTCGGGCTCGTAGCGGACGATCGTGCCGCGGACCACCGCGTCGGCCTGGCTCTCGGATGCCTGCCGGAGGCCCAGCCGGCGCTCGACCGCTTCGCGCACCGAGGACTGCACTTCCTGCGTCAGGGTCGGCTCGGCGGTCTGGTTGTCGAACGGCAGGAGCGCCACCGTCTTGATCGACGGCGGAAGCCCGCCGCCGGCGAAGCCGTAGAGACAGCCGGTCAGGCCGGCGGCGAGGAGCAGCGGGGCGAGCAGCCTACGGCTTGCGAGCAGTCCAGATCTCCGGAGCAAAGTCGGCCCGCGCGGTCGAGAGGAAGGTCAGGTTGAGCTTGGCCGGCACGCTGGGCACGACCAGCCGGGCGGTGAGCGGCACGCCTGCGGAGTCGAGCGTCGTCTCGGCGCGACCGACGACCTTGCCGCCCTGGCGCACCTCGGCCACGAGCCGGCCCGACTTGCCGGTGGTGCGCACGTAGCTCACCGTGTCGGTGGCGTTGGCGTACTGCCAGGCGATGGTCTCGCCCTCGGCCAGGCCGCGGAGCGAGTCGCCCGGCTCGGGCAGTCGCGCGACGCCGAACATGGCCCACATGAGCGGGTAGTTGGGCACCAGCTTCTTCACGGCGTCCGGCGGCTCGGCCCAGAGCGGCCGCGACCCGATCACCGCCGCGGAGGCGGCGCCGGAGCCGAACGGCCCGGCGACGTCGAACCGCATGGAGTCGGGCGGCGCGATCCGCGCGCTTCCCCGCCCGCCCGCGCTGGAGCGCTCGTCCTGGAACAGCCACTTGAAGCGATGCAGCCGATGCTCCGCCGGCACGGTGGCTTCCACCCACCGGGCCACCTGCTCCCGGCTCACCGGTGCCGCGGCGACCGGCACGAGGGCCCCGGCGCGCTCCGGCATCCGGCGAGCGCCAGGGCAAGATAGGCCACGAGCACTCGACGGTCAACGAGAAGGCGTTGTGGCATCAATAGTTATAGCCAAAGAAGAAGCTGACGAACCCGGGTGTCTTCTGGTCCGAGCTGAGGCTGTAGCCGCGGTACCGGTCGTTGCTGAAGCGGCGGCCGACGTCCAGGCGGAGCACGGCCAGCGGGCCCAGCGCCATGCGGAAGCTAACGCCATAGCTCCCGAGCAGCGCCCGGTCGGTGGTCGTCGAGAAGCTCGCCTTGCCGAGGTCGGTGAAGAGGCCAGCCTGGATCTCGGGGAAATCGACGTCGCCGAACGGCGTGCCGAGGGTGAGGTGGGTGAGCAGCGGGAAGCGCACCTCCTGATTGAACATGAAGGCTTCCGAGCCCACGATGTAGCCGAACTGCGGATAGCCGCGGAGGCCGAGGGTGCCGCCGATGTTGACGCGGCGCGGACGATCGCCGGCGCTGTAGAAGCCGTAGGCCCGAAGCGCCCACGCGCTCCGGCGGCCGAGCCGGAGATACTGGCGCCAGTCGCCCGAGATGAGATAGCTGTCGAACCGGCTGTTGGAGAAGTCGCTCGAGAGCCCGGCCGTGACCGCGAAGCGGCCGCCGTCGATGGGGCCGCTCGGCACCCAGAGCGCGTTGTCGCGCACGTAGCTCAGATAGTGGGACGCGATCCAGCCGATGCGGCGCGGCTCGTCGACCGGCAGCGTGAAGTCGACGCGGTCGGAGTGCTCGACGACGACGGTGGCCTCGACCCGGGTGAAGCGGGTGAGCGGGTAGCGCAGCAGGCCGATCACGCCGTAGGCGGTCTCGTCGTAGGCGATGACCCGGTCGCCCTCGAAGTTGCGGAGCTTGGTGCGGAAGGCGCCGATCCCCCAGTTCACCCGGCGGCTCTGATTCAGGTAGACGCTGGTGACGCTGAGGTTCGAGAGGATGCTGCCGAGGCGGCGACCCTGGTACGAGGAGACCGACCCGAACAGGAGATTGTCGCCGAGCAGATCGCTCGCGACGAAGAAGATGCCCTGCGCGCCCCCGTAGCCCGGGATCACCACCGCGTCGCCGGCGGCGAAGTCGAGCGTGAGGCGCCGGCGGTACGGCTCGCGGCGGGCGGCGATGCTCGTCACGGTGTCGCCGGGGGCGTCCCAGCCCCACTGCGCGGGCGGCGCCGCGTCGGGCACCCGCGCGAAGCGCTCCCGGTGCGCGGACGGAGTCGACCGGAATCCGGTAGAGGTTCCAGCTCAGGTCGTGGAACCCGCCGACCACCAGGCCGCCTTCGGGCAGCGGGACGGCGTCGAAGGCACCGGTCCAGGCGGAGGTCTCGCGGCGGCCCGCGCCGGCGGAATCGACGGAGAAGACGTTGAGCACGCCGTCGCGGTCGGAGGTGAAATAGATGCGACCGTCGGCCGCCCACAGCGGGGACTCGTCCCGCCAGTCGCCGGAGGTGAGCTGGGTCGTGGCACCGGAGGCGAGGTCGAGCAGGAACAGATTCGCGGCGCCGCCACGCCCGTCGGCGGTCCGGTCGGAGGCGAACACCACCCGGCGCCCGTCGGCGCTGGGGCTGGGGTCGAGGTCCTGGTAGTGATCGTTGGTGAGCGGCGTGAGCTCGCCCCCGGGCAAGGGTGATACGGTAGAGATCCGAGACGCCGCGCTGCGACAGGCCGCTCACGACGATGCTCTGGCCGTCCGGCATCCAGTGGGGCGAGAGGAGCGACACCAGCTCCGGGAACTGGTACCGGCCCGTCGCTTTCCGCCGCTTCAGATCCCAGACGAAGAGCGCGTCGCGGTCGCCGTAGCGGGCGGTGAACAGCAGCAGGCCCGGGCGGGACGCGTCCATGCGCGAATCGAACGCGTGGAACGACTCGATCTCCGCCTTCCGGCCGCCGGTCACGATCGAGCGCCCCTTGGACCTCGGCGCGAGCGACTTCTGGTAGATCGACACGTACCCGTTGGCCGGCGTCACGTAGACGATCCGTCCGGGCGACTCCACGCCGCTCGTATCGGGCCCCGTCTCGGCGATGACCGCGGCCTTCACGCCCAGCCGCACGACCTCGGTCCCGAGCAGCGGCAGCGGCGCCAGGGTGTCGACCGACGGATAGAACTGACGCCGCATGGCGAGCTGGAACTCGTCGCTGAGCTGGTCGATGCGTCCGGCCGTACACCGTCTGGATGGCGGCCTCGAAGCTCTCGTGGCGATTGAGCTCCTTGTACATCAGGGCCGCCCGCCAGTCGCCGTAGGTGTCGGCGAGCCACCGGTGGATCTGCCCGCCGATGGGATACACGATGCCGCCGGTGACGTAGGTGAGCTGCTTGAACGGCGGCAGGCGGCCGCTCAGCGTGAGGTCCCGCATCACCATCTCGTCGCGCGCGTCCTGCCCCGCCGACCAGAGCTCCGCCAGCCCCTCGCTCCACCAGAGCGGGAAGTCGAAGCGCCGCGCGCGGGGCGCCAGGTTGTAGCTCTCGACCAGCATGTCGAGCTGGAACACGTGCACCATCTCGTGGCGCATCGTGTGCCGGAACTCGGCGAAGTTGCCGCGGAACGGCAGCGCCACCCGGCGCTTGAGGAAGTCGGTCGCGCCGAGGAGGCCCTCGGGCGGCGTGAACGGCAGGATGTTGGTCTGCTCGAAATCGGTGTGCGAGGCGTACACGATCAGCGGGATGCGGCTCGCCACCGTGTGGCCGAACTGCACGCTCAGCGTGTCGTAGCTGGCCTCGGCGTAGGCCAGCGCCGCGGGGGCCAGGTCCGCCTCGGCCGAGTAGTAGTACAGGTCGACGTGCGGCCCCTTCATCACGCGCCAGTCGAGCTTCCGGTACTGGATCTTGTTCTGACCGAAGGCGAAGAACTGGGCCCGGGCGGGGACGGCGAGCGCGCAGAGAAGCACGAGCACGGCGAGGACCAGCCGGCGCGCGCCGAAGGGCCGCGAAATGCCTGGCATCATCGGGCTACTTCCTGGCCACCGTCCGGATCACATCTCCCTGCGCGATCCGGAGGAGGGTGGCCGTGCCTGCCGACGACCTTGCCGAACACCGTGTAGGTGCCGTCGAGGTGCGGCTGGGCGCTGAGGTTGATGAACCACTGGCTCATGCCGGTGTCGGGGCCCGAGAGCGCCATGCCGAGCATCGGGCCCTCGTAGCGGTTGCGGTTGATCTCGTCGCGGATGGCGCCGCCCGGACTGCCGAAGCCATCGCCGCGCGGGTCGCCATCCTGCACGACGAAGTTGGGGACGACGCGGTGCCAGCGGTTCCGGTCGAAGAACCGGCGGTCGACCAGCCGGAGGAAGTTGTCGACCGTGAGCGGCGCGTCGGGCCCGAGGAGCTCGACCTCGACCGGCCCGCGGCCCTCGGTCTCGATGACGACATGGGGACGGGCCAGCGAATCGGGGCCGGTGAGGTAGCGCCGGACCAGATCACGATAGTCCTGCAGCGACCGTCCGGTGGCGATCGGCCGCACCGGTCCCCAGCGCGCGGCCGCCTCGGGCCAGTTGTCCGCGGCCCACTGCCGGAGCAGATAGTTCTGCGGCCGGGGCGAGCCGAGGAGGAACTCGCGGTCGACCCGCGCCTGCGGCGGCGGGCCCGGTCTTCCGGATGGCGAGGATGGCGTCCAGGGCCGAGAGCGCGGCGTCCGGAAAGGAGTCGCGGCCGGTGGCGGCGTACATCCCCGCGAGGGCCGAGAGATCGGCCGGATCGGCCGCCCGCGCCGACGGCATCCGCCGCGACGCTCCGCACGGCGGCGTCCGCGGTGCCGAGCAGCGGGCGGGCGGCCGCGAGCAGCGCCGGGTCGGGACCGTCAACCTCGTCCGCCCACGCCTGGAGGCCCGGCGGCGACGACACGGCCGTCGCGGTCGGCCAGGAACGCCGGCGAAGCGGCCCGGCCCCGCGAGGGCGGCGCCCTCCGCGGCGGCGGCGCGGTCGCGCCAATCGCCGCTGCGTCGCCAGCCGGCCGCCGCCTGGCGTGAACGCGGCGGAATCGGCGCGGCCGAGGGCCACCAGGGCGGCTCCGGCGGAGCGCGAACGTGCCCTTGCCGCCGGCCGCGCGGGCGAGCACCCTTGACCGCCTCCGGGCCGCCAAGCTCTCCGAGCGTCTCGGCCGCCTGCACCTGCACGCCGACCAGCGGATCGTCGAGCATGCGGGTGAGCTTGGCCGACAGCACGGAGGCGAGCGGCGGGTCGACGTAGCTGCCGAGCGAGCGGATGGCGTTGATCCGGACCGCCGGGCTGGGATCGTCGGTCGCGCGGAGCAGGAGATCGGCCACGGCCGACGGCGCCAGCCCCGCCGAATCGGCGTAGGTCCGGGTGAGGGCCAGGGCCGCGAGCGAGCGGATGTAGGCCTCGGGATCGCGCAGCTCGAGCAGCATCCGGTTGCCGGCGGGCGCCGCCCGCAGGCGCGCCGAGCGAGTAGACGGCACGGAGCCGCGGCAACGGCGCTGGTGTCCTCCATGAACGGCAGCAGGCCCGTCACCGGGAGCGTCGCTGCCCAGCCGCCAGGACTCGGCAATGACCTGGTTGAACGCGGGGCTCCGGTCTTCCTGCGACAGCACGACCCGTCCGTCCAGCACGCCGGCGAAGAAGTCGGCGCTCCGCCGCCCGCCGATCTTGGCCAGGGCGGTGACCGCCTCGACCGCGGTCGTCGCGTCGAGCGCGAGGCGCGCCGGTCAGCCGGTCGATCAGCGGCTGCGACCGCGGCGCTGTCGCGGAGGAGGCCCAGCGCGAAGGCCGCCGCCACCCGCACCGTCGAATCGGGATCGGACAGGAGCCGGACGACGAGCGGTGTCGCGCGATGGTCGCCGATCCGGCCGGCGGCGAGGGCGCCGATCCTGCGCACGAGCGAGTCCGGCGCCACCAGCGCCCGCCCGAAGAGGTCGGGCTGGAACTCACGGGCGTCCTCGGCCGCGAGCACGGGCGCCAGCTGCTCGACCACCGACTCCTCCTGCGCGGCGAGCGCCGGCGGTGTCGCAGCCAGCGAAAGCAACAGCAAACCACAGAGGCACAGAGGCCACAGAGGCGTCCGCGAGGAATCGAGGGACGGAGTCTGTTGTTTTTCACCTGTTTTCTTTCACTCTGTGTCCTCTGTGTCTCTGTGGTGAATCCCGGCTGCATCGATCCCGAGCCGGACCGGATCGGGAGCAACGGTGAGCACGCGCGCCACCTCGGCCGGCAGCCGGCGCAGCGCCATCGAGGCGTCGAGCGCCAGCAGGGCCACCGTGGCCGTGGCGAGCAGGCGCCCGTCGTCCGCATGGTCGACGGCATAGCCGAACTCGACGCGGCGCGACTCGAGCCGGCGCACCCAGCAGCGGATCCGGAGCAGGTCGTCGAAGCGGGCCGGCTGCCGATAGCGCACGGACACCTCGCTCACGGCCAGCCGGAGCCCCGCGGCCTCGAGCTCGCGGTAGCTGGCCCCGCGGCGCCGGAGGTGCTCCGTGCGCGCGACGTCGAGCCAGACGAGGTAGCGCGCGTGGTACGCGACCCCCATCTGGTCGGTCTCGGAATAGTTCACGCGGACCAGGGTTTCGGTGACGGTCGGAGCCGTCATGCCGGCCTCTCGGGGTTGGTGACGCTCAGCGGGGCGATGCCGTGACACCCGGGCCGCGGTTGCCACGCCGGACGGAGCGGCCCATCTTTGGCGCCGTGCTGGGCCATGCGCTCGTCGTCGTGTCCGATGCCCACCTCGGCGGAGGGCCTCCCGCGGTCGAGGAGGCGCTGCTGTCGTTCCTGGAGGCGGTCCCCGACCTGGGCGATTGCCTGCTCGTCAACGGCGACCTGTTCGACTTCTGGTTCTCCTACGGCCGGGTCATCCCGCGCCGCGGCTTCCACGTGGCGGCGGCGCTGGCCCGGCTCCGCCGGCGGGTGCCGATCGTGATGGTCGGGGGAAACCACGACCGCTGGGGCGGCGACTTCTGGGAACGGGACGTCGGGGCGCGATTCGACCCGCACCGCCTGACGTTCGACATCGGCGGCCGGCGGGTGGCCGCCATCCACGGGGACGGGCTGACGGAGCCCCGGATGCGCGCCACCCTGCTCCACCGCGCGATCAACCATCCGATCACCGCCGCCGTCTATCGCGCCATCCACCCCGAGATCGGGCTCCGGATCGTCGACTTCCTGAGCCCGCGGCTCGGCGACCACACGCCCGACGCCGCTCGCCTGGCCGAAGCCGCGGCCCGCCAGGCCGAATGGGCCACCCGGCTGCTCGCCGCGGAGCCGGAGCTGGGCCTGGTCGTCATGGGTCACACGCACCTGCCGGCGCTGGCGGCGCCGATGCCGGGCCGCCAGTACCTCAATCCCGGCGCGTGGTTCGACGGCTTCCGGTACGCCGTCGCGACCGAGCGCGGCGCCGAGCTCCGGACGTTCAGTGCAGCGGCACCACCTCCGCCCGCTCCCAGCCGCTCCCCGATGAAGCGCGCGCCGACCTGACGGAAGCGAGCCTCGTCGTCGCTCACGGCGAAGCGGTGCGTGGCCGCCGCGCCCGCGGGCGCGGACAGTGAAGCCCGCTCGAGCACCTGCGCCACCGCCGCCGCCGTCTCCTCACCGCTGTCGATCAATCGCACCTCCGGCCCCATCACGCGCTGCAGCAGCGGCTTGAGCAGCGGATAGTGGGTGCAGCCCAGCACCAGCGTGTCCACCCGCGCCTGCCGCAGCGGCTCCAGGTACTCGCGGGCGATCAGCTCGGCCGCCGGGTGCTCGAACCAGCCCTCCTCGACCAGCGGCACGAAGAGCGGACAGGGCTTCTGCTCGACGCGGGCGCCGGCACGCCTCCGCTGGATGGCGCGTGCGTAGGCGTTGCTCGCGATGGTGCCGGCGGTGCCGATGACTCCGATGGGCCCGGCCGTCGACGCCGCGGCCGCGGCGCGCGCGCCGGGCTCGATCACGCCGATGACGGGCACGGGCGACTGCTTCTGCAGGGTCTCGAGCGCGTGCGCGGTGCTCGTATTGCAGGCGATCACCACCGCCTTCACCCCCTGGTGCAGCAGCCAGTCGAGGATCTCGAGGCTGTAGCGGGTCACGGTCTCGGGCGACTTGGGGCCGTACGGCACGCGGGCGGTGTCGCCGAAATACACCGTGGACTCGTGCGGGAGGCGCTCGTACACCGCGCGGGCCACCGTGAGCCCGCCGATGCCGGAATCGAAGATGCCGATGGGTGCGGCGTTCATCGCACGCGGAAGGGGATCGAGATGCTGGCGCCGACCCCGCCCGGCATCGCCTGCAGCTGGAGATCGGGCGGAAAGTCGGTGAGGTGGCCGGAGACGTAGGCCTCGAGGCCGGCCAGCAGGTGGTTGAAGCCGAGCAGCACCAGCCAGTCCTCGTGCTCCCGGCGCTTGTCCTCGGCGCGCCCGGAACCGGTGCGGCGGAGGTAGGCCAGCTCGCGCCGGGTCTTGAGGCTCATCGCGAGCGTCGTTCCTTCCCAGGCGAGGAAGATGCCCCCCGTCAGCTTGCGGCCGACCCGCGCCTGCCCCCAGCCCGGCAGCAGGAACGAACGCCAGAAGGCGGCCATCGGGCTGGTGCGAAGCGCCAGGGAGTCGGCCGCGGTCGCGGGCCGCGGCGCGGCGACGGCGGAATCGCCCGGCGCGGCGGCCGTGGAATCCGGCGCCACGGCCGTCGAATCCTGGGCTGCTGCCCGGACCGGCGCCGCCAGGAGCGCACCGAGCCAGAGGGCGAGCCACGCGATCGATCGGAGTGGCGCCAGGGAAAGGTGGCGGGAGCGTGTGGGAATCGAACCCACCGGAGCCACCGAAGGCGTCTCCGTCGCGGTTTTGAAGACCGGCCAGACCACCAGGCCCGATCCGCTCCCGTCAGATGATGGCGGCAGGCTGGCGACTCCCCGGCCCCTGCCGATCACGGCACCGTGTCCCGGAACCTGGCAAGCTGGCGATCCTGGTGAAGGGGTAGCTGCGTGAGTGCGTCCGGCGGAAATATAGGGCCTTCGGGGTGCGGTCAGGGCGCGGCGATCGCCTCGATCTCGACGCGGGCCCCGCGGGGCAGC
Organism: uncultured Gemmatimonadales bacterium; assembly: GCA_963804125.1. Taxonomy (GTDB): domain Bacteria; phylum Gemmatimonadota; class Gemmatimonadetes; order Gemmatimonadales; family GWC2-71-9; genus CAVVWJ01. Next base: position 21,667 of record CAWDPF010000020.1, read on the forward strand.
GCCGCGACCGCGACCGTGGAGCGCGCCGGGCGGTGATCGCCGAAGGCGCCGGCATAGGCGGTGTTCATCGCGGCGAAGTCGGCCATGTCCACCAGGAAGACCGTCGTCTTGACCACGTTGGCCATATCGAGCCCGCTGGCCTGCAGGATGGCCCGGATGTTGAGCAGCACCCGCTCGGTCTGCTCGGCGATCCCGCCGTCCACCAGCTCGCCCGTCGACGGATCGAAGCCGACCTGGCCGGCAGTGAAGAGCAGTCCGCCGGCCCGGGTGGCCTGGCTGTAGGGCCCGATCGCGCGGGGTGCGTTCGGGGTGGCGACGAAGTCGATCGGCATCAGAACAGCCCCTCGATGGTGCCGTCGGGATGGACCCGGATCGCCTCGGCGGACGGCGTCTTGCTGAGGCCGGGCATGGTCATGATCTCGCCCGCGAGCGCCACGACGAAGCCGGCGCCGGCGGAAGGCGTGACGTCGCGGACGGTGAGCCGGAAGCCGGTCGGGCGGCCGAGCTTGGTCGCGTCGTCGCTGAAGCTGTACTGGGTCTTCGCCATGCAGACCGGGCGTGCCGCCCAGGCCCATGGCCTCGCACTGGGCGATGTTCTTCTCCGCCGCCGCGCTGTAGTCGACGCCATCGGCGCCGTAGATCTCCTTCGCGATGGTCTCGATCTTGGCCTTGATCGGCTGGGCGACGTCGTAGATCGGCTTGAAGTCGGCCTTCCCCTCGTCGAGCAGCGCCAGCACCTCCTTGGCGACCGCCTCGCCCCCTTCCCCGCCCTTGGCCCACACGTCGCTCAGCGCCGCCCGCGCGCCCCAGCCCTTGGCCGCCCGGAGCACCGCATCGATTTCCTCCGGCGTGTCCGAGATGAAGCGGTTGAGCGCGACGACGACCGGCACGCCGAACTTCTGCACGTTCTTCACGTGCGCCTCGAGGTTGACCATGCCCCGCTTGAGGGCGGCCACGTCGGCCTTGCCCAGCGCGTCCTTCTTCACGCCGCCGTGCATCTTGAGCGCCCGCACCGTGGCGACGACCACCGCCGCCTCGGGCTTGAGCCCTCCGAACCGGCACTTGATGTCGAAGAACTTCTCGGCGCCGAGGTCCGCGCCGAAGCCGGCTTCGGTCAGCACGATCTCGCCGAGCGACAGGCCGAGCCGGGTGGCGACGAGCGAGTTGCAGCCATGGGCGATGTTGCCGAACGGCCCGGCGTGCACCAGCGCCGGGCCGCCCTCGAGCGTCTGCACCAGGTTGGGGAGGATGGCGTCCTTGAGGAGCAGCGTCATCGCGCCGGCGGCCTTGAGCTCGCCCGCGGTGACCGGCTTCCGGTCGCGCGTGAGCCCCACGATGATCCGGCTGATGCGCGCCTCGAGGTCGCTGAGATCGCTCGCGAGGGCGAGGATCGCCATGATCTCGCTGCCGGGCACGATGACGAAGCGCTCCTCGCGCACCGGCCCCGCGTTGATGCCGCCGAGGCTGATCACGATCGAGCGCAGCGCCCGGTCGTTCATGTCGATGGTGCGCGGCCAGGTGATCCGGCGCGGATCGAGGTTGAGCGCGTTGCCCTGGTGCAGGTGATTGTCCAGCATGGCCGAGAGCAGGTTGTGCGCCGAGGTGATGGCGTGAAAATCACCGGTGAAGTGCAGGTTGATCTCGTCCATCGGCACCACCTGCGCGTACCCGCCGCCGGCCGCGCCGCCCTTGACCCCGAACACGGGGCCGAGCGACGGCTCCCGGATGCAGACGACGACCTTCTTGCCCGAGCCGGCGGAGGGCCTGGCTCACGCCCACGGTGACCGTGCTCTTCCCCTCGCCGGCCGGCGTGGGGTTGATGCCGGTGACCAGCACCAGCCGCCCGGTCGGCTTGCCGCGCGCGACCGCTTCCGCGCTGATCTTGGCCTTGTAGCGGCCGTAGGGCAGGATATCGTCCGGACCGAGGCCGAGCTCGGCCGCCACGTCCTGGATGGGGCGCATCTTGGCGGCCTGCGCGATGGCGATGTCCGAGGGCACGGTCACGGCGGATGCTCCCGCAGCTAGGGGTGTTGGAAAGCGAAAGACGCGCGCCGCGTTGGCGGCGCTCGCACGGATCAGGTCCTCGACCGCCAGCCCGCGTACCGCCGCGATCCGCTCGGCCACCTGCCGGACGTACGCCGGCTCGTTCCGCTTGCCGCGGTGGGGCACGGGGGCGAGATACGGCCCGTCGGTCTCCACCAGGATCCGGTCGAGCGGCGTGTCCAGGATCGCCTGGTCCAGGCGCCAGTTCTTGAAGGTCACCATCCCGCTGAACGACACATAGTGGCGGAGGTCCAGCCCCGCCCGCAAGAGCCCGGGCCCGCTGCTGAACGAGTGCAGGATGGCGGGGACGTCTCCGTTGCCCCTGCAGCACCGCGGCCACGTCCTCGTCCGCCTCGCGGGCGTGGATCACCGCCGGCTTGCCGGCCTCGCGGGCCAGGCCGAGCTGGGCCTCGAACACCTGTCGCTGCACGCCGCGCGGGCGAGTGGTCGTAGTGGTAGTCCAGACCCATCTCGCCCGCCGCCACCACCTCGGGGCGCCGGAGGGTGGCGCGCAGCCAGTCGCCGGCCTCGTCGGTCCAGCCGCTCGCGTCGTGGGGATGGACGCCGGCGGTCACCGACAGCCGCGGCTCGTCCGCGGCGAGCTCCAGCGCGCGCTCGGCCGACTCGCGCGAGGCGCCGATCACGACGATCCGGGCGAGCCCGGCGGCCCAGGCGCGCGCCAGGACCTCGGCGCGGTCGGCGTCGTAGTCGGCGTCGGCGAGGTGGCAGTGGGTGTCGATGAGCATGGGTGTGAGCGGAGCGGAGGTGTCGGCGAGTCACCCTGAGCGCTAGCGAAGGGGGCATGACCCGAATCATGCCCCCTTCGCTCCGCTCAGGGTGACTCGCCGGTGGAATTCGGGTGCCGGCTGCCCTGCCGCTAGCCGACCGGCGCCGTCTTCCGCCCGGCACCGGTCGCCGGCGCGGCCGCGGGGCCGGCGCCAGGTGGCCGCGGGCGAGCTGGCCGGGCCACCGCTTCTCGATCGCCATCAGGACCGGCGAGGCGATGTAGATCGACGAGAACGTGCCGGTGAAGACGCCGAAGAACATCACCAGGGCGAACGGCCGGATGACCTCGCCGCCGAAGATGACCAGCGCGAGCAGCGACGAGAGGGTGGTGCCGTGGGTCAGCACGCTGCGCGGCAGGGTCTCGTTGATCGAGCGGTTCAGGATCTGCTCGAAGGTGTCCTTCTTGTGTTTCTTGAGGTTCTCGCGCACGCGATCGAAGATGATGATCGTGTCGTTGAGCGAGTAGCCCACCATCGACAGCACCGCCGCCACGACGGTCAGGCTCACCTCGAGCCGCAGCATCCCGATGAACGCGATCGTGGCCAGGATGTCGTGCGCGGTCGCGAGCACGGCCGCGAGGCCGAACCGCCACTCGAACCGGTACGCCAGGTAGGCCAGCACCGCGAAGAACGAGAGGAAGATGGCGAGGAACGCCTTGCTCCGGAGCTCGCCGCCGACCTTGGGCCCCACCGCCTCGGTGCGCTGGATGGTGAAGTTGCCCGCGCCGAGCACGCCGGTGAGCGCCTCGCGCACCGCGTCGGCGGTGGCCTGGGTGTCGTTCGCGTCGGTGCCCGGCTTGGCCACCCGGGCGCGCACGACGAACTCGTTGGCGTTCCCGAAGCTCTGGATCTCGGCGCCGTGGAGCCCCTGGCGGTCGAGCCCGGCGCGCAGCGCGCCGACGTCGGCCGGGACCTTGCTCTGCACCTGGACCAGCGTGCCGCCGGTGAACTCGATGCTGTAGTTGAGCCCGTGAACCATCAGCCAGATCGAGTCCCGGGACGATGAACAGCGCCGTGACGGCGTAGGCCCGGTTCCGGAAGGCGATGAAGTCGTAGTGGGCGTTGGCGAAGAGTCTCAGCATGTCAGATGCTCAGGGTAGTCATGGCCGGCCGGCGCTGCAGCCAGATCATGAAGAAGGTGCGGGTGACGAAGACGGCCGTGATCATCGAGGCGACGATGCCCATGATCAGCGTGACCGCGAACCCCTTCACCGGCCCGGTCCCGAACTGGAAGAGGAACAGCGCCGTCAGCACCGTGCTGACGTTGGAGTCGATGATCGCGTTCATCGCGTGCTTGAAGCCCTCGTCGACGGCCAGGCGCACGGTCTTGCCGTGCAGCAGCTCCTCGCGGATGCGCTCGAAGATCAGCACGTTCGCGTCGACCGCGATGCCGACCGAGAGCACGATGCCGGCGAGCCCCGGAAGCGTCAGCGTGGCCTCGATCATCGAGAGCCCGCCGAGCGTGAACAGGATGTAGAGCGCGAGCGCCGCCACCGCGAGCACGCCGCTCATGCGGTAGAAGACCAGCATGATCAGGATGACCATGGCCGTGCCCACGACGCCGGCGGTGATGCCCTTGCGGATCGAATCGCTGCCCAGGCTCGCGCCGACCTGCCGCTCCTCGACGATCTTGAGCGGGATCGGCAGGGCGCCGGCCTTGAGCGTGAGCGCGAGGTCCTGCGCCTCCTGGAGGCTCTTGTTGCCGAGGGTGATCTGCCCGTTCCGCCCGATCCGGCTCTGGATGACCGGCGGGCGGCCCTGGACCCGCCCGTCGAGCAGGATGGCCATGTAGTCGCCGACGTGGCGTCCGGTCTCGTCGCCGAATTTCCGCCCGCCGGCGCGGTCGAGCTGGAAGGTGACGATCGGCCCGTTGGTCAGCTGGTCGAGCTGGGCTCCGGCATCCTCGAGGTTGCTGCCGGTCACGATCGGCCGGTCGTCGAGCGCGTAGAGGAAGCGGTACTGCTGCACGCCGATGCTCGTGGGGGCCGCCGACCAGCGCAGCACCACGCCGCGCGGGAGCTGCCGGGCCACGGCCGGGATGTTGATCAGGCTGTCGACCCGCGGGAACGCCGTTTCGGGCACGACGTACTCGCCCGGCGTGGCCGTGCCTGCCACCGCGCCGGCCTCCTGGATCAGGCCGGCGAGGACCCCGCCGGGGACCGGCGTGGTGTCGGCCGCCGCGCTGTCGGGAGCGGCTTTGACGCTGTCGGCCGTAGCCTTGGCCGCGGCCTTCTTATCGCCCGGCTTGGTCGCGGCCTTCTCTGCGCCAGGCTTCGCGGGCGCGGCGGGCTCGGCCTTCTTCTTGGCCGAATCGCCGCCGAGGAGCTGCTCCACCGCGGACGGCTTGCCGGCGCCGGGGGCCGCTTCGCCCTTCACGCCCAGCCCGCGGAGCACGCGGTCCATGGCGGGAAGGGACTTCTCCAGCGCGTTGGTCTTGTTGGTGATCCGGAACTCGAGGAAGGCGCTCCGCTGGACGATGGCCTTGGCGCGGGCGGGATCGGTGATGCCGGCCAGCTCGACCACGATGCGGTCGTCGCCCGCCTTCTGCACCAGGGGCTCCTCGACGCCGAACTCGTCGATCCGCTTGCGGAGGACCGTCAGGGCCAGATCCAGGTCCCGCTTGGGATCGGCGGAGACCTGCTTCGACTGGTCGAGCTCGAGCGCCAGGTGCATGCCGCCCTGGAGGTCGAGGCCCCGCTTGAGCGGGACGCGGGTCACGGTGGTGTCGCGCATGACGCCGTCGGCGCCGCGCTCGCGCAGCGAGACCGTCCGGGGGAAGAGAAAGTAGATCGAGCCGATGATGAGCAGCGCGATCACGATCAGGCGGGATCGAATGGATGCGAACATCGTCAGGTCTGGGTCTCAGGCATGGGGTCCCCGGCTGAACGCCGGCCCGGCCGCGGCGAGCACCGCCCGCGCCCGGGACTGATCACGCTCCAACTGCTGCTGCAACGCCTCGACGGAGGCGAACCGCTTCACGTCCCGCAGGCGCTCCACCCACTCGATCCGCACCCACTCGCCGTACAGGTCGCCGTCGAAGTCGAAGAGATGCGCCTCGAGGCTGCGCCGCCCGTCCTGAAAGGTGGGCTTGGGGCCCTGGTTCATCATCCCCCCGGCGAGGCCGCCGCGCCACTCGACCCGCACCGCGTACACGCCGTCGGGCGGCAGCAGCTTCTGCGGCGGCACCTCGGCCAGGTTGATCGTCGGGACGCCGATCAGGCGTCCGCGCCGCTCGCCGTGGCCCACGCGGCCGCTCACCTGGTACGGCCGGCCCAGCATGCGGGCCGCGGTGGCGAGGTCGCCGCCGGCGACCGCCCGGCGGATCCGCGAGCTGGAGACGTGCTGCTCGCCGACATCCACCACCTCGACCACGTCCACGTCGAAGCCGCGCTCGGCGCCGAGGCGGCGGAGGGTCTCGACATCGCCGCTCCGTCCGCGGCCGAAGCCGTGATCGTGCCCGATCACCAGCTCGCGCATCTGGCAGCGGTCGAGCAGCACCCGCTGCACGAATTCCTCGGGCGTGAACGCCGCCAGGCGCCGGTCGAACCGGAGGAAGAGCACGTAGTCGAGCGGCAGCTGCGCCAGGATCTCGCGCCGCTCGGCGGCGGTGGTGAGCAGCGGCGGCGCGGCCTGCGGGTTGACGATCTCGAGCGGATGGGGCTCGAAGGTCACCAGCACGCTCGCCCGCCCCGCCGCGTCGGCCCGGCGCGCGATCTCGCGGAGCACCGCCTCGTGCCCCAGGTGCACCCCGTCGAACGAGCCGACGGTGACGGTGCTCCCCCGCGGAAGCGGCGGCAGCGCCGTCGGTCACGGCGTGCCCAGCACGACGCTCGGCCGGAACCAGCCCTCGCCGGCGCGCGCCACCGCCACCAGCTCGCCCGCGTGCACCAGCGCGACGTCGCCCTCGGGCATCGGCATCGGCCGGGACTGCCCGGCCGTGGCTCACCGCCACCCGGGCGGCCTCGTCGAGCTCGACGGCGGGCAGGTGCCCGAGCACCGCGCGGGCAGGCCGGACCGCCGACGGGTCGACATCCGCGAGCCGAACCGCGTCCTCGACCCGGAGCAGCGCCGATCGATTCCCGACGGAGGGCGGTCAGGTGGGCGCCGACGCCCAGCCGCTCGCCGAGATCGCGCGCCAGCGCCCGGACGTAGGTGCCGGCGCTCACCGTGACCCGGAAGACCAGCTCGGGCGGCGCATACTCCACGAGCTCGATCCGCCGCACCACCACCGTCGTCTCGGCGGGCTGGACCGCGACACCGCGCCGCGCCAGCCGGTAGCTCCGTTCGCCATCCACGTGCTTGGCCGAGTAGCAGCGGCGGGCGCTGCCGCTGTTCTCCCGCGAACCCCGCCAGCGCCTCGGCCACGCGCGCTTCGGTCAGCCCCGTCAGATCGGCGGGTGGCCCGAGCGGCGTGCCCGTGGCGTCGTCGGTGTCGGTCGCGACGCCCAGCCGAGCGGTGGCGAGATAGGTCTTGGCCTCCGCCTCGACGAACCGCGCGAGCCGCGTCGCCCGCCCCAGCAGCACCACCAGCAGCCCCGTGGCGAACGGGTCGAGCGTGCCGGTGTGACCCACGGCCCGCGTCTTCAGCACCCGCCGGACGCGGTGCACGACATCGTGCGACGTCGGCCCCGCCGGCTTGTCCACCAGGAGGGCACCGATCAGCTGGTCTCCTCGCGCCGGAGGCCCGCGAGCAGCTCGTTGATCCGGGCCGCGTGCGCCAGGCCCTTGTCCAGCTCGAAGTGGAGCTCGGGCACGATCCGGGTCGAGAGCGCCCGCGCCGCCTGCGACCGGAGGAAGCGGGCCGCGCTCTGGAGTCCCTCGAGCGCCCGCGCCTGCTCGGTGTCGTCGCCAGGCACGCTCACCATGATGCGCGCGTGCGAGAGATCGCCGGTCACGAGCACGTTGGTCACGGTCACGAATCCCACCCGCGGATCGCGCACCTTGCGGGCGAGCCCCTCGGTGATCACCTGCCGCAGCGTCTCCGCCACCTGCTCGGGCCGCCTGGAAGACGATTTCATCGCCACACCGTCACCGTATCCACGATCCGCACGCCGTCCGCCTCCTCGATCGCGCGGTCAGCGGCCCGCAGCGTTTCCTCGACCACGGGCCGCGCCGACCCCACCGCCGCGCAGGCGATCTCGGCGCGCTGCCAGAGGTCCTGGTGGCCGGTCTCGGCCACGGACAGGTTGAGCTTCTGGCGGAGCGCCACGGTGAGCGGCTTGAGGGTCCCGCGCTTCTCCTTCAACGAATGACACCCCGGCAGATGCAGCTCCCACACCTGGATGCCGACGATCACCCCACCGCGCCGCCGGCCGCCGGCTGGAGGGTCCGCTTGATCTCCTCCATGCGGAACGACTCGATCCGGTCTCCGACCTTGATGTCGTTGAAGTTCTCGATCCCGATGCCGCACTCCTGCCCTTCGCGGACCTCCCGGACGTCGTCCTTGAAGCGCTTGAGGCTGGAGAGCGCGCCGGTGTAGACCACGGCCCCGTCCCGCGTGACCCGCGCCTTGGCGGTCCGCTGGATCGTGCCGCTCCGCACCATGCAGCCGGCGATGGTGCCGACCTTGCTGACCTTGAAGAGCTGCAGCACCTCGGCATCGCCGAGCACGGTCTCCCGCTCCTCGGGCTTGAGCAGCCCTTCGAGCGCGTTCCGCACGTCCTCCACCGCCTCGTAGATGATGCGGTAGGTGCGGACGTCCACCTGCTCCCGCTCGGCCGCCGCGCGGGCGTTGGAGTCGGGCCGGACGTGGAAGCCGAGGACGATGGCGCCCGAGGCCTTGGCGAGGAGCACGTCGCTCTCGCTGATGGCGCCGACGCCGCGGTGGACGACGTCCACCCGGACCTCGCTCGTGCTGAGCTGGGCCAGCGCGTCGGCGAGCGCTTCCGCCGGGCCGCCCTGGTCGGCCTTGATGATGATCCGGAGCGCGGCCACGCCGCCCTCCTTGAGCGCCCGGCTGAAGTCCTCCAGGCTGGTGCCCTTCTGGCTGCGCCGGTTCTGCGCCTCGCGCTCGAGCCGCTGCCGCTTCTGCGCGATCTCGCGCGCCTCGTTGGCGTCGGTCACGACCGCGAACGTGTCGCCCGCGGCCGGCACGCCCTCGAAGCCGAGGATCTGCACCGGGATCGACGGGCCGGCCTCCTTCACCGTCTTGCCGCGCTCGTCGTACAGCGCGCGCACGCGGCCGCTGAACTTGCCGCAGATGAAGTTGTCGCCGCCGCGCAGCGTGCCGCGCTGCACCAGGATCGTCGCCAGCGGACCCTTGCCCGGATCGAGCGTGGCCTCGAGCACGGCGCCGTGACCCTTGGCCTCGGGATTGGCCTTGAGATCGAGGATCTCGGCCTGCAGCAGGATCTGCTCGAGCAGGGCCTCGATCCCGATTCCCTTCTTGGCCGAGATCTCGGCCGAGAGCACGTTGCCGCCGAACTCCTCGAGCACGACGTTGTGCTGCAGCAGGTCCTGCTTGACCTTCTGCGGGTTGGCCGTCGGCAGGTCGATCTTGTTGATCGCGACGATCATCGGCACGCCGGCGTTGCGGGCGTGGCTGATGGCCTCGACCGTCTGGGGCATGACCTGGTCGTCGGCCGCGACGACGAGGACGACGATGTCCGTCACCTGGGCGCCGCGGGCGCGCATGGCGGTGAACGCCTGGTGGCCCGGGGTGTCGAGGAAGGTGATCGCCTTGCCGCCCGGCAGCGACACGTGGTACGCGCCGATGTGCTGCGTGATGCCGCCGGCCTCGCCGGCGACGACGTTGGCCTTCCGGATGTAGTCGAGCAGCGAGGTCTTGCCGTGGTCGACGTGGCCCATGATGGTGACCACCGGCGGCCGCGACACCAGCTGTTCGGGCGTGTCCTCGGTGGCGTCGGTCTCCATCTCCGCGGCGTACTCGTCCTCCCGCGTGGCCTCGAACCCGAACGCCGACGCGATCAGCTCGATCTGGTCGAAGTCGAGCCGCTGGTTCACCGTCACCATCAGGCCCAGCTCCTTGAACGCGAACTGGACGATCTGGGTGGCGGGCACCTTCATGGCGCCGGCGAGCTCGGACACGCTGACGAACTCGTTGACCCGGATCCGGGTCTTCTCGCGCTCGCGCTCCTCGGCGATGCGGCCGGCCACGACGTCGCGATACGACGGCTCGTCGGAGCGGCGAACGCCCTTCCGGCCGGCCGGACCCTTCATGCCCTGCAGGGTCTTGAGGATGTTCGCCTGCACCGCATCCTGATCGACCGACGAGCGCTTCCCCTTCTTGCCCTTCTTCCGGCCGCCGCCCTTTTCGGCGTCGGGGCCGAACTGCCGGGCCGGCGGGGCGCTGCTGCGCTCGGGCCCGCCGCCGGGACGCGACGGCGCGCCCGGACGCGAGGGCGCGGACGGGGCGCTGCTGCTGAAGACCGGCTTGGGGCCGCGCGGCGCCGCCGGTGGCGGGCGCTGAATGCGCGGCGGGATGAACGGCGCCTTCGACGGCGCGCCGGAGGCGCTGTGGGTGCCCATGCGCGGCGGCAGCGGCTCGGCCGGGGCGGCGGGCGCGCCGGCGCGCTCGGCGCGGCCTCCTCGGCGGGCGCGGCGGCCTCGTCTTCGGTCTCGACCGGAGCGGGCGGCAGGTCCTTGAACAGGGCCTTCGCGCGCTCCTCGAGCGACTGCGTCGGCACCGGCTCCTCCAGCTCGACGATGGGACGCTCGAGCTCGAGCGCGGCCATCTCGGCGGCCTTCTCCGCCTGGGCCTGGGCCTCGACCACCGCCACTTCGGCGGCGGTGCGCCGGCGCTTGGTGGGCTTGGCTTCCACCGGCGCCGGCGGCGGCTCGGCCTTGACCGCCTTCCGGCGGCCCTTCTTGGCGGTGGGCTCTTCGGCGCTCTTGCGCTTCTCGCGCTCCCAGCGCACCCGGATGGCGGACACCTGGTCGTTCTCCAGGGCCGACATGTGGCGTGCGCACGAAGATGTTCATGTCCTTGAGCATGTTCAGGAGCTGCTCGGGCGCGACGCCGAACTCCGCCGCCAGGTCGTGCACTCTCGTCTTGACCACTCAATCCTCCATCAGGAGCGTACGGGCGCCAGCGGCACCATGCCGTTGGCCAACGCGCGATCGCGTACGCCTACCGCCATTACCGGCGGCTTTCCCAGCTGCGCGCCCATCGCGACGGCGCGCGGGCCCGCGAGGATCGGCACTCCCTTCGCCGATGCCAGTCGGACCACCTTGTCGATGGCGCGCGGGCTGGCGTCTTCCGCCACGACCACGCACCAGCACTTCCCGGCCTGCAATTCCTTCCGCACCGCATCCACTCCGATCACCACCAGCCGGCCCCGGTACCCCAGCCCCAGCAGGCCGAGCAGTCCGCTCATCGGGGCGGGCTACTTCCTCGCCGCCGTCCTCGTCCGTCAGCTCGGCGAGGAAGCCGAGCAGCTGCTCGGCGCTCTCCGGCGTCATGCCGGGGATCTTGGCGATGTCCTCGCGCTCGAGGTCGAGGACGTCGTTGAGCATCCGGTAGCCGGCGGCCTCCAGGATCGTCATCAGCTCGGGCGAGAGGCCCTTGAGCTCGCTGAGCGGCACCTGCGCCGCGGTCTCGTCCTCGGGCGGGAGCGGGGCGAACAGCGGGCCCTCGCCGCCGCGCTCGAGCCACTCGCGGCTGGAGTAGAGATCGATCTTCCAGCCCGGTCAGCTCGGAGGCGAGCCGGACGTTCTGCCCGTTCCGGCCGATGGCGAGCGACAACTGGTCCTCGTCCACCACCGCCTGGATGGTCTTGGCCTCGGGATCGCTGAACACCTTGGCCACGCGGGCCGGCGCCAGCGCCAGCCGGGCGAACCGCTCGGGATCGGGCGACCAGGGCACGATGTCGATGCGCTCGCCGCCGAGCTCGTTCACGACGGCCTGCACCCGCGAGCCCTTGAGGCCCACGCAGGCGCCGACCGGATCGATGGCGTCGTCGCGCGAGATGACGGCGACCTTGGTGCGGCTGCCGACCTCGCGCGCGATGGCGCGGATCTCGACGATCTGCTGCTGGATCTCGGGCACCTCGAGCTTGAACAGCGCCTTCACGAACAGCGGATCGCCCCGGGAGAGGATCAGCCGCGGGCCCTTGGGCGTTTCCTCGAGCCGCTTGAGCACGGCGCGGATGGTGTCGCCCTGGTGGAAGTGCTCGCGGTGGTTCTGCTCGCGGTAGGGGATGATCGCCTCGGCCTCGCGGAACTTGTTCAGCATGATGACGAGCTTGCCGCGCTCGATCTGCTGGACCTCGCCCGAGAGCAGGTCGCCCACCTTGGAGGCGAACTCCTCGCGGATCCGCATCCGCTCGCCCTCGCGGACCCGCTGGATGATGCGCTGCTTGGCGGCCTGCACGGCGAGGCGGCCGAACTCGACGAACGGCACCTCTTCCTCGAGCATGTCGCCGACCTGGAAGTCGGGATCCTCGTAGCGGGCCTCCTCCAGCGCGATCTGCCAGCTCGGGTCCTCGACCGTCTCCACCACCTGCCTGAGACGCGTCACCTTGATGCTGCCCTGCATCTCGTCCACGCTCAGCTCGAACTTGACGTTCGGGCCGAACTTGCGGACCAGCGCGGCCTGTATGCCGTCCCGGAGCAGATCCAGGAGGTCGGAGCGCTCCAGCTGCTTCGCGGTGGTCAGCTCGCGGAACGCGGCCAACATCTCGGTCGATCCTGCCATGTTCGTCTCACTCCTCTTGAACGATCGCTATCGCGACGTCGATCCCGGCTTTCGAGGCATCCCGAACTCCACCACCAGCGTCGCCTCGTGAATGTCGTCGAGCGCCACGGTGACGTCACCGCCGCCCTCGGGCCGGAGCGTCACGTGCCCGTCGTCCGGCACCGCGACGATCTCGACCTCGCGGCGGCCCCCGATGGCCCGCGAGCGCACCCGCGCGCGCCGGCCGACGAAGCGCCGCCAGTGCTCGGGCCAGCGCAGCGGGCGCTCGATGCCGGGGGACGACACCTCCAGCACATACCGGGGCCCGACCATCGCGCTGGATTCCAGGAAGCGCTCGAGGGACCGGCTGATCCTCGCACAGTCGTCGGCCGTGATGCCCTGGCCGGGTCGGCTGTCCGGGCGGTCCACCCGTACCTGCAGGATGGGGCGCTCCAGCGTTCCGACGTGACGCAGATCGACGAGCTCGAACCCGAGGCCGGCGATGTGGTCACGAATCGGTGCAAGCAGCGCGTCGACAGACATCGGGGTTGCAGGAAAAAAAATGTGGGGGAACTCCCCCACATCGCACAGTTGGCCCGACCAGGCGCCCCCCGGGACAGCAGTCAAATATTACCGCGGTCAGCGGATGGAGTCAATCCGAACGCGGCAGCCCGAGATAGGCCACCATGCGCCCGTCGGTGCCTCGGGATGCGCGGTGACTATAGAAGGAATGGCGGTCGTGGGCGCTGCACCAGCCGGAGAGCGTGACGGCCCCGAGCCCCAGGCCTTCCGCGGTGGCGGCGAGATGCCGCCGGAGATCGAGATGCCAGGGCCCCGGCCCTTCCGCCGGCAGGCCGCAGCCGGTCATCACCTCAGACCCCACTTCATAGCATGGCCCGCAAATGCCAACCCCACAATGCATTACAATATCGCCTGGAGCGGCGCCAGTGGCGGCGAGCAGGCGCTCGACCCCGGTCCGCAGGATCCCGCCCGCCGTGCCCCGCCATCCCGCGTGCAGCAGCGCCACGCCGCGATCCGGCACCACCAGATAGACCGGCACGCAGTCGGCCACGGTCACGGTGAGGAGCACGCCTCGCGCGGTGGTCACCCAGCCGTCGATCCCGTCGATCTGGATCCAGCCGCGGCTCGGGCCGATGGTCTCGACCACGATGCCATGCACCTGGTTGCCCAGGATCACGGCATCGAAGCCCGGCAGCGCCCGGCGGAAGGCGCGCCAGCGGCTCATCACCTCGCCGACCGGGGCCTCGGACCAGAGGCCGAGGTCGAAGCCGCGGCCGGCGTCGGCGCCCCGGCCGGTGATGCCGGCGATGACGCGGTGGGAATGCCAGTCGGTGAGATCGTAGAGGGGGATCGGGCCCGGGAGCGGCTGCTCGCGAACCAGGATGCTGACGCGTAGCCGTCATCCCGAGCGAAGCGAGGGACCTTCGCGAACGTCTCGGAGCGATGCGGCGGATGCGAGCGGCCGGCAAGGTCCCTCGCTCCGTCGGGATGAGGATTGCTACCCATCCGCCCGCTCGATATCCGCCCCGAGCGCCCGCAGCCGCTCGTCGATCCGCTCGTAGCCGCGCTCGATCTGGCCGACGTTGTGGATCGTGCTCGACCCCTCGGCCGCCAGCGCCGCGAGCAGCATCGCCATGCCGGCGCGGATGTCGGGCGACTCGACCGTGCCGCCCTTGAGCGGCGACGGCCCGGAGATGACCGCGCGGTGCGGGTCGCAGAGCACGATCCGGGCGCCCATGCCGATCAGCTTGTCGACGAAGAACAGCCGCGACTCGAACATCTTCTCGAACACCAGCAGCATGCCCGCGCACTGGGTGGCGGTGACGATCGTGGTGCTCATGACGTCCGCCGGAAACGCCGGCCACGGTCCGTCCTCGAGCTTGGGCACGTGCCCGCCGAGGTCGGGGCGGATGCGCCGCTCCTGATCGGCGTCGACCGTGAGGCGCGACCCCTCGATGCGCGGCCGGATGCCGAGCCGCTCGAAGCCGAGCAGGACGCTCCGGAGGTCGTCGGCGCGGACCGGGTCGATGGTGATCGCCCCGTTGGTGACCGCGGCGAGCCCGATGAAGCTGCCGATCTCGATGTGATCGGGGCCGATCGTGTAGGCGGCGCCGCCCAGCGGACGGCCGCCTTCGATGGTATAGATGTTCGACCCGATGCCCGTCGATCTGGGCGCCCATGGCCACGAGGGCGCGGGCCAGGTCCTGGACGTGCGGCTCGCAGGCGGCGTTCCGGAGCACGGTCCGGCCCTTGGCGGCGACGGCCGCCATGAGCGCGTTCTCGGTCCCGGTGACGCTGGGCTCGTCCAGGAAGATGTCGTTCCCCACGAGCCCCTTCTTGGCCTCGAGCTCGTAGCGGTCGCCGACGGTGACCGAGGCGCCCAGTTGCTCGAGCGCCAGGAAGTGGGTGTCGACCCGGCGGCGGCCGATGACGTCGCCGCCGGGCGGCGGCAGGGTCACGGTGCCGAAGCGGGCCAGCAACGGTCCCGCCAGCAGGATCGAGGCGCGGATGCGGGCGCAGAGCTTGGGATCGAGCGGCTTGGGCCGCACCCCGCGCGCGTCGACGCGCACGAGATTGGGCCCGGTCCACTCGGCCGAGGCGCCGAGATCGACGAGGAGCGCGAGCATGGTCTCGACGTCCCGGATGCGCGGGATGTTGTCGAGCTCCATCGGGCCGTCGGCGAGCACGGTGCTGGCGAGGATCGGCAGCGCGGCGTTCTTGTTGCCGGCGGGCCGGATCGACCCGCGCAGCGACTGTCCACCGCGGACGAGGAAACGTGGAGGCATGGCCAAAGCTGACGGGGTCGCCTGAGCGCGTCAAGCGGAACGAGGGGGTTGCGATGCTCCTCCGACCCCGTTGATTTACGCTTGAGGCGCGAGTCGCCACCTTTGGCCGGCGATTCCGCCGGCCCTTTTGGGGAGGACACCGTGGGATCCCACACACTCGCACTGCTCCAGGTCGCCGGCGGTCCCGCTTGGGTCGGCCCGACCATGGCCGTATCGCTCGCCGTCATCGCGCTCTGCTTCCTCGGCGTGACGGCCGCGCTCGGCATCGCGGCGCTCCGGCTCACCGCCGAGGTCAAGAAGCTCGGCGGGATGGTCGTTGGGCTGCAGGATGACGTCGCCCAGGCGCTCGGGTCGGTTCGCCGCCTCACCGAGCAGGGTCAGGACCTGATGGTGCTGGTGCGGCACGAGGCGGGGGCGCTGGCCCAGACGAGCCGGCGGGTGCGGCGGAAGCTGGTGCGGGGCGTCGACCGGGTCGAGGACAAGCTGTCCGACCTGGAGACGCTCTACGATCTCGTCCACGGCGAGGTCGAGGACGCGGCGCTGGACGTGGCGGCCACCCTCCGCTCGGTGCGTCGCGGCAACGGCGTGATCGGACGGGTGCGGCGCATGCTCGTGGCCAACCGGTCATGAGAGCCGCGCGCCTCGCGCTCGCCTTCGCGGGCGTGGGGCTCGTGCTCCTCGCGCTTCCCGACGCCCTCTACGCCTGGACTCCGGGCACGCACATCTACCTCGGCGAAACCGTCCTCTCGAGCCTGGCGCAGCTCAGCGCGCCGATGGCCGATCTGCTCCGCGCCTACCCGTTCGACTTCCTCTACGGCAACATCGCCGCCGACTCCTCCATCGCGAAGCGCTACGCTCCCCTCGGCCGGCATTGTCACTACTGGCACGTGGGCCAGGAGATCCACGACCTCGCCACCTCGGACGCGCTCCGGGCCTTCGGGCTCGGCTATCTCTGCCATCTCGCCGCCGATACCGTCGCCCACAACTACTTCGTGCCCCGCCAGCTCATGATCACGAGCAGCACCGCGGCCGTCGGGCACTCGTACTGGGAGGCGCGGGTGGAGAGCCACCTCGGCGACGCCTACTCGAAGTCGGCGAAGGACGTGATCCTGCTCAAGCACGCCGAGGCCGACGCGCATCTCGACCGGATCATCTCGCCGACGATCTTCAGCGTGCGCACCAACCGGCGGCTGTTCCGGGGCATGGTGCACCTCACGGAGAGCTCGAGCTGGCAGCGCGCGACGCAGGTGGCGCGGGAGTACAGCCGGTGGCCCCTCACCGACGAGGACGTCGAGCGCCATCTCGGCATGGCCTACGACTACATGGTCGAGCTGCTCGGCGGCGACGACACGACGGCACACCAGCTCGATCCCTCGGGCGAACGGCCGCTCAAGATGGCCAAGGAGCTCCGGCGCCGGGTGCTCCGCGACAGCGGCCGCCGGAACACCGCCCGGCTCGAGACCGCGGCCATGGAGCACTTCGGCCTGCCCGACCGGCCGCTCTCGTTCTGGACCCGCGTCGCGACGCGGCTCCCGTGGCGCGCCCCGGAGAGCGCCGCACCCTCGCCGCGCGCGCTCGTGAGCGGCGACCACTGAACCCCGACGAGGTGGTGCGGCGCCTGGGCCTGAGGCCGCATCCCGAAGGCGGCTTCTACGGCGAGACCTTCCGCAGCCCGCTCCGCCTCACCCTGCCCGACGGCCGCCAGCGCAGCGCCTCCACCGCCATTCATTACCTCCTTCCCCCGGGTGCGTGGAGCACCTGGCACCGTGTGCGCGCCGACGAGGTCTGGCATCACTACGACGGCGGGGCGCTCCGGCTCTACCGGCTCGGCGCCGGCGAGGTGCGGCTCGACCGGCTGACACCGCAGGCGGTGGTGCCCGCGGGAGTGTGGCAGGCGGCCGAGCCCGAAGGCGACGCGGTGCTCTGCGGCTGCACGGTCGCACCGGGGTTCGAGTTCGAGGACTTCGAGATCGGATCGCCCGCGGCGCTGGCGGCGGAGTTTCCGTCGGAGGCCGCGCTCATCCGGCGACTCGGCCGATGACCCGGGGACGGCGGCCTTGCTGCTGGCGCTCGTGGCGGGAGGTGGCCGGGTCGGGCTCCGCGCGCAGGCCGTACCTTCCGCCCCGGCGCGGGACTCGCTGCCCGCCTTGCTCGCACTCGAGACCGTGCCTTCACCGCCCGCGCGCGGCAGCGTGGTGTGGCTCGTCGTGACGCCGGCGGGGGCGCCCGACAGCTCGCGCACACTCGACGGCACCGCGGCCGGCGAGCCGCTTCACTTCGAGCGCCTGCCGAACGGACGGTTCCGGACCCTGGTCGGCGTCCCGCTCGAGGGCGGCGATTCGCTGCCGGTCGCGCTCCGGCTCGCGCACGGCGCCACCTCGGACACCATCGACGCGACGCTCGCGGTCACGCACCCGGTCTACGCCAGCGAGCGGCTCACCGTCGCGCCACGCTACGCCGAGCCGGACAGCGCGTCCCGGGCGCGGATCGACGCCGAGCTGGCGCAGAGCCGCGCGATCTCCCGACAGGCGCACGACACGCCGCGGCTCTGGTCGGGGCCGTTCCTGCGGCCGCGGCCGAGCCGGATCACCAGCGTGTACGGTACCGGGCGGGAGTTCAACGGGCGCGTGACCAGCCGGCATCTCGGAACGGACTTCGCCGGGGCGGTGGGCGCGCCCGTGCGCGCGGCGGGACGTGCGGTGGTGGCGCTGGTGGCGGACTTCTATCTGGCGGGCCACGCGGTGTACCTGGACCACGGCGGCGGGCTGGTGACCGGCTACTTCCACCTGAGCCGGGTGGACGTGACGGCGGGCGACACGGTCGCGGCGGGCGCGGTGATCGGCGCGGTGGGCCGGAGCGGCCGCGCGACGGGTCCGCACCTGCACTGGATCGCGCGGTATGGCGGGATTACGGTGGATCCGATGTCGCTGTTCGCGCTGCCGAGGTGGAGCCGGGGGATTCGGGAGGCGCGGGAGACTCGAGGCGCTCGTCACCTGAGCGAAGCGAAGGGGGCATACCCAGGCATGCCCCTTCGCTCCGCTCAGGGTGACGAGCGTCGGGCGCGCCCTCCCCTACCCCAGCTTCTCCTGCAGCACCGGCTGCACGCCCTTCGGATCGGCCTTTCCCTTGCTCTTCTTCATCACCTGCCCCACGAAGAACCCCATCAGCTTGGTCTCCCCGCCCCGGTAGCGCGCCACCTCGGCCGGATAGGCGGCCAGCACCTCGTCGACCCAGCTTCCCAGCGCGCCCTGGTCGCTCACCTGCACGAGGCCGAGCCGCTCTGCCACGGCCTTGGGCTCGTCGCCCGGGCCCTGGGCCAGCTCGGTGTACACCCGCTTGGCGGCCTGATGGCTCACCACGCCCTCGCGCACGAGCGTCACCAGGCCGGCCAGGCGGCGGGCCTCGACGGGAAAGGCGCCGGTCTCGTTGAACGTGGTCATCACGTCGCCCATGACCCAGTTGGCCGCGATCTTGGGCTCGACGCCCGCCCCGACCACCGACTCGTAGTACTCCGCCAGGGCGACCTCGCTGGTGAGGACGCGCGCGTCGTAGGCAGGCAAGCCGTAGGCCACCTCGAGCCGGGCACGGCGCGCCTCGGGGAGCTCGGGCAGGCCGTCGCGCTGGTCGGCAATCCACTCGGGCGCGAGCACGAGCGGCGGCAGATCGGGATCGGGGAAGTACCGGTAGTCGTGGCTCTCCTCCTTCGACCGGAGCGGCCGCACCTGTCCCGTGCCCGCGTTGAAGAGCAGCGTCACCTGGGCCACGCGCTCGCCCCGCTCGAGCAGGCCGATCTGCCGCTCGCGCTCCGCCTCGAGCGCCCGCTCGACGTTGGCGAACGAGTTCAGGTTCTTCACCTCGGTCTTGGTGCCGAGCGTGGGATCGCCCGGGCGCCGGATCGAGAGGTTCGCGTCGACGCGGAGACTCCCCTGCTCCATGCTGCAGTCGCTCACGCCGGCGTAGACCAGGATCTGGCGCAGCGTCACGAGGTAGGCGCGCGCCTCGGCCGGCGAGCGGAGGTCGGGCTCGCTCACGATCTCGGCGAGCGGCGTGCCGGCGCGGTTGAGGTCGACGGCCGTCTTCCCGGGGAACCGGTCGTGCACCAGCTTGCCCGCGTCCTCCTCCACGTGCAGGCGGGTGATGCCGACCTCGATCCGGCCGCGCTCGGGCGAATCGAACGCCACCCGTCCGCCGGTCGCGAGCGGCTGATCGAACTGCGAGATCTGGTAGCCCTTCGGCAGGTCGGGATAGAAGTAGTTCTTCCGGGCGAACACGCTGGTCGGTGTGCACCTCGCAGCCGAGCGCCAGCGCGCCGCGAGTGGCGAGCCGGATCGCCTCGGCGTTCGGCATCGGCAGCGCGCCGGGCAGGCCCAGGCAGGTCGGGCAGACGTTGGTGTTCGGCGGGTCGCCGAACGTCGTGCGGCAGCCGCAGAACATCTTGGTGCGCGTGCGGAGCTGCACGTGCACCTCGAGGCCGACGACGGTCTCCCATGGCATCAGCGCACCTCCTCGGTGGCGGCCACCACCCGCTCGACCGCGCCCGCCGCCGCGAGCATCCGCTCGTCCTCGCAGAACGGCGCGATGATCTGCGCGCCGATCGGCAGCCCCTCGCTCCGTCCCACCGGAATGCTCAGCGCCGGCAGGCCGGCCAGGCTGATGGCGCACACGAAGATGTCCGCGAGGTACATCGACACCGGGTCCTCGGTCTTCTCGCCCGCACGGAAGGCCGGGGTGGGCGTAGTCGGCGTCAGCAGCAGGTCGACTCCGCCGGCGAAGGCGCGCCGGAAGTCGTCCGCGATCCGCGCCCGGGTCCGCTGCGCCTTCCTATAGTAGGCGTCGTAGTAGCCCGCGCTCAGGACGTAGGTGCCCACCAGGATCCGGCGCTGGACCTCGGGGCCGAAGCCCTCCCCGCGCGTGGCCTGATAGACGTCCCGGATATCCCCGCCGGGCCCGACCTTGCGTGGGCCGTAGCGCACGCCGTCGTAGCGGGCCAGGTTTGCCGCCGCCTCGGCCGGCGCCACGATGTAATAGGTCGGCACCGCGAACTTCGAGTTGGGCAGCGACACCTCCACCAGCTCGGCGCCGAGCTCGCGGATCGGCCTGCTTGGCGCGCTCCATGCCCGCCGCCACGCCCGGATGGAGATCCGCCGGGAAGTACTCGCGCGGCAGGCCGATGCGGAGACCCTTGAGATCCGGCAGCGCGGTCGGCACCGCCATCGGCGGACGGTCGAGCGTGGTGCTGTCGAGCGGGTCGTGGCCGCTCATCGCGCTCAGCACCCGCGCCGCGTCCTCGACGGTGCGGCCGAACACCGAGATGCAATCGAGCGAGGAGCCGAACGCCACCAGGCCGAACCGGCTCACCCGACCATAGCTCGGCTTCACTCCCACCACGCCACAGAAGCTCGCCGGCTGGCGCACCGAGCCTCCGGTCTCGGAGCCGAGCGCGGCCGGCACGACGCCCGCGGCCACGAGCGCGGCCGAGCCGCCGGATGAGCCCCCGGGCACCCGGCTCGGGTCCATCGGATGCTTCACGCGGCCGTAGGCGGAATGTTCCGTGGACGAGCCCATGGCGAACTCGTCCATGTTCGCCTTGGCGGCCATCATGGCCCCCGCGCTCCGGAGGCGCTGGACCGCCGTCGCGTCGTACGGCGAGACATAGCCTTCGAGGATCCGGGACCCGCAGGTCGTCGGCGCCTGGATGGTGACGATGTTGTCCTTGAGCGCGATCGGCACGCCCGCGAGCGGGCCGGCCGCCGGCATGGCGTCGACCCGCGCCGCTTCCGCCTCGAGCAGCGACTCGGACCAGTGCAGCGTGGCATTGAGCCCGGCGGCATCCGCCGCGGCCAGACGTGTGGCCGTCGCGCGGGCCACCGCGGCGGCGGTCACAGGTCCTCCATCGCGCCGTGACGCGGCACGAGGAAGAAGCCGTCGGCAAACTCGGGCGCCATCGCGGCCGGCGGCCGGGCCAGCGGCACCGAGCCGGGAACGTCCGCGCGCAGCGCGACCTGCTCCGGCCCCGGCAGGAAGAGATCGGACGCGCCGTCGGCCGGCACCTGGTCGAGCTGCGCGACGTAGTCCACGATGCGATTGAGCTGGTCCACCAGCCGGGTCAGGTCCTCGTCCTTGACCGCCAGCTCCGCCAGCTTCGCCACGTGGATCACGTCGTCCCGGCCGATGCTCATGCGCTCTCCCATTCGCGCTCGAGGCCCGCGTAGGCCACGAGAAGTTGTTTGACGCCGACTTCGGCGTCGTCGAACGCCACCGACACCTTGAGATCGCGTCCGCCGCCGGTCAGGCCCTGGATCGTGCCGCTGCCGAACCGCCGGTGCCGCACGCGCTCGCCTTTGACGTAGCGGGGGGTGTCCTGGGAGGTCTCCTCTTCGGGCGGTCGGGCGGTCGGGCGGTCAGGCGGTCGGTGTGATCCGATGCCCTCCGATGATCCGCCCGCCTGACCGTCCGCAGCCCGCCTGACCGCCCGACCGCCTGCCCGCCCGACCGCCTGCCCAGTCCGGCGCCCAGAGCGACGTCGTCCGGCGTTCCTCCACGATCGCCGGCGGCAGCGCCCGCAGGAAGCGGGACGGAATGCCCGGCCGGAGCTCACCCCCGCGGCGACGCGCGCGCGCCCAGGTGAGATAGAGCTTGTCCTTGGCCCGCGTCAACCCGACGTAGCAGAGCCGCCGCTCCTCCTCGAGCCCGTCGGGCTGCTCTTCCGCGCGGGCGAGCGGGAAGAGGCCGTGCTCCAGCCCGGTCAGCACCACGACGGGCCACTCGAGCCCCTTGGCGGTGTGGAGCGTCATGAGGGTGACGCCATCCTCGTTGCCCACGACGGTGTCCGCCGAGGACAGCAGCGCCGCCTCGGCCAGGAACCGCTCGAGCGGCGTCCCGTCGGCCTCCTCGGTGACTTCCTCCGACCAGTTGGCCGCGCTGGCGACGAGCTCGCGCACGTTCTCCCACCGGTCGGCGCCCTCGGGGCCTTCGGCGAGCAGGAGGGCCTCGTAGTCGATCGCCCGGATGAGCTGCTCGAGCACCTCGGCGGGCGCCAGGGTGCCGGCCCGCTGGGCCAGCCCGTCGATGAACGCGGCGAAGTTGCGAAACGCTTCCCGCACGTTCGGCCGCAGCTCGGTGATTCCATCGGCGCCGCGCGCGGTATCGAGCAGCGGCTTGCTCCAGCGCAGGGCGGTCTGGCCGAGGGTCGCGAGGCTGGTCTCGCCCAGCCCGCGGCGGGGCACGCCGACCGCGCGGAGAAAGGCCTCGTCGTCCGACGGGTTGGCCACGAGCCGCAGATAGGCCAGCAGGTCCTTCACCTCGCGCCGCTCGTAGAAGCTGATGGCGCCCACCAGCCGGTACGGGACGCCGGCCCGCCGGAACGCTTCTTCCAGCGCCCGCGACTGGGAGTTCGTGCGGTAGAGCACGGCCATGCCGCCGTAGCTCCAGTCGCCCGCGGCGCTCCGGCTCTGCAGCTCGCGGACGACCCACTCCGCCTCGTCGCGCTCGTCGGCGGCGGCGAGGAGCGTCACCGGCTCGCCGCCCCGGCGGCGGGTGGTGAGGGTCTTCCCGATCCGGCCGGTGTTCTCGGCGATGACCCCGTTGGCGGCGTCGAGCACGACCTGGGTGGACCGGTAGTTCTCCTCCAGCCGCACCAGCTTCGCGCCCGGGAAATCCTTCAGGAACTCCTGCATGTTGCGCACGTCGGCGCCGCGCCAGCCGTAGATGCTCTGGTCGTCGTCGCCGACGGCGCAGACGTTCCCGTGCGCGCCCAGGAGGCGGATCAGCTCGTACTGCGCCCGGTTGGTGTCCTGGAACTCGTCGACCAGCACGAAGGTGAACTTGGCCTGGTAGAACTGCAGCCGATCGGGATGCTCGCGGAAGAGCGTGAGCGGGTGCAGCAGCAGGTCGTCGAAGTCCATCGCGTTCGCGGCCTTCAGCGCCGGCCCCATGGCCGCGTACACGTCGGCGGACACCTGGGCCAGCCGGTCGAACTGCGAGACGCCGGCGGCGAGCTCCGATGGCGGCATCATCCGGTTCTTGGCGCCGGAGATGAGCGCCTGCACCGCGCGCGGCGGGAACACCTTGGTCGAATGCCCCCGCTGATCCATCAGCCGGCGGATGAGGCTCAGCCGGTCGTCCTCGTCGTAGATCGTGAACTGGCGGGTGAACCCGAGCAGCGGGGCCTCGCGCCGGAGCAGCCGCGCGGACAGCGAATGGAACGTGCCGATCCACAGGCCGGACGGGTCGCGGTCGAGCAGCCGGCCGATCCGGTGCTTCATCTCGCCCGCGGCCTTGTTGGTGAAGGTCACGGCGAAGATGCGGTCGGGCGGGACGCCGTGCCGGTCGATCAGGTGGGCGATGCGGGTCGTGAGCACGCGCGTCTTCCCCGAGCCCGCGCCCGCGAGGACGAGGATCGGGCCGTGGACGTGGTCCACCGCCTCCTGCTGCGCCGGGTTGAGCGCGTGGCTCAGCTCGAGGCCGGAGGTATCGATCACGTGGCGGACTCCACCAGCGGCAGACGAATCACGAAAGAGGCTCCCTTTTCGGTCGGTTCGAGCACCAGCTGCCCGCGGTGGGCATCCTCGATCACCCGCCGCGACAGCGCGAGGCCGATGCCCCAGCCGCCGCGCTTGGTGGTGATGCCGGGCTCGAACAGCGTGCGGCGGATCTCGCGCGCGATGCCGGGGCCGTCGTCGATGACGCGGATCTCTCCCTTCCCCATCTCGGCGCCGACTCGCAGAATAATCGTGCCGGCGCGCCCCTGCAGCGCGTCGATCGCGTTCTTCACCAGCGCCTCCAGCACCCACTCGAGCAGCACGGCGTCACCCAGCACCATCGGCCCCATGCCCGGCGCTTCCAGCTTGAGCTCGATCGGGTTGGCGCGCTTGGGCAGCCGGGGCCGGAAATAGCCGGCCACCCGGTCGGCGAGGGCGCCGAGCCCTACCGGCTCGCGCTTGGCGGGATTGCCGATTCGCTCGAAGCGCTGGGCCACCCGGTCGAGCCGCTCGGCGTCGGCCGCCAGATGATCGGCGAGGTCCGGCGGCGGCGTCGGCCGCGTGCGCACGCGCTCGATCCAGCCCTGGAGGCTGGTGAGCGGCGTGCCCATCTGGTGCGCCGCCTCGCGCGCCATCGCCACCCAGAGCCGGTCGCGCTGCGCGGCGATCGCGCTCCGGTAGGCGAAGACCGCCACCGCCACCATCACCGCGATCGTGAGCCCCTGCAGGATCGCCAGCGCGGCGAGATTCCGCTGCGCCGGCAGCGGCCCGTAGTGGACGGTCCCGATCGCCTCGTCCACGATCGGCGGATTCCAGCGGTCGAGCCGCGCGGCGTACGCCTTGACCCGGGGATCGTCGATGGGAGCTTCGAACGGCAGGTTGGCCGCGGCGGTGACCCGCCCGGAGCGGTCCGTGACCACCAGCGGCAGGCCCAGCGCCCGCACCTGCGCGCCCAGCCGGAGCAGCGCTTCCGCCTCCGCGCCCGGCCGCGGATCGTTGAGCCCGCCGAACACGCCGGAATAGAGCCGGCTGGTCGCGGTGGCGTCGGCCCTGAAGTGGCGGAGGACCAGCAGTCCCGAGCCGAGGCTCAGGCCGGCGAGCAGGGCCACGAGCACCACCGCGACGGTGGGCGCGAGCCGCTGCAGCCGATCGCTACGCACGGGGGACCAGGCGGTCGACGCCGAGATACGGAACCAGTGCCTGTGGCACCCGCACCGACCCGTCGGCCGCTTGGTTGTTCTCCAGGAGGGCGATGATCGTGCGGGGAAACGCGACGCCCGAGGCGTTGAGCGTATGCACGAACTCGGGCTTGGCTTTGGGCTCGGGCCGGTAGCGGATGTTCGCGCGGCGCGCCTGGAAGTCGGTGAACGTGCTCGAGCTCGACGCCTCGAGCCAGGTGCCCACCCCGGCGGCCCACACCTCGAGATCGTAGGTGCGCGCGCTGGCGAAGCCGGTGTCGCCCGCGGCGAGCTCCAGCACGCGGTACGGGATCTCCAGGCGCTGGAGCACGGTCTCGGCGTGGCCGGTCATCCGCTCGTGCTCGGCGGCCGAGTCCTCGGCTCGGGCGAAGCGCACCAGCTCCACCTTGTCGAACTGGTGGACGCGGATGAGCCCGCGGGTGTCCTTGCCGTGCGCGCCCGCCTCGCGGCGGAAGCACGGCGTCCACGCGCAGTAGCCGCGCGGCAGGTCCGAGCCGTCGAGGATCTCGTCCCGATGAATGTTGGTGAGCGGCACCTCGGCGGTCGGGATCAGGAACAGATCGTCCGACGGCACGTTGTACTGGTCGTCCTCGAACTTGGGGAGCTGGCCGGTGCCGGTGAGCGAGGCGCGGTTGGCGAGGTAGGGCGGCGCCACTTCCTCGTAGCCGTGCTCGCGGGTGTGGAGGTCGAGCATGAACCCGCTCAGCGCGCGCACCAGCCGCGCGCCGAGCCCGCGCAGCAGCGGGAACCCCGACCCGGTGATCTTGGCGCCCGCCGGAAGATCGAGAATGCCGAGGGCCGCGCCCAGCTCCCAGTGCGGCCGCGGCGGAAAGTCGAACTTCGGCGGCTCGCCCCAGGTGCGGACGACGCGGTTGGCCGACGCGTCGCCGTCCGGCAGCTCGTCGGCCGGGAAATTGGGCACCGCGAGCACGCGCCGGTCGAGCTCGGCGTCGAGGTCGCGGAGCCGGGCGTCGAGCGCCTTCACCTCGTCGCCGGTGGTCTTGAGGCGGGCCATGAGGTCGTCGGCCGGCTCCTTGGCGCGCTTCCGGCGCGCCACCTCTTCGCTCGCGGCGTTCCGCTCGGCCTTGAGACTCTCCGCCTGCACGAGCAGCTCGCGCCGCTGGCGGTCGAGCTCGAGGATCGCGTCGAGCAGCGGCCCGACGGACGGGTCGCGGCGGCGCAGCAGCGAGGCGCGGCTCGCCTCGGGATCCTGGCGCAGGCGCTTGAGATCGATCACGCGCTCAGTTTTCCGGCAGGCCGGGGAGGAGGCCCTTGAACCCGCAATTCTGGTCGGCCAGCACCTGGAAGGTGACCGTGCTGTCCTGGAAGCTGAGGATCTCGAGCTTGCCGTAGAGCGGCACGCCGATGCTGCAGACCACGCGCGAGCGGACCACGTACCGCTCGCCCAGCTGGACCGGGACGGCGGAATCGGTCACGTACCCGTTGCTCGGCGCGTGGGTGATGTCGTCGAAGCTCTCCTCGCGCCGCTGCAGGCCGGGCTCGACCTGATTCGGTCGCGGTCAGCCCGAGGGCGGCGAGCGGCAGGAAGACCCGCTGGTAGGAGCCGTCGTCGAGTCGGCGGACGTTGTAGGCGAACTCGAAGTCCACGGTCTGGTCGGTCCGCACCGGGCCGGTGCCGGCGGTGCTGATGCGGAACCCGCTCGGCGTCGAGATGGGCGTGCCTTCGAGCGCGCCGATGGTCATCGTGTCGACGACGTTCAGTCTCCGTGGCGTCGCCCAGGCTGTTGGAGTCGCTGCAGGCGGCCGCGAGGGCCAGCGGGACGAGCACGGAGAGACCGCGGATTGTTCGCATGGAGGGGGAAGATTAAGGCCCACGTGGAGAGGGGTCAACTGCTGTTCGTTTCTTGACTTCGACCGGGACGGCCCCTACGTTGCGCAACGTTTCCTCCGGCCCCGGAGTTCGACCCCATGATCGAGTTGGGAGCGGTGGTCCAGAGCCTCGCCGGCCGCCCCGGCGTGGAGGCCGTGCTGCTTCTCAGCGGCGACGGCCTCCCGATCGAGCACGCCGCCCGCGGCGCGTTCGATTCGGAGACGGTGGCGGCCCTCGGCGCCACACTCGCCCAGCACGCCGGCCGGCTCGGCCAGGGCGCGGCGCGGGGCGAGCTCGTCACGGCGGTGCTCGAGTACGCCGGCGGGCTGCTGGTGCTGGCGCGCGCGGGCACGGGCGATTGGCTCGCGATTCTCGCCTCGGCCGACGCCGACATCGGTCCCCTGCTCTTCGATCTGCGCCAGCATCGCCCGGCGCTGGCTACGCTGCTCTGATGCGCTGGGCCGTCCTGCTGGCGGGAGGCTCGGGTTCCCGCTTCTGGCCGCTGAGCACCCCACACACCCCGAAGCAGTTGCTCCCGCTCTCGGGCGCCGGCTCGACCGCGGAGGAAGCCGTCGAGCGCCTCACCGGCCTGATCCCGCGCGAGCGCATCCTGGTGGTGGCCGGCGAGGGGCTCGCCGCGCGGCTCCGCACGCTGCTCAGTCTTCCGGCCGAGAACTATCTGGTCGAGCCGCGCGCGGCGTCGACCGCCCCCGCGCTCATCTGGGCCACCTGGGAGGCACAGCGCCGCGACCCCGACGCCGAGGTGCTCTCGCTTCACGCCGACTGGGCCATCGGCGACGGCGCCGCCTTCCGGCGGACCGCCGACACCGCGCTCATGACCGCGCGCACCCACGACCGCCTCGTCACCGTCGGGGTGGTCCCGTCCCGGCCCGAGACCGGGTACGGATACATCGTCCCCGGCGTCCCGCTGGACGAGCGCGCGCGCTCGGTGGCGCGGTTCTCCGAGAAGCCCGACGCCGCCACCGCGCTCGACCTGATGGCGGCGGGCGCGCTCTGGAACAGCGGCCTGTTCGCCTGGACCGCGGACCGCCTGCTGGCCGAGGTGGCGCGTCACACGCCCGAGGTGGCCGCCGCCCTGCCCCGGCTCCAGGCCGGCGACGTCGCCGGATTCTTCGCGGCGGTCACGCCGATCTCGATCGACGTCGGCGTGCTCGAGCGGAGCGGCGCGGTCGCGGTCGTGACCGGCGCCTTCGCCTGGGACGACGTCGGGCACCTGGCAGGCGCTGGCACGCGTACGCCCCAAGGATCCGAGCGGCAACGTGCTCGTGGGGTCCGGATTCCTGCAGGAATCGCACGACTGCATCGTCTGGTCGGACCGCGACCCGATCGTGCTCTGCGGCGTGCAGGACCTCGTGGTCGTGCAGGCCAACGGGCGGATCCTGGTCATGCCCACCGAGCGCGCCGCCGCGATGAAGCAGCTGCTCGACGCGCTCCCGCCCGAGATCCGCGACATCGACCCATGATCGACCGATGAGCCACGCGTGAGCGATCTCTACCTGCTCGAGCCGGCCGAGCCGGGCCCGGCGTGGGCCCCGTTCGCCGGCGTGCGGCCGATCGCGGAGCTCCGCGCGGGCGTGTGGCGCGTGCGCGAGCGCTGGGAGGCGGCGTGCGACCGCGAGGCGAGCGCGATCCTCGGCGCCCACGTCGACGGCTTCCACGAGGCCGACGAGCCGCCGCGTCCGGCCGGTCGGAATCATCGACGGCCCCGCGATCGTGGCCGACTCGACCTTCGCGCCGGCCGGCGATCGCCTGCCGGCCACCGGGGGCGCGCGGCGGCTGCAGCATCGGGGCGTCACCGTCGGCTGGATCGTGGCCGCGGGCGAGCGGTGGAACGGGCCGCACGATGAGGGCGACGCGGTCGAGATCGACGGGCTGCCGCTCCGGGGCGCGTTCGACCTCGTCACCGCGCTCGAGCGGTTTCTGGCCGAGGACTGCGCCGACCTGCGGGCAGCGCCCTCGACCGGCGTGCCCGAGGGCAGCCTCGTGCTCGGCGACCCGGCCGACGTCATCGTGCTCGGCGCGGCCGTCGAGCCCGGCGTGGTCTTCGACGTGCGCCAGGGGGCGGTCGTGCTCGAGCCCGGCGTCGAGGTGCGGCACGGCACCCGGCTCGAGGGCCCGCTCTACGCCGGCCCGAACAGCAAGCTGCTCGGCGGCTTCCTCCGCGCCTCGGTGTTCGGCCCGGAATGCCGCGTGCACGGCGAGATCTCGGCCAGCGTGTTTCTCGGCTACGCCAACAAGAGCCACGACGGGTTCGTGGGGCACAGCGTGGTCGGGCACTGGGTGAACCTCGGCGCGCTCACCACGACATCCAACCTCAAGAACACCTACGGTCCGGTGCGGCTCGACATCGCCGGCCAGCGGATCGAGACCGGCCGGCAGAATCTGGGCACCCTGTTCGGCGACCACGCGAAGACGGCGATCGGGACCATGCTCGCCACCGGCACCGTGGTGTCGGCCGGCGCCAACCTGTTCGGCCCGCCGACTCCGCCGAGGTACGTGCCGCCGTTCGCGTGGGGCGGCCAGGACGATGCGCGGCTCACCGCCGACGGCTTCCTCCGCGTCGCCGAGCGGGTGATGCCGCGCCGGGGGGTCGAGCTCACGCCGGAGCGGCGCCGGTCGCTCGAGCGGACGTTCGCGCGAGGCACCACGCGATGATGCGGCTCTACATGCTCGGGTCGGGCTCGCGCGGCAACTGCTGCGCGGTCGAGGCGGACGGCGCGGCGATCCTGCTCGATACCGGCTTCAGCGCGCGGGAGATCGAGCGCCGCGCGGAGACCGCCGGGCTCGACCTCACCCGCGTCCGGGCGATCGCGCTGACGCACGAGCACGGCGATCACGCCTGCGGCGCGCCGCGGCTGGCCCGGCGCCTCGGTGTGCCGGTGCTGACGGCGGCCGGGACATGGGACCGGCTGGCGGCCGGGCATGGGCGGCGCGGCCCACCAGCCGGTGGGCCTGCGCGCCACCGTCGAGCTCGGCCCGTTCCGGATCGAGGCCTGCCCCACGAGCCATGACGCCGCGGACCCGGTGGCCCTCGTGGTGCGCACGGCCGACGGCACCGGCGTCGGCGTGGCGTACGACCTGGGCCGGCCGACGGCGGCCGTGCGCTATCTCCTGCGGAACCTCACGGCGCTCGTGCTCGAGGCGAACCACGACGAGGTGCAGCTCCGGACGAGCGGCTACCCGCCGGTGGTGCAGCGCCGGATCGCGGGGTCGGGCGGCCACCTGAGCAACCGCGCGGCGGCCGAGCTGCTCGTCGAGCTGCACCATCCCGGCCTGGCGGTCGTGGTGCTGGCCCACCTGAGCCAGCGCTGCAACTCGGCCGACGACGCCCGCGCCGCGGTCGCGCCGGCGCTCCGGCGGGCCGGGTTCCGGGGCGAGCTGCACGTGGCCGCGCAGGACGCGCCGCTGGCGCCGATCGATGTGGTGATGCGGGGGATGGTGCAGCTGCGGTTGGCGTTGTAGCGGGGAGGCGCCGTGCGCGTAGCGCTCGTCACCCTGAGCGCAGCGAAGGGGCATGATTCGAGTCATGCCCCCTCGCTGCGCTCAGGGTGACGGCTTCCGGAGGCTGTCCGCTACGACGATTGCGTATCCGGATCCGGCGGCACCGGCACCGTATCGGGCCGTGGCGTCGCCGGGCCGACGCGCTGGAAGGTGACCGGCTCGTTCAGATCACCACCCGAGAGCGTCAGGTTCTTCCCCTTCAGCTTCAGCCGGTAGTTCACCCACTCGCCGCCCAGCGCCAGCGCCAGGCTGTCTCCCACGATGCGCCACCGGACGGTCTGGGTGCCGTAGCTGGCGCTGCTGTCCGGCCGCACGATGACGATGCGCGGCCCTTGCTTCTTCTGGTCCTGCTTGAGGTCGAACTTCCAGGTCCCCAGGATCGCGGCCTGCTGGGCGCCGGCGATGCGCGGGGCGAGCAGCATCGCCGCCACCAGGATACAACCGAACCTCACATGTCCCCCCGGGATGACGGAATCCGCACGACTGCGCCTGCGGGTATAGTCTAATTGCGGACTCCGTGCCAACCAACCGAGCCGGTCAGTGGCCGAGCGGGATCCCGAAGCCGAACGAGAGCTGGACGTCGTTCTGGGTCTGCTTGTCCGCCTCGAGCGAGGTCGCGTCGATGCGGGTCCCGTAGATGTAGTCGTCGGCCGCCACGTAG
Source organism: uncultured Gemmatimonadales bacterium (assembly GCA_963804125.1). Lineage (GTDB taxonomy): Bacteria > Gemmatimonadota > Gemmatimonadetes > Gemmatimonadales > GWC2-71-9 > CAVVWJ01. The sequence goes on from CAWDPF010000020.1 coordinate 52,629, forward strand.
AAGCTGAGCACGTGGCCCAGCCGGAAGCCCACCGTCGCGCCGACCACACCGCCGATATCGTCCTTGTCCTCCGCGCCCTCGTAGGCGTCGCCGCTCCGGCGGACGTAGCTGCCACCGCCATTGACGCTGAACCACACCGGAGAGGTGACCGGCAGGACGTAGAACGTCGCGCGGGCGGAGCTGAAGAGCAGGTTGGCCTTGTTCTTCACCTGCTGGCCGGTGGCGAGATCGAGCTTGAGATCGCTCGGCACGTACGTCACCGTGGTCAGGATGCCGAACCGCGGGCTGAAGTCGAGACCCAGGCGGCCGCCGACGGCCAGCCCGATCTCCTGCTTGAACTCATCGCCGTTCGCGGCCTTCAGGAGCTCGCTGGTCGGGATGTAGACGCCGATGGTCGGCGAGATCGACAGCTTCTGCGCGACCGCCGGGGCGGCCTGGGACAGCGTGGCCGCCAGCGCCAGCACGGTCATCCGTGATGCATGCTCTGAACATCGGGTGCTCCTGTCGGGTGGGGGTCGGTGCCGGCGGCGGTCCAGGTGACCGGCGGCTGCACGTAAGACGTCGCGCACCGCCGGCCATTCTCACGTCCTGTGATCCTCACTTGGTCTTGACGATCTCGAGGCGGGGATCGCCGTCCCGCTTGATCTTGCCGGCCAGCGGTACCGCATTCGGCTGTCCGGCCATGGGGCCTGAACGGAACGCCGTCTGCACCGACGCCAGCCGCTGCGAGCCCAGGGACTTCGACACCGCGTCGGGTGACTGCTTGTCCATGTAGAGGTCCAGCCGATAGGATCCGCCCGCCTGCAGGACTGCGGTGCCCGCCTGGATGAGTGCCTGCTGGAACGGCTCCGCCCCTGTCGCCGAGACGCTGCCGGTGCCCGGCAGCCAATCGATGTTACGGATCACGGTCTTGTTCTTCTCGGCCGTGACGGCGATCGGCTGCCCCATGCCCTCGCCCGTCATTCCGCCGCCCGGCATGCCAGGCATCATGCCGGGCGCGGCACCGGCGGCGCCGGACATCCGCTGCATCTGCTGCATCTGCGCCAGCTGGGCGGTCATCGCCTGCATCTGCATCGCGGCCATCATCTGGGCGTTGCCGGCCCCGCCCGCGGCGGCCTGTGCGGCCTGGAGATTGGCGAGGTCCGCGGCCTGACCGCCGGGCACTCCCGGGGTCATGCCCATCCCCCCGATCCCCGGCATGCAGCTGCTCCCGGTGGCCGCGGCGCTGGCGCCCGTCGCCGCGTTCTTGCTCGCCGCCGCATCGATGGCGCCGGCGACGTACTGGCCGCCCGGGACCATCGTGCATGCCGCGGTCTTCACCACCGACTGGACGACCTTGTTCTTGGCGACGCCCTTCACCTTGCCGAATAGGCCTCCGCCTTTCTTCTTCTTGCCCGGCTCGGGCGCATTGGCCGAATCGGGCGCGGGTGCCGCGCTGTCGGGGGCGACGGATGCCGCGGCCAGCGGCGCCGCCGTCACCGCTGCCGCCGTGGCGGCTGGCTCCTGCCGATGCGTCGTGCTCTGCGCCGCCGCCGCCGATGCCGCCAGGCTCAGCGGCAGCACCATCCCGAACCAGCTCACCGTCGATCGCTTCTGCATACCATCCTCCAATGTGGGCTCGGCTCGCGCCGGTTTAGAGTCGCACCAGCTCTACGCGACGGTTGTTCTGGCGGCCTTCGGCCGCGGTGTTGGGGCCCGGCCTCAGGGCGTATGGGTGAGCGGGGTCCCGGCGGGACGAGCCTGGCCCGCATCGCGACGCGAGCGGAGCCAGGCCGTCGCGGCCGTGACACCGCGCGTGACCTCGTGAAGGCATTGGCTGGAAGGGAGGTGCGGTACCTGGCCGCCTGAAACCCCGGCGACGATCCTGGACCCGGCGGCACCGGTCGGGTCGCCCATCTGGAGGCTCACACCGCAGGCGAGGAGCCGAGCCGCGCCCGCCCGGAGCGCCGCCGATCCCGACAGCAGCAGCACGACCAGGATCGCCCCGATCAGCATGCGCCGTCCACTCATGAGCCGAAGCAATCCCAGCATCCTCGTCTCCTGTTTCCGTTCCGTATCTAGCGATCCCGGTCCCGCTGTCAGGTCGGACCAGGTGGCCACCAGTTGGGCGAGCTGGTCACCGGTCCCGAACGCCCGCTTCTCGCCCGTGCCCAGCCGCTCGACCTGGCCGGCCACCCGCTCGGGCTCGTCGGCCGACCGGACGACTCGAACCATGAAGTAGTCGAACTGCTCGGCTCCGCCTGCTCCCATCCTTGCCACCTCCCACGCAGCGCCGCATGTTCCCCATCTCCCATTCGACATCGCCAATCTGCGTCCGGCGGCGCAGGCCACCGTCAACTTCGCCGTCAACCCTTTCCGCCTGCGGAACTTGCACTCGACCATGCTGCGCCTTCGCTGCTTCGGATCGGCCCGCCTCGACGGCGTCGCGGCCACCGGTCTGTCGGCGCCGCGCAAGCAGCTGGCGCTTCTGGCCTACCTGGCACTCCAGGGGCAGCGGCCAACCAGCCGGAGCGTGGTGGCCAGCCTGTTCTGGGAGGACCGGGACGAAGCCCACGCCCGGCAGTCGCTGCGACAGGCCCTGCTCGAGCTCAAGCGGCTGGTCGGTGAGGGTCTCGTCGCCGCGGACGATCGGATCCACCTGCTCCCCGACACCATCGCGATGGACGCCCTGGAGTTCGAGCGCCTGCTGGCCAGGGGCGATCTGTCGGAAGCGGCTGCCTTGTACGAGGGCGACCTGTTGGAGGGAGCCGAGCTGGCGGGTGGCGAGGAGTTCCGGTCGTGGCTGGAGGCGGAACGGGAGCGACTTCGCCGAGTGGCGAGTGGCGCCTTTGGCCGGCTGGTGTCCGCCGCAGTGGGCCTGGGAAACTGGGATGAGGGGATTGCCTGGACGGACCGCTCGCTGGCAGTGCTTCCGTTCGACGAGAGCGCGCCGACTCGGCTGATCGAGGGGCTGCTGCACGGTGGGCGTACTGCCGACGCGATCACCCGGTACGCCCAGGTCGTCGCGCGACTCCGCGGCCGCGGGGCGGAGCCGAGCGCCGAGCTGATGGCGCTGGGCTCGCGGCTGGAACGAGGGCCGTCGCCGAGGAAAGACGCTCAGAATCTCGGTTCGGCCGCGTTGTTCAGCCCCGACTTCGTCGGACGGGACCACGCCCTGGCCGAGCTCGGGCGCGCCTGGCGCGCCGCCGACGGCGGTGGATTCACAGCCGTGCTGGTCGAGGCGGAGCTGGGGCTGGGAAAGACCCGCCTGTGCGACGAATTCGTGCAACGGTGCTCGGCGTCCGGGACTCCCCCGCGTGTGTTCGCCATCCGCGGTGCCCGCGGGCGTGCCGCGGCTCCATCCGCGGGCCTGGAGACCATGCTCGCCGGCATCGCCGACGCTCCCGGATTGGCCGCCGCGTCAGCCGGGTCGCTGGCTGAGCTGGCGGTTCGCGTTCCCGCCCTTCGCGGCCGCTTCCCCTCCCTTCCCGCCGCCTCCGGTGAGACGACGGCGTTGGGCCGTGCACTTGGCGAGGCCCTTACCGTCGTCGCCGAGGAACGTCCCGTCATCGTGTTGCTCGACGACATCGCCGGCATCGACGTCGAAAGCCTGCGCGTCCTCATGCTCGCGTTGTCCGTGGCGCCGGCGCGGGTGATGCTCCTAGCCACCGCGCGCATCGGTGAAGGGGAGCCCGTCGCGAGCGCGATCGGGCTACACCGGCTCCGCCTGCCGCCGCTCGGCGAGCGCGACACCGAGTCGCTGCTTGCGTCCATGCTGATGATGCCGGCCCCGGCGCGCCATCGGCTGGCCGAGCTGCTGCACGCCGCGTGTGGCGGCAACCCGCTCCACACGGTCGAGGTCATCGCCGCCCTGGTGGACGAGGAGCTGTTGGCGCCGGCCGCGGATGGTACATGGCAGGCGGCCGGCGCCGAGCACTGGCCGCTGCCGAGCGGGCTCCGGGAGGCGATCGGACGCCGCATCGCCCGGCTGGGCCCCGATGCGGGAAGCTTTCTCGATGCCGGGGCAGTACTCGGCCACGTCTTCCGACGGGATATGGCTGCATCGATCGCCGAGCTGGACCCGCCGGCCACCGAGGCGGCCTCGGGCGAGCTGATCAGCCGGCGGCTGATCCGCCCCGTCGCCGGGGCGGACGAGACGCTCGAGTTCGTCCACGAGCTCGTGGCGCGCGTCGCCTATGAACGCGTGCCCGCGGTTCGCCGCGGGCGCCTCCACCGCGCCGCGGCCCGGGCGTGGCGAGGTCGACGGGGAGATCCGGCCGCCGCCGCGGCCGCCGCGCGCCACGCGCGGCAGGCGCGGGCAGCGGGCCGGTGGCGGTGGTGGGGTCGAGTGGGGCTCGCGGCGGCGGCGGCTCTCGTGGTGGCCGTCGGCGCTGACGCTCTTCGCGATCGGCCCGGAGCGTCGCGCCACCTTGGCGACCCTCGTGACGCGCCCCGGGCGCGACGCTGGTGCCCAATCGCATCGTCGTGGCTCCGCTCGCCAATCGCACGGGCGACACGACGCTGGCGGCGATCGGCGACATGGCGGCCGACTGGATTGCGCGCGGCCTCACCAGGACGGCGCAGTTCGAGGTGGTCGACCCGCGCACCGCGTGGATGACGGCCAAGCTGGTGGACCGGATCCCACGTCTGCTCCGCCCGGGAGAAGCGGCGATCGCGATCGCCGAGGAGACCGGGTCCGGCCTGGTGGTGTCCGGCAGCTACTATCGCGCGGGCGATAGCCTGCGGTTCGAGGTGCAGATCACCGACGTCGCGTCCCACAACCTGAGCCGCGTCCTCGATCCGGTGAGCGCACCGATAGGCGAGCCGGCGAGCGCGCTCCCCACCCTCGCCCGCCGGACCGTGGCCACGGTGGCCACCGCCGCGGATACCCTCAGCGTGGGCCTGGCCGCGGGGCTCAGCCAGCCGCCCTCGCAGCAGGCGTACGAGGAGGTGAGCCGCGCGTGGGAGAGCTTCTGGCGCGGCGACACGACCGACCTCTTCGCGCGCACGGCGCGGGCGCGGTCCTTTGATTCCGAGTACATGCCGCCGCGACTGATGGAGGCGTACGTCCGGTCCTTGCAGGGACAGTGGCCGGCCGTGGATTCGATCGTGCGCGAGGTGGACGCGCAGCGTACGCGGCTGACGCCGGTGGAGGGCGCGATCCTCGACGGCCTGCACGCCAATCTTCGCGGCGACCGGCCCGGCCGGGTTCGCGCCGCGCGCGACCTGGCGCGGCTCACGCCCGGCTCGTTCGAGGGGTACACGCTGCTCGCGGAGATGGCCCTGGGCGTGAACGATCCGCACCAGGCGCTCGAAGCGCTGTCGCGGGTGGACCCGGACCGCGGACTGCTCCTGCTGTCACCGATCTACTGGCAGACGTCCGCGCGGGCGCTGCACCAGCTCGGCCGCTATCGCGACGAGCTCGCGGCGGCTCGGCGCGGCGTGCGAAAGTTTCCGGACGATCTGGGGCCACACGTCGCGCTGGTGCGGGTGCTCGCGGCCCTCGGCCGGGTCGACGAGCTGGAAGCGGAGCTCGCGCGGCCGCTCACGACCGGGCCCGAGCCCGCCCTCGACGAGGACTATCGCCTCCTGGCCGCCGCGGCGGAGCTCCGCACGCATGGGCACGCGGAGGACGGGATCCGTATCCTCCAGCGGAGCGCTGGCGTCTCCGCGGGCGGCGTCACCGACGCAATCGATCGACGGCGAGCGGATCGGTGCGGACCTGTTATACGAAGCGGGCCGGTGGGCCGACGCGGGGCGGCGGTATGGCGAGGTGCTCGCGCGGCACCCGACCGACCTCGAGTCGCTCATCGGGGTCGGCGCCTCCGCCGCCCACCTGGGCGACCGGGCGGAGGCGACGCGGGTCGCCGAGCTGCTGGGGCACTGGACCCAGCCGTTCCCGCTGGGCCGCAATACCTATGGGCTGGCCCGCATCACGGCGGTGCTCGGCGACTCCACCCGGGCGATCGCGCTGTTGGAGCAATCCTTTCGCGAGGGCTATCCGGTCGTCTCGATCTGGGAGCGGCACGTGCACACGGAGCGGGATTTCGTCGGGCTGGAGCGGGATGCGTCGGTGCGGGCAGTGATGGGCCTTCGATAGTCGAGCGTCGCTTACCGCCCGGGACCTCTCCTTACGCCCGGGAGGCCGCTGGGCACGTGCGGCGTGAGGCGGAGGTCGAGCGCCGCCGGGTCGGTGAGCGCCCTCATGAACGCGGTGACCTCGTCTACGACGACCGGCGGGAAGACGACGCCGTTGAGCAGCGTGTCGCGAGTCGCGAGGATCTGCTCGGCAGTCGCCAGCATCGTGCCTCGGAGAAGCGGCTCGAGGTGGGCGTCGGTGAATTCCGCAGCTTGAGGTCGGACTCGCTGTAGTGATCGATGAACGTCCCGCAGGTCGGTGAATGCCCCGTCGTGGCCGTACGGCGCCGGTGAGCACCACGTTCCGCAGCGGCGGCGTCCGGAAGGCGTAGCGATCCGTCGGCGCCGCCGGTCACCCGCATCCGGCCGAAGTCGTCGCGGCCGTCCGGACCGTCGCCCTGGCCCGGGCCCGACCTGCGCCACGGCGACGTTGTGGAACTTGCTGTCGGTGAACGCCGGCCCGTTGTGGCAGATGGAGCACGCGGGCGCTCATGAAGTTCTTGGCGCCCGCGGAGCTGCGCGTCGCGTGAGCGCGTCGTCGTCGCCGGCGAGGAAGCGGTCCCACGGCGAGTCGTTGAACGCGAACTGGTCGATGAGGAACCCGGCGATGGCGTTGCTCGCGTGCGCGAAGGTCATGTGGGCGAACTGGGTCCCCGGATAGGCCGCCTCGAACATCTGGCGGTACTCCGGGATCGCGCCGAGCCGCTCCATGAGCGCCTGTCCAGACCTGCTGCGGGTCCGTTGTCCTGGATCGTCGGCGAGCTCGTTGCCCGTCGTCGCCGCGCATCTCCTCGCGAGACAGCACCGGGAACAGCGGCAGCGCCGAGAGCGGCGCCGAACTCGAAGACGCGCTGCATCGTCGGGCGTGATCCGCGGGCCGGCCGGCGTGCGGAGCTTGCCGTGCGCTCCGAGCTGACGCGGCCGTCCCAGAACAGCGTCTCGATGCGCGAAGAGATTGAAGAGCGGCGGCGCGTTCCGCGGGATGAACTCTCCGGTCGGGATGCGACCCGCGCGGGCCCGAGCCCGGTCGCCCCCTGGCCGATCGAGAGGCTCCGCCCGTCGCCGGTGCGCGAAGCCGGGCAGGTGGCAGGTCATGCAGGAGATGTCGTGGTTGCCGCTGAGGATCTTGTCGAACGCGAGCGCCTGGCCGAGCCGGACCAGCTCGGCCCGGACCGGAGCGGGGCGCTCGAGCGGTCCGATCCCGCGGCCGGCGGTGAGGACGCGGACTTCGGCGGCGAGGGTGGAGGTACCGGTCTCGGTCGAGGTCGGGCCGGCGACGGTTTGCGTGAGCGGAGCGGGTGGTAGTAGCGAGATAGTCACGAGGCGGCGATGGGTCGATGTGGCGGAGATTGCTCGACTCTGAGTCGCTACATGGTTGGTTGAAGCGAGTTCTCCTCGAGTGCATGGGGTCGAGATCGATGGTGGACTGATCGTCGGTGTTGGTCGTTTGTCGATAGCTTACTTAGGAAATCGTTGGAAATTGCGTTGATTTTGGTATTTTGGTTGAAGCGTTTTCGCTACAATGGAGTTTGGGTTGTTAGCGCGTTTGTTTGGGTTTGAGGGTGGTTGCTGGGTGGTGATGGTTTGTTGCGTTGGGTGCTGAGGTGGTTAGAGCTTTGCTTGTGCGATGGAGCGGAGCTGCGCTTGCGTTAGTGTTGTTGGTTGGTTTGCTTGTCGCTTGAAGCTGGTATTATGACGAGAAGCTGCAAAGAAGTGGAGGTTGATAGCTGAGATAGGTTTGGCGTTGGTAGCGTGTTGAGCGCGGTGCTATGCTGAGGTGTTGGTGGGTTTCGCTTGCGGTGGGCTTGCGTTGGTGAGGTGTGTGGAATCGCTGCTGCGCTTTTTGGTTGGCGTTGCTGCTAGTTGATGTTAGGTTGCGCTCGCTGCGCGGTGTTTGAGGTAGTGTTTGGTTGGCGAATGCGTTTTCGCGCTGTGCGTGTTGAGTAGTTTCGTGCAGTAGTGTTGAGTGGTTGAGCGTTAGCTGGCTTGCTGTGTTGGAGCTGGCGCTGCGTGGTTGAAGCTTTGGTAGAGCGCTGAGACAGTGCTGTGCGGTTTCGGTGTTGCTGTTTCGGTTGTTGGTGAGCTCGCTGATGGTTGGTGCAGTGGTTGAGCGGTGGTTTGGTGTTGGATTGGGTTTGTTGACTTGGCTCGCTAGCGCGATGTATCTTCCAGCGTTGCTGCGGCGCTTCGCGCGCTCCGATGGGGTTGCGCAGACGATGTTGCACGCCTGGCTCTTGCAGCTGGGTCGAGCTCAGACCGTGCTCGGCCCGGTATCGAGTGGTGGACATCATCATTGGTTCCGGTGGTGTCGTTTTGTGCGAGCTTGACGTGTGCTATCAATAGCAGTGCGCGGTTAAGATCGGTGCTTTGGATTTCGTTTTGCTGCATCGCTAGCTTAATTGGTTGGTGTGCTGCGCGAGCGATTCAGCTGCGATTGGGTTACGGTTGGCAAATGTGCGGTGCGCGCTGCGGTAAGGTTCGTTTGGCTCGGTTCCGAAAGTTTTTCGGTCCGGGGCGCCCTGGTGTGGCGAGTCCGACGTTCTGCATTGCTGTTGATAGAGTTGTACGCGCGATTGGTGTTATTTTCGGTTTCGATTATTTGTGCTTCGTAGCTGGCGGAATCACTTTACGGCGCTACTCGGTGCTGCTGGCGATACGTTGGGTGAGAAGATGCTTGGCATATCGCTTCAACTTAATATCGGTTACTGCTAGGTTCAGCTCGTTTATCGATAACTGCTTATCGCAACATTGCTCACTGCGTTTTGCTGCTACGATGGTTCGTTGAAAGGCGGAAGTTTGCGGAGTTTGTTGACGCTCTTGGCGGTTGCGTAGATGTTCGCGCTGAAGTTCGTGAACTTTGGCTTTGAAAGCGGAGTTGACGCGCAGCAGGAGCGCTTGAGCATCGCGGTTGATTGAGTTTGCTTCTCAGCAGCTGGCTCAGCTACTCAATGACGCTGCTTCGTTGTAGCGGTTGCTGGCGACGTTGACGGTTTGGCTGCGATTGATGCGTTAGAGCGTTGCGGTTACTTGTCGCTCGCTGAGCTGGCTCTCGCGCTAGCGGTTTGCGGTTGTGAATTGGTTTTCGATTTGCGCAACGCTTCGGCGTAGGTTGTTGACACGGTATCGCTCGCTGCTTCGGTTAGCGCTACTGCTTGCGTGCGAGCGGCAAAGCGCGATCAAAGCTCTTCGTTGGTGCGATCTGCGCTTCTGCGAGAAGCCTGCCTGGCTCTTCGTGACGGTGTTTTGACGCGGCTAGACTGCTGGGATGGCGTGTCGAAATGCTGTCGCCTGTGACTAGTGGTAAGCGCTCGGAGAGCATAGCCCTCTGTGATAAGAGCGCTTCTCAGAGGCGCCTACCGCGCAACTCTGCGGCGATCCGCCAATGCCATTGCTGGGATCACGATCGCGGCGAAACTGTCGGAATTCTATATCAACAGCGCGACGTACTGGAGTTGCGCAACCTGTCCTGCTCGCGCGTAAGCAGCGCGACCGTCATAGCTGCGCGCCGCCAGAGCGAGCGCGCGCACGCGAGGAGGCAGTGACGCGAGAAACTCGCGCGTAGCGCGCGGCGGCGCCACGGCCCGCGATAGCGACGATGTCGAGCGGTGCGCGCGCCAGCGCGGTGATCGCGCGCTGCCGAGGCGATCCGCCGGCGCCGCCGATGGTGGGCGCCGGGCGCGCGGGGCCGTCGGGCGCGGTGGCGGGGCGCGAGAGGCGCAGCGTGGGTGCCACCTGCCAGCAGCTGGTAGAGCAGCACGCCGAGCGCGTAGACGTCGGTCGCCGTCGTGATTGGTTCGCCGCGGCACCTGCTCCGGGCGCTGCGTACTCGCGGCGTGACGACGCCGCCGCGTGCGGCGTCGCGCGCTGGTCGCCTTCGTCGTCTCGGTCGAGCAGCTTGGCGATGCCGAAGTCGAGCAGCTTGACCGTCGCCGTCGGCGCGTCGACGAGGACGTTGCGATGGCTTGAGGTCGCGGTGGACGATGAGGTTGCGCGTGCGCGTGCGTCGACGGCTGCCAGCACGTGGAGGAACAGCCGCAGTCGCTCGCTCGAGCTCGAGGCGATGCGCGTTCGCAGTAGTGATCGATGCGTTCGTCCGTCGACGTAGCTCGAGCACCAGATAGGGCTGCTCCCGTCGTCGGTCGACGCCGGCGTCGAGCAGGCGCGCGATGTTGGGATGGGTAAGGCGTGCGAGCACGCTTGCCTTCGTGGCGAGAGCGCTCGCGGCGCCGTGGCTGAGCAGTGCGAGGTTGAGGAACTTGACTGCCACTCTGCGTTCGTAGCGGCTGTCGCTTCGCGATGCCGAGCCACACACTGCCCATGCCGCCCTGTGCGAGCGGACGGTCGAGCGTATAAGCGCTGAGGCGATGTTTGGTTTGGTTGAGCGGGTTGCGCTCGGCTGCGATTGGCCGCTGAGCGTTCTCTCTTCGAGATAGCTCTGCGCATCGAGCTCGGCCGCTGGTGAGCAGATCATCGAGATCACCTCAACGGCCAGTCGCTTAGGCGCCTCGCTCGAGCTAGTTTCGCTGCTTGTTGACAGTTGCTCGACGCTTGTTGAGCAGCGGTGAAGAGCTTGGAGGTTTCCGAGCTTGGATGCTGGTGTGATTCCGACGAGATCGTTAGTGCAGCGGTGTAGTAGGTTGGCTTGTCTTTCGGAGATTTGCGCTGTCACCGCTGGGAAGCGCGCTGCTGGGCTTTCCGCAACTGGCTGCTTGGTCCGGCAAGCACTGTTGTGGGGTGGTAGCGGGAGACTTGATCGACGATGTCCAGCGTTCGGCTGGAGCGGTCGGCACGAGCGGACTCTTGCACGAGGAGAGTCATGTTAGATTGTTGAGCGTGACGCGCGCTCGGGTGCTGGGTCTCGGTTCTCGCTTTCAGCGCGGCGCTCGCGTGCGGTTGGCTGCTTTGTTAGCTGCTCTCGCTGGGTGTCTGGGCCGAGGTTCTAGGGTTAGGGTATTGTGGCAGATCCGGGTGCGCGGTCGCAGTCGACGTTGTTCAGGGCGTTCGGTACGCGCTTCTGCTTCGTTCCCGCTTAGTCCGTTGAAGATGGTGGGCAGCGGCAGCGGTGGCGGCGAGGTCGCGGGTCCGAGGTCGCCGATGCGGTTCGGTTCGTCCCTTCGGCGGGCGATCGCTCGGCGGCAGCGTCTGACTGCGGGCGTGCTCGTGCTGCAAGGTTGTGGTAGAGTGTCGCACGGCGTTGAGGTAGGGGCTGCTGCGTCGGCCGAGCTCGAGGGCGCGCTCGTAGTGGGCGCGCGCTTCGTCGTACTGCTCTGCTGCTTTGCAGAGCGGCCAGCTGGTTGAGCTGAGCGGCGGCTGTCGCTCTGTTGCTCTCAGTCGATAGCCGTTTCGTTGTGGTTGGTGCGAGCTTCGCGCGTCCGCTCTTCAGCTCTTCCTCTGAGCTCGCGTGTCGCTTTGCTTTCGTGTCGGCTGGTTGCTCTCTCTGTTCCGTGTTGGTGGGATGCCGAAGCTTCTTTCTGTGATGTCCGCTTGGATCCCTCGGTTACGACAACGGGCGACCGGGTGAGATCGGTTCGTGCGCTACCAGGAGATGATTGGAGTGCGAAGGCCCGTCAGCGCGAGCTAGCTGGCGCCTCAATGGGTGAGGGAGTCCTGCATCCGCGCTTCAAGGGTCAGTCGATGGGTGGTGCCGTAGCCGTTCGCTAGTGCCATGACGGCCCGATCCACCGACCGGACCGCGCCGTCCGAGTCACCCGCGGCTGCCGCGACTCGCGCGCGGACAGCTCTGCTCGCCCCACATGTGCGCTCCGGCTCAACGTGAGGGAGTCCAGCGCCGTCGCCACGATGGCAAGCTGGGCCAGCGAATCCGCCTCCCGTTTGTAGCCATCGCTCCACCGCCAGTCCGCGGCGGTGAGAAGCGCATACACCAGATACGGCGCGGGCTTCGGCGGCTTCACCTCTGCGAGAAGGGCACTGTCGAGGGCCGTCCATGCACCGACCGGATCGCCTCAGCCCGGCGCATGCGCGCCCGCAGCAGCACGCCGGTGAGGCGCCGGTTTGGGCTGTCGGTGGGGAGCCTCGTCGCCTGATTGCCGAGCCTCGGCGATTCGTCCTTGCTCGAGAAGAAGCTGCGTCACGGCGGGTGGGAGCCATCCGACATTGGCCAGGCTGGCAGTTTCGCCGGTATCTCGCGCTGCCACGCCAAGCCACCTTGCGGCGGAGTCGAGATCGCCTTTGCGTAGCTTGTTGAGACCGTAGATCGTTGCAACGCTGCCATCGATCACGCCAGCGCCGTGCACTGCCTCCAGCCGTTGCACGTAGATCGCGGGCGATCGAATCGAGAGCACGGAATTCACCGAGCTCCGCCATCGCCCCGGCCAGGAACGACAGCACCGAAGGTAGATGTCGGTCTCAGTGTAGCCCGTCGAGTCCAGCTCGAGCAGGATCCGCTGCTGATATTGCGTGGCTTCGCGGGTCTGCCCGGCGGCTCTGAGAGCGGTGGCGAGATTGTTCAGGCTTTCCAGCGTCAGACGGCCCATTGTCACCGGCGAATTCGACGGCCCTTCGGAGCAGTACGATTGCCGAGTCGGGAGACGTCGGTCGCCGCGAGCAGCTGGCCCTCGGAGTTCAGGCACTGCACGTCAATCTCCGCGATCGCGGGCTGGACGCGGGCCCATTCCGCTCGTGCCTCCGCCAGGACGGCCCGCGCCGAGTCGAACTGCTCATCGAAGATGCAGACTGAGCGCGCGCAGGCAGTTCACCAGGGCCACGTGCGCCGGCAGATGCGCCTCACGGGCGATCGACAGGGCGCGGGCCAGCACCTGGCCATGAGCCTTGGTGTCCGACATCTCGAACAGCCGGGCGGATAAATCCGCCATCACTTCGACCACCACGGCGGGCTCATTGCGGTACTTGTGCTGGAGCACTCGCTCGGCCAACTCGATCCGTTCGAGAACGGATAGGGTGCGCCCGCCGCGCCCCTCGAGTTGCCGGCGAGCACGCTTTGGACGTCCGACATGGCAATCCTACGGCGGGATTCCTGCGACGGCGGCATCTCGCTGGTGCCGAGCCTCCCGCAGCTGGGCGATGGAAAACGCCGTCGCGCCTAGCAGGGTCACGAGGATGACGAGCGCCGCGGTGACGCCGACGCGATTCCGTCGGACGAACTTGCGCGGCGCGGTAGCGCCAGCGAGTCGGCGCGGGCGCTGACCGGCTGGTGATTCAGGTAGCGCCGGAGGTCGTCCGCCAGCGCTCCGACCGTCGCGTAGCGCTCCTCGGGCCGCTTCTTGAGGGCCTTGGCGCACGATGTTGTCCAGGTCGCCCGCGTAGAGCCGCCGGAGCCGCTGGGGCTGGCGTCGCGCAGCTGGGCCCCGGTGGCCGCTCCGCGACCGCCACTGGTCCGCCCCACCCTCGGCGACGGCGCTCAGCCGCGGCGGCTCGGTGTCGAGCAGCCGCGCGCAGATGGTCGGCTGGCGTCGCGCCCGGCCAGCGCCGTCGGGTGCCGCCCGGCGAGCAGCAGGTAGAGCAGCACGCCCAGCGCGTAGACGTCGGTCGCGGTGGTGACCGGCGCCGCCCGTGCACCTGCTCCGGCGCGGCGTACTCCGGCGTGAGCGCGCGCCGCCCGCCTCGGTGAGCGTCGGTGGGCTCGCGCCGCGCCGCCTTCGCTCGTCGAGCAGCTTGGCGATGCCGAAGTCGAGCAGCTTCACCGTGCCGTCGGCGGTCGACCAGGATGTTCGAGGGCTTGAGGTCGCGGTGGACGATCAGGTTGGCGTGCGCGTGCGCGACCGCGGCGAGCACCTGCGAGAAAGAGCGCGAGCCGCTCGGCGAGGAGCCGGGCGCGCTCGTCGCAATAGCGGTCGATCCGCGTCGCCCTCGACGTACTCGAGCACGAGGTACGGCTGGCCCGCCGGTCGGTCGACGCCCGGCGTCGAGCAGCCGGGCGATGTTGGGATGGGTCGAGCCGCGCGAGCACGGTGCCCTCGCGGCGGAAGCGTTCGCTGCCCGACCGGGTCGAGCAGCGCGAGGTTGAGCAGCTTGACGGCGACCGTGCCCTCGAAGCGGCCGTCGCTGCGCCGCGCCAGCCAGACGCGTGCCCATGCCGCCCTGGCCCAGCGGGCGCTCGAGCGTGTAGGCGCCGAGCTGCTGGCCGGCGAGATCGGGTGCGCGGAAACCGCCTGCCGGTCGGCTTCGCCCTCCATGCGGCGGTTCACCCGAGACACCCTCGGCGACAAACCCACGGTCGATCGAGCCCAGCCTCCTGAGCTAGCAGGGCCTCGAGCTCGGAGCGAGTGCGGGTGCCTCGGCGCGCAGGCGCGCGATCCAGGCCTCGCGCTCGCCCGCAGGCAGATCGAGCACCTCGTCGAGCAGAAGACGGAGTTGAGCGATGAGATCGGCAGGCTTCGAGGGCATAGGCTCGCAGCCGGCTGGAGTATCGACCGTTCTGCCGCGCAACATAGCTCGCACAGATGGTACGTGAAAAGGAGAAACGCCCCGGCAGTTGCCGGGGCGTTCTCTGTCCTGCGAACCTGCTGGCGGTTAGTACATCCCGCCCATGCCGCCGCCCGGAGGCCCACCGGCCGAGGCCGGCTTGTCTTCCTTCTTCTCGACGACCACGCACTCCGTCGTGAGGAGCAGGCCGGCGATCGACGCCGCGTTCTGCAGCGCCGTGCGGGTGACCTTGGTCGGGTCGATGACGCCCGCCTTGACCAGGTCCTCGTAGTTGTCGGTCGCGGCGTTGTAGCCGAAGTTCTTGTCCTTCGACTCGCGGACCTTCGCCACGACGATCGAGCCCTCGGCGCCCGCGTTCTGGGCGATCATGCGGATCGGCTCCTCGAGCGCGCGCCGCACGATCTCGACGCCGATCTTCTCGTCCTCGGTGCCGCGGATCTTCTCGAGCGCGGCCTGCGCGCGGAGCAGCGCCACGCCGCCGCCCGGGACGATGCCCTCTTCGACGGCCGCGCGGGTCGCGTGCAGCGCGTCCTCGACGCGGGCCTTCTTCTCCTTCATCTCGGTCTCGGTCGCGGCGCCGACGTTGATCACCGCCACGCCGCCGGCGAGCTTGGCCAGACGCTCCTGGAGCTTCTCCTGGTCGTAGTCGCAGGTGCTCTTGTCGATCGCGGCCTTGATCTCCTTGATGCGGCCCTGGATGTCGCCTTCCTTGCCCTCGCCGTCGATGATCGTGGTGTTGTCCTTGTCGACCACGATCCGCTTGGCGCGGCCCAGGTCGTTGAGCGTGGCGTTCTCGAGCTTGAAGCCGACTTCCTCGGAGATGACCTGGCCGCCGGTCAGCACGGCGATGTCGTGGAGCATCGCCTTGCGGCGATCGCCGAAGCCCGGCGCCTTGACGGCCGCGACCTTGAGCGTGCCGCGGAGCTTGTTCACGACCAGCGTGGCCAGCGCCTCGCCCTCGACGTCCTCGGCGATGATCAGCAGCGGCCGGCCGCTCTGCGCGACCTTCTCGAGCACCGGGAGCAGCTCCTTCATCGCCGAGATCTTCTTGTCGTGGATCAGGATGTAGGCGTCCTCGAGCACGGCCTCCATCTTCTCCGGATCGGTGACGAAGTAGGGCGACAGGTAGCCGCGGTCGAACTGCATGCCGTCCACGGTCTCCAGCGTGGTCTCGAGGCCCTTGGCCTCCTCGACCGTGATGACGCCGTCCTTGCCGACCTTCTCCATCGCCTCGGCGATCAGGTTGCCGATTTCCTTGTCGTTGTTGGCGGAGATGCTGCCGACCTGGGCGATCTCCTTCTTGCCGGCCGTCGGCACCGACATGGTCTGCAGCTGCTCGACGACGGCCTCGACGGCGTTCTCGATGCCGCGCTTGAGCTCCATCGGGTTGGCGCCGGCGGTGACGTTCTTGAGGCCTTCGCGGAAGATCGCCTGGGCGAGCACGGTGGCGGTGGTGGTGCCGTCGCCGGCGAGGTCGGAGGTCTTGGTGGCGACTTCCTTCACCATCTGGGCGCCCATGTTCTCGATCGGGTCGCTGAGCTCGATTTCCTTGGCGACCGTCACGCCGTCCTTGGTGACCGTGGGCGAGCCGAACTTCTTGTCGATGACGACATTCCGGCCCTTGGGGCCGAGCGTGACCTTCACCGCCTCGGCGAGGCGTCGACGCCGCGCTTGAGCTTGGCGCGGGCTTCGGTGTTGAAGAGCAGTTCCTTCGCAGCCATCTGTAATTCTCCTTGGTGGGGTCGCGCTGATTTAGCCGAGCTTGGCGAGGACGTCGGACGCCTTGATGATGACGTACTCGTCGCCGTCGAACGTGTAGGGCGTGCCGCTGTACTTCCCGTAGATCACCAGGTCGCCGACCTTCACGTCGATCGGCACGCGGGCACCCTTCTCGAACCGGCCCGGGCCCACGGCGATGACTTCACCCTGGGTGGGCTTCTCCTTGGCGGTGTCCGGGATGTACAGCCCGCCGCGCATGGACTCGGATTCCTCAGCCGGCGCGATGACCACGCGGTCCTCGAGCGGGTGGATCTTGAGACCGGGCTTGGCCTTGGTAGCAGTCGCCATCTGTCCTCCACAGCTTGTTTTGGGGTAGGTAAAACATTGCATTACAGTAAATTAGCACTCCAGCACCTCGAGTGCTAACGACTGGTCGCAAAGATAAGCCAGCGCGGTGTCCTGTCAAGCGACCGGTTCGGCCGGGTGCGTGGGCAAGCAGGGGGCCGCGGGGATGGGCCAAATCGGCAGGGATGAGCGGGGAGACCGAAGCAGCGATCGGCGAAGCGGGCAGGACACCGGTCAGGGCGGCAGAAGCCCTCGTCATCCGAGCGCGGCGAGGGACGACAGCTCGCCTTGAGGCACACAATTCGCGCGACGCTACAGATCGAACCGCAGCTCTGCCCCGATGTAGCGGCTCTCCCGCCGGAAGAACTGCCGCTGCGTCGACAGCCCGTCATGGGCAATCAGCGCGATCCCCACTTCCCTGCCCCCCACTCCGCCCGCGACCGCCACGCCGAGCTTGGCCGAGCTGCTGACTCGCCAATTGGTCGCGGCCGTGCCTTCGAAGAAGACTCCGCCGACCGGCCGCACCCGTCCGCCCAGGAACGAGCCGAACGGACGGCCCTCCCAGTCCGCGGCGAGCGCCGCGCCGGGGCGGTCGAGATCCAGCTCGTCGATGAGCACGTAGCTCAGGTTGCCGGTGACGCTGAGGGGCCCGGTTCCGTACGTGAGCCAGGCCCCCACGACCTCGCGGGTCCAGTCGAGCCGGGACGCGCCGAACCGGTCGCCGTACTCGTCGCCGAGATGACTGCTCTCGTGATAGACCTCGCCGGTGAGCCGCCAGGCGCCGAGCACGCGCGGTGGTATTGATGCCGACGACCCAGTCGTTGCTGATCAGGGCGCTCTTCCGGTCGCCCAGGCTGAACCGGCCGTACACCTGGGTGCCGAACCCGAGCGTCACCGGTCGCGGGCCGCGCCGGAGGGCCACCACCGGGAAATTCTCGCCGACTCCTACTTCGGCCTCGGTCTCGCGGCCGAAGTCGCTCTCGCCGCGCCGCGCCGAGATGAGCCGGCCGACGATCCCGTGCACGCGGGGCGAAGCCTGCGGCAGCTCGAAGCTGGGCACATGAGGAAAGATGCGCTCCTGCGCGCCCGCTCGGGCGGCCGCCACCGGCGGCGCGACGAGCAGAAACAGGGCCAGCATCCGCCGCCGCCGGCTGCTTGACATTGTTCTTGCGCCCTCAGAAGTTCCGCCTGCGTGCACCCGTCCCGTGCTGATGCGTTGGACGCGCGTAACTTGTCCGGCGACCGGAAGCGGCGCAATGCCGTGTGCCCGGTCCCGTCCCTCGTCGCGGAGCTTGCATGATGATGTGGAGTCTGATGTTCGCCGCTTCGGCCCTGGCGGGCCCGGGCCCGGCGACACCCGTGTCGGTCAGCGTAGCGGTCGACTCGTCGAAGCACGAGCTCACGATCACGGCCGGCCCCTACGATCTGCCCAACATGCCGCCGATGGAAGACCACGGAATGATGGATCTGGGGATGTCGCACGACACCCCGGTCCAGAACTTCGAGTGGCCGATCGACGGCTGGTTCCGCGGCTTCCGCGTGGACCTGGTCAACGCCAAGGGCCAGCCCGTGCCCCGGCACGTCATGCACCACCTGATCATGGTCAACTTCAGCCGGCGCCAGCTGCTCTATCCGGCCGCCGAGCGGCTGATGGGCGCGGGGACCGAGACCGACGATGAGATCAGCGTCCCGAAGACGATCGGCGTGCCGATGACACCCGGGATGAACCTCGGGATGTACGTCGCGTGGCACAACGACACCGGCAAGGACCTCGATGGCGTCTTTCTCAAGCTCACCATGCTGTGGACGCCCAAGAACCAGAATCCGCGCCCGGTCAACTCCCTGCCGATCTACATGGACGTGAACCTGACGGTCGGCGGGAGCAACACCTTCGACGTCCCGCCGGGCAAGTCGTCCAAGGCCTACGAGTTCTCGCTGCCGGTCGGCGGCCGGCTGCTCGGCGTCGGCGGCCATATGCACGACTACGGCGTCGGGCGTGCGGCTGGAGGACGCGGAGACCGGCAAGGTGATCACCCGCGTCGTCGCCGAGCGTGACACCAACGGCAAGCTGATCAAGGTGAGCCGGAAGCTCTACGGCGTGAGCGGCGAGGGACTCAAGCTCAAGGCCAATCACAAGTACCGCGTCGTCGGCGACTACGACAATCCCACGGGCGAGACCCGCATCAAGGGCGCGATGGCGCACATGGTCGGCCTGTTCGTGCCGGACGACATGAGCAAGTGGCCCAAGATCGATCCGCGCGATCCCACCTACCAGCGGGACCTCGCGTCGCTCCAGGTCCGGGGCGAGGACGTGCACGGCCAGCACGCGGGGCATGCCGGGATGAAGGAAGGGATGAAGATGGACAGCACGTCGGCTGGCCATGGCCAGATGGACCATGGACAGATGGATCACAGCCAGACGGAGCACGGGAACCACCAGTAGGGGCGCTCGCCGCCGTCGTCGTCACCCTGAGCGCAGCGAAGGGGGCATGCTTCCAGGCATGCCCCCTTCGCTGCGCTCAGGGTGACTCGCTCTCGCGCGTCCAACGAGCTCGAGCGTCCCGCTCCGCTACTCCACGATCCGCCGCACCCCCACCCACCGGACGTACCACCACCGGCCGTACGGATCGTCGCCGCTCAGCACGCTCACCTGCACGCCGCGCGTGGCGCTGTGGATGAACTTGCCCTCGCCGATGTAGAGTCCGACGTGGGTCACCGGTCCGCCGCGGTTGGAGAACGTGAGCACGTCTCCCGGCCGGAGCGCCTCGTAGCTCTTGGCGACGGCGGTGCCCTCCCGCGCCTGGTCGACGCTCCGGCGCGGCAGCGTGACCCCGTGGCGGCCATAGGCGTACTGGATCAGGCCCGAGCAGTCGAAGCCGCCGCCGTCCTCGCCGGTCCCGCCGTATTCGTACGGCCGGCCCATCGCCTCGGTCGCGGTCGCGATGACCGCGTCGGCGAGCCGAGCCGCCGGCGTCGCAACACGGGGCGTGGCGGGGATCCCATCTTCGCCACCGCGCGCCGACGACGGGCGGGAATCCGTCGCGCTCGACTTGGGAGATTTCTTCCCGCCGCCTCCGAAACTGAACGAGAGCCCCGCCGCCAGCTCCAGCCCGTCCCGGCTGTCGAGGGACATCTCGCGCCAGCGGGACTCGAGACCGACGCGGAGGAACGACGCGGGCTGGAGCTCGTATCCGAGGCCGGCGGACCAGCTCGTCCACGTGCTGGAGAACGAGCGCGAATGGGGCGAGCCCATCCCCGCCCCGACGCCGGCAACGACGTACGGGCCCGGCGCGCCGCCCTGGAATGCCGTAACGTCGAATCCGAGCCCGGCGAAAGCGCCCTCGCCCTCGCCGACGCGCTCGAGGTAGTCCCCGTGGAACGTCGTGCCGATCGGGCCCACGAGCGGGCGCCGGAGACCCAGCCGGTAGACGGTCCATCCATCGTCGTCGTAGAACCGGCCGACCTTCCCCTCGATACCCTGCGCGGCGAGAGGCGCGGTCAGCGTCGCACTGGCGGGTGCCGCCAGGCACGTCAGGACCAGCGCCAGCCTCGGCCGGCTCATGGACGCTCCCGCACCGGACGGCCGGTCCGGAGATCCACGAGGTACGCGTCGCCCGGGCGGCAGCCGTTCGAGAGCCGGGCCCGGAGCGTGGTGTCGTTCAGGATTTGGGGGGCTTCGCCGGTGTAGAGAAGCGGCACCGGCACGCGGGTGCCGGCACGGCGGATCTCGATCGCGCGGTCGACACAACTCCGGCCGTCGCCGCTGTCCGGCCGCGCGAGCGTGAACCATACCTCCGCGCCCCCGGGCGCGGTGGCCACCAGCGAGTCGGCTGGCGGCGGGGGGCTCGCGCGCTCCGCGGGCATCGCCGCGGAGTCCGACGAGCGGTCGCCGCAGCCGAAGCCGGCCAACGACCACGGCACCGAGGAGGACGCGCGCGCTCACTCGGGCGCGCTCCCCGTGCCCGGAAGTGCCAGGGCCACGGTGTCCGGCGTCCCGTCCTCCGTCACGGCGAGGACCTCGCGCACTTCCGGGCTCTGCCGGAGGTAGTGCAGCCAGCCCAGGATGGCGGCGAACCCGGTGGCAGCACCGCAGAGTGCCGTGACCGCGAGCCCGTCGACGGGGTCCCGGATCCGCATGGCGATGAGCGCGCCGCCGACCGCTCCGAAAAACGAAGCTGCCCACGCCAGAAACGGCGTGAGCAGCCACCCGAAGATCCGGAAGACCAGCCGGAACCAGCGCATGCCTCAGGCGCGTTTCGCGCCCAGCCCCGAGATCACGGTGGCCAGGGCGAGCCCAGGCAGGAAGGCGACGCCGAAGGTGCCGAGGTTCCAGGCGGCACCGGGAAAGTGCACGAGCCGTCCCGACGACGGCGAAGGCGACGCCGCAGCCAAGCGCCAGAGCGAACGCCGCGACCGGGCGACACGGCGCTTCCCTTCACGAGCTGGTTGGCGAGCATCCACGCGCCGAACCACGGAAGGAAGGTGCCGACCATCCACCAGATGGGGTGATACCACCAGTTGCTGCCGCCGCCCAGCTCGAGCCAGCGGTGCCCATAGGTGCCGATGTTCTGGAGCAGCGTGACGTCGATCAACAGATACACGATGGCCGCCGAAAGGCCGATGCCGGCGGCGCCGGCGATCCCCTCGATGGTGCGGGGCCGGGTCCAGAGCCCTGGCAGGAACGTGACGGCGAACAGGCCCGCGACCACGATCACCCCGAGCACGGCGGTCTGGAGCACGCCGTTCGGGAGGAAGCGCGAGACGAGCGAGATCACGAGCACGAGGACCGATTCCAGCAGTCCGAGCTTCACCGCCCCGCGGACGATCGCCGGGACATCCGTCAGGTCGTGGCCCGCGCGCAGTTCCACCGCCGAGTGCATGCCGTCTCCGGGAAAGTGAGGAGGTGCCGAAGTATACGCAGCCGCCGCGGGCCCGGCCAAGGGGCGATCAGGTGCCCCACGCCAGCACGACGACCACGTCGGTGATGGCCCAGGCGCCGAGCGCCCGGTACATCCCCCGCTGGTGGTCGGACGGGGCCAGCCGCGCATGTCGCAGCCGCCAGGGGATCAGCACCCACGCCCACGCCCCGAGCGCCAGACCGAGACCGGCCCAGCGCCAGAGGTCCGGCCCGCCGGCCAGCCAGCCGGCGCGGAGACCGGCCGCGGCGAACAGCACGAAGGCGAGCGCCGCCGTTGCGATCGCCGCGTCGAGGCTCCGGCGGACGCCGAGCACGCAGGCGAGCGTGCGGTCGCCGCGGCGGGTGTCCTCTTCGAGCTGGTAGAGCTGGGTGAGCGGATACAGCGCCGCGAACAGCGGGCAGAAGGCGAGCAGCACGAGCCAGTGCGCCATGTCGATCGGCAGCCCGGTCGCGGTCCAGCCCGCGAGCGGCGTGAGCGTCCCGAAGCCCCACATGTTGATGATCCAGTCGGCGCCCGCCACCGCCTTGAGCCGGAGCGGCGGCACCGAGTACGCGAGCGACAGCACGAAGCACACGGCGTACGCCATCGGGTAGGGTGCGGCCAGCCGGAAGGCGAGAATCTGTCCGGCGCCCATGAGGGCGATGCTGAACGCCGCGAGGTAGCGCGGCGGCACCGGTGGACGGCGGAGGTAGGCGACGTCGCCCTCGTCCCGGTCGAAGGCGCTGTTGAGCGCGAGCGTGCCGCCGTTGAGGCAGACGACCCAGAGCACGAGGCCCACGAGCGCCGGGGCGAGGCGCACACCCGCCGCGGCCCCGGCGAGCCCGACCGCCAGCAGGTAGCCGACCGCCGTGTGCGCCGCCATGATCGGCCACTCGGCCGGGCGGAGGTGGAGGAGGTAGTCGAGCCGCCGGCCGAGGAGGCGGTAGCCGGCCTCTCGCGCCGAGCTCACCACGTCAGGCCGAGGTGCCCGGCGGCGAGCCGGAGTCCCCGCAGCGTCAGGTCCGGATCGGTCTCCTCGATCGACACCGTGAGCGGGGCCACGACCGTCGCGAGCCCGCCCGTGGCCACCACCTTCGGCCGCCGGCCACCCGGCCACTCCGCCCGGATGCGCCGCACGATGCCGTCGACCGCCTCGGCGGTGCCGTAGAGCACCCCGGCCTGGATGCATTCCTCGGTGCGACGCCCGATCACGCGCTCGGGCGCGCGCAGCTCCGTGGCGGGCAGCTTGGCCGTGCGCTGGGTGAGCTGATCGGCCGCGGTGCGGAGACCCGGCATGATCACCCCGCCGATGAAGCGTCCCTCCGCGGTCACGCAGTCGAAGGTCGTCGCCGTCCCGAAGTCGACCACGATCGTGTCCACGCCGTAGAGCTCGACCGCGGCGAATGCATTGACGATCCGGTCCGCACCAACGCTGAGCGGCTCGTCGACGTCGAGTACGACCGGGAGCCCCGCGCGCCCGTCGATCTGGACGCCGGTACAGCCGGTGGCGCGCGCGATTCCCTCCACCAGTGCCTGGGTCACCCCTGGCGCCACCGAGGCGAGGCACACCGCGCGCACTTCGTTGGGCGAGTGCCCCGCGCCGAGGATGAACCCGCTGATCGCGCTGCCCCACTCGTCGGGGGTGCGGCCGGGGTTGGTGGTCATCCGCCAATGGGCGCCGAGGTCGTTCCCCCGGAACAGCCCCGCCGTGATCTCGGTGTTGCCGATGTCGAGCGTCAGGAGCATGATCGAAGATCCGCCGTGGCTGAGGTCCCCGCCAGCGCGACGGTGCCCGAGCGCACCGCCGTCGTCGTGCCGTCCGGCCCGCGAACCAGCAGCGCGCCGTCCGCGGCCAGTCCGTCGGCGGTGCCGGCCACCGGCGCCGCGAGGGCACGGCCGCGGAGCCAGTCGCGCCGGGCGAACCGCTCGCGCTCCCCCTCGCTCGAGCGCGCCGGCCGCGGCATCCACCCGGCGTAGGGCCTCCACCATGGGGACGACGAGCGCTTCAACGGTGAGTGCCGGCAGGACCGACGCCAGCCGGGTGGCCGTCTCCGCGAGCGCCGGTGGCACCGCGTTGATGACGTTGAGGCCGAGTCCGATCACCACCCAGGCGGGCGAGGCGCCTTGCCAGCGCGCCTCGCACAGGAGTCCGCCGCATTTCCGGTCGCCGAGCATGAGATCGTTCGGCCACTTGAGCGCGATCCGGCTCTGGGCGCCGAGCGTTTCCAGCAGCTCGGCCACCGCCAGGCCGGCGCGAAGACTCAGCACCTCGAGGGCCGCGGCCCGCGGCCGCGCGAGCACGCTGAGCCAGAGCCCGCCCCGGGGCGACGACCAGCTCCGCCCGCGCGACCCCCGCCCCGTTTCCTGGACCTCCGCCACGACCGCGGTGCCGGCATCGGCACCGGCCTCGGCAAGCGCGTGCAGCGCGTCCATGGTGGATGGCGTAGTCGCAAGCCGCACGATCGACGGGCCGCCGGGCATCACCGCAGAAACAGCAGGAGCAGGACGCCGAGCGCGATCCGATACCACGCGAAGGCCGCGAAGCTGTGGTGAGAGACGTAGCCCAGAAAGGCCTTGACCACGACCACCGCCGAGACGAACGCCACCAGGAAGCCGATGGCGAAGGCCGGCGCGTCGGCGAGGCTGAGCGCGTCGCGGCTCTTGAGCAGATCGTAGCACGTGGCCGCGACCATCACCGGGATCGAGAGGAAGAACGAGAACTCGGTCGCCGCGCGGCGCGAGAGGCCGAGGGCGTAGCCGCCCATGATCGTAGCGCCCGAGCGGGACGTGCCCGGCACGAGCGACAGCACCTGGGCGAGGCCGATGCCGAGCGCGGTCGGCGGCCGAACGTCGCCCACCTCGGGGACGCGCTCGCGCGGATGCAACCATTCGATGAGCAGGATGACCAGGCCGCCGGCCACGAGCGCCGATGCCACCACGGTGGGTGTGAAGAGCCGCTGCTTGATCCAGTCGTGCGCCAGGAAGCCCACGATGGCGGCCGGCAGGAACGCGATGAGCAGGTTCAGCAGAAACCGCCGGCTGGCAGGATCGCTCCGCGCCGCGACTACCGCGTGCGTGAGCCGCTGCCGGTAGAGCCACACGATGGCGAGGATCGCGCCGAGCTGGATGAAGATGTCGAACGTCTTGGCCGCCTCACCGGTCTGACCCAGCCAGTGGCTCGCGAGGATGAGGTGTCCGGTGGACGACACGGGGATGAACTCGGTTACGCCCTCGATCAGGCCCAGGAGCGCGGCCGTGAGCAGCACCTCACCGCTCATCGGCACGACTCATGGCGGGGCGGCCCCGCAACACCTCCTCGTAGACCTGCTCGTACATCGGCACGATCCGATCGGCGGAGAACTCCCGCGCCTTGGCGATGGCCGCCTCGCGCATGGCGGCGTAGCGCGGCGGGTCACGCAGCAGCTCGACGGCGCGGCGGCCCATGGCCTCGACCGAGCCCACCGGCTCCAGGATGCCGTTGACGGCATCGTCGATCACCTCCGGGAGGCCGCCGGCCCGGGACGCGACCACGGGCGACCCGCACGCCATCGCCTCGAGCGCGGCCAGGCCGAACGACTCGGTCTGGGACGGCAGCAGGAAGAGGTCGGTCGCCTGGAGCAGCGAGGCCACCGTGTCGAGCCGGCCGAGGAAGCGGACGTCCGGCGTGACGCCAAGCTCGCGGGCCTCGTTCTCGGCGTCGACGCGCTCGGGGCCGTCACCCACCATGATGAGGGTCGCCGGCATCGCGCGGCGGATCCGCGCGAACACCCGCACCACGTCCTTCACCCGCTTCACCTCGCGGAAGTTGGACACGTGGGTGATCACCTTGCCGCCCTCGGGTGCGAGGCTGCTCCTGGCACCCGGCTCGCCCGGCCTGTACTCCTGCAGGTTTACGAAGTTGGGGATCACCTTTACGTCGCAGCTCACGCAGCCGAAGGCGCGGTAGGTCTCGTCGCGCAGGTAGGCGGAGACCGCGGTGACCTCGTCGCTCTGCTCGATCGAGAACTTGGTGATCCCGTAAAAGCTCGACTCCTGGCCGACCAGGGTGATGTCGGTGCCGTGGAGCGTGGTGATCACCTTCAGGGGCTGCTGGCCCTTGAGCATCTCGCGCGCGAGGTACGCGGTCGTCGCGTGGGGGATCGCGTAGTGCACGTGCAGGATCTCGAGCCCTTCGCTGAGCACGACCTCATACTGTTTGGACGCGAGCGCCAGCGTGTACGGGAAGTGGTCGAACAGCGGGTAGCGGCCCATCCGCGTCTCGACCTGGTGGAAGTAGATCCGCTCGGCATAGCCGTGCAGCCGGAAGGGCGAGTCGTAGGTGATGAAGTGCACCTCGTGCCCGCGCCGGGCGAGGTCGAGGCCCAGCTCGGTCGCCACCGCGCCGGAGCCGCCGTAGGTCGGATAGCAGGTGATGCCGATCTTCATAGCCACCTAGGGCGCGAGGGCTTCTCCGAGGGAAATCGCCTCGTACGCCGGGAAACCTAACTCCCCCTCTGTCTGGGGCGCGAGAACGGCTCTGCCCCGCTCGGGTCCTTACCGGCCCCTCTATCGGCCACTAGACTCTGGCTCATGTGGCGATGCCTCCCTGCCCTGGTGTTCATCGCGTGCCTGCTCTACTACGACGCCACCCACACGCTGACTAAGCCCTTCCGGTTGGCGTTGTACGCCTTCTGCCTGATGCTGGTGCTGCTGTGCATCCGTGCGCTCGGGCGCTATGCGTAAGGGTCCCGGCCAGCGGGGGTACAACCCGCAGCCGCTTTGAACACTTGGTCTTCGGTGGCACCGGCCCCCCTATCGGGATCGGTGCCGCCCCGTACATCCTTCGGATGCCCCCGTCCAATAGAGGTGACGTCATGAAAGCAGCGCTGCAAGCGCTCTGGCGGGAGGACACCGGCCAGGGCTTGGTCGAGTACGCGTTGATCATCGCGCTCGTCGCGGTGGGTTTGATCGCGATCCTGCTGGTGCTGCGCAACAGCATCGGCAACGTGTTCAACAATGCGGCGACCCAGCTGAACAACGCTCCGACGAACCCGTATCCCTAAACGGTTGCACGACGAACACGGGGACCCAGCGCCCGGCCGCATCATCTGGCCGGGCGCTGGGATTTCCGGCCATGGCAGGGGCACAAACAAAAAGCCCCGCCCTCCGAGATGGAGTGCGGGGCGACAGTGCCCGTGTCTCGCCCGTCCTACCTTCGCTCCCAGGCCTCGGCGATCTCGGCGGCGAGCTTCTCGGGTGGCCGCGTCGCGTCGAGGGTGAGCACCGCCCCGTCGAGCTGATGGCGAAACCAGGTCTGCTGCCGTTTGGCGTATTGCCGTGTGCTCAGCGTGATGGCCTCCGCCACCGATTCCCGCGTTCGGCCGCCGTGCAGATACTCGACCGCCTCGCGGATCCCGATGCCGTCGAGTCCCGGTGCCTGCGGCAAGTGCCCCTCCGCCAGGACCGACGCCACTTCTTCGATCAGCCCGCGCCGCATCATCTCCTCCGCCCGCCGCGCGATCCGTTGATGCAGGACTGGCCGGGGCACGGTGAGCACGATGTACCACGGGTCCAGCACGCCCCGCGCGCGCGCCTCCTGCTGCCACCAGGAGAGCGGGTGGCCGGAGAGAAGCGCGATCTCGATCGCCCGCGCGGCCCGCTGGCGTCCGCCGCCCCGGAACCCGGGGTCCAGCCGCCCGGCCCAGCGCAGGAGCTCGAGGTCCTCGAGCCGCGCCGTGAACGCGTCGAGGGCGCGGCGGCGGGCCAGGTCGAGCGCCGGCTCGCGGAAGAGTCCTTCGGCCAACGCCCGTATGTAGAGGCCCGTGCCGCCGACCACCACCGGCATCCGGCTCCGGCCTCGCACGTCGGCCAGCCAGCCCTCGGCGTCCCGCGCGAAGTGCCCCGCGCTGTAGCGCGTACCGGGATCCACGAGGTCGAGTCCGTGATGCCGTACCCGCGCGCGCTCCTTCCGTGTCGGCTTGGCCGTGCCGATGTCGAGCCGGCGGTACACCTGGCGGGAGTCGGCCGAGAGAATCTCGAGCGGCCAGTGGGCCGCGAGCGCGAGCGCCACCGCCGTCTTCCCGACCGCGGTCGGTCCGACCACCACCGGGACTCTACCGCCGCCCAAACCGTCGCTCCAGCTCCTCGCGCGGCAGCTGCACGATGGTCGAGCGCCCGTGCACGTCGTGCGGCGGGAGATCGGTGGCGAAGAGCCGCAGCAGCAGCTCGCGCATCTCGCGCTGGTCCAGCCGGGCGCCTCCCTTCACGGCCGCGCGGCAGGCATAGGTGGCCGCGAACCGCTCGAGCCGGTTGGCCCACCCGCCGAACCGGCCGCGCGCGAGGTCCGCCACCAGCTCGCGAAAGCAGGCGCCGGCATCGAACCGCGGGTGCGGCGACGGCACCGCGTGCAGCACCACCGCCCGCCCTCCGAACGCCTCCGCCTCGAAGCCCACGCGGCGGAGCTGCTCGGCGTGCTGCTCGACGGCGTCGAGCTCCTCGTCGGTGAGCTCGAGCGTGAGGGGCAGCAGGAGTCGCTGCGCGGGCGCGTCGGCGCCGGTGAGCTGGGCCATCACCGCCTCGTACAGCACCCGCTCGTGGGCGGAGTGCTGGTCCACGATCACCAGCCCCTCGGGAGCTTCGTAGAGGATATAGGTATCGAACAGCTGCAGCAGCGGCGCCTGGAAGCCGAGCGGCTCCGGCGCGGCGACGGCTCCATCGCCGGCCGGTGCCGTCGACTCGCCAGCCGCAGCGAACAGCTCGTCGATCACCGCCGACGGCAGCCCACCGCCACGGGAAGCGGCCGGGAGCGGCCGCCAGTCGCCCACCGGGGCCGCGGCCACGAGTGCGCCTAGCGCGTGGCGCACGCCTTCCTCCACCACGCGCTCCACGCCGATCCGATCGCGAAACCGGACCTCGAGCTTGGCGGGGTGCACGTTGACGTCCACGTCCTGGGGAGCGGCCTCGACCCGGAGGAAGACCGAGGGTCGGTCGCCGGGATGAATGGCGGAGCGGTACCCGGCCTCGGCGGCGCGCACGAGGAAGGCATCCTTGAACGGCCGCCCGTTCACGAACAGCTGGGTCCGGCGGCCCGTCGGCTGCGCGTCGCCCGGGCGCTGCACGAACCCACCGAGCCGGAACGCGCCGGCGGCATACTCCACCGGGATGAGCGTGCCCGCCAGCTCGCGGCCCCAGACCGAGGCCAGGCGCTCCTCCGGCGCCTGGCCGGGCGGCACCGACAGCCGGGTCGTCGCGTCCACCTCGAGCAGAAACCCGACGTCCGGATGGGCCAGCGCGAGCGTCGCGAGCGCCTCCTGGGCGGCGCGAGTCTCGCTCGCCGCGGAGCGCAGGAATTTCCGGCGGGCCGGGGTATTGAAGAAGAGCGCCCGCACGGTGATCGTGGTTCCCCGCTGGCGGACGGCATCGGCGACGCGGTCCAGCTCGCCCGCCCGTGACGCTGAGCTCGGTGCCGGTCTCACCGTCGTTGGTCGAGAGCGCGAAGCGCGACACGGAGGCGATCGCCGGCAGCGCCTCCCCGCGGAAGCCGAAGGTCGCGACGCCGACGAGATCGGCGGCGCTCCGGACCTTGCTCGTCGCGTGGCGGTCGAGCGCGAGGACGGCGTCCTCGCGGCCCATGCCGGTGCCGTCGTCGCTCACCTGGATCAGCGTCTTGCCGCCGTTCTCGAGCGTCACCCGCACCTGGCGGGCGCCGGCGTCGAGCGCATTCTCGACCAGCTCCTTCACCACGGAGGCCGGGCGCTCCACTACCTCGCCCGCGGCGATCTGGTCGGCGACGGCGTCGGGCAGGATGGCGATGCGTCGCGTCATGGCGACAATCTATCCGCCGATCGCGGCCACCGCCGCGTTGGGCAGCCACCCCTCGCGACCGTCGGGGGCGCGGACGAGCACCCAGCCGGGGCTGCGCCGGACCAGCCGCACGGCGCTGCCGCCCTCCACGGGGGCCAGCGCCGGCGCGCGCCCGTGCGGGCTCAGGCGGAGCGTGACCGGATCGACCACGATGGCCAGCGGCACGCGATACCACGCGCGGAGCCCGAGCCCGCCCAAGACCGCCACCCCCGCGAAGACCAGGAGGACCAGCCATCGCTCCCGCACACGCGGCCGGACCACCCAGCCGAGCCAGCCCACGAGCCAGCCGAGCCCGCCAACCAGCAGCAGCTCGTCGGGCGTCAGCGGCGGCGACCAGGTCCAACGCGCCGACGCGACGTCGGCCGGCGGCGTGAGCGCGAGCGCGCGGCGCACCGCGGGCCCACGCGGATCGAGCCGCCGGGCCCGCAGCCACGCGGCCTCGGCGCGGCCGGTGGCGCCGAGCCGGTAGTACGTGGCGCCCAGGTTGTACCAGTGTTCCGCGACAGCCGGCGCGTCGGCGGCGCGGCGGCCGAAGCCGTCGGCCGCGGCCCGGAGCGCGCCGCTCTCGTACAGGGCCTCTGGCGGCGGGTTCTGGGCCGCCAGCCGGCCGAGGCCCGCGACCGCGAGCAGCACCAGCACGGCGGCGCCGCGATCGCGCCACGCACGGAGCGACCCGCCCAGCCGCCGGGCCACCTCATGCGCCTCGGCTGCGAGGCTCGCGTCGTCGCTCGCGGGCGCGGCCGGTCCGTACCGCCGGGCCAGCAGCCGGTCGCGAACGGCGGTGACGCGAGCCGCGAGCGCCGCATCGGCGCCGGCCGCACGGACGGCGGCCGCCAGCGCTGGCCCGAACCGGAGATCGGGATCGGGGGCGAGCGATTGCAGCAGGTCATCGAGCGCCGCCTCGGCGCTCCGGAGATCGGACCGGGCTTCCCGTGCCTTACGGCGGCGCGGTGCCCGCAGCCGGCGCCCGCGGAGCGACAGCAGCAGCGGCGGAAGGGCGAGAAGCGCGAGCCATGCCCAATCTGGTACCGCATGCGCCAGCGTCCACGCCGGCGCCGGACGATCGCCGCTCAGAAGAGCGGGCGGAAGCGCGGCCGCCGCGGCGGTCTCGCCTCGCGCCGTCACCGGCAGCGAGGTGGCCGGAAGGCTCAGCTCCAGATAGCGGTCCGCCGCCAGGTCGAAGTAGGCGTAGCGCACGGCGGGGAGCGCGAGCGCCCCCGCCGAGTCGGCGACTACCAGGTAGCGGAACGTCTTGGTGCCGCCCACCCGGCCTTCGGTGGTGCCGACCTTCTCATCCACGCGCTCGAGATAGGCGCGCAAGTTGGCCGGCCACCGGAGCTCCGGATTGGGCCAGAGCGCGGTGTTGCCCTCGCCGCTCAGCCGAATCTCCACGGCGACGCCCTCGCCGACCGTGGCCGTCGCCCGGTCGACGTGGCGGTCGAGCGACAGCGCCGACGCGATCGCGCCGCCGAACGCCGGCGGGCGGCCCGCGATCGGGAGCGCTCGCACGACGAGGGTGTCGGCCCGGCTCGAGAGCGCGAAGCGCTCCTCCTGGCTGAAGAACTGCATCGCGACCGGCGTGCTGTACTTGAGCGTCGCGCGCGGGATGCCGATCGTGCCTGGCACCAGCGGGAACACGATCTGGTGCGAAACGAACAGGTCGTACCACCGCCCACGGATGCTTCGTGTGGCGGCGATGCCGGTAGGGGTGGCCTGCGGAAAGCTCCACACGCCATCGATCACGGGCGGCTGGAGGGTCGGGGGCCGGCGGAGCTGCAGCCGGAGATCGCGCGGGAACCACGCAGCGGTGACGACGTCCACCTGCTCGCCCACGCGGACGCTGTCCGTGGACACGAGTAGGTCGACCGCCGGCTGGCCCGCCGGCGGTGGCGCCGCGAGGTCGAGCAGACGGCGAAGTCTCGGGCTCAGGGTCGACGCGGTGGCGACCCGATTGGCCGCGACGTCCACCACGACCGGCGCGGCCTCGACCGTATCGCGTCCCTGTGTCGCGCGCGCCGGCCCGATCTGCCAGTGGCCGGGGCGCACCGCGCGGAGGCGGACTTCGAGCACCGTCGTCCGGGTCGGTCCGGCGCCAAAGCCCACTTCGGTCCGCTCGCTCCGCGCTACGACCTCGAGCCCGGTGAACGGCGCCAGGGTGACCTGCATCGGCACCGGCGAGTGGCTCACGGCCCGGAGCGTGTACGTGAGCTCCTCGCCGACGGAGACACGGTCCTCGTCGACCGACGCCTCGAGCTGCGGCCGGCCGACCTGCGCGGCCGCAGGGCCGGCTCGCCCGGCGGCAAGCGCGGCCGCGATCCCGAGGCCGAGCGCGCGCGACCACGGTGTCCGCCCGGGTGGTGCGCTCACCAGTCCTTCACCCCGCCGGAGGATCCGGCCATCCGGCGCTGCTGCTCTTCTCGCGTCAACCGCTCCCGCCGCTCCATCGAGTTGAGGATCTGCTCGGCCTGGCTCTGCGACAGGTCCTGTGGCTCGGGCTGGGGCGGTTTCGGCTCCGGCGCCTTGGGCCCGCCACTTGGCGGCGGTGGGGCGTTGCCTCCCCCGCTCTGCGGCGGTGGCGGAGGACGGCGGCGCTCGGCGAGCTCCAGGTTCCACTTCGCGCGGGCCGACGAAGGCTCCAGCAGGAGCGCCTGGCGCAGCCGGTCCGTGGCGTCGTCGAGCAGCTCCTCCTGCCGCGACGTATCGGCGCGAGCCGCGAGCAGGTCCACCAGGCCAAGGTTGTACAGCGCCCGGTACCGGAGCCCCGGGTCGAGCGACTTGGCGGCCTCCACCAGCGCGCCGCGCGCCACCTCGAGTCGCCCGGCCTGGAGCGCGGCGGTGCCCGCGTTGTAGAACGCCGTGTCCTTGGCGCGGCCGGTGCCCGCTTCCTTCAGGAACTCCGCGGCGGCACGAGTGGGATCGCCGGCGGCGAGCGCGCGCCCGCCGGCCGTCGGCCGCTGGGCCTGGGCCCTGCCGCCGAAGACGAGCAGGCCGGCCAGACCGATCAGCGCCGGACCCGGGCGCGCGATCGTGTAGGCCAGCAGCAGCAGCGCCGCCACCAGACCGGGGATCCAGGCCCGGGGCACGAGGTCGGCGGTGCGCGTCGCCGAGGTGGGACTCCGCTTCATCGCGGACACGAGGTCGCGCACCGCCCCACCCTGGTCGGACGCCTCGTTCGGCACCAGCGTGCCCTCGGCGGCATCCACGACGGCCCGGAGAATGTCGTCGCGGCGCTGGGTCTGAATGACGGTGCCGTCCTCGTCGCGCTTGTATTCGATCAGCGTTCCGGTCGAGTCGCGGATCGGGATGCGCGTGGGAGCCGGCGTCCCCTCGGCCACCATGATCAGGTGGACGCCGGCCGCCTTCAGCGCCTCGGCCTGGCGCACGATGTCGCTCAGCGTGTCGTGGGCCTCGCCGTCGGTGAAGACCACGAGCACCCGGTCGGCGGCGTCGGTGGTGGCACCAAGGACCTGACCGCCCTGGGCGAGCACGTTCGAGAGATCCGAGCCGCCTTCGCTCGCGAGATC
Source organism: uncultured Gemmatimonadales bacterium (assembly GCA_963804125.1). Taxonomy (GTDB): domain Bacteria; phylum Gemmatimonadota; class Gemmatimonadetes; order Gemmatimonadales; family GWC2-71-9; genus CAVVWJ01. Next base: position 85,477 of record CAWDPF010000020.1, read on the forward strand.
CGGATCGAGCGCATCGAGGTAGAGGCGGATCGCGCTGCCGTCCACCGTAAGCGGCGCCAGGATGTAGCTCCGCCCGGCGAACGCGATGAGGCCGAGCCGGTCGCCCTCCAGGTCCTGGATCAGGCGCCGCGCCTCGCGGATGGAGCGCTGCAGCCGGTTGGGCGACGCGTCCTCCGCGAGCATCGACCGGCTGATGTCCATCGCGAAGACCAGGCTCAGCGCCCGCGACTCCGTGCGGATTTCGGTGCGGCCCCAGCGCGGGCCGGCAAGGGCGACGGACGCCGCGACCCCGGTGAGGCCGAGGATGAGCGGCGCCCAGGTGCCGCGGGCACGCGCCAGCCGGCCGAGCGCGGGAGACCACCGCCGCGCGAGCCGGATGCGGCGCCCGCGCCCGAGCCAGGCGGCGAAGCCCAGCGCCAGCCCGAGTGCCGGTGCGAGGAACAGCAGGAGCGGCGCGTCGAACATCATGGGACGCGCACCACCAGCGTGCTGCCCAGCACCAGCTCGAGCGCGAGGGCGGCGAGCCCGAGGAGAATCAGGGGCCGGGTCGCCTCCTCGTATTTCGTGTAGCGGGTCACCTGGATGGGCGACTTTTCGAGCTCGTCGATCTGGCGGAAGATGCGGCTCAGCGCCTCGCTGTCCCGGGCGCGGAAGTAGCGGCCGCCGGTCTTCGAGGCGATCTCCCGCAGAAGCGGCTCGTCGATGCGGACCGGCAGCAGCTCGTAGCGAAAGCCGCCGAGCCCTCGCCCGGTCGGAATGGGCGCCTCGCCGATGGTGCCGACCCCGATGGTATACACCTTGATGCCGTAGGCGGCCGCCGTCGCGGCGGCGGTGCGCGGGTCGATCAGGCCCCGGTTGTTCTCGCCATCGGTGAGGAGCAGGACCACCTTCGACTTGTCGGGCGCGCGGCGGAGGCGGTTGACCGCGGTGGCGAGGCCGCTCCCGATCGCGGTGCCGTCCTCGAGGCTTCCGATCTTGAGGTCCATCACCGCCTGCTCGATCACCGGATAGTCGAGCGTGACCGGGACCTGCGTGAGTGCCTCGCCGGCGAACGCCACGAGGCCGATCCGGTCGGCCGAGCGCCCGCGAATGAACGCGACCGCCTGCCGCTGCGCCACGGCGAGCCGGTTGGACGGCGCGAAGTCCTCGGCGAGCATGCTGCTCGAGATGTCGATCGTGATCACGATCGCGATGCCTTCCTGCTTCACCTCAACGGTATCGCCGCCCACGCGCGGCCCCGCGGCGGCGAGGATCAGCGCCGCGATGCTGAGGCCGCGGAACAACGGCGGCAGTGCCACCCACCAGCGCCGCGCACTGACGGCGGCGGGAATCGACACATCGCTGTACCGCGCCGCGGGCACGTCGCCACGGCGCCGGCGCCACCACCAGAGGAGGAGGCCGAGCAGGAGCAGCAGCAGCCACGGCCGGGCGAACGTCACGCGGCCTCCTGTACGAGCCGCGGCGCGAGCTCCTCGACCCCAGCGCGCGAGGCCGATCGCATCCGGAAAGGCGGTGTGGCCGAAGCGGGCCTCGTCGAGCGACCGCAGCACGTCGCCCAGCTCGGCGAGGGGCCAGTCGGCGCGGGCCGCGATAGTCTGCAGCAGCGACTCGGTGTCGAGCCCGGCATGCGCCGCGGGCATCCGGTCCGCGATCAGCGCGCGGAGCCGCGCCGTCGCCACCGACGCCACGGCGCGCGTCTCCCCGGCGTCCGCCCAGCGGTCCAGCGGTGCCTTGGCCGGCCCCGGCGTCGGGAGCGCGGGGCGCGGCCGCGGATGGCCCCGCCGCCGCCACCACCAGTGGAGCGGCGCGAGCAGCAGCGCCGCCACGGCCAGCAACAGCAGGAGCGGGACCAGCGTGGCGCTCGTCCGCGGCACGAAGTCGGCGCGCGGCTGCGGGGCGAGCACGGAATCCTGGGGCACCGCAGGCAGCACGCTCGCGATCGTGAGGTGCACGGAGAACGGCGGCAGCGAGTCGATCTGGCCGCCGGACCGGAGGACCAACGGACCCGGGATGTCCGCGGTGAGCGGTCCGGCACGCCAGACTACGATCGGATATGCGACCTCGGCCGAATCGCCGCGCGCCGTCACCACCGGCGCGCCCAGCCGCTCGATCGGCTCGGGGGCGTCCCAGTCGGCCGGCCGGAGGGTGGCACCCGCGGGCACCGCGACCGTTCGGCCGACCCAGACCGTATCACCCACCGTGGGCGCGGGCGTTTGCGCGAGACCGGCGCTCATGCGCGGTTGATCCGCCGCGCGCGCGCCGCGAATGCCCGCCGGAGCGGGAAGGCGTAGGGCACGCCGGTCTCGAGGTGCACCTGGTCGGTGGCCGCGGCGGCGAGCGCCCGGCTCCGCTCCTCGCGGCGCGCGCGGCTGAGCTCGCTCACGCGGGTGCGGACGTCCCGGCTCCCGGTATCGACCAGCACGCGACGGCCGGACTCGGCGTCCTGCATCTCGATCCAGCCGGACTCGGGCAGCTCGTGCTCGCGAGGGTCGTCCACCGTGATCGCGACCACCTCGTGCCGCGCCGCCAGCCGGCGGAGCGGCTTCTCCCATCCCTCTGCGATGAAGTCGGAGAGCACCACGACGATGCTCCGGTGGCGGAGCAGTCGGCTCGCGTACGAGAGGCTGGCGGCCAGGTTGGTGCGCCGTCCCGCCGGCTCGAACGCGACGAGATCGCGTATGACCCGGAGGGCGTGGCGCCGGCCCTTCCGCGGCGGGATCACCCGCTCGACCTCGTCGGCGAACAGGAGCGCGCCGACCCGGTCGTTCTGGCGCGCGGCCGCGAGCGCGAGCACGGCGGCCACCTCGATCGCCAGCGATCCCTTGGTGAGCGGCTCGCCGAACCGGGTCGAGCCCGACTGGTCGACGAGCAGCATGAGGGTGAGCTCGCGCTCCTCGGTGAACGTCTTGACGTAGGGGCTCCCCAGCCGGGCCGAGACGTTCCAGTCGATCGCGCGGAAGTCGTCGCCCGACTCGTAGGCGCGCACCTCGGCGAACTCCATCCCCTGCCCACGGAAGACCGAGCGGTACTCGCCGGCGAACAGCGAGCCGACGAGCCCCCGCGTGCGGAGCTCGATGCCCTTGACCTGCTTCAGGATTTCAGGGGATACGGCCGGCATGGTGGGCGGTTACGGCACTCGCAGGGCGGCGAGCACCTTGGTCACGACGTCGTCGCTGGTCACGTCCTCCGCTTCCGCCTCGAAGGTGAGAACGATGCGGTGGCGGAGCACGTCGGGCGCGAGCGCCCGGACGTCCTCGGGGACGACGTAGGCGCGCCCGCGAAGAAACGCGTGCGCGCGCGCCGCCTGCGCCAGCGCGATCGAGGCGCGCGGCGAGCCCCCGAATGCGATCAGCGGCTTGAGATCGGCCAGCCCGACTGTGCCGGGGTCGCGCGTGGCCCGCACCAGGTCGACGATGTAGTCCACCACCTTCTGGTCCATGTACAGCCCGGCGATCGACGCGCGGGCGGCGAGGATCGAGACCGGGTCGAGCAGCCGCTCGACGGTGATCTCCTGGCCGCCGCTCATCCGGAGCAGGACCTCCTTCTCCTCGTCGCGCGTGGGATACCCCACCCGCACCTTGAGCATGAAGCGATCGAGCTGCGCTTCGGGCAGCGGGTACGTGCCCTCGTTCTCGATCGGATTCTGCGTGGCGAGGACCATGAACGGCTCCTCGAGCCGGTACGTGGTGCCGCCGATGGTGACCTGGTGCTCCTGCATCGCCTCCAGGAGCGCGGCCTGCACCTTGGCGGGGGCGCGGTTGATCTCGTCGGCCAGGATGATCTGGGCGAAGAGCGGCCCCTTCTTGACGTGGAAGTCCTGCGACTTCTGGTCGTAGACCATCGTGCCGATCACGTCGGCCGGCAGGAGGTCGGGCGTGAACTGGATGCGCGAGAACGAGGCGTGGATGATCTCCGCCAGCGTGCGCACCGCGAGGGTCTTGGCCAGTCCCGGCACGCCCTCGAGCAGGATGTGGCCGCCGGTCAGGAGGCCCACGAGGAGCCGCTCGACCATGGCGTCCTGCCCGACGATGCGGCGGGACACTTCCTTGAGGATGCGCTGCACGGGCAGCGTCTCGGCCGGCTTGTCGGTCAGCTTCGGCGCGCTCACGCTGGCTGGCTCCTGGGAGTTGATGAGGGAAAGATAGTCGGGACGAAGTCCCGGGTGGCGGTTGGATCGTGACGCGTCTCCACGTCATCGTGACTCGTCCCGCCGTCATCCCGAGCGAAGCGAGGGACCTTTTCCGCAATCCTCGAGCCATTCCCGGGCAAGGTCCCTCGCTCCGCTCGGGATGACGGCGCGGAGCGCGGACGCCCTCACACCCGACGGTTCGCGCCGGTCCCGGGTGTCACCCCTCCTCCGGGTCCATCCGGATCGCCTTGTACAGCGCCTTCTCCTCCTTCGGCGTAAGCGGCCGGTAGCGCCCGGACGCCAGATCGCCGAGTCGCACCGGCCCGTACGACAGGCGCGCCAGCCGCTCCACCTTGAGCCCCATGGCCTCGGCCCAGCGGCGGACGATCCGGTTCCGGCCCTCCGTGAGCGTCACGTCGAGGATGCTCCGGCCCTCGGTGCCCGCGCGCACCCGCACCTCCGACGGGTCCACCGGCCGGCCGTCGATCACGATCTTCTGCTTCGCCGCCTGCGCCGATCTCGGCGGCGGTCCGGCCGTGCACCAGCGCCGTGTACCGGCGCGGGATGTGGTAGCGCGGGTGCGTGAGGCGGTGCACCGCCTCACCGTCGGTCGTGAGCAGCAGCAGGCCCGTCGTCATCACGTCGAGCCGGCCGACGTACGTCAGGCCGGCGTTCTCGGGGATGAAGTCGAGGACGGTGCGGCGCCCCTCCTCGTCGCTCGCGGTGGTGACCACGCCCAGCGGCTTGTGGAAGGCCAGCCAGCGCCGCTCCTGCAGCTTCACCGCCCGCCCGCTCACGGTGATCCGCTGCTTCGCCGGATCCACCTTCATTCCCAGCGTCGCCGGCTTGCCGTCGACCCGCACCTTGCCGTCGGTAATCAGGGTCTCCGCCGCGCGGCGCGAGGCGACCCCGGCGCGCGCGAGCGCGCGCTGGAGCCGCATCTCGGTCACGACTCGGCCTCGACGTAGGCGGCCGCGTCGTCGTCGCCCTCGGCCAGGGCCCGGTGGGAGTGGAGCGCGATCGTCAGCTCCTCCGCCCGCGGCAGGTCCGCCAGGTCGCGGAGGCCGAGCAGCTCGAGGAACATCGCCGCGGTGCCGTAGAGGAGCGGTCGGCCGAGCGCCTCGCTCCGGCCCACGACCTCGATCAGCCCGCGCTCCTGGAGCGAGCGCAGCACGCCGCCCGCCGACACGCCCCGGATCTCCTCGATCTCGGCGCGGCCCACCGGCTGCCGGTAGGCAATCACGGCCAGGGTCTCGAGCGCCGCCGCCGTGAGCTTGGGCGTCCGGACCGAGAAGTGCGCGCGCTCGATTGCGGCCGCGTGCACGGGGCGCGTGAGAATCTGATAGCCGCCGGCCAGCTCCAGCAGCTCGACCCCGTGCTGCTCGAAATCGAAGTGCTCGCGGATCTGCTCCAGCGCGACGCGGACGTCGGCGAGGGTCGCCTCCTGGTCGAGGGTGGAGAGCTCCTCGACGGTCAGCGGGCGGCAGGCGCTGAACAGCGCCGCTTCAAGCAGCTGGGCGAGCGGGGTCACGGGCGATCACCATCGGCGCGAACGCGGCCGATTGCACGAGTCGGAGGGTACCCCGCTTGGCGAGCTCGAGCAGCGCGAGCAGGGTGGACAGGACGTCGACGATCGACGGCCGCGGGCCAAGCGCGTCGAGCCAGCCGAACTGCTCCCGCTCCTCCAGGAGGAGCTCGATCCGGCGGGTGGCGGACTCGACGTCCAGCGGACGCGCAACGACGCGGTGGAGCACGGGCGTGGGAATGCCGGCGATGACCCGCTCCACCGCCTGGAGCATCTCCAGCAGGTCGAGCGTGAGGGGCGGCGGCGGCAGCTCGGGCGGCGGCGGCAGGTAGCCGCGCGCGTACTGCTCGGCGCGCCGCTCGGCCGAGCGTCCCAGCCACACGGCGATCTCCCGGATCTGCTGGTACTCGAGCAACCGGCGCACCAGCTCGGCCCGCGGATCCTCCCAGCCGTCATCCTCGGACCGGCGCGGCAGCAGCATCTGCGCCTTGAGCCGCACGAGCCGGCTCGCCATGTCGAGGTAGTCGGCGGCCTGGTTGAGGCCGAGCTCGTGGATCGCCCGGAGGAACTGATCGGCGATTCGCGCGATCGGAATATCGGCGATCTCGAGCTGCTCCTCGCGCAGCAGATGCAGCAGCAGGTCGAGCGGCCCGGAGAAGGCGTCGAGCTGGACGACGAATCCGGGGCCCGCGCCCAGGGCGGTGGTCGGAGCTTCGGGCGCGGTCATGTCGGGGAGATCCCCGCCAGGAGCGATCCTATCTGATAGGGCGCGATCCAGCTTCCCAGCAGCCGCATCATGACGATCACTGGCGTGAGGATCACTCCCATGGCGCCGCGAAACACGAAAAGCATGAGGAACAGCGGCAGGTAGCCGAACCGCTGCAGACCGCGATACCAATTGCCCGCCCGCGGCGGGAGGGCGTGATACAAGAGGTGCGATCCGTCCAGCGGTGGGACCGGAATGAGATTGAAGAAGCAGAGCAGCAGATTGATATAGATCCCGAACATCATCATCCGCTGGGCCGTCTCCAGCGTCGGTCCGGCGGCCGGCAGCGTCCGTGCCACGAGGCCGAGCAGGATGAACACGAACGCCCACACGAAGGCCAGAAAGAAATTGGTCGTGACCCCCGCCGCCGACACGAGGATGTCGCCACGCTTGAAGTTGCGGAACTTCCGCGAGTTGACCGGTACCGGCTTGGCACCCCCGAACGTGTACTGCCCGTTCGACGCGAACCAGAGCACCGCCGGCAGCAGGAGGCTCATGACCGGATCGATGTGCGGTATCGGGTTGAGGGTGACCCGACCTAAGGTGTAGGCGGTGTCGTCGCCCTGTTGGAGCGCGACGGCGGCGTGGGCGTACTCGTGCGCGACCATGGCGAAGACCAGCATCGGGAGCGCGAGGATGAAATCGCTGATCTGGTTTTCCAGGGGTGCGGTCCTATCGGTCGGGGTCGCGGAAGGTTAAGCACCCGCCGGAGCCAAGTCAAAGCCGGACGCCGCTTGACCTTGCACAGGCGGCGATCTATGTTTCGCGGCTCGTTGACCAGGTGGCTTCCCGGGTGCTAGGGGCAGCGGAGTGTCTGGTCGCTCTTTTGTCTGTTTCCGTTTTTTTCGAGGTCGTCGTGCCGCGAATCAAGTCCGCCAAGAAGCGCATGCGTCAGGCCAAGACCCACACGACGCTCAACCGTACCCACCGGAGCCAGCTCCGCTCGGCCATCAAGAAGGTGCGCACGGCCGCGGCGGGCGCCGCGCAGGCCGCGTACGATGAGGCCGTGAAGCTGATCGATCGCGCGGGACGCAAACGGCTGATCCATCCGAACGCCGCCGCCCGGCAGAAGAGCCGGCTCTCGAGGCTGGCCAAGGCGGGCGGCACGAAGTAGCGCGACGCACGGCGTTTGAACGACAAGGGCCCCGCGATGGCGGGGCCCTTTTTCGTCGCCTGCATTTTCCGGGGAACTACCTAGAAATCACTTCACTAGAGGTGGCCAACTCATTGTTCCGAAGTCAGATGCGTGAGCCATATCAGATGCCGGCGAGCTCCGCGCCGCAGCGTTCGCAATACCACTCGGTCGGCCGGTTGAGCGTGCCGCATTCCCCGCACTTCAGTGTCTTCGCTCCGGTTCCGGCACCCGCCTTTCCGGGTGCGGCCGTCTGGCTCGCGGACCCCGCTCCCTCCGCGGCCCTCGCTCCCGACGGGCCAGGATTACTTCCCCGGCGGCCCGAGGCCTGCGCCGGCGCGGGCTTCCGCTCTTCCTCCGGCGCGACCGACTTGAGGAACGCCATCTCGTCCACGGGCGGCGGGCCATGGGTGATCTCGGGCTCCCTCGGCGCCGGCTTGGGCACGGGCCGTCCCGCGGCGACGGGCGCGGCCGGCGGCGGCGCGAATCGCTCGGGCTCCGGTTCCGGCTCGGGCGCGACCGCGGCCGGCGGCGGAGGCGGGGGAGGCGCCGGCGGAGGCGGCTCGGCGCGCTTGGGCGCCCCGCCGATCAGCCCCTGCACTTCCGCCAGCCGTGCGATCTCGTCCCCGACCGCGCGCAGCTCACCGCGGAGGCGGCCCAGCAGCTCGCTGCTCTGGTCGTTGATTCGCTGCCATTCATCCTCGGAGTACTCGCCGACCGCGTGGCGCACTTCGGCCTCCGAGAGCGCCTCTTCGGCCTGCCGCCGCTCGCCGTCGAGCCCGGTCTGCGTGCTCTTGTGGCGATCGAGCTCTTCGGCGATCGTCGCCGCGAAGCCGCGCAGCTGGTCGATCACGCCCCTGAGCCGCGCCTCGTAGTCGGTGCGCACCCGCGCGCGGACGGCGGGCGGCGCCTTGTCGCCCGCGGTATCGAGGCGGGCGAGCCACTGCTCGTACTGCGCCCGCTGCTGCAGTAGCGATTCGATGGTCGCGTCAGTATCCGAGGTCGGTTTGGCCATGATGGGAGATTCCTCTCAGCCGCTCGAGGTCGTGCATCTGATCGGGGGTGAGCTTGATCACCCGGCCGAGGGTTCGGGCGGCCAGGAGGATCCGGGCCGCGTGTTCCAGGCTCTCCATCCGGATGCGGGCGCGGGCCAGGTCGGCGCCCCAGGCGAGTGCGCCGTGGTTGGCCAGCAGGACCGCATCGTGCCCTTCGAAAAACGGCTCGGCCGCATCTCCGAGCGCCGGCGTGCCGCCGGTGGCGTACGGGACCAGGGGCACCTCGCCCATCAGCAGGGCGACTTCCGGGAGCACGTTCGCCGGGATCCCCTCGCCCGCGACCGCAAAGCCCGTGGCCGTCGGCGGGTGGGCATGCACCACCGCGCCGCAGTCGCGCCGTCGGCGATAGACCCGGAGATGCAAATCTAATTCGGTCGAGGCCTGCCGGGAGCCACCGAGGGGGGTGCCGTCGAGGCCGACCTCGACCAGGTCGTCCGGCACAAGGTCCGACTTGAGAAGCCCCCGCGGCGTGACCAGCACCCGATCGGGCCGGTAGCGGACCGAGACGTTGCCGTCCTGCCCCGCGATGAGCCCCGCCTGCCACAGCCGCCGGCAGCACAGCACGATCGCACGGGATGCTTCCGATCGGTGCATTCTCGGTTCCGAGCCTTGGTGAGTGCGTTGCTGGCGCCGTCGTATGACCGGCCCTGCTGCTTTCACCACAGAGGCACAGAGGACACGGAGAACTGCACGAGGAAGTATAAAAAGCGACTGCCCTACTTCGTGGTCCTCTGTGCCCTCCGTGCCTCTGTGGTGAAAACAGATCCTGAACGGCTGCGGCGCCCCACCTGAGGCCTCGATCGCAAACCTCAGTCCCCGCGCCGAAAGACCACCTGCCCCCGCACGATCGTCACATCCGCCCGGCCGCGGAGGCGGCGGCCGGTGAACGGGGTGTTCCGGCTCTTCGAGTAGAAGGTCTCGGGCTCGACGGTCCACTGGGCGGTGGGGTCGATCACCACCACGTCCGCCGCCGATCCGCGCGCCAGCGTGCCGCCGGGGAGCCTGAAGATTCGCGCCGGCATGGTGCTCATCCGGGTCAGGAGCGTGGCGAGATCGAGCAGCCCGCCGTCCACCAGCTCGGTGATCGCGAGGCCGAGCGCCGTCTCCAGCCCGATGATCCCGTTCGGCGCGTCGTCGAACTCGCGCTCCTTGGCATCATAGTGGTGCGGCGCGTGATCGGTGCAGATCACGTCGATCGTGCCGTCACGCAGCCCCTGCCGGATGGCCTCGCGGTCCTCCGGCTCTCTCAGCGGCGGATTCATCTTCGCGTTGGTGTTGTAGCCCTCGCACGCCTCGTGGGTCAGCGTGAAGTGGTGCGGGCAGGCCTCCGCCGTCACCCTGAGCCCCTTCTCCTTGGCTCGGCGGATGAGCTCGACCGATCCCCGCGTCGACATGTGGCACAGGTGCACGTGGCCGCCCGTCAGCTCGGCGAGCAGGATGTCGCGCGCCACCATGATCTCTTCCGCGGCTGCCGGGACGCCCTTCAAGCCGAGACGGGTCGAGACCAGGCCCTCGTGCATCGCGCCGCCCGCCGCGAGCGTGGGATCCTCGCAGTGATCCGCCACCGGGATGCCGAACGTGCGTGCGTACTCGAGCGCGGTGCGCATGAGGTGGCTGGAGACGACGGGCTTGCCGTCGTCGCTCACGGCCACGGCACCCGCCCCCACGAGCTCGCCGAACTCCGCCAGCTGCTGCCCCTGCTGCGCGAGAGAGATGGCGCCGATCGGGTACACCCGCGCCTTGCCCGCCCGCTGCGCCTGGCTCACGATGAAGCCGACGGCCGCCTGGTTGTCGGTCACCGGATCGGTGTTCGGCATGGCACACACCGCGCTGAAACCGCCGGCGGCCGCGGCCATCGCGCCCGTCGCCACCGTCTCCAGATCCTCCTGGCCCGGCTCGCGCAGGTGCACGTGGAGGTCGATGAGACCGGGCGCCACCACCTTCCCCGCCGCGTCGAGCACGTCGGCGCCGTCGGGCCGGCCGAGGTTCTGACCCAGCGCCTCGACCTTCCCGTCCTGCAGCAGCAGGTCGGCCACCTGGTCGGTGTTGCGCGAAGGATCGAGGATCCGTCCACCCCGGATGAGTATCGGCCGCATCGTCAGTCTCCGCCGCCGCCCGGGTGGGCCCAGTCGGGCGAGCCACCGGCCAGCAGGTAGAGCACCGCCATGCGGACGGCGACGCCGTTGGTCACCTGGGGCAGGATCACGCTGTGGGGGCCGTCCGCGACGTCGCTGTCGATTTCGACGCCGCGGTTCATCGGGCCGGGGTGCAGGATGAGGAGATCCTTGGGAGCCTTGGCGAGCCGCTCGCTGGTGACGCCGAAGACCCGGTTGTACTCGCGCAGCGACGGCAGGAAGCCCGACTGCATGCGCTCCAGCTGGAGGCGGAGGACGTTGAGCGCATCCGCCCACTGGATGGCGTCCTCGATCCGCGGCAGGATGGTGACGCCGAGCTCCTGGACGTTGCGTGGCAGCAGTGTGGCCGGGCCGCAGACACCCACCTCGGCCCCCAGCTTGAGCAGGCCCCAGATGTTGCTGCGCGCCACCCGGCTGTGGAGGATGTCGCCGCAGATGGCGACCTTGAGCCCCTCGATCCGCTTGAACCGGTCGCGGAGGGTGAGGATGTCGAGCAGGCCCTGGGTCGGGTGCTCGTGCTTGCCGTCGCCCGCGTTGATGACGTTGGAGCGAATGCGCTGGCCGAGGAACTGCGCCGCGCCCGACGCGCCGTGGCGGATGACGACCATGTCGATCCGCATGGCCTCGAGGTTCCGCGCCGTGTCCACCAGCGTCTCGCCCTTGGAGACCGACGAGCCCGCCACGGCCACGTTCACCGTGTCCGCGCTGAGCCGCTTCTCGGCGAACTCGAACGAGATCCGGGTCCGGGTGGAGGCCTCGAAGAACAGGTTGACAATGGTCTTCCCCCGCAGGGCCGGCACCTTCTTGATCGGCCGCTCGCTCACTTCCTTGAACGGCTCCGCCGTGTCGAGGATGAGCCGGATCTGGTCCGCGCTCAGCGGCTCCAGGCCGACCAGGTCCTTGCCGAGGCTCGGGGCGCTCATCTCAGGCCCGCACCAGCTCGACCGCGTCGCGACCGTCGAGCTCGGCGACGAACACATCCACCCGGTCCTGCGGCCCCGTGCTCGCCGTGGTGCCCACGATGTCCGCCTGGATCGGGAGCTCGCGCCCGCCGCGGTCGATGAGCACGCACAGCAGGATCCGGCGCGGCCGGCCGAAGTCGGCGCACTCGTCGAGCGCGGCCCGCACGGTGCGGCCGGTGTAGAGCACGTCGTCGACGATGACCACCGTTCGCCCGTCGAGGTCGGGCAGCCGGGTCTCGCCGACGACGGGCCGCGGTCCGACCGTCTGGAGGTCGTCGCGATAGAGTGTGATGTCGAGCTTGCCGACGGGAACCACGGAGCCTTCGGATTGGTCGATGAGGCGCTTCAGGCGGTCGGCCAGCTCGACGCCGCGGCGCTGGATGCCGACGAGCACCAGGCTGTCGGTACCCCCGGCGCGCTCGACGATTTCCGTGGCCATGCGCACGAGGGTCCGGCCGAGTGCGCGCTCGTCGAGAAGGGGGATCCGGGAGGGCATCGGGGCGGGAAGCTAGTCCCGGGCCACCGACCGCGCAACTCGCGGAAGAGGCGGTGGCGACTAGAGGTACGACTGGAGCTTCCGATACGGAGCGGGAGGGATTCGAACCCTCGTACCGGCTTTTGACCGGTAACTCGCTTTCCAGGCGAGCGCCTTCAGCCACTCGGCCACCGCTCCCTCACATCCGACAGCGCGCAATCTATTGAGGCCGGCGCCCGTTCGCACCACGGTCACCAGTCCGTGGGGCGATAGTCCTTGAGAAACTTCCCCCAGATGTGATCCCCGGTGTTGATCCCGGCGATGATCGGATCCACGATGCGGGCGGCACCGTCCACGATGTCGAGCGGCGGGTGGAACCGGTGCTCCGCCACCTTCCGGGCGGCCACTTCCACCGGGTCTTCGTCCGTCACCCAGCCCGTATCCACGCTGTTCATGTGAATCCCATCACCCTGGTACTCCGCCGCCGAGGTCCGCGTCATCATGTTCAGCGACGCCTTGGCCATGTTGGTGTGGGGATGGCGCACGGTCTTGAAATTCCGGTAGAACTGGCCCTCCATGGCCGAGACGTTGACGATGTGCTTATCCCTGTCGGGGGTCCGCAGCATGAGCTGCTTGAGTCGCGCATTCAACACGAACGGCGCGACCGCGTTGATGAGCTGCACCTCCAGCAGCTCGACCGACGGCACGTCCGCCATCAGCATCCGCCAGGAGTTGTGCTCCCGGAGGTCGACCTGCTGCAGATCCTGATCCAGGCGGCCTTCCGGAAAGAGATGAGCCTGAACCTGGTACTCCTCCGGCAGAAGCCGGACCTGGGACAGCTCGGCCGCGTCCGCGATGCCCGCGATGCTGGGAAGCCGTCGCTCGAACGCAGCCGGCGTGATCGCCGACGCACCAGCCGGCGCCGGATGAGTCTCGCGCCACCCCTCGTAATGCCCCAGGAGCCGGCGGGTCGGCGAAGGCATGCCGCGGAAGGCTTCCCGCTCGCGGACCATCATGTGCTCGTAGAATGCCGGCGGCCGGCGCACTGTCTGGCAGGCGTTGTTGATGATGAAGTCGAGCCGATGCCGGGTTTCGATCATTTCCCGGCAGAACGCCTCCACGCTCGGCGTGTGGCGAAGGTCGAGCCCGAAGATCTCGAGGCGGTGTCCCCAGTCGCCGAAGTCCGGCTCGGCGGCATACCGATCGGCCGAGTCACGGGGAAAGCGGGTCGTGACGATGAGGTGCGCGCCGGCGCGCAGCAGCTTGAGACCCGCCTGGTAGCCGATCTTCACGCGACCGCCGGTGAGAAGCGCCACCCGGCCTCGGAGATCCGCGAGCTCGGTGCGCTTGGCGAAGTTGAGGGCGGCGCACGCCGGGCACAGTTGGTCGTAGAAGTGGTGCAGCTCGATGTATTTCGCCTTGCACACGTAGCAGTGCTGGGGCTCGATGGCGTCCCTGACGTCCGGATCGCCGTCGGTGTCGCGTGGCTCGAAGCCGGGAGGCGGAAATACGTTCGGCGTGATGACGACCGGCCGCCGACGGAGCGTGCGGATCCCCGTCTGGTCGAGGGCCTGGTCCTCGCGCCTCACCCGCTCGGCCTTCCGGCGACGAACGGTCGCACGCACCAGCTGCCGCCGCGCGTTGGCATCGGGAGCGTACACCTGGCCGGCGGCCTGCAGCAGCCGACGCTGGTCGTCGGGCGTAGCCTCGGCCAGCAGCCCGCGATTGGCGATGATGGCCTCGAGGAACTCCGTGGTGACTCGAAGCCGATCGAGGAACTCGGCGCTGGTCAACTCGGTCGCCACACAAGCTCCTTCCAAGGTGTGACAGTGCCGCGGGCTCGACCGCGCCCGCGGAGCTGCCGGCAATCTGGCCGGGAGAACCAAGCGTCACTGTTGTGGGCGGGGGCTCCGGCCCGCCGGCCACCATCGGCCGGCGGAGCGCGAGAGATGACTAACGGAAGCTTCGGTCGAAGTCAATCAGTGCGCGACGAGGCGCTGAGGGTCCGCGCAGTCTCCACCATGCCGATAAACTCCCCGCGGTAGCCCTGGGGATCGTCCCCCCGCGCGCCGCGGGCGAGCGACAGCACCTCCTCATAGCTGGCCTGGCCTCGGTGCTCGGAGTCGCGGAGCAGCAGCGCGAACGCGGCGACCGCGGACGCGAAGCGCATGTCCTCCGAGGCCCCCCTGCCGGACCGGTCCCGTACCGGCTCCTCGAGCAACCGGCTGGCCGAGCCCTGCGGATCCTTGTAGCGGAGCCGAACGGTCATGAGCTCGCCGCTCCGGGTTGCCTCGGGCCGGATCGACACCTGCTGGTAGGTCAGGCTGTCGTCGCCCAGCGCCACCGGCGTGGCCCCTACTGGCACGATCTCGTATAGTGCCGTCACCGAGTGGCCCGAGCCGAGCTCCCCGGCGTCCTTCCGGTCGTCCGCGAAATCCTCGCGCGCCAGCGTCCGGTTTTCGTAGCCCAGCAGCCGGTAGGACTGCACCCGGGCCGGGTTGAACTCGACCTGGATCTTCACATCCTTCGCGACGGTGAACAACGTGCCGCCGAACTCCTGCACGAAGACCTTCTGGGCCTCGCGGAAGCTGTCGATGTAGGCGTAGTGGCCGTTTCCCTTGTCGGCCATCTGCTCCATCTTCGAATCCTTCAGGTTGCCGGTCCCGAAGCCCAGCACGGTGAGGAAGGTGCCCTCCTCGCGGCGCTGCTCCACCAGGCGCACCATCTCGGCGTCCGAGCTCACGCCCACGTTGAAGTCGCCGTCGGTGGCCAGGATGACGCGGTTGTTGCCGTCCCGATCGAAGTGCTGGCGCGCCACGTCGTAGGCGAGGCGGATGCCGGCCCCGCCGGCCGTCGACCCGCCGGCCTGAAGGCGGTCGATCGCCTCGAGGATGGTGGCCTTCTCGGTGCCACTGGTTGACGGCAGCACCAGGCCCGCCGCTCCGGCGTAGACCACGATGGCCACCCGGTCCTGCGCCCGGAGCTCGTGCACCAGCGCCCGGAACGCCTGCTGGACGAGTGGCAGCTTGTCGGGCGACATCATCGAGCCCGAGACGTCGATCAGGAAGACCAGGTTGCTCGGCGGCAAGTCGCGCGTCGGCACACGGCGAGCCTGGAGGCCGATGCGGACGAGCCGGTGCTCGGGCGACCAGGGACACGGCCCGACTTCGGTCGACACGGCGAAGGGGTGGCGGCCGCTGTGATCGGCGTAGCGATACGGGAAGTAGTTGACCAACTCCTCGAGCCGGACCGCGTCCTTCGGCGGTAGCGTTCCCTGGCTCAGGAAACGGCGGACGTTGCTGTACGACGCGGCGTCCACGTCGATGGAGAAGGTCGACACCGGATTGGCGGCCGCCGCGAGGAAGCGGTGCTCGTCGACCGGGTTGTAGGCTTCGGTGTTGCCCGGCTCCTGGGCCCAGCGCCACGGCTCGGGCGCCGGAGCGACCGCGACGCCGGTGACGGCGCCCCTGGTCTGGAAATCTTCGCGGCGAAGCATGGCAGCGGCCTGGGGCAGGTTGGCGGCCTTGGCAGCGTCCTTCTCCTCCGCCAACTGGCGCGTCCTTGACCGCTGATCGCTGAGGGTGAAGTTGAGCGTCAGTGTGGCCCCCGCGCGCACCGTGCCACCCAGTTCGACCGCGCCGAATCCGACACGGGTGGCGCGGACCGTGACCGTGCCAGTGGGCACCGCCGGCAGCAGGTAAGCCCCGGCGGTATCGGTAAGCGTCGACAGCGCACTGCCTACCACCATGACCTGCGCGTGGGCCACCGGCGCGCCTTGGCCGTCCCGGACGTGTCCGGCAACGCGGCCGGTCGAGGGTCCGTGGCGAACCGGCGCGGCGGCCGCCGTGGCGAGCGAGAGGCACAGCACGGCGACGAGACCCGGCACGCGCCGGGAACGGAGCCAGCGATCGGTTCGCATCGGATTCTCCAGCTGCAGGTGATGGCACGACTGGGCAGCGGTCCCCAGGCAGCGGGACGCAGGCGGGAGATGCGCGAACCCGCCGCCTTGCACACCGGGCGGGGCGGCGGCCCTTGCCGGGCCGTCAGCGCGAGCGGGGCGCGGATCCTCACCACGCTGGTGCACGCGCTCGAGCGCACCGGCGGGCGCTACGGGCTCGCAACGATGTGCATGGGGGTCGGAGGGGATCGCGATGGTGGTGGAGCGGGTGTGAGCGGACCGCTTCGTCATCCCGAGCGAAGCGAGGGACCTTGGCCGCTGATCATGGGAGCTCGCGGCACTCTACCGAGTCGGGTAAGCAGGTCCCTCGCTTCGCTCGGGATGACGGGGTTGGCGCAGCCCCTAGCGCCGCCGCTCGAACTCCTCCCGCGCCCGCCCGATCAGTTCCAGCGCATGGTCCCGTTCCGCCACCGTGTTCCAGTCCGCATTCGCCCGCGCCGCCGCCGTCAGCCGATCGATCCAGGCCAGAAAATAGGCCGCGTCGTCCGCCGAGCGAGCCGGCCGGCCTCTCACGGTCACGTAGACCGGGCTGGTCGTCGCGTACGGATACAGATCCAGTACCGGATAGATCGCCCGATCGCTCCGAACCCGCAGCAGAAACCAGCCGCTCGCCGTCACCGGTAGTCGGAGCTCGACGTCGGCGCGTGTGTGATCGCCCGCCAGGGGCACCTCCCGCACGACATCACCGTTGCCCACGATCTCGAGGTGATCGACCGGTACGTTCGACCGGAGGGACACCCGCGCCACGACCTCGTGCGTCCCATCGCTGAGGCTGAGCTCGTCGCCCACCCCGCGCCCGCCGATCGTCAGCTCGAGCAGCGGACCATTGGTGGCGAAGGTCCGGCCGGCCTTCAGGGAATCGAGCACCCGCCGCTGGTCGAGGGTTCCACCGGTGCGAACGTAGACGCGGTTCATTCCTACCGGGCCGCGCAGTGAGGCGAAGTTGGCCATCGCGTCGGTGCCCGCGCCCGCCGGAAGGCGGAAGCCGCAGTTGAGCGCGCGATACCAGACGTGCGCCGTCGCCATCGGGTCGTCGACGAAGCCGAGCGCCTCGTAGTAATCCACTTTGCCGAGCGCGAGGTCGACCGGGAACTCGGCCGTGAGTGGATGCGTGGTATCGGCGGGGTCGGGGTCGCTGTCGAACGGATGCACGTAGCCGACCAGCGCGCCCTGCGCCCGCGCGAGATCCGCGACCTCGGCATTGGTCGGCGCGAGGCTGGCCGCCGCGGTGGCCGCATAACCGGAATAGCCCGGCAGCAGCACGTGATCGCGGAGCCCGAGCAGGCCGATATGACCCCAGACGCTCGTGTGATACTCCTGATCGTGCACCACGACGTTCGTCGCGGTCGAGACCGGGTCGCGGCCGACGGACCGCTCGATGTCGGGGATGCGCCCTTCCTTGTTGACGATCAGATTCTCCACCAGGTTGAGATCCTCCGCCCGCGCCTGGAACGCCAGCCGTGCTGGCGTGTTGCGGTAGGCGCCGCCGTAGTTCATGTGCACGTGCAGGTCGGCGCTGTACCAGCCGCGACGGGCGAGGTCGCGGAGCGGAGCCAGGGAGACCCGGAGCTCGCTGTCGTGTCCTGCCTGGATGGCAACCGTACGCCGCTCGACCCTGGTCTCGGGGCCGCGCGTCACCTCGACCGCGTACTCGCCGGCCGGCAGGGTCAGCGAGTCCAGCCCGGTGGTATGGAAATACCCGTACTCGAAGCGCCGCTCGCGACGGTCGAAGCCGTCGTCCGCGTGGCGCCAGGCCTCGTCGGGCGCCCAGCTTCGGCCGTCTGGGCCCGTGACCGACACCCGTGCCGGCACCGCCGTCCCGCGCGCGCCGGTCACCCGGAGCCGCAGCCGTCCTACCGGCGAGCGATACTGCCGCCGCTCCGCACGAATCGGGGTCCTGCTGCCGCCCGGCACATCGAGCACCCAGAGCGACGTGTTCCCGCCTTCGTTCGACACGTAGGCCACGTGCCGTCCGTCGAACGACCAACGGGGCGCGGTGGCGTCGAACGCGCCGTAGGTCAGCTGCAGCGGGTTCGATCCGTCGGGGGTCATCAGCCAGAGCTGGTGCCACTGGCCGCCGAGATAGGAGCTGTAGATCACGCGGCCGCCGTCGCGGCTCCAGTCGGGCCGGCCCTTCCAGGTCGTCTCCTCGTCCCGGATCTCGCGGGCCGCACCACCCGGGCGGGCCTCCATCCGCCAGAAGCCGCCAGAGCCCCAGACGTGGCCGCGGTTCGAGATCAGGATCACCTCGCCTCCGTCCGGCGACCAGGTCGGCGAGAGTGCCTGGTCCACGGTGTTGTAGTAGTACCGCGGGAGGCCGCTCTCGTGGTCCTCGCTGATGCGCTCGACTCGTTCGAGCCGCCCGTTTGGCGTGACGTCGGCGGTGAAGACGTGCCAGCGGCCTTCATACAGCGTGGACGTAAAGGCCAGCCGCCGGCCGTCGGGCGACCAGCGCGGCTCGAGATGCACTGCGCCACCGGCGAGAAGTTGGGTGGACTCCCCGGTGTCAAGATTGAGCAGACGAAGCTCGATGGCGTCGTTCCGATAGGTGGCGTACACGATGCGGCGCCCGTCCGGCGACCAGTCGGGCTGATAGTCGTATCCGGGGCCGTCGGTGAGCTGGCGCGCCTCATTCGACCCCACGCGCTGGCGCCAGAGGGAGCCCTGCATCGAGTACACCAGCTCGGTGCCGTCCGGTGACCACGCGGCCGCGCTCGGCCCGCTGGTCACCTGGGGAACGAACATCTCGCGGTAGTAGTACGGATGGCGGACTTTGATCTGCTGCAGGACGGGAGCGCGCTGGGCGGCAACCGGAGCCGCGCTCGAAACGATAGCAACCACTGCGGCAAGGAACCCCACCGCGCCGGCCACGAGCTCGAGCGCGCGGTGACCGGGATGCCGACGCCTCACCGGCGTCCCCGCCAGTAGATCAGCCCCCCGAGCACCACGAAGAAGCCGGCGCCGCCGATGACCTTGATCTGAAACAGCAGCGGATCGGCCGTTCCGCTCGGCGGCACCGTCGCGATCTTCATGGCGAAGAGCGTCAGCGCCAGGCCCGCCGCGCCGATGACCACCCCCGCGGGCCGGCTGCCGAGCACCCCCTTCACCGGCGAGGGCTCCTTGACCCGGACCATGAGAAAGCAGGTGAACAGGTAGATGTAGGGGATGAAATAGACCAGCAGCATCGTATCGAGGATGACGAGGTAGGCCTTCTCGACGGTGGTGCCCCGACCCAGCACGGACAGCAGCAAGAAGACCGTCGCCAGTACCGCTTGCGTGAGGATGGCGACGTACGGTGTCTGCCACTTGGGGTGCACCTTGCCGAAGGCCGGCGGGAAATAGCGGTCGAGGCCGATCACGAACGCCACCCTGGCAGGCCCGGTGAGCCACGCACCGACGCCGCCGATGTTGCCGACGACGTAGAATGCCGCCGCCGCCGCCGGGAGCCATGCCACGCCCCACCCGATGTCCTTGGCACCTTCCGCCACGGCCTGGAGAAACCCGGAGACGATGTTCACGTCCTTCGTCGGCACCAGCCAGAGTACGGCCGCGGTACCGGCGATGTAGATGAACGCGATCAGCGGCGCCGAGATGAAGATCGACCGCGGCAGCGTCCGCCGCGGATCCTTCACCTCGCCACCCATCACGGCGCAGAGCTCGAGCCCGGCGAACGCGAAGGCGATGGAGGCCCAGAGGTTGAGCTCCGAAAGATCGCTGAGGTCAGGTACGAGCGATTGCGTCGTAAGCGGCGTGGCCGCCGGCCGGGTGAACGCCGCGTACACGCCGAGGGCCACGAGCAGGACGCCGGGCAGGTAGGTGCCGATGGCGCCGAGATTCTGGAGCCACCGCCCCGTGCGCACACCCACGATGTTGATCGCCACCGCCAGCCAGAGCGCCGCCAGCGTGGCGGGGAGCACGTACGTCCAGTTGTCGGCGAGGCCCGTCTGACCCCGGCCGATGACGTAGGTGCCGACGACGGCCGTCGACATCAGCAGGTTGGGATAGTAGAGGATGTTGTTGACCCAGTAGCACCAGCCGCAGAGAAATCCGTGGCCCTCGCCGAAGGCGCGCTTGGTCCACGCGTAGATGCCGCCCTCCTCGGGATAGCGAGCCGCCAGGTCGCTCACCGCCAGGCCCTGCGGTATGAAGAACAGCAGCGCCGCGAGCACCCACAGAGTGATCGAGCTCGGGCCCGCGGCCGCGGCGGTGGCGAACCACCGCAGGCTGACCACCGCGACGATGTTGAACAGCACCATGTCGCGGAGGCCAAGGGCACGCGGCAGCGTGGGGTGCGCCGACTCGGCGGCGGCGGGGGTGGCGGGCGCGGCGCTCATGAGCGGGTCAGCCCTTCAGGTAGAGGCGATGGGGATCGAGCACGTCCCTGAGCAACCGCAGCTCGACCGGTGTGGGTGGGTCGACCGCCGCGAGCGTGGGCCGGGACCCGAGCGGCCAGCCGATGCCGGCGCGGACCTCGTCCGCCTCGACGCCGGGATAGAGCGCCGCGAGCATCAGCTCGCCGGTGTCGGGGTCGGGCTCGAGGACGGCCTTGTCGGTCACGACCTTGACCGGCCCGGCGCCGGGCATGCCGAGTTCGCCGCGGGTGCCCCCGCGGGCCCGGTGGCCGGGGCTGGTGACGAAATCGACCGCCTCGGGAAATGCCCGGCGGCTGAGCCGGCTGATGACCACGGTGCGCCGGGCGTGAATTGCGATCTCGGCGGCGCCGCCGCTCCCGGGCAAGCGCACGTCGGGATGATCATAGGTGCCCACGACCGTCGTGTTGATGTTGCCGTACCGGTCGATCTGGGCGCCGCCGAGGAAGCCGACCTCGATCCGACCGTTCTGGAGGAACGATTGGAACACGTCGGCCATCCCGCAGACCATGAGCGAGCCGGTCACCAGCGAGGGGTCGCCGATCGAGACCGGCAGCCGCTCGGGCAACGCGCCCACGGCGCCGGATTCATAGATGAGGACGAGGTTCGGCGCGTGCGTGGCGCGGGCAAGGTTGCAGGCCAGGTTTGGCAGGCCGATGCCAACGAACACGACTTCCCCGTCGCGGAGCTCGCGTGCGGCGACGACGGCCATGAGCTCGGCGGGGGTGTAGGTCATCGGGTTGCGATGGCTCCCGTCATCCCGAGCGGAGCGAGGGACCTTCTCTCCCGTCCAGGAACGTGGCCAGTGTCCGGGCCAGGCGACCAAGGTCCCTCGCTCCGCTCGGGATGACGGGGGTCCTCAAAACCCATAGTTCACCCCCGCACACACTCGCGCATCCGCCCGCAGCCGTTCCAACCCCCCGCACCGCACGACGTACTCCGCCCGATCCTTCACGCCATACACGAACTCATCCAAGAACCGCCCGAGCGCCGCCGGATCCCGCGAGATCGCCTCCCACTGCACGTAGAACTCATTGTCCCGGTCGTAATATCCCTGCGCGTACGACGGGTGCGCGCCCCACGGCTCGACCACCACCGCGTCGACCACGAGCCCCGGAATCAGCGTCCGGTTGGGATCGGCGCGGATGATCGGCTCGTCCACCAGCTCCTCGACCACGACGATCACGCGGCCCGACGCGAACGCCGCCTCCTTCTGCACGCCGAGCAGTCCCCAGATCTGGGTGTTGCCCTGGGCGTCGGCGCGCTGGGCGTGCACGATGGTGACGTCGGGATTGAGCGCGGGGACGGTCGCGAGGCGCTCCCCGGTATACGGGCACTCGACGGTCGCGATGCGCGGATTGACCGCGGGCAGGTCGGTGCCCATGTAGTTCCGCATCGGCCAGAACGGGAGCACGCGCCGCGCCGGCGCAAAGCCGGCCCACCATGCCGAAGTGGGAGTACTCCTCCAGCTCGAGCGAGGCTGTGCCCTTGCCCTCGACCGCACGGCGAAAGGCATGGAGCGAGCCCGCGCCGGGATTCCCGGCCCACGAGAAGACCAGCTTGCGGGCGCAGCCGGCCGCGATCATCTGGTCGTAGATGAGGTCGGGCGTGAGCCGGCAGAGCACGAGATCACGCCGGCGCTGCCGGATGATTTCGTGTCCCGCGGCGAAGCAGATCAGGTGCGTGAATCCCTCGATCACCACCGTGTCGCCGTCGTGGACGTGGGCGGCGACGGCCTCCCGCATGGTGGTGACCTTCGAGCCGGGGCTCAAGCGATCTCGCTCAACCGGGCGTCGATCATGGACAGCGCGGTGTCGATGTCCTCGGCGCCGACGACCAGCGGCGGCGCCAGGCGGAGCGTGCTCTTCCCCGCGCCGAGCAGGAGGAGGCCGCGCTTGAATGCGCCCTGGACGAGCTGCTCGACGATCTCCGGCGCGGGCTCGCGCGTGGCGCGGTCCTTCACGAACTCCACGCCCACCATCAGTCCGACTCCGCGGACGTCGCCGATGCAGCGGTGCTTCTCGGCCAGCGTGCGGACACCTGCCATGAGCCGCTCGCCCATGACGACTGCGTTGGCCATGAGGCCGTTCTCGACCAGGTCGAGCGTAGCGAGCGCGGCGGCGCAGCACACCGGATTCCCGCCGAAGGTCGAGCCGTGCGAGCCGCTCTCCCACTTGGTGACGGATTCCTTGGCGATCAAGGCTCCGATCGGCATGCCGGACCCGAGCCCCTTGGCGGTGAGGAGGATGTCGGGCTCGACACCCTCGTGGTCACAGGCCCACATCTTTCCCGTGCGGCCGACGCCCGACTGCACCTCGTCGGCAACGAGCAGGATCCCGTACTTGTCGCAGATGGCGCGCAGGTCGCGGAGCCAGCCCGAGCGGTGGGACGACATACCCGCCTTCGCCCTGGATCGGCTCGACGAAGATGGCCGCCACGTCGTGCGGATCGAGATGACGCGCGAAGAGATCCTGCTCAAGCACGTCGAGGCAGCCGCGCGTGCAGGCGGGCTTGTCGGCGCACCACTGGCAGCGGTAGCGGTAGGCGAACTGGACGTGGTGCACGTCCGGCAGCAGCGGGCCGAAGCCGGCATGCTGGCGGGCCTTGCTGCTCGTGAGGCTGACGGCGCCGGTCGTGCGCCCGTGGAACGCGCCCCGGAACGCGATGATCGCGGTCCGGCGGGTGGCGTACCGGGCGAGCTTGATGGCGCCTTCGACCGCCTCGGTGCCGGAGTTGGTGAGGAAGACGCGCTTCTTGCTGGTCCCGGGAGCGAGCCGGGCCAGGCGCTCGCACAGCGCGGCCATTCCCTCGTAATAGAAATCGGAGCCGCAGATGTGGAGGAACCGGTCGGCCGCGTCCTTGACTGCCGCGACGACCTTGGGGTGCCCGTATCCGGTGGACGACACCGCAATCCCGGCCATGAAGTCGAGATAGCGGTTGCCGTCGACGTCCTCCACCATGACGCCCTGCCCTCGCGAGACGACGAGGGGATACTCCTTGATGTAGCAGGTGGAGGTCCACGCCTCGTCGCGCTCGACGATGGCGCGGGCCTTGGGGCCCGGGGGAGGGACGAGGATCTTCGGGTAGTCTGCCACTGCGGCTCCGTGAATGCTTCGGGTTCTTCATGTGGAGTCATCCTGAGCGAAGCGAAGAAGCCATGACCAGAGGCATGGCCCCTTCGCTGCGCTCAGGGTGACTCACCATCGATGACCGTCCGGCTCTGCTCCCGCGTGAACTGCGCGACGTAATACGGCCCGCAGCCCCCCTTCCCCGTCGACCCCGAGCCCTTCCATCCGCAGAACGGTTGCGCTCCCGGCCAGGCACCCGTGGTGGCGCCCGTACGCTTGTTCGCGTAGCACACGCCGGCCTCAATTTCGTCGAAGAACCGCTCGACCTCCGCGGGATCACCGGAGAAGATGCCTGCCGTGAGCCCGTACTCCACCCGGTTCGCGTGGGCGAGCGCCTCGTCCAGGCTCCGGACCTCGCCGACCGCCAGCAGCGGCACGAACAGCTCGTCCCGGTAGAGCGAGCTCTCGAGCGGCAGCAGCGCCACCGTGGGCGCCACGAAGTGGCCGCGGTCGAACACGCCGCCCGTGAGCCGCGCGCCACCGTGCAATACCACGCCTTCGGCCCGCGCCTGTACCACGGCCCGCTCGTAGCGCGCCACCGCGCGCTCGTTGATGACCGGGCCGAAGAAGACGTCGCGCTCGGACGGATCGCCCATGCGCATGGCGCGGGTGCGCTCCAGCAGTCGCTCGACGAAGGGGGCTGCCACGTCGTGGTGGACATACACCCGGCTGGTGGCGCTGCACTTCTGGTTCTGCAGGCTGAACGCCGAGCGCATGACACCCTCCGCCGCCGCGTCGAGATCGGCGCTCGGCATGACGATCGCCGCGTTCTTGCCGCCCAGCTCGAGCAGGCAGGGCTTGATCCACCCGGCGCCCAGGCCGGCATGGATGCGCATCCCGACCGCCTTGGAGCCGGTGAACACGACCCCGTCGACGCCGGGATGCTGCCAGAGCGCGTCGCCGATGGCCTCCCGGTGGCCGATGATCAGGTTGAACACCCCCGCCGGGACCCCCGCGTCGCGATAGACCTCGTACAGGCGGAGGCCGGTCCAGGGCGTGTCTTCCGCCGGCTTGTAGACGACGGCGTTGCCCGCGGCGAGCGCGGCCGACGACATCCCCGCCGACAGCGCGAGCGGGAAATTGAACGGCGCGATGCAGGCGAACACGCCATACGGCCGGAGCAGGTCGGTATTCCGCTCGACGGGAGTGATCCGCCCCATCGGCCGGACGAACCCGTCGGCCTCCTCGACCTGGCCGCAGTAGTAATCGATCAGGTCCGCCGATTCCTCCGCGTCGCCCATGGCCTCGAGGCGGCTCTTGCCTACCTCCAGGCTCATGAGGGCGGCAAGCTCGTATTTGCGCTCCCGGATCAGCGCGGCGGCGCGCCGGAGAATCGCGAGCCGCTCGCGCCAGGGGAGCCGGTTCCAGCCACGCTGCGCCTCGCGGGCCGCGGTGACGGCGCGATCCACGTCCGCCGGGCCGGCGACCGCGAACTCTCCCAGCACCAGGCCGGTATCGATCGGCGAGCGGTCGACCAGCGGCTCGTCGCCATGGTCCACCGCGCGCCCGCCGACGTAGAACGGGTGCCGCGCGCCGGCCGCGGCGCGAACGGCCTCGAGCGCGACATCGAACCGGTGATGGAATTCGTTGAGGTCGCCGGAGGCGGAGGTATAGGTGATCTTGGCGGGTGCGCTCACGCGACGGCTCCGATCCGTTCGACCGTGGCGCGGAGCGCCATGCCGAACCGCTGCACAATGAGATCGATCTCGTCCTCGGTCACGATGAACGGCGGGGCGAGCATGGCGATGTCGCCGTTGATGCCGTCGGCCTGGCCGACGTTGGGCCATACCACGAGCCCGGCCTCGAGCGCCGTCGCCGCGAAGGTCTCGGCGAAGTGGGCGGCGCGGGGGAATGGTGCCCGGGTCGCGGCGTCGGCCACGAACTCGACCCCCGCCAGCAGTCCGCGCCCCCGCACGTCGCCCACGGCCGGGAGCTCGCGGAGCGCGGCGAGGCGCGCGTGAAACGCGGGCGCGGCGGCGGCGCACCGCTCGATCAGCCCATGCTCCCGGAGATACCGCAGCGTGGCCACACCGGCCGCGCAGAGCGTCGCATGATGCGAGAACGTCTGGGCATGGAGCAACGCCCCCGAGCCCCGCGCCAGCACGTCCACCAGGCGCCGCGGTGCCACTACGGCCGAGAGTGGGACATATCCGCCCGCGATGCCTTTCCCCAGGGCCATGATGTCCGGCACCACCCCATACGGCTCGAGCGCGGACCAGGTGCCGGTCCGGCCTGCCCCCGTGAGGACCTCGTCGGCCACGAGCAGGACACCATGGCGATCGCAGGCCGCGCGGACGCGGCGCCAGTACTCCGGCGCGGGCACCGAGGCGCCCGTGGACGACCCGCCGACCGGCTCGGCCAGCAGCGCCGCGACCGTGCCGGGTCCCTCGCGCAGGAGCGCCGCTTCCACTGCCTCGCCACTGCAGCTCGGACAAAGCGGCGGAATGCCGTGGCAGGCACAGCGGTACGCATACGGCGCCGGCACGCGGACGAACTCCACGAGCCAGTCCTGAAAGTAGGTCTTGTAGTGCTCGCGGGCCGACGCGGAAAGCGCCAGGAGCGTGTTGCCGTGATAGCTCGGAGAGAGCGCCAGGATCTTCCGCCGGGCCGGCTGGCCGGCCTCGACCCAATACTGCCGGGCGAGCTTGAGCGCGGCCTCGATCGCCTCCGACCCGCTCGAGAGCGGATAGACCAGCTCGAGGTCACCGGGGGAGCGGAGCGCGATCTCGGCGGCGAACTCCTCGACCGGATCGCTGGTGAACGCGGCACCGCTCACGTAGGCCAGCCGCTCCGCCTGCCGGCCCACCGCCGCGGCGATCTCCCGAACTCCGTGGCCCACGTTGACGACGAAGGCACCACCCGAGGCATCGAGGTAGGCCCGCCCATCGTCGTCGTACAGCCAACAGCCTTCCCCGCGGACGATGCGCGGATACCGCCGCGTCAGCTTCCGGTAGAAAACATGGGACGGCAGGGGGTCGTGGGCGGTCATGCGTGGGTGGTCATGGGTGGTGGCGGCCGGCCCGGAACCGGGCCGTTTTGGCCGCGGGCGGAATGTGGCCGGGTCCTCGGGCGGGCGCCAGGGGCGGGAATCCAGGACGTTTGGCCCGCATTCTGCAGAATATGGCGCTCAACGCTCCCCTCTGGGCGTATACGGCAACCTTTTCCCCGCTGGTGGCCGCCATGCAATCGTCGCTCGTCGTCGAGGCACTGAAGGATCAGCTGCTCCAGGTCCTGGACTGGTACCAGCACGGGCTTCCCCGCTTTCGCTGGGGCACCGTCATTCACCGCCGTAACGAGCGTGGCCGGTTGCGGTTCGGGGCGATTACCCCGCAGGGCGAGAGCCTCCTCCTCAGCGAGCCGATGCTGGACGGGCTGGCCGGGATGACGTGCTGGCTCGATGGCGCCGTGCGGGTTCGCCTGGAGAGTCGCCGAACCAACAAGCAGCATCCCTGGCTCGACGCGATCGCCCGGCCCGACCGTCCCCCCCTGGTCGAAGCAATGGCCGTCTACTTCAATCCCGACAGCTCGCCCGAAGAGGTGATGGCGTTCCAGGCGATGGCCGGGGTCCTCACGCCCGCGAAATGCCCGAGTGAGCTGTTCCTCCTGACCAAGGAGCGGCCGGCGGGGTGGCCGCTGTAAGCTGACGACCCGTCATCCCGAGCGGAGCAAAGCGACCGAGGGACCTTGCCTGGGGATGGCTCGAGCCATTCCCGGATAAGGTCCTTCGCTTCGCTCGGGATGACGTCTCCGTTCTACATCATTTCAGAAACAGCAGCGTCCGATAGCTCGGCAGCGGCCAGAGATCGGCAGCCACCACTGCCTCCATCGCATCGCCGGTCTCCCGGAGCCGCGCCATTGCCGGCTTGAGCTCCCGGGCGATCTGCGCGGCGTGCTTTGCCGGATCCGACTCGTGATGGCCGGAGAGAACCTCGACCTCCGCCGTCCGGGCCCGGAACTGGTTCACCAGGTCGACGAACTCCCGGAGAGCCTGGGTGCTATCGCCCGCATCGACCCCGGCGGCCTTGGTCGCCGCGACCGATTCCGCCGTCCGCCGCTGGTGCTCCAGCGCCGCCGGCAGGATCTGCGACTTCGCGATCGACACCATCGTCTCCGCTTCGATGCCGAGCTGCTTGACGTACTTCTCGATTGCGATGTGGATCCGCGAATCGTACTCGGACTTGTTCAGCACGCCGTACTTCCTGAACAGGTCGGAGTTCTTCCGGGCCCTGAGCACCTGGAAGGCCTCGACCGAGTCCTTCAGGTTCGGCAGCCCGCGCCGGTCCGCCTCGGTGTGCCATTCCTCCGAGTAGTTGTCGCCGTCGAAGATGACGCGCTTGTGCTCCTTGATGAGCCGCTTGAGCACGGTCAGTACGCCCTGCTGGAGCCGCGCCGGCGACGGATTGGCGCCCACCGCCTTTTCCAGCTGCCCGGCCACGTAGTCGAGCGATTCGGCCACGATGGTGTTGAGCACCGTGTTGGGCCACGCGATGCTGGCAGTCGAGCCCACCGCGCGGAATTCGAACTTGTTGCCCGTGAACGCGAACGGCGAGGTCCGGTTGCGGTCGCCCGAGTGGCGCGGCAGCATCGGCAGGGTCTTGGCGCCCAGGTCGAGGATACCGCCGCGGATGGTCCGCTTGGGCAGCCCCTTCTCCACCTGCTCCAGGATGTCGGTCAGCATCTTCCCGAGGAAGATCGAGATGATGGCGGGCGGCGCCTCGTTGGCGCCGAGCCGGTGATCGTTGGCCGCCGAGGCGATCGAGGCGCGCAGCAGATCGGCATGGGTATCGACCGCGCGGATCGTGGCGACCAGGAACACCAGGAACTGCATGTTGGTGTGGGTGTCGTCGCGGGGGTCGAGCAGGTTGACGCCCGTGTCGGTGCTCATCGACCAGTTGTTGTGCTTGCCCGAGCCGTTGACGCCCGCGAAGGGCTTCTCGTGCAGGAGCGCCTGGAGTCCGTAGCGCGGGGCCACCCGCTTGAGGGTCTCCATGATCAGCATCTGGTGATCGCTCGCGATGTGGCTCGGCTCGAACAGCGGCGCGATCTCGTACTGGCCCGGGGCCACCTCGTTGTGGCGAGTCTTGACCGGCACACCCAGACGGTACAGCTCCGCCTCCGCTTCCGACATGAACGCCAGGACGCGCGGCGGAATGGTGCCGAAGTAGTGGTCCTCGAGCTGCTGGCCCTTGGGCGGCTTGGCGCCGAACAGGGTGCGCTCGCTCGTGACCAGATCGGGCCGCTTGAAGTAGAGCTCGCGGTCGATCAGGAAGTACTCCTGCTCCGGGCCCACGGTGGTGTAGACCCGCCGCACCCCCTCGTCGGTGCCGAAGATCTTGAGCACGCGCATCGCCTGGTGCGACAGTGCCTCGACCGAGCGGAGCAGCGGGATCTTGGTGTCGAGCGCCTCGCCCGTCCAGGAGACGAACGCCGTCGGGATGCACAGGGTGACGTTGTTGTTGCCCCGCATGAGGAACGCCGGGCTGGTGGCGTCCCACGCGGTGTAGCCGCGGGCCTCGAAGGTGGCGCGGAGGCCGCCCGACGGAAAGCTCGAGGCGTCCGGCTCCCCCTGCACCAGCTCGCTGCCGGAGAAGTTGAAGACCACGCCGCCGTTCCCGTCCGGGGCGGCGAGCGAGTCGTGCTTCTCGGCGGTCTGGCCGGTCAGCGGCTGGAACCAGTGGGTGTAGTGGCTGGCGCCGTTCTCGATCGCCCAGTCCTTCATGCTGGCGGCCACGACGTCGGCCACGGCCGGGTCGAGCGGGTCCCCCTGGTCGATGGTTCGGAGCAGGCTCCGGTAGACCTCCTTGGGGAGCCGCTGCCGCATGACGGTGCGGGAGAAGGTGTCGAGCCCGAAGATCTCGTCGATCCGCCCGAACGGAGTGGGTCCCCCGTCAGGAGTACGTGCAGGAGTGGTCACGTGTGGCTGCGCCTCAGTGGTGTGTGGTGGAAAAGGTCGCGGCGGAGAACCGCTCTCCGCCGCGCACGTCATCCCGAGCGAAGCGAGGGATCTCCTCAGCCCGGGCTCGAGCCCCGCGGAGTAGATCCCTCGCTTCGCTCGGGATGACGATTCGTGCTCGCGCGATGACGATTCGTGCTCGCGCGATGACGATTCGTGCTCACGCGATGACGATTCGTGCTCACGCGACCACCGCCGGGGCGGCCAACGCCTCCTCGACGTCCGAGAAATCGGGGTCGGGCAACTCGGTGAAGACCGGGTTGCTGAGATAGCGCTCACCGAAGTCACAGACGATCGAGACGATCAGCTTGCCCGCGTTCTCGGGCCGGCCCGCCACCTGGAGCGCCGCCCAGGTGATCGAGCCGCTCGAGATGCCGGCGAAGATCGCCTCCTCGCGAGCCAGGCGCCGCGCCGTCGCGATTGCATCGTCGTTGCTCACCCTGACGACCTCGTCGTAGATCTTGGTGTCGAGCAGGGCGGGAATGAAGCCGGCCCCGATGCCCTGCTGCCGATGCGGTGAGGGCTGGCCGCCGGAGAGCACGGGGCTCTCGGCCGGCTCGACTGCCACGATGTGGATCCCGGGCTTCCGCTCGCGGAGGAATCGTCCCGCGCCCGTGATGGTGCCGCCGGTGCCGACGCCGGAGACGAAGATGTCCACCTTGCCCTCGGTGTCCTCCCAGATTTCCGGGCCCGTGGTGCGGTAGTGGATCGCGGGATTGGCGGGATTGTCGAACTGGCGCGGCATCCAGGCGCGGTCGCCCAGACGGGCCAGGATCTCCTCGGCCCGCGCCATGGCGCCCTTCATGCCCTTGGGCCCTTCGGTGAGCACCACTTTGCAGCCCAGGGCCCGAAGCAGGTGCCGGCGCTCGACCGTCATCGTGTCCGGCATGGTGAAGATGCAGCGATAGCCTCGTACCGCCGCGACGTACGCCAGGCCGATGCCCGTGTTCCCGGAGGTCGGCTCCACGATGAACATGCCGGGGCGAAGGCGGCCCTTCTCGACCGCGTCGTTGATCATCGCGGCGCCGATCCGGTCCTTCACCGAATTGTACGGGTTATAGCCTTCGTGCTTGACGGCGATGCGGCCAGGCAGGCCCTGGCCAAGCCGGTTGAGCCGGATCAGCGGGGTGTTCCCGACGGTCTCGGTCACGTCCTGGTAGATCTTTCCGTGCGGCATGGACACCTCGAGTGGCGAGCGGTCTCGCGTCGGTCCTTGGCGACCCGGCAACTTACCACCGCGAGCGGGATGGTGTGAAGAGGTCAGCGCGCGTACGGCGCGCAGTCGGCGGCGAGCTGGGCAAGGTCGGATGCGCCCCAGCGTCCTCGATCGGTGAGCCGGGCCAGCAGGTCGGGGCGGTAGGGCGTCGGGGCCGAGCCGGGCGCCCGCTAGCGCGCCCGCGATGGCGCCCATCGTGTCGGTGTCGCCGCCGACGGCGATGGCGGTGCAGACGGTGGTCCAGTAGTCGTCAGGCGTGCGCAGGAAAGCGTAGAGACTCCAGGCGACGCTCGGCGTCACGAAGGCCGATATGCCGAGCCAGGGAGAGACGTGCTCAGGGTCGAGCGCCTTCGGCGTGGAGGCGGGACGCGGCCGCGGCCGGCGCGAGCGGGAGCCACGCCTCGATGCCGGCTACGGCCCGAGCCACTGACGCGTCCTCCGCCGCCACCCAGAGCCAAGCTGATGCAGGACCTGTGCGTGGGTCGAGCGGGCCAGGCGCCGTGGCCAGCAGGGCGGCACCGGCCACGGCCACCGCGCCCGGCGGCGCACCGCGGGTCGAGGTGGGTGATGCGGCTCTGGTCCCGGGCCGCGGCGCGGAGGGCGGCCGGATCGCCGGCGAAGAGAAGGCCCAGGGGCGCCGCGCGCATGGCACTGCCGTTCCCGGCATATGGAGATGGAGTTCCCGATTCCAGCCAGCTGGCACCTGCCAGCAGGCGTCGCGCGGCGCCGCGCGTGCCCTCACCGGCGCCGACGTCGGCCCCGGCACGGAACAGCTCGGCGATGCGGGCGGCGAACGCCGCGGGGTCCCATCCGGCGGAGTCTCGGACGCTGATCAGCAGCTCGCGGGCGAGCTGGGTGTCGTCGGAGTATTGACCGAACGGATAGTCCGGGTGGGCGCGGTCTCCGGCGCGGCCGGCGAGGAGCCAGTCGCGCACGTAGGCTTCGGCCACGTCGGGCGGCCGGGTTTCGACGACGAAGCCGAGGGCGTCGCCCAGGGCCTGCCCGAGGAGGCAGCCGGTCAGGCGGTCAGCGGTGGTGAGGGGGAGCATAGGTGGGATGCACGCCGCGCCGTCATCCTGAGCGGAGCGAAGGAGGCATGACCTGACGCACGGCTCCTTCGCTCCGCTCAGGATGACGTGCTAGCGAGCGTCCGCCACCTCCCGGCCGCAGTGCTTGCAGACGCGCGCCCGGGCGAGGATCCGCTCCGCGCACCAGGGGCAGTCCCGCTCGACGCGCGCCTCACCCGCCCCGCTGGCGAGCGCCGCGGCGGGCTCCCGCGCGCGCCGCTCGTCGAGGTCCACGATCTGGCTCTGGACGTGGCGACGGAACTCGAGCGGCCGCGGAATGCCGGCGATGGACTCCCGGGTGCCGCCGGTTCCGGTAATCGTGATCGTGCCGAATCCCAGGACTCGCCCCCAGAGGTTCTGCTCCACGCCGATCCCCTCGATCTTGCTCAGCAGGGTCTCGAGCGACTGGCGGTTCAGGATGCCCATTCGCGCCAGCACCCGCTTGTCGGTCACGGCGAAGTCGGAGCTGAGATATCGGACAGTGGGCGGTATGGCGACGAGCAGGGCCACGCCAAGCAGGCCGGCGCCGGCGTACCAGCCGGCGTACCGGTACTCGTAGTCGTGGACGGTGAGCTGGAGCGTGACGCCGAGGACGAGCCCGGCGAGAGCAACGAGGAGCGGCCCGCCAAAGAGGATCCAATGCGGCCGCGTGCGGTAGATGATCCGCTCACCGGGCAGGAGCTGGTCATCGAGCGATGCCATGAAACCTCGGCAAACAGGGAAGGATTCGAGCCGTCGAAACCGTTGCTGCGTGCATCACCGATCGAGCATCTCGCCGACCTTGCGAACCAGGACATCCGGCGCAAAGGGCTTCTGAAGGAACGGAACCTTCGGCTCCGGGTCGCCATATCCGGACATGAACACGATGGGGATATCGGGCCGCTCCTCGCTCAGCCGGCGGGCGACATCGTAGCCGTCCATCTCCGGCATTCCGATATCGGTCACCACCACGTCGAGCCTCCCCTTATGGGACTGAATCAGCTCCAGGGCCTCTCGCCCGTTCACCGCCTCGAGCACGACATAGGCGGCCTCGCGCAGCCCGCGCGCGGCCATGCCACGGACGACAGGGTCGTCCTCGATCACCAGCGCGACCCGGCCATGTTCCATGGCCATGGTGCCGGTGTCGGCCGGCTGCTCGGACGCTCGACCGGCCGACGAGATCGGCAGGTACAAGGTGAACGTTGTGCCCTTCCCCAGCTCGCTCGCGACCCGGATGGTGCCGCCGCTCTGATTGACGATGCCGTGCACCACCGAGAGGCCCAGGCCGGTGCCCTGGCCGACCGCCTTCGTCGTGAAGAACGGCTCGAACGCACGCTGCAGGGTCGCGCGGTCCATGCCGTGTCCGGTGTCCTTCACCACCACGACGGCATATGCGCCGGGCGAAAGCTACCGTCCAGCATCCTCGCGCCGCGAGCTCCACGCTGTCCGTCTCGATGGAGAGGCGCCCACCGCGCCGGCATGGCATCGCGCGCATTCAGCGTCAGGTTCAGCAGCACCTGTTCCAGTTGTCGCGGGTCGGCGCGGACCACCGCGTCCCGCAGCCGGAGCCGCACGGTCAGTTCGTGGCTCTCCGCCAGCGATCGGCGCAGCACCGGCTCGATGGTCTGCACGACGCGGTTCAGGTCGACATCCCGAAGCTCCAGCACCTGGCGGCGACTGAAGGCCAGCAGCTGCTGGGTGATCGACGCGGTTCGCTCGGCCGCCCGGCGGATCAATTCGATGTCCTCCCGGGCAGATGGGGCCAGGTCGGGCCGGCGGAGGAGAAACTGCGCAGGCCCCCAGGACGACCGTCATCTGATTGTTGGCCTCGTGCGCGATTCCCCCGGCGAGCTGCCCAACCGCCTGGAAGCGCTGGGTGTCGTGCAGGTGCTGCCGCATCAGCCTCGATTCCGTGACGTCGCGCTTGATGGACGCCGCGCCGGTGATCACGCCCGTGGCGTCCCGGATAGGCGACACGCTCAGGGAGATCCAGATCCGCTTGCCGTCCTTGCGAATCCGCTCGGTTTCGGAGAGCTCGACCGATTCGCCCCGGCGGAGCTGCGCCAGCACCCCTCGCTCGGATTCATGCAGTTCTTCCGGAATCAGCTTGAACACCGACTGTCCCACCATCTCCGAGGTGGGGTACCCGAAGATCCGTTCCGCGGCGGCATTCCAGCTCGTGATCACGCCATCCAGCGTCTTGCCAATGATGGCATCGCTGGACGACGATACGATGGCTGCCAGGCGGGCCATGGCCTCACGCGAGTCCGTCTCATCGGTCATGCTCTGGCGAACCTGGCGCGTGGCCTCCTCCGCCCGGGCGGCCAACTGCTCGGCGAGACGGCGCAAGCGCTCGCTCTCCAAGGCCTGCGCGTCGGCGCGCGACCGATGCCGGTGGGCGGCCCCCGCAATACCCGTGATGACGATGGCCACCACCAGGAAGAGGATCAGCCGGGCGAGATCGCTCGGATTGTCGAGATGGAGGGGCGGGAAGAACCAGTAGCTCAGGGCCAGGGCGCTCAGGAGAGAGGCCAGGGCGCCGGGCCCGATGCCCCCGAACAGGGCCGCGATGGCCACGGCCAGAATGAACGGCGGCGTCACGCTCGGCGCCACCAGCGGCCGGAGGACCTGCGTCACTTCGCCGGCGAGGGCCGTCACCAGCACGGCCACCAGGTAGCCGAGGGCTTGCTGACGCCGATCCTGAACCGGAGATGACATCGTCTGCCAATCCTTAAGGTGACGGTCGGCTCGACGGGTGCAGGAGGTGGGAAGGTCGTTTCGGGATTCGGCGGGTCGCGGGCGACAGGCAGCTGGGGCGACACGCGCTGCGAGAGCGAACGTCGTTCACGTGCGTTGACGGACAGGGAGGGATTCGAACCCTCGAAACCGTTGCCGGTTTACCGGTTTTCGAGACCGGCTCCTTCAGCCACTCGGACACCTGTCCAGGTCCCGACCGACGAATTCGGGCCGTAAGTCTATATCCGCCCGACCCGGTTTTCTACCCCTCTACCCAGTGCGCCGCGGCATCGTGGAGCGTCTTGAGCTGGCGGCCGAGCCGTGTCAGCCGCCCTCGAAGGAGTGGCGATACCGCTCCCGACGGCAGCTCCGGCAGCTCGCCGAGCGGCGCCGGTGCGCGGCCAGCCGCGAGTGCGGCGGCCACGTCCGCCAGGGCTCCGTCGGCCGCCTGCGCGAACGGCGCCAGCGCCTCTCGCGCTACTGCCTCGATCGAATGGCGGCTCAGAGCGAGGGCGGCGATCGAGGCCGTGAACCGGCGGGTGTAGGTGAGCAGCGTCATCGCCGGGGCGAGCGCTTCGGCCGGCCCCCGGTGCTCGCCGAGCACCCGCTGGAACGACTCCTCGGCGTTGAGGATCGCAAGCCCCACCTGGCGCCTCGCCTCGCGGAGTGCACGGCCCGCGTCGTCGCTCAGGTCGTCGAACCGTTGGATCACGAGGGCGAGATAATGCCGGAGTGCCGTGATGGTCTGCGCCAGGTACGCGGGCAGCCGCTCGGATTCCGGGCTCGGCCACAGTAACTGGTTGCCGACCAGCGCGAGCCCGCCGCCGAGCACCGTGTTGAGGATGCGCAGGCCCGCCAGATGCCAGTCGCCCGTGCTCGCTTCCGCCAGCAGCACGAAGCTGGGAGTCAGGAACACTGAGAACGCCCCGTAGTTGAGCGGCAGCAGCGCCACCGACAGGAACGCGAACACGAACACGAGCGCGAAGATGGCGAGCGGATCGTGGAACAGTGCGGCGAGCCCGGCCGTCAGGATCCCGCCGACGACGGTGCCGAGCACCCGCTGCACGGCCCGGACGCTGGTGGTGCCGGTGTAGGGCTGCAGGATCATGACTGCCGTGATGGTGATCCAGTAGCCGCGCTTAAGGTCCAGCGCCGCCGTGAGTGCGACGGCCGCGGCGGTGACGATCCCAACCCGGACCGCGAAGCGCAGCACCACCGAGTCCCACGACAGCACCGCGCGGAGTGGCGCAAGCCAGGTGGGGCCCGATTCAGGGTCTTCCACTTCCTGGGCCCGCTCGAGCGGAGGGATGGGCGCCCCCGTATTGAGTCCGGCCACGACGGCCGCGGCCACGCCGGCGTACTGCGCCAGGCGATCGAGCAGCGCCGCAGCGTGCTGATAGTGGAGGCGCACGTCATCCGGGGAATCCGCGGACAGCCGCGTGCGGAGTGTGTCGCCCGGCCAGGCGATCGGGACGGGCAGCGCCCTATCCTCGGCCTCCACGGCGTCCGCGATCGCCCGCACGGTCCCAGCGAACGCGGTCACGGCCTCGGTGAGCGCGGCCTGCGCGGCCGGGTCGCGACAGTCGACCGGCGTGCTCTCGGCGACGTCGCTCAGGGCGAGCAGCTGGCCGAAGAGCTGATCGGCGGTCTCGCCCAGCACGACCAGCCGCTCGCCCCGGCCCGACTCGCCGGGCCGGCCCCGCCGGACGGTCGCGAGCGCCGCCCGGGCAGCCTCGAGTGCCGCCCGCACGCGTGGTGGATTGGTGACGCCTTCCCCGCTCCGGCTCTCGGCCGCGACCTCGTCCGCGTAGTCTGCCAGCGCCCGATACGCCGCCGCGACCGCCAGGCGCACGGGCCGGTACGGGCGAAGCGGCCAGAGCACGAGGGCCAGGAGCGTGGCCCAGGCGCCGCCGATGACAACGAACCCCGCCCGCGCGAGCGCGGCGGTGCCCGCACCGGTCCCGGCCTCGGGTGGATACCCGAGCGCGATGACGTAGATGCTGAGCGCGGCGAGGCCGACGCTCGCGCCCGCGTTACCGTACGCCCGCCCCAGACTGCACGCGACGGCCACGGCGAAGCTGAGCGGAATGGCGACGGCGGGATGGGTGACGCCGAACGTACCGAGCATGACGACGACGGCGCCGGCCAGAACGAGGGCGCCGTGGGTGGCGGCACGCGTACGATAAGGTCCGCCCTTGTCCGCCAGCGTGCCGCTGAACCCCGCGAGGCTCATCCACGTGCCGCCGCCGAGGGTGAGCACGTGATTGGCGATGAGCGGCGCCACGGTCGCGATCGCCGCGCGAAGGCCGGCCGCGTAGGCCGGCCGG